>CP143259.1:980000-2180000 GCA_036321625.1 Peptoniphilaceae bacterium AMB_02
GGGAGTGAAAATAAGTAGCGAAGAAGTAGACTCCATGCTGCCAAGAAAAGGCACTATCGAGTAATTAGTTACCCGTACCGTAAACCGACACAGGTAGGCGAGGAGAGAATCCTAAGACGCGCGGAAGAACCTTTGTTAAGGAACTCGGCAAAATGATCCCGTAACTTAGGGAGAAGGGATGCCGAAGAGTGTATAGACTATACGTCAAAAGCACTCATCGGTCGCAGAGCATAGGCCCAAGCGACTGTTTACCAAAAACACAAGTATCTGCTAAATCGAAAGATGAAGTATAGGTGCTGACACCTGCCCGGTGCTGGAAGGTTAAGGGGAAGGCTTAGCTTCGGCGAAGGCTAGAACTTAAGCCCCAGTAAACGGCGGCCGTAACTATAACGGTCCTAAGGTAGCGAAATTCCTTGTCGGGTAAGTTCCGACCCGCACGAAAGGTGTAACGATTTGGGCACTGTCTCAACAAAGGATCCGGTGAAATTGTAGTATGCGTGAAGATGCGCATTACCCACGACAGGACGGAAAGACCCCGTAGAGCTTTACTGCAGGCTGACATTGGATTTTGGAGCTAAATGTACAGGATAAGTGGGAGACGAAGAAGTGAGAGCGTCAGTTTTCATGGAGTCATCCTTGGGATACCACTCTTTTAGTTTTAAAGTTCTAACCAGATATCTTGAATCAGATATTGGGACACTGTCAGTTGGGCAGTTTGACTGGGGCGGTCGCCTCCTAAAGAGTAACGGAGGCGTTCAAAGGTCTGCTCAGAATGGTTGGAAATCATTCACAGAGTGCAAAGGCAAAAGCAGGCTTAACTGCGACACCAACAAGTGGAGCAGAGACGAAAGTCGGACTTAGTGATCCGGTGGTACCGCATGGAAGGGCCATCGCTCAACGGATAAAAGCTACCTCGGGGATAACAGGCTTATCTCCCCCAAGAGTCCACATCGACGGGGAGGTTTGGCACCTCGATGTCGGCTCGTCTCATCCTGGGGCTGGAGTAGGTCCCAAGGGTTGGGCTGTTCGCCCATTAAAGAGGCACGCGAGCTGGGTTCAGAACGTCGCGAGACAGTTCGGTCCCTATCCGTCGTGGGCGTAGGAAATTTGAGAGGAGCTGTCCTTAGTACGAGAGGACCGGGATGGACAGACCTCTGGTGTACGAGTTGTTCCGCCAGGAGCAGAGCTCGATAGCTAAGTTTGGAAGGGATAAGTGCTGAAGGCATCTAAGCACGAAGCCCCCCTCAAGATGAGATTTCCTTATAGAATCCACACAGAAAATGTGGTTGATAGGTCAGATGTGTAAGATGAGTAATCATTTCAGCTAACTGATACTAATAAATCGAATACTTGACCGGAAATATGTATTACTTTAGAAGTGAGAGAAGAGAAGTTAGAATAAGACTAACGAAAAATGCAAACACTTCAAAAATCTATCAAGAGAGAAGGAGTTAGAGTTGAAAACCAACTAGTGACAACTCATCTCTAAGAAGCTTGGCGCCGATAGCAGGAGGGATACACCTGTCCCCATCTCGAACACAGAAGTTAAGTCTCCTAGCGGCAATGGTACTAATTTGGTGACGAATTGGGAGAGTAGCACGGTGCCAGACAAACAGGTAGGCTGAGAAGCCTATCTTTTTAAAGAGGCAAGGCTAGCCTTTAAGAAGATTAAGGGCTAGTGAAACCCAGCCTGAATAATCCTAGGTAGCTCAATGGTGGAGCACTCGGCTGTTAACCGATAGGTTGTGGGTTCGAATCCCACCCTGGGAGCCAATAAGCCGGGGTGGCGGAACAGGCAGACGCACAGGACTTAAAATCCTGCGATCCCAAAGATCGTATCGGTTCGATTCCGATCCTCGGCACCATTAGTAATATATCGCGGGATGGAGCAGTCTGGTAGCTCGTCGGGCTCATAACCCGGAGGTCGTAGGTTCAAATCCTGCTCCCGCAACCATTAAACTAAATAGTTTACCATTTAAACGTGGCGGAGTAGCTCAGTTGGCTAGAGCATGCGGTTCATACCCGCAGTGTCAGGGGTTCAACTCCCTTCTCCGCTACCATTTTTTTTACAAGGCCCTATGTGACTAGTTGTGAGAGGTAAGTCGTGAGTGGTGAGTACGAGTTATTAAGAATACTAGAACAACTGGGTTAAAAAAACAATGTAGAAGAGAGTTATGTATTAAAGGTTTTACCAACTACTAACTACCAGCTACTAACAACTACATCACAAGGCCCTATGGTCAAGTGGTTAAGACATCGCCCTTTCACGGCGGTATCCCGGGTTCGAATCCCGGTAGGGTCACCATTTTTTTATAGTAGACAATGTAACTCGAATTGCTTATATTCTACTCTCATCCCGGGCGCATACCCTTCCCGCAAGATTTCACAAATGAGAAGATATTTGGAAATCATCCGGTTGGGCACAAGAACCTTTGAAAAAAGCGTTCAAAGGTAGCTCTATGAGCTCTGCGCATATAAGTTATATTGTAATAGTAGACAATGTAACTCGAATTGTTTTTATTCTAATATCATCCCGGGCGCATAGCTCAGCTGGGAGAGCACCTGCCTTACAAGCAGGGGGTCATAGGTTCGAGCCCTATTGCGCCCACCATTTTAGATTTTTACAATCAAATAAAATTATCTTAAAAGAACTACAATTTATTTAATTATGGCCTGGTAGTTCCCGGTAAGTTTCTAGCCCATCGGGAAAAGCGTCCCTCTTGGGAAACTGCGGCGCGAGACCTACCGCCACTCACTATCGTTCATGGGGTTAGGGCTACGAGTTGGTCCAACTGAACGCTTGATTTATACAATCAAATAATATAATCTTAATAGAACTACAATTAATTTGCTATGGCCTGGTAGTTCAGTTGGTTAGAATGCCAGCCTGTCACGCTGGAGGTCGAGGGTTCGAGTCCCTTCCAGGTCGCCAATTTTTTACTTTTATACTACATATGCGGAAGTGGCTCAGTGGTATAAGCTGAATTCGAGATGAATCGAGCATAGGATTTAAAGCGAAGATGAATCCGAAGATGCTTAGTCTTCAGTTTTTTCTGAAAAAAACGGAGCCTAGTAAAAGTAATTTGAAATCATAGATTATTATATAGAAATAGTTATTTACTACATATGCGGAAGTGGCTCAGTGGTATAAGCTGAATTCGAGATGAATCGAGCATAGGATTTAAAGCGAAGATGAATCCGAAGATGCTTAGTCTTCAGTTTTTTCTGAAAAAAACGGAGCCTAGTAAAAGTAATTTGAAATCATAGATTATTATATAGAAATAGTTATTTACTACATATGCGGAAGTGGCTCAGTGGTAGAGCATCGCCTTGCCAAGGCGAGGGTCGCGAGTTCGAATCTCGTCTTCCGCTCCATAAAAACTCAGAGAAATCTGAGTTTCTTTTAAATATTGTTTTGTGCCACTAGCTTAGCTGGATAAAGCATTCGGCTACGAACCGAAAGACCGGGAGTTCGAATCTCTCGTGGCACGCCAAAAAAGACCATATGGTCTCAGACTGAAGACAAACCCTGATTAAAAATCAGGGTTTGCTCTATTTTGACAAATCTATTAGCAAAGTTCAATATTTTTCTTAAAACACCATTATTTTTGGGTGGCTTTTTATCTCTTTTACTTAAGATTATTGCTAATTTTTTCATATTTAGGGTCGCAAAAGTAAGTGCTGCTTTCATATCCATTTTCTTTATACCTACCATATTGGTATATCTAAATCCATGATATTCCTTTGCACTCCCAAATTGCCTTTCTATTGTTTCTTTTCTCTTTTTATATTCTGCTTTCCCTTTATATGTATACCGGTATTCTTCTGAGATATCAAGATAATCTTGCCAGATATGTCTAGTTATTATCTTTTGGTGTTTTTTACTACTTGTACACCTTCCTAGGTACCCACAGTTTACACAGATCTTTGGGTTGCTCTTGTACTGCCTATATCCTTCTCTATTTGTGGTTGAGTATTCTAATACTTCATTTGCTGGACAAAGGTAACAGTTGTAGTATTCGTCATACACAAAATCTCTTTTGTAGAATGGGTTTTCTAGTTTTGCTTTTGTTTTTTGCCTGGTGTATGGAAATACTGGAAATACGCCACCATCTAACAGTTCTTTCGCTATTGCCGGGAATTTATAGCCTGCATCCATAACTAGTTTTTTAGGGTTCAATCGTTTTAACTTTTCATCAAAGAAATCTTTAAATGTTGTTCCATCGTGTAAGTTTCCAGGATATGATTTAAAACCTAATATCCATCCATTTTTATCACATGATGTCTGTACGCTATATGCAAATACTTCTTTATGTTCACCTTTATGGAATAGTCCTGCTTCAGGATCTGTTGTGCTTTTTGTTACTTCTTTTAGTTCTTCATCTTTATCTTTAGGATCAAATGGCTTTTTATCATGTTTTTTTTCTATCTTCGTTTATTTCTTTTTCTAACTTTTTTTGATAGTATTTTACCTCTTTTTTCACTTTTACTTTAACAACCTTATACTTATTGGCATGTGCTTTAACATGTGTTGAGTCAACAAATTGGATATTTGTATCAACTAAGCCTTCTTCAATGGCTTGTAGTAGTATGTTTTGAAAAATATCTTCAAATATGTTTGTATCTTTAAATCTTCTTCTGTAGTTTTGACTAAAAGTTGTGAAATGAGGTATTTTATCGTAAAAATCAAAACCTAAAAACCATCTGTAAGCAAGATTTACTTCAATATCTTTAATTGTTTGTCTCATGCTTTTTATGTTGAAAAGGTATTGGATTAAGGTAATCTTAAGCAAAACAACGGGATCTATACTAGGTCGTCCGTTATCAAGACAGTACAAATCTTCAACTAATTCATATATGAAATCAAATTTAATGTATTTATCTATTTTTCTAAGTATATGATCTTCGGGAACCATTTGATCTATTGAAATCATTTGAACTTGATCAACTTTGTTTTTAGAATTTTTAAATAGCATATTAACACCTCTCTCTTAGTGTTATATATACCCAAAACGGCTTAAACTACACATAATATGGCATTTTTAGAACAAAAAAAGCACAGCTAGAAATTTTTTTTAGCTATGCTTTGTCAACAGTCTGAGACCATATGGTCTTTTTTTATACCGGTGGTTTATCACAAATATGAGAAGGATAAATTGCATTGGATAGTGATATAAATTGTACTAAGTTGAGATTTATTACAATAAATGTTTAAAAAGATTTTTTTTGGGAATATATAACTATGTAGTGATATCCGGTGTGATTCGGATTATTTAAGTACTAATATGTACTACAGAAATATTCTAAAAAGATATATTTCATATTATATGTTTAGATTGTTTTTTTTAGGGAATATATAACTATGTAGTGATAAATATAGGTGGTGAATATGAATAAGAGCTATGGAATAGAAAGTGATATTAATCTTAAATTATGGGTTGTAAGTAATAGGTTTACTCTAGGAATCCATCGAGAACTACTTAAGACTTTTAAGAAGTATGGGTTATCGACTTCCCAATTCGCAGTTCTAGAAGTCCTTTATCATAAAGGGGATATGACTGTTGGAGAAATAATAGATAAAATACTAATATCCGGAGGAAATATTACTCTAGTAATTAAAAATTTAGAACAGAAGAATTTTCTTACAATTCATCCTGATTGTGATGATGGTAGAAAGAGAGTTATTTCAATAACAGATGAAGGCAAAGAAATTGTGTCAAAGGCTTTTTTAGAACATCTTGAAGTTCTAAATAATCTATTAGAAGTTTTTGATAATGAAGAGAAAGAGTGTTTGATAAAATTATTAAAACATGGTTATGAATACAGGAGGTAATTTATGGGAGCTGTAAAGATGGTTGTAAGAGGTGTACCTGCTAGAGATGGTGCAGGTGTTAATCTGGTAAGGGTACTTGGGAGAGGTACTGTAGTAGATTTTGATCCCTTCTTAATGTTGGATTCATTTGATAGTAGAGATCCTGACGACTATATAAGAGGATTTCCAATGCATCCTCATAGAGGAATTGAAACACTAACTTACTTGGTTAAGGGAGAAATTGATCATGAGGATAGTTTAGGCAATAAAGGAAAAATTCTTGATGGATCTGCTCAGTGGATGACTGCAGGTTCAGGAATAATGCACAAGGAAATGCCGCAACCTTCTGATAGAATGCTTGGAATACAGTTATGGATAAATTTACCAAGTGGTGAAAAACTTACAATTCCAAAATACTTCGATATACAGGAAGCAGATATTTCTAAAGGTAATTTTGATTTTGGGGTTATTAGGGTTATTTCTGGCGAATTACTAGATGTTAAGGGATTAAAGCCTAATCATCTAGAAGTAGATTTTTATGATGTAGAATTGTATGAAAATGAAACCATTGAAATACCAAAAATAACTGAAAAAAATGCATTTTTATTTTTACTTGAAGGAGATGTCGAAATAGATAATGAAAAATACTTTGAGAAATCAGCCCTTTTATTATCAGATGAATCATCAGTGAGTATAAAAGCATCAGGTTCAAATGCAAGGATTCTTTTTATTCAAGGACCACCGGTTAAAGAACCAATAGCATGGGGAGGTCCTGTAGTAATGAATACTCAAGCTGAGTTGCAAGAAGCTTATAGAGACTTAAGAGAAAATACATTTATTAAGCATAATATTTAAAAAGAAAAAATTTATAAAATATGGAGGAAAAAGATGACAAATTTATTAATCGTATACTATAGCCAAACAGGACATAATTTTGAAATGGCAAAATGGGCAGAAGATGAAGCAAAATCGAAAGGTGTAAATATTAGACTTAGAAAAGTAAGAGAATTAGCCGATAAGGCAAACATGAATCCGGCTTGGGAGAAGTATCTAGAGGATTCACAAGATATTGAGGAAGCATCCAGCGAAGATTTGGAATGGGCAGATGGAATTTTAATTTCTACACCTACCAGATTTGGAATCGTACCTGCTCAAATGAAATTATTTATAGATTCTCAAGGTGGACTATGGGCGGAAGGTAAACTAACTAATAAAGTAGTGTCTGCAATGACTTCTGCTCAAAACAATAATGGTGGACAGGAAATGACTTTAATGTCAATTTACGCTAGTATGATGCATTGGGGAGCAATAATTGTTCCTCCAGGATATACTGATACAAGTATTTTCAAAGCAGGTGGAAATCCATATGGAACCAGTGGAACAGCTACAAATGAAGGATTTGCAAATGATTTAGAAGATGCTGTTAGACATCAAGTTAGCAGATTAATAGAGATTACTAAGAAATTCAACGAATAAATAATAAAAGTCCCCTATTCCTTTACGGAATAGGGGACTTTTATTACAAGATTTTAATTTAGATATAATTAAATCATTTCAATAAATGCAGCAATACGAGTATTTAATTGACCGACATCGGATTGTGAATAATCTGTTTCCACACTCATGTATGGTACATTATTTTCTTCGTCAGATAGTCTTTTAATCTTTAATGATTCTACCTGGAACGGTTGGCAAGCTTGTAGATGCATGTCAATTACTCCGTCGACTTTATATTCATTAATTAGTCTGGATAATAGTTCTCTTCTATTTGGGTTAGGAGAGATGCATGCACAACCAATATTTATATACTTTTCTGCAATAGCATCATACATGTCAACACCCTCATCTATATGTACATTTCTATCTATTGCTTTTGCACCACCACAGTTTTCAAATGCTACTACCACACCACCGTTTTCTTCGACTGCTTCAATTACTTTTTCAGTAGCTGCGCCTATAGGACAACCTGTGATAAGTATCCTAGGTTTACCACTTATGTGCTTGTGTTCAGATAAGATCTTTTCTTTTAATAATTTTAGTTCTTGTGGAATAGATGCTCTATCAAAGTGAAATTGTATTCCGTTAAGTACATGCCAGAGTTCCAGCCCCATAATTGGAAGTTCATCTTCTTTCATCATCGAATAAAAATCTTTTACAGCACTTCTCTCTGCATTTTTTATTCGGATGCCTTCAAGTAATCTTTCTTCTGTAATTTCTACTCCAAATTGTTCTTCCAAAACTTCTTTTAATTTAATAATCTCAGATTTCCAAAGTTTGATGCTCTCATCAGTTTTTTTGTTTGGGAGTTCCATAACATGAACATTGAATGTTTCTCCAAGATATTCATACATTTTTTTCTTTCCGTCACAGGTTGTTTCTCCAACGACTAAATCAGAAAAATAGAAGAACGGACATTTATCAGTTATGGCAAATCCGTAGCTTGATTTTATAAGCGGGCATAGGTTTTTAGGTAAGTCTTTTTCAGCAACTGGGATGGTTTCGTCGCTTGTAGAACATAGAGAAACAGCCGTAGCTCCTATAGCCAGTGCTAATTCTTGAGGAAAGAAAGTACAGAACACTCCTATAACAGGAATATCTTGTTCCTTGATTTCCTTTACTTTTAAAAATGCATTTTGTCTACTTTCTGCAAAATCATTAAATATCTCTGGTAATTCTTTTTTAATATCGATCATATTGTACCTCTTTTCATAAATTTTTCTAAACCAATCATTGCAGCACCAATAGCACCTGCATATTTCCCAATGGGATCAGATAATATTGGTTTTCCAATTTTTCTACTCAAACTTGCTACAAAATCGTTATTGCAAGCAAGCCCACCAGTAAGTGCAATATCATTTTCAATACCCTGTCTTTGAGCCAACTGTACGACTTTTTGAACAACCGAATCCACAATACCTGCTGCTATATTCTCTCTTTTCTCACCACTACCCATTAAACTGATGATTTCCGATTCAGCAAAGACGGTACACATTGAACTTATCTTAATCAGTTCTCCTTTAAGTGCCAAATCAAATAATTCATCAAGAGTAATTCCGAGTCTATTGGCCATTATTTCAAGAAATCTACCTGTACCTGCGGAACATTTGTCATTCATTATAAAATCATTAACATACCCACCTTTAATAGATATAACCTTTGTATCTTGTCCGCCTACATCAACAACTGTCAAGTTATCAATGCCGTAAATATCAACGGCACCTTTTGCATGACAGGTGATTTCGGTTATTATCTTATTAGAGTATGGAACGCTGACTCTACCATATCCGGTTGATATAACTCTTGAATCTTGATTAATCTCGATATTATGCTCTTCTTTCAAAACATCGAGTATCTTCATAGCAGTTTCTTTGCTATTCCAACCGGAGGGTAAAATAAATTCTAAGGATTTTCCACCCCGAACAGCTACCTTACTTGCAGTTGATCCTATATCAATCCCAATAAAATTCACTGTACCAACCTCCAAATGGTATTATAACATAAATAAGATGGATAAATTCAAACGTATGATTCAAAATTTTTATGAGGTGATAAGGAAGTCTTATATTGACAAATAAATAAAGGAGCTGATGTAAAACAGCTCCTTAGATTCAAAAGACTCTTTCGTAGAGATAGGTCAAGTCTTATATTATTACTTATTATCTTATTAATTCTGACATACTAGCTTTTTATTCAGATTTATTTTTTATAAGGGGTTCTTTACCTTGTACTTTTGGAATTCCGATTCTGACATTAACCATATCATCGTACATAGGTCTTGTTCCTTGGTTTATGCCTACATCTCCTTGGAGAGATAGATAAATAAAAACGTCGGTTTGATCCCAGTTATAAACAGGTTTCATTAATCTGCATAATTCTTTTGATGCAATCATTAAAGATTCATCATAACTTTTACCTGTAGCATTAACATACCAATGTGATATAGTTTCAGTAATCGGCCAGTTAAGTTCCAAGTTTTTTATAATGCTTATTTTAGTAAGTACCTCACCGCATATTTCTATACCGGTACCGCAGATTTCACCATCTCCCATGGTTGCGTGAAGATCTCCCAATTGGAAAAGAGCTCCTTTCACTCTAATAGGAAGATAGACTCTTGATCCTTTTTTGATTAACTTGCTGTCAATATTACCGCCGTGATTATCTGCGTAACCACATGCGATACTTCCGGTTTCGGGTGCGGTTCCAATGACACCTACCATTGGATTTATTGGCCAATAGATATCATTATATTTTGCATATCCATCTTCTATAGGTATTACTTTTGTTCTAACCTCACTACCTTCATGTAGTGGACCGGAATTCGGGATGGAACAGGCAAACCCTATTGAACCAACAGTTATATCAAGTATATCGACTACAAGTACATCTCCTGGCTCGGCATCTTCGATATAGACCGGACCTGCAGCCGGATTTGCTTTAGTAAGGTCGAGTTCATGAACAAGTTGATTTTCAGAGCTGATTTGTCCACCAAAACAGTCTAGAGTTTTAAATAAAAGGATATCTCCTGGTTTTGCTCTTTCAATAGGTTCATTATCTTTGGAAAAATTGTACACCGACTTATCAATAATTTTCAAAACTTTCACTCCTTTAATTTTATTGTACGAAGTCATTATTTTACATTAATATATCATAAAGTTAATATAAACTCAAAATCTAAGAAATTAATTAGATAATTATATAGTGGATTAATATACTATTGTAATATCTCTATAGATTTAACGCAATAAATCTATTATAAGTAAAATAAAAACAGCATAATTTATATGCTGTCCAGACTGAAGACAAACCCTGATTAAAAATCAGGGTTTGCTCTATTTTGACAAATCTATTAGCAAAGTTCAATATTTTTCTTAAAACACCATTATTTTTGGGTGGCTTTTTATCTCTTTTACTTAAGATTATTGCTAACTTTTTCATATTTAGGGTCGCAAAAGTAAGTGCTGCTTTCATATCCATTTTCTTTATACCTACCATATTGGTATATCTAAATCCATGATATTCCTTTGCACTCCCAAATTGCCTTTCTATTGTTTCTTTTCTCTTTTTATATTCTGCTTTCCCTTTATATGTATACCGGTATTCTTCTGAGATATCAAGATAATCTTGCCAGATATGTCTAGTTATTATCTTTTGGTGTTTTTTACTACTTGTACACCTTCCTAGGTACCCACAGTTTACACAGATCTTTGGGTTGCTCTTGTACTGCCTATATCCTTCTCTATTTGTGGTTGAGTATTCTAATACTTCATTTGCTGGACAAAGGTAACAGTTGTAGTATTCGTCATACACAAAATCTCTTTTGTAGAATGGGTTTTCTAGTTTTGCTTTTGTTTTTTGCCTGGTGTATGGAAATACTGGAAATACGCCACCATCTAACAGTTCTTTCGCTATTGCCGGGAATTTATAGCCTGCATCCATAACTAGTTTTTTAGGGTTCAATCGTTTTAACTTTTCATCAAAGAAATCTTTAAATGTTGTTCCATCGTGTAAGTTTCCAGGATATGATTTAAAACCTAATATCCATCCATTTTTATCACATGATGTCTGTACGCTATATGCAAATACTTCTTTATGTTCACCTTTATGGAATAGTCCTGCTTCAGGATCTGTTGTGCTTTTTGTTACTTCTTTTAGTTCTTCATCTTTATCTTTAGGATCAAATGGCTTTTTATCATGTTTTTTTTCTATCTTCGTTTATTTCTTTTTCTAACTTTTTTTGATAGTATTTTACCTCTTTTTTCACTTTTACTTTAACAACCTTATACTTATTGGCATGTGCTTTAACATGTGTTGAGTCAACAAATTGGATATTTGTATCAACTAAGCCTTCTTCAATGGCTTGTAGTAGTATGTTTTGAAAAATATCTTCAAATATGTTTGTATCTTTAAATCTTCTTCTGTAGTTTTGACTAAAAGTTGTGAAATGAGGTATTTTATCGTAAAAATCAAAACCTAAAAACCATCTGTAAGCAAGATTTACTTCAATATCTTTAATTGTTTGTCTCATGCTTTTTATGTTGAAAAGGTATTGGATTAAGGTAATCTTAAGCAAAACAACAGGATCTATACTAGGTCGTCCGTTATCAAGACAGTACAAATCTTCAACTAATTCATATATGAAATCAAATTTAATGTATTTATCTATTTTTCTAAGTATATGATCTTCGGGAACCATTTGATCTATTGAAATCATTTGAACTTGATCAACTTTGTTTTTAGAATTTTTAAATAGCATATTAACACCTCTCTCTTAGTGTTATATATACCCAAAACGGCTTAAACTACACATAATATGGCATTTTTAGAACAAAAAAAGCACAGCTAGAAATTTTTTTTAGCTATGCTTTGTCAACAGTCTGAACAGCATAATTTATATGCTGTCATGTGTTTAGTGGTGGAGGCGGTGGGAGATTATACCATATTCCTATAAAGCATTCATATTGCAATATTCTTGAAGTCATTTTATTATAAAATATGTTTTAAATATGCTATTACAAAAATTGTTCTAAAACTACAACAGCATCTTCTTTCATTTCTGGCATAACATGTGTATAAATATCCGATGTGGTCCGGAATTCTTTATGTCGCATTAATGTCTGAACAGTTTTAAGGGGTACGCCAGCTTCAAATAATCTTGTGCAGTAACTATGCCTTATGCTATGAAAATCTTTTTCCTCTATCCCTAATTCTTTACATAGTTTTTTTACTCTTCGAGCGGGCCTCTTATGTTCAAAATAATTTCCTACATCATCTGCAAAAATAAGATTATTATTTTGATACTCTCTTCCTATTCTCAGTTTATGCTTATTTTGTTGAATTCTATGTTTTTTAAGAAGCATATCTATTGATTGGGGAAGAGGCACTATACCTTCAGAGCCTTCAGTTTTAAGTTCTTTTATTACAGCTTTTCTAGTTTTTATTCCATTATCAAAATTATACTCAAGTTGATATTGTTTATTTACATTTATACTACAATCAGTAAAATCATCCCATGTTAGAGCTAGTGCCTCTGACAACCTTAAACCTGTAGCGAAAGTAACTCTAATCATAAGATCTAATGCAGTATCTTCCAGAGCATCTATAATCATCCTTTGTTCTTCAGAAGTGAACACATTGTAATTCTTTTTCTTTTTTACCTTAGGAAATCTTAAGCCTTCTGCTGGGTTTTTTATTAATAGATTATCATGAATGGCAAATTTTAAACTAGCATTAATGTAAGTAAAGATTCTTTTTACATTGCTTGCAGATGTTTGTGTTAACATTTCATTCATGATCTCTTGTAGTCTAAGAGTTGTTAAGTCTTTCGTTTTTATAGAATTAAGAGGCGCCTTATTAATCCAATTTCTATAAGTGGTTTCGTATCTAGCAAAACTGTTACCTGAAATTTCATTTATTTTAAAAGCATACATCCATTTATAGAAAAAATCTGAGAATACAATTTCATCATCGTTATATATGTTTTGGTCAATTAGCACCTGGGCTTTACGCATTTTATCAGCTACTACAGAACGTTTAGCATTTCCAAAGGTTTTTCTTATCTGCTTTCCATCATTATCATAACCGATTGTTATTTGACCAACATAATAGTCTTTGCCATTTCGTTTTTGTTTTGATATCGTGCCTTCACCATATCCACGTTTCGCCATAATAAACACTCCTTATTTAATTAACTAGGATAATGTGTTATAATAATATATGCTTTATTGGGGTTAACACTCCAGTTGTCCCTCACTCTGCGCCAACAGGATGGGGGATTTTTATTTATTAATTGGTAAGTTCTAATACTTCATATTTTTCAGTCTTTACGTTATAAGTAATACTATATCTCTTTCCTTCTTTTGTTTCTGCTGTATATTCAATTTCCAATGGCTCTAGGTCAGTGTCTAACCCTGTATTTGGACCAAATGCAGAAAAATTAGGAGAAGTTTCTCCTGGTAACACAGTATCATAATTAGAGTAGTAGGTTTTTTCGTTTTTATCTTTCAATAACATTACTATACTAAAATTAGTTATAGTATGTTGGCTATTATTAGTAAATGTACCTTTACCATATACATTTCCTGCAGAATCTGGTTCTTCTAGCGTGATAGTATAAGGTAATTCTTCAACTTTCACAATTGGTTCTATACCAGTATCCATTTCATACCAGTCACTTACTTGATACTTTTTAGTTTTGAAATCATAAACTACTTGTTTAGAATCATCACCACGCTTTATAATGTAGGTCAGAGTTAAATATTCAAGATCATCAACTAATCCTGTACTGGGGCCAAAACTACCAAACTTTGCAGATGTTTCATTAGGTCTTACAGTATCAAATGTATTGTAATATGATTTCTCGTTATTATCTTTCTTTAAAACTGTAATATCATAAGAAGTAACTATATGATTGCTATTATTTGTAAAAGTTACTTCAGCATAAACATTACCTGCAGAATCAGGTTCCAATAAAGTTATGTCAAATGGAACTTCTTCAACCAATACTGGTGCTTCTTTTTTTCTTCCTTTGGTTCTTCCTTTGGTTCTTCTTTTACTTCTTTCTTAACCTCAGCCTTTTTTTCTACTTTCTCAGTCTCAGTTTCTTCTTTTTTTGGTTCTTTAGCCGGCGCTTCATTGCCCCCACATGCTGTTAGGATAAGTGACAATCCTAAAATAAGTAATAGTTTTTTCATGTTATTCCCCCTATAGAATATAATTTATTTAAACTGCTTACGCAGTTTTAGACTAATTAATAAAAAAATCTAAAGAATCAACTTTTATTTGCAGCAATCCTGCTATTTGTTGTTTGGTTAAGCCTTCAAGTTCTGTTTTATCTAATGTTATATTTAAAATTCTGATAGCAAAGTAATCTGCTTCTTTTTCTAATTTGTTTTTTATAGTAAATTTACTATATGCTGCATCCATTATATCTACATGTAATATTGCGTGACCCAATTCATGAGCCAATACATATTTTTCAAAAATAGCAGGTAAATTATCTCTAATTAAAATTGTCTCTACTCCGTCTATATTTCTTATGTAGAATGCATCTGAACTTGAAAGCAGTACATTCTTTGAATTATCTTTTATAGTTACAATGCCTAAATAGTCTAAGATGTCATTAATATCATTGGATCCTACTTCTTCAAGTAAACCTTCTATAATTTCATCTATCCAATAATAATTAGTACTCATTTTATTTCTCCCTTAACTTGTACTCGTTTCCGGCCATACGAATAAGCTCTAATACTTTATTAGCATATTCAATTTTATCTGAATCTGAAAGTTTTTCGATATCTAATCCTGTATAAGCAAAAATAACATTTTGCTCTAATAGAAATTTGACTGCATCCTCTGCTGTCGTGAATTCGGATACTGGTTCTTCTTCAACATCTTCCCATCCCATCAAATATGCGGGGGAGCAACCTAGTGCTTTTGCGAATACATTCACTTTTGATATGTTCAAGTCTATAATGCCACTCTCGATTTTTGAAATAGTCGCCCTATTGTCATATCCAGCAAGTCTTGCAAGCTCATCTTGGGACAAACCAAGCTCTAATCTTCTATTTTTAATTCTTTGCCCTAGCATCTTTATCACATCCTCGTAATACATATTATAAGCTAAGAGTAATTTAAAAGCAACAAAAAAGTAAATATATGTTGACAATAAAGCACGTTGATGTTATTATTAAAGTGTGAATATAAAGCAACATTTTTGGAGGTGAGCAAAATGAATTTAGAATCCTTGAATTACGTGATAGACAACTCAGGTATAAGCATTACTCTATTAGCAAAGAGACTAGGAATTAGCAGGCAACAGTTATACAAAAAATTATCAGGAGATGTAGAATTTAAGGTATCAGAAGCCAATGATTTAGCAGATATTCTACGATTAACAAAAGATGAAAAGGAGAATATTTTTTTTGCCAATCATAGTGCTTAAAAGGAAACATTATAAAAAGACTTTATCTATACTGAAAATGAAGGATTAAGAGGTATTTAATAAAGGGGGTGCAGAGATTGAATCAAAATAATGAGTATCAAAAAGTAAAGACCGCAGAAAATGTATTAGTAATAAGGACTATAGTAACAATAGGGGAAGGTACTGAAGAAAACCCCAGTAGATATTGCTATCAATACTGGAGTTTAGAGGGTGAATTATTGGCAGAGCGAGATACCATTAAATAGGAATTTAGATTTTATTAGTTTTTTCGTCGGATATTACTTGAATCTCAGACAAAAGATTATCTCTTTCATGAGGGATAATGTACCATTCTTTGATAAGTAATTCAACTAGTAAAAGTAGTTTTCTCAGCTTCACTAGGCTCTATTGGAATTATTTCATTTATGTTTTTTTCCATATGAGCGCCAATATTTCCTACTTTGCGGATAGCATCGATACCGGACCAAAGTTTATTGTCGACTTGATCTTTAATCGAATTTATTTCTTCGGCTAAGGTTCTTTTATTAACATTAAAAACATTTCTAATCATGCCCTGTATGCACCTTCGTGATAGAGTAGCAGAGGCTTTTGGACTTAAGTTAATAATTTTATGAGCTTCTTCGTAATCTTCTCTAATTGCTTGAGGTACGTAATCAGGATAGTTCTTGGCTTTAGAGCTTGGATAAAAAAAGGATTTGTAATTATTAGAGAACTGTTCACCTAGACCTTCTATTTTTATAGACGTTTTAAGGCAAGCAGGGCACTTATAGAAGATAACTGCAATTGAATCTGTTTTAAGATTGGAAGGGATCCATTCTAATGTAACACCATCAATTTTAAATGGTGGCTTATTTAAGTCTTTTGAGCCTGAAATTCCCATTCCATGTACTTTAAAACCTAGCATTGAATAATAATAAGTATCATCTGTCAAAGGAAAAGTACTATCACAAAAAGGACAGATAAAAGAACGGGGCATATAATCACCTCCAATCTATTTATAGTATTTAGACAATATCATTATACCACATATAGTGGTAAGACTGGAAGTGAAGACTATATGTTATGCAAAATGAAAGAATTAAGAATAAAGAGAGGGTTAACGCAAAAAGAATTAAGCGATTATGTTGGAATAAGACAAACCGCTTATAGTAACTATGAGCTGGGGATTAGAAAAATGTCAGTAGATATAGCTAAAAAGATAGCAAAAGTATTAGAAGTAGATTGGTGGGTTTTATACGAATAATAGGAGGTGTAAAAATGGAAAAAATTCTCATAGACATAAAAGAGTTCACGGAATTGACAGGGATTGGCGATGATAAAGCTAGAGAACTAGCTAGAAGAGAAGACTTTCCTAAAATCCGTGTAGGCAATCGAACTAAAATAATTGTCAAAGAACTAGATAAGTGGTTTATGGACCGGAAAGGCGAAATTTTCTGATGTGTGAAAAACTTGAGGAACACAGAAATCAAATCAGGCAGGAATTCCAGAACTGCAGGAGCATTTACGAAGTTTACAGAATTAGTATAGGGCTGCGACAAGTTTATCCATATTGGTTAGTAGATCAGGAGAGATGCAGACGAGTTCTGGAATTCACAATAGATTCTAAAACAAAAAACAGGAAGGTGACAAAATGAAAAAAAGATATACCTGGAATCCATGCAAATGGTATCAGTGGGCTATTGGAAGTGTTATCTTTGCCGGGCCTATCGTGCTCTTAATGTGGTCAATGTATGTGTTGTTGTGGGCAGCAAGCTTATGAAAAAGGATTTTTTAGACACCAGGCTTAAACAAAAAGTCGAACAACACACATACGCATGCAAAAGGATTAAATCTGCATTACGAGTTGTTGATTATTGGAAAACTATTGCAAAAGAGACACTTACAGAAATTGAAATGATAGAAAAAGAAACCCGCTAAGCCTGGCAGCTAATAAAGCGGATTTCAAATACTACTTATGCTAATTATAGCATGTTTGAGGAGGAAAACACAAATGCAAATAATTTTGAAAGAACTACACTTGCAGAACTTTAAAGGGATTAAGGACTTAAAAATCAACTTCCTAGGCGGAGTTAACAAAATCCAGGGGAGAAATGGTACTGGTAAAACAACACTGTTCGATGCTTATATGTGGCTGCTGTGGGGAACTGACAGCCTGGACAGGACAGATTTTGGAATAAAGACGTATGTAAAGGGTGGCGATACACTACACGGAGTCGACCATACTGTCACAGGAGTGATAGAAGTATACGGACAAGAGATAAAGCTGTCTAAGACATACAAAGAGGTATGGACTAAGAAAAGAGGGTCCACAGAGGCAGAGAGGACTGGAAATACTACAGATTATTATATAAATGATGTACCACTTAAAATGAAAGACTATACTGACAGGATTAGTAGTTTAATAAGCAAAGATGATTTTAAATTGTTGTCTAATCCACTTCATTTTAGTTCTAACTTAAGTTGGAAAGACAGAAGAGACGTACTGTTTCAGTCGTTTGGTAGTGTAACTGATGATGAGATTATACAAGCTAATCCAGATTTAAAATATTTGAATTTAGATAATTACAGTATAGACGAAATTGCAGCAATGAACAAAGCTACTAGAAGCAGGCTGAACGACGAACGAAAAGAACTGCCCATAAGGATTGATGAACTATCTAAGTCTAAAAAGGATTATGATTATGAAGCATTAGAATTTCAAAGAAGGTTTTTACAACCTACCCTAGAGGGGGTTATTAAAGAAATTCAAGGAATTGCTAAAAATTCAGCAGAATTAAAAGCAACACAAGATCAAATTCAAAAGCTATATGATGAAAAGACCGAAATAGAAGACCAGGTAAGCAAAGAATATCTGAAAGCATACGACGAGTACAACGAAGTTCAAATGCAAATCAAAGAAAAGCAAAATGCACTAGAACTAGCTAAACAAAGAGAATCAGTAAAAGAAAATAAAATAAAACTGCTAGATTATGAAATTCAAGAACACGAAAAAAAACTAGAATATTTGCGAGATGAGTGGATTTCAAAGAATGCAGAAGAATTTGACCAGGATACCTTGTTATGTCCAACTTGTAGGCAAGAATATCCTGAGGATAAAGCATTAGAGTTACAAGAGATGTTTAATCTAAACAAATCTAAAGAACTTGAAAGAATTACCGAAAAAGCAAACAAAACAAAACTGATAATCGATAAAGCTAACGAACAGAAGATAGAAATCAATGCAGAACACCAAGAAAATATTGTTCTGGAAGAAATTGAATCACTTCCAAGGCCAGAAAAAGTATACCCACAAAGATACTACGATATAGACAGCAAAATTAAAGACATCTCACAGAGCGAAAAAACAGCTTCTAGGGACACAAAAGACTTAGAGGATAGGAAGGCTAGGATAGAAAACGAAATAAGGGAACTGGATGTGAAACTGACTTCCAGGGAAGAAAATGAATCAATAGACAGACGCATAGAAGAGTACAAGATAAAAGAAAAAGAAATAGCACAATTATACGAAGAAGCTGAAAGAATGCTTTACCTGGTAGAAGAGTATCTGAAAGTTAAAGCTGAGCTTGTTAGTAATTCTATAAACAGCCATTTCAAAGGTATAGAGTTTAAGTTATTTGATGTACAAGAAAATGGCGGGATATCTGAAACGTGTGAGCCACTTATTGATGGAGTTCCATACAGTGATGCTAACAATGCGGCAAAGATAAATGCAGGACTAGAAGTTATAAAAGTGTTGTCCAGGATAAAAGAGTTATCAATACCGATTTTTATAGATAATGCTGAATCGGTAAACGAGATATTAGAGACTGAAAACCAACAGGTTAGATTAGTAGTAAGCAATGATAATGAATTAAAGATAAATTAGGAGGTTTGAATATGTTAGATGTAGATTTAATGGATATTGGTGCTAAAATAATGGGCATTTGTGATAATGAAGGACTGCAGTATGATTTCTTAATGCATAATTTTCCTATAATTGCAAGAATAACACCCACAGAACAAAGACTTGACCAAATGACGTTATTAGACGATGAAGATGAAAATGATTTTGTAAATGGAGAAATACTTTTTATTTTTGCTGATGAATTAACAGTTCAAATAAAGAATGATTTTATAATTTCTGATGATTTGATGAATAAACTAAAAAATAATGCAAAGAAAATGCATTATATATTTCTACAGAAGTATTTTAAGGATAGAAAAGAACGAGAAAACAATAAAACTAAAAACATAAATATTACACCACTGCAAATCCAGGAGGCTAAATAAAATGACAAATATAGTAAAAGCAGAAGACAAATTTATAACTGAAAAATCAATGACGGATGTTGTTCATAACAGGATTATTTCACTTCAATCTCAAAATGCAATAGATATGCCTACAAATTACAGTTTCAGCAATGCTCTTAAGTCAGCGTATTTGATACTTTCAGAGCAGAAGATGACGGATAAAAAAACTCCGGTTCTACAAGGGTGTAGTCAAGAGTCAGTGGCAAATGCATTATTAGATATGGTAGTTCAAGGATTAAACCCAAGCAAAAATCAGTGCTACTTTATACCTTATGGAAATCAATTGACACTTCAAAGGTCATACCTAGGCACTATAGCTCTTACTAAGAGACTTCCAGGTGTGACAGATGTAAAAGGTTATGCTATTTATCAAGCTGATAAATTAGAATTAGGCTTTGACTTCGTTACTGGAAAAACTACTGTAAAAGAGTTTATTCCGTCTACTGATAGAGATCCAACAAAATTAAAAGGTGCTCTGGGATTAATCATTGGTGAAAAAGACATCTTGCATGTAGAGTACATGGATATTAATCAAATCAAGGCTGCATGGTACCAGGGCTCAATGAAAGGCAACTCAGGTGCTCATAAGAATTTTAGTGATCAGATGGCGATTAAAACAGTTATAAATAGAGCTTGTAAGACTTATGTTAATACAGCTGATGACAGTGATAAGATAGCCCCTCTTATGAGCAAGTCTATTGAAGTAGTTGACAACGAAATGCAACAAGAGATAGAAGAAAATGCTGGAACTTTAGAAATTGAAGGGGAAATAGTTGATGTTGAAACCGGTGAAATATTAGATACTGAAGATACAAAGAAAGCACCGTTCTAATGAAGATTACATTATTAGCAAGTGGAAGTTCCGGAAATGCTTATAAGGTCAACACAGGTGAGACTACACTCTTAATTGAGTGTGGTCTGCCTTACAAAAAACTACAAGAAAAACTAAAGTACAAGATGACAGAATTAGATGCATGTTTAGTAACTCATGAGCATATGGATCATGCAAAAGCAAGTCAAAAACTTATTGAGAATGGCATTGATTTATACATGACAAATGGCACAGCAGAAGCTTTGAATTTAAATGGCCATAGACTTCATACATTTAGTAAGAATAGTATTGGATATGAACCAAAGGAGATTAAAGACACTACAGTTATTGCTTTCAAAGCAGTTCATGATGTAAGAGAACCAGTCAATTTCTACATTAAGGATAATACCACTAATGAGAAGGTGGTATTTATAACAGATACTGCTTATATACTTTACAAAATACCACCAGTTGACTATTTGATGATTGAGTGCAATTATGTTCAATCTATCATTGATGAAGAGGTTCAAAACGGAAAGATACATTTAGATTTAAGAAATAGAATTGTTAAGAATCATCTAAGCCTTGAACGGCTCTTAGATTTCTTTAAGAATTATAATTTAAGTAAAACTAAAGCTATATATTTACTACATTTGAGTTCAAATAATAGTGATCAAAAAATGATTTATAATGCAGTTGCTAAGGCTACAGGTAAACAAATTTATTTTAGTTAGGAGGTAAAAACATGGCATATGAAGGTTGGATTAAAATTCATAGAAAGATTTTAGAAGATGCAACTGTAATGAGAGATCCTGAGCATTTTACTATTTGGATGTTTTTGCTTCTTAATGCTACCCATACACAGATGGAAAAATATTTTAAAGGAGAAAAAATAATACTCCAACCTGGACAGTTAATAACTGGTAGGAAATCTATTTCAAAACAGTGCAATATTTCTGAAAGTAAAATTCAAAGAATTCTTAAATTATTTGAGAGTGAACAGCAGATTGAACAACAAACAACCAACCTAAATCGTCTAATTACCATACTTAGATGGAATGAGTATCAACAAAGTGAACAGCAAAGTGAACAACCAGTGAACAACAAAAGTAATTTTTTAAGTTGTAGTGAAGATGAAATTAAAAAAACACCAAAAAGTGAACAACAAATGAACAGCCATGACACAGTAACACCAAGCGATACAGAAGATAGTACTATAAATAGTGAACAACCAGTGAACAACCAGCGAACAACCAGTGAACAACCAGTGAACACAAACAAGAATGTAAAGAATGTTAATAATGATAAGAATGATAAGAACATCATCAATAGCATCACCCTTGATCGCCCGACCGGTGCCGACCCGGCAAATCATAATGCTAGTGTTGATGATGATTCTTGTTTTGAGATTATTAAAACTAGGTTTGAGGTTGATATTAAAAATGAACCAGCAGATCCCAGGGATTATGTAAGCATAACTAGTGCGATTAGGGATTATCCCGCTGAGTTTATTTTGCAAACAATACAAAGCTTAGTTGATCGTGGTGTTAAGAATATCAAGTCTTTTAATTATGTTGCTAAAGTCTTGGAAAGTGCTTGGGAAGAAAAGAACAAGCAAGCTAGGAAAAAGAAAAATATAATAAAACACGAAGAAACAACGATTGATGGTGAAAACTTTGATGACTTGTTAAAGCGAAAACAGAAAGAATTTCTACAAAACCATTTGGAGGGACTAAGTGAAAGAACAGGAGATACAGAATCAAATTAAAGACATAATAAATCGCTATTATGGCTGCTGCTGGAGAGCGAATGCGGGAATCTTTAAAAGCTTTGACTGTAAAAGAATTGTACATGGACTACCAAAGGGGTTTCCGGATTTGTTTGGATTTAGGAGAAGAGACGGAAAAATGTTTTTCTTGGAAGTGAAATCGAAACGAGGTAGAAGGACGCCGGAGCAAAAGCAATTTGAAGAGTTACTAAAACAGCATGACAATATCCTATATGGAGTGGTTAAAAGCCTGGATGAAGCTTTGAAGGCTTTGGAAGTGGGAGAGTATAAGGGGTGATGATTTGAACGTTATTGATTTAAAAAAGCAAAGAGATGAAACCTTTAAGGTGTGGTTTGAACGTTGGTGGAGAAATGAAGAGATAGAAAAGAAAATTATAATTGCTAACGCAAAAGGATATACGAAATATGAGCATAGAGCGAATATGAAACAACATCAAAGGCTTACTGATCCAAATTTTAAAAATGCAGTTCGTGATAAAATTGCAGGTATTAATGTATATGTAAATGTTGAAAATATCGGGACAATATTTGATGTGCTAGTGTGTTCTGTTTATTTTAAATGGGAGGACCAAAAATGAATAATGTAGTGCTAATTGGGAGGCTCGTAAGAGATCCAGAACTAAGATATACGCAATCAGGAACAGCAACAGCTCAATTTACTTTGGCGGTTGATAGAAATCTATCCAGAGAAAAAAGACAAGAGATGGAATCAAAAGGCCAACAAACTGCTGATTTTATTAGGGTTGTAACTTGGGGGAAAACAGCTGAATTATGCGGAAACTATCTTTCTAAAGGCAAAATGACTGCAGTTACTGGCAGAATTCAAACTGGTTCATATACAAACCAGCAAGGACAGATAGTATACACAACAGATGTAATTGCGGAAAATATAAAGTTTCTTGAATGGGGAGAACGGAGTGAAGAGCCAGCAACTAACAACGATAATGATTTTGTGCCATATAACGATAATAGCAAAATACCATTTTAAATACAGAATATAAAATGAAAATTAGTAAGGAGCAAAAGCATGAGAAAAGAAGAATGGAGAAGAAGATTATAGGAAGTGTAGAGTTTATTTGGATTGGATTTTAGAGGGGTAAAAGCGTGGAAACTATTATAGAGTGTATAGTTTATATACTTATATTGATGTTGTTTAGCTGGATTATAGACAAATATCCAGAGTTCGTATTTTTGATATTAATATTAATAATGTTCATATTATTAAAAAGCGTAGTAGCGATATATATTTAAAATAGGAGGATATTGGAGGGGTAGTTATGAAAAAATCAGTAGTAGATAGATTTTTAGGAAAAAAAATTAAGGTTAAATGCCAAGGTGGTAATGAGTATACAGGAATATTAGAAAAAGGGGACTTGTACGAAAAAGGATATTACCATTGTATAAATGAAATTAACGGACTTGATAATCACTGGTTTAGAAGCAGTCATATTAAATCTATTTTGATAGGAGATATACAACAAGGAGAAATAACTAATGATTGACTTTGAAGATTTGATTAGTAGAAAAAGAATAAGGTTTGAACTTGGAGAGTCAACTTTGCCTAAAAAATATAGGGATTTTTGTGTAAAAGTAATAGATGACGAAAAACTAACTCCTAGAGTATGTATATCCAGTCCAAGTGAAGATTTGAAAAACTGGATTATCGATTGTTGGGGCATTGAAGTTAAAGACAATATTGGAATTGCAACACAAACTATGATTATTGACGGGAAAAAAGATATTAAAGACGACCTAGAGGATAGGGAAAAGTTTATAGAGTTTATTTCCGAAATAATAAAAGAGGGAGTATTAAATGTTATAGATACTTATAATGGAGGGATTTAAGATGACATTGGATATTAACAAATTACATCAATCTATATTTTGGGTATTATGCAAAGAATACAATGGAGAAAAAGCATGGCAACAATGGCAGTCATTGGAAATATTTATGAAAATATAGATTTGTTAGAGGTGGGAGAATGCAAGAATTAATCAAAAAAATAGAGCGATATAACGATAATAGCAAAATACCATTTTAAATACAGAATATAAGATAGATTTAATGGAGGAGAAGAAGAATGAAAGTTTTTATAGTCATGGATACAACGGAAAATACTGGTCGAGAGTCAATTATTGGAGTGTTTGAGTCATTAGCAAATGCAAAATCTGCACTTGCTGATTATGTGTTAAACACAGAAAATGACAGAATAGAGCCTTGCTATGTGGATATTGTTGGAATTGAGGTGGAAGAATGATAAGAATGAGTAAAAACGCACCTTTTAGCAAACAAGAGTTAATAGATTTATTAAATTTAATTTTAGAAAAAGATGAGATTTGGCAAAGAAACACAACTATAAGATTTATAGAATCTAAGCAAGAAAAATTATTTAAAGATGTTGATAAACTACTAGAAGAACAAAGAATTTTAAATATAAAATATGCTACTCAATACAAAAAATGGAAGCAGATAGATAATGAAATTAAGAAGATTTATGCACAAATTGACGAAATTGGGGATTGTTGGAAAGTGGTTGAGGTGGGAGATGCAAAAATTAATTAAAAAAATTGAACAATGGGCAATTGACAGAGAAATTGATAAAAAAAGGAACAGTATGCGAGTGGTGTTATAAAAAAGAACGAGAAGAGGAGAGGGCAGTAAATCATGAATAATGTAGTACTAATTGGAAGATTAACTAAGGATCCAGAGTTACGATATACAACTGATTAGAAATAGTATTAAATGAATATGGACTATAGAGGAGGATTAAAAAATGACATTAACACAAGAACTTAAAAACGTAATAAAACAAGCAGAAGAAACACTTGAAGAGCTTTACGAAAACATCGAAGAGATGAAAAACAGGCTTGAAGAGATGGAGCTTGAGGAGAAGTGGGAACAAGAGCAAAAAACAATTTATAACTTGGAAAAAGGAGATACGTACTGGTTTATAGATGGATTTATACCGTTTTTAACCTTTTGGAAAGACAACAGCACAGACATCGCTCAATTGACACATGGCAATATCTATTTAACCGAGCAAGATGCTAAAGATGAAATCAAAGCAAGAAAACTTATTGCAAAAGCTAAGAAAAGCCAGAAAGGATTTAAGCCTGACTGGGAAAAGGACGATGAAGAAAAACACTATTTGTACTACAACCATTATCTGGTGATTGAAACTAGTACGTATACTCACAACGTACCTACCAAGCTAGGGTATTGGAGCGATTTTTACGACATGAGAAACTTCGTAAACGAAAACAAAGAAGACCTAATCTGGTTCTTTACAGAATATACAGGATGAAAGAGGATGAATTATAGAAAGTAGATAAAGATGACTAAAGAGGAACTATGGGATTTAATAACACTTAATAATAGAATCAACTCTAAACTTAAACAACTAGAGAATTTGAAGTATTTAAGAGAAGCCTCAGGATCCTTAGATTATTCAAAGGACCGAGTACAGTCGTATCCAATAAATAGAATAGAGAAACTAACTATAAAGATATTAGACCTCGAGAATGAAATAAACAAAGATATTGATGAGCTAGTTGATATGAAAGCAAGAGCTAGAGAATGTTTTCAATTGTTAGAAGGCAAGTATAATCTCATTATGGAACTTAGATACATGGAGTGTCTCGAATGGAGAGAAGTCGCAAGAAGAAGTTATTACTCGGAAAAGCATGTACATAAAATACATGGACAAGCTTTATTGTTAATCCAAGGGTATAAAGATGATACTAAATGATACCCTGACCTGTGCTATTATGATAGTGTAATATAGTTTAGAATCATACACCTTTCAATTTCAAACGCATCGTTCACTCCTGAATTTAAAGATTCTAAACTAAGATAGGCACACTATATCGGCGCATATAGTGTGCCTATTTATATAGGGACATTATGGGTCGTATACATCAAACTTAGAGCAGGGGCGGGAGCTTATGTATAAATGCAAAAAGGTTAAGCATTTTAAGTATAAAAAGGTTAGGCGAGGTTGGATTGTAATTAATTGTAAAACTGGATGCCATGCACATTTTAAATCAGAGTATGGGTGCTATCTTATTATCAAATTTATTTTAGCCGGGGTGTATCCGGACAACTCATACTTGCAAGAGAGCTTTGAACGATTAAAGGACTCAAAACAAAGAAAGCCGGGGTATGTGAACAATGACAAGACCAGACAGAAGAGGAGCGCACCGCTCGACGTTAGAAAGAAATAAGAAAAGAATTTTTGCAACACAAAATACATGTGGAATATGTGGACATCCAGTTGATATGAAGATTAAACCTCCGGCACCTTTAGCTCCTTGTATTGACCATATCATACCAGTGTCCAAGGGTGGACATCCTTCAGACATTGATAATTTACAACTTGCACATTGGAGTTGTAATAGACAGAAGTCTGATAAGCTATTTAGGAACTCTGAAAAAGTAGTAATAGGGAACCGTAATTTACCACAGTCAAAAAACTGGGCTGCTTATCGGAGCAAAAGTTAATAGGGGGCATACCTCCCTCCCCATGCGAGGGAGCGGACTTCATGCCGTCACTGTACATATTTTCTCGTGAAAGGATAGACTATGATTTACAAAGGACTAGAATATTTAAGAAATAAACTAAATAAACACAAAATACGTGTTGAAATGCGATACAAGCAATACGACATGACATATCAAGAACAGATGATAGGATTAACTATTCCTCCGGCACTGAGAGCACAATATAAGGCAACAATTGGTTGGAGTTCAAAGGCTGTAGATTGTTTAGCAGATAGATTAGTCTTTAGAGAATTCGAAGACGATAATTTTAATTTAAATGAAATATTTCAAATGAATAACCCTGATACGTTCTTTGATTCGGCGATTTTATCTGCTTTAATTTCTTCATGTTGTTTTATCTACATTAGCCAGGGTGAAGAAGACTTTCCGCGGTTACAAGTCATTGAAGGCTCTAATGCAACAGGAATATTAGATCCAATAACTGGTTTGCTCACGGAAGGCTATGCAGTCTTAGCGAGAGACGAATACGGCAATCCGTATAAAGAAGCTTACTTCACAGATTTGAGTACAACTTATTATGAAAATGGGAAAATGACATTGTCCATACCGAACTCGGCTTTTTATCCTCTATTAGTTCCTATCATTCATAGGCCCGATGCAGTTAGGCCATTTGGAAGGTCTAGGATAACCAGAGCTGCAATGTATTATCAAGCTTATGCTAAAAGAACTTTGGAAAGAGCAGATATAACAGCTGAATTCTATAGTTTTCCTCAAAAATATGTTGTCGGTATGAGCCAAGATGCTGAACCAATGGACACATGGAAAGCAACTATAAGCTCAATGCTACAGTTCACAAAAGATGATGAGGGTGAGAGTCCTAAACTAGGACAATTTACGCAACCAAGTATGTCACCATTTACAGAGCAGTTACGAACTGCGGCGGCTGGGTTCGCAGGGGAAACAGGACTAACTTTAGATGATTTAGGCTTTGTATCGGACAATCCAAGTTCAGCAGAAGCAATTAAAGCTAGTCATGAAACATTGAGAGTTGCAGCAAGAAAGGCACAGAGGAACTTTGGAAGTGGATTCTTGAACGTTGGATACTTAGCAGCTTGTTTAAGAGATGATTTTCCATACAAAAGACATCAACTCTATTTAACCAAACCTAAATGGGAACCCGTGTTTGAGCCTGATTCTTCCACGATTGCATTGATAGGAGATGGAGCGATAAAGGTCAACCAAGCGGTGCCGGGATATTTTGGGAAGAGCAATTTGAGGGATTTAACAGGCATTGAGGGAGCGGAATAATGAAGAAGGTGATATTCCTTTGTGGACTCATAGGTGCGGGGAAGACAACCTATGCGTTAAGCAATTACGACTATGTGACGGACATGGATTGCTTGCCAGAGTTTTCAAGAAAGGAAGACCAAATCAGATGGACGATGAATTTATTAAGAGAGCATGATGTGGTTTGCCACATCACTTGCTTACCAACCAAAGAGGAGTTGCACGCATTTCGAGGGATAGAAAGTGAAATTCATTGGATTAAAGCCAGTCTTAATCAAGCGAAGACAAATATTCTTATCAGGAATCGTCAAAGGGATATGGAGAATTTACAAAGAGTTTTTGATGCAAATGAGAAATATTTCAAGAGAGCGGTTGGAACGCAAAGAAAAATGAAGATTATAAATGTATATGGAGCTGAAGAATGAAAGATATAACCCCTGAACTGTTAGAAAAGATTGAGGACTCATTTCTTGAAAAGTACAAAGTTAATAGTAAAATTAAGATAATAGAGGGTATAATTAAATCAAAGCAAGCAACACATAAGGATTCAAATGACTATGCAATTGAAGTTGGGAAAATGCTATCTGAAGTATTTAAAGAACAACTTTCAGCGGAAGTACTCCCAGATGGAAAAATGTACTACAATATTGCTAACAGGATACTGAATAAAACACTAGGCAATAATTATAATTTAATAACCGGTGTCAGCGAAGTGGTACAAAAAGACTTAAATACTAAGGCAAATATAGGTTTAAATGCAGTAAAACCTCCATTAAATCAAAGTAGGATTGATGGCATCATAGAGAGAGTATCCAAAGAAGATGATTTTGATAAAATAAAATGGATACTAGATGAACCGGTTATAAACTTTAGTCAAGCGATAATTGACGATACAATTAAAACAAATGCAGAATTTCAATACCAAGTAGGGTATAAACCCAGAATTGTTAGAAAAGTAGTCGGTGGTTGCTGTGATTGGTGCCAAGCAGTGGCCGGCACTTATGAATATCCACATGAAGTGACAAAGGATGTTTATAGAAGACATAGATACTGTAGGTGCACAGTTGAATATCTACCAGGAGATGGTAGAAGGCAAAATGTTCACAATAAAAAATGGATAGAAACTGAAAATAATGATAAAATTAATAAAAGAAAAGAATTGTCAGATTTACCGAAAGTATTAAAAAAAGAAAACCTCCCAACAGAAAACTTTACAAGAGGCTCTGGTAAAAATTATCCGATAAAATTTGTTGGATCAGATCATGTAAAATTTGATTCTGATTTAGTGGAAAACATTACTGTAATTGCAGGAAACGGAGTTAGCAATGAAATAAGGGAATCTTTAACATTGCAAGAGCATTATGGACAGCCAAAAACTAGATGGCAAAAACTAAGTGGAATAAGCCATATTCGATACAAAGGTAAAAAAATCAAAGCTGAAATACATTGGTATGAAGCAAATGGTAATAGACATGAGGTAAAGATAAAGAAGGTGTTTAAGGATGAAGGTTAAGTATATAAAAAAGAGTGACGGAATATCACTTACAAAAGATAAAATTTATGAATGCCTGGGTTACGAACAGGGATTTATAAGAGTAATAGATGATACTGATGAAGATTATCTTTATGACCCCGATAATTTTGAAATAATAGATGATGAAACAAATGACTAAAGCACGCTAACAAAAGTTAGTGGTGCTTTTTTATTGGAGGAGATGTTTAAGATGTGGCAAAGACTAGACTAGGCAATCAAATACCAACGCAGTCGGTTATTTTGCCTTATAGAAAGAGTAAATACAAAGAAGCAATAGAAATCTATGAACAGTCAGGGAGAACGGCACAAAAGTGGCAAATTGACCTTACAAAACATATACTGGCTACAAATAAAGATGGACTATGGACACATACAAAGTTTGGATATTCTCTACCTCGTAGAAACGGTAAGAATGAGGTTGTGGCTATTCGAGAACTATACGGACTTATGAAAGGTGAGCTAATTCTTCACACAGCACACAGGACAACAACTTCACATGCTGCTTGGGAAAGACTTCTCAGAATGCTAGACAAAGCAGGCATAGAATATGATTCACTTAGAGCAATCGGAAGAGAAAGAATAGAACTACCTGACACAGGTGGAAGGGTTGAATTTCGTACCAGAACAAGCACAGGTGGTTTAGGAGAGGGTTTTGACTTGTTAGTAATAGACGAGGCTCAAGAGTACACAGACGACCAAGAATCGGCTCTTAAATACGTTGTAACAGATAGTCAGAATCCACAGACATTATTTTGTGGAACTCCTCCAACTCCTATTAGTTCAGGAACTGTATTTACAAATTTAAGAAATTCAACACTGGAAGGTAGTACTCCTAATGGTGGTTGGGCAGAGTGGGGAGTTGGAGAGCAATCAGATATCAGAGATAAAGAATTATGGTACTTAACAAACCCAAGCTTAGGAACAATCTTCACTGAAAGGTCTATTGAAGATGAAATCGGTTCAGATGAAGTAGATTTTAACATTCAAAGGCTAGGTTTATGGATTAAATATAATCAGAAATCTGTAATAAGTCAGACAGAATGGGAGTCGCTACAAGTTAAAAGATTGCCAAAACTCGAGGGCAAACTATTTGTAGGAGTCAAATATGGTCATGATGGTGCAAATGTCGCCATGAGCATTGCCGTTAAAACTGCAAGCAATAAAGTATTTGTTGAGTCAATAGATTGCCAATCGGTTAGAAATGGAAATGCCTGGTTACTTAATTTTTTAGGCCAAGCAGATGTTCAGACGATTGTCATAGATGGACAAGGAGGTCAGCAATTATTAGCAGCAGAACTCAAAGAACAAAAGATAAAAGGGTTTATATTACCAACAGTAAAGGAAATTATATTAGCAAATAGTAGTTTTGAACAAGGATTGTATCAGCAGTCCATATGTCATAAAGGACAGCCGTCATTGTCGCAAGTGGTTACGAACTGTGAAAAAAGAAATATAGGTTCAGGCGGTGGATTCGGATATAAGAGCCAGTTTGAAGATTACGACATATCACTTATGGACAGTATGATACTTGCTCACTGGGCATGTAGTGAAGCAAAACCACCAAGAAAACAAAAAATTAGGTATTAAAGCACTTAAGTTGTTCGGAAATTTCGAATAACTGAAGGTGCTTTTTTTATACAAAAATATTTACGTTGCCAAACGGAAGGAGTTATTAAATGGATTTTAAAGCAATTGAAACACAAGAGGAACTGGACAGGATCATTGGAGAAAGACTGGCAAGGGAAAGAGCGAAGTCGAGTGCAGATTATGACGCACTTAAAAATGAAAAGCTGCAGCTTGAAGGGGAGCTCACAACACTAAAAGCTACTCTTGAAACAACAAACACTGAATCACAAGGATTAAAAAAGCAGATTGAAGAGCTTAATGGTAAATTATCCGGATACGAAACGGAACAAATAAAGACTAAGATAGCACTTCAGCATGGTTTACCTTTTGATTTAGCTAGTAGACTTGTTGGAACTAGTGAAGATGAAATCAAATCAGATGCATTGAAGATGTCGGAATATCTGACAAGTTCAAAACCTGTTCCACCTTTAAGAACGACTGAACCAGAAAACGAGGGAAATGACCCTTACAAAAATTTATTAAGTAATTTAAAAGGAGAATAATAAAATGGCAGTATTAAGCAAAGGAAATTTATTTGACCCTGTAATCGTGCAGGACTTAGTTAGCAAGGTAAAAGGACATTCATCATTAGCAGTTTTATCAGCAAAAGAACCACTATCTTTTAATGGTAATAAGGAATTTATATTTACTATGGATTCCGAAGTAGATATTGTTGCAGAAAATGGAAAAAAATCACATGGTGGTGTTAAAATTGAGCCTAAAATAGTTACACCATTAAAAGTTGAATATGGTGCAAGAGTTTCAGATGAATTCATATATGCATCTGAAGAAGAGCAAATTAATATCTTAAAAGCATTTAACGATGGATTTGCAAAGAAAGTAGCTAGAGGTCTTGACCTTATGGCTATGCATGGAGTAAATCCTAGGACCGGGACAGCTTCAACTGTAATTGGTACAAATCATTTCGATGCTACTATCACCCAAACAGTTACATTTGATGCGGCACAGGTGGAAGAAAATATTGAAGCTGCTGTTGCGATGATTCAAGGTGCTGATGGAGATGTTACAGGTATGGCAATGGCACCTGCATTTAGTGGGGCATTAGCAACACTAAAAGTAAATGGAGTAAAACAATATCCTGAACTGGCGTGGGGTTCTAATCCAGCAGCAATTAACGGATTAAAAGTTGATATTAATAGAACTATATCTGATGGAACAGACGTAAAAGATAGAGCGATAATAGGGGACTTCCAGGACATGTTTTCTTGGGGATATGCAAAAGAAATACCATTAGAAGTAATTAAGTATGGTGATCCTGACAATTCAGGAAATGACCTTAAAGGTTATAACCAAGTATACTTAAGAGCAGAGGTGTATCTCGGATGGGGAATTCTAGACGCAGATAGTTTTGTTAGAATTGTAACCGTATAGGAGGTTCATAATGCTATATAAAAACATAAAGACAGGGGCTATTATGGATAGCCCTTGTGAAATTAAAGGTGGAAATTGGGAAAAAGTTGAAGATAAGAAAGTAGAATCTAAACCAAAGACAACTAAGAAGTAGGTGATATCATGACTACATTTGCAACAGTAGATGATGTTACTACTTTATGGAGAGAGCTTAGTAATGAAGAGATTGAAAGGACTGAAGCACTACTAGAAGTAGTATCCGACACACTAAGAATAGAAGCTAATAAAGTTGGGAAAGATCTTGACGAGATGAGAAAAAGCGAATCGTTCGCAAATGTTCTTAAAAGTGTTGTTGTAGATGTTATAGCAAGAACATTAATGACTTCAACTAATCAAGAACCAATGATACAGAGTTCAGAAAGTGCTTTAGGATATTCTTATTCTGGAACATTTTTAGTACCTGGTGGTGGGTTGTTTATTAAAAAGCAAGAACTCGCTAGGCTTGGACTGAGAACCCAAAGATATGGGGTGATTGATTTTTATGGGGAAGATTAGAGGAATAACAATCAAATTAATATCAAAGCAAATAACAGGTCATGACCCTTTTGGTGCTCCAATACTATCAGATGTCCCCATAATGGTAGACAATGTTCTAATTACACCAACAACATCAGAAGAGATTATTAATCGTCAAGAACTCTATGGAAAAAAAGCGGTATACACTTTAGCAATTCCAAAAAGAGATACAAATAAGTGGGAAGATGTAGAGGTAGAGTTCTTTGGAGAACGTTGGCGAACATTTGGTATACCAGAAGAGGGTATTGAACACCTAATACCTCTTGATTGGAATAAGAAAGTGACGGTGGAGCGTTATGAGTAATTTAAAGTTTGAGCTTAATAGTGCGGGAGTTAGAGAACTCTTAAAGGGATCTGAAATTCAGACCGTGCTAAATGCTAAAGCATCTGAAATAAGAAGTCGCTGCGGCAATGGATATTCTCAAGATTCACATGTTGGAAAAAGCAGAGCAAATGCCATGGTTTGGGCAGAGTCTTTTAAAGCAAAAAGAGATAACAAGAAAAACAATACACTTTTAAAGTCGGTGAAATAAATGATTGAGTTAACTATATTGAATTATTTAAAAATTAAATTATCACCTATTCCAGTTTATTTAGAACAGCCGACTGAAAAACCAAAGCAATATGTAATGTTTGAAAAAACAAGCAGCAGTAAAGAAAATCATTTAAAAGCTTCAACATTTGCATTTCAATCTTATGCAGAAAGTTTATATAAAGCAGCAGAATTAAATGAAATTGTAAAAGACAAAGTAGAAGAAATGATTGAATTAGATAAAATCAGTAAAATAAAACTTAACAGTGATTATAATTTTACTGATACAGAAACCAAAAGGTACCGATATCAAGCGGTATTTGATATTAATCATTATTAGATTAGAAAGGAATTAAATAGATGACTGATCAAAAAAATGTAACGTATGGGAAACCTAAAGTCACTGGAGCGGTGTTCACAGCTCCACTTGGAACAGCCTTGCCAACTAATGCTACAACAGAACTTGCAGAATCATATAAGGCTTTAGGCTATGTTTCTGAAGATGGCTTAGTGAATAAAAACACTCCCGAGTCAGACAAAATAAAAGCTTGGGGAGGAGATGTTGTACTAGTAACACAAACTAACAAAGAAGATGTATTTACTTTTAAGTTAATAGAAGCGACTAATGCAGAAGTATTAAAAAAAGTATATGGAATAGAAAATGTAACAGGAGATTTATCTACAAAAACCGGGCTAAAAATAACAGCAAATGCAAAAGAACTTGAAGAGCATGTACAAGTCTTTGATATGATTTTAAAGGGTGGATTGCTTAAGAGGATTGTTATTCCAATTGCTAAAGTTGCAGAAGTAGGAGATATATCCTACTTGGATAATGATGCTGTAGGATACGAATTAACATTACAAGCGTTGCCGGACGAAAACGGAAATACGCATTATGAATATATCCAGGACCCTAATGCAGTTTAGGAGTAAGTTATGATAAAAGGGAAAACAAAATCCGGTTTTAAATATGAAGTAAATTCTGATAGTTTAAACGATTATGAGCTAATAGAAATAATTGCAGAAGTAGATGTTAATCCTCTTTTGCTCCCAAAGTTAATTGTCAAACTACTGGGAGTAGAACAAAAAGACAAACTAATTGAACATATAAAAGCAAAGTCAGAAAATGGAATAGCAACTGCTGAAGCAATGGGAAATGAAGTTGCGGAAATATTTGATAATGTGAAATTAAAAAACTCTTAGTCCTCGCTCATATTTTAAACAATCACGAAGATATCTTTATCTGCGATATGGCAGAAACTTACAATATTTACGATTATAAGAAGCTACCAGCGTTAAAGGTGGCTTCTTTTTGTGTAGGTCTAAGAGATGATTCAAGAGTTAAGATGAAGCTTGCAAATACTAAATTAACAATAGAGCAATCTCTTTTAATGTCTATATTTGACCAACTGAACATTTTAATCTGGTCAAAAACTAAAGATGGGAGCAAGGGTAGGAATGCTCCAAAGTCTCTAATTATGTCATTTAAAGATTCTGATAATGACGAAATTAAGTATCTTACGAGCGAGGACTTTATGAAAGCAAGAAATAAATTACTAAGAAAGGACTGATTAGATGGCAACGGAAATTGGTAAAGCCTATGTGCAAATAATTCCATCTGCAAAAGGAATAAAAGGTTCTGTATCTAAAATATTAGATCCTGAAGCTAAAAGTGCAGGTCAGTCCGGAGGTACTGGACTAGGCTCTAGCTTAGTTGGAACTGTTAAAAAAGTAATTGTAGCAGCTGGAATTGGTAAAGCGTTAATGACATCGCTTAATGAGGGAGCTAATTTACAACAATCACTCGGTGGAATTGAGACCTTATTCAAAGATTCAGCAGATACAGTCAAGAAGCATGCTGAAGAAGCCTACAAGACAACAGGCATTTCAGCTAATGCATACATGGAAAATGTAACTGGTTTCAGTGCTAGTTTGCTCCAATCACTTGGAGGGGATACTGCCAAGGCAGCTAAGATATCTAACATGGCTATGATAGACATGGCGGATAACTCCAACAAAATGGGCTCATCAATGGAGTCAATACAGGTTGCATACCAGGGTTTTGCAAAGCAAAATTATACAATGCTTGACAACCTAAAGTTAGGATATGGTGGAACTAAATCCGAGATGGAAAGACTCTTGGCTGATGCAACAAAGCTAACTGGAGTAAAATATGATATTAATAATCTATCAGATGTCTATGAAGCAATTCATGCAGTACAAACAGAATTAGGAATAACAGGAACAACAGCACTTGAAGCAGAAGAAACATTCACTGGATCATTTAACGCAATGAAAGCAGCAGTATCAAATGTACTTGGCGCTTTGTCCCTGGGTGAAGGTTTAAGACCAGCATTAGAAGGTTTAGCTGATACAGTTATAAATTTCTTTTTCGATAACTTGATACCAATGATTGGAACAATACTGATGTCACTTCCGGAGGCTATTTTTGTATTTGCAGAGGCTATAATTCCAAGACTTGTTGAAGTTGGCAAGAATATTCTAGACGGTCTTGGGATTGGAGTCGGTGAGGGGTTTTCAGAGATGGTAAGTACAATCTCTGAATCAATCAATGCCTTGGTAGAATTTATTACTCCATTAATGTCAGGTTTTATAACTGGACTTGTTAGTACAGTTCAACAGTATTTGCCACAGATTAAAGAAATATTTAATAATACATTTGAATTGATTAAAACAATAGTTAAAGCAGTAACAGACTTTATAATGAATACGTGGTCCCAACATGGCGAAGCTATAACCAATAGGATAAAAGCTATTTGGGAAGGTATTAAGACAATAATTGACGGATCAATAAAAATGATCCAAGGTATCGTTAAAACCATTACAGCATTAATTAAAGGTGATTGGCAAGGTGCGTGGGAAGGAATTAAACAAATTGCATCGGGTGCTTGGGAACAGATTAAAGGAATTGTCAAAGTAGCGATTAATATTGTTAAAGGTGTCATAGACGGTGGAATGGCACTAATAAAAGGTGTTGTGGAAAGTGTCTGGAATGCAATAAAAGGTGTTACCTCTGCTGCCTGGGAAGATATGAAGTCTAAAGTATCAAGCATTGTTGATGGTATTAAATCTAAAGTATCTTCAGTCTTTGAAGGCTTAAAAGGTACAGTAACAAATATTTGGAATTCTATAAAAACAGCAATCACTAGACCGATTGAAGCAGCTAGAGATGCTGTTAAAGCTGCCATTGATAAAATTAAAAGCTTCTTTAACTTTAGTTGGAGTTTACCACCTTTAAAATTGCCAAGAATAAGTATATCAGGAAGATTCAGCTTAAATCCGCCAAGTGTTCCAAGCTTTGGTATATCTTGGTATAAAGAGGGTGGTATCTTCGATACCGCAAGCATCATAGGAGTTGGAGAAGCAGGTGAAGAGGCAGTCCTACCTACACACAAGCTTGATAAGTTTTTAAATGAAGCAGTGAGAAGAGTCCAGTGTGGAGATATGGGGATGACAGTAACCCTTGATTATATTGTCAACCTATTAGAAAAGATACTATCTAAAAACAGCAATGTATATATTGATAAGTACAAGCTTATTGGTGAAATCCTGGACGAGGTAGACGCTAGGCTTGCAGATAAGCAAGATATTAACGACCTCGCATTTGGAGGTGTTTAATGGTAACTATAGAATATAACGGAATAACAAATAAAAAATTTAATTTAATTGTTACTGAGTTTGAACAAAGAAAAAGAGCAGAAGAACATATCATAGAATATGAAGTTGAAGGAAGATCTGGAAGTATTGTTGATAGGTTAGGAACATATAAGAGTTATACCAGGTCATTCCAATTCGTGAACTACAAAAAAGATAACTATCAGAAAATTCATAAATGGCTGTCCGGTTCTGGAATTCTTAGAACTAGTGAAGATGAAAATGGATTTTTCTATGCAGATGTTATTAATGTTATTGATAGGGATTATGTTGGCCAATATAACGGGACTACAAATTTAATTAATGTAGCATTTAAAGTAGAGCCTTTTTTCTATTTTAATAAAGGACAATACATTTTAGAAGCTTTAGGCACTAAAAAATTAAATAATATTGGTTCTATTTATTCTGAACCAGTAATTAAAGTATTTGGCAATGGCACAGGCGAAATATCGATAAATGACAAGGTTTTGAGACTTACTAATATTAATGGATACCTAACAATAGACAGTCGACTACAAATCGCACATAAAGATAAGTTGCCAGCAGGAAGAAATATGGTAGGTGATTTTCCGGTCTTTAAAGAAGGAGAAAACATAATATCGTTTAATGGCGGAATCAGTAAATTAGAAATACAACCAAATTGGAGGGAGTTGTAATGATTAGATTATTTAATAAATCAGAAACTGATTTTAATCACAATGAACATATCCTCCAACCTTTGAAATGTGAAGTTATCGAAGAGGAAAACGGTCAATTTGAACTAGAGTTTGAATCATTACTAAATAATAAAATTGAAGTTGGTAGTATTATAAAGGCACCGACACCACGCGGTGAACAGCTTTTTAGGGTTTATAAACCTACTCATACATTAACAAAAACATCAGTAAGAGCAAGACATATATTTTATGACTTGCTCTCTAATTTTTTAGAAGACAGTAGACCTACTGCAACTAACGGGAGTGGAGCATTAGCAAGCATATTAGATGGAACGCTTTATCCACATAGATTTACTGGATTTTCAATACTAAGTAATATAGCTACTGCATATTATGTTAGAAAAAATCCAGTTCAAGCAATTTTAGGTCAAGACAATTCGCTGATTAATAGATGGGGTGGATACATTAAACGTGATAACTTTAATATCCGTCACATTGTTAATGGTAGGAATTATGGTTACGAAATCAGATATGGGAAAAATCTACAAGGGATAAGACAAGAAATAGATGACAGTAAAGTTGTCACGAAAATAATGCCAACCTGGGTAGTGGACAATGTGGTGCAAATGCTACCTGAAAAGTATATTGATAGTCCTCTTATAGAAAGTTATCCTTACCCTAAAGTCGGAGAAATTAGAATAGATGTTCCCGAAAGTATAACAAATAAAACAGAATATGTAAGGCAAGAAGCACAAAAATATTTCACAGATTATAAGATAGATAAACCACTAATTAATTACAAAATAGATTTTATAAGTTTAAGAAAGATATCAGAGTATAAAGATTATGTGTGGCTAGAGGAACTAGATCTCTATGATGAGGTTAACGTCATTGTTCCTAAAATGAACTTAGATCTAAAAGCTAATGTAATTAGTTATTCTTATGATTGCATTTCTGAAAGATTTAATAAAATTGAAATTGGAAACTTCACGAATTCTCTTGCAAAAAACACTTCGACACTAATCAAAGAAATAGATAATAAAATTGATGTAAAAGCGAGCGAGCTTGAAGCTAAGCAAAAAGAAGCCACGGATAAAATATCAGGAGTCACGGGCGGAAATATTGTGATAAGAAGTACAGCAGATGGCAAGCCCTTTGAGATTTTAGCCATGGACACAGCAGATATGGCAACAGCAAAAGAGGTTGTAAGGATCAACAAGAATGGAATAGGTTTTAGCCACAATGGAATATTGGGTCATTACAGCGTAGGAATTACGATAGATGGGCATATTGTAGCAGATTTTGTCGATGTTGGTACAATGACAGCTAACATTCTAAAATCAGGTATTCTTGCAGATTTAAAAGGTAAGTTTTTTATGAATATGGAAACTGGTGCTTTAAATCTTGGGAATAAGATCACTTATAACCCAGATACAAATGAATTTAAAATCGATGGTGCTCTCTTAGTTGAAATGATCAGAGGAACTTATTTAAAACTTAGTGGTAAAAACATTTCACTTGATGGCGACACTCAAGTACTTGGTTCTTTCTCTGTTCCAGGTTCATCCCTTTTTGGAACTGTGGATGCTGAAACTATAAACGTAAAAAATATGAATGCTTCAAATTTAAATAGAGGTACTGTCGGTACAAGCGTTAATAATTTAAGTGGTCATATGAGCAATACAAGTTATAGTGCAAGTATGTCAGGATCAAGTACAGGATTTAACGCAAATAGTTCAGATGTTGAGTTCGTATATGGTTCAGCACCAAGGCTGGTTGTTAAAGGTCGTATTGATGCAAATCCGCCGAATGGGCATCATACCTTTGAGCTTAATGGTATGAGCTTGAGCAATGTGTATGGAAGTTGTTCTATCAAACCCGCTGGCGGAGCTGTTACAAACTGTGAGGGTGGTGGAGCTTGGAAATTCCCAGGAGTTTTCACAAGCAGACTGCAACTAAATAGTAAAGAAGTTTATGTTGACGGAAATGGATTTTTGAAAGTTTAAGAGGTGAAATATGAGATTTGAAATTGTTGGTAAAAACTTAACGTTCGAAGAAGGTAAAATCGGAGAAGTGCAAAAGGTAAAGAGCTTAATGTTACAAACACAAACCTTGTCTCCGCCTTATGACGTGGTTCGAGGTGAGTTTTTGGTTGAGGGTGCAGAGTTAGAGGGATACATTAATGAGGGATTAACTTATGAAGAAATTGCCGAGTTAAAATTAAAAGCATTGCTAGAAATAGACGTTACTCCCTTAGATGCTCACCAATTTGCAAATATTGAAAAGCAGGCAATAAATGCAATTTCAGAAGTGAGAAATGCAAGAGAAGACGTTGATGTAGCGAAAGCAGAAATTAAGCAAGAAACAAAAAACTTAGTCACTCTTGCAAAAGCGGAGATTGAAGAAGCGGCAAAGAGTACGATTCTAGAAGAAACTGAAAAAGTAAGAAAGCAATTAAGAAATCTTGTCAAGATTGTTGATATTCCAACTGATAAGCTAAATGACTTAATTGAAATATATGACAAATGGGAAGAATCAGAAAATGTTGAAGTTGGTGAGATTAGACATTATGAGGGGAAGCTGTATGAAGTAATTCAAGCCCATACAACACAATCAGACTGGACGCCGAACGCAACTCCTGCACTTTGGAAAGAAATTGCTCCGGAAGTGACAGAGGACGGAGAGGAAATAATACCCGAGTTCGTGCAACCTACTGGGGCGCATGACGCATACAAATTAGGTGACAAAGTTATATTTGATGGCAAGGTTTACAAAAGTAAAATTGACAATAACGCCTACAGTCCGTCAGCATATTCAGCCGGTTGGGAAAGGGTGATTGAACAATGAGTCTATCACACGTAGGAATTAAAGATATCACAATCAACTTCGATGAACACGAACTTGAAGATTTGGTTATCGTACAGGGGGACACAGGAACAAGGGGATTTAGGGTTACTTTGACCAACAACATGGGAGAAATAATCCCAGCGAGTACGAGTTATGAGCTTAGATTGATTGGAGTTAACTCTAACTATCCCGATAAATCGTATTATACAGTCGCAGAAATTGAAGATGACAAATACCTTGCGCGAATAAGTTCAGATATGGCTAGTGCGAAAGGGATTCTAAGCATACAACTTGCATTGTACGAAGGAAGTACAAGGCTTATCCATACTCGAATTTGGGACTTGCAAGTTAATAAAGCACTTTCACAAGGTGGAGAAGTTGGTAAGGACTTGGTTGTAGACTTTACTTTACTTTCAGAGGCAATTGCGCGAACAGAAATGCTTGAAGGGGAATACAACGCGAGTCTTGCGCAACAGGAAGTCATTAAAAGCGATATCGACACTAAGCACGGCGAAGTAACAACAATGCACACCGAACTACAAACCACTCTCGACAAAGAATTAGAGCGACAATCCGCCGAAACAGCAAGAGCAACAGCAGAGGAAGCAAGAGACACAGCCGAGACTGCACGAAAAGAAGCAGAGACGGACAGACAAGGCAAGGAAGCTGCAAGACAGTCGACTGAGGCTGGTAGAGTTAGTGCAGAAAATACAAGGCTGACAAACGAAGATGCAAGGATCGATGCTGAAAATGCAAGGATCGATGCTGAAAATGCAAGGAATACCGCAGAAAATTTAAGGGCAACAGAAGAGACTAAAAGGAGAAATAATGAAGTATCTAGACAAGATGCTGAAGTAATTCGAGAGCAGAACGAAGAAACAAGGGTGACAACGCAATCCCAGAGAGATAGTATATGGCAATCTTGGCAAGGCTTAATCGAGGAACAGACTTTACCGCCAGCGACAGATATGGTTGCGGGAGTTTTAAAGATTGATAAAGCAGGGCAAGATACGGCAACTTCAACAGACACGTTTAATGCATTAAAAAATTTGGTTCAAAATGGACAGATTCCTAAAAACGCTATTAAGTTTAATTTAAACGAGGATTTAAACAATTATATTGAGGTTGGGTTTTATTATACCGACATATCGGTAGTTGCAAACAGCTTAGCAAACAAGCCTACAGATATTGCGTTTGGGATGACAGTTCTTAAAACAGCGGGCATTGTTCAGATTGCATATGAATACTCACAAAATCCAGAAAAACGAAATAAAATGTTTATCCGAGCATATTATAATCACTCAAACAAATGGAACGATTGGTGGGAAGTTGCAAGTCTACAAGAAGTGCAAAACTTATTAAACAATAAAGTTGACAAAGCATCGGGAATGGGATTATCCCAAAATTCATACACCACGGTCGAAAAACAAAAGCTTTCTGGGATTGCGTCAAGTGCGAATAATTACACACATCCAGCCAGTCATGACGCTAGTATAATAACCGAAAGCACAACAAGAAGATTCGTATCTGACACAGAAAAAAACACATGGAATGCAAAAATTGGAAGTCACGGGAGTATTGTAATTGAGAGAATCGCTGTAATCCAAGCGGGTGAGAGTACGGCGGAGATACCAAATAATACACTTATATTGGAGTTGGAGGTGGAGTAATGGCTAAGTATTACTATGAGAAGTGGACAATAAAGTGGAAAGATCCGATTACAGGTAGAATACTTGTGCCTAAATCAAGTTCACGTGTGGTATGGTTTGACTTTACGGAAAAACACCATACTTTACAAGCTCAAGCAGGCGATGTAGTTAAAGCTAGATATAACAACACATATATATATGTATACGTTGTAGAAGTGTTATCTACAGATTTAAACGTAAGATTCCGAAACATGTCGGATTTACCAATACTTGACAGATTTGTGAAATTAGAACTAATTGAAACTATAATCGCAGATGAAAGCGAATATCCCGAAGCATCAGTCGTTGAAGGAATGTATTTGCTTATTCGAGGCGAAAAAGCCTTTCCAACGCTTAAAATAAACGGCTTAAACGTGGCGAGTGCAAGGCTTAAGCTAACATACGGAGATTTAAACATAGGAAATGTTTATTATAAGGACTTAAATGGAGAGGTAAAAAATCTAAAGTAAAGTAGGTGAGGGTTATAGAGTTTGCAAAAATGGCTATCGAAAATGGAGTAGTGACAACAATTGCAATTGTCTCCATTTTAATAGTTGTCAAGTCGTATTTTGATTTTTTGCCCGAGATAAAAGAATGGCGAAAAGAGAGGGTAAACGCAGAAGAACGTGAAAAAACAATGTTAGATGCAATTAAACAAAATTCAATTGCAATGCAGAACATGACAACGACTTTAAAAGAAATTGCAATAACATTAAGAAACTTAGAAGAAGATAGAAAACTTGGAATTCAAAGCACAATCGGACTTGGCAAGATTATAGAGGTAATAATGCTGGATACCAAAGATACAAAAGAGGATGTAAAAAAAATCGATGATAAAGTTGATAGACTACACACGCAAGTCGCTAGAGCGAATGCGAAAATGGAGTTATTATTGACAAATAAAGGTGTAGATATTAACGAAATTGAAAAGAAAATTAATGAGTAAAGGAGTTCATAAAAATGACAAATAAAAAAGAAATTACAGAAATTGGGAACATCGTAGAAGTAATTAAATTCGATAAAGAGCTATACAAAAAGAATCTAGAAGAATACGACTGGGATTCTGTAGAAAAAGAAGATGGTAAAGGAGATAATATAGATGCAAAATCTTAATATCAAGCAGTTAATGATACCTTCTAATAGATATTGGTTAAAATCTCCTTTCACAATGCAGCCTAAAGGGATAACAATCCATAACACTGCTAATTCCGTCAGCGCTATCAGAGAAGCTTCCTTTTCGGCTGGCAATGATTGGGAAGTTTCTTCGCATTACTATGTCGATGAAAGTGAAGCAATACAGTCTTTGCCTCTTAATAGAATTGCTTGGCACGCATCTGATGGGAGCGAAGGTTTTGGAAATCGCAATACGATTTGTATTGAGATTTGTAGAAGTACTGGAGACTTAGAGCAATTTAAGCAAGCGGAATTAAATTCGGTTAAATTAACATTAATGCTGATGAAAGAGTTTAATATTCCTCTAAGCATGGTAAAAAGACACTATGATTATGCAAGAGATAAAAAATATTGTCCGCACAAAACTATGGATTTAGGCTGGCAGCGATGGCTAAACTTTATACCTAGTATAGATTCTATAAAAGTAGATAAAACAGCTGATTTTATCGAAAGAATAAAGTTAGGTGCTATTTCAGGGTGGAAGACACATGAAATATTACCATCGCTAACAATTGCCCAGGCTATTTTAGAGAGTGCATCGGGAACATCTGAATTAGCTACTAGGGCAAATGCAATTTTTGGAATCAAGGCACACACAGATCCAAAGTGGCCAAAGACATACGAAAAAGACACTCAAGAGTGGGTTAATGGAAAACTTGTAACAGTAAAAGCTAAGTTCAAAGCCTATAATAGTTGGGATGAAAGTATAAGAGATAGATTAAAATATTTAGTAACAAGGAATATATCAGGTAAATATATCTATGCTGATGTAGTGGGTGAAAAAGATTACAAAAAAGCTGCACAAAAAATATATAAGGCTGGATATGCAACTGACCTACAGTATCCATTTAAATTAATCAAGATTATTGAACAATATAATTTACAAAAATATGATAATATAGCAATTTCAGAGGAGAATAATATGAAAACTAATAGAATAGTAATCGGTTACCAGAATGATGGTGATTTAGCAAATGCCCTTGCCTTACTAAATGTGTTAGGTAATAGGGCATTATTAATTAAAGGAACAGATTTAACAGAAATAAAAGCACCTGAAATTATCCAGGTAGGTGGAACAGAAATAAAAGGTGCAACTAAAATAATAAAGGGTGCAACTAGAAAAGAAACACTATTAGAAATATCAAAACATTTGAAGGAGAAATAAAGTGAGAGAACTATTATTACAAGAAATATTAATACCGGTTATAACAAGTATAGTACTTGCAGGACTATCATATCTAATAGCATATACAACAGGAGTTCTTTCTAATATTAAGGATAAGAGGGTAGCATATCATTTATTCAGAGCTACAGAGATAGTAGAGCAAGCAGTAAGGACTGTCAATCAGAATTGGGCAGACCAAATGAAACAAGAAGGTAGCTTCAATAAAGAATCTGCAATGAAAGCATTCCAAGAGGCTATGAATTTATCTAGAAATCTAATCAGTTCAGAAACACAAAAAGTTATTGTAGATGCACATAAAGATTATCAGCTTTGGTTGCAAACTCAAATTGAAAAGCAAGTAAGCTTATCGAAGGCTAATAAAGAGTTAATATTAACAGAATACGAAGAAACTAGGCCATAGTAAAGTATAGCTTGGCATTAAAAAACGGCTTACAGGGCAACCTGTAAGCCGTTTTTTATTCGTTATAATGAATAAATTTCAATACATCAATTATTATGAAAATATGTTTAAAATATGCTATCAACTCACTAAAACTCCGAGAATGTCAGATAATTATGAGAGAATTAAATTTACTGAAAAGCTATTTTCTAACGTTTTAGAAAGTTATAGCAAAATATAAAATAGTATGGTGGAGGCGGTGGGATTTGAACCCACGTCCGAAAACACTTCTTTGGAAGCTTCTCCGAGTGCATTCAGTTTTTTAGTATTCCCATCCATAAACTCCAACTGAAAGGATTTTATTTCAGGTAGCTTCATATTTTCCGTTTATGACTCAAAGCTTTGTCATACGCGGTTCCCCGTTAAAGTTGAGACCAGCTATGGGTCACGGGACTCCCATAGGTGATCATATAGCTGCTATTAAGCAGCTAATGCAAAATTATTTTTTTCTGCGTTTAAAATTTAGTTGTCAATTTTAACGATGTTTGACGGCATCGACTCGCTACTTCCATCTCTGTATCCCCGTCGAAACCAGGTTCGCCCCCTTGTGTATATATTAACATAATATTACACTTTTGTCAATTCAAGATGTTTTTATCCTATATAAATTTATAATTAATTTTCATATTTTTACATAGAATCTATGAAAACGTGAAAATTAAGTGGTATATTAATATACAATTGGTTAAATATGGGTATATATTATATAGTTGAGTACGATAATTAGATAAAGTGGTATTTTGAGAAAATATGAAGTTATATTTTCTTAACATTGCAAATACATTAATTTTATCAATTTTTGATATTTTAAGAATATGAAGGAGGATCAGATGGGAAAAGAGGGCTTATTATTTCATTATTCGGAAGATTTATCATTATATGCACATATTTACCATGAAGGTAAAAATGATAAATCTTATGAATTTTTAGGTGCACATTTTATCGATGATGAAGGGCGAGATGATGTCGTTAGATTTGCTGTATGGGCACCAAATGCAAAGTTTGTAAATCTAATAGGTGATTTCAATGAATGGCATGAATTTAATTTACCTATGAAGAGAATTTCAGGTAGCGGAATATGGGAGATTACAGTTCAAGGGGTAAAAGTATTTGATGCATATAAATACAGAATTGTGACTCAAAATGATGAGATTAGGTATAAAGCGGATCCTTATGCTTTTCACGCTGAGGAAAGACCGAAGTCTGCATCGAAGGTTTATGATATTAGGAACTATGAGTGGAATGATTTGAAGTGGAAAAATCGTATGAAGAAGATCGATTTATATAACACTCCAATATCTATTTATGAGGTAAATCTTTCTTCATGGAAGAAGCATCCAAATAATGCAAACTATTCGTATATTGAATTGGCAGATGATCTTGTAAAGTACGTCAAAAGTATGGATTATACTCATGTTGAATTCATGCCGATTACAGAATATCCGTATGATGGATCTTGGGGGTATCAAGCACTAGGCTATTTTGCGCCTACATCGAGATTTGGAACACCTAAGGATTTTATGTATTTAATCGACCAACTTCACCAAAATGGTATTGGTGTAATAATAGATTGGGTTCCAGTTCATTTTTGCAAAGACGATCATGGTTTAGCTAGATTCGATGGAACTAATTGTTATGAGAGCGTTAATGAAGAAAAAGCAAATAATATTGCATGGGGTACATTAAATTTTGATTATTCGAAAAAAGAAGTCGTCAATTTCTTAATTTCGTCTGCATTGTTTTGGCATGATTACTATCATATTGACGGTATAAGAGTCGATGCAGTTGCATATATACTATATACAGATTTTAGTAATCCTAATTTAAAAAATGAAGATGGTACAAATATAAATAAGGAATCTATCGAATTTATCAAGAAACTCAATACCAAGGTATATGAGTACTTCCCTAATACGATGATGATTGCTGAGGAATCTACTGCGTATCCTCATATAACTATGCCTATTGACAAAGGTGGATTAGGTTTTAGTTTTAAGTGGAATATGGGATGGATGAATGACATAATAAAGTATATGAATATGGATCCTATATTCAGGAAAGACCATCACAATGCGCTAACATTTACAATGACATATGCTTTTTCAGAAAATTATATTCTTCCTTTTAGTCATGATGAAGTTGTCCATGCAAAAGGGTCTATGTTAAATAAGATGTTTGGAGATTATAATAATCGTTTCAAACAACTACGACTCCTATATACTTATATGTTCACTCATCCGGGTAGAAAACTACTCTTTATGGGAAATGAGTTTGCACAATACGATGAATGGGACGAATGGAGTGAACTTAGTTGGGAGTTATTAGATTTTGAGTCGCATGCTAAAATGCAGGCTTTCGTTAAAGATTTGAATAAACTTTATAAAAAGGAAAAGGCATTATATGAAGTCGAAAATAGTTTTGACGGATTTAATTGGATAGAACATGAGAATGCCAAGGAGTCAATAATAGCATATGAAAGAATTGATAAAAAAGGAAACAAAGTAATATGCGTTTTCAATTTTACACCTGTAGATAGACCGGCTTATCCAATAGGAGTAGATAAGAGTGGTAATTACAGTATAATCATCAATTCTGATCATAATAGGTATGGAGGGGATACAAAAAGGAATAAATACTTTAGATCTATAGATGAACCGATTCATGGAAAGGATTATCGAATTAATGTAGATATTCCGGCTTATGGAGGTTTTATTATCAAACGGAAGATCAAATAGTGTATGCAAAGTTAAGGAGGGAAGGTATTATGAGAAATAAAAACAAAGTTGCTGCAATGCTCCTGGCAGGCGGGCAAGGATCACGATTAAAAGCCATGACTAGAGATATTGCTAAACCGGCCGTACCATTTGGAGGTAAGTATAGAATTATCGACTTTGCCTTAAGTAATGCTACAAATTCTGATATTAGAGACATAGGAATCCTCACGCAATACAAACCGTATTATTTACATGAACATATAGGTATCGGATCCAGTTGGGATTATGATAGAAACTATGGAGGGTTAAGAATTCTTTCGCCTTACTCAACTGAAGCGGGAGGAAGATGGTATGAAGGAACTGCTAATGCAATCTATGAAAATATTGATTATCTAGACAAGATAGGACCGGAATATGTATTGATATTATCAGGTGATCACATCTACAAAATGGATTATAATAAACTATTATCTTATCATAAGCAAATGGGATCGGATGTAACAATTGCCGTAATGGAAGTTCCTTGGGAGGAGGCATCCAGGTTTGGTATAATAAATATAGATGAGGAAAATAAAATTGTAGAGTTTGACGAAAAACCTGAAGTTCCAAAGAATAATTTAGCATCTATGGGGATATACATGTTCAACTGGCCGACTCTTAGAGCTGCTCTAATCAGTGACAGTAAAGATGAGAATTCTAAGCATGATTTCGGTATGAATATTTTGCCAGGTTTATTAAATAACGGACATCCTATGTATGTTTGGAAATTTGATGGTTATTGGAAAGATGTAGGAACTGTTAAATCATATTGGGAAGCCAATCTAGACTTATTAGATCCTAATAATAGTTTAAATGTATACGATAAGAGTTGGAGAATATATACAAGAGGTAAGAACTTGCCACCTCATTATGTATCAAATAATGCTATTGTTAAATCAGCGTTGGTAAATGAAGCTTGTGAAATATATGGTAATGTTGAAAATTCCGTACTATTTTCAAGTGTTATAATAGAAGAAGGAGCCAAGGTGTACAATTCAGTTCTATTACCAAATTCCATTGTACGGAAAAATGCAGTTGTTTATAATTCAGTTATCTTGGATGGAATTGTGATAGAAGAGGATGAGGTAATTGGAAAAGAAAATGATGAACATGTATATCTAATCTCTGACCAAGGAATAAATGTCGAATAGGAGGTCAATATGGAAAAGTGTATAGGAATTATTAATAGTGGAATAAATGCGGGTACTTATGGAACTTTATGCGAAACAAGACCTGATTATATGCTTCCATATGGAGGTAGATATAGAATAATAGACTTCTCATTATCTACTATGACCAACCATAATATATCAAATGTCGTAGTATATGGTGGGAAACATATTAGGTCTACCTTGGATCATTTAGGTATAGGTCAACCTTGGGAGTTAAATAGAAGAAGAAATGGATTGGTTATCTTTCCGCCCGTATATGATTCAGATTTAGTCCAGCCTACAAATATTGCGACATATTATAAAACTCTACCGTTTTTTGAGTATTCTAATTTGCAAAAAATATATATGGATGATCCTATGACCATTATTAAAATGCAAATGGACGAAGCATATGAGAAATTCATTGAGGAAGACCTGGATGTTCTATTGTTTTACAAGAAACAAATAGATACAGAAGGGAAATATTTGAATGCTCGCAAAATGACAGTTGACAATGATGGGAAGCTTTTAAATATAGGTCTAAACCTAGGAACTCAAGACGAATTCAACCTATTCTTAAGTAAGTTTTTTATTAAGAAAGATGTTTTTATTAAACTCGTAAAGGAAGCTGTAGAAAAAGCAAATGCTTTAACTTTAAGACAAGCAATTTTAAACAATAAGGATAAACTAAAAATAGATATATACCATATTGATGGACATGTTGAAGTAATTCGAGACCTTTCTTCGTATTATGATGCAAATATGAATCTATTAAATAAAGATATATATCATGAAGTATTCTTTGATAAAAACTTGATATATACTAAATCCAAAGATGAACCATCAACTCTGTATAAAGACTATAGTAGAGTTAATAATTCTCTGATTGCTAACGGATGTATTATAGAAGGAGATGTAGAAAACTCTATATTGTTTAGAGGTGTCAAGATAGGAAAAGGAACCATAGTTAGGAACTCAATAATCATACAAAAAACAGAAATAGGCGAAGATTCTGTCGTTGTAAATGTTATTTCGGACAAATACGGTGTAATTGACGATGGAGTAACAGTAGTAGGACATCCAAAACAACCATATGTTATTAGAAAAGGTCAAAGGATAAGGAAGGTTGAAGAATGAGAGTTTTATATATCGCATCGGAGGCATATCCCTTTATCAAGACAGGAGGACTTGCAGATGTAGCAGGTTCACTTCCGATAGCATTAAATGCTAAGGGTGTAGATACAAGGGTAGTAATGCCGCTATATAGCAAAATAGATCAGAAGTATAGAGAAAATATGAAGTTTCTCGGTTACTATTATGTAGACCTAGATTGGAGACATCAGTACACGGGAGTATTTGAACTGGTTCATGAAGGTACAGTTTTTTATTTCATAGACAATGAACAGTACTTTGGTAGATATAACCTATATGGCGAAACTGACGATGGAGAAAGATTCATATATTTTTCAAAAGCGGTCGCATTATTGCCGAAGTTCTTAGACTTTAAACCGGATATTGTACACAGTAATGATTGGCATTCGGCAATGGTTAATGTATTCGTTAAAGACTTTGCAAAAGGCGATGATTATTATAGAAATATAAAATTATTATTTACTATTCACAATTTAAAATATCAAGGTTTATTCCCTCCGACTCTATTACAATTGGCAGGTCTATCACCTGAGTATTTTAGCGAGGATGGTCTGAAATTTTATGATGTTATTAATTTTATGAAAGGTGGAATAGTTTTTTCTGATGCTTTTAATACAGTATCGGGAAGTTATGCATTAGAGATTAAAAACAGTTATTTTGGTGAGACTTTGGATGGGGTTATCAGGAGATATGAATATAAATTATCCGGAATCGTAAATGGTATAGATTACGATGTATGGAATCCTGAAACTGACTCGTTTATAGATTTTAATTATTCAGCTAAAGACTTAAATGGTAAGTATAAAAATAAGAAGGTAATTCAAGAGATGTTTGGTTTACCACAGAGAGAAGATGTGCCTATTATATCTATCATATCCAGATTGGTTGAGATGAAAGGAATAGATCTGGTATCTTATATTTTAGACGAATTATTACAAGAAGATGTACAGTTTATCGTACTAGGAACGGGTGATAAGAAATACGAAGACATGTTAAGATATTTCGAGTGGAAATACCCCGATAAACTCGCAGCGAGGATTTATTACAACAATGATGAATCTCATAAAATCTATGCTGGAAGTGATTTCTTGCTTATGCCATCTCTTTCTGAACCATGTGGAGTATCACAACTTATTGCAATGAGATATGGAACCGTCCCTATTGTTAGAGAAGCAGGAGGATTAAAAGATACTGTAATTCCTTATAGCGAGTTTAATAATGAGGGCACTGGATTCAGCTTTGCAAATATCAATGCCCATGATATGTTATTTACCATTAGACGAGCTTTATCCTATTACCATAGTAGTGAATTTGAAACCATCATCCGTAATGCAATGAATGAACAAAATAACTGGGAAGAATCCTCTAATGCATATATAGAATTATATAAAAGGATCTGAGGATCAATGAGATTAGATAGCCATGATTTAAAAGAAAAATTAATCAATTATTTGTACTCTATTAGAGGCAAAGACTTAAAAACGGCATCAGAAGAAGATGTCTATATAGCTTTGAGTTTTATACTAAGAGAGATAATAGGGATGAACTGGGAAAACTCAAAGGTTAAATATAATAATCTAAAAACCATTTATATTCTGTCCTTTGAGTATTTGCCAGGCAAATTGTTAGAAAAGAACTTGATATATTTAGGTTTAAAAGAAAATATAGAAAAAGTTTTATCTGAAATAGGATATAGCTTGGACGATATACTACGCTATGAATCCGAAATGGGGATAGGTCATGGAGGACTTGGCGTTATTTGCGATGCTAATATTGACTCTTTATCCACATTCCAATTCCCGGGATTTGCTTATGGGATGCGTTATAAAAGAGGATTAATGATGCTGAGATTGGTGGATGGACTTCAAGTTGAAGAACCGGATAATTGGCTGAAGAACTCGAATGTATGGGAGTTAAAAAAACCATATAGTCATGAGATAAAATATAAAGATTTCAGTGTTAAAGCACAAGCCTATGATTTTCCATACCTGGGTTATGACAACTCTTCCGTAAATACACTTAGATTATGGGATGCTGAACCAATTCAAGATTTAAAATTCGATTCGTTTTCTAAAGGAGATTTAATCGATGCATATGATAATTATGTTCGAGCGAGATCCATATCTGAGTTTTTATATCCCAATGATTCTACACGAGCGGGCAAAAAGTTTAGGCTAATGCAGGAATACTTCTATGTATCTGCAACCATGCAAGACATTATAAGAAGGTATTTTAAGTATAAAGACGACTTGCTGCAAATGGGTAAGAAAATATGCATTGAAATCAATGATACACATCCAATTTTGGTAATTCCTGAGTTTATGAATATATTGAACCGTGATTACGGTATAAGCTTTATGAAAACACTTGAAATTGCAAGAAACCTCTTTAGCTACACAAATTATACGGTATTGTCGGAATCATTTGAGATTTGGGATATGGCATTGATTAATGAAACTATTCCTCAGCTTGAAAAAGCGATATTCTTTTTAGATGAAAGCTCAAAAAAGGAATTTAGGCAAGCTAATATAGATGATGAATTAATTAATTCAATGAGTATAATTAGAGATGGATATCTTCATTCTGTAAATCTCGCTACTTTTGTGTGTCGTAAAATAAATTCTGTTTCTAAAGCACATGAGATAATATTGGAAAAAGATAATTTGAAAGGGTATTATAAATACTATCGAAATAAATTTGAAGTAAAAAATGGCGGAATTAACCACAGAAGATGGTTGAGTGTCGGGAATCCTAGACTATCTAAACTCCTCAACGAAACAATAGGGGATGGATACCTCAAAGACTCTTCAAAACTCATCGAATTAATGGAATATAAGGATAATCTTGGTTTTTTAACAGAACTTGAAAGAGTTAAATTAGAGAATAAGACTGAGATAGCAAATTGTATTAGAAAAGAACTAAAAATCAACATAAATCCTCATTCTATATTCGATATGCAAATGAAGAGATTTCATGAGTTTAAAAGACAGCTTTTGAACGCACTTAGAATAGCCTATGATTATTTTAAACTCAAAGAAAATAGCAATTATAATATAGTGCCAAGGACCTACTTTTTTGGTGGAAAAGCAGCTGCAGGTTACTATACTGCTAAAGAAATTATAGCGTTTATTAATGCTCTTATGAAATTAATAAACAATGATCGATTTATCAAAGATAAAATTAAAATTGTATTTATTGAGAATTATAATGTAGATAAGGCAGAATACCTATTTAAAGCCGGGGATATAAATGAAAGTATAGCAACAGCTTCAAAAGAATCTCTCAGTCTTTCTACTATAAAATTTATGCTAAACGGTGCTGTAACAATAGGCTCTAAAGATGGACTAAACATGGATGTACTAAAAAAGATTGGACCATCTAACTTTTTTGAATTTGGGATTTCTAAAGAGGAAGCCCTGGATATTTCCTTAAATGGAGGATATAATGCATATGAGTATTATAATTCATCGCCTAAAATAAGGAATCTAATTAATAGATTAAATAATCTACCCTATAGTGAATTTCCTTTTGACTTTAAGGTAATACACAATTTATTAATTAAATATAATGACAGTTTTATGGTCTTGAAAGATTTCTTATCCTATGTTGAGGCACATGAGATGATAGATAAAATTTATATTGACTATAATAAATGGAATCAAATTGCACTGACAAATATTGCTCATTCCGGTTTGTACTCATCTGACAGGACGATACTGGAATTTGCAGACAGAGTTTGGAGAATTAACAATGAACACATTCATACAACCTAAGCATAATAAATTAGGTATAATTTACAGTACTTCATCTACCAAATTTAGAGTATGGGCACCGATTAGGAATAAAATAAAATTGTTGATTTATGAAAACTATAATCATGTGAGAAGAAGAGAATACCCAATGTACAAAGATACAAATGGGATATTTTCTGCGGAAATAAGCGGAAATCTCGATGGTAAGTATTATACCTACTTAATTGATGACATGTATGAGGTAACAGACCCGTATTCGATAGCTTCGTCAATCAATAGTGAGAAATCTGCTATTATAAATCTTGAATTAACTGATCCAGAAGGCTTCAGGGAACATGCAAGTCCTAATATTAAATACAAAGAAGCCATTATATATGAAGTCCATGTAAAAGACTACTCGGTTTGTATGTCGTCGGGAACTCTCAATAGAGGTAAATACTTAGGGTTTATCGATAATAAATCAAACTACAAAGGATTTAATACCGGGATAGAACATTTGAAGGAACTTGGAATAACTCATGTGCATTTGTTACCTATCGCAGATTTTATTACGGTACGGGAAGAACCGGGTAAATTTTTAAATAGTGATAACTATAATTGGGGCTATGATCCTGAACTTTATAATGTTCCTGAAGGCTCATATTCTTCAAATCCCTATGATCCGAAAAGTAGGATTTACGAACTTAAAAAACTGATAATGGAGCTGCATAAAGCGGGGATCGCTGTTGTTTTGGATGTAGTATACAATCACACTTACAGAACCAATGATTCTAATTTCAACACTCTTATGCCGGGATATTATTACAGAAAGTTTAACGGCGCATTTTCCAATGGATCGGGATGTGGAAATGAACTTGCCACCGAGAAAACCATGACGAGAAAATTCATCATAGAATCATTAAAATATTGGCAGGACGAATACCGAATAGACGGATTCAGATTTGATTTAATGGCACTTATAGACAATGATACCATATACGAAGCCATAGATGAACTACGGAAACATGACCCTAATATACTAATTTATGGGGAACCTTGGACGGCTCAAAGTTCGCCTCTACCTCTAAATAAAAGGTCGGGATTTGGCTCACAGAGAAACCGAAATTTCGGAATATTCAATCCTTATTTTAGAGACGCGATTAAGGGAGATGGAGATGGAGTTAATCGTGGGTATGTTCAAGGTGATGGTAGCCTAAAGAATAAAATTGAAACCGGGATAATAGGTTCAATTAATATGGACAAAGACCATATAGGATTTTGTGCTGAACCTGATGAAACTATCAATTATTATAATTCACATGACAATTTAATTATCACAGACAAATTAAAGCTTTGGTTTGGAGATGTTCCTGAATTGGAGGATATGAGTATGCTTTCTATGTCCATTATTATGACTTCTCAAGGTATACCTTTCATCCATGCCGGCAATGAATTTTTACGTGATAAAAAACTTGTAAGTAATAGCTATAATTCTGATTTAAGCGTAAACGGAATAAATTGGGAGAATAAGAAGAAGTATTTAAATATATTTAAACATTCAAAAGACATTATAGCAATACGTAAACAATACCTCGATTTTTTCACTTTAAATGCATCTGAGATAAGACGTAGTATAAGGTTTGTACAAGGTCTACCTGATCATGTAATTGCTTATACCATTAAGAGGAAGGATGCAATACTCTTGATAATTCATAATTCCGGTTGGGATAAATTTACTCTTAATATTGCAAATACCATTGAAAAATTAAAAGTAACGAACAAAAACAATAAATATAAAAAAACAGAGATATTTAATAAAACCGGAAAAGTTAACAAAATAATAAATGATATAACAAAATATAAAATCGATAGAATATCTACCAGTATAGTGAGCATTGAAAATGAGTAAATTAAACTTAAAGCATGAGGATGTATTGAAATTTAGCGATGGTTATTTTGGTGGTAACCAAATTTGGTTTAGTGATAGATATGGTAAAAAACATCATAGTAGAACAGGTTGTGGTATCGTAGCTGCTGCTAACAGTATGGTTTATTTAGCTTTTACCAGAAGTGAATACAGAGATTTATATCCATTTGAATCTTTAGATAAAAAATCATTCTCAGAGTTTATATTATTGTTATCCCGATACATTAAACCTAGAATTTATGGTATACCTACTACATCGATTATAATAAGAGGTATTAAAAGATATACGAAGGGGCATGGGGTGAGTATAAGCAATCATAATTTATCGAAGATTACCGATAAAAGAAGAATTATAGAATTCATAAAAACAGGTTTAGAGATGGATACACCGGTATTAAATGTTAACTGGAATCATAAAAATAAAATACTACACAATCATTGGATAGCAATAACCGGGATCAATGAAAACCTGAATCAAAATAATATAGTTTTATCGAGTTGGGGAGAAAAGTATGAGATAAACATGAATGATTACTTTTTCAATACTATTTATAATGGGCTGTTATACTTTATATAATGATAAAATAAGGGGGCTAGAAAAATGGACTATATGAAAAATTATTTAGAATGGATGGAGAATCCTATTTTCGACGAAGAAACCAAAATAGAACTAAAAGAACTTACCGATGAAGAGGAGATAAAAGACAGGTTTTATCAAAACTTGGAATTTGGAACAGCAGGTTTACGTGGTAAAATTGGAGCCGGAACAAATAGAATGAATCAATACACGGTAGGATTAGCAACCCAAGGGTTTGCTGAAACCATTCTAAAGAGGGGCGAAGAAGCAAAAAAGAGGGGAGTTGCAATTTGTTACGATGTAAGGCATAAGTCAAAAGAATTTTCCGAACTTGCCTCAAGTATCTTTGCTGCTAATGGGATCAAAGTATATCTATATAAAACGATTAACCCAACTCCTGTTTTATCATATACGATTAGAAAACTAAAAACAATTGCCGGGGTAATGGTAACCGCAAGTCATAATCCAATGGAATATAATGGATATAAAGCATATTGGGAAGAAGGCTCACAAATTTTAGAAGGACTGGCAGACGAAATACTTAAAGCTATAGAGGAATTGGGTAGCTATGATAAAGTCAAAAAGATTCCGTTTAATGATGCTATGGCCAGTGGAATGGTAGAGTATATAGACGATTCAGTATATGAATCATATATAGAAGATGTATTAAACTACTCCATAAACGAAGATATAGATAAAAATGTAAATATAGTCTATTCACCACTCAATGGAACCGGTAATATTCCGGTTCGAGAAGTGCTTAGAAGAAGGGGATTCACAAATATCAATATAGTTAAAGAACAGGAATTGCCAGATCCGGATTTCACGACGGTAGGATATCCTAATCCTGAAGATCCAAAGGCATTCAAACTTGCCATTGAACTAGGTAAAAAAGTCAATGCAGACCTCCTACTAGCAACAGATCCGGATTGTGACAGAGCAGCAATTGAGGTATTAAATAAAGATGGCGAATACGAGTTTGTTAATGGTAATAAAATTGGTGCTTTATTAATAAACTATATACTAAGTCAAAGAAGCAAATTGGGCAATTTGCCAGAAAATGGTGTAATTGTAAAATCAATAGTTACTGGAGATTTATCAAAAGCAATAGCAGATGAGTATGGAATAGAAGTGGTTGAAACATTGACCGGATTTAAGAACATAAGCGGTAAGGCAAATGAGTATGACATAACAGGAGATAAAAAGTTTTTATTCGGTTATGAAGAAAGTATAGGATACACATATGGAGACTCCGTTAGAGATAAAGACGCAGTGAATTCATCGATGATGATTGCTGAGATGGCAGGATATTATAAAAAACATAGTCAATCGTTGCTTGATGTTCTAGAAGATCTCTATAAAAAACATGGTTACTATAACGAGGATTTAATATCAATTGTATTGACTGGACTAGACGGACAACAGAGAATCAGCAGAATAATGGAAGAATTTAGAAAAAATCCTATTCGAGAATTAAATGGTATAAAACTAGTTAAAATCATTGACTACTTAAATGATGAAACCGGAAATCCGAAATCCAATGTATTAAAATACTACTATGAGGATGGAAGTTGGTTTGCATTAAGACCATCGGGTACAGAACCAAAAATAAAACTTTATATCTACTCAGTAGGAAAAACATTAGAAGACAGTGAAGATAAGATTAAATGCATTAAAGAAGTGGGAATAAATAAAATTGAATCTGTAGAATAATAAAAACAGAGTGACTTATTTTTAAGTCACTCTATTCTTATTAGCTCTTCTAAAATCTTGAATGACAATTGCTTATTCAATATAGAGAGAATCTGCAAAATAAGCAAATAAAAAACCCTCTTGCTGTGCAAAAGGGTAAATCTATCTAGAATTCTCTTGGAGTATCTTCTTTAATAATTTTTCCGTTTTCATCATAAGACATTCTAGTTAAGTTGATAAGGTATGGAACATTATCAATCTTTCTACACTCTAGAAGAGTTACAACTTTAGAATTGTCTTTAGTGGTTTTATATCCTTTTTTCATGATTTTCATAATAGAATAAGGATGCTCTGGTTCTTTAAGAGTAACTAATGAAGCTCCTTCTTGCTCAAATGCTTTTTGGATTACAGCTTCGAAATCAACATCATCACCTAGACCAGGAATTAAGTAATATTTTGCAGCTTTATCTATTGATTCTTCGTTTTTAACTTGAACAGAATCGTATTGACCTTTAGCTATAGCCATACAAGTAGCCATGAAAACTCTAACTCCTGATGATCTATGTCCTGAAACTATTAATGATTCACCGTTATCGATAGCTTCTTGGATATAGTTACCTTGCTCTTCTGTGATAAAACCACTATCAACATTCTTTTTCAACATTGCATGCATATAAAAAACCTCCTAGTTTTATTTAAGGAAACATGTTCCTCTTATATAGTTTAAAGGAATCAATATAGAATATTATAAATTGACCCCCACATCATCATTCATTATACTACATATTTGCATTTAATGAAAGAGTGAAGTATTATTAGAAGTGACAGTAATTAAATTTGATTAATAATTTTAAAAATGGAGATATCGGATGCAATCATTAAAAGAACGAATACTTAGAGATGGAACTGTATTAGATGGCAATATCTTAAAAGTAGACAATTTCATAAATCATATGATAGACCCGGGTTTATTTATGGAAATGGGCAAGGAATACTACGACTACTTCAAAGACAAAAATATAACCAAAATAATTACTATTGAAGTTTCCGGTATTGGACTTGCTGTAACTACAGGATATATTTTTCAGGTACCTGTACTATTTGCCAAAAAGACGATTTCCAAAACACTATCTGAAAACTGCTATGAAACTAAGGTTTACTCTTATACGAAAAAAACCACATATACAGTAAGAGTTGATAAGAGGATGCTTAACAGTGGGGATAATGTGCTTATAATAGACGATTTTTTAGCAAATGGGGAAGCATTAAAAGGTCTGATAGATATAGTTGAACAGGCGGGAGCCAAAGTGGCAGGTATAGGAATAGCGATTGAAAAAGGATTCCAAAAAGGCGGAGAACTAATAAGATCTGAAGGATACGATTTAAAAAGTTTGGCTATAATAAAAGAGTTCAAAGATGGAAGTATAATATTTGACCAAAATAAGTAAGGGTTGTTTCAAAATAGTTCTAAATAAAAGGACCTATCACAATGATAAGTCCTTTTTTATGATCAAATCATAACTAAATAATACCTAACTTAGAGGGATTTAATCCCATTTCTATAAACTAAAAGGATTGTGTCAGAGTTTATGTTATTCTGTCACGCTACCTATTTAATTAAATTCCGGTACAAGCTCCGGAACAGCTGGAAACGGTAAACTTGCTACCCGTAGGTGTTATTGCCAAACCTCCAAGAGCCGTTTCTCTTAAACTTGCCGGAAGCGAGTTTCCAACAGAATACATAGCTTCTACAACTTCGTCAAATGGAATAATAGATTTTACACCGGCCATTGCCAAATCACAAGAGATTATAGCATTGGTTACTCCGGAAGCATTTCTAAGAGCACATGGAAATTCAACCAAGCCTGCAATTGGATCACATACCAATCCAAGTATATTTATTATTGCAAATGATGCTGCATTTATAGCCTCATCCACACTGCCTCCATTTAATTCCACCAATGCTGCTGCCGCCATAGCTGATGCAGCTCCTGTCTCTGCTTGACAACCACCTTCTGCACCGGAGATAGTAGCATTCATCGCAATCATTCCACCTATAGCTGATGCAGTTAAAAGACCGTTAATCATTTCGTCATCAGTTAAACCCTTCTTGTTTTGAAAGGTAACCAATGCTGCAGGAAGAATACCTGAAGCACCCGCAGTTGGAGCGGCTACTATTTTTCCCATAGCACCATTTACTTCTAAAGTAGATAATGCCCTAGCCATAGCTTCCAAGACAAAATCATCAGAAACTGCTTTACCCGAACTTCTGTAATCATTAACTCTTTTTCCGTTACCACCTGTGATACCGGACATAGTTATGACTTCATTTTCAATACCCCTAGTTGAAGATTCTTTCATAACCTGATAGCTTTCTCTAAATCTTTCGATGAAATAATCTCTGTCTTTTCCGGTATCTTCGACTTGTTTCCTTAAAACAGCTTCGCTAATATTAATATTTTCATCATGACAAATTTCTAATAATACTTCTGATTTATTAAACATAATTTACTCCTTTATAATGGCTTAATACCGATAATTCTTGTTATTTCAGGGAATGATTTTATAGATTCAATAACATCATCGTTGAAAGTTTGATCTAATTCCATGACCATCTGAGCAATTTTTTCATCTCTTGTAACTCTTAAGCTGGCAATTGAAATATTATTTCTGGTAAGCACTAATGAAATCGCAGCTATCATGCCAAATTTATCTTTATATTCTGCAACAATTGTAGGGTATTCTCCGGTAAATCTTACATTAATACTGTTTATATCAATAATCTCAATTTTACCGCCACCAATCGATGAACCGGTTATATAAAACTCTTCACCTGTTTCAGGATCTTCAAACAATACTTTTATAGTATTAGGGTGTACATATCCTAGGTCAATAGTTTTGAACATATAGTCTATACCTTTTTCTTTAGCATCTTCTAAAGATCCAACGAGTCTCTCATCATCTGGATCGTAGCCTAAGACGCCACCGACCAGTGCTCTATCGCTTCCATGACCTTGATAAGTAGTTTGGAAACTGCCATGTAGATAAAATGTAACCTTTTTTATTTCTTTACCATATATGGTTTTGGCCATCTTACCGATTCTGGCAGCACCGGCAGTATGAGAACTAGAAGGACCTATCATAATAGGGCCCATTATGTCAAAAATATCATATTTTTTCAATTAAAACACCTCCAGCTTAATTTTAACATATATTGTTCGTATGTACCATGAGTATAATTCAAATAAAAAAACTGCAAATTAATGCAGTTTATATCTCATCATCATACCATTTACTTCTTTCATTGTGAATATTGTATTTTCCGAAATGTGGGTTCTTGGGTATTATCATGGCAGCAATAAAATATATAATTACAGGAAACCCACTAAAACTCATAAGTACCCACACAAGCCGAATTATTGTTGGATCGATATTGAAAAATTCACCAATACCTCCACAAACACCAAATATTTTAACATTACTATTGGATCTTCTAAGTACTTTCACAGCAAATCTCCTTTCCGAATATAATATATTTACAGCTCAAAATTTTAAGTTTTATGAAATTTAAAGGAAATGATTAAGTTAAGTTTCCTTTCGTATACTTTCAAGTATCTTCTTAATATATTATAGCATTGATAATGTCATTATATCATAACAATCTTGTAAGAATATCGGATTATATTTTAAATTATTCTTAAATATGGTAATATGTATTTGAGGTGATTTTATGGAGAGGTTTTTTAAGACTCTTGAAGGCATCTTTACTATTAAAGTATTCGGTGATTTTCAGCTTTATGAGTTGATATCTACTATATTTAAATATATATTTGTATTTATAATATTTTACTTTATTTATAATATTATAAAAATGATTTATTTAGATATTTCAAGCGGAGAAAACATTGGTAAAGAATCTGATACTTATTTAAAACTTATAAATAGGAAGGAACAACTGCCTTTCAAAGTTATGGAGCATTATTATCTATCGAATAGTGTGAATATCGGTAGAGAAGACTCCAATGACATAGTTATTAAAGATAGATTTATTTCCAAGAGGCATGCTCACATCGTGAAAGATGAGGGGATTTACTTCTTAGAAGATTTAGGGTCTGCAAATGGTACTTTTTTAAATGGACAAGAAATTCATGATGCTATTGAATTAAAAGATAAGGATATCATCGATATTGGACAAGTTGAATTCTTGTTTGTAGATGGTGGTTATTATGAGTAGAATAAAAAGTCCTGGCTCGGCAATTGAGCTGAGATCAAAGAATAAAACAAATGTAATTAATATAAAATCTCTAAGAAAGCTAATCTTTATTTTTCAGGTTTTAGCATTAATTACCGTACTCTTCTTACATCCTGAGGTCAGCTATACTAATAGAATTATATTTGCCGTTGTTTTAGTTGGGGGAGTATATGCAGCCAATTTCTTTAATCCTAGAATAACCAATGGAGACAATTATATTCTATTGATAGCTCTACTCTTGTTTTCAATAGGATCTATAATGATTTATAGATTAGAGCCGACATTAGCTGTGAAACAGGTTATCTGGTTAGGTGCCGGTCTTGCAGGATTTTTTGCCACATACTTTATTTTGAAATTTTTAAAGGGTTGGGAAAAGAGAGGTCTATTATATTTTATTGTCATACTTGGATTATTCGTGATAACACTTGTTTTTGGTTCAGTTAGAGGTGGAGCTCAAAACTGGATAGTAATCGGTGGTGAAAATGGATTTATGATACAGCCTACTGAGTTTATCAAGATTGTACTTGTATTCTTGGTTGCTTATAATTACGCAAATTATAATAAAGTTTCGGAAATTACTATAAAAAATTACAAGGTTGGCAGTTATCTGTTAATGGCTGCAGTTTATATCTTTATAGGTATGTTATTCCTACAAGCGGAACTTGGAACTGCACTTATTTTTTATGCCCTACTATTCATTAATCAATTTATTTATGAAGAGAATAAAAAACAAATAATAATAAATCTTGTGCTTGCGATAGTTGGGGCTGTAGTTGCATATATACTTTTTGACCATATCAAGGTAAGAGTAAACACCTGGCTGGATCCATGGAAAGATATAGATAATACCGGCTATCAGATAACTCAATCATTATTTGCTATTGGCAGTGGAGGTTTTTTTGGAGCAGGCATAGGAATGGGGAAACCCGACTTAATACCTAGAGCTTACACTGATTTTATTTTTTCTGCAATTTGTGAGGAAATGGGAATATTTGCCGGTATTGGAGTTATAATGCTATTCTTAATCCTAGTATACAGAGGATTTAAAATTGCACTATCTCAGGAGAATAAGTTCTACTCCATAGTTGCACTTGGTATTTCGATAAACTTTGCAATACAAGCGTTCATAATATTTGGCGGGGTAATGAAATTAATTCCTCTAACGGGTATAACTGTGCCTTTTGTAACTTATGGCGGAAGTTCAATTTTAGCAAGTTTTATAGCATTAGGCGTTTTACAGTACACTTCTGAAAATATAGTGAGTCTGGAGGTGCCAGATGCAAAAAGAGAATAAAAGAATTATCATAATTCTTTATGCTATGGTAGCTATGTTCATTTTTATGGTGCTTTATTTGGCATACTTCCAAATTGTAAAATCAGAAAAAATAGTCAATAATCCTTACAACTCAAGATTATGGGTAGATGAAACCAAGTATAAGAGGGGTAAGATAACCGATAGAAATGGAATTGTCATCGCTGAGTCCATAAATCAAGAAAATGGTGAACAGAAGAGAAATTATCCTTTTGCGAGTTTATTCTGTCATGTTCTTGGTTATACATCAAAAGACTATGGCAAGACCGGTTTGGAACAATCATTTAATTCAGAACTGTTAAATATGACTAGGACTACGCCGATAGATGATATTAAAAACTTGGTGATTGAAAATACAATAGGTAATGACTTAAGAACTACCTTGGATGTAGAACTACAATCACATGCTAGTTCGCTACTGGAAGGTCATAAAGGATCCATTATAGTAATGAATCCGAAAACTGGTGAAATTTATGCGATGTTTGCCAACCCGACCTTTAATCCAAACACCATATCTGAAGATTGGGAGTCGCTGATAAACAATTCAAATTCACCATTATTAAACAGATCTACTCAAGGTCTTTATACGCCCGGTTCAGTAATTAAAATTATTACTGCTACAGCGATTATGGAATCCACTGATACTATTGATTTAAACTACAACGATCAAGGCAAAACTGAAATAGAGGGATATACTATCAATAATTTTGAACATCAAGCTCATGGAGACATAAATATGATGTGGGCTTTGGTTCATAGCTCCAATACCTATTTCGTAGATAAGGCTATAGAAGTTGGATCACTGAAGATGTCCGATATCTTTGAAAGATTTATGTTCAATAGAAAGATTGGTTTTGACCTGCCTGTGGAAGTATCCAAATCACCGTTCAAAGACGGAATGAGTAAAACGGATTTGGCTGCAGCTGCATATGGACAGGGAACTACGCTTGTTACTCCATTAAATATGGCTATGTCAGTATCTGCTATAGCTAATGATGGTAAAATGGTTAGGCCTATACTAGTCAACAGGATAATCAAAAAGGACGGGGAACTAGTTAGAGATGTAAATACTAATGTGCTATCAGAGGTAACTACTCCTGAGATAGCAAATACACTCAAAGAGTATATGAAGACAGTTGTTGAAAACTATCATACTGCTCAGATTCCTGGTCTTGAGTCGGGAGGAAAAACTGGTACAGCTGAAACAGCATCGGGATTAACTCATGCATGGTATGTAGGTTTTGCACCGGTAGAAGATCCGAAATTTGCTGTTGCAGTAGTACTGGAAGAGGATGGTACATTAGGAGGAACAACAGCGGCGCCTATTGGGGCCAGCATGCTACAAAAAGCTTATGAAATAATTAAATAAAATAAGGAAGGTTGCCGCTCAGCAACCTTCCCTTGTTTTTTATAGGAATTTGTCCTTAATATTAATCCAATACCATCTTGGATTAAATACCAATTTATTAATATATCTTTTCGCTATTTTAAACTCAAACTCTTCAGCTATTCCGGTATCTGTAACATTTCCATCGGTTATAAGTTGGAGATTTTTTAAGTCATCTACATCGGGAACAATTTTCAAGATGCTGGTATCCGGCATTACAATTGAGTTCATAAGAGATCTGTATGCTCTCGAATTAATAGGAGCAATTGGAGCTAATTGATACCCTTTTAGTTCATGGTATAAAACCGAGCCACCAACGGAAAAATTATAAGCAGTACTACCCGAAGGTGTAGAAATGATAAGACCGTCTCCGGCAAATCTTTCCAAATGATAATCATCAATATAAACATCTAAATGAACTATACTGCTATTTTTTGATTTTATAACAAATTCATTTAAGGCATATAGATCATATTCATTTGTTTTCGGTTTTCCAATGCCTTGCAGTAGAGCAAGTTTTGATATGCTGTAATTGTCGTTAATAAAATCGTCTATAAAAGTATCTATTTCAGAAATCAATATCTCCTGATAAAAACCAAGATGTCCCGTGTTTATCCCTACAAACGGTACTTGGGAAAACTTTGAATCGTGGACCGCTCTTAAAAAAGATCCATCTCCACCTATGCAAATGTTTAATAATGCATCTTCGGAAGGGTTATAGATTACACTATACCCTTTATTTAAAAGCTTACTTACCAAAACATCTTTTATTAAGATGGATTTGGTATTGATATTAGAGAAAATACTTATTGTTTTATCCATAATTAATGACCTCACTTCTTATATAAGATTATATCATTAGAGATGTTTAATTAAAAGGAATTAGATAAGACTGAAAAATATACTATTACAGAATTTTAACAATTGTTAAAATTCTGTTCTTAGTGATGCTTAATATCTACAATATAGTATACATCAGACATACAGATACTATACCGCGATAAATCACAAAAAGACTTAGAAAGTATATTAAATCATAAATAGTTTAGATAGCAGTCTTAGTGGAAAATGATTTCATTAAACTTGAAAGATAGGAAGAGATAGGTTATAATAAAGTTGTTCTCAGATAGATTGTTAACCTGAATAAATAAAACCTACGCTAATTATAAGGGACAGCCGAAGTTTGAGAGTGGATGACATGCCGTCTATGAACGGACGTCAGCAAACGATTGACAGCTAACCCACCTTCACATACAGAAGGTCTTTAATTTAAAAGGGTTAGCAATCACTGAGAATGTGCATAGAACTCGATTGCCGATTTAAATGGTAAGTTGACAGTTTTGTAAGCAAATTATAACAATGGGGAATAGACCAATTTATTAAAATCAAATCATTTAAAAACCAATATTTAGATTTACTATGCGAGTCTATTTTTTATTGCTAAAATGGTAAAAAGAACTTTCCCGCACATTATTAATTTGCTTATGTAACTGACAATTTACCAAAAAAACAGCAGATGAATTCATGCATATAAAATATTAACTAGGGGGTATAGTATGAAACGAAGATGGATAATGCTTCTAGCATTAGTACTAGTTTTCACGATGGTATTTGCAGCTTGTGGACCTAAACAGGAAGCGCCAACTGAAGACAAGAAGACTGAAGAAACAGAAAAACCGGCTGAAGACGCTAAAAAAGAAGAGCCTAAAGAAGATGAGAAAAAGGAAGATGAGAAAGAGCCGGCTGAAGAACCTAAAAAAGATGGTGACTACTGGACAAAAGCAACTCAACCTGACCTTAATCCACAATTAGCTACAGGTAGAGGTAAAGAAACTCTAGTAGTTGGCTCTGCACAGTTTAATGGAGTTTTCAACCCATTTTTCAGAGATACTTCATATGACCAAAACATTATAGATCAAATTTTTGATACAACACTCAAAAACGATCCTGAAGGAAACATAATCGATAATGTTTGTAAACTTGATATAGTATCAGCTACAGAGTACAAACTTACTATTTTACATGATGTAAAATTCTCTGATGGAAAACCTGTTACAGGTGACGATATTAAATTCGCATACCTATTAGCGGGACATCCAGATTTTGATGGAATTGCTAACTTTGACGATGCTAAAATCGTTGGATATGCAGCATACCAAAAAGGTGAAGCTGAAGATATCGAAGGTATCGTAGTTTCTGAAGATAAAAAAGAAGTAACTATTACTCTAGAAGAAGGTAATGTACTGTTCAAATTTGATACATCAGTTCCAATTTATCCTTCACACTACTACGCACCGGACGGAAAAATTGACATAGCTTATATTAGAAGCTTAAATGAAGCACCAATGGGATCTGGCCCGTACAAATTTGTATCTTATACAGCAGGTCAAGAAGTAGTTCTTGAAGCTAACGAAGATTACTGGCAAGGAAAACCTCAAATTCCTAATATAATATTCAAAATAATTTCTTCATCAGCAGAACTTTCATCAGTTCTTACAGGTGATGTTGATATTATGGAAATAAATGCTACAACTGACAATAGAATGGAAGCTGAAAAAGCTGGATTCTTAGATCTATGTGTTTACCCAACAAATGGATACGGATACGTAGGAATGAACCAAAAAGCTAATCCAATTTTAGCTGACAAAACTGTTCGTCAAGCGATAGCACACTCAATTAACAGAAAAGGCGTTACTGAAGCTGTTTATGGTGAATTCGGAAATGAAATTAATATAGTTCAGTCAAGAGTTTCTCCATACTTTACAGATGAAGGCGTTAATAAATACGAATTTGATTTAGCAAAGGCTACTGAATTATTCAAAGAAGCTGGTTGGGAAAAGAATGCTAACGGAATCTTAGAAAAAGATGGTCAACCTCTAAAAATCAACTTCTTAGGAATGGAAGACAACCCAGTACAACAAATACTTGTACCTGAAATGATTAAAGACTTCAAAGAAGTTGGAATCGACTTTAGCGTTGAGTACGTAGACTGGGCAACTCTATCAAATAGAGTTACAGAACAAGAAGCTGAAATGTGGTTCATGGCATGGGGACTTTCAATTAACCCTGACAATGCTAATATCTATGGAACAGACAGAGACCAAAATAGATTAGCATACTCAAACCCAGCATTAGATGCTCTTTATAAAGAAGCATATAAAGAGACTGATGAAGCTAAAGAAAAATCAATTTGGGGCGAAATCTATAGAACAATCAACGAAGATGCTCCTGCAATTCCAATCTATCAAAGATCTGATATGATAGCTGCTAATACAAGAGTTCAAAATCTTGTAGCATCTCCATATTATAGAGTTTATTGGGATCTATGGAAAGCAACAATCGAGTAATTAATTAATTAACTTTGAACGAGCCCAATTCGTTTGGGCTCGTTTATAACTTAGGAGGTCAAAATGCTTCAATACATAGGAAGAAGATTAATACAAACTATACCTATGCTAATAGGTATTAGTTTAATACTATTTATAGTATTCTCTTTAATGCCTTCAGATTTTATTGATTTACAATATGCCAATGTAAAAATATCAGCTGAAAGGCTAGCAGAGATTAAAGAAAAACATGGTTTGAATGATCCAACTCATATCAGATACTTCAGATGGGTGTCTAATATGTTAAAAGGAGATTTTGGAGAATCTTCTCAATTTAAAAAACCGGTAACTACAGTAATTGGAGATTATATATGGAATTCATTTTTACTAGCTGTAGTTGCTCAAATTTTAGCAATCTTAATAGCCGTCCCCATTGGGATTTATTCTGCCGTTAAACAATATTCTATATTTGATATGTTATTTACGGTTTTTGCACTTATAGGAATTTCAATACCCGCATTCTTCTTCGGCCTTGTTTTGCAGAAGATTTTTGCGGTGGATTTAGGTCTATTACCACTGATTGGAATGAGAACAGCAGGTTCAAAACTTACAGGATTTGCTGATGCGCTTGATGTAATGAGGCATATGGTATTACCTGTAGTCGTACTAACTCTGATCAGTGTTGGAGGTCTAATGCGTTATACCAGAACTGCAATGCTTGAAGTAATAAGACAAGACTATATACGTACAGCTAGAGCAAAAGGTCTTTCTGAAAACGTTGTTATCTACAAACATGCATTTAGAAACGCTATGATTCCACTAATAACTCTTTTAGGATTTATGCTGCCGGGACTTTTTGCCGGTGCCATACTGACAGAAAGTATCTTTGGTTGGCCGGGGATTGGTAGAGTCGCTCTTCAATCAATTAACCAAAGAGACTACTTTTTCCTTATGGCATTTAATGTCTTGATGTCAGTGTTAACCTTGGCAGGAAACCTGTTAGCAGACTTACTTTATGCTGCAGCCGATCCTAGAATTAGATTGCAATAATGGAGGCCTGAGATGACAGATATAACAAATAGAGATAAAAGAGAACAGAAACAAATAATCGAATCTCCTTGGCGTATGGCCTTTAGGAGACTTAGAAAAAATAAGCTGGCTATGTTCGGGGGACTAATTTTAGTGGCCTTAATTTTGGCTGTTATCATAGGACCAATGTTCATGGATTATACTGTAGAATACACAAGCTTGGTAGATAGATACAAAGCACCATCTGCGGAGCATAGGCTTGGTACCGATGAAAATGGTAGAGATATTCTATACAGATTATTAGTCGGTGGAAGAACTTCTATGATGGTTGGGATTGTAGTTATACTTATCCAGGTATTCCTTGGAACTTTAATCGGTGGTGTTTCAGGATTCTATGGTGGATGGGTAGATTCAATTCTAATGAGATTTGTTGATATTGTAATGTCCATTCCGACATTCCCACTATTGATTGTATTAGGGGCTCTTATGAGCGACTTGAAAGTCGACCCTGGTAAGAGAATCTATGTCGTAATGTTTATAATAGGTATAATTTCTTGGCCGGGTCTATCAAGACTTATAAGAGGTCAAATCTTATCATTTAAAGAACAAGAATTCATTTTGGCTACAGAAGCTTTAGGAATTAAAGACAGTAATAAGATTTTAAGACACTTAATACCAAATGTCGTCCCTACAATTATTGTAAATGCTACGCTTGGACTTGGTGGAGCTATAATGCTAGAATCTGCACTTTCATTTATAGGACTTGGAGTTGCACCGCCGTATCCAACTTGGGGAAATATGATACAAGCAGCTAACCAGTATATAAATATGTCTCAAAGACCTTGGCTATGGATACCGCCCGGAGTATGTATTTTCTTAACGGTAATGGCTATTAACCTATTCGGAGACGGTTTAAGAGACGCTTTGGATCCAAAGTTAAAAAGGTAGGAGGACAATATGACTGAAAATAAGAATATTGTAGCTTACAGTGGCAGACCTGCTACTGAAGATACATTAGTACAATTCAATAATCTCCATACATTTTTCTATACTGAAGGTGGAACTGTAAAAGCGGTTAATGGAGTATCATATAATATTAAAGAAGGCGAAACAGTCGGAGTAGTAGGAGAGTCAGGATGTGGCAAGTCGGTTACTGCGATGTCGTTGATGGGATTAATTCCATATCCACAAGGACAGGTAGTAGAAGGTAATATATACTTTGATGGTAAAGATGTTACTAAATTCACTACAGATGAGTTTAGAAATCTTCGAGGTAATGATGTTGCTATGATTTTCCAAGAGCCGATGACTTCATTAAATCCCGTATTTAAAGTTGGTGCTCAAATTATGGAAGCAATCATGCTTCACCAAAATTTGGATAAAACAGCAGCAAGACAAAAAGCTATTGAAATGATAGAGCTGGTAGGAATACCAAGAGCAAATGAAATTGTTGATGCATATCCTCACGAATTATCTGGAGGAATGAGACAAAGAATTATGATTGCTATGGCACTTTCCTGTAATCCTAGACTTTTAATTGCCGATGAACCGACAACTGCACTAGATGTTACAATTCAAGCACAGATTCTTGACCTTATGAGAGATATTAAGAAAAAGCTTGGTACTTCAATAATGCTAATAACTCATGACCTTGGTGTTGTAGCTGAGATGGCGGATTTTGTGGTAGTAATGTATGCAGGTAAAATTATAGAACAAGGTGATGTTAGAAGCGTATTTAAGAATCCTAAACATCCTTATACAGTTGGATTGCTCAATTCCAAACCTGTTGTAAATCAAAGAAAAGATGTTCTATACTCCATTCCGGGTCAAGTACCTAACCCAATAGGAATGCCTGATAATTGTTATTTCCATGAAAGATGTTCAGAATGTATGGAAGTATGTACACAAAAGATACCTAAACTTAAACAGGTAGGAGATAATCACTATGTAGCATGTTTCTTATATGGGGAGGAATCTGAGAATGACTGATACTTTAATAAAAGTTGAAAATCTTAAAAAGTACTTTCCAATCTATGGCGGATTCTTCAAAAAACATGTAGGAGATGTAAAAGCTGTAGACGGAGTATCTTTTGAAATAAAAAGAGGGGAAACACTGGGTCTAGTAGGAGAGTCAGGATGTGGAAAATCAACCGTTGGACGTACTTTGATAAGATTATATGAAAAGACTGGCGGAGATGTTATAATCGATGGGGTAAATATCCATAATTTATCCAGAACCGAACTTAGAAAATTTAGACCTAATATACAAATGATTTTCCAAGATCCATACAGTTCCTTAAACCCAAGGATGACTGTTGGACAGATTGTTGGAGAAGCGTTAAAAGAACACGGAATCGTAACTGATCCTAAAGAGATTAGAAAAAGAGTTATCGAGACTCTACAAGAATGTGGATTGGCATCATATCATATAGACAGATATCCTCATGAGTTCTCAGGCGGTCAAAGACAGCGTATAGGACTTGCGAGATGCTTGATTTTAAATCCTAGTTTTATAATAGCGGATGAACCGATATCTGCGCTAGATGTTTCTATTCAAGCTCAGATAATAAATCTAATGGTTGAACTACAAAAGGAAAGAAACTTTACTTATCTTTTCATTTCTCACGATTTATCAGTAGTTGAACATATTTCAGATAGAGTGGCTGTAATGTACTTGGGTGACATAGTTGAACTAGCAGGTAGAGATGACTTATATCAAACACCACTACACCCTTATACACAAGCATTATTATCTGCAGCTCCAGTGCCTGATCCTGATGCAGAACTAAATAGAATTATCCTAAAAGGTGATATTCCATCACCTGCTAACCCACCATCAGGTTGTAAATTCCATACCAGATGCCCTGTTGCAATGGAAATCTGTAAAACAGTAAAACCGGAATTTAAAGAATATGACAAAGAACACTTTGTAAGTTGTCATTATGTAGATAAGAATTATAAGGAGAAATAGTTTGAAATTTTTTACCAACCCATTTGATTATGAGGAAAGAGAAAAGAGAAGAAAAGAGCTCGAAAAATATAAAAATTTGAAAATGCAAGGTAAATTAACCAAAAAAGAGTTTTGGGCACTTTGTAAAGCTCAGTATGCAGTAATCTTTCCTGTAGTAATTGGGATAAATATATTTTTCTTCTTAGTAATCTTAGCTATTCTTAAGCTTTGGTGGAAAGTTTAGTAATTTAATAAGAATATTAATAAAGTGGAATAATTTACTATATTCCACTTTTTATTATAAAATCAAGGTTTTACGAACATATTACTTATATTATTAGTTGATGCAGTAAATAAAAGTAAAATATAAGTTTAATATTTGATAATTAGATAATATAATATAGTTTAAACAAATTATACTATGGGTATACTTATATTATAGATATATAAATATTAAGGAGTGATGAACTGTGAATTTAAGAGATATTTTAGAGGCTAAAAGAAAAGAGAGAGAAAGAGCTTTAAGAAGAGAAGAAATGCGAAAGGTTAAAAAAGTTGCAGCAGGAACTATTGTAGGTTCAATTTTAGGTGCTGCAGCTGGTATATTATTTGCACCTAAAGCCGGAAAAGAGACAAGAGCAGACATCAAAAAAATGGCAGAAGAAGGATTGGAAACTGCACAAGTTACGCTGAATGAAACATTAGATACAATTAAAGAAAAGTCTTCCGAAGCCGGCGATCAGATTAAAGAAAAATCTAAAGAATTATCTGATACTGTTAAAATAAAGTCTAAAGAATTAACAGAATCAGTAAAAGATAAGTATCAAGAATTTACTGATAGAAATATGATCGATATAAGTGATGCAAAAGATGAGGCAAAAGAATTAGTTGAGGATGTAAAAGAAGACATTAAAGATGGTCTTGAAAAAGCTAAGGAAGTAAAGAAAGATGTCAGCGAGGAAGTCAAAGATAAGGTTGACGAAGTCAAAGACAAAGCCGAAGATTTAAAAGAAGAGGCCAAAGATAAAGCTGAAGATGTTAAAGATGATGTTAAAGACGGCATCGCAAAAGGTGCTGAGAAAGTAGAAAAGGCTGCTGAAAAAGTAAAAAAAGACATGTCTAAATAATGGAATCGAAAAATAAAGGAGTGATTTTATGGGTATGAGTATAACCGTAGGAGATTTATTCCTAATACTTTTATCATTAGCAGGTATTGCTGCACTTACGTATTTAGCGATTCTGTTTGTAAATCTAACCAAAACTGTTAAGTCAATTAATACCTTGGTTAAGAATAACGAAACTGAACTTGACACTGTAATCAAGAACCTACCCGGTATTACAAAGAATATAGGAGAGATAACTGAACAAACTAATGCAATGATTGCAAAAGTTGAGCCTGATATTTCCTCCATTACCAATAAGGTATCCGGAATTGTCGAAAAAGCTGAATCTGCTACCGGAAGTGTTACAACTACAGTGGATTATCTTTCATCATCCGTTGTCGATACCGCCGATAATATCAAATACGGTATCAACTCTGTAACAGATTACTTAGCTTTATTCTACGAAATAATTCAAGTGTTAAAAACTGCTCTTAAGAAAAGATAGGCCATGAAAATCAAATACTGATTTATTAAAGTTATGATTTATACGATAAGAGAGCTTTTAAGCTCTCTTTATTGCTTAATATGAGTATTTATAGTAATATAAGATAATGGTATCATTAGAGGTGTAAAAATGAAAATTAAATTTATAATAAATCCATCTTCCGGATTCCAGGATCATGAAACACAATTAAACAAAATCTCTGATTTAATTGCTGTGGATCATATAGTTGACAAGTATTTTACAGAAGAAAAAGATGATGCTAAAAATGAAGCAATTAGTGCAATTAAAGACAATTACGATCTGCTCATTGTATCCGGTGGCGATGGAACTGTAAATGAGATAGCTAATGCGGTAGGAATAATGAAATCTAAAATCCCCGTGGCAATTTTACCCAATGGTACTGTTAACGATTTCGCGAAGTATCTAAATAATCCGACAGATCCTCTTCAATTTGTCGATATGGTGTTGGCTCAGAAGACTGTAGATGTAGACTTAGGATGTATCAATGGATATTTTTTTGCAAATGTAGCGGCTATAGGAACGATTTCAGAAATAGCACATGATGTAGATAAGGAAACCAAAGCGATACTGGGTAAGCTAGCATACTATATAGAGGGAATTAAAAAAATCCCCGATATTTTTTCGAAGACTACCAATTTAAGAATTGAAACGAGAGATGCTGTATATGAGGAAGATGCCATTGTTGCTATAATATCAAATACTGCATATATAGGCGGTTTTAAAAATTTAGCTCCTAGAGCGCAGATAACGGATGGATACTTTGATGTTATAGTGATTAAGAAGACGGATTTATTAGGTGCTACCGACGTCTTTATTAAGACACTTACCGGAGATCATATAGATAACGAAAATGTATTGTATTTCCATACAGATAATTTAAAAGTAACAGGACTATCCACTGAAGATATACCATTTGACATCGATGGAGAATATGGAGGGATACTCCCTGTAGAATTTAAGGTAATACCTAGGCAGTTTAGAGTGATAATTGATGTAAAGCTTGAAGGAGAGTGAAAGAATGTCATCACCAACAATTAAAGATGTAGCTAAGTTAGCAGGGGTTTCGATTTCAACTGTTTCGAGAGTTATGAACGAATCAAAACCCGTAAGTCCGGAATCCAGAAGAAAAGTTGAAGATGCTATTAAAAAATTAGATTTTAAGAGAAATGAATTGGCAAGAAGTTTAGTAATGAAAAGATCTAATGTTATTGGAGTCATAGTAAAAGATATTGGAATACCATATATGGCTCAAATAGTAAGAGGGGTAGAGGAAGTAGGAAGAATGTATAAGTACGACATACTACTATCTTCATCATATGGTGATTCTGAGCAAGAAAAGAAACTCGTTGACTTCTTGTTTAGAAAGCAGGCAGAAGCAATCTTATTGGTAACAGAGAATGTAAATGCTGAAGTTGTGGTTAAGCTTAAAGAAAATGATACACCATTTATACAATTGGATAAATTCTATGAAGGTGACTTCTATACAGTAAGTATTGATTACTCAGAAGCAGCTTATAGAATGACAAATTATCTTATTGAATTGGGGCATAGGGATATCCTATTCATTAAGGAATTTAATAACAGTAAAGTAGGAAATGAGAAGTATAATGGTTATAATAAAGCCATAAAAGAGCATGGATTAAAGACGCATAGCATTACGGTTGAAAGTAACGAAGTCTCGGATGGCTATGATTTAGGCGATGAAATCGTCGACATAGTAAGCAAAGAAGATATTACGGCTGTTTTTGCAAGTGAGGATAATCTGGCAATAGGATTTATAAACTATTGCTATGATAAAGCTATAACAGTGCCTGATGAATTAACAGTTGTAGGATTTGGAGATGAATATCTAGCATCAATTTATAGACCAACTATAACAACAGTACAAGAACCATATTATGATATAGGTGCAGTTGCTATGAGAAGATTGATAAAAGCACTTAAAAAAGAGGAAGCAATAGATAAAACTATCTACTTACCAACTCAGATAATGCAAAGAGAATCCAGTTCTGAAGTTTAAAAAAATAGCATCTTAGCTTAAGCTAAGATGCTATTTTTCATCATATTCAAAATAAAGGATTTAAAGATTTTATTTATAGGTACATACTGCATATCGGTATTATACACGAAATAGAAATGTCTTTTTAAATTTAAGTCCTTAAGTTTATATTTTTTTATTTTATTATTTTCTACTATTGAATCGGCTTCAAATTTAGAAATAACGCTGCAACCCAAGCCACATTCAACCATCTGTAAGATTGTAGAAGGATCTTCAATTACTGCAAATAGGTTTAATTCAGAAACATCAATACCTAAACGGTTTAACTCATTTTCCAATATTGATCTGGTACCGGAACCTTCTTCTCTCATAATTATTGGATATTTTACAATGTCATCCAAACTAATATTCATGTCTTTGTCATGTCGAACGCTAAGTTCTTCAGATGCCACCAAGACTAGTTCATCTTCCATAAGTTGATGGTAAGAAAGTTTTGGAGAATCCACTTTAATACCTACGAAACCAAAGTCTGTTTCACCAATCATAAGCCCATCCAGTACCGTTTGAGAATCGTCATTTACGAGTGAATAGCTTACATTAGGATATTTTGCCGAAAAATCCTTTAATAGTTTAGGTAATAAAAATTTTCTGGGAACAGAACTTGCATAGATATTTAAGTGACCTTCAGTATTTTGATTATACGACTTTAATTCTGAAGTCATTGTCCTATATGCTAAAATAATGTTTTTTGCATGCTCATAAAGAATATTACCTGATTTTGTCAAGGTTACATTTCTCTTAGTCCTAATAAATAATACAGTGTCTAACTCTTTTTCTAAATTACTAATATGATTTGAGACTGTTGGCTGAGACACGTAGAGCATTTCAGATGCTTTTTGTGAAGCTTTTGTTTTCAACAACAGCTACAAAAGTTTCTAATTGTCTTATATCCATAATATCATCCTCCAATTTACTATTAGTCAAAATTATATAACATATTAAATGTATTATCAAATTAGTTATGAGTTTAAAACTATGAATGGGGTATATATTCAATAAATACATTGGAAACGATTGATTTTAACAGTGATATTTGATAGAATATCTATAAGGTATTCATTTAAAACAAATTAAGGGGGTAAAATAAATGGTAGAAAAAACTATTATTGTAAAAAATGAAACTGGACTTCATGCTCGCCCTGCAGCATCCTTAGTTCAATTTGTTAAGAATTTTCCAGGATCAGTTGAAATTGTAAAAGACGGAAAAGTAGCAAATGCAAAAAGTATATTCAATGTAATGTCGTTGGGAATCTCAAAAAATACTGAAATTATTGTAAGAGTTAGTGGAGAAAACGAAGAAGAAAATTTAGAGAAACTAGTTGAGTTTATTGAAAAATTAAGTGAATAAAACGATGATAGGATGTTTAAAATACATCCTATTTCTTTATAGAATTATAGGGGGTAACTTGTGACTGAAAGAATAGTAAAAGGTATAGTAGCTTCGGAAGGCATAGCAATTGGGAAGGTATATAAATTCGAGAAGGTAAATCTACAAGTACCAACTCATACGATAGTCGATGATGATATTGTTTCTGAAATTGATAAATTTAAGGAGTCTATAGATTCTTATATAGGGTATCTTAATCTTAAAATAGAAACAAATCTAAGTCAAAGTGAAATCTTTATGGCACATATAGGTATGCTTGAAGATCCCTTTTTGATAGAAACTACAGAAAATAAAATAAAAGATGAAAAAATGAATGCAGCAATGGCTTTAAAGGCTACAGCTGACGAAATAATTTCAATGATGGAGTCACTTGAAGACCCTTATTTAAAAGAAAGAGCGGCAGATTATAAAGACATAAAAACACAATTATTACACAGAATTTTGGGTATAGAAGTACCCGATTTATCTAATATGACTGAAAGGGCAATTATTGTAGCGGAAGATTTATCACCTTCTGACACTTCTACTATGAACGTGGATCTTGTAGAGGGCATAGTAACCGATTTAGGTGGAAAGACTGCACATACATCAATAATAGCGCAAACTTTAGGGATACCTGCACTTGTCGGTTTAGGTAGTATTTCTAATAAGCTTAATAATGGACAAGACATAATTGTCGATACTGATAAATCCATATTGATTATAGACCCTTCTGATGAAACTAAATCCTGTTACCTGAAAAAAGCTGAATTAATGAAAGAAGAAAAAGCAAGACTTGAAAAATACATGTTCCAAGAAGCGATAACCACAGACGGAAAAGATATAGAAGTATTTTGCAATATAGGGAATCTCTCCGATTTAGAACTTGGAATATCTCAAGGAGCTGAAGGAGTAGGACTGTTTAGGACGGAGTTTCTATACATGGAAAGTACGAGTTTTCCGGATGAACAGTCGCAATACGAAGTGTATAAAAGTGCAGCAGAAATGCTTAAAGGTAAGCCTCTTACTATAAGGACTCTAGATATAGGTGGGGATAAAGGTCTGCCTTATTTTGAATTTCCTAATGAAGATAATCCATTTTTAGGATGGAGAGCTCTTAGGATTTGTTTTGATATGCCGGAGGTGTTTAAAACTCAACTAAGGGCAATTTTGAGAGCCTCAGCGCATGGAAAAGTACTCATACTTTTACCTATGGTTATAAGTGTAGACGAAATCAAAGAAGCTAAAAAGTATATTGAAGAGTGTAAAGCGGAACTTAAATCAGAGAATATTGCTTTTGACGAAAAGATAGAAGTAGGAATTATGATAGAGACACCTGCTTCGGTAATTGTAGCAGAAGATTTAATTAAGTATGTTGATTTCTTCTCAATAGGAACCAATGACTTAACACAGTATATGTTAGCTGCAGATAGAGGAAATCAGAAAGTATCCAATTTATACAATAGTTATAATCCTGTCGTTTTAAGAAGTATAAAAAGAGTTATTCAGGCATCGCATGATGCGGGTAAATGGACCGGTATGTGTGGTGGATTTGCAAGTGACACAAAGGCTACAAAGCTTCTACTAGGCCTTGGATTAGACGAATTTAGTGCAGTAGCAGGTAATATAGCAAAGATTAAAGATGTAATAAGGAAAAATTCCATAGAAGAGAGTAAGAAATACGCAGATCACATTCTTAGTTTAGAATCTACTTCGGAGATAGAAGAGTACATCGAAAAATATAGTTAATAGTATTCTAGACAAAGACCGGATATTCCGGTCTTTTTATTTAGTGGCAACCTAATACTTAGGAAAAAAAGAAGGAGTAAGAAATGTTAAAGCTTCTATTGACAAGAAACCAAGAAGAAAATATACGATATATTTATAATGACATAAAGAAAAACTTAGAAAATGGGATAGTATCATATCTATTTGTTCCTGACCAATACACCTTGCTTTCAGATATCAATCTGATGAATGCACTAGGCGTTGATTCTATTATCGATGTCAAGATTAAGAGCTTTACAAGTTTTTCGAACGAAATCCTTGAAAAATACGGCGGGATTAAAAGAGACATAATTTCAGATTCAGGAAAATCAATGCTAATTAAGAGCATACTCATTGAGCATAGTTCAGATTTGAAATTGTATTCTAAGAATATCAAGTCGAGAGGTTTTGTCGGTGAGTTAATTCAGACGATTAATGAACTTAAAGAAAATAATATCAAACCTGATGATTTAAAAGAGAAGATTAAAGCAGGTAATATAGACGCTAATTTGGTAAAAAAGCTGGAAGATCTCATCATCGTATACGAGGCTTATAATGAAAGACTGAAAGACCATTATATAGATAATAATGACAGACTTGAGATATTGAGCGAAAAACTTGAAGACGCTAGAGAATTAAGCGATTATAAGTTTTATTTCACTTACTTCCACGATCTTAATGCGAAAGAATTAAGTATTATAGATAAGCTTGTAAAGCTTGGAGTAGACATTACATTTTCATTAATACTGGATCCGAGGATACCTAAAAATGGGCAAATTGATTCAGTAGACGATGGGGAAATCTTTATCACGACATATAAGCTCTACAATAAACTGTATAAGACTTGTGAGAATTGTACAGAAGTTATTAATCTTAATCTTGAGCACGATGATGAATTCAGCCTTCTGGCCAATAATCTATTTTCATATAAACCTGTGACATTTAAACATGTTCCAAAAAGCATTTTTTTATACGATGCAGCATCTACTGAAGATGAAGTCAGGTTTTTGGCTGAAACCATAAAAAAAGGCGTGATTGAAAATGGTGATTGTTTTTCGGATTTCAGCATTATTACAACTGATGAGAGTGAATACGATAGATTAATTTCAAGGGTGTTTTTTGAGGAAAACATACCCGTTTTCTTGGATAGAAAGAAAAAATTGTCTAATAATCCAATAGCCAAACTTCTCATCTCGATACTCAGCTTGGTGGGGAACAAACTTAACCAAGATGATGTAATGCATATTGTAAAATTTTGTTTTATAAAAGATTATAGAACTGATGTGGAATTATTTGAAAAGTTTATTAAGTCAAGAAAAATACGTGGAAATATGTATTTCGAAGACAAATACTTTGAGGTAGACAAGGAGTATTTTGAAAATTTAAGCCCTAACTCTAAAGGGGAAGTAATTAGACTTTACGAGTCAACTATTAAAATCAGAGAGATGTTTATAGATTTAATCGATGATTATTACTTAGGACATAAAGAGGTTAAAACAATAAATGAGCATATTAAAAATCTATTTAGGTTCTTAAATAGCGATACAATAGGAAGAGCAATTAATGATTTTATTGAATCGCAGGAAGAAGTTCAAGAACTACATTCTCAAAACACACAAGTATGGGATATGTTTATTTTTGCTATAGATCAACTTTCTGAAATATCGGGAGACTTGTCTGTTAACTCGGATCAGTTTACTCAGCTCCTAAAAGACGGATTGGAAGAACAAAAAATAGGGATTGTACCTCCATCACAAGATGTCGTATTGGTAGGAAGCATATTAAGAACCAGAGCAAATGATTCGAAAACAGTATTTATAGTTGGATTAAACGATACCTATATTCCTAGACGAATTTCCAGTGCGGGAATTATTTCAGATGAAGATAAATTAAAGCTCTTGGAATACGACATTGATTTGCCAATAAAGGAAATTGAGTATAGACATGAGGAAATGCTGAGTCTTTATTTGAATATTCTACGAGCTGGTAGAGTTTTATACATGACAAGATCTACGATGAACTCAGCAAACGAGGTCATGTCTCCTTCTATCTATTACAAGCAGATACTAAAGATTTTGCCAAATATAACTAGAATAACGAGCTATGATTTTATGGATAGGATTAAATATTCAGAAGGATATATGGTAAAAAGATTAATTGCAGATTTAAAAGATATCAATAATCAGCAAAAAGAGGTTAAGGGCGACCATTATAAATATTTAGGGCTTTATAATTATTTGAATCAAAACAACTTGCATTATAATAAATTAAATGGAATGAGATTGGGTCTTCAAAGCAGTGAACTGGAGAGACTGACTACAAACACTTCAGAAAAGCTATTTGAAAGAGTAAAATCCATGTCTATCTCCAGAGTTCAGACATTTTCAAGATGTCCTTATAAACACTTTATAAGATACTCTATAAAACCTAAAGAAGAATTAGATTTTGATATAGATTATTTTGAAATAGGAAATCTAGCACATGGCGTTATGTCAAAATATATTAGAGATTACAAAATTAATCCGGCTAAATATAATGTATTAGAAAAAGAGGATTTTAATGATATAGTGGAAAGCTATATGGCGGATGATATTAGGACCTTAATAGATAATCAAAGAAAAGAAGATCCTAAAAATAAAATCATCTTAAGTTTTGCAAAAAAGAGTATCTCAATGGGTGCCTACAATGTAACCAGACAATTGTCATTGAGTTCATTTACTCCAAAGGTCGATGAGGTGGTATTTGGTAAATCAAGAGAAATCCCAGGCTTGATAATCGACATAGGTGACAAAAGGGTTATTCTGGAAGGGATTATTGACAGAATCGACAGCTTGGAAGTGGACGGCACAGAGCATCTCATGGTTTTAGATTATAAAACCGGAAAGCAGACATTTAATTTAAGCTTAGCACTAGCAGGAATTGATGTCCAGCTGCCAATATATTTGAAAGCTGCCCTAAATGACACTTCAAGCGTGAATCCTAAATCACCTGCAGGATTTTTCTATCTACCGATAAGAGAAGAGCTTATTAACACAGAAATTGACGACGAGGATGAGATTCTAAAACAAGTACTTCAAGAGTTAATGATGGATGGTGTCGTTATTAGAGATGAAGAGATTATAAGGTCCATAGATAAGGATATAGATACTAAGTCTTCGGTAATCAGATTTAGGGGTAATAAATCAAAATTTATGGAAAAGGATAATGTTATAGAAGGACCAATGCTACATGAACTTTTAGATGATGTTGTCAACAATACCATAGAACAAGTTAAGAAGATGATAGCAGGGGATATTAGAGCATTTCCATATATCCAAAACAATATCAGTGAATGTGCTAATTGCGACTATGACAAATTCTGTAAATTCTCACTGAGAAAACTAAAAAAATACAGACATATTGCAAATAGAAAATGGGACGAATACAAGGTGATCGATGATGAGTGAGATTAAATTTACAAAACAGCAGCACGAATCGATTTATTCCAGGGGAGAAAATCTATTAATCTCTGCAGCAGCGGGATCAGGTAAAACTCTGGTTTTGGTAAAGAGGATTATCAGCATAATGCTTGAAGAAAAAGTAGATATTGACAAAATGTTGATAGTTACTTTTACCAATGCAGCTGCAAATCAGATGAAGGAAAAGATTAGGGAAGAAATTGAAAAGCTCCTTGAAGATCAAAAAGAAAATACACCTTTTTTACGAAGACAATTAAGAAGATTAAGTTATGCGAATATATCGACTATGCATTCTTTTTGCATAGATTTATTAAGGAAAAACTTTCAATACCTGGGAATAGATCCTAATTTTAAAATAATCAATACTGCATCGGAAGTAGTATTGAAAGACAGAGCACTGGCTGATGCACTTGAGCTTGAATACTTGCAAGGAAATGAAGATTTCAAGACATTTGTTGAAGCATACGGAGGGAGAAAAGGAGAGAGGATTTCAGAAATTATTGAGTCGCTCTACCTAAAGATACAATCTGAAATAAATCCTATAGAGTGGTTAAATGAAAATGTAAGCAATTTAAATACTGACGAGATTATTGAAACGGTAATTAAATATATTGGAGAGAATCTAAAAACAGCTAATGAAATAATCCACGAAGCAATTCGTATCGCTGAACACCCCGAGGGGCCTATTAATTATTTAAATGCACTAGAGGATGATTTAGGGCTTATAGAAAGACTTTTAAGCTTCAATGGAACAGGTGAATACGATAATCTGATTAATAGTCTGAAAAATATTGTTTTTACTAGACTAAGTTCGAAGAAGGCTCAAAACGAAGAATTAAAAAACAAGGCTAAACAATTAAGAGATGAAGCAAAGAAGCTTTTGACAGAACTCAAAGATGATTTCGGTTCAAAGAACTTTGACAGAATTGACGAAGAAGTTAAATTATCACAAAAATATTTGACGGTAATAAATAGAATAATTATAAACTACCACACTAAACTCGAAGTGCTTAAATCGGAGAAATCAAGTCTTAGCTTTTCTGATGTGGAGCACTTAAGCGTTCAGTTATTGGAAAATGAAGAAATCAGGAGTAGTATAGTTTCTGCTATAGAGTATATTTTCTTTGATGAATATCAGGATATTAATCCTCTACAGGAGCATATTATAGAGCAGCTAAAACGTGATAACAATCTATTTTTCGTAGGCGATATCAAGCAGTCCATATATAGATTTAGATTGTCAGATCCGGGACTTTTTAATGCGAGATATAGAAGGTATAAATCAGAGACTGCAGATGGCAGATCTATAGATTTATCTCAAAATTTCAGATCCAGTCCGGTGATTTTAAAATACCTTAATTTTCTCTTTAGCGCTCTTATGACTGATGATCTTGGAGAAGTTGATTATAAGGCTGAAGGTCAGGCTTTGGTTCCCGGTCGTGAAGATTTGATAGAAAACGGATTTGTGTCTGTGGTTATAAATGAAGATTCCAAGGATGAAAATCCCAATGATATAAATCCGAATGCAGAATATGTAGCCAAAGAGATTAAACATTTAGTTAATGATTGTGGGTACGAATATAAAGATATAGTCATACTGCTTAGAACTGTAAGAAATAGAATCGAAAAGTATGAGGATATACTACGTAATAACTCAATTCCATATTTTTCAGATTTTATAAATGTTAGTTTAAATGATCCGGAAGTAAGTATTTTTATAGATATGCTTAGAATAATAAACAATTACAGAGATGATATGGCGTTGATATCATGCCTCCTAAGTCCAATGGGTGGTCTAGATGAGGATGAAATTGCAACTATAAGAATGATGGATTCTAATGTAGAATTTACTGAATGTGTCGAGAATTATGCTGTTGATATAGACGATGACATATCTTCAAAACTGCATACTTTTTTCGAAAAACTGAAAAGGTATAGAGTAGAACTCAGTAAATACAAACTTTCCGATTTCGCTTACTATTTAGCATCTGATACAGGATATATTTCTTATCTGGAAGCTATGTTCTTGGGGGATCAAAAGATTCAGAATTTAATGGCTTTTATACTTAGAATTGAAGAGTTTGAAGATTTTTCGCACTCTGAACTATCCGGCTTTTTAAATCATGTGGACAGACTTTTAAAATCTCCTTCAGAATCTCTTGAACCTACTCAGCTTTTATCCGGTGCTGATAATGTAGTTAGAATCATGTCTATTCATAAAAGCAAAGGTTTGGAGTTTCCCGTAGTATTTATAGGAGATATGGAAAGACAATTGACTCTGCAGGAACTTAAAGATCCATTTATAGTAGACAAAGAAATGGGTATAGGGACAAAGGTTGCAAATCTGGAACTCGGATCAATTTATTCCTCAACCCATAGAAAACTCATTCAAAGAAAAATGTATGATGAGATGAAATCTGAAGAGATGAGACTTTTATATGTGGCAAGTACGAGAGCTGAAGAAAGATTGTACATGGTTGGAAAAGTTAAAGATCTTGAGAAGTATATAAATAAAAGTATTACAACACCATTAAATGTCAATATCAAGAGGTCCAAATCCATGTTGGACTGGGTTTCATCGATTGCCTTTAGGGATGCTGTACATCAAGACGAAATAATTGCGTTTTCCGATATAGAAGAGGAAACTGATTATTTTGTAGGGGATGAGAACAAGAATAAGTACAAACTTGAATTAAACCGATTTGGTAGATTAGATACTCTTCAGATAAAAGAAGAAATTACAATCGATAATCTTCCGATAAGTGAACTGAAAAGAGAAGAGTATGAGGAGTTAAGTAAAGTTTTCTTGTTCAAATATCCAAATGAGAGAATGATAAATACACCTTTCAAAAAGACGGTTTCTGAAATAACGGCGAAAAACATAAGTAAAACCGACGATACTACTGATTTTCCAAATTATTTTATACCCGAACGTTATGAGATAATGAATAAGGTTCCCAAACTGCTTATGTCTGAAGAACTCGTTTCGAGATCTCAGTTGGGGACTCTAATACATTTCATATTTCAGAATATATCGATTAAAGCTCATACAATAGAATCCGTAAAAGATGAAATTCAAAGGATGTTTTATATTGAACTGTTAACTGAGAATGAAGCTAAGCTGGTAGATCCTAATATATTTGTTAAGTTTTTCAGTTCAAAACTTGGGAAAAGAACCATAATGAACTCGAATACTTTAAAAAGAGAAACTGCTTTCACGATGAGATTTGAGGATATCTTTTTAGATGGTCAAATAGATTGTTATTTCATCGAAGATGGCGAAATAGTCTTATTTGATTATAAGTCGGATAGTACGATTTCGTTGTCAAAATACGAAACTCAGCTGGGTCTCTACCAAGAAGCCTTGGAGAAGGCAACGGGACTAAAGGTTAGAGAAAGGTATATTTATTGGACTTCTCACGGAAAAGCTACAAGATTATAAACTTGTAAATAAAAAAAGTTAATGATACAATGATTCCACTAGGGGTGCCTTACGGCTGAGAACTTATGTAACCCTTTACCTGATCCGGATAATGCCGGCGTAGGGAAGTGCTTATAACTATTAGACCCCATTCTTTTTGAATGGGGTTTTATTATTAGGAGGAATAATGAATAAAAAAACAAGGCTTAGAATGATAGTTGAAGGAGGTATTATGATTGCGCTGGCATCGGTATTGAGCATGGTAAGACTATACAAAATGCCGCAAGGCGGTTCTGTAACAGCAGCTTCCATGATGCCTATAATGTTGTTTGCAATGAGATGGGGAGTTCCTAAGGGAGTTTTAGTCGGAACTTTATATGGTATTTTACAATTTATTTTTGAACCATATATGGTCTCACCGATACAAATGCTCTTAGATTATCCTATAGCTTTTGGTGTTTTGGGACTGGCAGGAATTGTTAGATACTCACTTAAAAACAATAAACAAAGAGTACAATGGGTTGTTTCCGGCTGTGCACTTGGGATGTTCTTAAGAACAGTATCACATGTCATATCGGGAGCTATCTTTTTTAAAAAATATGCGGGAGTAATGAATCCCTGGCTGTATTCAATTCAGTATAATGCATCATATATGCTAGTCGAATTAGTTATGACTTCGATTATTATATATTTTATTTGGCAGCCGATAGAAAAAGCGGCTCCTGCTGTTGATAAATAAAGCATTATCTATTAATATCTTAATTATAAAGAATTATTAAATTCAGCCGTATTAATAATAATATGATATGATATTAAAAGTGGTGGTGGTTAGTACTATGAAAAGAAAACTGATTGTTTTATTTCTACTGTTTTCATTCTTATTAAATACTGTTGCATTTGCAGATAAGGAAATCCCAATAACAAGAGTCTCAGGCAGCAATAGATTTGAAACGGCAGCAAATATAAGTAAAAAGACTTTTGAAAAGTCAGAATATGTATTTTTGGCCAATGGTTACAATTATGTGGATGCATTGGCAGCATCGAGTTTAGCAGCTCAGCTAAAAGCACCTATACTTTTAACTGATAAAAATGAATTACCCAAAGTTACCATCCAAGAAATGGAAAGACTTAGTGTCAGTAAGGTAATAATACTGGGCGGTACGAGTACGATTTCTTCATCAATTGAAAACAGCATAAGCTCAATGGGTTATGAAGTATCCAGAATCGGTGGTGTAGACAGATACAATACATCTGAACTGATTTTTGAAGAGTTGGTTAAGCATACCGAAATTTTCGATTGTATGATAACTACAAATGAAATAGATGCTCTTGCATCAAGTGTAGTCAGAGGGGATAATATCCCACTTATAATGATAAATAAATACTCTCCATCTAAATTTGCTATTGACCTGAAACTCAACAAGATAGTTATAGGTGGGGAACTTCAAATTGATAGTAATCTATACTCAAAACTAAATGCTTCAAAAAGGATAAGTGGTTCTAACAGATACGAAACAGCCATGCAGTTAGCTGAAGGTATTCAAACTGATACTGCAATTATAGTTAATTCTACGAATTTAGTAGATGCTTTTACAGCTTCATCATTTGCAGTTGCAAATAAATATCCGATACTGTTAAGTGCTCAGGATAAAATAGATAAAAAGACAAAGAAATATATTGAAGACAAGAAATACAATAATCTCATCTTAATTGGTGGAGAAAATATGTTAAGTAGTAATCTACTACTTGAAAACAAACCTGAAAGAGTTCCAAAAAACAATAAGATAAAAAGAAACTCAAGTGGACGATTTGATATAGATTATGCTTATTTCGGAGGTTTTAACTCAAATGGTACCGAATGGTGGTTTAAACATCCTACATCCTACTATAACGGAACCAAGGCAACTATTGAAGATTATAGAAGAGTTGTTGTAGATAAGCATAATGCACTTTGGCAGGCGCCTGAAACCGGTAAAAAGACAGTATATCTTACCTTTGATGAAGGTTATGAGTACAATAATAATACTGCCAAGCTCTTAGATATTGCAAAAGAAAAAGGCGTAAAATTCACTTTCTTCCTGACCGATGCTTATTTAAATCAAAGTCCTGAGGTAGTTAAAAGAATGGCCAAAGAAGGACATTTGGTCGGCAATCACTCCATGAGACATGACAAAGGTTCAGTTTTAGCCAATGTCTCAGTGGAATCAGTAATCGATGAGTACAATCTTCTAGAAGTTAAATATGAGCAACTAACCGGAATGAAAATGAGTAAATACATGAGACCGCCTTATGGCGATTATTCTGAAAAATACCTAGCAATCCTAGATGAATTGGGATATGTACCTGTATTTTGGAGTTTTGGTTATCATGATTGGGATATACATAATCAGCCTGGTCATGCATTTGCTCTTGATAGCATACTTAAACAAATACACGATGGTTCTATTTTATTACTTCATACGGTTTCAAACACAAATATTGAAATAATGCCAAAACTTATCGATGAAATAAAAGCTAAAGGTTATGCAATTGAAACGATTGATAAGATAGATTTAAAGAATAAATAAATCTGAAACTCGAATTATTGTACACCGGGAGGTAAAGTACATGAAAAAACTATTGTTTGTGATTTTACTCTGCTTTGCACTAGTCGGATGCAATGATAGTTCAACTAAAGATACTGAAACGAGTTCCGAATCAAGTGATAAAGTGGAAAAAGAAGAAAAAGCTGTAGATATTTTAGATGACTTAGATAGTGAAACTGATTCCGAGGATGCGAAGGAGGTAAGTAAATCTGATAAAGTCGTGGATCCTAATCGATTACCTGAAAAAGTAGGGAAGTACAAAGATTTTAACGATATGGTTACTTATGCGGAAAACATAGTTATAATAGAATTTATATCGGATAATGGAATTGAAGATAAAAACCATAACTATGAAGTTAAAATTACTAAAGTTATCGTAGGAGATGCGAGTGAAGAGGACACACATACATTGTCACTAAATACGGATACTATAATGGGAAGTAGAGAATTCAAGGATGGAGACAGTGCATTATTGATGTACAAGGAAACAGAAAACAATGTCTTGGTGCCTATGGATCCTGATTTATCGATGTTTGTGATAGAAAAGCGCAAAATTTTGTTTGATAAAAACACTGTAAAATTATTTAGAGCTCCTATGTCCGCTACACTACCACTCAATCAAGTAATCACTAAAATCAGAACCGGTGAATAAAACAAAAAGCCTCAAATTGAGGCTTTCAGACTGAAGACAAACCCTGATTAAAAATCAGGGTTTGCTCTATCTTGACAAATCTATTAGCAAAGTTCAATATTTTTCTTAAAACACCATTATTTTTGGGTGGCTTTTTATCTCTTTTACTTAAGATTATTGCTAACTTTTTCATATTTAGGGTCGCAAAAGTAAGTGCTGCTTTCATATCCATTTTCTTTATACCTACCATATTGGTATATCTAAATCCATGATATTCCTTTGCACTCCCAAATTGCCTTTCTATTGTTTCTTTTCTCTTTTTATACTCTGCTTTCCCTTTATATGTATACCGGTATTCTTCTGAGATATCAAGATAATCTTGCCAGATATGTCTAGTTATTATCTTTTGGTGTTTTTTACTACTTGTACACCTTCCTAGGTACCCACAGTTTACACAGATCTTTGGGTTGCTCTTGTACTGCCTATATCCTTCTCTATTTGTGGTTGAGTATTCTAATACTTCATTTGCTGGACAAAGGTAACAGTTGTAGTATTCGTCATACACAAAATCTCTTTTATAGAATGGGTTTTCTAGTTTTGCTTTTGTTTTTTGCCTGGTGTATGGAAATACTGGAAATACGCCACCATCTAACAGTGCTTTCGCTATTGCCGGGAATTTATAGCCTGCATCCATAACTAGTTTTTTAGGGTTCAATCGTTTTAACTTTTCATCAAAGAAATCTTTAAATGTTGTTCCATCGTGTAAGTTTCCAGGATATGATTTAAAACCTAATATCCATCCATTTTTATCACATGATGTCTGTACGCTATATGCAAATACTTCTTTATGTTCACCTTTATGGAATAGTCCTGCTTCAGGATCTGTTGTGCTTTTTGTTACTTCTTTTAGTTCTTCATCTTTATCTTTAGGATCAAATGGCTTTTTATCATGTTTTTTTCTATCTTCGTTTATTTCTTTTTCTAACTTTTTTTGATAGTATCTTATCTCTTTTTTCACTTTTACTTTAACAACCTTATACCTATTGGCATGTGCTTTAACATGTGTTGAGTCAACAAATTGGATATTTGTATCAACTAAGCCTTCTTCAATGGCTTGTAGTAGTATGTTTTGAAAAATATCTTCAAATATGTTTGTATCTTTAAATCTTCTTCTGTAGTTTAGACTAAAAGTTGTGAAATGAGGTATTTTATCGTAAAAATCAAAACCTAAAAACCATCTGTAAGCAAGATTTACTTCAATATCTTTAATTGTTTGTCTCATGCTTTTTATGTTGAAAAGGTATTGGATTAAGGTAATCTTAAGCAAAACAACGGGATCTATACTAGGTCGTCCGTTATCAAGACAGTACAAATCTTCAACTAATTCATATATGAAATCAAATTTAATGTATTTATCTATTTTTCTAAGTATATGATCTTCGGGAACCATTTGATCTATTGAAATCATTTGAACTTGATCAACTTTGTTTTTAGAATTTTTAAATAGCATATTAACACCTCTCTCTTAGTGTTATATACACCCAAAACGGTTTAAACTACACATAATATGGCATTTTTAGAACAAAAAAAGCATAGCTAGAAATTTTTTCTAGCTATGCTTTGTCAACAGTCTGAAAGCCTCAAATTGAGGCTTTTTTATTTTGATATAGTATTTGTAAAAGCATATTTCGAATCGAGTGGAACCGGTTCGTCAATTAACATACTTCCTAAACAGACTTCTCCATCATATATAACTGCAACCTGTCCGGGAGTTATTCCTTTGAAGGGTTCAAATTCTAAGAGTGCTCTATCATCAGATAATAAGTTCATACTGATTTCTACATCGGGCTGTCTGTATCTGAATTTTGCAGTAAGATTTTTACTAACAGGTTTTTGTCCTGATATCCAATGTATATTGTCTGCATATAAAGCTACAGAATAGTTAGCCGGGTGTTGTTCTGATTGAGCAACATAAACTTCGTTTTTTTCCAAGTTCTTACCTACGACAAACCAAGGCTCACCTGAGCCGATACCACCTATGCCAAGTCCTTTTCTCTGTCCATTGGTGTAGTGAATAATTCCGGAATGATCTCCGACTTTTTCCATCGAATCAACATCTATAATATCACCCGGCTTAGTGAATAAATACTTGTCTAAAAACTCGTTAAAATTACGCTCACCTATAAAACAAATCCCAGTAGAGTCTTTCTTTTTAGCTGTAACCAAATCATTTTCTCCTGCTATTTTACGAACTTCGGTCTTTAGTAAATCTCCGATGGGGAATATGGTTTTATTCAACGCTTCTGAAGTTATCCTGGATAAAAAATAGGACTGATCTTTAGAAGTATCACTACCACGAAGGAGTAAGCCTTCTTTTTGATTGACTCTAGCGTAGTGTCCCATGGCTATATAATCGCCTTCAATAGTCATTGCATAGTTTAGAAATGCGTTAAATTTTATCTCTTGATTACACATGACATCCGGATTGGGTGTTCTACCTCTCTTGTATTCACTTAAAAAGTAAGTGAATACGGTATTCCAATATTCTTTTTCAAAATTTATAGTATAAAATGGGATGCCAAGCTGATGAGCAACTCTTCTTGCATCATCTGCATCATCCGTTGCAGTACATACACCATCAGGGTCTAATTCATTCCAGTTTTTCATAAATAGACCTATAACTTCATAACCCTGTTCTTTAAGAAGTAGTGCAGCAACTGATGAATCAACTCCGCCACTCATACCTAAAATAACTTTTTTCATATTATCACCTTCTTTGTAACTATGTGTATTATATAAAATGAAAGTTTAAATAGCAAGTAAGAGATTTTTTGAAAATGTAATGTAATATAAAAAAATCCCTAAAAACTACTAATTAATACTTAATTATGATATTATTTAATTGTAGAATTGTTTTAATGGAGGCAAAAAAATGAATAAAACATTTATAAAAATTTTCATAGCTTTATTGATAGTTTATTTAATAGGAGCAGGTGTGTTTACAATTATGACCTACCCAAATACAACTGTATCCGGAGAGGATAAGAGTTTTAGCCGTTTGGACAATGCCCTTTACAGGGATTATCAATCCAGAAAACTGGAAATTAAAGGACGCAATAATAAAACTGCAAACTTAAATGCACCTCAGATAAGTTATACTGAAACTGTAAAGTCAGGAGTTAAAATTAACCAAAACCAGTTTATCTGGCCGGTAGCAGTTTTTCAAAATCATGTCCACAATCCCGAATATGATTATGCTTATAATGAACAGCAATTGGAAGATTTTATCAACGCTTCAGATTTAATGAAAGATGCTAAACTACCTGAAAATGCAAGTCTTCATGTGGTTAATGGAAAATATGAGATAAATGCGAGTAATCCGGGAGATACGCTTGATTTAAAACTTGCTAAAGAAAAAATAATCAGTGCATTTTTATCCGGAGAGAAATCCATTACTCTGGAAGATGAATACCTCAAACCGGAAATTACGGAAGACAGTGAAGCACTTAAGAAGAAAATGGAAGATGTCAATAAGATAATCACCATGAAAATCAGCTATGATTTTGGTGAAGACAAAGAGGTTTTAGAAGGTGAGAGATTATTAGATTTTTATAAATATACAGGTGAAAAATACGAGCCTATACGTGAACAAGTGCATGAATATTTAAGACAACTTGCAATAAAATATGATACCTATGGTGAAAATGTGGAAAGAAAATTTGGAAGCTACAGGTATTGGTCAAATTACGGTTAAAGGAGGAATCTACGGATGGCAAATGGATGTAGACGAATCTACAAATGAATTGATGAAAGTATTAAGTGCATATGAATCAAAGGATTTGGTACCTGTTTTTCTAAATGAAGGACTACAAAGAGGACTAAACGATATAGGAAAGACTTATATTGAGATAGACATAAACAGACAACACCTATGGTATTACAAAGATGGAGAATTGATGACGAATACTCCAATAGTTACCGGCGATCCAACGAGAGGAGTCGCAACTCCTAAAGGCGTTTGGAAAGTATGGTCAAGAGAAAAAGATAGATCTTTGGTAGGTATAGTTCCTGAAGGCTCAGCAGATTATTCTTCTTATGTTGATTTCTGGATGCCTGTTAACTGGAGCGGTGTTGGAATACACAATTCCAGATGGAGAACCGAGTTTGGAGGAGGGATTTATAATGGTAGCGGTAGTTATGGATGCATAAACTTACCTTATGATCCTTCTAAGATAATCTTTGACAATGTAGAAATAAATACTCCGGTAGTAATATATTAATAAAACCGTAGTATTGAAACAAAAGTTTTGGGCTGCAGATAAAATAATAAAGAATAAAGATAATGAAAAAGTCGGGAGATTATCCCGACTTTTTAGTATTAGTTGTCCAGTAAATCTGTCAGTTCTGTCAATCTGTCTTCTTTGAGCTTATGAGCCATTGTTCTGGCAATATTTCTGAGTCCAATGATATCTTCGTCACATGCAGCGCATTTTGCTTCAACTACTTCAGGAATCATATCATATTTTCCTTTTTCTCCAAATTCCTTAAGTGCTTTTACAGCTCCACCGCTCCAGCTATAGGATCCGAACACGCCAAGTACATGATTTTCAATTTTGTTCATATCTAGGATATTAACAAGTTTGGTCATAAGTGGGAACATGTAGTTATTGTAAGTACAAGATCCTAAGATTAAACCTTTGTATCTCCAGATTTCACTGAGTATATATGATTCATGTGTTTTTGAAACATCAAAAACTTTTATATTACTTATACCTTGAACAGCAAGTTCTCTGGCGATAACTTCAGCCATTCTTTGAGTATTTCCGTACATGGATCCATATACTATAATTACTCCTTCTTCAACTTCGTATCTAGACCATTTGTCATAAAGCTCTATTATTTTTTCAGGATGAGATCTCCAAATAGGACCATGTACCGGACAAACCATAGATATTTCCAAACCGGCTAATTTCTTTAAAGCAGATTGTACTTGCTTGCTGAACTTTCCTACGATATTAGAAAAGTATCTTCTGGTTTCAGAATGGTAGAAGTCCAAGTTGATTTCATCGTCAAAAATAGTTCCGTCAAGTGCACCAAAACCACCAAAAGCGTCTTGAGAGAAGAGAATCTTGCTCTTTGGTTCATAACTAACCATTGATTCAGGCCAATGTACCATTGGTGTAGTATAAAAAGTTAAAGACCTGTCGCCAAGATCCAGCGTCTCTCCGTCCTTTACTTCCAAGATGTTTTCAGTTATACCATAAAATTCTTCAAGATATTGAATCGTTCTCTTATTTCCAACAATTTGCACATCGGGGTAGAGTTCTCTAATTGTAGAGACTGCTCCGGAGTGATCGGGTTCCATGTGATGGATGACTAGGTAATCCAGATTTTTATCCCCGAGAGCTGCTCTAAGTTTTGCAGTAAAATCTGAGACCTTAGTTATTTTAACTGTATCGAGAAGTGCAGTTTTTTCGGCATTGATGAGGTATGAGTTATATGATACACCATTCTCAAGCGGCCATAGATTTTCAAAAAGATGTGTATCTCTGTCGTTAACACCAACATAGTGTAAAAAATCGTTAATTCTTACGGATATTAGTTCCATTGCTACCTCCTATATTTGTCTTATATTATAATTGTATAATAAATAGCATAAAAAGCAAGTGAGATATTAAATAAAAGAATTATTTATGACTTGTCTTTGAATTTTAAACGAAATTATTGTATAATATAACAAACTTATATTTAGAGGAGAGGAGTTAATATGAAAAGATTTTTTAGTATTATTATAGCGATTGGAATTATGGCATTACTACTTGTCGGTTGTGGACAAAAGGCTGAAGATAAGCCAAAGACTGAGGACAAATCAAGTACTGAAACTACCGAAAATAAAAAGGAAACAGAAAGTACTGAGGACAAAGATACTTTTGTCGTAGGAATGGAAGCGGCTTATGCACCATTTAACTGGACACAAATAGATGACAGTAATGGAGCTGTTCAAATTGACGGATTAAAGGAATATGCCGGTGGATATGATGTTGAAATAGCTAAGATTATAGCCGAGAAACTTGGTAAAAAACTAGTTATAAAGAAAATGGAATGGTCAGGATTACCATTGTCAATATTATCAGGTAAAATTGACGCTGTTATAGCTGGTATGTCTCCTTCTGATGAAAGAAGAGAACAGATGGATTTTACAAACCATTATTATACTTCTGATTTAATAGTAGTGGTCAAAAAAGGTGGGCCATTTGAGAAAGTAACCAGTATAAAAGAATTTAAGGATGCTAAGATTACAGCTATGCAAGGTACAATTCACTATAATGTAATTGATCAATTGGAAGGTATTCTAAAACTTGAACCAATGGACGATTTCCCTGCAATGAGAGTGGCATTAGAAGCAGGTAAAATCGATGGTTATATTAGTGAAGTACCTGAGGGGAAAAGTGCTAGTCATGCAAATCCTAACTTCACTTATCAAGAATTAACTGAAGGTTTTGAAGTAAAAAATCCTGAAGAAGTATCAATAGCTGTTGGTGTAGCAAAAGGTAGTGATTTGGTAGAAAAGATAAATAAAATATTATCTGAAATTTCCGAAGAACAAAGAACAGAAATTATGAATCAAGCTATAGTAAATCAACCTGCAATGAACTAATGGAGGGTAATTAATGGACTTTCAAATAGTCAAACAGATTGCTGTGAATAACTGGCCCATGTTTCTGAGAGGAGCATGGGTCACTCTCTATATATCTATAATATCTACTATAATCGGAACTATGATTGGTTTTGTCGTAGGTGTTGTAAAAACTGCTCCAAAACCGAAAAAATTATTAGGTAGGATAATTCTTAAAACAGTTAAGATAATATTTGATATTTATGTAGAGGTTACGAGAGGAACTCCGATGATGGTACAAGCCATGGTATTTTTCTATGGAATGCCATTATTATTAGGAATAGACATACCTCCATTTGCATCTTCGTTAATAATCGTTTCTGTCAATACAGGAGCGTATATGGCAGAGATAGTTAGAGGTGGTATTATCTCGATAGACAAAGGTCAGTTTGAGGCCTTTGATGCACTAGGGATGAATCATGTACAGGGGATGTTATATGTAATACTCCCTCAAGTTTTACGAAATATACTACCTGCTACGGGTAACGAATTTGTAATTAATATTAAAGACACATCAGTATTGAATGTAATTCAAGTAACTGAACTGTACTTTCAAACGAAATCTATTGCAGGAGCAAACTTTAGATATTTCGAAAGTTTCTTAATAACTATGGTAATATATCTTGTGATGACATTTACTGTTACGAGAATATTAAGGATGATAGAAAAGAAACTCGACGGACCTGCAAACTTTATTATGTCCGGAAATCAGATGCAAGTAGTAGTACCGGAGGTGAAACCACTTGAAAGAGAATAGTATATTAAGAGTTGAAGGATTGACAAAATCTTTTGGTGAACACCCGGTACTAAAAGGTATCAATTTTGAAGTTGTACCAGGTGAAGTAGTGTGCGTTATCGGTTCATCCGGATCCGGTAAGTCGACACTATTAAGATGCATTAATAGACTCGAAGAACCAACAACGGGTAAGGTATTTTTTAACAATTTAGATGTGGTAGAAGACCAGGAAGAAATTGGAAACTTTCGAAGTAAAGTTGGGATGGTTTTTCAAAACTTCAACCTTTTTGCTAATATGACCGTATTAAAGAATTGTACTATTGGTCAGGTTAAAGTACTAAAAAAAGATGAAAAGAGCGCCAGAGAAACTGCGTTGAGATTTTTGGAACTTGTTGGAATGGCGGCTTATATAAATGCAAAGCCAAAACACCTATCAGGTGGTCAAAAACAAAGAGTTGCTATTGCCAGAGCACTAAGTATGGAACCAGATTTAATGCTTTTCGATGAACCAACTTCAGCACTTGATCCTGAAATGGTAGAAGAGGTTTTAAAGGTTATGAAGGACTTGGTGGATTTGGGCATGACTATGATCGTAGTTACCCATGAGATGGAATTTGCAAGAGATGTTTCTTCTAGAGTTATTTTTATGGATGATGGTGTTATCTGTGAAGAAGGGGATCCGAAAGAGATATTTACAAATCCGAAAAATGAAAGAACTAAAATTTTCTTACAACGTGTATTAAAATAATTGTTACGATAATGTAATAAAAGGTGTTATAAAAAGACAAAAATCAATATGGCGTTGTAACCAATTTGTAACCTTTGTAAAATACTTGTATTGAGAATTGCGATAAAAACAAAATAGTTACAAAAATGTTACAAAGTAATTAAAGTATATAAAAAAACAGTCTATAAAGGCTGTTTTTTTGTTTTTTCACCTGCTTTAATTGACTGGAAAATTTACTTAATCTAAAATATTTCTGTATGGAGGTTGAATAAATGAGAAAAATTTTAGTTGGAGTCTTAGTACTCTTTTTATTTATCACACAGATAAATTCGATTGCTTTAGCCGATTCCGGAGAAAGTGTAATAATAAATACCGAAAACGACGAAGCATCTCTTATTAGAAAAATATCCAATAGGTCTGCACAAGCAGATTCTAAAATCTTCCTAACATCTAATACTACTTTCGCAGATAGTTTAGTAGGTGGAGTACTGGTATCAGAAAAAAATAGCAGATTATTTTACTATGAAGACATAAACTCAGACGTTGATCTTGATATGTTAAATAGTGCTGAATCTATAAGTCTATTAGGCGGTAAGGATAGATTAAATGCCGAAGAAATCGAAAAATTAGATAATTACAAAGAGAGAATCAGTGGCAGTGACAGATATGAAACAGCAGTTGAAATATCGAAGCAATTGGGTACTGACAGAAATTTAATAATTGCAAGTGGGGATGTATTTCCTGATGCCTTATCAGCTACAGCGCTGGCAAAGGTAGAGCATAGAAATATTTTATTAGTTTCAAAAGATACACTTCCTAAGACAACGGAAGCTTACTTAAGAGAATATGGAATTGGTAAAAATATAATATTCGTCGGTGGTGAAAACACCATAAGTAGAGAAGTGAAAGAGCAAGTTGTTAGAATTGTAAATCCTGATTTGAATATTGATGCTGTAACACTAGCGGGTAAAAACAGATACGAAACATCTTTAATGATAGCTAATAGATTTAAAAATTACAAATCACTTGTTTTAGTAGATGGAAACAATTATCAGAAAGCGCTGATGTCATCAGTACTGGCTGCTAAAGAAAATTCTCCTTTAATATTAGCAGACAAAGGAAGAGTAGATATTTCTTCAGTTCTATATCTAACTACTAATGCGAAACAGGTTTATGTCTTTAATAGTATAGGCAATATTGACTACGATTTAGTAAAAGCATTCCACGATTATTATTCAGATGGAGAGAATGTGATTGAGGATTTAAACGGTCAAGAAGTTCATATAGAGAGTCTAAAGGCAAGTGAATCAGCGGCTGAGAGTGAAGCTATTAAGGAAGAAAAAACTGAAACTGAACCGGCTGACGAACCTAAAGAGAGCGCTGAAGATAAGAAAAAAGAGGAAGCAAACAATAATATAGTCATGCCATCAGGAGATATTATAAATCCTGATAATAAAACTATAACTTTAAAAGACGGAACCGTTAGAAAATATAAGCAAATCATTAGGATGAATTCAACATCTTATGATGCTTCACCTGAATCGAACGGACCTTGGGGACCGATAACTGCTCTTGGTACAAATCTTAGACCGGGTGTTGTTGCCGTAGATCCTAAAGTAATACCTCTAAAGACGGAGTTATATGTAACTTCAACTGATGAATGGCCATCTTATGGTATGGCTATTGCAGAAGATACCGGTGGTGCTATAAAAGGTAATAAAATTGATTTGTTTTACGAATCTTCAGAGACTGTACATAAGTACGGTAGAAGAGATGTAATTGTATATGTATTAGAAGATTAAAACCGGCATATGCCGGTTTTTTTACTTAAGCTTACAATACTGTAGTGTTTAAGTGATAAATTTAGGTTATAATAGTCATGAACAATGAGTTAGGAGGAAATTATGTTTAGAAAATATAAAAAGTTAATCATATGTTTGTTAGCTATGCTGATTTTAATCCCTTCAACGGCATTTGCTATAGATACTGAAGTAATCGATGAAAAGTGGGGTAAACCTATATATGTCTATGGCTCAGGTCTTAACGAAGAAGAAATAAAATCTACAGCTAAATTACTTGGAATAAGTGATTTTAATAATGTTAATATCAAACATGTTACAGGTGAAGACGAGATTAAGTACTTAGGTCAAGGTAGTGGAGATTCCTCTGCAATGATTTCATCTGTTTTGGTAAAGAAAACAGATGAAAAATCCGGTATTAGTGTAAAAATACAAACGCCGGATAAAATAACACAAATAACTGAGGATCAGTACAGAAATGCAAGTATCACTGCCGGCGTAAATAATTGCGATATCGTAATTGCTTCATTGAAACCAGTAACAGGAGAATCGGCTTTAACGGGTATTTATAAAGCTTTTGATGCCAATGGAGAAACTCTTGATATAAAAAGGATGAAGGTGGCTCAAATCGAGCTGTCGACAACTAATGATATTGCACAAGAGAATAAAGAAAAACAAAATTTCAGTATCAATAAACTTAACCAAGTTATAATCAATATCAAGCAGGAAATTAATAATTATTACAATGAAAATGGGCAGAATCTTGATGCACAACAAATCGAAAAATTCATTCAGGATTCTATAAAAAAATATGATCTTGAATCTGTTATGACTTCAGATCAAGTTAAAAAACTTACTGAGCTATTTAATCAGTATAAAGAAACTGATGCTGTTGATAGTGAAGAAGTAAAAGAACAATTGGGTAAATTAGCCGGTGAAGTTTCAACAAAGGCTAAAGAAATTTTTGAAGATGCCAAAGAAAGCGGACTTTTAGATAAAATTGCTGAGTTTTTCTCAAGAATATTCAAAGCAATATTTAGCGCTTTCAAAAAAGATAATTAATTACGATTAAGTATAAAGTTAAAGTGAGAACGCAGATAAGTTCTCACTTTTTTTGGTATGACGGGCATGTCTCAATGCTGGGGTGAAATTCCCTAAAGAGCGTAGTTATCGACGAATCTGATAGCGACTTGCAAGCTTCATATCGTGAGATGTGGGGGAGAAGAAGCAATAGCGAAATCGTGGCTTGACGGACAGGAACAGGATATGAGGCGTAAAAGGTGGGCAAGTTGGCCAAAGGCAACAAAGTCCCGAAAGATAACCGTAAACCCAAAGCGTAAATCCTGCAAGTAAACGATGAAAGTACTGAGACTTATCCCGTGAGGTCTCATAGACGAAAAAGTAGTAACAACGAACTATGAGAAGTCAGCAGAGGTCATAGTACCGTGTGAACGGGAAGGACTGAACAATTAATCGCACCAAGTAAAATGTATGTGGATTAGGAAAATTTGACAAAGTACAAACCATAACGTATACGTGGTTCAAGGCTTGAAAGATAAAATATACTAATCCTGCGGAAAGGAGCAAAGTGCAGCAATGGAAAGAAAGCTAATTGACGAAATTCTAGACAGGAAAAATATGTATGCAGCCTTAAAACAAGTAGTATCAAACAAAGGAACATGCGGAATAGATGGAATAACCGTATTGGAAATAGAGGCATACATTAGAGAAAACTGGAAAGAAATAGAAAAGTCAATAAGAGAAAGAACATACAAACCACAACCAGTATTGAGAGTAGAAATCCCAAAACCAAATGGTGGAGTTAGGAAACTAGGTATCCCAACAGTAATGGACAGAATAATACAACAAGCAATAGTCCAAGTAATAAGCCCAATATGTGAAAAAGAATTCTCAGAATATAGCTACGGTTTTAGACCAGGTAGAAGTACACAAATGGCAATAGAACAAATACTATACTACCTAAATGAAGGATATGAATGGATAGTTGATATAGACTTAGAGAAATTTTTCGATGAAGTGCCACAAGATAAACTGATGAGTTATCTGCACAACATAATAAAAGACCCTGATACAGAATCACTGATTAGGAAATACCTAAAAGCAGGAGTAATGAACAAAGGTCAATACGAAGAAACAAAGAAAGGAACACCTCAAGGAGGAAACCTATCACCACTACTAAGCAACATTATGTTAAATCAACTAGACAAAGAACTAGAAAAAAGAGAATTAAGATTCACTAGATACGCAGATGACTGTGTGATACTAGTCAAAAGTGAGAATTCTGCCAAAAGAGTTATGAGAAGCATAACAAACTGGATAGAAAAGAAACTTAGTCTAAAAGTGAATGCCACAAAGAGCAAAATGACAAAACCAATAAATCTAAAATATTTGGGATTTGGATTTTGGAAAGACAAGCAAACACAAAGATGGAAAGCAAGACCACATCAAGACTCCATAAGGAAATTTAAGGACACGATTAAAACGTTAACAAAGAGAAGATGGTCTGTAGACTTTTCACTCAGACTATCAAAACTAAATGACGTCATACGTGGATGGGTAAACTACTTCAAAATAGGGTCTATGAAATCAGCAATGAATGAGATTAGTGAGAGATTAAGAACCAGACTTAGAATGATTATCTGGAAAATGTGGAAAGTACCAAGTAAAAGACAATGGGGACTACAAAAGCTAGGAATAGGAAAAGATCTAGCGAGATTAACCTCATATGTAGGTGATAGGTACTACTTTGTATGTACTAAAACATGTGTAGTTAGAGCAATAACAAAAGAGCTACTAATCCGACGAGGATTAGTAGACCCTTATGACTACTACATGAGAAATTGTTAGAATTAATTGAACCGCCTAGTGCCGAACGGCATGCTAGGTGGTGTGAGAGGGGCTACTAGTTAGCCTCTACTCGATTTTGTGTTCTAATTATGATAATATATAGATACTATCACAAATATTTAAAATTTAAACTTAAGAATAGAGTTTAAACTGTAAAAATCGAGATCATTAAAAATTAGAAATTGTGCAACCAAAACATATATAAGTTGTCTATATGGGTGAGGAGGGGATATTATGAAAAAACCGGATGAAGAAATGTTAATAGATTTATATTGGAAACGAAATGAAGGTGCGATAATAGAGACTCAGCGCAAATACGGAGCTTATGTAAGAAAGATTATTAATAATATACTTAAATTGAATAGTGATGTAGAAGAATGTGTCAATGATACTTATTTAAGTGTATGGAACGATATACCAACAACTATTCCGCTAGTTTTTTCATCATATATTGCCAAAATATCCAGAAATACGGCCATCAATAGATACAATAGTCAAAGAGCACTTAAAAGGGGAAAGGGAGAAGTAGATTATGTTTTAGATGAGCTTTCAGAACTGATTTCAGGTAAAGAGGATGTAGAAAGTACCTTTGACTATAATGAATTGGTCAGACATATAAATGAGTTTCTATCTTTTCAGCCTGTAGAAAAACGAAAATTATTTGTGCTTAGATATTTTTATACCGAAAGTATAAAAGACATTTCTGAGCGAACAAATTTTACTGAATCTAAAATCAAATCGAGTTTGTTTAGAATCAGGAATGAACTAAGAGATTTCCTAATCAGTAAGGGGGTGGAGCTATGAAATCTATAGATATTTTTAAGGCCATAGGAGAAATTGATGATAAGTTTGTTGCTGAAGCTATGGAACATAAAAAAGTTGAAAAGATCTCTTACCGTAGAACATTTGCTATGATTGCCGCTTGCTTATTGTTAATGGTCGGTGTTTATGCAATCTACAATATTATAAATAAAAAAGAAGACATAGTAATAAGAGAAGAAAAAATAGAAGAAAAAGCAGAAACTGATGATATCAAAACTGACAATAAGGTAGATGAGAAGGATGATGAGATTTCTGAAAAACCTATAGAAGTAGTTAAGAGAAAACCGTTACATGCAGCAGAGTATTTTCAAGGGATGGGAAGAGAATCGTTTTTTGCTAATATACCTGAGGATCTAATAGATTCAAATCCATGGAAATCCGACATAAAAATTGATGAACTGCCTGTCTATACACCTAAATTCGTAGTATTCAATGATGATGGAAGTGTAATGCCGCCAAATACTGTAAGGATGAAAGAGAAATTACTTACCGTCATAGAAAGACTGGGATTTAACCAAGATGAATTCGAAATAAGTTTAAACGAAGAGAATCCTGAATATATAAAGAGTATAATAGAAGAGTATAAGAATAAAGGTAAAAATGCACCGTATCATATTTATGGTAGTAGTTTTTATGTAGCAGCAAATGATGATATTGAGATTTCTATATCCAGCAGTATGAAAGCCAAGATATCTTTTAAGAATATGCCTAAAATGGATGAAGTTAATTTGGACGGTGTAGAATCTGAAGTAGAAAAACACAGAATTGTCGCAGAGTATTTAAAAGAAAAGTACAAAGATGTTATGGCTTATGATAAACCCGAAGTAGCTATAAATTCAAAAGGATTTAATATAGATGGTATAAAGAGATTTGATATGGATGTATACGATGGTGCAGGAAGTGATATAAATAGAATTGTAAATTACTCACTAAAGAGTACTTATCTTGGTGCCTCTTTAGAACATGGACTCGTTGCAATCCATTTTGATAATTTCGATGATTATGAAGTTTATGACAATTATCCGGTAATTGATGTCGAATCCGCAAAGACAAAACTTTATGATGGAGATTATGTATCGAGTAATTTTGAAAAAATTGATAAATCAAATAGTATCATAAGTGTTTCAATCGTATATAAAGGCTTGCCACATAATCCTCAGATTCCTTTTTATAGATTTGTAATGGACATGAATACCGAAGAAAATGGATACAAGGTTTATTCTGCATACTATGTCTGTGCCATAGATTCATCATTCTTTAAAGATGGAGAAGTCTATAAGGGAGAGTTCAATTATTAAGTAAAATATGGAAATAAAAAAGGAATCCTGTTCTTCCAGGACTCCTTTTTTATTGAACTGCTCAAAAAAACGGTATAGCTTATGCCATACCGCGATTTAATAAATGTAACAACTACATTGGTCTTTCTACTTTTCCTGATTTTAAACATCTAGTACATACATTTATTCTTTTAACTGACCCATCAACTACAGCTCTAACTTTTCTAATGTTTGGAGCCCAGGATCTATTTAATCTTCTATGTGAGAAAGTAATTTTGTTACCGAATTGTCTAGTCTTTCCACATAATTCGCAAGTTTTTGACATTTCAACACCTCCATTAAAAATGTTCTATAAAGACTTTAATAATTATAGCATAAGAACATATTACTTTGCAAGATATTCTTTTGACTGGTATAATAATATTGTGAAAATATAAATTCTGAAATATATTGATTGGAGGATGGCGATGACATCTAATTACACTAACAAATATGGAACGATTACCATTAACGATTCAGTAATTGCTAATATAGCATCAGAAGCTGCAATGAGCAGCTATGGTATAGTAGGGCTGGCATATAGGAATGCTACTGATGGACTTATGACCCTATTAAAAAAAGAAAATATGTCAAAAGGAGTTAGAATTGAGAGTAATCCTGATGGCATAACTATACATTTAGATGTTGTGCTGGAATACGGAATTAGAATAGGAACTGTAACCGAAAATATAATTGATACAGTTAAGTACAAGGTAGAGAATATTACCGGGGTGACTGTTAAGCACATTAATATTTATGTACAGGGTATAAGAATATAGTGGTGAGGTAGAGTAATGGTGATGAAAACTATTGATGGACAGATGCTTAGTAGGGGTTTTAGAGTATCTGTACAAATGTTAGAAAACAAGAAAGAAGAAGTCAATGCATTGAATGTATTTCCGGTTCCTGACGGAGATACAGGTACAAATATGTCTTTGACAATAGCATCTGCATTAAAATCGGTAAATGCTGTAACTGACTTAACAGTTGGTAAAGTTTCAAAAGCTGCAAGCTCAGGATCCTTAATGGGTGCCAGGGGCAATTCTGGAGTAATTCTTTCCCAGCTTCTAAGAGGTTTCAGCATGGGATTAACAAATCTTGAAGAAGCGAATATAACCGATTTAAATAGAGCTTTTAATGAATCTGCTCGTATTGCTTATAATGCGGTTATGAAACCCACTGAAGGTACTATTCTTACAGTCGCCCGAATGATGGCGGAATTTTCTGAAAAAAACCATAATGATTACGATGATATAATGCTGTTTTTTCAAGATGTTATTAAAGAGGGATATAGAGTATTGGACTTAACTCCTGATATGCTACCGCAGTTAAAGGAAGCAGGGGTTGTCGATGCCGGTGGTAAGGGTTACCTAATTATTTTGGAAGGATTGTTACAAGGATTGATATCTGATGATTATGATTACAAACCAACCGTAGATAGTTTTAATACCTTTGCCAATAAAGCTCATTCTGAATCAGAGAATATCGAATTTGGTTATTGTACTGAATTTATGATTAATAGAAGCGACGGAAAGTATCTTGAATTGCGTGAGACTTTATCTAATTATGGAGACTCTTTGATAGTTGTCGCAGATGATGAAATAACCAAAGTTCATATTCATACTAATAATCCCGGAGAAGTGCTAGAGCTGGCTCTAAAAATTGGACCACTTTCAGATATTAAAATTGATAATATGAGACTTCAAAATGAAAAGCTCCAAGATGCCGGTATGTATGAAGATAAAAAAGAAGTTGAAACTGAAAAAAGCGAATATGCATTTATTGCGGTATCATCCGGTGATGGTTTAAATGATGTGTTTAAGGACTTGAATGCTAAGAAAGTTATATCCGGTGGACAAACTATGAATCCGTCTACGGAAGACTTTCTAAAGGCTATGGAAGAAATTAATGCCGAGAATATTTATATACTTCCAAACAACAAGAATATAATTCTTGCAGCTAATCAAGCGGTTGAATTAACAGACAGAAACGCCTTCGTAATAAAGACTACGACTATACCTCAGGGTTTTGCTGCACTATTGAGTTTTGATCAAGATGCATCGGTAAAAGAAAACTTAAAAAATATGAGTGAAGCAATAGAGGAAGTAAAGACTCTTCAAGTAACTTATGCAGTTCGTGATTCAGAAAATAATGGCATAAAGATAAATAAAGGAGATTTTATCGGCTTATTAAATGGCAATATAGTTCTTAGTACTTCAGAAATCTTAGAAACTTGCCTAAGTTTGGTCGATAAGTCTATTGATGAAGATGATTCACTAATAACTATATTCTATGGCGCAGATACAGACGAAAAGGTTGCCGAAGAACTCGTCAAAAGAATTGAAGAAAAGTATGGTGATTTTGATGTGGAACTGGTCAAAGGAAACCAACCTGTTTACTATTTTATAATTTCAGTAGAATAAATGTTTAATAATATAAAAGGAGTTGGCCCTAAAAAGGCCACTCTTTTAAATAATATGGGAATATATAATCAAAGCGAGTTAATCAATTTATTCCCAAATGACTATGAAGACAAAAGAAACGTCTCAATCCTAACAGAAGACACAGGAGATAGAAAAGCTCTATATAGACTATGTATCAAATCCAAAACAAAGCCAATCAGGACGGCTAAAGGAACGCTAACATCCGTAAAAGCATTTGATGAGTCGGATAAATGTGAAATTATATATTTTAATGATATTTATAGTCCGAGAAAACTGGAACTAGATGTGTATTATTATTTTTATGGCAAGGTAGTTAGAAATGGTAATTTAAAAACCATCTACAATCCTGAAGTATCTACCGAAAAAAATTTCGAGTTTGGACTTGTTCCCATTTATCCCTTGACTAAAGGACTATTTCAAAATGAACTAAGGAAATTCATTGAACAAGCCTTGAAAATAACGAATGTAAGGGAGTTTCTCTCTGAGGATTTGTTATTTTTGAGAGGACTTATAAAACTAAATGAAGCTTATAAAATGATACATAGTCCAAAAAATTACGAGGATATTGTAAATTCGAAGAAAAGGTTTGTTTATCAAGAACTATTCTTATTGATACTGTCTTTGAACTATATTAGAGAAATGAATGTTTTGTCGAATTCAGCTCCTATTAATACGAATAAAGAAAAGGTCATTGATTTTATAGATAGCTTAGAGTTTACTCTAACCTTAGATCAAAAAAAAGTGGTAGATGAGATTTTAGAAGACATGAGTTCGTCCAAACCAATGAACAGACTACTACAAGGTGATGTGGGATCCGGAAAGACGATAGTTGCGATATTAGCAGCTATTTACTGTGTAAATAATGGATATCAATGTGCATTTATTGCTCCTACTGAGGTCTTGGCAAATCAGCATTATTATAATTATTGCGAAAAACTCAAAACTATCGGTATCAAGTCTTCGGTATTAACCGGATCAATATCTGAACGTGACAAGAAGTCACTTAAGAGCATGATTGAGGATGGAGATATAGATATTGTATTTGGCACACATGCACTGATTCAAGAAGATGTAAGTTTTAAAAAGCTGGGCTTGGTAATCACTGATGAACAACATAGATTTGGTGTTAAACAAAGGGATAATCTTATTTCAAAAGGAGATAATCCTCATGTTCTGGTTATGTCAGCTACTCCAATACCAAGGACATTGGCGCTAACAATATACGGGGATTTAGATTTATCCACTATCAATGTACTTCCCAGCGGTAGACTGCCGATACAAACTTTTGCTGTTAATATGTCTTATGAAAAAAGGGTTTTTTCTTTTATAAAAAAAGAGATCCAAAGTAATAAACAAGTATATATTGTCTGTCCGACAATTGATGACAACGAACTAAATTTAAAATCCGTTTACGATATCCGGGAGAGATTAATACAATATGGACTTGATGAACATTCTGAGGTTTTGCATGGGAAATTACCAAAACAAGAGCAGCAAGAGATAGTTGATTCATTCAAAGATAAAAAGATCTCCATACTAATATCTACAACGGTAATTGAAGTAGGAATAGATATTCCAAATGCTTCAACTATAGTGATATATAATGCTGAGAGGTTTGGACTTGCTCAACTGCACCAGTTAAGAGGCAGAGTAGGAAGAGGCAGGCATCAATCGTATTGTATACTGATATGTACTTCCAATTCGAAAAGTGCAAGAGAGAGAATGAAGGTACTTGAAACTAGTAATGATGGATTTATTATAGCTGACAAAGACTTGGAACTGAGAGGTCCGGGAGAAATTTTGGGGTATTTTCAGCATGGCAGTTCAATACTGAATGATCTAGATTATAACTTCAAAAACATCTTGGAATGGGCGAATAAAGATGCTAAACGATTAATTGAAAAAGATCCGACTTTGGAGTTGGAAGAAAATTCAGAGATAAAAAATAAGATAAATGATGTCATAAGCAAGATAATTAGAACAAAATCATTGAATTAGCTTTATTAATTTGAAGAATTCTGATATTATAATAAGAGGATAATTATGCGAATTATTGCCGGTAAAAAAAGGGGACGAAAACTTATTTCCCCAAAAGACAAAACAGCAAGACCAACCGAAAATAGAATTAAGGAAGCACTTTTTAATATCATTTCTGATAGCATAGATAATGCTGTCGTCTTAGATTTATTTGGTGGTAGTGGTGCACTAGGCTGCGAAGCACTTAGCCGTGGAGCAAAAAAAGTCTATTTCAACGAATTAAGGTCTGAAAATTATAAGATTATCAAGACTAATCTTGATAATTTGGATTTTAATGACTCTGCAATAGTCAATAGGGGAGACTATCGTAATTACCTAAAAAAGCTATCAGGCAAAGAAGTGTTCGACATAGTATTTTTAGATCCTCCATATGGAAGAGGATTTGAGTTTAAATCATTGGAGTTAATCCGTGAGTATGATATTTTAAGCCAGAATGGATTTATTGTACTTGAAACAGATGAACATATTAAAGAACTAAAGGGATACGATATTATTGATGAGAGAAGATATGGAAATATTTACCTTTTCTTTCTGAAAAAGGAGGTTTTTGATGATAGCAATATACCCGGGTAGTTTCGACCCAATCACATATGGTCATCTTGATATAATAACCAGATGTTCTAAAAAATTCGATAAAGTAATCGTGGCTGTATTAAACAACCAAAACAAAAAAGTTGTATTTTCTATAGAAGACAGAGTTGCTATGATCAAAGAATTAACATCAGAATATCCAAATGTTCAAGTTGACAATTTCGATGGTCTTTTGATAGACTATGCTAAAAAGAAGGAAGCAGATGTAATTATTAGAGGACTTAGAGCCGTTTCAGATTATGAGTATGAAATGCAGATGTCATTATACAATAAACAGCTTTATCCGGAGATAGAAACTATGTTTTTAGTATCCGATACTAAGTACTCATATTTAAGTTCAAGTATAGTAAAGGAAATAGCTTCCTATCATGGAGATATTTCAAGTTTTGTTCCGCCACTTGTAGAAGTGAAAATAAATTCAAAATATAGATGTGAATAGGGAGGATTTTAAAATGGATATAGTTCAATTAATTGAAGAAATTGAAGATTTAATCGAAGATGCCGGTTCAGTACCATTCTCAAAGAAGGTAATGGTTGATGCAGATGAGTTATATGATATTATTCATGAAATGAGACAGAATTTACCTGAAGAAATCAAACAAGCTGCTTGGATAACTGAAGAGAGAGAAAGAATACTTAGTGAAGCACAAAGAGAGGCAGATGTAGTTATCTCAGAGGCTCAGAAAGAATCTGAAAGAATAGTTGATGAAGCAAGACAAAAATTTGAAGGAATGGTTAATGAGCATGAAGTAGTTATTGAAGCTAGAAACAAAGCTCAATCGCTACAAGCGAAAGCAGAACAAGCTGCCAGAACAATGAAAATTCAAAGTATTACTTATGTAGACGATATCTTAGCACAAACTCAAGAAAGACTAAAAGGCGTTTTAAACGTATTGGAAGAAAACAGAGAAGAGCTTAGAAAGAACTAATATAAGCAGCTAATCATCACTGATTAGCTGCTTTTTAAGTGTATTGGACTTTTTAAAAAGTCTTCATTTACTATTCTTATACCATGCAGTAAATTATAAAGATTACTAGCTCTTAATTCTAATTCCAAAAGTGGATTATTACATTCACTATAGAAATCAGAAAACTTTGATACCAGTGGCAACTGAGATGAGTCTTTGAGTAAGCTAAGAATCTTTGCACCCATTTCGTTAAAACAAAGTGGTCTAATATATAGATTATCATAATCAAAGCTCATGTCAGAACTTATATTTAAGAGGTAGTTAAGGATGAACCTCTTTATTCTGGAAGCAGTGTATCTTCTTGAAGTAAGTTTATCTATCAGTTCTTTTAAATTTGAAGAAGTTTTGAGATTATTTATAATTAGATTATCCATTCCGGCTTCAAATCTTGAAATAGTACATAAATTTCTTTTTTCAACAAATACAGTAAATAAAAGGAGATTGAACAATAATTCCTCTGCAAAAACATTATTTGCAGGATTCAAGCTTTCAAGTAACTCATATACAGAACCGGGAACATAATCTCTGACAGATTTAAAATCATTTTTTGTAATTATTGCATTTCTAATGGCGGTTGCAGAAATAAACTCATCATCAGTCGAAAGAGATAAATAATCAGCTCCCTTTCTCTTTATTGTTATGGGTACTAAATTTGAATTTTTAGCCGCTTTAATATACTCAATTGCCAGTATGTCGTTGGAATTGATACTTGGCAATTCTATATTTTTGCTTTTTGCTGCTTTGATGATTGCATTATTGCTGGCTGATGAATAAGATAATCCTAAATCCATACCTTCGTTTAAATAAGTACTATATTCACTTGTATTTATAATGTTTACAATACTTTTTAAAGTCTCAATGGAGCCGATTTCAGATCCGAATACCAGATAATCTACAATGTTCAATCTTTTAATTATTTCTATAGCGCCTGATGCAAAAAACTCGGCACTTTTAAGAGTAAAATAAGTGGGAAGCTCCAGAATTAAATCCAGGCCGTTCTCAACAGCGTTTCTTGCCCTTGTATATTTATCTAAAATTGCCGGTTCTCCTCTTTGAACAAAAGACCCTGACATAATGCCTATCATTGAATCGATACCGTATTCATTCTTTGCTTTGTAAACTTGATATAGATGCCCATTATGTAATGGGTTATATTCACATACTATTGCTCCTATTTTCATAATACACCTCATGTTGATTATAACATAGTAGTTATATTAATATTATATAGTATAATATATCTCAAAGTTTTACAGAATTTTAAATTTTTTTCAGTCAAGTCCAAATTAGTGTGTAAATTGTTTTATCTTACCTTTTGATTAGCAGTTTCATTTTTTTGATTTGTTGTAGATTTGGAGCCTGAGGTATTACATCAGCCACCCGAAGGGCTTGGCCTTATGGCAAGTACTTAAAAAATGGTACACTAAAAAAACGAAGGATAATTACACCATTTTGTTGTGAGTTTATCGCCTTCGGTGGTTAACACTTACCGTTTTTTAAGTTCTTGGTGCAAGGCTGGCGGTGCATTAGCTTAAACTCAGACTTATGCAACTACCTTTGTAGGTTCAACTTGTTGAAGCTCGGCTTGATCTTGTTTGGATTCATGGTATTCATGCATATCCAACCATATTCTCCCGCTACTCCATTTCTCATCTAAATCAATTAATATTGCCCCAATTAAACGGTTCATGGATTCATCGTTTGGGAATATTCGTATTACTCGTTCTCTACGACGAATCTCTTGATTTAGACGTTCAATGATATTTGATGTCCTTAATCTTTTTCGATACTTTATTGGAATATTTAATACTTGGGTTATGTCGTCAAAACCAGCATCTAGTAATTCCATAGCCTTTGGTGCAGTATTTGAGTATTCATCAAGGATATCATTTAATACTGTTCTGGCAACTTCTGTAGTTGGCGCATCATAAAGCTCTCTTAATCGATTTTTTATCTCAGGCTGTAGTCTAGTAGGACATACATCAAGTATGTTTCTACTAAAATGTGTTTGACACCTCTGCCATGAGCTGCCTTGAAACTCTTTAAGGATTGCAGATTTTAAGCCTTTATGTGAATCACTAACAACTATATCAACATTTGATAATCCTCTATCCTTTAATGATGAAAAGAAGTTTCTCCATCCTAGTTCAGTCTCACTATCACCACACATAAAACCAAGAATTTCACGGATACCGTCAGAGCGAACTCCTATTGCAATCATTAGAGCTTTGCTTCTAACTTTTCCTGCATCTCTTGATTTTAAATACATAGCATCAACTACGATAAAAGGATATTGTGACTCTAATGGTCTGTTTCGAAACTCATCAACTAAAGGATCCAAGTTTGAACAGAGGTTTGATACTGTTGATTTTGAAAATGATGTTCCACATAATTCTTCGGTGATTTTTGTTACTTTTCTTGTGGAGACACCCTGGATTACCATCTCCATCATAGCCAGTACAAAAGCTTGTTCATTTCGTTGATATCGATTGAATAAATCAGGAGAAAACTCACCACCCCTAACTCTTGGTACTAGCAATTCTAACGTTCCTACACGAGTTTTAATTTGTCTAACTCTAGAACCGTTCCTGTAACATGTACGTTCTTCAGTACGTTCATAAGGCTCAGCTCCGATTGCCTCAGTAACTTGAGCCTCTAAAACTTGGTTTAAAATTGATTCTAAGAGTTTTGCAATAGCATTTTCTTTAGCTGAAGCTGAAAATAAACCTTTAATTATTTCTGAATCTAGTGTAAAATATAGCCAGACCATCTCTTTTACCTCCTGGTTAGTTTTGTGGTGAAACTATTATACCAAAAGGTTGGGGATGGTTTATATTTTTTTGTAAAACTAATTTACACCATTATATAGACTTTATCTTTTTTTCAAATATGATGTCTAAAAATATTGATTTATTGTATCATTTAGTATAATATATAATAGGTGAGAGACAAAAGAACTTATTTAGGAGGTAATTCTTTGAAAATACTTGTAATTAACTGTGGAAGTTCATCGCTTAAATACCAACTGATGGACATGGAAGATGAAAGCATAATTGGTAAAGGATTAGTTGAAAGAATCGGTATTCCTGGTTCAAGAATTATCCATAAAGTGGATGGTCAAGAAGATTATGTAGTAGAAGAACCTATGGAAAATCATAAAGATGCGATAAAGTATGTTTTTGATGCTTTAACTCATGAAAAATACGGTATAGTTAAGTCACTAGACGAAATAACCGGTATTGGACATAGAGTACTTCATGGTGGAGAGAAATTATCAGAGCCGGTAATTGTCACTGAAGAAGTTAAAGAAATAATAAGAGATCATATCAAATTTGGTCCTCTTCATAACCCAGGTAACCTAATGGGAATTGAAGCATGTGAAGAAATAGTACCTGGAAAACCAAACGTAGCTGTTTTTGACACTGCATTCCATCAAACTATGCCTGATTATGTGTACATGTATCCAATCCCTTATGAATATTATAAGAAATATGCAATAAGAAAATATGGTTTCCATGGAACAAGTCATAAATACATTTCATACAGATTACCTGAAATCATGGGAGTAGACAGAGAAGACATGAACTTTGTTTCTCTACATTTAGGAAACGGATCAAGTCTAGCTGCTATAAGAAAAGGAAAAGTTTTCGATACATCAATGGGACTTACTCCACTTGAAGGATTGGAAATGGGTACAAGATCCGGTAACGTAGACCCAACTGTAGTTACATTCTTAATGGAACAAGAGAATTTAACTCCACAACAGATGAATGAAATTTTAAACAAAAAATCAGGTGCTCTAGGAGTATCAGGATTGAGCTCTGACTTTAGAGATCTTGAAGACGCTGCACATGAAGGACATGAAAGGGCAGAATTAGCACTTGATATGTTTATAATCAGAGTAAAGAGATTCTTAGGGGCATATATTGCAGAATTAGACGGTTGTGATGCAATAGCATTTACAGGCGGAATCGGCGAAAACTCAAAAACAATTAGACATTTAGTTTGTAAAAACTTAGAACATATTGGAATAGAACTAGACCAAGAGAAAAATGATGTTAGAGGTAAAGAAGCTTTAATTTCAACAGAAAACTCTAAGGTAAAAATTTATGTAGTACCTACCAATGAGGAATTGATGATTGCTAGGGACACTAAGAGTTTAATCAGCTAATTTATAATTGACATATGTGAAAGCTAATTGTATAATATATTAGCTGCTTTCATATAATAAACAACTAGATTAGCTTAGTCATAAATTAGTGATGTTGTAATATGTTGGCTATATTCACTAATAGGGAGGTGTCAAAATGGCTGTACCTAAAAGGAGAACATCCAAAGCGAGAAGAGATAAAAGAAGAGCATCGTCTTATAAATTACCAAGGGTTACAATAACAGAGTGCCCAAACTGCCATGAGCCTAAATTGCCTCATAGAGTGTGCAGAGCTTGTGGTTACTACGATGGAAAAGAAGTTATCGTTGTAGAATAGAAAGGATAGTGGGCACACTATCCTTTTTATTTATAAAAAAATAGTTGAGGTAGAAATGAAAATAATAATAGATACTATGGGTTCTGATAAGGGAATGGAAGTAATTGTCAAAGGTACATTAGATGCAATGGCCGAGAAAGATTTTTATCCCATATTTTGTGGACCTGAAGAAGAGTTAGTGAAGTTTATTCCAAAAGAATTAATCGAAAATGATAAGATTGCTATTATAAATGCTGAGGATGTAATCGAAAATACTGACGAAGCAGCATTAGCAATAAGAAGAAAAAAAGAATCATCTATGGTCAAAGGTCTTAGAAGTTTAAAAAATGATGAAGCAGATGGCTTCATATCGACTGGAAGTACAGGCGCACTACTTGCAGGTGCAACCTTAATAGTTGGCAGAATCGAAAACATCGATAGAGCTGCTTTAACAGTTTCCATTCCGGGGGTTAAAAATCCGACAATAGTTCTGGATGTTGGAGCAAATATGGACTGTACACCTGAACTTATAAGGCAATTCGCTATTATGGGTACCTGTTATGCAAAGACTGTTTTTAATAAGAGCAATCCAACTGTCGGACTTCTAAATATAGGTAGTGAGGAAGGCAAGGGGGACACACTTACTAAAGAATCATTTCAAGTACTTTCAAATGAAAAATTGAACTTTGTAGGCAATATTGAACCTAGAGATATACTGGATAATGATGTAGATGTCATTGTGACAGATGGATTTAATGGAAATATTATGATTAAGACCATTGAAGGGGTAGCATCTACTATGATGCAATTATTAAAAGAAGGTATTATGTCATCTACAATGACTAAGATTGGCGGAATGCTTGTCAAACCTGCACTTGGTGGCATTAAAGAAAAACTGGATTATAGGAACTTGGGCTCAGCTCCAATGCTAGGGTCTAAAAAACCTGTGTTCAAGGCTCATGGCAGCTCGGACAGTCTTGCTATCAAGAATGGTATTTTTCAATTGATAAAATTTATTGAAGATGATGTAATTAACGAAATTACTGATATTATGAGGGGGGGATCAAAATGATAGAAGATAGAATATATGAGATCATCAAGGAGCGATTTGGAATAACTGAAGTTTCCAATGATATGGTTTTAAGAGAGGATTTTGATGTCGATTCCATTACTCTTTTAGAGTTAATAATGGATGCTGAAGAAGAATTCGGCGTTGAAATAGAAGATGAAGATCTCGCAAAATTTATCACTGTTGGAGACATAATAGAATACTTTAAATCCAGATAGGAAGTACAAAATGAATGCGACAAGAATAAAACAACTTAAAGATTTTGAAAATAATATCGGTTATAAATTTAAGAATCTGGAAGTCCTAAATCTTGCTTTTACACATAGCTCGTTTTCCAATGAGCATAAAAACTTTTCCGATCATAATGAGAGACTGGAGTTTTTAGGAGATTCCGTTGCGAATTTAGTAGTGACCGATTTATTATTTCAGGAACTTGGCAGTGTACCTGAAGGAGTAATGACTAAAATAAGAGCGACTATCGTATGTGAAAGCTCATTTGCATGTGCTAGTAGAGAATTAGGGATCCCCAAGTATTTATTATTGGGTAAAGGGGAAGAACTTAGTGGTGGTAGAGACAGAGCCTCTCTATTAGCAGATGCATTTGAAGCTTTTTGCGGCGCCCTTTATTTGGATGCCGGTTTTATAGTGGTAAGAGAATTTCTCTTGTCAAGATATAAGGACAAAATCCTAAATGATATAAAAAACGATAGGGTTTCAACGGATTATAAAACTACATTGCAAGAATTTTACCATAAAAAGTATAGAGGAAAAGTTAAGTATCGATTAGTGAAAGAAGAAGGTCCTGATCATAATAAGGTTTTTCATGTGAATGTAGTCTCTAATGATAAGACCATTGGTAGTGGAATAGGTAAAAGTAAAAAAGAGTCCGAACACAATGCTGCAAAAGATGCATTGGTGAAACTGGGTTATTTAAATGACTAAGAAAAAATATATTATTCCTATTTTTATTCCTCACATGGGTTGTATGAACGACTGTATTTTTTGTAATCAAAGGAAAATTACAAAGATTAACAGTGCAGTAGAACCCGGCTTTATCAAGGAAGAAATAGAAAAATATCTGAAGTATTTTCCTGAAAATGCAACAGATATAGAGCTTGCGTTTTATGGAGGAAGCTTTACAGGTCTTGGAACCAATACAATGATTTCTTATCTGAGTGCAGTTAAACCATTAATAGAAAGAAAAATGATCAGTTCTATTCGATTGTCTACAAGACCTGATTATATAGATGAGTTTAGACTTGAAATATTAAAACAACATAATGTAGAAACAATCGAACTAGGTGTACAATCGATGGTGGACAGCGTACTTGAATTTAATAAAAGGGGTACCTCATCATCTGATGTAGTAAGAGCCGTTGATCTGATAAAAAGATATAAATTTAAATTAGGATTACAAATGATGACGGGGATGGCAGGTTCTTCAAAAGAAAATGATATTTATACTGCTGAGAAAATAATATCTTTAAATCCCGATTTTGTAAGAATTTATCCTACTATGGTAATAGAAAATACGGAACTTAAACATCTATATGATTCAGGTAAATATAAACCTATGGAGCTGGACGAACTCATTATCCACTTGAAGGATATAGTGTCACTTTTTGAGGAAAACAAGATTAATATTATCAGAATAGGTCTGCCTGAGGATGGAGATTTTGAGGATACTGATTTTATAGGACCTTCTCATCCATCTCTTAGACAGATTGTTTATGGTGATTTATTTCTCGATGCTATTAAAAAAGAGCTGGACAAGCTAGATATCAAAAATAAGTTAACCCTTTATTCAAATAATTCGGAATTATCTTATCTCGTCGGCTATGCTGCTAAGAATAAAAAATATTTAAAGAGTATTTTTACAAGCGAAATTAGTTTTAAAACGGATAATTTAAATGATGGTTGTTTTATACTAGAACAAGACGATAATATAATTAAAATTGATATGAGTAATTTTTATAAGAATAGAAACAAAGAGGTTGGAATTGAGACTAAATAAATTAGAAATACATGGATTTAAATCATTTGCAGATAAAACTGAATTAGTATTTGACAAGCAATTTTCTGTTATAGTTGGACCAAACGGAAGTGGAAAATCGAATATTTCTGATGCTATTAGATGGGTTCTTGGAGAACAAAGTGCAAAATCACTTAGAGGTTCTAAGATGGAGGATGTCATCTTTACCGGAACTGAGAATTCCAAACCTATGAATTATTCTAAAGTTTCAATCACTTTTGATAATGCCAAAGGGATGCTACCGGTGGATTATAAGGAAGTTGTAGTATCCAGGAAAGTTTTTAGGGATGGAGATTCGGAGTACACAATAAATAAAAATAACTGCCGGTTAAAGGATATCAGAGAGCTATTTATGGATACCGGAGTAGGTAAAGAGGGGTATTCAATAATTAGTCAAGGAAGAATAGATGAAATACTAAGCTCCAGACCTGAAGAAAGAAGACTAATATTTGACGAAGCTTCTGGAGTTGCCAAGTTAAAATACAATAAGGAAGAATCTGCAAAAAAGCTTAAGAAAACTTTAGAGAATTTAACTAGAATCAAAGATATAATAAATCAATTAAAGGATAGGACCAATTATCTCGAAAAAGAATCTCAGAAGGCTAAAGAAGGACTTAAGTATATCGGTGAGTTGGAAACACACCAGCTCAGCTATTATAAAAAGTACTTAAGGGATTCTGAAGGAGAGATGAAGTCTATAAAACATAAGTTTGAAGAATTGGGTGATTCAAAGGACATATTAACTAAAGATTTAGAGTCTATCAATGAGTCAATCAATCCTTTAAAGACATATATCGAATCGCTTGAAAGTGAGTTAAATAACAAAAATTCCGTATATGAAGAGATTACAAATAAGATAACTTACTTGGATGCGCAGTTGATAGTCCTGAAAGAAAAGATAGGATTAAAAACAAGAGAACTAAATAAAGCTGAACACGAGATCTCTTCAGAAAAGATGTCCATTGAAAAAATCAATAAAACAATTGATAATGAAGAGATTAAAATAAGTGAACTGAATTCAAAAATAAAATCGACTGAAGAATTGTACAATGAAAAACAGTTGCAACTCGAAGATGTCGATAATCGAATTATAGAAATAAAGAAAAATCAGCAAGAAATTGTTGAAAAAATTAGTAAATTTAATCAAGACTTATCTGAAATGCTATTGGCGAGAAATACCAATATCGGTTTATCAAAAAACTTTATACAGGATCTTGAAAAACTTAACAATGAGCTTAATGAATTAGAGATAAATAAAAAAGACATAGAGGAAAGTCTGCTAAATCGTGAAATTTCATTAAAAGAGCTGGTTAAAGAACGGGATTTAAGGCTTAAACAATTTGAAGATTTGAAAATCAAATATTTAGGTTTAGAAAAAAAGATTTCTGACCTGGTATTTAAAGAAACTAAAATTACAGCTCAAATTCAACAACAAAAATCAAATCTTGAAATTATCAAAAATATACATTTAAACTATGAAGGATTCAATAAATCGGTACAAAGACTTATTAAAGCCGGTCGTACTAATCCGGAAGTGAACAAGAGAATAATCGGTACCCTTGCTGAGCTCATCACTGTTAAGGATGAGTATCAAAAAGCAATTGAATTTGCACTGGGTCAATCACTTCAAAATATAGTTACAAATACCGGAGAGGATGCAAAATACTTAATATCCTTTCTGAAGTCTAATCGTCTAGGTAGAGTTACTTTTCTTCCTATAGATAGATTTGAGAAAAAGTCACGCAGCTTGCATGAACTCGATACCAAGGACTATTTAATAGTTGCATCGGATGCAGTTGAATGTAGTGATAAGATTAGAAATATCATAGAATACCACCTTAGCAGAACTCTCATAGTCAGAAATATGGATGAAGCATTAAAGGTATCATCTATTAATAAAAATAACCGTATTGTGACGCTTGAAGGAGATATTGTCAATACATGGGGTTCAATGATTGGGGGTTCGGTTTACAAAGGTACCGGTACTAGCCTTATTAATAGAAAGTCTGAAATGGAAGCGTTGTGCAAGAGCATTCTCGAATCTGAGGAAGACCTCATCTCAACTAAAAGGGAAATTAAAGAGATGACTGAAGAGCTTGATCATTTGAAATCAAATTTAAGCCAATTAGACAATGCTCTTAAAATGAGTGAAACTGATTTAGATAGACTTAATTCCGATATCAATGAGAAGTCCATAAAGTTTAATCTATGTTCAGATAGAATTGAAGATATAAGTCTTGAGATTAAAAATAAAAAGGAACGACAGGCCAATCTTTCTAAAGTCAGTGAGGATGAAATCAAGGATTTAGAGCTAACAATAAAAAAACTTAATTCTGAAAATGAGTCTATAGATAATGATAAACGTAAACTATACGATGCTAAAATGAATTTGGATGTCGAGTTATTACAGTTTAATAACGAAAAAGAACTGCTGAAAAGAGATAGATTAATCTCCGAAAATACTATTGAAGACAGTAAAGTAAATTTAGAGTACACTCTAAATTCAATTGAGAGAAATGAACAATTTGTAATTGATTGTGACTCTGAGATTAAAACTCTAGAGAAAAATCTAACTGATAATAGTCACACCATTTCTTTAAGTAAGACTGAATTGGAAACTATCGATACTGAAATTGAAAACCTTAAAGCTGAGCTAAAAGAGGAAAAAATAAAGTATGATGAAATAGTTGAAAATAGACTGAGTATAACATCGGAAATCTCAAAATTAGATCTCGATATTACAAGGATTCAATCTCAGTTAAATTCATTAAATGAAAGAATTCAAAATAGAAAAGAGTCACTTATTGAAGAGTATTCATTTTCGGAAGAAGAATTGGAATTCAGACTGGATTCGCTGGTTGAAGTAAAGACGAATCAGAATATGATTAAAAATCTAAAGAATAAGATTAGAGATATCGGACATTTCAGCTATGATTCAATAGAAGAATTTCAAATAGTAAGTAATGAATATGAATTTTACAAAACTCAAAAGGATGATCTATTGAGTTCAAAAGCCGATATAGAGGAAATTATACAAAAATTGGATTTGAAAATTATCGATACCTTTAATGAGAGTTTTTCAGATATCAACGAAAGATTTAATAATATATTTTCGATACTTTTCAAGGGTGGAAGAGCAAGGCTCGTATTAAATACCGGCGATGTTTTAAGTTCAGGAGTTGACATTGAAGTTGAACCTCCAGGAAAAAAACTACAGAACCTATCCTTATTATCGGGTGGTGAGAGAGCCTTAACTGCAGTTGCGTTATTATTTGCTATCTTTGAAACCAGACCGGCACCTTTTTGTATACTGGACGAAGTGGATGCTGCCCTAGACGAGTCAAATATTGCTAGGTATGTTAATTATCTTAAATCCTTTAAGGGAATACAGTTTATTATTATAACGCATAGAAAGCTTACCATGGAAATAGCAGATATATTGTATGGTGTAACCATGGAACAAGAAGGTATATCCAAAATGTTGACCTTATCATTAGAAAATGCTTAGGAGGAAGATATGTTTAAAGGTTTTTTTAATAGAAACAAAGATGAGCAAGAAGAAAAAATCGAAGTCGTAGATGATGGAGAAAAAGCCATGGAAGTAGAGGAGAAAAAGGGGTTTTTTTCCGGATTTCTTAAAGGCTTAACAAAAACCAGGGAGAATATTTCAAAAAAGATAGATAATATTCTGGCGGGATTCACCTCAATCGATGATGAATTGTATGAAATGCTAGAAGATACTTTGATTCTTTCCGATATCGGCGGACAAACTACTATGGAACTCATAGACAGACTAAAAGATGTGGTAAGGGAAAAGAGAATTACCGATCCGTCACTGATTAAAGGCGAGATGAATAATCTTTTAAAAGAGATTATGAATACCGGACAATTGGATAATACAATGAATATCGAGGATACTCCTCTGATTATTTTGGTAGTCGGAGTCAATGGAGTAGGTAAGACGACTACAATCGGTAAATTATCTAAGAAATATAAGGATTCCGGCAAAAAAATCTTAATAGCTGCTGCCGATACTTTTAGGGCTGCTGCTATAGATCAGTTAGGAGAGTGGGCAAATAGAGTTGGGGTTGAAATGATATCACATAGTGAAGGAGCTGACCCGGCTGCTGTTATCTTCGACGCAATCGCTGCGTCGAAATCCAGAAAATCAGATATTATAATTTGTGATACTGCAGGAAGATTGCATAATAAAAAGAATCTAATGAATGAATTAAACAAAATCCACAGAGTTATAGAAAGGGAGTATCCTGAGGCAAGATCCGAATCGCTATTGGTTTTAGACGCTACGACAGGTCAAAATGCCATGAATCAAGCAAAAGAATTCAATCAAGTTGCCGATATCTCAGGTGTGGTATTGACTAAAATGGACGGTACTGCTAAGGGTGGAGTAGTGGTAAGAATCCAAAACGAAATGAATATTCCAATAAAGTATATTGGTCTAGGAGAAGGAATTGAAGATTTAAGAGAGTTTAATGTCAATGATTTTGTAGATTCCATAATTTCTTAGTAAACAAAAAACTTGACAAATGTCTTATAAAGGATTAAGATATTAAGGTCAAGTTTTTTAGTTGACCACTGAGAGGTGTGTATTATGGACGATAGAATGCAAGTAGTATTATTGCTGGACTATTATGGGAAATTACTTAGTGATAAACAATATAATGCGATGGTATCTTACTATTACGAAGACTTATCACTTATAGAAATAGCAAATAATCAGGATATTACCAAACAAGCAGTTTCCGATCTAATTAAACGCTCTGAGAAGAGATTGTATGAGATAGAGAAAGAACTGGGAATGGTTAAGAAAAATTCTGAAATTAGAAATAAATTGAGAGTTTTAAATACGCATTTGAGCGATATAATCGACTTAAATGAGGGTGAAGAGTTCACCGATACTCTTTCTGTTATTTCTGATTCACTAAATGAAGTTATAGGAACAATATAATTACGGGAGGTGTATATTATGTTTGAAAGTTTAGCTGAAAAGTTACAAGATATTTTTAGTGGACTTAAAGGAAAGGGCAAACTTTCAGAAAAAGATGTTGAACTTGCTCTTAGAGAGATAAGAATGGCTTTGCTCGAAGCAGATGTCAACTATAAAGTTGTAAAAGACTTTGTAAAATCTATCAAAGAAAGAGCTATAGGAAACGAAGTAATGGAAAGCTTAACTCCCGGCCAGATGGTAATTAAAATAGTTAATGATGAGTTGACTAATTTAATGGGTGAAAAGGAAGTTAAATTAAATATTTCTTCATCTCCGCCAACTGTGATATTATTATGTGGGCTACAAGGTGCCGGTAAAACAACTCATGCGGGTAAGCTGGCATTACATTTAAAGAAACAAAACAAAAGACCGCTACTCGTAGCTTGTGACGTTTATCGTCCGGCTGCTATTAAACAATTAGAGGTCGTAGGTAGTCAAGTTGGAGTGCCTGTATTTTCAATGGGAGATAAGATAAATCCTGTTGATATTGCAAAGGCGGGATTGGCTGAAGCTAAAAAACAATCAAACGATGTAGTTATTATAGATACAGCCGGAAGACTTCATATCGATAACGAGCTAATGGACGAGTTATTAGGTATTAAAGAGGCTACAAATCCCGATGATATATTGTTGGTTGTAGATGCAATGACCGGGCAAGATGCGGTTAATCTAGCTGAAACCTTTAATAATCAATTGGAGATTTCAGGTGTTATATTGACCAAGCTTGATGGTGATGCCCGAGGTGGAGCTGCTCTATCAATTAGACAGGTAACATCAAAGCCGATAAAGTTTATCGGTGTAGGTGAAAAACTAGATAATATTGAACCTTTTTATCCTGACAGGATGGCTTCGAGGATTCTAGGTATGGGCGATGTATTGACCTTGATTGAAAAAGCTCAATCGGCAATCGATGAAAAAAACGCCAAAGAACTTGAAGAAAAAATCAGATCACAGAGCTATTCTTTAAATGATTATCTACAGCAATTAGACCAGATGAGAAATATGGGGCCTCTTGAAGATATATTGGCTATGGTACCCGGTTTTAATTCAAAACAGTTAAAGGGTTTAAATATTGATGAGAAAGATCTCAAGAGAATAGAAGCTATGATTCAGTCCATGACAATGGAAGAACGTGAAAAGCCTGAAATCATCGATAATAGTAGAAAAAAACGAATTGCCGACGGTTCAGGAGTAACTACAGTAGATTTGAATCGTTTCTTAAGACAGTTCAAAGAGACAAAAAAAATGATGAAAAGATTTACCAGTATGGAAAAATCCATGAAAAAGCGAGGTAAATTCAATTTACCTTTCTTTAAATAAATAAAATTAATTTTAGTATTTAGGAGGAAAGAACATGGCAGTAAAAATTAGATTAAAAAGAATGGGTGCTAAAAAAAGACCTTTTTATAGATTCGTTGTTGCGGATTCTAGAGCACCAAGAGATGGAAGATTTATTGAGGAAATTGGATACTACAATCCACTAACTGAACCTAAAACAGTAAAAGTAGATGCAGAGAGAGTAAATTACTGGATTTCTGTAGGTGCTAAACCAACCGATACAGTTAACAGATTATTCAAAAACAATGGCGTATACGAAGCTAAAAAAGAGGAAGTAGTAGAAGAAGTAAAAGAAGAAACTAAAGAAGAAATAGTAGAGGAATAATATTGCTATTCATTCAGGAGGCATAAATGAAAGATTTAATATTGAATATAGCTAAACAATTAGTTGACAATCCTGAAAATGTTATAGTAGACGAAAGTAGAGAAGGAAATATTCTAACAATTAGGATTAATGTTGATCCATCCGATATGGGAAAGATTATTGGGAAACAAGGCAGAATTGCCAAGGCGATCAGAACCGTAGCAAAAGCTGCCGGAACTAAAGAAAATCTACAAGTAAATATAGACATAGTAGACTAATGGATTATATAAAAGTAGGACAAATTATTGGGACTTTCGGGATAAGAGGTGAGATTAAACTCTTCCCGATCACTTCCGATATTAATAGATTCGATAGACCTGTTGAATATTATATCGGAATAGACGGTCCGACTGTGACAGTTGGAAAGTACAGACAAGACAAGAATATACTGATTATTAAGTTCAATGAATTTGATAATATAAACCTTGTGGAACAATACAAAGGAGAATATCTCTATATTTCCTCTGATGATTTAATGGAACTAGAGGAAGATCAGTACTATCATCATGATATCTTAGGACTTAAAGTCTATGAGAATACTGAGCATATAGGAGAGATTATAGATATTATTGAGAATCCAAGTAATGACATCTATGTAGTTAAAACTACCGAAGGCAGGGAGTTTTATTTGCCTGCGGTTAAACAGTTTATCAAAAAAGTAGATTTAACCAATAGATGCATGGAAGTTAAATTGATTCAAGGTATGAAAGATGAGATTTGATATTATTACAGTTTTCCCATCTTTTTTTGAGTGCTTAAATGAATATGGCGTCATAGGCAAGGCAATTAAGGATTCAAAAATTGAAATTAATGCAGTTAATTTACGAGACTATTCTAATAATAAACATAAAAAAGTGGATGATGAAATCTACGGAGGTGGGCCTGGGATGTTAATGACACCCGAGCCCATATATAATGCCATTCAAGATCTTAAGATGGACAATTCCAAAGTGGTATTTTTGTCGCCACAGGGAAAATTACTGAATCAGCAGATGGTGGAAGAGTTTTCGGAAAGTGACCATTTGATATTACTATGTGGACATTATGAAGGTGTAGACCAAAGAATCATAGACAATTTTATAGACTATGAGGTTTCTATCGGAGATTATGTTTTGACAGGTGGTGAAATACCTGCTATGGCATTTATCGATGCCGTGTCAAGATTTATACCTGATGTGCTTGGCAATGAAGAGAGTGCAATATCTGATTCATTATATGACGGTTTGCTAAAATATTCGGTTTACACTAGACCAAGCGAGTTTATGGGGCATAAAGTCCCTGAAGTACTACTAAGTGGAAATCATAAGTTAATAGAAGAATGGCGTAGGGAAAGCTCCTTAAAAAATACTGAAAACAAAAGACCTGATCTATATAAGAAGTATAGTAAAGGTGAATAATTATTTCGCTTCAATTTGTAATTTTTTATTTGAAGTTGGAAAATGAATATGGTATAATAGCAAAGGTGAATACACACATCTCTTGATGGATTTGAGGTTGCCGAAAGGTTTCAATGAAGTGTGATGGAGATGGAGGAAAAAAACGCGGAGGTGCAAAATGTCAGTAATCACAATGAAAAGCTTATTAGAAGCAGGTGTTCATTTCGGACACCAAACTAGAAGATGGAATCCTAAAATGGCTAAGTTCATCTTCACTGAGAGAAATGGTATTTATATCATCGATCTTCAAAAAACAGTAAAGAAAATGGAAGAAGCTTATGCAGTAGCTAAAGAAGTAGCTGAAAATGGTGGTACAGTTCTTTTTGTAGGAACCAAGAAACAAGCTCAAGAAGCTATTGAAAATGAAGCAAAAAGAAGTGGTCAACACTTCGTAAGCCAAAGATGGTTAGGTGGAATGTTAACTAACTACAACACTATCAAAAAAAGAATTGATAGACTTCATGAACTTGAAAAGATGGAAGAAGATGGAGTATTTGATTTACTTCCTAAGAAAGAGGTTATGGCTCTTGTTCACGAGAGGGATAGACTTGAGAAATTCTTAGGTGGAATTAAAGAAATGAAAAAACTTCCTGACCTAATGTTCGTTGTAGATCCGAAAAAAGAGAAGATTGCAGTTAATGAAGCTAGAATCTTAGGAATCCCTGTAATCAGTATAGTAGATACAAACTGTGACCCTGATGAAGTTGATTATCCAATTCCTGGAAATGACGATGCAATCAGAGCAGTAAAACTTCTAACAGGTACAATTGCCAATGCGATAATTGAAGGTAATCAAGGTGAGCAATTTGACGATTACGATAAACCTGAAGCTGATGAAGTTGAAGATATAGAAGAAATTGAAGAAGTAGAAGAAGATACTGAAGACGAAGAATAAAAATGAAAGGGTAAGGGTTTAAAGAGTTTTTCTTTACTCTTACCTTTAATTATATAGGAGGAAAAAAATGGCATATACAGCAGCAGATGTTAAAGAGTTAAGAGCTAAAACAGGAGCAGGAATGATGGATTGTAAAAATGCTCTTGTTGAAACAGATGGTGATATTGATAAAGCAGTTGCACTTTTAAGAGAAAAAGGACTTGCAGGTGCTGAAAAGAAAGCCGGAAGAATTGCTTCTGAAGGTATAGTTGATTCTTATATCCACGGTGGAAGAATTGGTGTTTTAATTGAAGTAAACACTGAAACTGACTTTGTTGCAAAAAACGAAGACTTCAAGAGATTTGTAAAGGATATGGCAATGCAAGTTGCAGCATCAAATCCAAAATACGTTTCTAGAGAGGAAATACCGGAAAGTGTTGTAGCTAATGAAAGACAAGTACTTGTTAATCAAGCTATGAATGAATCTGCAGAGAAAAACATCCCTGAAGATAAAGCTAAGATGATTGCAGAGAAAAAAGTTGAAGGAAGAATGGAGAAATTCTTCGAAGATGTATGTATACTAGACCAACCATTCATTAAAGATCCGAGTAGAAAAGTTGGAGAAATCCTTACTGAATTAATAAGTGTGATTGGCGAAAACATCAAGATTAGAAGATTTATGAGATACGAAGTTGGCGAAGGATTAGAAAAGAGAGAAGAAAACTTTGCAGAAGAAGTTGCAAAACAAATAGGATAATAATTAAATTGGAGAACACTGGTTGTTCTCCATTGTCTTAATGTGATAAAATAATACTCAAGGGATGTACTCTAGGAGGATATACATGAATGGAAGTTATAAAAGAGTAATTCTTAAATTAAGTGGAGAAGCTCTTTCGGGTGGCAAAGGTCATGGTTTAGATGACAAAACTATAAACAATATCTGTTCTAAAATAGTTGAAATTAGCAAAAGGGATGTTCAAATAGCAATAGTTGTAGGTGGGGGGAATTACTGGAGAGGTAAATCCAGTACCATGATAGATAGATCTACATCTGACAATATGGGAATGCTTGGTACCGTAATCAATGCTCTTAGATTGCAAGCTTCACTTGAAGAAATGGGTGTAGAAACTCGTGTGCAAACTGCTATTGCTATGCAACAGGTAGCTGAACCTTATATAAGACGTAGAGCTTTAAGACATCTAGAAAAAGGAAGAATAGTTATTTTTGGAGCAGGATCCGGACTACCATACTTTTCTACTGATACCACAGCGGCATTAAGGGCTGCTGAGATTGATGCAGATGTTATACTCATTGGTAAACAAGGTGTAGATGGTGTATACGATGATGATCCGAATATTAATCCAGATGCTAAAAAATTCGATGAATTGACATATATTGACATACTTAATTTAGGATTGGGTATAATGGATTCTACAGCAACATCTCTTTGTATGGATAATAATATACCTCTTCAAGTTTTCGGTATAGATGATCCACAAAATTTAATCAGAATTTTTGATGGTGAAAAAATAGGAACAATTATTCGTTAGGAGGAATCACATGTATAAGCCGGTTATTACTGAATTAGAACAAAGAGCAAAAAAGACTATCTCAGCATTGAAAGAAGAGTTAACTCAAATAAGAGCTGGAAGAGCTAACCCTGCATTAGTTGAAAAGATAACGGTAGATTATTATGGAGTGCCGACACCATTACAACAAGTTGCTTCCATTTCAGCTCCGGAAGCCAGATTACTTGTAATCCAACCATGGGATGTAAATATTATTAAAGAAATCGAAAAGGAGATTCAAAAATCTGACCTAGGTATTACTCCGTCAAATGATGGAAAACTAATTAGATTACCTTTCCCTGTACTTACTGAGGAGAGAAGAAAAGATTTAACTAAGGTCGCCAAAAAGATTTCTGAAGATTCCAAAGTTGGATTGAGAAATTTAAGAAGAGATGCAATGGATCAGATTAAAAAAATGGAAAAAGAGAATTCTCTTCCTGAAGACGACAGAAAAGTTGCCGAGAATGAGGTTCAAGAAGTAATTGACTCATATAATAAGCAAATTGATGAAATCCTAAAAGCTAAAGAAGATGAATTAATGGAGTTTTAATTAAGTTCTCGAAGTTGGGTTAAAATCCAACTTCGAGATTATTTAATAGATTTCTAATACCAGCAAGTGGAGGTTATACTAATGAATGACAACAATACAAAGAAATCGGGTTTACCTAGACATATATGTATAATAATGGATGGAAATGGTCGTTGGGCTTCAAAAAGGTTTATGCCAAGACAATTAGGTCACAAAGCAGGTATGGATAGAGTTATCGATATTGTTGAATATTCTAGTAATTTAGGTATTGAATACCTTAGCCTTTATGCGTTTTCAACTGAAAATTGGAAAAGACCTGCCGAAGAAGTAAATGCCTTAATGGAATTGCTGGTAGTTTATATTAGAAATCAATTAAATAGTCTCAAAAAAAACAATGTAAAAATCCATATAATGGGGGATAAAAGTGCTTTACCCAATATAGCGAGACGTGAGATAGAAAGATCTATCAAAGAAACTGAAAATAATACAGGAATGGTACTTAATTTGGGTATAAATTATGGTGGAAGGGATGAAATTATAAAAGCCTGCAAAGAACTGTATAGACAAGTTCAAAACGAAAATATGGATATTGAAAAAATAGATGAAAATATGTTTTCGAATTATCTATATACTGCCAATCAACCCGACCCTGACCTTTTGATCAGACCCGGATCTGAACAGAGGCTTAGTAATTTTATGATATATCAGACTGCGTATACTGAACTTTATTTTACGGATGTACTATGGCCTGATTTCGGTAAAACAGAGCTAGATGAAGCAATTGATGAGTATAGAAAAAGGAAAAGACGATTCGGAGGACTTTAATGAATAAATTTCTAATACGCACGATAAGTGGAATAATTATTTTATTAATGGTTATTTTCTTCACTACAAGTGGTGGGAAAATGTTGCTTGTATCCGTTCTTTTGCTGAGTTCAATTGCATCTTTCGAAATGAACAAAGCACTCAAAAGGATAGGAATCAATTATCCGCTTATTGGGCAGCTGATTATTGGCTTTATCATAAATTTATTGGCTTATTACCATGAGTTTAAGTATCTTTTAATATTTTTGGCTTTCGTTGTTATATACGCGTTTATATCAGCTGCAGTAGGAAACAAGTACAGTTTTAACGATATGAATGGTTATCTATTTTCGATACTGTATGTAAACTTCTTGCTAAGTTTTATATTATTACTGGACAAGAAGGAGTATATTTACGTCGTATATTGCTGTGCATGGGGTACTGATACATTTGCTTATATTTTCGGAGCATTATTTGGAAAAAACAAATTGATTGAGAGATTAAGTCCTAATAAGACGGTAGAAGGTGCATTGGGAGGCATCTTGGGTTCCATAGTATTGGTGCTCTTAATAGTGTATTTAAGAGGCATGGAACAACCTATTATTTGGGCTATTTTTGCTGCAATCGGATCGGTGATTTCGCAAATAGGAGATATTTGTGCATCCGCTATTAAGCGTAAAGCCGGTATTAAAGATTATGGAAATATAATTGTTGGACATGGTGGTATACTGGACAGATTTGATTCGGTATTGTTTACGCTGCCCATTGTCTATATACTAAGTATTATTATAGGAAGGTGAGAAATGAGTTCTATTATATTAACGACAGTAACATCCGTAGTGGTTTTTCTGTTGGTTATTCTTATACACGAATTTGGACATTTTATAATTGCAAAAACAGTTGGCATACAGGTAAATGAATTTTCTATTGGAATGGGACCAAAACTATATTCTAAAAAGAGTGAAGAAACTCTCTATTCAATAAGAGCACTTCCAATAGGTGGTTATGTTGCTATGGAAGGAGAAGATGAGGAAAGTAATAATCCAAGAAGCTTTAGTAACTCTTCTGTTGGAAAAAGACTGGCTGTAGTTGTAGCCGGTGCTATAATGAATTTTATTCTAGCTTTTGTAGTACTATTTATTATGGGAATGATAATTGGTACTCCTGTAAATAAAATAGGTGGTTTTGTTGAGCCGTCGAATGCGAAAGAAGTGGGATTACAAGTAGGGGATAAGATTATTGCAGTTGACGGTGTTAAGACCAATAGCTGGGAAGCTGTAATAGAGAATATAAATAAAACAGATAGTAAAAGCTTAGAAATTACCGTCCAAAGAAATAATGAAGATCTAAAATTTGAAGTTAATAGAGATAGTGAAGGTAAAATAGGAATAATAAGAGCGTCCGAGAGATCAATTTGGGGATCTATGAAATATGGTTTCACAACCATGAAATTGCTTTTGAATGAGATGATAAAATTCCTGAGTAGACTCTTCACTGGAAAAGTAAGTATTAATGAAGTTTCCGGACCAGTAGGAATCATAAGGGAAATAGGTTCAGCGGCAAGAACCAGTATAATAAATGTTATGATGCTACTTGAATTTATTAATATAAATGTCGGATTTTTTAACTTATTACCAATACCTGCACTTGATGGGTCAAAGGTTGTCTTATTAATTATAGAATCCATTAGAAAGAAACCAATCCCTGTTGAAAAAGAGGGTCTAATAAACTTGATTGGATTTGTGTTTTTGATAGGTTTATTAATAGTAGTCACCTTTAAAGATATTATTCAAACCGGAATATTTGGAGGATAGATTGATTAATAGAAAAAAAACAAAACAAATAAAAGTGGGAAGTGTATTAGTCGGTGGTGATGCACCGATTACAATACAGTCCATGACGAATACAAATACCTCAGATATAGAAGCTACTGTGAATCAAATACTCAGAATGGAAGAAAAAGGCTGTCATATTGTTCGTTCGGCAATTAACAATCTAGAGGATGCCAAGGCTATAAAAGTTATAAAGGATAGAACAAATATACCTTTTATAGCCGATATTCAATTCGATTACAAGCTGGGGTTGATGGCTGTTGAGCATGGATGCGATTGCCTACGCATTAATCCCGGTAATATTGGAGCAGAATATAAGGTAAAAGAAGTAGTTGATATTTGCCGTAAATACGATGTTCCGATAAGAATTGGTGTAAACTCAGGCTCACTATCTAGAGAAATCATTGATAAATTCGGTGGCGTGAACACCGATAGTTTGGTTGCAAGTGCAATAGATCAAGTTCAAATGCTTGAAAAATACGATTTTGACAAAATTAAAATCTCTATAAAATCAAGCAATGTAAATACTATGATAGAGTCATATACTAAACTATCGAGTCTGGTAGACTACCCACTACACCTGGGAGTCACTGAAGCAGGACCTGTTTTGAAGGGGACGATAAAGTCCAGCATTGGTATCGGAACACTATTATATAATGGTATCGGCGATACTTTTAGAGTGTCATTGACAGGTGATTCCGTCCAGGAAGTAGTTGTTGGCAGAGAGATTCTTAAATCATTAGGACTTCTCAAAGAAGGCATAGATTTGATTTCTTGCCCTACATGTAGTAGAACAAAAATAGATCTGATTGACTTAGTCAATCGTGCTGAAAAAAGACTTGAGAATTTAAATAAGGTTGCAACTATCGCGATAATGGGTTGTCCCGTCAATGGACCAGGGGAAGCAAGAGAAGCCGATTTAGGAATTGCTTGTGGTGACGGATATGGAATACTATTTAAAAAGGGTAAGGTAATAAGAAGAGTTGAAGAAAAAGATTTACTCGAAGCTTTGATTAATGAAGTAGAAATGTTGTAGGTGGAATATGAAAAACTCAGAGTTCTGGAATAAAATAGCAAAAGAAGTTCCATCAATAGTTAATATTGATAAAGTTCAATACGATTCGCTTGACAATAGACTGATAATATCTTTAATCACAACGTCTGACTATGACAAGTCAGACGCTGATTTTATAGAGTCTAAAGTAAATGAAGCGATACCAAATTTAAAAATAACCATAAAACATGAGCTAAATAATAGGCAGAGACTAAGTGCCTCTTATATTGAAGCTCTTTTTAAGTCATATACAGGAAAATATCCTTGGCTTAATCATAAGGAGAATGAATGCTGTATAAAACTATTGGAAGATGAAGTAGTACTCGAGGTTCCAAATAATACTCTAGCTAATTTCATAAATAAGAAGAGAATTATAGAATGTTTAAAGGACGATATTTACAAAGACTGCGGGAACGATGTACAGGTGAAAATTGAGCTGGTAAAAGGCTTGGAAGTTGAAGAGTTCTTGGAGTTGACCGATAAACAGGAACAGGATATCTCCAAACTTATTTTATCCCAGAAGCCTCTCAAACAACCAAAGAAGGCTAGCGAAAAATCAGAGTCTGATTTCTATATTGGTAAGAAAATAAAAAACGAACCTCAAAACATCGATACACTAAATCAAGATACTCACTGGGTAACGATTGAAGGAACCGTATTCAATATAGAGCATAGGGAGATAAAAGATAAGAAATACATTGTAAATTTCCACATTTACGATGAAACGGGTGCAACATCCTGTAAAGCTTTCTGGTCGGAGGATTCTTTTAAAAAGTTCAGCGAGAATGTCAATGAAAACTCAAGGGTATTAGTAAACGGGAAATACGCTATGGACAGTTACGAGAAAAGGTATATAACGACCATAAACAGTATTACTCTAACCAAAGAACGTACAATACTTGACAATTCAGAAGTTAAAAGAGTTGAGCTTAGGGTTCATTCGCAGATGAGTACCTTGGATGGATTTGTTAAAATAGATGAGCTTTATAGTAAATTGTCAAAATGGAACCATAAGGCTGTAGGAATAACAGACAGAGATGTGGTACAAGCTTTTCCTTTTGCAATGGATCAAACCGATAAGACTGGGATTAAGACGATTTACGGCTTGGATGCCACTGTAGTTGAAGACTTTCTACCCATAATAAATAATACCAATGGTAAAGAACTAAATACCGACTCCTATGTCGTATTTGATATTGAAACGACGGGTTTATCACAATTGTATGATTCCATTACGGAAATCGGAGCGGTCAAGGTTAAGAATGGAAGAATAATAGAGCAATTTGGGGAACTTATAAAGCCTGAGAGGCATATTTCTGACAAAATAGTAGAGCTGACCGGTATAACAAATGAGATGGTTGAGAATAAACCTCTGATAGACAGTATACTGCCCAAATTCCTTGAGTTTTGTGAAGGTTCAACATTGGTTGCACATAATGCTGAATTTGATATTAGTTTTATAAGAGAATTTTCATACAGATTAAACTTAAATTTTAATTTACCATATATTGATACATTATATCTTTCAAGATTTTTAAATCCTGATTTAAGAAATCATAAACTTGATACATTGGCTAGAAAATATGATGTAAAGCTTTTAAATCATCATAGAGCTGTCGACGATGCTATGGCTACCGCAGAAGTATTTATTGCGATGCTAAATGATTTAAAAGACAGGAATATAGCTGTGGATGAAAATATCAATACTCATGAGACTGAATGGCCCAGAGCTGCAAATAAAGAAAATAATATGCTTATATTGGTAAAGGATACAATTGGCTTAAAAAATCTTTATAAGATTGTATCACATTCAAATACAGTTAATTTATATAAGACTCCAAAGGTCTTAAAATCATTTTTAGATTCTCATAGAGAAGGTTTATTAATAGGTTCGGGAAACTTGCTGGGACCATTGATCCAAAATATATTTGGTAGAGCAAGTGAAGAAGAAATAGAGCAGACTGCTAGTTATTTTGATTTTTTAGAAGTTTTTCCTCTGGATAATTTTGAACATCTAGTAGAAAATCCGGAATCAAGATACGCTATTAATTCACTTGAGATTATCAAAGATTTAAATAGAAAAATAATTGAGCTGGGCGAAAAACTAGATATTCCGGTAGTTGCAACAGGTGATGTTTACTACTTAAACTCCAAAGACCATTTATATCGCAATTTAATAAAAACAGTACAATTTACAAGAAGCGTAGATTTGTCTAAGAATTTATACCTAAAGACTACAGAAAAAATGCTTAATCAATTTGAGTATCTTGGTAGAGAGAAAGCTTATGAAGTCGTAGTTAAAAATACAAATTTAGTAGCTGATATGATTGAAGAGATAAGACCTATTCCAAAGGGGAAATATCCACCTAGAGTTGAGGGGTCTGATGAGGAGTTAAGAGAGCTTGCCTATAAAAATGCTAATGCAATTTACGGTGAAAACCTACCTCAAATAGTCGAAGAAAGGCTTGAAAAAGAGCTCAATTCAATCATTAATAACGGGTACTCAGTCCTGTATATTATAGCTATGAAACTAGTTTTAAAATCAAATGAAGACGGATACGTCGTCGGTTCAAGAGGTTCTGTTGGAAGTTCATTTGTCGCAACTATGGTTGGAATAACAGAAGTAAATCCGCTAGTAGCTCATTATATATGCAAGCATTGTAAGTATTCCGAATTTATTACGGATGGGAGTTATGATTCTGGGATTGATATGCCGGATAAAATCTGTCCTGAATGCGGTCAACCGTTGGAAAAAAATGGTCATAATATACCTTTTGAAGTATTTTTAGGGTTTGAAGGAAATAAAGAACCTGATATCGATTTGAATTTTGCAGGAGAATATCAGGCTAGATGCCATAAATATACCGAGGAACTCTTTGGGGCGGACCATGTATTTAGAGCTGGTACCATAGGTACAATAAAAGAAAACACAGCTTATGGATATATAAAAAAATACAGTGAAAAAATAGATAAAACTTATAATCCTGCTGAAATAGCTATGTTACAACATGGTATAGTCGGTGTAAAAAGAACAACCGGACAGCATCCGGGAGGAATCATAGTAGTCCCGAACAATATGGAAGTTGAAGATTTTACTCCGATAAGCTATCCCGCTGATGATCCTTCTTCGGGTGTCATCACAACTCACTTCACATATAAATCTGTAGAGGATACAATTCTTAAACTGGATTTACTAGGGCACGATGTTCCAAGTATTATCAAGATGCTATCTGATTTGACCGGTGTTGATGCAAACAATATACCTCTTAACGACTCTGAGACTATGGAGATATTTAGATCTACAGATTCACTAAATATTATAGAGGATTTCAGCAATAATACCGTGGGAAGTTTAGGCATACCGGAATTTGGAACCAGTTTCGTAAGACAAATGTTATTGGATACAAGGCCTGAGAAATTTGGGGAATTGGTTAGAATTTCAGGACTGTCACATGGAACTAATGTATGGCTAAACAATGCACAGGATTTGATAAGACAAAACCAAGCGGTACTTGGCGAGGTAATATGTACGAGAGATGATATAATGACATTCTTAATACAAAGAGGCTTGGAAGATAATATGTCATTTAATATCATGGAAAATGTTAGAAAGGGAAAAGGACTTAAACCTGAACATATTGAAGCAATGGGGAAAATTGATTTACCTAATTGGTATGTCGACTCTTGTATGAAGATAGAATACATGTTTCCCAAGGCTCATGCAGTAGCATATGTTCTAATGTCTTATAGAATAGCGTATTTTAAAGTACATCATCCGGAAGCTTTTTATGCAACATTTTTCACGATAAAACAAAATGATTTTCCGGGATCATTAGTGTTAAAAGGCATGGAATCTGTGAAAAGAGAGATGGAAAGAATCAGGAGTTTGGGCATGGAAGCATCTCCTAAAGAAAATAGCCAGTATAGCGTCCTTGAAGTTGCAGAAGAGATGTATGCTAGAGGAATAAAAATCAGCAATGTCTCACTTGGAAAATCAGGAGCTACAAAGTTTTCAGTTTCAAAAGAAGGAGAAATCATACCACCATTTTGTGCCTTAGAAGATGTTTCAGAACAGTGCTCGATAGAAATACACAATGAATTTAAAAAATCTCCATTCATTTCAATTGAGGACATGGTGAACAGGACAAGAGCTAATAAGACTGCAGTTGAGTCTTTAAGAATAAATGGAGTTTTGGAAAACTTACAAGAGACAAATCAAATTGATATGTTTTCTATGTTTGATGTGTAAGTATTCAGTTTTATTGCATATTTTCATAAAATATCTTATCTTTGACACCTAAAACAGCAAAAAACCTCTGTAAACATTAACAAATCAATGCTTTCAGGGGTTTTGATTTTGACTTTTTCCTGTAGTTCTACAAACCCTTTTTTACACCCGAAATAAGGGAATCTATTTCTGCGACGGTTATAAATCTTTTCGAAAAATCAACTCCAACTGTTTGACCTAGTTTCTCAATTATCTCATTAAAACAATCGAACATATAGTAGTTTTCGTCTAAATGAGTTCCTGTAATTTCACGCATTTCTTCTATAGCCTTCTCAATGCTGATATTTGATCCATCTAAATCTTTTTCTAAAAGTCTTAGTAAAACCAAAGTCACAAAACATATTAGAAAATGAGATTCTATTCTGTCTTTTCTCGATAAATATACCGGTCTTGCTTCTAATTGAGACTTTGTAATTTTAAACGACTCTTCTATCTTCCACAATCCGTGATATGCTTGGACTATATCCATATCCTTCATATCTAGTTCACTGGTATTTATGATGTAGTATCCATCATACTTTTCTTCTTCTTTAATTTTTTGAATGTCTAAAAAATCATTCTTCTTAGTCTTTAATATTTCACCGGTTTCTAGATCAATGAACTCCTTCTTAATATACTTGTAAGCGCTGGAATTTGGTCTATCAATACCTTTCTCAATTAACTTTAATGTCTTAAGAATAGTTCTTTCTCTATCCATCCTAGACTTCTTAGCATATTTTTCTGAATAAAATACAACTTGTTTCTGATCTATAGGAACCTTTTTTCTTTTGTTATGAATATCTGTAACCCAAATATCTTGAGGCACAATCCTTGATTTAATTTTGAACTCATCTGAATTATCAGAATAACCAGTTTGATCTAAAACAAAATCTTTCAGTTCTCTTGACGCACCTCTAACAGACCCGGAAAATATATAGCCATTCCCTTTAATGATATTGTAAGCCATGTTTTCACCACTATTCATAGCCTTATCCGCAACAACAATGACCTTACCAAGATTAAAATGTTTTTTCAACTTATTCAATGAAGGCATGAGAGTGATACTATCATTTGTATTACCTTCAAAAAGTTCATAGGAGATAGGAATCCCTGAATTATCCATTAAAAGACCCATTTGAATAATAGGATTAGGTCTATGCTCTTTAGAAACACCTCTTTTTCTAAAATCATCCTCATAAGGAATCTCAAAATAGTAATTAGTAACATCATAGTAGACTTTAGAAAGATCTCTACCATAGTATTGAATAATATTTTGATGAATCCATAGAATTAAATCATCCTTGTAAGGATAAAACTTAGATAAAGCTCTATAGACATCGTGAAGACTAAAATCGAATTTAGTAAAAAAGGAATTGATATAGTCAAAAGAAGCCTTTTTAGATGATGGATATAGAGATCTAGTAAAAACAAGTAATTGGAATACATGGTTAAGCAAAAAATCAGTACCGGAAGTTTTTTGTCTATTATTCCAAAACTCATGAATTTTAAGATTGTGGTAGAAATGAGATAATACAACATATCCTAAGTTTTTTCGATTAACCACATTAGACTTAATTACCTCTTTAGAATCAAAAGTGAAACTAAGCGGCAGATTAGCTAATCTCTCTTCTTCCGTTAGTCTAGCAGCAACTTCTTCAAAATGAGCAATAGGATCTTCATATTGGTCTAATAAATCCTCTAAATACCCAACTTTCATAACAGATTTATTTCTAGATTTTTTAGTAACAGGGTCACGATAGCCTTTAATAATGGTGAGATAAGTCTTACCATTGGCTCTTTTATCCTTTTTAAGAAACATCCAAATCACCACGCTTTTTTATTTAATTATACCACAAATCCCAACATATAACAACCCCAAAAAGTATTAAATTTGACATAAAAAAATCGCTGCACACATTGCAACGTCTAAGATATATAGGTTTAAAATTTTAAATTAGGTGTCAAACAACAGAGACAAATCAAATTGATATGTTTTCTATGTTTGATGTGTAAGTATTCAGTTTTATTGCATATTTTCATAAAATATGTTATAATATTTCTAATGTTAGGAGTGGGGGTTTCCCACTCTTATTTATTTAATAAACCGGAATAGGAGGGGATTTTATTGAGTAATTTGGTGAAGAAACTTGAGCCTGAAATTCAGAGAATCGTTGAAAAGCACAATTTATTTTATGTCGATACAGTTTTTGTCAGAGAAGATGGAAATAATATTTTAAGAATCTATATAGACAAAAAAGGTGGCGTAACCTTGGATGACTGTCAAAACGCAAGCAATGATATTAGTGATTGGCTTGACGAAACAGATCCGATTAAAAATTCATATTTTTTAGAAGTATCTTCGCCGGGATTGGATAGACCTATAAAAACGGATAGAGACTTTGAAAGATGCATTGATGAAGAACTCGAAGTCAATCTTTACAGTCCCCTAAATGGAAGTAAAAAACTTGTTGGAAAACTATTGAGTTTTGATAAAGACTCTTTTAAGTTAAATACAGGTGGCAATTCAGAAATTGAAATTAAAAGGTCACAAGCATCAAAAATTGTAAAACACATTAAGATAGGCGGTTAAGAAATGAATAAAGATTTTATACTAGCTCTTGAGGAAATAGAAAAAGAAAAAGGTATCTCAAGAGAGTCCATATTTGAAGCACTGGAAAAAGCACTTATAAAAAGCTATGAAAAAAACTTTGATAATAATGCAAATGTAAGTGTTGAAATAGACAGAGATAATGGTAAAATTAAGGTTTTCTCGGTGAAAACTGTAGTTGAAGAAGTCGTAGATCCGATAACTGAAATCGAACTGAGTGAAGCGAAGCAAACAAATATGGCATATGAAGTAGGGGACACTATATCACTTGAAGTAACTCCTATGAATTTTGGAAGAATTGCAGCACAGACTGCAAGAAATATTGTTATACAAAAAATTAAAGACATGGAAAGAGATATCATTTACAGTGAGTTTGTAGATAGGGAAAGAGAACTTGTAAACGGATCGATACAGAGGATAGATAGTGGATATTTATTTATCGATTTAGGAAAACTCGAAGGAGTTGTTCCGCCAAATGAACAAGTTCCCAATGAAGTTTACAAAGTAAACAGTAGGATGAAGTTTTATATCTCAGAGGTAAAAAATACAACCAAAGGGGCTCAAATTGTTCTTTCAAGAGCATCCTCCGGTCTAATTATGAGACTTTTTGAACTTGAAGTTCCGGAAGTTAACGATGGAACTGTCGATATATTTTCAATATCAAGAGAAGCCGGATCAAGGACAAAGATAGCTGTCTTTACAAAGGAAGAAGACGTAGATCCGGTAGGAGCATGTGTTGGATTCAAAGGTGCCAGAGTAAAGGCCATAGTTGATGAATTAAATGGAGAGAAAATAGACATCATAGTTTGGGATAAGGATCCTAAAATCTTTATTAAAAACAGTCTAAGTCCTTCAGAAGTAATTGAGGTCTATATCGACAATGCCGGTAAGAGTGCACTAGCCATTGTACCTGACGAACAATTATCACTAGCAATAGGAAAAGAAGGTCAAAACGTTAGACTTGCAGCTAAACTGACAGGATGGAAAATCGATATAAAAGGTAAATCCAATCTCGAAGAGTTAAAAGAATCAGGTGAATTAGACAAGTTTAATTCTCAAGAAGCTACAAAAGAGGAAGATGTAGTACAAGAAGATGAATTAAGCTTTGAAGTAACAGATGAAGTGGATTTATTCGAGAACGAAGATCTTGAACAGGGTGAATAACAGATAAATTATTTATACAGGGAGCTTGAAATGACAGGTAAAACAAAAAAAGTACCGATTAGAAAATGTGTGGGCTGTCAAGATAGTGGCTCAAAAAAAGAACTTATCAGAATAGTTAAAAACAAAGAACTTGGAGTAGTCGTCGATAAAACAGGTAAGTTAAATGGACGAGGTGCTTATCTTTGTAAAAACATAGAATGTTTAGAACTTGCTATTAAAAAGAGAAAGCTGAACCACGCTTTAAAATCTGAAATATCTAATGAAGTTTATAAGGAGATAAGAGATTATGTAGAGAGCGAAGACTAGGACTAGGGGGTAGTGTATGAAGAAATTAAGAGTCTATGAATTAGCTAAGAATCTAGGGATTCCTAGTAAAGAATTAGTTACAAAACTAAATGATTTAGGTGTATCAATCAAGAGCCATATGTCCGTGCTTGAAGGTGAGGAACTGGAACTTGTAGAAGAACTTTTAAGCGAAACGGATAAGAGCGAGGAAGCCGCAAAAAGTAAACAAGAGAAAACTAAATCAAATCAAGAACAGAACAAAGAGTTAAAAGATAAACCAAGAAAACACAAAAGTAGAGATAGTAAAAAGCAATCAGAAAGAGGTAATCATATAAAGAAAGATAATATTAAAAAAGACAAAGTAAGTACAGAAGTTCATAAGAAAAATGAAACTGTAGAGAAAGAAAATGAAGAAAAAGTAATCGAGTTACCTGCAAACATTGTGCTTAGAGAATTTGCCGAGTTAATAGGTGTAAACACAAATCAGGTAATTATGAAGTTTATAGATTTAGGGATAATGGCAAGTCAAAATCAAGAAGTTGATTTCGACTCAGCATCATTAATTGCCGAAGAATACGGTTTTACTGCTGTTAAAAGCAAAACTGAAGGTGAAGAGCTTTCCAGTGAGTTTGATTTAGACTTTGAGGATAAAGAAGAGGATCTAAAATTAAGACCACCTGTAGTAACTGTAATGGGTCACGTAGATCATGGGAAAACATCATTATTAGACAGCATCAGAAAAACCAAGGTAACAAAATCAGAAGCCGGTGGTATAACTCAGCACATAGGTGCTTCTACCGTATCTGTTGATGGAAATAAAATAGTATTCCTTGATACCCCGGGACACGAAGCATTTACCTCCATGAGATCAAGGGGAGCGCAAATAACTGATATCGCAGTACTAGTTGTTGCTGCTGACGACGGTGTAATGCCGCAGACTATAGAGGCTATAAACCATGCAAAAGCAGCAGAAGTTCCTGTAATTGTAGCAATAAATAAAATTGACAAAGAAACTGCAAATCCGGACAGAATTATGCATGAACTTACTGAACATGGTCTGGTACCGGAAGAGTGGGGTGGAGATGTTATTACCATTCCCGTATCTGCTAAAAATGATACAGGAATTGAAGATCTTTTAGAGATGATTTTAATGGTCGCAGAAATGGAAGAACTCAAAGCAAATCCAAATAGAACTGCAATAGGTACAATCATAGAGGCTCAGCTTGATAAAGGAAAAGGTCCTGTTGCAACTGTTTTAGTTCAAAAGGGTACTTTGAGATTTGGAGATATAGTGGTTTCCGGTGTTACTCACGGAAAGATAAGAGCGATGTTTGACGACAAAGGTAAGAGGATTAAGAAGGCAGGACCTTCCATCCCGGTACAAATATTAGGTCTTTCAGAAGTTCCTGAATCAGGTGACACTCTTTATGTAGTTGAAGATGATAAAACGGCAAGAAATTATGCCAATTCACTCAAGGATAGAATCAAAGAAGAAAAGGTTAAAGCCAGTGAAAATATTTCATTAGAGGCTCTTTTTGGAAAGATTAAAGAGGGTGAAATTAAAGATCTTAATCTGGTTATTAAAACTGATGTTAAGGGTACAATAGATGCAGTAAAGAACTCGCTTGAAAAATTAAGCAATGAAGAAGTAAGAGTTAATATAATACACTCCGGTGTAGGTGGAATAAGTGAATCTGACGTTCTACTGGCAAATGCATCCAATGCCATTATTATCGGTTTCAATGTAAGACCTGGACAAATTGCAACCGAGGCAGCTAAGAATCAAGGTATAGATATAAGAACCTATAGAGTAATCTATGATGCTATAGACGATATCCAAGCTGCTATAAAAGGTATGCTTGCACCTAAATTTGTTGAAGATGTAATCGGTAGAGCCGAAGTAAGAGCGGTTTTCAAAGTTCCTTCAATCGGTAATATCGCAGGAATCTATGTGTTAAATGGTAAGATTACCAGAAACTCAAAGATACGTCTTCTTAGGAATGATGTCGTCATAACTGAAGCTGACATTAACTCACTTAAGAGATATAAAGACGATGTAAGAGAAGTAAATACAGGATATGAAGGTGGAGTAGGTTTAGAAAACTATAATGATATCAAAGAAGGAGATATCATCGAAGCCTTCGTTATGAAAGAAGTGGAGAGGTAAACTATGAAAACTAAAAGGGTCAATAGAATAGCTGCTGAAATTAAAAAAGTAATTTCGGAGTTGATTTTGGATTCTTTAAGAGATCCTAGAATATCCGACATGACGACAATCTCTCATGTAAAAGTTTCTAATGATCTAAGTTATGCAGATGTGTATGTATCTGTGCTTGGTGATGAAAAAATCAAGCAAGACAGTATTGAAGGTTTAGAGAATGCCAAGGGATTTATCAAGAAGGAACTTGGGCAAAGACTTGATTTAAGACATATACCTGAAGTTAGGTTTAAGATTGACGATACTGTTGAAAGAGGATTGCATATAGAAGAATTGATTTCCAAGCTTAATGACAAGAGTCTTCAAAATGAATAAGCTAAACTATACTGATTTTTCGAATCAATTTAAGGACAAAATAATAAACTCCAAGAGCATCGGCATTTGTTGTCATGTAAATCCCGATGGTGATGCTCTTGGATCCATGCTGAGCTTATATGGAGCTTTAATTCAGCTTAATAAAAATGTCACCTGCATACAATCGGACGATATCCCGTCATATCTAGATTTTTTACCGGGACTGGACAGACTTACTCCATATAATGAGGATATGGAATTTGAAACACTTATGATTGTAGACTCCAGTTCTATTGATAGGATTGGCGATTGTATATCAATTTTCACTAATTGTAAAACTTCAATTTCCATAGATCATCATGTAACTAATGACAATTTTGCAGATTTAAACTTTGTGGACGAAAATGCGAGTTCTACATCGGAAATCGTATATAAGATCATTAATTGCATGGATATACCATATAATGCAGATATGGCAACCAACTCATATGTTGGTATATTAACCGATACTAATAGATTTTTATATAAAAATTCAGATTCAAAGACATTAAGAGTTGCTGCAGACTTGATTGATTTAGAGTTTGATAAAGATGAAATTCATTATAGATTGTTCCAAAAAAATTCAAAGGCATCCTTTTGTCTAACAGGTGAAGTTATTAAAAACACAGAGTTCTATTATGACAATAGATTAGCTTTATGTATAGTATATAGTTCAATGCTGGATTCTTGTAATGCCACCATAGAGGATACTGAAGAGAAAATTAATTTATTGAGAGATATAGATGGTGTAGAAGTAGCTTGTTTAGTTAAACAAATAGCTAAAGATGAATTCAAAATAAGTATGAGAAGTAAAAGATATGTAAATGTTGCTGAAATATGCGCTGAATTCAACGGTGGTGGACATATCCATGCCGGTGGATTTTCCTATAGCGGTACCAGTGAAATGCTAAAAAGAGATTTGATGAAGAGGTTCGATAATATTGAGTGGAATAAAGGTTAAATCCGGGATAATTAATGTATATAAGGACAAGGGCTACACCTCACATGATATTGTCCAAATTTTGAGAAAACTACTCAATCTTAAACGAATTGGCCATACGGGAACCCTTGATCCGGATGTTACAGGAGTCTTACCAATATGCATTGGGAGAGCTACCAGGCTGGTTGAATATATACAAAATGACGGAAAAGTTTATAATGGAACTCTTAAGCTTGGTATAGCTACTGATACCCAAGATATATCAGGAAAAATAATCGAGCAATCTGATAAAAGGATTACTCAAGCCGACTTTGAATTAATACTAAATAAATTCATAGGAGAGATTGAACAGATTCCTCCTATGTTTTCTGCAGTTCATTATAAAGGGCAAAGACTTCATGAACTTGCCAGAAAAGGTATTGTTGTCGATAGACCTGCCAGGAAAGTATACATTAAAGATTTAAAAATTCTGGATTTTAGTTTTCCGTATGTTAAGTTTGAATGTGCCTGCTCTAAGGGGACTTATATACGTACTCTTGCCGATGATATTGGAAGAGAACTGGGCTGCTTTGCGACACTGTATGATTTAGAGAGAATAGCTGTTGGTGATTATAGAGTGGATGAGTCAATTTCCCTTGACGAAATACGTAAACTCGTAGAAATAGATGATTACAGTTTTATAAGTGAGATGGATACATGTATTAATAATCTCGAAGCTATATATCTCGATGACAAGTATTATTTTGCACTTGTTAATGGTCAGAGAATTAACATGGAAGATGAATATAAGCCCAATACCCTACGTATTTATTGTAGAGATAGATTCATAGGTCTTGGCAAATATTTTAAAGACAGCGGGAAAAATTATATTAAGATTGAAAAAATGCTGTATCAGGAGTAATTATGAAAATAATTAATCTAAATAATAATATGCCCTATAATAATCCTACTATTATTGGATTGGGGAATTTTGATGGTATTCACAAGGGACACTTGGAATTAATGCATGAAGTTATTAACAAATCCAAAAGTTCAGATCTGGAATCATCGGTTATTTTATTTAACACCCATACTGAAGTTGTGATCAATAATAAAATAAATCAAAGTCAATTGACATCCCTTGATGATAAGATAGAAATACTGAAAGAAATTGGCATGGATAATGTTTTTATAATAGATTTTTCTGCTGAATTAAGAAATATGACGGCAGAAGGTTTTGTTTGTAAAATACTGGTTGATTTATGCAATGCGAAAGCCATCGTTGTCGGAAAAGACTATACTTTTGGTTATAATGCTTCAGGAAATGTTGAAAAACTTATAGAATTGTCAAAAGATAGATATGAAATTAAAATTATTGATGATTACAAGATAGACGGTTTTAGGGTTAGCAGTTCCAGTATAAGGAGCTTAATTGAAGATGGTAATATCGAATATGCCAATAAATTAATTGGAAGAAATTACAGACTTAAAGGTAAGGTAGTTAAGGGTGACGGAAGAGGTAAGAATCTTGGTTTTCCTACTGCAAATATAAATTTAAACTTCAATTACTTGGTTCCCAAAGACGGTGTTTATTTGAGTAATATCATCGTAAAGGATAAATCTTATAGAAGTTTAACCAGTATAGGCTATAATCCTACTTTCAACGGCTCTACTTTGCGAGTAGAAGTTTATATAGATGAGTTTGATGAAGACATATATGGTGAGGATATAATCCTATATTTTGTAAAGTATTTGAGACCAATGATAAATTTTAGCTCTATCGAAGAATTAATCGATCAAATGAATCTGGATTTAAATCAATTAAGAGGATAAAAAAGTTTACATTAGTGTTTATTAATGATATAATATACAAGATTAATACGATGGCGTTGTTACTGGATTAATCACCGTGACAATAGCTGTACGTGAATATTAGGAGGATTAAATGATTACAAAAGAACAAAAAGAAGCAATAATTAAAGAGTATCAAACCAAAGAAGGAGATACCGGATCACCTGAAGTACAAATAGCAATTCTTAGCCATAGAATCAACTATTTAACTGAACACTTAAAGAAACACAAAGACGACCATCATTCAAGAAGAGGAATGTTTAAGCTAATAGGTCAAAGAAGAGGACTACTTAAATATCTACAAAATAGAGATATTGAAAGATATCGTACTCTTATACAAAAGTTAAATATCAGAAGATAATAAGAGCGGCGGTATTGACCGCTCTTAATTTTATTGTAAGGAGGTAATAATGATTAGAGAATACACATATAATCTCCAAGGAAAAGATTTAGTTGTAACCATTGGTAAAGTTGCAGAACAAGCTAATGGAGCATGCCTGGTCAAAATGGAAGATTCTGTTATTATGGTGACTGCAACAGCGTCTGACAAACCAAGAGAGGGTATTGACTTTTTCCCTTTGAGTTGTGATTTTGAGGAAAAACTATACTCTGTTGGTAAAATACCCGGCGGATTTATTAAAAGAGAAGGACGTCCAAGCGAACATGCAATTTTAACATCCAGACTTATTGATAGACCTCTAAGACCACTTTTCCCTGAAGGATACAGAAATGATGTTCAGGTAATAGCTACTGCATTATCAATTGATTTAGAGAATTCACCGGAAATGCTATCTATGATAGGATCATCTATTGCACTTAGTATTTCAGATATACCTTTTATGGGACCTACTGCAGCTGTTACCGTTGGTTTAATAGATGATAAATTCGTAATAAATCCTACAACAGAGCAGAAACAATCATCTAAATTACATTTAACAGTAGCAGGAACTAAAGATGCGATCATGATGGTTGAAGCGGGTTGTAATATCTTAACGGAAGATCAAGTTCTAGAAGCCATTTTATTTGCGCATGAAGAAATTAAGAAGATTTGTGACTTTATACTTACAATTCAAAATGACATTGGACTTGAGAAAAAAGAAGTCATTATAGAAGAGATTAACCATGATTTAAAAGATAAAGTCGTATCATTTTCATATGATAAAATGAGTTCCGCTTTAAGAAATGCTGATAAAACACAAAGAGAAGAGCAAGTTAATATGGTTATAGAAGAAACACTTGCTAATTTTATTGAAGAATATCCTGAAAATGAAAAGGAAATTAAGGGATTTCTTGAAGATGTCATGAAAGATGAAGTACGTAGAATGATTCTTGAGGATCATGTACGTCCTGACCATAGAAAACCGGATGAGATTAGAAAGATATCCAGTGATGTCGGATTTTTACCTAGAGCTCATGGTTGTGGACTATTCACAAGAGGACAAACTCAAGTTCTTTCAATTACAACACTTGGAGCTCCAAGTGATGTTCAAGTGCTTGATGGATTATCTGAAGATGACAAGAGATATATGCATCAATATAACTTCCCACCATATAGCGTTGGAGAAACAAGACCTCTAAGAAGTCCTGGACGTAGAGAAATTGGTCATGGAGCTCTTGCAGAGAGAGCATTATTACCGGTAATACCTGATGAAGCAGACTTCCCTTATACAATAAGAGTCGTTTCTGAAGTATTAAGCTCAAATGGTTCCAGTTCTCAAGCCAGTGTTTGTGGATCTACATTGTCACTACTGGATGCCGGTGTTCCTATTAAAGGTAATGTCGCAGGTATTGCAATGGGTCTAATAAAAGCTGAAGATTCAGACAATGTTGTTATTTTATCTGACATACAAGGTCTTGAAGACCATCTAGGAGATATGGACTTTAAAGTAGCAGGTACTAAAGAAGGAATTACTGCAATACAAATGGATATTAAGATTGCAGGTATTGATAAGACAATCCTTAAAGAAGCATTAAGCAAAGCCAGGGAAGGAAGACTTTATATTCTAGGTAAAATGGAAGAAGTAATCGATACGCCTAGAGAAAGCATATCCGATTATGCACCAAGGATATTTAATATTAAAATAAATCCTGATAAAATACGAGAAATTATTGGACCTGGCGGAAAGACTATAAATAAAATCATCGATGAGACCGGTGTAAAAATTGATACTTTTGACGATGGCCAAGTTGTAATTACTTCTGACAATAATATTAACGGATCCAGAGCAATAGAGATGATAAACGAGATTATCAAAGAGATTGAAGCCGGAGAAACTTATCTTGGGAAAGTTACCAAAATTATGAATTTCGGTGCTTTTGTTGAAGTGTTACCGGGAAAAGAAGGTCTGGTTCATATTTCTCAATTAGCTCATGAGAGAGTTAATAAAGTTGAAGATGTATTAAAGGTTGGGGACGAAATAATGGTTAAGGTTACTGAAATAGATAAACAAGGAAGAGTTAACCTATCAAGAAAAGCCTTATTACCGAAGCCGGAAATTAAAAAATAATCAAAAAAACATAGACTTCGGTTTATGTTTTTTTATTAAGGAGAATAAATTGAAAATAGAAATAATTAATAAATCAAAATTTGGTTTACCTAAGTATGAAACATCAGGATCAGCAGGTATGGATCTCATAGCTAATATTGATGAGCCTATCGTTCTAAAGCCTTTAGAAAGACAAGTTGTACCGACGGGATTATATATATCATTACCGGAAGGATATGAGGCTCAAATTAGAGCCAGGAGCGGTCTTTCTTATAAACATGGCATCACTACTGCTAATGGTATAGGTACTATTGATTCAGACTATAGAGGCGAAATAGGTGTTATTTTAGTTAATCTATCTAATGAAGAATACACAATTAACTCAGGTGACAGAATTGCTCAGATGATAATTGCAAAATATGAGAAAGCAGAATTTATAGAAGTTGAAGAATTATCGGAAACTACAAGAAATGATGGCGGATTTGGTCATACCGGTTACTAACTCCACTTTGCTTATGTTATAATAAGAAGTAAGCATAATTTAGTTCTTAAATGATAATGTGAGTATTAGTTTTTATGCTTTAACTAATTATTATTTCATATACTAAATGTATTTTATTTATAGAAACAAATTGGAGGGGGTGCTATATGGCAGTTAAAAAAAAGAATGAAAAATTCAAACTACCGGATGTAAAATCCGTTAATCCAAAAACTATAATTATTGCAGCAATAGCCTTGACGGCATTTTGCTATTTATCTGTACTTACCGGTAGTTTGGGAGTAGTAGGTAAGTTTATTAAGCTTAAACTATTCCAGGCAATAGGTTTAGGTTCGTATTTTTTACCTCTCATTATTTTGATAAATTTAGTATTGGTTTTAGCCGGTTTGGTTAAGAAAGTTAAGATAAAGAATATCATTTTTGTTTACCTATTATCAGCCGTGGTATTATTGATAATAGACATGAATACATCCTCAGGCTTAACTCTTTCTTCAAGAATAAAAGAAAACTTGCTATTAGCAGAACTTAACAGAGGATCAGGAGTCATAGGAAGTGCTATAGGTTATGTGGTTCTGAAATATATAGGTAAACTTGGTGCATATTTAATTTCGGCAGTAGTTTTATTTTTTTCATTACTATCTTTTATTAATCTAAGTATAAAAGACTTCTTTATTGAAACAGGGATACTGACTAAGAAATTAATAAATTATCTTAAAGAGATGATAGATAAAAGAGCTGTTAAAGATCATAATGAGCAGGATGATTATTATATTGAAGAGTATGTAGAAGATGAAGAACCTGTATTTAAAAATGTTCCCGAAAGACAAGAGCTTCTAATCAATAATCATGATTTAAAAGAGAATAATGTCAATAAAAAACAGATGTCTGTTGAAGATTTTAATATAAAAATTGATAAAAAAGCAATAAATTATAAATTCCCTCCATTAGAACTATTAAAATCTAAACAAGTTTCTAATGACGATTCTTATATTGATGAAATAAGAAAGAATGCTCAGTCTATCGAAAAAACTATGAAGAGTTTTAAGATAGACGCAAAAGTAGTTCAAGTTAATAGAGGTCCTAGCGTGACATGCTATGAACTTCAACCTGAAGGTGGTGTCAAGGTATCGAGCATAGTAAATCTGGCTGATAACTTAGCTTTAAGCTTAGCAACATCGGGTATTAGAATAGAAGCACCAATACCCGGAAAATCTGTAGTCGGTATAGAAGTTCCTAATGAAAGTAAAGACGATGTCTATCTTAAAGAAATCATAGGTTCTAAAGAATTTAGAGAGAGTAAATCTGCTATGCCTTTAGCTCTTGGAAAGGATATTTCCGGTAACCCTATAATATCTGCAATAGATAAAATGCCGCATCTTTTGATTGCAGGCGCGACAGGATCCGGTAAGTCTGTATGTATTAATACCTTGATAACAAGTATACTCTATAAATCGTCACCTGAAGACGTTAAACTAATACTTATAGATCCCAAGATGGTCGAGTTAAACGTATATAATGGAGTTCCGCATTTGGTGATTCCGGTTGTAACAGATCCTAAAAAAGCAAGTGCTGCACTGAATTGGGCCGTTAAAGAAATGGATAGACGATACACAGTATTTTCTGAAAATTCAGTTCGAGATATTTCTTCTTATAAAAACAAATTCAAAGATAGTGAAGAAGAAAAGGAAAATATGCCTTATATAGTTATTATAATCGATGAGCTTTCAGATCTGATGATGGTAGCAGCACAAGAAGTAGAAGATCATATATGTAGACTCGCTCAAATGGCCAGGGCATGTGGTATACATTTAGTAGTTGCAACTCAAAGACCTTCAGTTGATGTAATAACAGGAACTATCAAGGCTAATATACCTTCCAGAATTTCTTTTGCGGTATCGTCTCAAATAGACTCCAGAACCATTTTAGACATGGCGGGTGCTGAAAAATTACTGGGAAAAGGTGATATGCTTTTCTATCCTTATAATTTCAGAAAACCACTGAGAGTTCAAGGAGCATTTATTAGTGAAAAAGAAGTAGAGAATTTAGTGAATTATATCAAGAGTCATGCTGATGTTCAGTATGATAAGGAAGTAATAACTGATATTGAGCAGCAACAAAAAGAAGTAAAAAGATTGGAAGAACAAGACGAACTATTGGCTCAGGCAATTGATATAGTACTGGACGAAGGTCAAGCCTCAGTCTCCTTAATTCAAAGGAAATTAAGAGTGGGATATGCAAGAGCCGGTCGAATAATTGATGAAATGGAATCTCTTGGCGTCGTTGGTCCTTTCGAAGGCAGCAAGCCTAGAAAATTACTCGTATCATATAATGTATTAACAGAAGGTGAGAATAATGAATATAGCGAATAAATTGACAGTTTTTAGGATAATATTGGTACCCGTACTGGTAATATCATTAATGGTATTCGGGATGGATAAATACATTTCACTAATCATTTTTGTAGTTGCAGCGCTAACAGATACACTGGATGGTCATTTCGCTAGAAGTAGAAATCTAATAACGACATTTGGAAAATTCCTAGATCCACTTGCCGATAAATTACTTGCGCTCAGTGCTTTTATTATGTTTGTCGGCATGGGAATTCTACCGGCATGGGGTGTACTCATAATTGTTGCTAGAGAAATTATAATTACAGGATTTAGAGTACTCGCAGCTTCAAATAATATAACCATTGCCGCAAGTCCTTTTGGAAAAATAAAAACTGTAACACAGTTCTTATGTATTTGCTTGATACTTGGAAATTTCCACTTTGGAATTAAATTGGATTTAATTGTGTTTTACATTGCGGTCATATTTACAATACTTTCAGGAATTGACTATATCATTAAAAATATTAAAGTATTGGATTTAGATAATATCTAATATGAACATAAATCTTGAGCGAGATTTATACATTTGACAATTATATATATATCGTATACAATAAATCCGAACATAAGTTCTGAGGAGGTTATAACTTTTTATGGATAATAATGATAAAAAACGAGCTTTAGATCTAGCCTTTGCAAAAATAGAGAAACAATATGGTAAAGGTGCCGTAATGAAACTTGGAGAAACTCCTAAAATTTCAATTGATTCCATACCAACCGGTGCTATAAACTTAGATATTGCACTTGGGATAGGTGGTGTGCCTAGGGGAAGAATAATCGAGATTTATGGACCTGAGTCTTCAGGTAAAACTACCGTAGCTCTTCATGTAGTTGCCGAAGCACAAAAGCTTGGAGGAATTGCTGCATTTATCGATGCTGAACATGCCTTAGATGCTGTATACGCTGAAAAACTTGGCGTAGATATTGATGAATTGGTTGTTTCACAACCTGATACAGGAGAACAAGCACTGGAAATTACTGAATCTTTGGTTAGAAGTAATGCAGTAGACCTTGTAGTTGTTGACTCGGTAGCAGCACTAGTGCCAAGAGCTGAAATTGAAGGTGGTATGGGAGATGCACATGTTGGTCTACAAGCTAGGCTTATGTCACAAGCTTTAAGAAAACTGGCAGGTGTTATTTCAAAGTCCAATACAACGGTAATCTTTATAAACCAATTAAGAGAAAAAGTAGGTATAATGTTTGGAAATCCTGAGACAACTACCGGAGGAAGAGCTCTTAAGTTTTATTCTAGTGTAAGACTGGACATTAGAAGAATTGACTCTATTAAAGATTCTGACAGTATTATTGGAAATAGAACTAGAGTAAAAGTTGTTAAGAATAAGGTTGCGCCTCCTTTTAAGCAGGTAGAATTCGATATAATGTATGGACAAGGAATCTCAAAATCCGGTGTCCTTTTGGATACTGCAGTTGATATGGACATTATAAGTAAAGCTGGATCTTGGTATAGTTATGGTGATGATAGGCTAGGGCAGGGGAGAGAGAATGTTAAGAAAACCCTGGAAGAAAATACTGAGTTATATCAAACAATTGACAAGCTGGTAAGAGCAAAAAGCGGCATAGGTTCTGAAGATATAGATACGGAAACAGTAGAAGAGTAAACTGTAAAATAAGAATTTTCTTGCATTGCATCTTTGTGAATATAATGCCATTTCACTTAAAACAGTTAAAATAATTATTGTGTTGAATAATAAATATAGGTTCTTTGTCAAATAGTGTTGGTATATAAATTAATCACAAACTATGGTTCTTTGTCAAATAGTGTTGGTATATAAATTAATCACAAACTATTAATGTCAGGCAGCGTTAGCTGCCTGACGTTTTTTTACACTTACAGTGTCTTTTGGTACTATCATTTTCTTGCAAATTAATATTCGATTCCTAAAATGATAGTACGACCTGTATCCGAAAGCAACTCTTTTTAAACACTTAATAAAATTATTAATACCTTCTAAACATCCATTTGTAACATTCACTTCTAAGCAATTTTTTACGTACTCAAAGTCCTTTAAAAGCGTGTTAATACTAGTTTTCATAGCATCTGATACCTCATCTGAATAATATTCTAAATGTGCCTTTAAGGAGGCAATATCTCCGTTTTCTACATCCTTTAAAAGAATCTGATAACAATCATAAGTATTTAGAAGTGTTTTGTTGACACTAATACTATCCATAACTACATCTCTAGCACTTTTCCATCTTTCAAAATGTATCCACTTTCTAAAACGTGTAGAATTAAGCTTTAAATAAGGCTTTTGTATCAGCTTCCAATACCTTTTTAACCTTTTGTATTCCATAGAATACTTAGAAAAACCATTCATAACTTCTATTCTTGTTTTGTTCAATGCTCTAGATAAGTGGTTAACTATATGGAACTTATCAAATACTATCTTAGCATTAGGGAAAAGATCAGAAATTAGACTAATGTATGGCTGATACATGTCTATACATATACTTTTAACTGATTCTCTAGCACATTCACTAAACCTAGAAAAATAGCGTTTAAGATAGTGTAATTGCCTGTTTTCAACAATATCGATAATATCATGAGTAATAGCATCACAGAAAATAAAGCTCATAGATCCTTTAGCGGTTTTTGTGGATTTAAACTCATCAAAACATAAATGTTCTGGTAAAAACTGATAATTAGGCTTAAACTGTTCAAAAGCTTGATCTACACATTTAGACACCGTAGAATGAGAAACATAATGTAAACTAGCAATATCTTTTTCACTTACTTTCATGGTCAAATTAGTTGTAATATGAGCTTTTACTCTATTAGAAATAAAACAATTCTTTTTAACAATATCAGTTTCAGCTATAAAAGTAGAATTACACTCCTTACATAAAAATCTCTGCTTTTTAAGTCTCAAGAAAGTAGGTTCGCCATTAAAAGGAAGAAGTTTAATATCAGAAGACTTAGTGCCGTGTTTAATAATGCTTGGGCTATGCACGTTACCACAAACGGGACAAACAGAAGCATTATAGGTAAGCCGGCCAAAAATCAAATTGTAAGAGATATTCTTCTTTTTAATCTTCTCGACATTTTCAAAAATCTCAATATTTTCATCTTTTAAATCTAATAAATTTAAGATATAATTACTAATAGACATAGTGGCCTCCTTATTTTTTTGTTGTAGTGATTAAATTATAAAGGAAATTGGTCACTATGTCTTTATTTTTTAAAAAGAAAATAGTGCCAGCAAAGAAACTAATATTTCTTCACCAACACTATAAATTATAGAGCCTAAATATAAAAAAGGCTCATTATTGAGTCTTTTTTTATTTAATAAATTACTATAGAATAGGATTTTACCTTATAATAAAACAAAATTAATTATATAAACCAATTTCTTAAATTCAAAACTATCTCAGATAAATGGGTAAACATCAAGATGGTATCTTGACATAAGATAATAAAAGGGATAAAATTAAGTAATGAACAACTATGTTCAGTTATTTATCGTAATTTGAAAATTTAATAAGGAGGTGTATTATCATAGGTGATTATTTAACAACAATTCTTGCTGCGCTTGTCACATTTGTAATAGGTTGTGTGATTGGTGTTTTTTATAGAAAAAATATTGCAGAAAAGAAAATTGGAACTGCAGAAGAGCTTGCAAATCAAATATTGGATGAAGCCAACAGAACTGCAGAAAATTCAAAGAAAGAAGCAATTTTAGAAGCTAAAGACGAAATTCACAAACTCCGAATAGAACAAGAGAAAGAATCTAAAGAAAGACGTTCTGAAATTCAGAGATTAGAAAAAAGAGTAATTCAAAAAGAAGAATCCATAGATAAAAAATCTGAAGCATTAGATAAAAAAGATGAAAAATTAGAAAAAGGATTGAAAAAGTTAGCGGATAAGGAGAAAGAGTATGAAGCATTGTTCCAAAAACAAGCTGAAGAACTCGAAAGAATCGCTGAACTTTCTAAGGATGAAGCTAAAGAAATTATTTTAAATGATGTTCGTAAAGATACTATACACGAATCGGCTATGATTATTAAGGAAGTTGAAGCTAAGACTAAAGAGGAATCTGAGAAAAAAGCCAGGGAGATTATCTCTACTGCAATTCAAAGATATGCAGCTGACCATGTTGCAGAATCTACAGTTACAGTAATATCTCTGCCTAATGAAGAGATGAAAGGTAGAATCATCGGTAGAGAAGGTCGTAATATTAGAGCATTTGAGACCTTAACAGGTATAGACCTTATCATAGATGATACTCCGGAAGCGGTTGTATTATCCGGTTTTGATCCGATTCGTAGAGAAGTTGCCAGATTGGCATTGGAAAAACTGATTGTAGACGGAAGAATCCATCCATCTAGAATTGAAGAGATGATCAAAAAAGCAGAATCTGAAGTTGAAGCTACTATTAAAGAAGCCGGTGAAGATGCTTGTGATGAAACAGGTATATTCGGTATACATCCTGAGTTAGTAAAACTATTGGGTAGACTTAAATACAGAACCAGTTATGGACAAAATGTGCTTAAGCATACCATAGAAGTATCCATATTATCGGGCATGATTGCAGCTGATTTAGGGGCAGATGTAAAAGTTGCTAAACGAGGCGGCTTACTTCATGACTTAGGAAAAGCTATAGACCACGAGATGGAAGGACCTCATGTTGAACTTGGTGTTATGATGGCCAAGAAATATAAGGAATCTAAAGAAGTTATACATTGTATAGAAGCTCATCATGGCGATGTAGAAACTGAAACCATTGAGGCATTAATAGTTCAAGCAGCTGATGCAATTTCGGCAGCGAGACCTGGAGCTAGACGTGAGTCTCTAGAAAACTATATAAGAAGACTTCAAAATCTTGAAGAAATTGCCAACTCTTTTGAAGGCATAGAAAAATCTTTTGCAATCCAAGCAGGTAGAGAACTTAGAATAATGGTTAAACCGGAAGATGTCAGCGAAGATCAAATGGTTTTAACTGCAAGAGATATAGCAAAAAGAATTGAAGAAGAATTAGAATATCCTGGCAATATTAAAGTAAATGTCATAAGAGAAACAAGAGCAATTGATTATGCAAAATAAAAACTAAAGACGGTTTATCCGTCTTTTTTTATTTTGGCAAAAATAAGTAGAAATGATTTGACAGGAGAGAGAAATCTATGATATTATAGCAATATAAAACATTGCACAAAATAATAATTTTGTGCAATAATGATTAAAATAAAATGAGGAGGTAAAAAACCATGGTCCACCCAATTATATTATCGGATTTTCTGGATTATATGAAAACAATAAAAGGTTCTTCAGATTTAACTATAAAAGAATACGGCTATGACATTTCCATCTTCCTCAAATACATGAAAACTAGATTTAACGGTCTGAGTTATGGTGATTTAGAAAATTTAGAAGAAATCGAAATTTCCGACGTCGATAAGACCTTCATAGAGCGCATTTCGATAACTGACCTATATTCTTACCTATCATACCTCGATAAACGCCGTGACAACGCTCCTAGGACGCGTGCACGCAAAGTATCGGCTTTAAAGTCGTTTTATGAGTTTCTATATGTGAAAACAGACCAAATTTCGGTAAATCCTACAGAAAAACTCGAATTACCAAAACAAAGCATAAGAAATCCGGTATATTTAACTTTAGATGAATCCAGAAGACTACTAGATCAAGTTAGGAAACAAAAAAATGATTTTATCATGAGACGAGATTATTGTATGATAGTTATATTTCTTAATTGTGGGATAAGACTATCTGAACTCGTAGGTATAAATATAGATAGTGTTAAAAATGATATCCTAACAGTAATCGGTAAAGGCAACAAAGAACGTACTGTTTATTTAAATAGAGCCTGTATTGTAGCTGTTAATCAGTATATCGCTGTAAGACCAAAGGTTAAAGACGAACCTGCATTATTTTTAAGTAAAAGGGAAAAAAGAATTAGTACGAGAGCTGTTCAGTACAGGATAGAAAAATACATTACGGAAATTGGTCTGGATCCTAGATTATACTCAGTGCACAAACTCAGACATACTGCTGCAACACTTCTCTATAAATACGGCGAAGTTGATATACGGACATTACAACAAATATTAGGACATGAGTCTGTAGCAACAACGCAGATTTATACTCACTTAGATGATGAGACATTAAAGAATGCAGTTAAAAAGAATCCGCTTAATAATTTGTTATAAAAAAAGACAATGGTATAAACCACTGTCTTTTTATTCTATTACCGGGAGTATTAAACTTTGACCGGGAATTAGATTTGCATCACTTAGATTGTTAATCTTTCTGATTTGATAAATATATTCGCGAATATCTATATTGAAATTTTCAGATTTTGCGATGTCCCAAAGAGTATCTCCGGACTTAACTATAATTGTATTATAATCTATTTTTTTGTTGGCTTTTGCACTATTTTGCAAGAAAAACATAAATATAAGTGCTAAAATAATTGTTAAAACCAGTAAAAAAGTATAAAATCTAAATCTATTCTTTATCCTATATGTTTTTTTAGTCATGCCCTACCTCCTATTTTAAGAACATCTGTTCGTTAAGTATAGTATACACGAATGTTTGTTCGGTGTCAAGAAAAATAGAACATTTGTTTGAATATTTGTTTGGATTATGATAAGATAACTGTAACGACATGAATATTAGATTAATTTAGTGATAAATATAAACTAAAAGGAGGTTTTTTTGTGTATTCAGATCTAAAAGATATACAAATCGATATATTTAAATTTATTAAGTATAAGATTGCTGAAACCGGATTTCCACCTTCCGTAAGGGAAATTGCAACCGGTCTTGGTATAAGAAGTACATCTACCGTTCATAATCACATCAATATACTCGCAAGCAAAGGATATATAAGAAAGGCTGATTCAAAAAATAGAGCAATAGAAATTTTGAGATTTGAAGGTGATTATGAGTTTTTACCTAAAAAAACAATGGATGTACCAATTGTAGGTAGAGTAACTGCCGGAGAACCGATTTTGGCCATAGAGCATATAGAGGACACCTTCCCTATTCCGTTAGAATACACCGAAGGTTCTGATGTATTTATATTAAATGTATCCGGTGAATCGATGATTGAAGCAGGCATATTAGATGGAGATCAGATAGTCGTCAGACAACAAAACTATGCAAAAAACGGAGATATCGTGGTCGCACTACTAGATGATTCGGCAACTGTAAAAAGGTATTTTAAAAAAGATGATCATATAGTTTTAAAACCTGAAAATTCAAGCATGGAACCAATAATCGTACAAGATGTAACTATACTCGGAAAGGTAATTGCTCTTTATAGATTTAATATTTAATAAAAATCTCTTCTTCTATCAATTGATAAAAGAAGAGATTTTTTTATAAGAAACCTTTTGATTCAAAATCTTCCAATACATGAACGAGTGCAAATTTACACTGGTCATAAGAAAGTCCACCTTGATAAAATGCAATATATGGTTCTCTTAGTGGTCCATCGGCGCTAATTTCAATAGAAGAGCCGTCTATAAAGCCTCCTGCCGCCATTATGACCTCATCTTCATACCCAGGCATACTCCAAGGATATGGTGTTACATGAGAGTCTACAGCAGCAGCTTTTTGAACTGCCTGACAGAAAGTAATTACTTTTTCAGGATCGTTAAAGATTATTCCTTGTACTATATCGGACCTTTCTTGATTTATTTCAGGGACGATAGCATAACCCAGTTTTTTAAATACATATCCGAAAAGTGAAGCTGCCTTTACTGCATTATTAACAACAATAGGAGCTAAAAAAAGACCTTGTAAGGTTGTTCTGGTTGTACCGAATGTCAAACCACAGTCTTTCCCTAAACCGGGTGCAGTAAGCTTATTTGCACATCTTTCGATTAGTTCGCTTTTTCCAACCAAGTATCCTCCTGATAGCGCAATGCCACCTCCGGGATTTTTGATTAGACTTCCTACAGTGATATCTGCACCAACATCAGAGGGCTCATCATAAGAAGTAAACTCACCATAACAATTGTCTACCATTACTATTGTATTTGGACTATATATCTTAACTTTTTCAATTGCTTCTTTGATATTAGAGATAGTTAAGGCAGCTCTGTCAGTGTATCCCATAGATCTCTGGATTAGAACAAGTTTGACATTGTCTAAGAGCTTAGTATTTATGGATTCTATATCGAGCATTCCGTTTTTTAACGGTATATCACTATATATTACGCCTTTTTCCATAAGATTACCGGGCTCAGAACCGGTTATTCCTATAACTTTTTGTAAGGTATCATACGGTTTATCTGACAAAGAAAGCATTTTATCTCCGGATAGAAGAAGTGCATCCAGTACAAGAGAAAGTGCATGAGTACCTGATGCAATAGATGGCCTTACAAGAGCGTCTTCAGTATTAAAAATCTTGGCATAAATACTTTCAACTTTTTCCCTTCCCGCATCTCCATAACCATAACCGGTATTCCAGTGAAAATCGGCATGTGAAAGTTTAACGGATTGCATTGCTTCTAGTATTTTTGCTTGATTGTATTCGCGTACATTATTCATTTTTTTAAACTGGTCTAGCAGCTCTGATTCGGCCGTGTTAATATATGACCAGTAGTTTGATTTAAATGGGTTCATTTAATCTCCTTTAATCATTTTTAAACATTTATTGATTATTGCATCAAGATTATCATTTCTTTCTATATCAAGAATGATTTTTGAAGGCTCTCTTCTAAACCAGGTCAATTGTCTTTTAGCATATCTTCTGGAATTTCTTTTTAAGAGATCTACAGCCTCATCATAATTTAGTTCATTTTCAATATAGGATACTATTTCCTTATATCCTATCCCTTGCATTGAAGTTAGGTCTTTACTATAACCCTTATCCAATAAGTCCTTAACTTCGTCAACAAGTCCATTACTAAGCATTATATCTATTCTTTTATTAATTCTTTCGTAAAGTTCTTCTCGATCTCTATTTAATACAATGTATTTAAACGAAAGATTATCATGGTACTCTCTGTTATAATCATTATATGAAGAAAAAGGTTTAGAGGTTTGGTCGAAAACTTCCAGTGCTCTTATAATACGTACTTCTTGGTTTGGATGGATTCTATCCGCACTGATAGGATCCACTTTTGAAAGGATATTATGAAGATAACCGGGACCATGCTTTAGGGACAAATTATTATAATAATCTCTTAAATGCTGATTTGGCTTCGCTATATTAAAATTGAGTTTGTAAATCAAAGACTCTATATATAAACCCGTTCCACCGACTATAATTGGGATATTTTTATTTAGGTTTATCGATTCAACAATACTACTTGCATCTTTTTTATAATCGTCAACTGTATAATCTTCATTTGGATAAACTATGTCAAGCAGATGGTGTTTTATACCTTGAGATTCTTCTTCTGTAACTTTTCCCGTTCCAATATCCATGTATTTATAAATCTGCATGGAATCAGCAGATATTATTTCCGTATCTAATATCTTTGCAAGCTCTATACTTAATGTAGTTTTTCCTATTCCAGTAGGTCCGGTTATTATAATTAACTTATTGGTATCTTTCATTTTATTCTGGAAAACTCCTTCTCCAACAAGTTTTGAGAATATACGATATAAGTTGGCCTTCCATGAGGACAACTAAGAGGATTATCGCATTTACTCAAGAGTTCTATCAGCATCTCAACTTCTTCTTTAGATATCCTATCACCTGATTTTATAGCTGTTTTACATGATTTTTTTATGATGATTTCTAAAATATACTGTGAATTTGCAGTTTTCTCAGATCTCAAAGCATCAATAATATCCGTAAACAATCTCTTATAATCGACGTCTACACCTAGAATAGGAACCTCTCTTATAAGAATTGTACCGGTTCCCATAGCATCGATAAAAAAACCCGTCTTTTCAAATTCACTTGCAAATTCCGAGAATAAATCATAGTCGGATGAAGTAATATTTAGCATTATCGGTGTGAGTAGAGGTTGTCTGTCTACTGAGTTTTGATTTATTTCACACAATAATTTTTCGTACATAACTCTCTCATGTGCTGCATGTTGATCCATAATAATCAGTGACTTGGTATTATAATTTTCAAATAAGAGATAGGTATCAAAAATAGTGCCTTTGTAGTTCAGATTATTTAAATCTTCATTAAAAGGGATATCCGTTGTTTCGCTGTCTATATTACTAATAATATCTATTTGTTCTATTGTTACTTCAATTGGGTACTCTTCGGTAACTGTTTCCTGACTTGCTTCTAAATCAAGGACAACTTCTTCTACTTGAATTTCATCTAAATCTTCATCCTGTGGTAGCTCGTTATCGTAATTATTTTCTTCTATATAGAATTTATCCTCTTTATTATATTTATCTAAAAGGTCCTTGTATTTGTCAACTTTACTATAATCACTAAATAGTTCAGTTTTCTGAGCAGTGTTTTTTTGAAAGCCAGTAACTTGTTTAAGCTGTTTAGGAATCAGTGCCTCTTTAACCGATAGTTCTAATTGAGATAATAGTTCATCGATTTGTCTAAACTTGATGATTTGTTTATTAGGATGCACATTGACGTCAATATTATTGGGATTTGTTTCAATAAACAATTGAAAAGCAGGAAATTTACCATTAGGTATTAGGTGACGATATTGTTTTTCAATAGTTCTACTGATTTCGTTTTCTTCAATATATCTACCATTAACGTAGATGTATTGAAGGGCTCTATTCCCTCTGTAGTATCTATTATCAGTAACAAATCCGGTATAAGTATAATTATCTGTTCTCCCGTTGATTTCAACAAAACTTTCTGTAAAATTACCACCAAGTACATCTGAAATCGAAGCAAGATGATTGCCGGAAGGTATGGTATGAAAGATGATTTTCGAATCTCTAATATACTTGATAGAGATATTTCTATTACCCAGTGCGAGTTTAGACATAAGATCATTTATGCTGTTTGCTTCGGCTACCGCAGATTTTAAAAACTTTCTCCTGACAGGGATACTTTCAAACAAGTTTAAAACGCTAATAATCGTACCTCTGTTCATAGCTATTTTATTTTTGGATACGATATTAGAGTTCTTAAATACGACTTTAGTTCCAAGTTGTTCTTCCTCGGTTCTGGTTTTTATTTCAACATCTGCAGCAGCTACAACAGAGGCCAGTGCTTCACCTCTAAAGCCCATGGAAGTAGTATTATATAAGTCATTAAAAGAATTGATTTTAGAAGTTGCATGTCTTTTAAAAGCAAGCTCTATTTGATCTTCCGGTATACCATAACCATCATCCGAGACTATAATACTATCTATGCCACCATTTTTAATCTCTACCAAAATGTTTCTAGCTCCTGCATCAATAGAGTTTTCAACCAATTCCTTCACTATTGAAGAAGGTCTTTCAATGACTTCTCCGGCTGCAATTTTTTGAACTGTTTCATTATCTAATAATTTAATCATTTAAATCATCTCCAATAAGTTTGGATTCGTCTATAATTTGAGATAGTTTATTTAGAGCGTCAATCGGCGATATATGATCTATATCTATAGCAGATATAGATTTTATAAATGCATCTTTCTGGTAGCTTGAAAAATCAACCTGTACGCTGTCCAGTTTGTTTTTATTGATTTCAAAAGAACTTGTCTTTTCAATTGATTTTAATACAGTTTTAGCTCTATTGGTGATTGTCTCCGGAAATCCAGCCAGTCTAGCTACTTCAATGCCGAAACTACGACTAGAACTTCCCTTTATTATTTTATGAAGGAAGATTATACCGTCTATTCCTTCTTCGACTTGTACACTTAAGTTTTTTACTTGCGACAATTTTTCGTCCAATTGGGTTAATTCTTGGTAATGAGTTGCAAATAGTGTTTTTGATTTAATTTTAGAAGCTAGATGCTCAACGATTGCCCATGCTATACTCAAACCATCGAATGTACTTGTTCCTCTACCTACTTCATCAAGTAAAATCAAACTTTTCTTTGTTGCATTTTGAAGAATATACGACATCTCCTTCATCTCAACCATAAATGTACTGTCACCAAAGAGGATATTGTCTGAAGCGCCGATTCTAGTAAATATCTTATCAACAATACACAGATCCGCACTTTCCGCTGGTACAAAAGAACCTATCTGAGCCATTATAACAATAAGCGCAATTTGTCTAAGGTATGTTGATTTTCCGGACATATTTGGACCGGTTATTATTTGAATGAGATTGTCTTCAGCACCAATTTCCACATCATTAGGTATGAAGTTTAAATCTCCAATTATTGTCTCGATTATCGGGTGTCTACCCTTTAAAATATTGATTGTATTGCTATTATTAAAGCTAGGTTTAACATAATTGTTTGTTTTAGCTATGATAGCCAGTGATAAAAGTGCATCTATAATCGCGATTTGGTGACAGACATTTTGTATCCTCAATAAAGAAAGTAGTATTTTCTCTCTAATATCGTTAAATATCTTCTCCTCAAGGATTATAGTATCTTCTTCACTTGTAAAAATCATACTTTCTATGACTTTGAGTTCATTGGTAGTATATCTTTCAGAGTTTGTAAGAGTCTGTACTTTGTGGTAATTCTCAGGAACGAGATTGGAATTTGATTTTGTAACATCAATAAAGTAACCGGTTTTCTTATTGAATACTATCTTAAGACTTCTAATTCCGGTATCTTCTTTTTGTTCCATCTCATATTGAACTAATCTTTCTTTACCCTTGATACTGGTATATCTCATTTCATCCAGTTCTTTAGAATAACCTTCTTTTATCATCCCACCTTCTTTAATACTTGTAGGTGGATCGTCAATTATAGACTCGGATATTAGTGTAAATATGTCAGTTAATTCATCGATAGTATCTCCATGTGATTTTAAAATCTTCATAGTTGATTCCATCAACAATTTTCTCAGTATAGGCAAATGTTCTATAGATAACTTTAATGCAATTAAATCTTTTGCATTAGCTCTAGAGAACGATAGTTTACCTATTAATCTTTCTATATCGTAAATGTTTTTTAAAACAAGATCTAATCTATTGGCAAGGTTTTGATCTTCTAAGAAAGCATCTATTACATCTTGTCTTTTTAAAATCTTGGAGATATCCAATAGTGGATTTTCAACCCAAGATTTAAGCATTCTCAATCCCATTGGAGTTGAGGTTTTGTCCAATACTTTAATCAGACTGTAATCACCGTCAGTACGATTTTGAGAGATCTCTAAATTAAATCTGCTTCTGGCATCTATAGCCAAGTAGTCTTGAGGTTTTATAAATATTGGATCATTTATATGCGCCAATTCGTTTTTTTGATATTTGTATACATAATCAAGCAGAATAGTCATGCTTATAGTTGCAAATGGCTTGTTTTTAAATTTAGACTCGACGACGCTTTTTTTGAAATATTTGACTAATTTATTATGATAGTCCTCAGGCGACTTTAAGTCCAGCTTATAATATGTCAGAAAAATTCCTTGTAGTGAGGACAATAACTTAACTATATTATTATTTAATTTTGAATCTTCATTGATTATAATTTCTGTTGGATTAACCTTTGTGATTTCATTTTCCAGATAATTCACAATATCATTTTTATCGGTATAAAGCTCGGTGAACTTTACTTCTCCGGTTGAAATATCTATATAGGATATACCTAAGCCGAGCTCATCTAATAATATGCACATCAAAAAATTGTTTTCTTTTGAAAACATTTCACTGTCTATTATAGTTCCTGGCGAAATTACTCTAACAACATCTCTATCTACAATGCCTTTTGCTAGACTGGGATCTTCGATCTGTTCACATAATGCAACTTTTAGACCATTGGATACCAGTCTATTTATATAAACATCTGCTACATGATGAGGAATTCCACACATAGGAGCTTTTTCCTCTAGACCGCAATCTCTTTTAGTAAGAACAATATCCAGTACTTTGGACGCTGTAAGAGCATCATCAAAGAACATTTCATAAAAATCACCAAGTCTAAATAGTAGTATGGAATCTTGAAATCTTTCTTTTATATCAAAATATTGTTGCATCATCGGTGTTAACTTAGATCTGTCAATATTATTCAATTAGCTCTCCCTCCAAGGCAAAAGAGTTATAATCAGTAATTTTGACATTGACAATTTCTCCAATATAGGATTCCTGACCTTTAAAATGAACTATACGATTGGTGTCAGTACGTCCGGTTAATGTAGATGTATCATTTTTACTCGTGCCTTCTACGAGCACTTTTTGAACTGTATTTAGATACTCAGAGTTCTTCTCGTAGCAAATGTCATTAACTCTATCCAAAAGTTTTTGGAATCTCTCTGAGGTAATATCCTTATCTACTTGGTTATTCATTTTTGCTGCTGTGGTTCCTATTCTTCTGGAATATTTAAACATAAATGCTTGATCGAAACGAACTTTTTCAATCATATTCATAGTATCATTGAAATCTTCATCTGTTTCTCCAGGAAAACCGATTATCAAATCTGTAGTAATTGCTATATCAGGAATAGCTTCCCTAAGTTTAACTATTTTTTCTAGATACTGTTCAGCAGTATATTTTCGATTCATTTCTTTTAGGATTCTAGTCGATCCCGATTGAAGAGGCAGATGAATATGCTTACATATCTTCTCTGTATTTTTCATGATTTCTATTAATTCATCACTTAAATCTTTAGGATGACTGGTCATAAATCTTATTCTTTCAATACTGTCAATTTTACTTATATTGGTTAATAGTGAGGGAAAGTTTGTACATGGATGTAAATTCTTACCATACGAATTAACATTTTGTCCAAGTAGGGTAATTTCCTTGTATCCTTCTTCTCCTAGTTGTGTTATTTCTTTTAGGATGCTCGATTCACTTCTACTGCTTTCCCTTCCCCTGGTATAAGGAACTATACAATAGCTGCAGAAATTATCACATCCATAGATTATATTTATATAAGCAGAATGCTTGTCTTTTCTTATAGCTTTTTGAAGTTCATCTATATCATCTACATCTTCAACATCGATAACTCTTTCGTTATATGTTAAATACTGATTTAATAAATACGGCAGCGATGAAAGATTTTTTGTTCCGAATACTATATCAACATGTTTGAATTTGTCTCTAATAACTTCCCTGGCTTCATCAATCTGCATCATACATCCACACACAGCAATAATTAGATTCGGATTTTTTTCTTTTAGAGCTTTCATAGCTCCCACATGACCATAGACTTTTAATTCTGCATTTTCTCGAATAATGCATGTATTGTATATGATTAAATCAGCATCATCGTATTTGTCTGTCTCTATATAGTTTAAATTATGAAGCATATATGACATTCTTTCAGAGTCATGCTCATTCATTTGACAACCATATGTTTTAATTATATATTTTTTAGTTTCCATCATATACCTTTCAATACAGTAGTTTAGTAGATTATAAAATAATGTAAATAAAGACAAATTAGTTAACTAACTTGTCTTTATCACAGATTTAAATTCAAATTAAAATTACTCTTCTTCTGTTAAATTATCAAAGTCTAACAGTGCTCCGATACTTGTATCAAGTTCTTGATTTCTAAAACCTTCAACCTTCTCAAAAGAATCATCTCTTTTTTCTCTTCTAGGTCTTTGAGTTTTCTTTTGTTCTTCTTGGACTGGTGCTTTTACATCCTTTGAAGGTTCTTTAGTTTCCTTTATACTTAATGCAATTCTCTTTTCTTCAGGATCTATATCAAGGATTTTAACTTCAACCTTGTCGTCAATATTTAATTCATCAGATGGTTTTTCAACATGCTCATCACTGATTTGTGAAACATGGACAAGTCCTTCAACACCTTCACTTAGTCTAATGAATGCACCGAAATCAACAAGATTAACAACTGTACCTTCTACAATATCCCCAACAGCATTGTTTTCAAGGAATGATTCAAAAGGTTTCTTTTGCAATTGTTTATAACCCAATGAAATTCTATTTTTCTCTTTATTTTTTCTAAGAACAATAACTTCTATTTCATCATCCTTATTTAGTACTTCGTTTGGATGTTTAATTCTATTCCAAGAAATGTCTGATACATGAACAAGTCCGTCAACGCCACCAAGATCAACGAAAGCTCCAAAATCGGTTAATCTAGCAACTTTACCTGTAACTACTTTATTTACTTCAAGAGTATCCCAAATGGCATCTATTTTCTTTTGGTTTTCCTCTTCTTCAATAACTCTTTTTGACACTACTAGTCTACGTTTTTTCTCATCAGCACTTATGATACGGCATTCCATATCTTGACCGATAAATTGTTTTAAATCTTGTACAAAAGTAGTTGTAATTTGAGAACCCGGTAAAAATGCTACTATTCCCATAACAGTACCCAATAAACCACCTTTTACTTCCTTGGTTACATGTACAGTTACGGTTTCTCCTGCTTTGTAGGAATCAAGTAATTTTTGCCAATTCTTAAGACCTTCAACTCTTCTTGTTGACAATACTACATTACCGTCACCATCATCTAGTTTGATAACATAGACTTCAATTTCTTGACCTTCTTCAAATAAATCTTTTGGTTTTGCATCTGGATCTGTTGAAAGTTCATCGAGCTTTACGATACCATCAGATTTATAGTTAATATTAACTATAACCTCATCGTCTGTAACATAGATGATTTCTCCCTTTACGATATCTTTCGGGTAGATCCTCGTCATACTACCGTCAACTTGCTCCATAAACTCGTCTTTACTATAGTTTTCCATAAAATTTGCGACCTCCTCTATAATCCAGCTAGGAGTAGATGCTCCCGCTGTTATCCCAATACTATTGTACTTAATAAACTCATATAAATCAAGGTCTTCGTAAGATTCTATCAAATATGTGTGTTTACAATGCTCTTTTGCAATATTATAGAGCTTTTTAGTATTGGAACTGTTTTTTCCTCCAATTACAATCATTGCATCTACCGTTTTGGACAGTTCCATACATGAATCTTGTCTTTTTTTGGTAGCATTACAAATAGTGTTGGAGACAATAACATTGTTATTATTATCTACTATTATATCAGATATTCTCTTAAAATTATCAAATATATTCGTAGTTTGTGAAATTAAATAAATTTTTTCTAGATTTTTTATCTTCAAGGCTTCTTCTTCGTTTTCTACAATGATGGCAGAATTCGAAACATGTCCATTTAGTGCAATAATTTCTGGATGTTCTCGGGAACCGAAAATCACAATTTGGTAACCATTATTATAATGATCTATTATCTTATCATATATACTTAAAAGTACAGGACAAGTACAATCAATCACAGTATTTCCTTTTGTTCTTAGTAATTCTTTATCACTGACTGAAGCGCCATGTGACCTGACAATTACATGCTTATTGATTGGAATATCTTGATCGTATTGCATTAATCCCTTCTCAGCCATTTTTTCTGTTACATGGCGATTGTGAACTAAATCCCCGGAAATATAAACATCTTTATATTCGGACAGTGTATCTTCTGTCATTTCTACCGCTCTTTTGACTCCGAAACAAAAACCTGCATTATCTGCAATTTTAATTATCATTACCTATTCCTCAATCTTATATATTGCTTTATAAATGTCTTCTGAAATATGCTGATTTATGTTCTCAGCGCTTAAATCATAATCTTCAATATGAATTATATCTCTAAAAAAGACATCGACTCTTGAAAAAAACTTGTAATCAGTGACAATATTTACCGGTTGAATATCACTTTTTCCTCTTGAGGCTAACAAGCCTACTCCCGGTTTTATATTATCTAATGAAACCGTAGTAACTCTTGTTCCTTCAGGAAATATTCCCAAGACTTTATCGTTTTTTAGAATTCCAAGTGCATCTTTTATAGCTTTAAAATCTGCTTTACTTCGATCGACAGGAAAAGCTCCAATTTTTCTAAATAGCCAATTTGTAAAACTATTTTCGAAAAGTTCTTTTTTTGCCATAAAGGATAATTGCCTATTAGTTGTAACTGCAAGAATTACAGGATCTAGCAGACTATTGTGATTAGAGCAAAGTATTAATCTACCTTCAGGAAGTTTATTATTACCATGTATTTTAACTCTAAATACTATTTTTACTATAATCGATATGATAAAAACTAAAACATTATATAGCATTGTTTTCTCCTAATATACAACCTAGCATTTTATCAATGGTCTCCTTTATTGTTAAATCTGTAGAGTCGATTATTGTTGCGTTCTTCGGTATCACAAGTGGTGAGATTTCTCTATTCATATCATAAGCATCTCTTCGTATGATATCTTTTAAAATCTCTTCATAGGTATCTGAACTGGAATCCTTATACTGAAGATGTCTTCTTCTCGCTCTTTCTTGTTCGCTGGCCGTTAAGTAAAACTTAAATTCAGCATTAGGAAGCACAACTGATCCTATATCTCTTCCGTCTAAAACTATATCAGTATTATCGGAAATCTCTCTTTGAAGTTCAACTAAAAATGTTCTAACACAATCATAACTAGAAACCAGAGAAACATTTCTGGTTACTTGTTTTGATCTTATATCCATATTGGTTTCAGAATCCAAGAGTTTAAACTCATCTTTTAGAGTTCCATTTTTCTGTATCAGTTTACATACCAGGTCTTTATTTGTTAAATCTATCTTATTATTTATTAAATAAAGTGTGATATAACGGTACATTGCACCGGTATCCAAATACTCATATCCTAGTCTATTTGCTAGTTTTTTAGCTATTGTACTCTTACCGGCACCTGATGGACCATCTATAGTTATTGCTGTCATTAATTATTATCTCCTTTCGAATGTGTTCCGGCGACATAAGCGGTTGAAAAAGCAATTTGTAAATTATAACCGCCTGTATTTGCATCTACATCAATAATTTCTCCGGCGAAGTATAATCCTGCTACTATCTTACTTTCCATGGTAGAGGGATTAATCTCATTAACATTTACTCCGCCACGCGTAATAATAGCTTCGTCAATAGGTCTTAAAGAACTAAAAGTCATTTTCATAGACTTAAAAACTTTCAACAAACTGATTCGTTCGGCCTTTGAAATCTGATGTACCGGTTTGTCGGGATTTATTCCAGACAGTTCGAGAATTATCGGTATTAAAGAACTTATTGTCAAATCAGAAAGTGCATTTTTAATAGCTTTATTCTTATATTTCTCAAAATCCCTTAATATTCTTTTATCCAAAATATCTTCGGCCAAAGCGGGCTTTAAATCCAAATAAAATTCGTAATCATGCTTAGGTTCAATATGATTACTAAGAGTTAGAACTATTGGACCAGATATACCATAGTGTGAAAATATCATCTCTCCAAATTCAGAGTATATCTCTTTATTATTTTCTACTAATGACAATTCAACATTTTTAAGACTAACACCTGTAAGAGATTTTACCCATTTTTCTTTTATTTCAATTGGGACTAAAGAAGGAAGCGGTTTAATGATTTCATGTCCAAGACTTTTTGCTAATTCATATCCGGAACCATCCGATCCGGTTCTAGAATATGACATGCCTCCGGTTGCGATAATACAGATATCAGAAATAAATTCTCCATCATTTGTATTTATTATAAAATTATCACCGGTCTTATTAATTCCGGTTACCTTTGTATTGAACACAACTTCAATCTTTCTTTTATTGAGTTCTTTCCTTAATACATCAATTACATCAAAGGCACTATCCGTTTCCGGAAAGACTCTATCCCCTCTTTCAGTTTTCAGCTTTAATCCATTTGTTTCAAAAAAATCAATTAAATTCTCATTAGTAAAAGTAAAAAATGGACCATACATAAATTCACTATTGGATATAATTTGAGATATAAAGTCTCCAATATAGGAACTATTTGTAAGATTACACCTGCCTTTGCCAGTTATTGCAAGTTTTTTTCCTAATCTATCATTGGATTCCAAGATTATGACTTTATTGTCTTTAGTTTTGGCATTAATTGCAGCAAACATACCTGCCGGACCGCTGCCTATAATTGTTATTGTTTTCATCAGTTGAGCCTTTCTATTGCGATGAGTTTTGGCGGATGATTCTTTTGGTTAATAAAATTAAAGTTCATAGCATTGAACTGCTTTTGATCCAATCCGTTAATAAATTCAATTAAGTCAGAGTACTCCTTTTCTCCACCTGCATGACCGGTATATGCGGTTATGAAAACCAGTCCATTTTTATTCAAAAATTCTTTCAAGATGGTATTTAAGCTTGTAATAGTTGATATTGAAGAGGTTTTAATGCTTTTATCTCCCCCGGGCAAATAACCTAAATTATAAATGACCAGGTCAACTTTTGAATTAAGATATTTACCGACATTCATATGATCGTCTAGGATTAATTTATATCTCGCCTTAGAATGCTCTTTTGATAAATACTTTTTACTATTATTTATTGCATTTTCTTGTATGTCAAATCCAAATAAAAATGCATCAGGATACTTAGTAAGTAGCTTAAATGCATCATTCCCGTTACCTAGGGTCATGTCCACGATTATATTGACATCTAAACTGTAATTATCTAATAAAAAATACATTAGTTCGGTTGCATTTGGTTGAAGGATACTATCCATGCTTACATCCTTTACAAGTTTTAACATCCAGTACAAACAAATCCTCATGAGATGTTGGTATAGTAAAATCTTTGAAGTATTCTCTTGTGAATATCTTTGTATATTTTACACTTAAGGTATAATTTAGTGATCTTATAAAAAAGTCTATCTCCTCATCATTTAGTGAGTTGCATGATAGATGTTCTATGATTGCATATTCATCACAAAAATTGATAAAAGCAAATGAAATCATCATATCATCTTTGATCAATACATAGAATTTCGGTTTAAATTCTATGTTTAAATCAAAGGTAAAACCTTTATCATTGACTATTTCGTATATTTCATCTAACTTCGCAAGTCTTACTTGGTACATTATAAATCCTCCAGGTATTTTATTTCAGATTCAGTTAAAAGTCGAAACTCACCGGTTTTTAAATCGCCAATGGACAATTCTTCAATAGCAACTCTCATTAAATCAATAACCTCATAACCTAAGGCTGCAAACATCTTTCTGATTTGTCTGTTCCTGCCCTCGGATATATAAACTCTATATCGGAAACCATTTTTACTTGGATGTACTTTAATTTTTGCTTTGCAGATATATTTATTGTCAATCATAACTCCGCTTTCAAGTTTTTTTAAATCCTCGCTATTAAGTTTTTTATCGATAGACACTATATACTCTTTAACTATATTGTTTTTTGGGTGAGTTAATTTATAAGTTAGATCGCCATCATTAGTTAACAAAAGCAGTCCATGTGAATCGACATCTAATCTGCCTATAGGATAAACAGTATTGTACTTTTCCGGAAGTAGGTCTATAACAAATTTATCATAATGTGGATCATTAAGTGATGACATATAACCAATAGGTTTGTTTAGCATTAAATAATCGTTATTATGAATAAGATTAATAATTTTATTCGATACTCTAACTTCATTAACTGATGGTTCTACTTGAGTTGCAGGATTACTACATACTTGACCATCCACAGTGACTAAACCATCAAAGATTAATTCATCGGCTTTTCTTCTTGAACAGTAGCCCGATCTTGCAATATATTTATTAAGTCTCATTAATATCACTATCCGTTGCACTGATTTGATCTATAGCATTTATATTCGGTAATTTTTCGATATTTTCCAATCCGAAAACCCTTAAAAATTCATCTGTCGTTCCATATATTATTGGTCTACCGATTCTGTCCAGCTTTCCTAGTTCTTTTATGAGACCTCTTTCTAAAAGGGTATTTATACTGCTATTACTCTTTACCCCTCGTATTGATTCTATCTCAACCCTCGTTACAGGTTGCTTATAAGCTATAATTGATAGAGTCTCCATAGCAGAATTGGATAGCTGTTTTTCATCTTCTTCAATCATAAGTTTTTTTATATACTGATTGGCACTGGAAATAGTTACTAATTGGTAGCTATTATTTATTTTTTTAATGCAAGTTCCCCTTTGATTATTTTGAAATTCATCGATTAGCTCTTCCATGAGAGTTGTAGCTCGCGTTTTTGTAATCTCAAGTATTTCTGATATACTCTCAATTGAAAGAGGATCTCCCCAAAAAAATAGTAGCGCTTCAATTATTGACTTATATTCTCTATCATTCATCTTCATATTCTACATACCTCAAAGATATCTCATCCTTATTTTGATCCGCTTTGATTCTGTTTTGTCTTACCAATTCCAGAATAGCTATAAAGATGGTGATAACTTCTTGCTTACAAGAATCACTTTTAATAAGTGAACTCAAGCTGATTTTTTTTGATTTTCTTACCAGTTTTGTAATCTTACTGATATAATCCTCAATGACATACTCATCTCTATTGATTATCTCCTGATCGAAAATAATCTCATCATCTTTAAAACTGGATCTTTTTAAAAGCTCAGTAAAAACGTCTTTTAAAATATTTATATCTTCTTCTAAATTTATATTTATTGTTTCTGTTCTAATGCTCTCTTCCCTAAGCTTTGATAATTGTAAGCTCGATTTTTCTTGCAAGTCTTTTAAGAAGGTTGAAATCAGTTTTACCTTCTTGTACTCAATTAGCCTTTGAACAAGTTCATCTCTGGGATCACTCTCTTCCTCTTCATCGTCTAAATTAGGTATTAATAATTTTGATTTTATTTCCAAAAGAGTTGAAGCCATTACGATAAACTCAGCGATATTTTTTGCATCGGTACTTATTTTTTCAATATGATTGATATACTGTTCTGTAATTTCTTTAATTGGTATATCATATATATTTATTTTATTCTTTTCTATCAACTTTAAGAGAAGGTCCATAGGACCTTCATATTTTTCAATATTTACTTCAATCATTTTATTATAAAACCTGCTGCTATATTTACAAAAATTCTAAAAATAGTTTGAACAACTGGACCGATAATCGTATTAATTGTCCTTGTAAAAACTAAAAACAAAAGTAAGAAATAAAAGTATTTTTCATACATGTAAAATTTAACTTGAAATTGCGTTGGGAAAAACGAAACTACAAGTTTTGAACCATCCAGTGGCGGTAATGGCAATAAATTAAACACTGCAAAAGAAATGTTATATATAAGTAATAGAGCGAAAAACTCTGAAAACAAAACATTACTTTTATGATACAGTGTGTATACATATCCGAAAGAGGCAAAGAAAGCTAATACAAGATTCATACTTACTCCTGCAATAGAAACTAATATTATGCCCAAACGGCGAGGTTTAAGTCGATTAAAGTTTATCGGTACTGGATTTGCCCAACCGAATTTAAATATTAGCAATGATAAAACGCCAGGTAAATTAAGGTGTGCAAGAGGATTTAAGGTTAATCGACCCATCCTCTGAGCAGTATCATCACCAAGTGCTAATGCCATATAACCATGAGCAAGTTCATGGAGTACGATAGTAATTAATAGTGCTACAGCTGTGACGATAATTGTCTCTATATTGAGATTACTTAGATTCATTTTTATTCCTTAAAATCTCTAAATATTGTGCACCGATAATTGCTTTAGCATCAAATAATTCATAATTGTGTAGTTTTTCTATTAATTCATTTAAATCTATTTTGACTATCTCTAAAAATTCATCTTCATCACAGACCATGTCGGACGGAATTAAGTCACTTGCAACAAAAACATTGATTCTTTCATCTGTAAATCCAGGTGATGTATAAAAATCATAAATATATTCTATTTTATTAGCAGTATATCCGACTTCTTCTTGTAGTTCTCTAAGAGCAGCTTCTTTCGGGTCTTCACCTGACTCTACCAAACCGGCAGGAAACTCAAGAACAACTTTATCGATGGCTTTACGGTACTGTTTAACCATTAGTACGGAATTATCGTCCATTATCGGTATTATAACTACACTGCTTCCGTGTTCAACTATTTCTCTTTTAGAATATTTTCTATTTGGTAACTCGACCGTGTCCACTCTCAGGTTCAATATTTTACCTTCATAGACACGTTCTGATTTCATTGTTTTTTCTTCGTAATACATACTAACTCCTTAATACTACTCTTTTTGTGCGCTATTTAGTTGTTCGGTAGCGCTAGCTAATACAGATTTTGTTATATTTTTACCACCGATGAGTCTAGCGACTTCATTAATTCTCTCGTCGTAATTTAGGACCTTTAGAGATGTTTTTGTTAGACCGTTTTCGGTGTATTTATCTATTAAAATATGATGCTTACCTCTAACCGCAATTTGCGGTAAATGGGTAACCAGTAAAATTTGATAATTTTGAGCAAGTTTGGATATAACTTCACCGACAACTTGTGCTGTTATACCACTGACGCCTGTATCAATTTCATCCAAAATTAAAGTATCGATTGTATCTTTTTCAGCAGTAATTATCTTTAGTGCCAGCATAAACCTGGATAATTCTCCTCCCGAAGCTATATCAAAAAGGGATCTGGGGTTTTGACCTAAATTAAATGATGCCAAAAAGTTGATGTCATCCATACCTTTTTTATCTATTATATTTTTTTCAGAAAAAACAACCTTAAAAATTGAATTATCAAAATTTAACTGTTTTAATTCGCTTTGTATTGCTTTTTCAAACTTTGGAAGCATTGGCTTTTCTTATATCAGAAATATGTTTTGCTTTTGTGTGAATTTTGTTCTCAATGTCTTTAAGTAGAAGCTTTAAATTAATTAAATTTTCATCTTTTTTTTGGTATGAATCCAATTCCTTACGTGCTTCCTGTTCAAAAGAGAGAATTTTTTCGATGGAATCTCCGTATTTTCTCTTCAGGTTCTCAATAGATGTAATAATAGAATCCAGCTCGAATAGTCTTTCTTCATTATCAGATAAACTATCGTGATAATCTATTATTTCAAATTTTAAGTCATTGACAATAGATTCTAAGTCCACCAATTGCTTCAATATCGAGTTTAATGAGTCATCATATTTAAGAATTGAATTCAGTTCCCCAATTGAAGAGGATACCAATGAACTTATATCTTTTGAATCGTAACCTTCTGAGAGAAAAAATGATTTTATCTTTTGCATTGATTTAGAAATATCATGACTATTAGATAATTTTCTATGCTCAATGACAACCTCGTCAAAGTTTAGGTTATCAAGATGAAAAGAGGAAATTTCACTTATTTGATATTGTAAAACGTCAATTCTTCTCTGTGTTTCAGAAGGGTCAATATCAAGTTTATCAATTTCTCTTAGAATTTCTCTTTTATTACTAAGCAGTAAATCAAGCTTTGAAAGTTCTTCGTCAAACTTATCGTCAGCCAATGAATCAATAATCTCAATATAATTCTTCTTATCTAATAAAATTTGACTGCTATGTTGTGAATGAATATCAATAACTGAACTCATAATATCTTTAATGGTTGATAAATTAGTTTGTCTACCATTTATTCTAGCTATTGATTTTCCGTTTTTATATATTTCTCTTGTTACAATTACGAAATCTTCAAGTACCTCAATACCAAACTCTTCATGCAAACGTGTTCTAATATTTTCGCTTAAATTAAAGACTCCTTCGACTACAGCAGAATCCGAGTAGCTTCCAATCAAGTCTTTATTAGCTCGAGCACCGAGCAGTAATTCAACAGCTTCAATAATTATAGACTTCCCTGCTCCGGTTTCACCTGTTATTATATTGAGTCCGTTTTCAAAATTTGCACAGGTTCGTTCTATAATTGCAAAATTTGATATAAAGATTTCATTCAGCATTTTATTTCACTATGGATTTAATTGAGTCAATTATTGAATCAATTTGTGTTTTATCATCAACAGCTATAAAGATAGTATCATTACCGGTTATAATTCCGGTAATACCTTTTAATTTTGCATTCGTTATTGCAAGTCCACAAACTGTAGCAGTATTAGATATTGTCTTTACTATAATTAAATCTTCATTTCTTTTTATTGATAATACAGCAGATCTAAATATTTTTTCTAGTCTTTCATTTAGTGAATCATGAACTGTGTCAATAATGGCATATCTATAATCTCCGTCAGAAGTTTGAACTTTAGAGATTCTAAGCTCTTTTATATCTCTGGAGATTGTTGCCTGTGTTGCTCTTACACCATTGTCTTTAAGGTAATCCGACAATTCTTCCTGAGTTTGAATTATGTTTTCTTCAATTAAATCTAATATCAATCTTTGTCTAGTATATTTCTTCATTGTCCCTCCGAATGATAAATGATACCTTTACTTATCATTTATATACATTAATATTTGTTTTAATTCTTCAGTATCTCTTTTGAATACTATCGATAATTGTTTTAAGCAGTTTAAAGCTTCATTATAATGCATTTCTGCAAGATGCCTACCTTCTGTCATTCCAAGAGAAGTGACAACGGTAATTTTTCCTATTTGTATATCTCTTTCATAGTCCATCAAATCATCTAAGATTTGGAACATCAAACCCAAATGGTAAGCAAAATCACTGATGTACTTCTGTTCAATATCTGAAGCTCCACCAATAATAGAACCTGATACTAAAGCAGCATTGAACAAGTCAGAAGTTTTTCTGTTGTACATATTGATGAGTTCGTCTAAAGACAAAAGTCCATCCTCAATATCTATTACCTGACCGAGTATCATTCCATCAATGCCTGATCGCTTGGAAATCAAATTCATGGCTTTTAGTTTTCTATCGCGTAAATCAAAGTCTTTTGTATTTAGAGTGTCATTTAACATAATCGTATATGCATGAGTGAGCAAAGCATCGCCTGTTAATATGGCAGTTGCTTCGTCAAACTTCTTGTGAACGGTTTGTAAACCCCTACGATAATCATCATTATCCATAGATGGCAAATCATCATGTATCAATGAGTAATTATGGATTAATTCAATTCCCAAAGCAAAGCTAAGTACATCATCATATTCAGTATTATACATAGAATACGAAGTTAGCATTAGAATTGGTCTTAATCTCTTACCACCTGATAATACACTATAGGTAATTGACTCTTTTAATCCATTATCTCTATGAATATTATCACAAAGAGCAACAAGAGATTCTTCAATTATATTTTTATACTTATTAATCAATTTGATAACCACCCATACTTTCAAATTTTCCGTCTTTGTATACTTTTAAGTTCCCTATTTCTGTATCCAGTACGTCTTTTAGGGAAATATAAAGTTCCAAGCCTTCGTTATATAAACTGATATTGTCTTTTAAAGGCAGGTTCTCATCTTCTAAAAGTCTTACTATCTCCATTAATCTGTTCAAATTTTTTTCGTAATCGATTAATTCTATTTTCATTTAGACTCCTTTGAAATAACCTCGGCAGTGAAACTGCCATCTTTCAGATAAATATCAACCTTATTTCCTATTTTTATTTTGTCTATACTATCTATAATTTCTTCATTAGATAAAGTTAAACTGTACCCTTTATCGAGCATCTGTTTATTGTCATAATATCTTAATTTATTGTACAATGTTTCCAAACTGTTATTCTTAATAAAAATGTTTCGCGTTATTAAGTTCGTTAAATCTTTTAGGCGTATATCTAAATCTGTTTTTTTATTTTCTAGTTTTAATATGGGTGAATTAAACTTCAATTCTTTTTCAATGTACTCATATTGGTTGTATTCATTATTAATTCTCGATACAATAGCATTAATTAATCTTTGGTTAAGAAATTCCAGTTCACTTCTTAAATTCTGTATATCCGGAGCTACCAGCTCAGCTGATTCAGTAGGAGTTGCTGCCACTATATCGGATACAAAGTCTGTAAGAGTTGAATCTACATGATGTCCTATTGCCGACACCACAGGTATCTTCGATTTATGGATAAACCTTATTAAATCTTCATTATTAAACTCATTAAGATCTTCAAATGATCCTCCACCACGTGAAATAATAACAAACTCCACTAAATTATTGTTGTCAAAAAAATTAAGAGCTTCTATAATCTCGGGAACAGCATTTATGCCTTGTACTGAAGCAGGATATAAATAAAGTTCACAAATTGGGTATCTCCTTTTTATAACATTTAAAATATCCCTTAATGCAGCTCCGTTCAGTGAAGTAATCAAACCGATTTTTGAAGGAATTTGTGGGATGGTTTTCTTAATACCGGGTTCAAAAATTCCTTCTCTTTGTAATTTTTCTTTTAACTTTAAGAAATTCTGATATAATTTCCCATCACCACCGGTTTCTACATCTCTAACTATCAATTGGTATGAACTGCCTAAGGCATAAGTAGCAATTGAACCTGTAGCTTTAATGAGTTGACCGTCAGAAATCTTATCAGTTAAGTTTAAACTATAATTTCTAAACACAATACATCTTAGAGAGGCTTTTTCATCCTTTAGATTAAAAAAAATATTTCCACCTGAGTTAGCAAGATTAGATACTTCTCCTTCTACTGTTATATTTGAGAGAAATGACTCTCTTTTCAGTAGACTGGAAATATAATTGCTTAATTGACTGACTGTAATCGATATACTCATTTTTTATCTTCTAAGGATCTATAATATGAACCTAAGACTCCATTAATAAACCTATAGGATTCTTCAGTAGAGTACCTTTTGGCCATATCTACAGCTTCATTTATAGATACCCCTACAGGTATATCTTCAAGGTTGTTTATTTCATTAATGGCAACTCTTAGAATTGCCAAGTCAATTCGCGGTATCCTACTAGTTGTCCATCCTTTTAAAAACTTCTCAATAATTGTATCAAGATTATCTACATTGGTGATTAAAAGATTTAATGACTTGTCTATAAATTCTCTATCATCTAAATCTATCTTTTCTTCTTCCAATAAAAGTTCTAAATCATTTAAGTTATATTCTTGATTTATATCCATTTGGTACATATACTTCATTACAAATTCTCTAGCGTCTTTTCTACTCATTAGTAAATTCCAATCGTTTTATTAAACTATGCCATTAATAATTAAATTAACTTCTACTACCTCTAAACCGGTCATAGTTCTTACTTGATCGATAATTGCTTCTTGAACATCTTTTGCAACTTTTGGTATATTATGATTTACATCAATCAAAAGAGTTAGCTCAAGATATATTTTATTATCGATTATTTCCATTTTTATTCCTTTATTGTCTGCTGATTGTTTAGTATAAGAGAACGAATCTTCATTAAAGCCCACAACTTCATGAACACCTTCAATATCTAAAGCAGCTAAACCAGCAATTTTTATTATAATAAAATTTGAAATTTTGACAGTGCCATTTTTATTCATAATAATCCTCCTCTTTTTTGTATATTGTATCAGATTTTGTATAATTTTTCAATTGTTACAAAGTCTAGACAAGATTGTAAAAGAGGCGTATTTACGCCTCTTTTGCTAATTTTATTCATTTGATTCGTCTTCGTCCTGATTATAATATTCCATATCATCTTCAAACTCATAAAACTCATCGTCTAGGTCCAAATCATCGTAATCTTCGTCTATTCCGAAAATCTCATCTTCCATGTCAGCAAGATCTTCATCTACATAAGTTACATATTCTTCTAATTCATCTTGAGCTTCGTATAGATCTTCCATAGCTTCAGCCATCTCTTCTAAAGTTTCAATAATCTGTACTAGAACTTTACCCTCTTTAGAAGCATTTTCAAGCTCTAAACCGTCTGCCAAACCTCTTAGATAAGAAATTCTTTGATATAAATAATCCATTTTTACCCCCTAATATTATTAAACTCTTGATAGATATTCATTTGTACGAGTATCTATTTTTATTATGTCTCCATTATTAACAAATAACGGAACTTGTAGTACTGCACCGGTTTCAACCTTAGCTGATTTTGTAGCTCCTGTTGCAGTGTCACCTTTTACTCCCGGTTCAGTTTCAACAACTTCCAATTCTACAAAGTTCGGTGGACTTACATCAAAAGCCTTACCTTGATAAAATCTAATTGTAGCAGTATCATTCTCTTTTATATACTGCATAGCTTCTTCGACTAAAACTTTATCAATAGGTAATTGTTCATATGTTTCATTGTCCATAAAGTAGTAGAGTTGATCGTCATTGTATAAGTACTGCATCTCTTTGTTTTCAATTCGAGCTAGTGGATATCTGTCACTCGGATTAAAAGTGGTGTCTCTGGTCCCTCCACTCATGACAGATCTTATTTTCGCACGAACAAATGCTGCGCCTTTTCCCGGCTTTACATGTTGGAAATCTATAACTTGAAATACGTCTCCGTCCATTTCAAATGTCATACCTTTTCTAAAATCATTAGGTGAAATCATTTAATACCTCCTTGGCATTTAATATCATAATTATTATATCAATTTAATGAATAATTCTCAACAGATTTAAGCTATAAGCTTTTGGTAATCTATGATTTGAGGACTTTTATAGCTTCTTCAAGTGATACAGTATTTTGTTCGCCTGTTGTCATGTTTTTCAAAGATACAGTATTATCATTCAACTCATTTTCTCCTATGATAATAATATACGGAATATTAAGCTTGTTTGCATAAGATAGTTTTTTTCTAAATTTTCCCTCTTCGAAATAGACTTGACCTATAATATCGTTATTTCTTAATTCATTTAGAACTTCTATACCTCTTTCGTAGCAGTTCTCCATTGGAAAAACAATAACATCCGATACAGGTTTTACCGGTAAATTTATCAAATCAGCATCTTTTAACTGATAAAATAGTCTGGTTAAACCTATACTTATTCCAACACCTGGCAATGACTTTTTGGTGTAATTGGATGCTAAATCTTCATACCTACCACCTGAACAAACACTTCCAATTGACTCATAATTATTTAAAAATGTTTCATATACAGTTCCGGTATAATAATCTAGTCCTCTCGTAATCGACATATCCAGTTTAATATTCTCGTCAGGAAGATTATAAAGTCTCATATATTTATATACATCTCTGAGTTCTTCGACACCTTCCATAAATAATGGGTTATCAATATTAAGACCTTTTAGATGCTCAATAGTTTCAGTATTAGAGCCTTTAAAAGTTATAAAGTCGAGTACAACTTCAACCTTTTCTTTAGAATTAAGTATTTCAAAAAGCATTTCCCTCATATCTTCTTCGGTAACTTTAGCTATCTTGTCTATGGCTCTTAAAACTGCTGTAAAGTCCATTATGCCATGGTGATTCAAAAAACCGTTAAGGACTTTCCTATTATTTATATGGAATCTCAAATCAGTAAATTGTAATGATTTAAAGATATCATAGATAACTACTGGAATCTCTGCATCATTTCTTATATCAAGAGTTTCGTCACCTATGATATCAATATCACATTGATAGAACTCTTTAAATCTTCCTCTTTGGCTCCTCTCTCCTCTATATACCTTTCCAATATGGTATCTTCTAAATGGAAATTCGAGCTCGTGATAGTGTTCTGCAACATATCTGGCTAGAGGAACGGTTAAATCGAATCTCAACGCCATATCACGAGAACTGCTTTCGATATGAAAAACTTGTTTTGATGTTTCTCCTCCACCTTTTGCCAACAATACTTCAGTTTTTTCAATAATAGGCGTATCGATTGGTAAATAAGAATATTTTTTAAAACATTCTTCAATATTTTTTTTCATTCCATTAAATAAGATTTGATCTTCAGGCAATAATTCCATAAAACCTGAAAGAATTGACGGATTTACAATTGTCATAATATCACTCCCCTAGTCTATTAATATAATACTTCCCAGATCAACAAGCTTTTCATCTTTTGGATAAACAGCTTTTATTTTAAGATCATCGAGAATAATCTTCAAGAATTCACCATGCTCATAAAGCTCTAAATCGCCTGATAGTAATAAGGTATCAGGGCTAATCATTCCTCCGGTGCCACCGATAAAACCGGTATCATATCCCTTAAGTTCTATACCACCTGGTGGAATAAGATAAGAATTTAAACCTTTTGAGATTATGGCTTTATGAATACCTTTGTCTGATGTTACTATTGTATCACAATTAAGTATTAATGTTGAGCATTTACTATACCCTTGCTTAACAGGTAAATGTTCAAACTTTAGATTATTAAACCACCTAATCAAATCATCTGAAGTGTAGTTATTATGTATAAAATAATTACCTATTCTAGATACATTTAATAGAGAATCATATGGATACATCTCCCCTAAAGCATCATTACTTGGAATAATATCTATGGGATAATTAGATAGTAAATCCTGATAATCAGAAAACACATTAACATCAACCATAAAGACGTTTGAATTAATCGGATGAATGCTCATATCCGGATGATCCGAAACCGGATTAGGCAATGATTTATTGTCTACAGACTCAATGATATTAATATTCAAATTTGTTATAAATAATCTTAACTTATCACTTATTTTATTGCTTATTAATATAGTTTTAATATTTTTTTTAGTTATAAATGGATTAATTTTACATTTCATAAAATTTACACCTCTTAACGCTTGACATAAATTATAGCTTATTGTATATTAAATAGGCAAGCAATGATACTTCAAGAAATTAAACACTCTTGTGTTTGTATAATTTCATAAAGTAAATTAATTGTTAATTCTATGTATGCGGAAGTGGCTCAGTGGTATAAGCTGAATTCGAGATGAATCGAGCAAAAGATATAAAGCGAAGATGAATCCGAAGATGCTTAGTCTTCAGTTCTTTCTGAAAAAAACGGAGCCTAAATAAAGTATTACAAGGGTTAATCCCTTATTCTACTATAAATGATATTAATTATTTGCGGAAGTGGCTCAGTGGTAGAGCATCGCCTTGCCAAGGCGAGGGTCGCGAGTTCGAATCTCGTCTTCCGCTCCAATATGGCGGCATAGCCAAGTGGTAAGGCAGAGGTCTGCAACACCTTTACCCCCAGTTCAAATCTGGGTGTCGCCTCCAAAAAACCCGTTAAACTGATGTTTAACGGGTTTTTGCTTGTAAAAATGTTCATAAAAAAAGAAGCGATCTCGCTTCTTTTTTTGAGCACAATAAAAGCCCCTTAAATAAGGGGCTCACTTCTAATATTATAATGTTATTATAACTTTACTACGTTAGAAGCTTGAGGACCTTTTTCGCCTTCTGTAATTTCGAATTCTACTTCTTGTCCTTCGTCTAGAGTTCTGAATTCACCTGTATCTTCTAAAGCTGAGTAGTGAACAAAAACGTCCTCTCCTTCTTCAGTAGAAATAAATCCGTATCCCTTTGTTGCATTGAACCATTTAACAGTTCCCTTTACCATTTAATACACTCCTTCAAAATAAAACTATTGTGACTGTTGCCACCGTGATTACTATAACATAGAACAACTACAAATGTCAAACCTTTTCTTAGATAATATGGTTAAATTTAATATTACATAGGTTATTATATTTTGTTAAAAGATATAAATAAATAAACTATAAATAGCATTAAAATTGGAGAGAAAGAAATAAACTCTTCAAATAAACTTATGTAATTATTAAAAGTTAGTTATTTTTTCCCATAGTAGTCTAAGATACTGATCTGTCCGGATATTTCATCACTATTCTCTCTTATTCTGACCTTGAGTCTATGTTTTGACTCAATAATGTCTATGATTTTATAGACTGGATATACCAATAGAATTGCTATGATAATAATCAGGAAACTAAATACTTGCAAATCAATTTTCGGCATATAAACTACATTCGTGCTGTTTAATTTGTAAAACAATAAGACCACTGAGAGTCCCATAAAATTATATACAAAATGTCCGATAATAGCCGGAATTATTGAATCCGATCTATCACAAATGTAGACTAAAAATACCGACAGCAGAAATGGACCAATGAAATTCTTTAAACTATAGTGCATTATGGCGAATATCAGGGAAATAACCAAGATGCGCGGTAACAAATTATATTTCCTAAATAGTTTACTTAGTATTCCTCTGAAGAAAAACTCCTCACAGATAGCAGGTATTACTGCGTATATTAATATTATTATTAAACAACTGCCGATACTGATATTCTGTATAAATTCATAAGAGATGTTTTGCCAAATGAGTATAGTTTCTTTATTAAAAATATAATTGATTATAGCAATCAATGGATATGCAAAAATCACCACAGTGATGGAGTACAAAACCATGTCAAGTGAAATCATGTGCAGCTTAATTGAACTGATTAAATCAAGTTTGTAATGCTTTAAATAAATTATCCCAGGGACAAGTAAAAAAAACAATTGGTAAAACAAAAATCCAAACAAGATATTTATCGAATTTAATTTGCCACTAATAAAAATAAAAATTATATTTAATATTAATATAAATAGATTTACTATGAAGATACTATTTTTCTTTAAATCAAGACTCATCATCAAAGGTGAAAATATACGGAACATTTCTATAATAATCCCCATAGTTTAGTCCATAACCGACTATGAATACATCTTCTATTTCATAACCTACAAAATCTGCCTTAATATCTTCGGTTCTTCTGGAGGGCTTATCTAGTAAGACACATGTTTTTATCGATTTAGGATTTCTTTTTTCTAGATGATCGACTACGTATTTCATTGTTTTACCGGAATCTAGTATGTCATCCACTAAAAGAACATGTCTGTCAGCAATGTTTTCTCTTAAATCATTTACTATTTCAACAAATCCTGAAGAAATTTTTTCGTTATCATAGGACGAAGTTGTTATAAAATCAATGGTAACCATGGAGTTTAGGCTTCTAACTAAATCCGAAGCAAAAATAAAGCTACCTCTTAATAGTGAAATTACAACAAAACTTTCAGAGCCATAATAATCATCTATCTCACTAGCCAATTCGACAATTCTATTGTGAATTTCATTTTCGTTAAATAAAATTATTCGTTTTTTTTCCATTATTTCTGCGCCTTTCGCTCTTTAGATTTCATGATACGACTTATATCTTTTAATTCACGTAATTCCAACAATATTTTATTAAGAGTATATTGAATACTGACGAGTATCATGATAAATAAAAATATAATTATAAACCTAACACTATCCATCTGACCACCTCTAATATATTATATCAGAGATGGCTATATTTGGATAATTTATTTATTAATTTCAAACAATTTTATTAATTCTCCGGCCATATATAGCGAACCAGTAAATATGACCAAATCATTAGTATTTGCTATTTGTTGACTGAATACTACCGCATCCTCAAGTTTGCTAAATGTATGATAGTTGACAGATGGGAATAAATCTTTTAATTTATTTTCAGGCATTGCCCTTTCATACTCAATTTTAGTGAATAGAACGACATCGGCCATGCCTATAAGTTCCTTAAGATTAGGTCCAATATCTTTATCCTTCATAATACCTAGACAGATAATTAGTCTTTCCCTATCTATGTGATTAATATTCTTAATTAGAGAATCGAAACCATGTTCATTATGAGCTCCATCTATTATGGTTATAGGTGATTTTTTTTCTATGGTCATCCTTGCAGGCCATTGAATATTTGATATGGCATTTTTAATTATATCATCATTGATGTTCAAATCAATTGATTTTATAGTCAATATGGCTAGAGATGCATTATATACTTGATGAATTCCAATTTGACGAATATGGTACTCCTCACCTGAGTAAATAAAATGACTGCCATTTAAATCAGAGGATATTATTTTTATATCATTCATGTCTAAAAAACAAATTTTAGAATCTTGACTTTCGGCTTTGTTTCTAATGATTTCATTTATTTTATTCGAGTTAAAATATGAAACGACTACTGAATTCTTCTTTATAATTCCTGATTTTTCAATAGCAGCTTCTTCTGCTGTATTTCCCAATCTTTCTCTATGATCAATTGAAATAGGTGTAAAAACTGAGGCAACTGCTGTTTTGATAATATTTGTAGGGTCTACTCTGCCACCTATGCCCACTTCCAAAACCACAATGTCTACATTGTTTTCTTTGAAATACAACATTCCAAGTGCGACAGTAATTTCAAAATATGTCGGTTTCAAGTCCTTATTTTCATGTAGAACATCTTTAATCCTAGTAATATAGTATGCAAATTCATCATCTTTTATTTGATTATGATTAATCTGAAATCTTTCATTTATAGAAAGAATATGCGGTGATGTAAACAGTCCGGTTTTATACCCTCCTGATTCTAAGATACTAGAAATAAAGTTTGCAGTAGATCCTTTTCCATTTGTACCTGTTAAATGTATAAATTTTAAAGCATCTTGAGGATCTCCTAGTAGTAATAGGAGTCTCGAAATAGTATCGAGACTCCTATTATGCCCTCTTTTATCATCCGAATCAATAAATTTTAAGGCATCATTATAGTTCATTTTTTTTATTTTCAACCTCTTTAATACTTTGGTTAATATCAGCTAATAGGGATTCATATTTTTCCAGTTTATCTTTCTCGGCTTGTACGACATTTTCAGGAGCTTTACTAACAAAGGACTCGTTATTTAATTTAGAAGAAGCCCTTTTTATTTCTGATTCAATAGTTTGTCTTTCTTTATTAAGCCTTTCCAGTTCTTTTTCATAATCGATCAGACCTTTTAACGGAATGAAAAGCTTATATCCACTTTTTATAATTGATATAGCGTCTTCTGTATATTCCGAGTCAGTTAGATGTGAATTTTGTATATTGGCTAATGAGTGAAGCATAGCATCATTGCCTTTAAAAGTATCGATATACTTTTTATCATTTGTGTAAATATATATATCAGACTTTTTAGATGGATGGATATTCATTTCCGATCTAATATTTCTAATAGATTTAATCGCTTCTATCATAGTTTCAATCTCAAATTCATCTTTCTCAAAAAGGAGATTCTTATCATATGCCGGCCATTGTGCATTAATTAAGAGACTATCAATATTAGGTAGATACGAATAAATCTCTTCTGTAATAAACGGCATAAAAGGATGCAGTAATTTTAATATATTTTTCAATACATATAATAGAGTGGTTTTAGCTGCTTCTTTGCTCTCTTGGTTATCAGAGAATAATCTATTTTTAACTAATTCAATATACCAGTCACAGAACATATCCCATATAAAGTCGTGTAGATTACCTGAAGCAATACCTAAATCATATCTTCCAAGATTTAATTCGACATTTTCTATAGTGTTTTGTAATTTGGTAATAATCCACTTATCTGAAGTTTCCAGTTTGACTTTATTAATATCATCAGAGACATCATCATCCATATGCATTAAAACAAATCTGGACGCATTCCAAAGTTTGTTAGCAAAATTTCTGGAAGCTTCGACTTTTTCGATATAGAATCTCATATCATTCCCCGGTGTATTACCGGTAACAAGCATAAATCTAAGTGCATCAGCACCATATTGATCTATGACCTCTAAAGGATCTATTCCATTGTTTAAAGATTTACTCATTTTTCTTCCCAATGAGTCTCTTACCAATCCGTTAAAGTAAACATCCTTAAATGGTAGTTCTCCCATTTGCTGAATAGAAGAAAAAACCATACGTATAACCCAGAAGAAAATAATATCATATCCGGTAACCAGAACATTTGTCGGGAAAAACTTCTTCAAATCTTGAGTATTTTCAGGCCAACCAAGAGTAGAAAATGGCCATAGAGCAGATGAAAACCAGGTGTCTAAAGTATCAGGGTCTTGGATAAATCTATCACTGCCACAATTTGGACATACATCGGGCATTTCTCTGCTTATTATGGTTTCATTGCATTCAGTACAATAATATACCGGCAATCTGTGTCCCCACCATAATTGTCTAGATATACACCAATCTCTTATATTATCAAGCCAATTTGTATAAACTTTTCCAAATCTATCCGGATATAATTTTAATTCACCATTTGTATAGGCTTCTTTCGCAGGTTTGGCAAGTTCTTTCATCTTGACAAACCACTGTTTTGAAATTAAAGGTTCGATGACGGTATTACATCTTTCACAATGTCCTACTGCATGACCATGATCTTCAATTTTCACTAGAAGGCCTAGTTTTTGAAGATCTTCCACAATCATTTTTCTGGCAACATATCTGTCTTTACCAGAGTACTCTCCATAACCATCAGAAATCGTAGCATCATTTTCAATAACTATGCATTGACCTAGATTATGTCTGTCACCTACTGCAAAGTCATTAGGGTCATGTGAAGGAGTAATTTTTACTGCTCCTGTTCCAAATTCTGATAATACATATTCATCGGCAATAAGAGGGATTTCCCTATCGACAAGTGGTAAATTCAATTTCTTGCCTATTATATCGACAAATCTGTCATCATTCGGATTTACTGCTACTGCAAGGTCACCCAACATAGTTTCAGGTCTGGTTGTGGCAATCATAACAGAGGCATCTTCCCCAATTATTGGATATTTTATATAGTATAATTTTCCATCCTCATCAACATGTTCAACCTCTATATCTGAAATTGCAGTTCCACAAGAAGGACACCAATTCACAATACGGTCTCCTTGGTATATCAAACCTTTATTATATAATCTGATGAAAACTTCTTCTACTGCCTTCGAGAGATGTTCATCAAGTGTAAAACTATCTCTACTCCAGTCGCAAGAAACTCCTAATCTTTCTAATTGATTTTTAATATTTCCGCCATATTTATGAGTCCAATCCCAAGCTTCTTTAAGAAATTCTTCCCTGGTCAAATCTTCTTTTTTTATGCCTTCATTTTCCAGTTTGGCAACTACTCTAGCTTCTGTAGATATACTCGCATGATCAGTACCTGGAACCCATAGTACTTCATATCCTGCCATCCTTTTCCATCTTATAAGTACATCTTGCAATGTATTATTTATTGCATGACCCAAATGTAGATTTCCTGTAACATTTGGGGGTGGCATTACAATACTATATGACGGTTTGTCACTGTTTGCATCAGCTATAAAGTGACCGCCCTCTTTCCATGTTTTATAAAGCCTGTCTTCAAATTTATCAGGTTCATATGTTTTACTAAGTTCTCTTATTTCTTTCATGTATCCTCCTAAAATAAAAAAATAGCCCTTCGTATAGGACGAAGAACTTTCGCGGTACCACCTATGTTCTGCATAATGCAGCACTCAATGTTAAAGACTCAAAGGCGACTTCACAAAACTCTTCCGAAAAACTCTCACCACACGTTTTCTCTCTGAACGGTTTATCTTGTTACTACTCCTCATCAATGTCCATATTCATAATATGAGTTAAGTATATTATTCATGAAATAAAAAGTCAAGAAAATCATCAGATTTAGTAAATATTGGGCAAGAATTATGTTCACAAGTGATTTTATAGGATATAATATAGTAAAAGAGCAATAAAATATTAAAAAGGGGTGGCAGATGAAATCTTTAACTATTTATATACTTAGTGATTCTATTGGAGAAACCGCAGAACAAACTGTTCGAGCTTCAATAGCACAATTCGAAAATTTAGAACATGAAATCAGGAAATTTTCTCACATAAGAAGTGTCACCATATTGCATAATATACTTGATGAAATAGTTGATATGGAAAACACCATTCTTTTTTATTCACTAGTAGATGAAACCCTACTTAGTGTAATTAAGAAGTTTTGCGATATTAACAATATTGCAAGTGTTGACGTTCTAACCCCATCTATTATCGCAATAGAGAGAGTTACGAATCTTAACCCATCTACTATGCCGGGGGCACTTAGAAAACTTGATGAGAACTACTTTAAAAGAGTAGAGGCGATTGAATTCGCGGTTAGGTATGATGATGGAAAAGATCCAAGGGGACTATTAATAGCTGACTTAGCTATCATTGGAATCTCAAGAACTTCTAAGACTCCCCTATCCATGTATTTAGCAAATAAGAACTACAGGGTAGCAAATATACCACTAGTACCTGAAACAGTTCCACCTGATGAGCTGTTCCAAATTCCTACTAAGAAAATTGTAGGACTTACAAATTCTCCGGAAAACTTAAATAAAATTAGAAAGGAAAGATTAAAATCATTAGGATTGCCATTGGGTTCATCCTATTCTAATTTAGAGAGAATCTTGGAAGAAATAGAATATGCTCATGTTATTATGAAAAAAATTGGATGCCCTATCATCGATGTATCAAATAGAGCAATAGAAGAAACAGCTGATATTATACTGACTTATCTGAAAAAAGCAAATAAAGCTATTATATAATATAGGAGGTAGAGTATGACGAAAAAATATGTTTATGACTTTAGAGAAGGCAACAAGGATATGAAATCACTACTAGGTGGTAAGGGAGCAAACTTAGCAGAGATGACATGTTTAGGATTGAGAGTTCCACCGGGATTTACTGTAACCACAGAAGCTTGTAATAGGTTTTATGACGAGGAAGAAGTGTTATGGGATTCTTTAAAAGAGGAAATAAAAACCCATATTCACGATATTGAGAATCAAATAGGCAAGAAATTTTCAGATGAAAACAATCCCCTACTCTTCTCGGTCAGATCAGGCGCTGTATTTTCAATGCCTGGTATGATGGATACCATTTTAAACCTAGGTCTAAATGACAAAGCAGTTATAGGTTTAGCCAGATCTACTGGAAATGAACGTTTTGCTTATGACAGTTACAGAAGATTCATCCAAATGTTTTCTGATGTAGCCATGGAAGTTCCTAAATCTTTCTTTGACAGTGTATTGGAAGAAGTCAAAGAAAAAGTAGGAGCAGAAAAAGATACAGATCTTAGTGCTGAAGACTTAAAGCTTATAGTCGATCAATTCAAGAAGATTTATGAAAGAGAAATCGGAGAAGCATTCCCACAAGATCCGCTTGATCAATTATATCTTGCAACTCAAGCAGTATTTAAGTCATGGAATAACTCCAGAGCTAGAATTTATAGAAGACTTCATGAAATACCAGATAATTTAGGAACAGCAGTAAATATACAGTCTATGGTATTTGGTAATATGGGAGACACATCGGGAACCGGAGTTGCATTTTCAAGGAACCCGGCAACAGGTGAAAATGAATTATTTGGAGAATTTTTAGTAGATGCCCAAGGAGAAGATGTTGTTGCCGGCATCAGAACTCCTGAGGAAATTCATGAATTAAACAGAATCATGCCTGATGTTTATAAACAATTTTTAGATACGTCTGAAAAACTTGAAAAACATTATAAAGACATGCAGGATTTAGAGTTTACCATAGAAAACGGTATACTTTATATACTTCAAACCAGAAATGGAAAGAGGACAACTCAAGCTGCCATCAATATTGCAGTTGATATGGTAAATGAAGGTTTGATTACAAAAGAAGAGGCTATAATGCGAATTGAACCTAATTCATTATCACAATTACTACATCCAAATTTCGATGAAAAAGAATTAAAAGAAAGCGAAGTAATTACAAAAGGTCTAGCAGCTTCTCCTGGAGCAGCTTCAGGCAGAATCTACTTCAGTTCTAAAGACTCTGTAGAAGCTGTTGAAAGAGGAGAAAAAGTAATTATAGTTAGACAAGAAACATCTCCGGAAGATATTGAAGGAATGATAATAGCTGAAGGAATACTTACATCACGTGGAGGAATGACTTCTCATGCCGCAGTAGTTGCAAGAGGAATGGGTAAATGTTGCGTTGCTGGTGCAAACGAAGTTAGAGTTGATGAAGCTCAAAAGATTATGAAAGCCGGAAACAAAGTCTATAAAGAAGGTGACGTAATCTCACTAGATGGAACAACAGGATATGTATACAACGGAGAAATTAAAAAAGTAGATCCTGAATTAGCCGGAAGTTTTGAAATCTTCATGGGCTGGGTAAACGAGCTTAAGAGATTGGAAGTTAGAACCAATGCCGACACACCAAGAGACGCAAAAGTAGCTCTCGCATTCGGTGCTGAAGGTATAGGATTGTGTAGAACAGAGCACATGTTCTTCCAGGAAGACCGAATTTTAGCCGTAAGAGAAATGATTCTGGCAAAAAACATTAATCAAAGATTAAAAGCACTAGAAAAAATTCAACCAATCCAAAAAGACGACTTTTACAATATCTTTAAGACAATGGCCGGTAAACCGGTAACAGTAAGATTACTTGACCCTCCACTACACGAATTCATTCCATCTTCCGAAGAGGATTTAAGAAAACTTGCTGAAGATTTAAATATGGATTTCAATAATATACTGGACACAGTAAAAGAACTTAGAGAAGTCAATCCTATGCTTGGTCATAGGGGTTGTAGACTTGCTATCACCTATCCTGAAATCTACAGAATGCAAGTTAGGGCGATTATGGAAGCTGCATTACAGCTCAAAGAAGAAGGAGTTGAAGCTGTAGTCGAAATAATGATTCCACTAGTAGGAGAAAAGAAAGAATTAGAATTTGTTAAAAGTGAAATAGTAGATGAAATTGCTTCAGTATTCGAAGAAAATTCAGACAGAATAGATCATAAAATTGGTACTATGATAGAAGTACCGAGAGCAGCATTACTTGCAGACCATATAGCTGAGGAAGCTGAATTCTTTAGTTTTGGTACAAATGACATGACTCAAATGACATTCGGGTTCTCAAGAGATGATGCCGGTAAATTCTTATCAGAATACGTTGAAAAGAATATTCTTCCTAAGAGTCCTTTTGAAACACTGGACAAGGATGGAGTTGGAATACTACTTGAAATAGCTGTTGAAAAAGGAAAATCAACCAGAAGTGATATACATTTAGGTGTATGCGGTGAGCACGGTGGAGATCCTGATTCAATTGAATTCTTCAACAAAATAGGATTAGACTATGTCTCCTGTTCCCCATTTAGAGTTCCAATAGCAAGGCTTGCTGCAGCTCAAAGTAATTTAAAATCTAAAGAATAAAGTAAAAAACAAAGAGAGCTTAACCGGACGGTTAAGCTCTTTTTAAACGTAAATCTATTTGAATAACTATATCAGCATTAACACCAAGACCAATATACCAACTATGATTCTATAATACCCAAACAATGTAAAATCTTTGGACTTCACATAATCTAAAAATTTCTTGATGGTAAAGTAAGCAACAACAAAAGAAACTATCGAACCTAATAGAATCAAAAGCCATTGATAAGAAGTATAGCCACCAAAATTTTTAACTACCTTCAATAAAGTTGCTCCAAACATGGTTGGAATAGCCAGGTAGAAAGAAAATTCAGTTGCAATTAATCTGCTGCTTCCAAGAAGCAATGCTCCTATTATTGTAGCTGCAGATCTTGAAGTTCCGGGTATCAATGCCAAACATTGAAACATACCTATCAAAAATGCTGTTTTATACCCCATTTTATTAAATGACTCAATTACAGGTACAGTATTCTTGTTTCTTTTCTCTATAAGGATAATAACTATTCCCCAAAAGATAAGCATTATTGCAACTGTAATTGGATTAAAAAGATACTTGTCTATTAAATCATCAAATAATAAACCTAGTACAACAGCCGGGATTAGTGCAATGATGATCTTTTTCCACAAGGATAATATCTCCTTATTACCATCTTTTAAAAGATAGTATATCTTAGACTGAAGATTTAATCTATCGAAGTTTCTTTTAATATTATCACTTAAATATGCCTTAGAAAAGGGATTTAATTTATTAAAACTTACTACCACCACAGACATAATAGCACCAAGCTGAATTATTACCTTAAATGCATTTGAAAATTCTGCAGGAGATAATTTTATAAATTGATCTGCTATAATTAAATGCCCCGTACTACTTATAGGTAGAAATTCTGTTATCCCTTCAACAATTCCTAATAAAATTACTCTAATAAAATCCATATTTTCACCTCACAAGTGATATAATAACATATGAGTTAACTTATGTTAAGAAAATATATTTAAAAAGGTGATATAATGAATAGAAAAATACTTTTAATAGAAGATGAAAAAGGAATATCTTCAATAATCAGTTCTTATTTACAAAAAGAAGGATACGAAGTTTCGCAAGCATATGATGGTGGCGAAGCTTTAAAATACTTTACAACACATGACTTCGACTTGGTTATCTTAGATAGAATGCTACCATTAATCAGCGGTGAAGAAGTTCTAAAGACCATTAGACAATTAAGTGATATACCTGTAATCCTCGTTACCGCTAAAGTTGAAGAGATAGATAAAATTGAAGGTTTCCAACTAGGTGCTGATGACTATGTAACTAAACCCTTTAGTCCCAAAGAGTTAATGGAAAGAGTCAGAGCAATCTTAAGGAGAATACGTAAAGATCCGGTAAACACAAATATACTTAGTTTTGATAATGGTAGACTGATAATAAACTTGGATAACTATACCTGTAAAGTAAATGGTAATGAAGTTACACTTACAAATAATGAATTCAGCATCCTGCAGGTTTTGTTTTCAAAGCCCGGCAAAATATTTACCAGAGAAGAAATAATCTCTATCGCTTTTGGTGATGAATACGATGCTTTTGACAGAGCTATAGATACGCATATTAAGAATATCAGACAAAAAATTGAAGAAAGTCCACGAGATCCAAAATATATTAAGACTGTTTATGGTGTTGGTTATAAAACAGGAGAATCACTATGAAACTGAAAAACAAATTATTACTATACATGTTTCAAGGAATAATTATAGTGATAATTGTACTTGGTATACTTTTTAACTTTATATTTGACAAGAACTTCAATTCGTATCTTTTTGATGTAAGACAAGACAGATTTGATCAAATAAAGTCACAAATTGGTTTACTATTAAAAATGAGTGATACAGACACTTTGATAGCAAGCCTTTCAGGGTACGCCGAGATGGAAGATATTGAAATAGAAATATTAGACAGCAATAATAAATCTTTGTATAAGTTCAACCCATTAAAAGAAGATAGAGAATTGATACAAAAATCTTATGAAATGCAAGAAGGTGGTAAAAAAATCGGATCAATTGTTATCTCGTATTATAATGACGGTTTTTTTGACGATATTGCTATAAGTTTTAAGAAGAATATTTTCATATCGCTATTATTGGCCGGACTGGTAGCTGTTTTTGCTGGTATGGTTGCCTCTTCTTTCATTTCAAGAAAAATGAGCAATTCGATTTTGGATATAAGTAAAATGGCTATGAATTATAAGAGTGAGAAATATGATCATATAGATGTAAACACAGATATAAAGGAACTATCCGATTTATCTGACAATATGAAATATTTAGGAGATTCTTTAAACAGACAAGAAATGCTTAGAAAGCAATATGCTCAAGATATCAGTCATGAACTGCGTACCCCATTGACTAATCTACAATTACAAATCGAAGCAATCAATGACGGTATAATTGAATTGGATGAAAACTCTCTCTCTACAATAAAAGAGGAAATAGTTCATTTGAATAAATTAATTGAACAGCTTAGAATGAGTTTTGATGAAAGTTCTAAATTATCAAAACTTAAAATTGAAACATTTAGTCTGTCAGAGATGCTTGAGAACACCACAAAAACTTTGACAACGACGGCAAATAAAAAAGGTGTTAACCTAAAATCTGATATTGCAGAAGACATAAGTATTACTTCCGATCCCGATAGACTGGTTCAAATTATGTACAATCTAATAAGTAATGCACTAAAAGCTTCTAGTGTAGAATCAAGCGTTATAGTAAAATTGGAAAAATTGAAAAACAATGTCAAAATTTCTGTGATTGATGAAGGCATTGGAATATCAGAAGAAAACCTAAAGAAAGTTTTCGATAGATTTTTCAAAGCTGATACTTCCAGAAATAGTCAATATGGAGGGTCAGGTTTGGGCCTAGCCATCACTAAAAAAATGGTAGAAACACTCAATGGAAAAATCTATGCTGAAAGTGAACTTAAAAAAGGCAGTACCTTTACTGTAGAACTACCAATAAATATAAATATTAAAGCCGGAGATTAATCTCCGGCTTTTTATTAAAATTTCTTTCTACTACCAGGTTTTACAAGCTCTACCCCGTCGTCACATAATGGACATTCTTCATCAAATGTTTTGATATCTAAATCAATTGCAGAGTAAATAGGATATTTATCAATTTGTTTTAGACCGCTTCTGTTAACCATGCATGCTAGTCCTATTACTTCAACACCATAGTTCTCAAGAGCCTTAATAGTTTCAAGAGATGATTTACCTGTAGTAACTACATCTTCGGCAATTAGTACTTTTTGACCTTCTTTAACAGTAAATCCTCTTCTCAGTGTCATTATGTCATTTTCTCTTTCGGTGAACATTGCAGGAAGTCCCAATTGTCTTCCAAGCTCGTAACTTACCATAATACCACCCATTGCAGGACCGATTACTACATCTGCTCCAAGATCTTTAACTTTATCAGTAACAATACTCAACACTTCCGCAGCTTTGTCCGGATACATCAATAACTTAGCACATTGGACATATCCGTCACTATGCTTCCCTGAAGATAATAAGAAATGACCTTGAAGAAAAGCTCCACATTCCAATAATAAATTTTTAACATCAACCATTGATACTCCCCCTTATATTATCCCTTTTATTTCATCTAGATTTTTAATACCTTCATTTTCCATAAACTCCTCCATACCCTGGATTATCTCTATCATTACCTTAGGATTGATAAAATTCGCTGTGCCGACTTGAATTGCAGTCGAACCAGCCATGATAAACTCTATGGCATCAGCAGCATTCATTATGCCTCCCATACCTACTACAGGGATACTAACGGACTTATAGACATCTCTGACCATCCTTAAGGCTATTGGTTTTATACAAGGTCCTGATAGACCGGCAGTTATATTATCGAAAACTGCTTTTCTCCTTTTTATGTCTATAGCCAGAGCATTAAAAGTATTCACTAGTGAAAGTGCATCAGCGCCGGCTCTTTCACATTCAGTAGCAACTCTAACTAAATCATCCGCATTGGGAGATAATTTTACCATAATCTTCTTGGAACTTACCTTTTTAATTTCGCTCACTACATAAAATGCAGATTCACATTTAATTCCGAAGGCCATTCCACCCTCTTTAACATTTGGACAAGATATATTAAGTTCGATTATATTGATATCTGTATCTTCCAGTAATAATGCACCATTAACATAATCGTCTATATTATTTCCACCTAGGTTAACTATAATCTCTGACTCGAAATTTTTCATAAAAGGTAGATCATTTTCGATAAATGATTTAACAGAAGGGTTTTGAAGTCCTATACTGTTCATTATACCGGCTGCAGTCTCGTGAATTCTTTGTCCGGTATTTCCCTGTTTTGAATGATATGTCAATCCCTTGGTGGAAATACCTCCAAGTGCATTTAAGTCTAGATATGGTTCGAATTCCCTACCAAATCCAAAAGTACCTGATGCAGCTATTACAGGATTTTTTAAACTTACTCCACACAAATCGGTTTTAAGCATCGAAAAACACCTCCGAAGAAGTAAATACAGGTCCGTCTACACATACTCTCTTCATTCCCTCTGTTGTATTCACTGTACAACCTAAACATGCTCCAATACCACAAGCCATGTGGCTTTCTAATGATAATTGAAGTTTCTCTTGATCCGAAACATTTTTTAGTGCATTTAACATGGGATTAGGTCCACATGCGTATACTTGATCATATTTATCATCGTTGTAAATCTCAAGCACATTCCCTTTATGCCCAACCATTCCTGTATCTGAAGAAAGGTAAATATTATCGACATACGGGCTCATTTCTTTAATAAAATAATCATAATCCCTAAAACCTGCATAAAGATCGACTTGACAGTTCAGTTTCTTGGCCAGATACAGCATCGGCGCAATCCCTATTCCCCCACTGACAATTGCAACTTTCTTATAATCGCCAAACTCGAAACCATTGCCCAATGGACCAAGTAAAGAGATTTTATCTCCTTTATGAAGGTCTTTTAATAATTTTGTTCCTGTTCCAACGACCAAGTACAAAAATGTTATCGTATCTGCAGTGATATCGCATATACTAAAAGGTCTAGACAATAATGGATGTAAATCCCAGTTCTTTAACATATAAAACTGACCAGGTTGTCCTTCAAAATTTCCACTTAAAACCAATTTGTATACATCATCACCGACTCTTTCATTAGATAAAATTTCCGCTTCTACATAACTATCTTTTTTCGCCATATATATCCTCCCTCATCGTAAGAGTAGCCTCTCTAGCATACTCTCCAACTTTAGAGTCTCCGTCTTCATGTTTCTTGAAATAGGTTATTATACCTCTTGAAGAATTTACTACTCCACCATTAAAATTGTTTAGATAATTTCGTATATCTTCACTGCTTGCTCCTTGATGACCATAACCTGGTATCAAGAAAAATGAATTCGCATATCTTTCTCTTATTTCAACAGCTTCTTCAGAGTGAGTTCCACCAACGACAAGACCAAGTGCAGAGTATCCTGATTTACCCACTGCATTCTTTCCGATTTCCACTAGATTATCACCAATTGTATAATATAGAGGTCTGTTATCGTGTTCTAAATATTCTATATCCTTAGCTCCAGGGTTTGAAGTTCTGAGTAGCACGAAAACTCCTTTTTCTCCGGATTCCAAATAAGGCATGTATGGAGTGATGCTGTCAAAACCCATGTATGGATTCAAAGTTATAAAATCTACTGCAAATTCTGATTCGAAATGAGCTTTTGCGTACATTTTTGCAGTTGCTGCGATATCCCCTCTTTTTACATCTCCGATAGTCAGTAAATCTTTAGTTCTAAGGTATTCAAGAGTTTTAACATAGGCAGACATCCCTTCTAACCCATAAGCTTCGTAATAAGCAATTTGAAGCTTGTAGATGCCGGCAATATCATAAGTAGCATCTATAATCTCTTTATTGAATCTAAACATTGCATCAGCAATGGATACATTACTTCTCATGCTTTCAGGAACATAATTATAATCCGTATCTAAACCGACACATACAAAGCCTCTTTCTTCAACTCTTTCATATAATTTATCTATTATCATTTTTGCCTCCATCATACATTATTTTTCCATGCCTAATAGTCATCTCTATATTACCTTCAAAATCATATCCATAAAAAGGTGAATTTTTACTCTTTGATTTGAAAGTAAACTCGTCAATTTTTGTCTTTTTATTTAAGTCAACTAAAACCAAATCTGCCAAAGCTCCAACTTTAATTTCTCCATGATCTACATTGAGAATCCTGGATGGATTATAAGACATCACTTTTGATAATAATTTTAAGTCGATTAAACCTTTAGCAACAAGTGTTGTATAGGAAATCATAAATGCTGTTTCCAGACCTATCATACCCGGAGCACCCTTTTCCTTATCCTCTTTGGAATGAGGTGCATGATCTGTGGCAATAGCATCGACAGTTCCATCCAAAATACCTTCTATAATACTTCTCGTATCGGAGAGTTCTCTAATCGGAGGATTAACTCTATAATCGACATCGTGGAGTAAAATGTGGTGAGGGGTAACTTCACAGGTAATATTTGCACCGTACTGTTTACCTAGCCTAATAGCATCGATAGAGTCTTTTGTGCTTACATGACTGAAATGAATTTTACAGCCGGTTGCTTTTGATAAATATACATCTCTTATCGTTATTAAATCTTCAGCTATTCTATAGTCAATTGGAGAAATCTCAGGTTCTTCAGCATGTATCATAATTCCTATATTTTTTTCTACTGCTTTTAAACAAGCTTCGTACATCAGTTTATTGGATAGTACTCCTTTTCCGTCATCAGAGATAAACTTTACACTATCGTCAAAACTGTCAAAATCGGTAAGCTCTTTGCCTTCGAGTCCTTTAGTTATAGTTATAATCTGGTGTAAATCAACTAAATCCAACTCTTCATTTCGTTTAATAATATCATTATAGATCTCAACATTGTCGCATACGGGTTTTGTATTACCCATCGCATAAACTCTAGTGTATCCGCCTTTCAGAGCAGCATGTGAACCGGTCTTTAAATCTTCCTTATAAGTAAATCCCGGGTCTCTGAAGTGAACATGTAAATCCACAAAAGACGGCATTAATACCTTATCTTTTGCATCGATTACTATATCGGCTGACATATTTAGATTAGGTTCGATACTCTTGATATATTGATCCTCAATTAGAAGGTCGGTGGTATAATCATCTTTATGGTCGACAATCCTACAATCCTTAAATAATATTTTCAATTTACTCCTCCATATTCAGCAAATGATCACAGTAAGCACATTTATAAATGGTCTTGTCCTCACTGACCAATTCAAATTTTTGAACTACATCTCTTTCACTACTTGTAATACATCTTGGATTCTTACATTTAAAAATACCTTCAAACATCTTTGGCAAATCAACTTCGATTTTTTCTTTTATCATTTCATCTTCTATTATATTAATAGTAAGATTTTTATCAAGAATTCCCAGCGCTCTTAAATCTAAATCAATTTCATTTTCAATTTTTATTAAATCTTTTCTTCCAAACTTTTTCGAATCTGCGTTGATAATGAGAGCTACTCTAAAATCAGCTTTATCAAGTTCCAATAATTTAAAAATTTCATATCCATTTCCCGGTGAAATATGGTCTATTACGATTCCCTTTTTTATGCTTGTTATACTTAACATACTTCGACCCCCATCAATTTTATAATTAAAGCCATTCTAGCATACATACCGTATTTAACTTGTTTAAAATACATAGCTCTTGGATCGTTATCAACCTCTACAGATATTTCATTAACCCTTGGCAGTGGATGCAGAACTATCATATCATCTTTTGCTTTTTTCATCTTTCTTGGAGAGAGTATATAACTATCTTTAAGTCTTACATAGTCTGCTTCGTTGAAAAATCTCTCCTTTTGTACCCTTGTCATATATAGTATATCTAATTGATCTATGACATCTTCCAGTTTTTCAACTTCAACATAATTATTTGAATTTTCATCAAATGCCAGTGTTTTTACATAATTGGGAATTTGGAGCTCTTCAGGTGATATTAGTACAAATTTATTTTTTTTGAATTTATTCATAGTCTTTAAAAGCGAGTGAACGGTTCTACCAAATTTTAAATCGCCACAAAGACCTACTACTAAATTATCAAAAGTACCCTTAGATTCCATTATCGTCAATAAGTCTGTTAAAGTCTGTGTTGGATGATAATGTCCTCCATCCCCTGCGTTAATTAGAGGAACAGAGGTATAATTTCCAGCAAGTTGTGCTGAACCTTCTTTCGGATGTCTCATAGCAATTATATCTGAATAAGCACCAACAGTTCTTATCGTATCAATTAAACTCTCTCCCTTTGAAGTTGAGCTAGATGCACTTTCTGAGAAACCTACTATCCCACCACCCAATCGAAGCATGGCAGCTTCGAAACTAAGCCTGGTTCTAGTAGAAGGCTCAAAAAAAAGAGTCCCTAATATTCTACCATTACAAACATTAGAATAATTATGTGGACTCTTAACTATTTTTCTGGCTAATTCAATAATTTCATAAATCTCATCAACATTTAAATCATCTGGATTGATTAAGTTTCTACCTTTTAACATTTTCTAGTCTCCTTTTCTTTGTTAATAGGATAACATAGAATTTCCCTATGGGTGTCTAAGTATCCTTTTTGAACTCACTGGTTCAAATTAAAGGCAATTCCTTCTTCTGCTATATTAACATAAGAAATGAAATGATGTCAATCTTAAAGTAGGTATTTATTAATTATAACTGCGACTGCATCTCTGTCATTGGTGGTAGTAATCTCATCAGCATACCTAATGACAGTTGGCATGCAATTAGACGGCGAAATCCCTTTACCTGCGAATTTGAGCATTTCAATATCATTCTCACCATCACCCATTGCCAAAATAGAATCTCTATCGATATTGTATAATTTTGCTATTTCCTTCAGAGATTCACCTTTGCCGACATCTTTACGAAATAGTTCCAGACAAAATGGTAGAGAGAATACTAAATTCAAATCATTTGAAACCTCCGACAATTGATTCTCTTTAACATTTATCAATTCTTCATATTCGTTTAGAAAAGCCATTTTGATAACCCTATTAAACAAATTGTTTGTTTTCAAGTATTGAATTGTATTTCCCATATGGATTAGAGGTCTTTCAGTAAATTTTTGTAAGATTTTAGCAAATGGATGATTTATATCTTCAACATAAGTATCATTATCGATGAAAATCGCTAAGATACCGGGTACAGACTTAGCTATATCTATTATTTTTTTAACCATATCAGCATCCATAAAATGCTCTATTATAATCTCACCTGTCCCGGACTTAAATATTACATTTCCGTTCATTGCACTCATATATCCATCAAGTCCAAGCTTCTTGGCAAAATTATTTAAAGTAAAAGCATCCCTGCCTGAGACAAGTGAAATCTTTATACCTCTTGCTGTTGCATCATTAATAGCCTTACGATTAGCATCTGAGATTTTACCTTGTTTATTTAATGTCGTGCCATCCATATCTAAGGCCAGTAGTTTAAATTTCTTCATCAAATTTCTCCTTTTTATGTTTTAAAATATAAAATATTTATAATAAAAATCGTATTTTACAATTATATCATAGTTTTTAATAAAAAAATGCTAAAGTATGGAAATTTTGGGTATAAGTAATCTAAGGAGGGATTGGTAAATGACTAAAGAAAATAAGGACAAATTTGTAGAAAGCATGGAACCGAATGAAGATACTCAAACAGACATCTATAGTAATACTGAGTATGTCAAGCCTGACTCAAATGTTGCCGTTCCAACGGAAGCAGCTGTAGAAGAAGCAAAAGAATGGGTAGATGATATCAATCAAAAATAATGAGTAAAGACCATCTTTGGAGGCAGTGCGAAATAATCTCTGTAAATTATTTATTTCCTATAATTAGTTAATGTTTATGAGGGTGGATTTTACTGCCCTCATTATTTATTTATATATCAAGCTTGATATATTGTCAATTTTTTCTTTGCAGAGCCTGAGGTAAATAATAAGAGGAGCCACCGAAGGGGACCATTGATAAGGGTTCTAAAAAATGGTACACTAAGCCGACGAAGGCAAAATACATACTTATCAGTCTTTGCTTCGCCTTCGGTATTTACCTTGCACCATTTTTTAGGTTCTTTGTCAATGGTGGCGGAGTGTGTTAGTTCTCTAAATCATGCATTATTCTCAATTCTCCTACTATTGATCCCCAACTTCTTAATGGAATATTCCATTTCTTTGCAATTATATTTGTAGCTAAGTATAGTGCTTTCATCAGTGACGTAGCACTTGGGAATACTGATCTATTACGGTTTAACCGTCTGTATGAGCTATTTAAACTCTCTATAGCATTCGTAGTATATATTATTTTTCTAACTTCCTTAGAATACTTAAAGATTGGCGTTATTGAATTCCACTCCCTTTCCCATCTATCCATTGATCCTGGATATTTTTTATCCCATGCTTCAGCTACTTTCAAACGATTCTTATTTGCTACTTCTTCGTCAGGTGCGTGATATATTGTTTTTAAATCATTTGCAAATTGTTTTCTATCTTTGTACGATACGTATTTTAATGTGTTTCTTACCATGTGAACTATACAGGTTTGCCACTCAGCTTTTGGATATGCCGCTGATATGGACTCTTCTATACCTATTAGTCCATCTGAACAGATGATGTAGATATCTTTTACTCCTCTGTTTTTTAGGCTATTTAGGACTCCTAACCAGTATTTACTACTTTCGTTTTGTCCTACATATATTCCTAATACTTCTTTAAGCCCATCTTCGTTTATTCCGAGTATTATATATGCTGCTTTCTTTGATATTAAACCCTCTTCTTTAACAGAAAAGTGAATAGCATCAATGAACACTACAGGATAAGTCTCTGACAGTGGTCTTTTTTGCCAGTCTTCTATTTCCGGCAGAATTTTGTCGGTTATGTCTGAAACCAGTCCATCACTAACTTCAAATCCATAGATATCATAGATTTGTTCAGATATTTGTCTAGTACTCAAACCTCTTGCATACATTCCTATTACCTTATTTTCTATCTCAGATATGTCTTTTTGTCTCTTTTTTACAATTTGAGGTTCAAAGCTTGAGTCTCTATCTTGAGGTACTGATATTTCAGATTCACCCATACTTGATCGTATTCTTTTAGTTTTGTATCCATTTCTAGAGTTTTCATTGTCACTTCTTTGGTTTGTTTCATATCCTAAATGGTGCTCCATTTCGGCTTCTAACATGCTTTCTATAGTATCTCCTAGTAAATCCTTAATAGCATCATGTATGTCCTTTGCTGACTCAATTTCATACTCATTGATTAGATAAGATATGATTTCTTTTTTTCCTTCACTTAATTTTTTTCTTCTTGCCATTTTAAAAAGCCTCCTATGTTATTTTTATTTTAACTAATCATAGGAAGCTATTCAATATTTACAGACTTTTTTTCGCAGTCTCTCTTTGGATGGTCTTTTTACACGTTTATATTGAGTTCTAACTGTAATTCTCTTATTGATTTATGGGAAATTTTACTTTCATCTACTTTAAGTAAATTAATTATCTGATTAAGTTTGTTAATGCTTGGTACCTCTATTTCAGCATAAGGATATGGATAAGTGTCTTTGTCCCAGATATCTATGTCAATTCTACAATCTTCCAACATATAAGAAATTCGATGCTTATATCCCCTACTATGCTCAGCATAACCTAAATTTTCCAAAATCTTTATTGTATTTTCAACGGAATCTATGCAGGTAGTATACTCATTATTTTCTCTGAGTTCTTTATTTTCTATCTTCTGTTTAAAAGTCAAATAATAGATTTTTTCATTATTGATATTATTATGAGTGCATCTGATTCGCAAATAAGATCCATCTGGAATTTCATTTTTTGAAATAGAATGAAAAAGTATATTTTCTTGATTTTCATCAGCTATCTTCTCTGCATTAAGACTGATGAGTTCTTTTTCTAATTCTTTAGGATCGATTTCGAGTAGTTTTACTTCCAATTCTTTTTCCATTTAATCTCCTCTAATCAAAATAGGTTTAAAATTAAGATAATCACTTGAGATACATTTATACTCAATGCCTTTAATATTGCCTTCTACGACTCCTGATAGACCTTCAGAGTGCAAATGTCCATATAGGCAGGTTTTAACGCCATACTCTTCCAATATACCTGCGAATTCGTTTGGTTTTTTATCTTTACTAAATGGTGGATAGTGTAGCATGGCAATAATCTCTCCATCCTTTTTTATACTGTCTAAACTAAGTTTTAGCCTTATTAATTCGCGTTTAAACACGACCTCATCTTCTACTGTGAATTCAGGATTATCACGTGACACCCATCCCCTTGCACCGATAATATTATATTTTTCGACATAGTAAGAATTATTCTGAAGGAATTCAATAGTTTCAAATCCTAAATTACGTAGCTTTTTCAATGACTGCCACCAATAGTCGTGATTTCCTTTTAAGATTATCTTTTTGCCCGGGAGGTTTTCAATCCTAAGCAAATCGGAATAAGCATCTTCTAATTTTAATCCCCAAGAAATATCTCCGGGTACCAGAACTGTATCATCAGCTTTAACAAGCTCATTCCAATTTGTAAATATTTTATTTTCGTAATCATACCAAGATTTACCAAAAACACTCATACATTTTTCGCCTGTATGATCGAGATGTAAATCTGCTATTGCATAGATCATTTTATTCACCATTAAATTCTTATTATATTATAGTCGTGATTTAAATCTTTTAAAATATCAATATCGGAACTTGAATTACTAAAGTATATAACCTGAGTATTCTCAGAAATTAAACTTAAGTATTTTAAAACCTGTTCTCTCCTGTCATTATCTAAATGATTAGTGACTTCATCAAGTATCAAAGGATGCTTGGAATCAGTATTTCTACTGATATTTAATGCTATGCTGAGGGCTAAATAAACTGTTTGTATGGTTCCGGTACTGAGTGAGTCAATTTCTACAAAATTATTAAGCTTATTATCATATACCAAAGGCAATAAGTTCTCGTCAATAATTAATTTTGTGTACTTGTCATCAGTAAGAAAAGAAAGTATATTACCTGCTTCATTAGATATATTAGAATTTATCTTCTTACTGAACTCAGAAGATGCAAATCTGATAGCATCCAATATGGTTTTGTTAATAATAACTTCTTCTTCCATATTATTTTTTTCAATATGAAGTTCTTTTAACTGTTCATTATAGCTTCTTATACACTTGATTGAATTCTCCAGGCTCTCTATTTCAAATTCTATTTTGCTGAGATTACGCTTGTTTTCTGCAAGACTTTGAGTTGATAAATCATATTTTTCTTTTGTGAATACATCCCATTCCACTAAAGGAGTAAAATTTAGCTCCTCTATCATTTCTTGAGATTTCATATTTATATTGGATTCTATCTCTGAGCTAAGCTTTGTATTAAGATGATTAAAATAGTCTTTTATGCTTTTTACATTTCTTTTTCTAAGTATATCGCTTTTTTCTTTTTCCAGCCGTGATATTTCAGTATTTAAAGCTTCTATTTCGTTTTTTGTCTCCATTGTACTTTCATCACTTTTGTTTGTTTTGTACTTTGAATTATAAAATAATAATCCAATAAAGGTCAGATTTAATAATAAAAAAGCAAGAGACTTGTGGAATAGTGATAGTTTGCTAAATAAGATCACTATATTAATTACGACTAAAAATATAGTTTTCAAATAAAAGAAGCTATTATTTTTACTTGGTTTAACCACTTCCAATATATCTTTTTTATATGAAATTGCTTCAAGTAAATAATTCTCAATTTCAAGTAAATAATTGTATTCATCTAGATTTAATTCATCTTGAGGCTTACTTATATAATTGGATTTTTGATTATTCACTATTTTATTTGATTTACGATTTTTTATAGAATAATCATATAACTTTTTAGAGTAAAAGTAAATTCTCTCTAACTCCTTTTTTTCATTTATTAAGCCTATTCTCTTTGTTCTTAGATCGTCTAAAGTTCTTATGGAACCGTAAAGGACAGACAGCTTTTGATTTAAAGCATCGATTTTTTTGTTAATAATTCCCATTTCTTTGTTGGAAATTCTGTCTGTACCAATTTTTTCCAGCTCTGTATTAAGTTTATTTACTGTTTTACTTATACTTAAATCACTAAGGTTTCCATAATAATTATTTAGTAAATAATCTTTTAGGAGTTCATTATTACCATTATAATTCAGCAAATTGATTAGCTGTATATTCAATAATCTATCGAATACGATAGAATTCATGTTTAAAAAATAATTGCCAATATCTCTAGTATCAGATGAAGCTAAATCGACTTCTGTACCATTACTTAGATTACGGATCTCAAAAATATTTGTGTTAAAGTTATGATAAATCAGATACTTTTCATTATTGTATAATACTTCCATAGATCCATGATATGAGTCATTAAACCAAGGCTTATACTTTATGTGTTCCAGTTGATCTATGATTATTCTCGAAGTTTCAGGTTTGGCAAAGCCATAGAACATTGACTTTATAAAGCGATGAATTGTCGATTTGCCGGCTTCATTATCCCCAATGATAATATTTAGTCCATCAGAGAGTTTGATATTAGTATTGTTGAACTTTCCAAAAGATGATATTAATAGTTTATTTAACATTAACACAACTATCACCTATTATCATACTTAAGCCTTTCTTTAAAGCTCGTTCTTTAATTGAATCATCAATATTTAAATTGTTAATGTATTTTGAAAATTCGTTAAGATATGGATCCTGGTCCATAGATTTTCTATACTGTTCAATATAAGTATTATTTATAAATTCTACATAATAAAAACTATCCATTAATGATTTTAAGATATAATCCAGTTTAATACTTAACTCTGCTGAAATAACTCCATTTAAATAGATTCTAAAAAAGTCTTTATCATTGCTGATATTTAGTATTTCATGGATGAATTCTTCTTCGTTACTATTCTCATCAAAAGCGTAAGTATGAGTAGTGAACTTTCGTTTAGAAAAAGGGATAAAGTTTTTTATGCAAGCACCTTTATTTACATCAATTATAATAAAACCCTTCTCACCTTGTTCTCCAAAATCAAGAGGCTCGGGAGAACCTGAATAAGCAATGTTTTCTGCTAAGTCCATAAAACTATGTATATGTCCTAGTGCAATATAGTCAAAATCAGTTTTATTTAGTGAGTTTATATCAAAATACATATAATCCTTATCGGTACTCGTTAAATTACCGTGTAACATTAAGATATTAATATAATTATGGTCCAAGTCTATATTACTAACTTTTATTTCAGAATAAGAATCCTTCATCCAGCCAATTCCATAAACTCTGGTTTTTAAATCTTGAAATTCTATATATTGGATTCTATCTGAGCACAATAAATATACATTTTTTGGTGCTTGTAGTTGTTTATATATTGAGTTTTTAGAAAATGAATCATGATTTCCCGTAAGTATTAGAATTCTAAGGCTTTCATATCTACTAAACAAATCGTATAGTCTATATAATTCACCCAAAAGGAAGTATTCGCTCTCAAACAAGTCCCCAGCAATTAGAACAAGGTCAACTTGATTGATTTTGGAATAATCCAAAATCCTTTTAGTAGTTTCCCATAGTTCATTTCTTCTTGAAACTGCATACTCGGAAGGATAAGTTGAATTTAATAATTGTTTTTCTAAATGTATATCAGAGGTGTGAAGAACTTTAACCATACCAATCTTCTTTCTTGTTTAATAGATTTTTAATATTAATATAGGTCTCTTTAGCACACTTATAACCCTCATTATACTGAATGAGAATCCTTGAGTAATTAAGATCGAATGAATTTTGGATGACTTCATTTTTAGGATATATAATAACGGCATCATCATTGTATGCCATAAAGTCGAGTATAGTCTTTGAATCTGTATACTTTCTATGATTAGTTCTCATAACGTCAAGAACATTAGGATAATTCTTAAGTCTATCTTTAAGATCATCAGTAATATCATAAGGTTTATGGAGAAAATCAGGTTTCCTAGTCATTACAACTACAGACCTTTTATAACCCAGCCTTAAACTTTCAATAATAGGAAGTCTATCAGAACAACCTGAACTAAAATAATTAAAATGATCAATTGTCACGGGCTTTGAAAAAATAGGATTAGCACAGGAAGCGGAAACCATTTTAAACAAAGAACTGCGGTTTTCAGATTTGTTAGCATTCAAAAAAATTAAATCACCACTATTTGCATCTGTTGCGGGAATCAAGAACTTAAACTTTGATGTAGAAAACTCATCAAAGTCCAATTCGGTTAACATGCTATCCAGGCCTGTCAGAAAATCGAACATGTTAAGAACATTATCAGTTGTTTCACTATCCTTTCGTAGATCCATGTAGGATTTATTTAGAACCACTGATAAAATTCTTTTATATTGCTTGCTTATATAATTAATCCCAACAAAGGCACCCGCTGAAACACCTATAGTCAGGGGAAAAGTTAATTTTTTTTCTAAAAAATAATCTAAAACTCCAGCGGTAAAAGCACATCTGGCGCCCCCACCTTCTAAGATTAAAGATACGCCCATATCTCTCATTTATCTCACATCCTAATTAAGTCTCATTATACTTATATAGTCTTGAGTATCCGTTTTCATGTCTGATAATAGAAATACTACCATTATCAGATTTAAGTTTAAAATAAACATCTTTTGTTTCAAACAGTGCACAAATAAAGGCTCTAATTACCCCATCATGGGTTATAATCAAGACACTTTCATTATTATTTATTAATTCTTTGTAAAGGACAGATACTCTCTCTAAAAGCTGTTTCTGGCTTTCTCCATTTGGCAAAACAAAATTATAGGGATCATTATACCAATCTGTGAACACATCTCTATATTTCTCTTGAGCACCATCGATAGATGCTCCTTTTAACACGCCAAAATTAAACTCATTAACTCTTTTGTCTATAGAGTGTTCAATACCTGTAATTCCTAAGTATTCTAAACTCTGCTTTGTACGAAAATATTCACTTATTATTACTTTTGTAAAACTATACTTCTTAAGAATCTTAGCAGTATTTAACATTTGTTTTTTACCAAGTTCAGTTAACTTAGTAGTATCATTACTGAAAATTGATTTTATATTATCTTCAGTTTCTCCATGTCTAATTAAAATTATATCCAAGTTTTTATCCCCCAAAGTATGATCAAGGAGACCACTTCTGTAATTTCGATACCGGCTCCTATAATATCCCCAGAAACATAGTCTATCTTTTTAATACTCCATCTGGCTAAGATTTTAGCAGTTAATATACTGGCGATGAGTGAAAGCACATAAAACACATTGAAAATCGATAGAGTTACTGCAAAAGCTAGTAGGAGAACAGGTTCATACAATCCTATACGAGATTTAGACATTATATCAGCCAAACCACCATAACCGGGTTTTCTATAGTTATTAAGTAGATGAATCCCGGCAAATCTTGCATTTATAATAGAAAGCATTATCAAAGCCGGGTAAGCGCTATGTGAAATATATAATGAATATTTAAAGAGTATTATAAGCACAATAGCAATAACACCAAAAGCGCCAATTCTACTATCTTTCATAATTCTTTTGATGTCTTCCTTACTATGAGCACCTAGTAATCCATCAGCTGTATCAGCCAATCCATCAAAGTGTAATCCGCCGGTAACCAGGAAATAAATCACCAGAGAGAGAATTGTTGAAACTCTAAATTCTGTAACAGGTACTATTAAAAAAGGAAATACTGTAAAAAAGCCGATAATTAAACCAACAATAGGATAAAAAAGTATCGACCTTTTAATATTTAAACTATTAAATTCTACTTGTTTTGGTATTGGTATTCTCGTTAAAAACTGAATTGCCAATACAAACCCATCTATCATTTTATTTTTACCTCTATACCTGCTACCATAAAGTAAACTTCATCTGATTCTTTGGCTAAAAAACTATTGACACGACCTTGAATATCTCTAAATATTCTGGCTATTTTATTTTCAGGTACAATGGATAAACCCACTTCATTGGATACCATGATTAGATGAGAATCAGTTTCTTTTATGAAATCTATAAGTTTTGACAACTCCAGTACTATATCGGATTCAATCTTTTCTATTATACTTGAATCGAAATCTTCTAAATTATGAGTGTGTTCAAACATAATATTAGATATCATATTTGTTACATCATCAAGTAAATATTTCTTTTCTGTACCGGTGCATGTTGAGATTGAGCATGTTTCTTCATGAGTTCTCCAAACTTTGGGTCTTTGTTCTCTATGTTTTTTTACCCTGTCTTCCATTTCTTCGTCTGTTATACATGCAGTGGCGATGTAACAAACCTCTGTCTCATTTTTTATCAATGATTCAGCGAAGGTACTCTTACCACTCCTCGCTCCGCCAATTACAAGGGTGATCATTATTTCTCAAATTCATCCTTTAATATTTCATACAATATTTTTGCCTCTTCTTCAGTCATCGTAATGCCTTTGCTCATCTTTTTATGATCAGGATCCCATTCTCTGATATCGTATTTTGGGTCTCTTTCATTCCAACTAACGAGATTGAATTCTTTCCTCCATCCCTTAGCATTTTCAGATAAGACACCTATTTGTTCAACAACTTCAAATTTAAATTCTGCCATTTTTTACTCCTTAATTTATATAATTGTCTTCTATTGGTAATAGAGCTAAAAAAAGTTGTTCTAATTCACTTTTTATAGACTCTAAATCATTTATAGTTTGATTTAATTGAGTTTTTTTTGCATCAAATTGTTTTTCATCTTCAATTACGTCGATAATATTGGTTGGTAAATATGATTTTAGTTTGTTTGAATTAATGCTATTGTCAATACTATCCGAAACTAAATTTTTAAAATTCAAGGATTCATTACTTATATCCCTTGACCACTCTATATCAGTCCATTTATTTATTATGGATTTATAATCAGGATGAAGTGTGGATATAATTTTATAAATATTATTCATGAATTCATCAATATTTTCTAAATTATCATCATTATTTATACTAGAAATGATTTCATTTATTTTTAATTTTAGGAATTTTGCTAAAACACCAATTGAGTAAAATTCTTCATTGGTTATCTTAAAAATATGATTGACATCGACTTTATACCCTGATGATAAAGATTCAGACAATAATTCCAAACTTCTGTTTGTTTTTGTTAACTCATATTCAAGGACAAACCTTTTGAGTTCTAAGGGACCAAATTCATAAATGTATCTTATGATTAACTCTATAATAGCATAATTTAGAGCCAAGTTCTCTTTTTTATTCGGGTTATTTACCCAATTATTTGATTGTTCATTATTTTTACCAAAGAGCTCTTTCAAATGATCCACCTCCTACTATTACTCATTTTATCATAAAAAGCCTAATATATACACCTTTATGCTAAAAGTGTTTATTATTTATATAAATTTTAGTTCATATAGGACATAAATGGAAAACATTCTTATTATCAGGAATAGAAATTTAATATTTTTTATGATAATATATCTTAGAGGTGATTAAAATGAAACATAGTAAAATTGTTAGAATAGCTGCAATTGTTTTAGCACTATTAATGATTATTCCCGGTATAGTACAAATTTTTAGATAAAATGATATTAAAGAATATTGATTACGATTCTTCTACTTCACTGTTCCAAATAACAATAGATGACTTAATATATCATTTAACTTATGAACAGATTGAAGAATTAAATTTATCTGAGGATACAGAGCTTGATGACCCATTAGTTATAAAAATAACAAGTTTTTCTGACTATAATTTGGCAAAATCATCTGCTCTGAAATATGCAAGTCGTAGAACGATGTCTTCATATAAACTCATGTCTTACCTTGAGAGAAAAGGAATTGAGAAAACCGCAGTTGACAAAATTATAGATGAATTCTCTAAAATTGGTCTACTGGATGATAAAGCTTATGTAAAAAATTATATTCAAGATAAAAAAGAATACAACCGAATGTCGAAGAAAATGATAAAATACAAGCTTTTACAGGAAGGCTTTGACTCTAAGCAAGTAGATGAGCAATTACATGAATATACTGAGGAAGAAGAGCTTTCTAATGCGTCATATTTATTAGAAAGTAAATATAAGAATATTGAGAGTAACGATTATAATGCTAAAAATAAGGCTTACCAATATCTTTATAGAAAGGGTTTTTCTAACGACATAATTAATAAGGTTATACTGGAGGCTGAAGATTGAAGTATTATGTGTATATATTAAACTGCTCTGATAATACTTATTATACAGGTATTACCAATAATCTGTTGGAAAGAATAAAAGTCCATAATGAAGGCAAAGCCTCAAAGTATACAAGAGGAAGAATACCTGTAGAATACGTATACATCGAAGAAGTACTGGATAAAAGCGAAGCATTAAAAAGGGAAATAGCTATAAAAAAACTGCCAAGACCTAAAAAACTTGATCTTATAAATCAGAATACTGATAAGCTGGAGAAATATAATAAAAGTGCCGATTAGAAAATCGACACTTTTATTTAGTGTGAAATTATAAAATTCATAGGTATAATCTCTTGATTTTTAATAGTTTCTTCCCAAACAGTAGCTTGCTCACCCATTATCCATTGAGCCATTATTATACGATCATTTTCGTTAATTTTAGCCGACATTAAACTTTCATTACTTATTATGCCATCATTCAAATCAAAAGCTAATAATTCATTATTATTTTGAACGATTAGCACACTTTTATCCGGAGATGTATAAGCATCGATTGCTCCTGGTAATTTAGTTCTTACAGCATCCCAAGGCACTGAAAGTGATTCCTGGTCTATTAAGTCTATTGTGGGAATCAGATTAATTCTAAACTCTCTGGTTTGAAGATTATTATTAACTCTCATATTAATATTCGAAATAAAATTCCATCTATCATTAGTTCTTTTTATTCCAATATTTGAAAAATCTAAATCGTCAAGTAAATCTGCTTCAATAGTACTTGCACTAAGGATTTTTGCAGTTTCATCCTTAAATGTTTGTATGCCCAATTCACCTGCAATATCCAATATGCTAAGTTTGGTATTGTCTGACAATTTATTTAAATCGTAAATACCATATGTCCTTTCAGAACTTATATAGTCATATATCTCCAGTGCAACATGATCTTTTCCTAAATAAATAATAGAATTATTGTTCTTTTCTCCCAATAAGTATCTACTGCTTTCTTTATTTCCTACTGCAAGTGAGTAAGAAAAAAGTATATCTCTTGTACCTCTATCATCTATAATATGCTCTTGACCTACCATCCAAAAACCTGTAGTTCTTGGTATTAAAAGATTTTTAATAGAATAAATAAGTGGTTTATGCTTATTATTTCTTCTAAATAATACAGTTCGATAAGTATAATAACTATTTCCGTTCTTATCTTTCCTAGGGGTTTTAATACCTAATAATAGAGCGATGTCATTTTTCTTATCTTCAGTAGTATTATCATCGGAACTTTTTTCTACTACTAATTCTTTTACATTAGCAACTATCTCTTTTGAGACCTCGGTAGATGCTTTTTCAAAAACAAATAGTATACCGTCGTAAAAAAATGCTATCTCTTTTTCGTTAATAACAAAGATATCTTGATAAAAATACTGACCGTCAGTAACGGTAAATACCGTCCCTTCCCCTTTAATGTATTTTTCAGTTTCTTTTATTTCTTTACTTAAGTCTTTAATTAACTCAGAAAAGTTCAGATATCTGGTTTTAAAATTTGGTTTAGCAGTATATCTGCTTTCAAACTTTACTATTTCATCCGATAAATAAAACCACTCGGTTTTAGAATATTTTTCTAATATATCTGATTCCAAGTTCTCCGGTACGACCTTGTCTTTTAATTTCCAGGTGCCCTTAATCATTAGATTTCGATTATTTGGCTTTCTTATATCATCAGTGACTCCTTCGAATTTTACTTTTTCTATTAATCCTGTACATGCAGATAAGGTCAAAATCATAGTTAAGATTAGAATTAATTTATATAATTTTCTCATCATCAATTCCTTTTGGAAGGGAAACTGCAATTTTCGTTCCTTCTCCTATTTTACTTTCAATAATCATTTTGCCATCGTGCAGTTTTACTATTTCCTCACATATTGATAGTCCTAGACCTGTATGCGAATTACTATCTCTTCCTTTATAGAACTTACCCGTAATAAGAGCAATTTCTTCTGAATCAATTCCGATACCTGTATCTATTACCTCAATGATGACTACATCGTCTTTTTCGAATAAGTTGGTAATGACGACTCCCTCATTCTCAGTAAATTTTAGTGAATTATCGAGCAGGTTTATCAATACTTGACGTATTCTATTTTTATCTACAACTGCCTTTGTGTTTTCGTGATCATAGTTTAATATCATGTTAATTCCGGAGTTTTTAGCCCTAGGCATTAGCTGCTTATTAATTGACTTTACAAGTGAAGTTAGATTTACAATTTCTTTGTTTAAATCGATTCGTCCCGCAGTAAATCTCGAAAAATCAAGCAATTCTTCTACCATGCTCTTTAATCTATCCGATTCTTTTTCAATAATAATAAGACCTTCTCTAGTTAGAGAATCTTCTTCCACTTCGTCTTGCAGAGTAACTGCCCATCCTTTAATGGATGTCAAAGGAGTGCGGAGTTCATGCGAAATTGAAGAAATAAAGTCATTTTTCAGCTGTTCTTTCTTGTTGATATTATCGGTGATAAAGTTCATAGTACTTGCCAGCTTGCCGATTTCATCATCACTGCTTTCATCGGCTCTTTCATTAAATTTACCTTCGGCCAATTTTGAAGCAACCTGAGTTAATTCATTAATCGGTTTTACTATCGAATTTGCAATTATGAAACTGACGATTATCATAGCTCCTGTTAATACAACACCAAAAATAATAAATATATAGTTTCTCTTTAAGATAATATTATCTATTTGTCTTAGTGATGTAATCAGTCTGATTATTCCGACTTGTTCAGTTCTATTATATAGTGGCGAGGAATATGACATTACATTATAATCATCATATGAAGGTACATGTACGCTTCTCCCCTCTTTTCCTCCTCTAGCCATATTGACATCGTCAGTGTCGATTATCTTACCAACTGAAGTAGTTCCAAGATTGTCCAATAGCACTCTACCGGCATTATCCAAAATTTGTACCTGTGAAACATTTTGTCTATAGTATTGATCTCTGTCTTCCAATATGGACTGTTCCAAAGTATTATCAGATAGATAAGATAGATATAGTTCCGCACTATATTTAGCTTGGCTTCTAAGTATCCCTTCAACTGTGGAATAATAATAGTATCGTACTGAATACATTAGGAATATTTCAAATATGAAAATTGAAATAATAAACAGAAATAGATAATTTCCTACAATTGTATTCTTTATACTACCACCATGGGTCTTTTTGTTTAATTTTGCTTCCACCTATAACCAATCCCCCAGACAGTTTCAAGATATTCAGGCTTGCTCGGATCATCTTCAATCTTCGCTCTGATTCTTCTTATATTAACGTCTACTATCTTAGTTTCTCCCACATAATCAGGTCCCCAGGTCAAATCTAATAACTCACTCCTACTGAAAGCCTTACCCGGGTTTGCAATAAATAAACTGATTATAGAGAGTTCAGTTGGAGTCAATTCGATTTCCTTATTGTTTTTATAGAATGATCTGGAATATCTGTCGAGTTTAAACGGACCATCATTGATTTCGTCCTTATTTTTAACTGATACATCAAGTCTCCTTATTAAGGACTTAATTCTGAGGATTAGCTCCTTAGGATTAAATGGTTTAACCATATAATCATCTGTTCCGCTTTCCAGACCGATAATTTTATCAACATCTTGCGTCTTTGCGGTTAGCATTATTATCCCAAGCTTAGGGAATTCCTTTCTAATTATTTGACATACTTCATACCCATCTATTCCCGGTAGCATGATATCTAAAATTACCAAATCGGGATTTTCACTCCTGACTAGTTCTACACCTTGCTCACCTGTCTCTGCTTCAATTACTTCAAATCCTTCTCTTTCTAGATTTATCTTAGTAAACTTTCTTATGCTTTGTTCATCTTCAACTAATAATATTCTTCGTTTCATTTTAACTCCCTTGTTTGTCAATTACATCTAAAACACTTTTAGCTGCGCCTATAATTCCGGAATCATTTAAGAATTTTGCCGGAACTATTTTTATGCCTTCTGGTCTATTACATTTTTCATTAAATCTCTCAAGTAGCAATGACCACCACTTCTCTCTGGAATTAATAAAACCGCCACCCAGAATGACACCTTCCGGATCATGACAATTTTTAATACTCACTAAAAAAGTAGCTAAATCGTCAACAAACTTGTCCAAAGCGGCTCTAGCTGATTCATCACTCTCTATTTTACTAATTATTTCATGTCCGTCTAAAATATCATTTGTTAACTCCTCATAATTGATAGATAGCGCCGAACCTGCAATATATTTTTCTGCACATCCTAATTGTCCGCAATTACAAGCTCTACCATTTGGGTATAGTATCATATGCCCCAATTCAGCGCCTTGGTAATTAGCTCCTAGCCATAACCCCATAGCCTCATGATAGATTGCACCACCCAGACCTGTGCCTAGAGTAAGCATTACAAAACTCTTTAAATCCTTGCCGGATCCAACCCATTTTTCACATAGAGCAGCCATATTTGCATCATTTTCTATTCTCAGTTCTTTTCCGGGAAAGTACCGACTAAATGTCTTGTGCATATTCAAGCCGGTCCAGCCTTTAATATTACCTGCAAATTCAACAATACCATCGTCGGAATTGATAAAACCCGGGGAAGTTATTCCAATGCCAATGATATCGTCTTCCATAATGGATTGAACAGCTTCTACGATTCTCTTAATAACGACATCTCTACCTTGACCAGCAAGTGTCTCGAGAATTATATTATTACAAATTTTACCGGTATCATCTACAACCCCGGCATTTATCTTTGTGCCACCCAAATCAACACCAATCACTCTTCTCATAAATTCCTCCAAGTCCTTTAATTTAGGTATTAAACATTCCCAATAAACTCTCTAAGTATTGAGCTTTGGGGTACTACACTATCATTATCTATAGTTATGAAATAGTTTAAAAACCTTTGTAATCTTTTTACATCCTTGTAACATTCATAACTATTGTCTATATCATCAAATAAATCTATCACATGTTTTTTTAATATGGCAATCTCATATATTAAAGCAGAATCCAAATGGTAATTAGCTTCATCTTGGAATGGGAAAATCCATTTTTCTTCGCCTTTTAATACTGATTTCCATAACTCAAAAGTCTCAACCGCCGAATAACCTCTGAAGTTGGAATCTCTTACAAGTCTTCTTAAAAGTCTAACATCAGTCGCTGATATCCTATTATGTTTATCAAGGTTTAATTGAGTAAGTGCACTTATATACACCTTATACTTATTTTTACCCGGAACATCCTGAGTTAACAGCGGATTTAATGCATGAATACCCTCAATAATTATGGGATGATCAGAATCTGTGAAGATAAACTGATTTGATTTCTCTCTTTTTCCGGTATGGAAATTATAATGAGGTAATTGTATAGTCTTGCCATCCAATAATGCTAATAAGTCATCATTAAAGTACTTAATATCAACAGCATGTATGGTTTCAAAATTTGGATTTCCATTTTCATCCAGTGGAGTATTGGCTCTTTCTAAAAAGTAATCATCCACTGATATGGAAAAAGGTCTTTTACCTCTTACAGCCATTTGAACCCCAAGTCTATGCGCTGTCGTAGTCTTGCCGGATGAGCTTGGACCGGCTATTAATACAAAGTTTATCTCCTCATCTGATATTATTTCATCAGCAACCTTTGAAAGTTTATTCTCAAAATAAGCTTCAGATACTTCAATTAAATACTGGTAATCATTTTCGAGAATTGCCCTATTTAAATTTGATACATAACCAATACCCAATAAATCTGTCCATTTTTTAGAGCCCGAGAATACCTTTGCTAAACTTCTCTCTTCATAAAAAGTAGGAACCTTATCATTACTGTTGGGTGAAGGGAACATCATGACAATTCCGGGATAGTAAAGCTTTAGATAGAAATCTTTAGCAAAAGAAGTTGAAGGTGCTAAATATCCATGGAATGAAAATACATAGTCACCAACATAGTAAACGTCAACCTCATCTATGTCCAAAGTTTCAAGCAGTGCAACTTTTTCCACATACCCTTCAGCGGTAAAAAGTTTTAATGCAGTTTTTTTATCTACTTGTTTTCTCTCTATTACGAGATCTTCTTCAATAATCTCTCTCATTTTTTGAGTTAGGGTGGATACGAACTCATTATTTACATCAGGACCGTTTGAGAATTCAACATATAGTCCTCCACCAATGAAATGCTCAACTTCCAACAAAGTAGCACTGTCAATTTCCTTTAAAGCAAGAGCGAGAACTAAAGTCATAGTCCTGGTTAAAATTTTATAGCCATCTTCATTTGAAGATGTAAGTAAATCTACTTCATCTCCGTCGTTTAAAACTTGATTTAAATTGTAGACGGTATTATTGACAATTGCGCCAAAATATTTGTGATAATCATCCGAATAGTTTGCTTTTAATAATTCATAAATACTTTCACCATTGTAGTCTATTTCATTTTTATTTAAAACTACCTTCATAAATCCCTCCGATTATTTTGCGTTCCATTTTTTCATTATAATATTTGGAATCAAGTTTAAATGCTTTTCCATTCAAATAACTCATGTCATCTTCTAATCCATCCAAAACTAATTTATAAGCAATTAAATACTGATTATCCAATCCAAAATCATCAAACAATTTCTTATTTACGTCTTTTCTGCCATATTTTCTATCCCCAATGATAGGATGATTTATAGATGCCAAATGAGCTCTAATTTGGTGTGTTCTGCCCGTTATTAACTCAGCTTCGACTAAACTATAGTTATTCCTTGTAAAAATAGGTCTAATAAGTGTTTTTGCCTCTTGGCCTTCACTTTCGTCGGTATGCATTCTGTTTTTAGTTTCGGATTTAACCAAATTTTTATCTATTATTAATTTCTCATCCAGTATGCCAGATACTATAGTTCTATATACTCTTCTGAGAAGTCGGCTTTTTATTGCTGAATTAACATCTTGTAAGGACCTACTGTTCTTACACCCTACCAACATGCCTGACGTGTTTCTATCCAATCTATTTGCAAAAGCAGGTACAAAAGACTTTTCAATCCTTGGGACATACTCAACTTTTCTTATTAGATCTTCAACATATGCATCCAGTAGTGTCTTTCCGTAGTCTTCAGCTGAGGCCGGATGTGTAAGCATTCCTACCGGTTTATATAGTATGCTTATATTTTCGTCATCATATATATAATCGATTTTAATATTGGTTTTAGTACTATATTCTTTCTTGTCGATATACTGTTCCAGTACTTCATCATAAATATAGATATTTACGATGTCACCTTCTCTCAGCATGAAATCAGGCGTAGTTCTTTTTTTATTAACTTTAATTCTTTTAGTACGAATAAATTTTTGTAGTAATGATGCAGGTGCCTTATTTAAATATTTACTTAAAAATCTATCCAGTCTTTGATTGTCATCATTTTGTTCTATAATTATCTCTCGCACTTTTATCTCCAATCATATTTGTGGTATAATCATTACTGTATATATTAATATTATACAACAAATTGCACATTAGTACATTTTTTGAGGTGAGTTTATGAAATTTCTAAACTGGATGATAGATACGGTTTATGATTTATTTGAGTACTTAATAATGCTAGCAGTTGTAACTATAGCAATATTTATAATTTTTTGGAGATTGGACGGCTTATTCGGTAGTACTTTATCTATAGTCTCTAAACCTAGTCAAGTGGTTGAGAGCACGATTAAAACTACTAAAGAAAGCGTGTCTCAAATTTTGAATTCTACATCACTTGAAGGTGAAAAACTGACGGTAAATATTCCCGAAGGAACAAGTTCAGAAGGAATCGCCAATATCCTCTTTGAATATGAGTTGATTAATAGTAAAGAGGATTTTATCAAAGAGTTTGATTCTAAGTTTACTCAAGATAGTTTACCTTTTGGAAGTTTTGAATTTGAAATTGGTTCATCGCTAGAAAAGATATTTGAAGTACTGGAAAAGAAGTAAAATCCGAAATATCGAATAAAAGAATTATAGGATATAAAAAGACGAATCATATGAGTCCAGTAATATGTTTCGTCTTTTTAATACCCACTATTTACATAATTGTCAATCTTGGAAAGTCTTGGCGTAGAATCATATACACCTTTGGACTTCAAGATTTCTACTACTTCATCATTAATGCTGTGAAGTATTGCCCTTTCATAATTTAAAATTACTATCTCAATTAGATTATTTATTCTTGAAGAATTTATAATTACGGGATAGGATATTATATTCTCTTTGTCAACAATTTTTAGTAACTCCAAAATTACTTTATCTTTTTCTATGTAATAATTACTAATCTTGCTTTTATTAACTTCAGTAGATTTTCTTTGCTTTTTTGTATTTAATGCATTATTTATCTTGACCCTATAATATTTTGCCATGACATTATAATACTGGTAATTATACATACATTTTTCAATACTGTTTAAAACCTGAAATGGTTTCATGTTAAGATTCTCAATTAGGAGATAGTTTTCTAATAGAAAGTTTTTTTTGTTTAATTCGTCATTTTCCAATTTGTCGATTAGTTCATTTCTCTTGGCAAAAAACACATCTAATACCTTCTTGTCATAGTCAAACACATAATCACCCTCTTTCAGAAATAATAAGAGCACCAATGAAGATTGTACCAAGAACTTCAACGATGCTCTTAAAAATATTAAACTTCTAATTCTACAGAGTTCTCTCTAAATTCTTCAGGCATTTCTTCAAGTGTTTTATTCATGCCCATTAAAAACTCAACATTGAATTCTTTAGAGATTTTATTAAGTCTTTCTACTAGCACCAAGAAAGTGTCTAAGTTAAAGTTTATAATATCATATATACCGTCAATGTATATTTTTTCGATATCATAATCTCTAGAAATTATTCCACATAAGAATCCATATAGTTCTTTAGAATTGGAAATGTCAAAATCTCTTGCATTAATAAGTCTTACTGTATGATCGAGGGTAAAAATATGTGAGTCATCCGTATCAATAAATGCTATGTTGCCATGTCCTTCTGCTTTGTCCTTATTGGCTCCATCGATTAACCACTTAGTTTTTCCACTTCCCTCAGGTCCTAAAACAAATTTTACCATTTTAAATCTCCACCTTTCGAATTCAATATTATTTAGTCTTTCTATTATTATACCTCTTTTGGAACTAAATAATCAAATAAATCGCCTTGATAGAAATTATTCAGTTCCATAATATTAATTATTTCATCTTGTATTTTCCACCAACTAGTCGACCAATTTGAAAATAAGCTATCTTCCAATGGCGATCTACCAATCAGTCTTTGGACAACTACTTCAGGGGATAAATACCTTAGAAACAAAATAACTCTTTCTATATACTCTTCTTTACTGATTAAGTCTAGTTTATGGTCAAGGTATTGTTTTCCGAATTCAGTATTCTTAAGGATATACAGTGCATGAAGTTTTATTTGATCAACTTTTAAAGCTGATACAATCTTAGAAGTCTCAATTGTATCTAATATTTCGTCTCCCGGTAAACCAATTAAAACATGAGTACAAATATCAATACCATGTGATTTACACCTGTTAACAGCATCTATAAACTCAGCTAAACCATGTCCCCTATTTATTCGGTTTAGTACCTTATAATTAGAAGTTTGAAGTCCAATTTCCATAACTATATCCAAATCATATTCAAGCTTAATTCGATTTAAAAAAGCAAGCTGATCATTCGTAATACAATCAGGTCTGGTTGATATATAGATTGCAACAATATCATCGGATATCGAAGAATAAATTGATTCTTTAAAAATACTAAAACTCATATAAGTATTTGTGTAGTTTTGGAAATAAGCTATAAATTTATTCGAGTTGTATTTTTTTGATATATATTCTTTATTGGTTTTTAATTGATTTTTTACATCCATAGCAGGATCTAAATTTTCAAAAGATCCTCCTTCTTCACCACAAAAATGACAGCCTATATTTTCCTCATCTCTGTTGGGACATGTACCGCTTAATTTTATCGGTAATTTATAAACCTTTTCACCATAACGTTTTAGAAGATAATCAGAGTATTTATTGTATCTAATTTTCATTTTCTTTCATAAAGTCGAGTACTTCTTTGGCATGACCTTTTGCTTTTACTTTTCTAAATTCTTTGATTAGATTTACGTCTTTATCGAATATAAATGTAGACCTCTCAGTCCCCAAGGCTGTCTTCCCAAACATATTTTTTTCTTTTATTACTTTTAGTTCAGCATGTAATAACCTTTCAGGATCACTTAATAGCTCAACTTTTAAATCATGCTTATTGATAAAATTAACATGAGATTTGACAGTATCCTTGCTGATGCCTACAATAGTTGTTTCCAGCTTTTTAAAATCTTCTATGAGTTCACTGAACTCTTTAGCCTCACTGGTTCAACCCGGTGTATTATCTTTTGGGTAGAAGAATAACACCAAATTTGTACCCTTATAATAATTTAAGCTCCTAATTTCATTGTCTTGATTCAATAATTCTATGTCTTTCATAGAGCCTCCCAATTTGGAAATATCTTACTTAGCTCGTGGAAAATACCTTCATTGTCATTTGAATACATAGAGATTCTATCAGCACTTGATATTGCTTCTGGTTGTGCGTTTTTCATGGCTATACCAAGACCGGAGTTTTTAAGCATGGTGATATCATTAACTTCATCTCCAAAAGCTATTATCTCCTCCAGTTTTATATTTTTATAACGCGCCAAACGCTCAATAGCAGACCACTTACATACACCGTGTTTCATGACTTCTAAAATACCATGTGTAGATTTCTTAGAAGACATAATATGAGTTGTAATCTGATTAGGGAATAATTCGTTTATTCTTTTCTCTAATTCTTCCAATTTTTCAGTATAATCAGTAAACACAACCGACAGAACCGATGCTACCTGAAAAGGATCACAGAAGTATCCGACCCTATTTAAGTCCCTAACTATTGTATTTTCGAATTGACTTATATCGTGATCTTCAACCACTAATAAATCAGAACCTTCTCTAAGGGCATCTATATAAACAAGTGCATTCATATCTTTAGTTTTACCTGTTTCAATGATACCTGATACAATATCAATATCTATATATTCAGTAAACAGAGCTTTTTCTAAATAAGCATCATAAATAGCGGCACCGTTATTTGCAATGATTATCCTATTATCTGTTAATCCTCTGGTTAACAATTTTGCAAAATCATAATGCCTACCTGTGGCTATAACAATTTCAACGCCTTCATAAGATAATTTGTTCAGTATATTTGCAGTATTAATGTCAATGGACTTATCGGATCTAAGCAGTGTTCCATCTAAGTCCAAACAAATCATTTTATACAAAATACCACCCCTAAGTGGACATCTATTCCGTTTCTAATTCTTCATCATCTCCGAAAATTTCAAAGAACATTCTGGATACCTCATCAAACTCTTCGTCAGATTCGATATTTTCAAGGGTGAAGTCTCCACTATCATCACCATTCTCAAGATACCTATAAAGAAGTACCTGTTCATCATCAATTGTTACAAGTGCAATATATTCTTTATCATGCAAATCGAATATACCAAGCACTACGCATTCCAATTCACTGTCGTCGTTTAATGTTAACATTATCGTCTCTATATCTTCAAAATCTTGATCAAAATGATCGTGGTCACAACCCATTTCTGCACAATTGTGATTATTTAACTTTTTGTCATCGTTTTTCATTTTAAAACCTCCTCATACATAATAAATACCCAAAGTTTAAAAAATATATACATAAATTAAATAGAAGGTTAAAATTAATAGAATTTTTCTACTTTATAATCCTTTTGAAGTTCAATGGTTTTATTTAGGTATAATTCTTGTTGTTTAATAGCGGTATATTGTTTTAACATATCTTCCTTAGCTTCCTCAAATGTTATAGTAGATGGTTCTTTTCTATCGTTTACTTTAATAATATGGTAGCCAAACTGAGTTTTTACAGGATCAGAAATGGTACCTATTTCGATCTCTTGACAAACATCATCAAATTCTTTAACCATTTGTCCTGGAGAGAAAGTACCTAAGTTACCGCCTGCTTCTTTTGAAGGACAATTGGATAATTCTTTAGCTAGATTTTCAAAAGACTCACCTGCTTCTATTCTGACCTTAATTTTTTTAGCTTCATCTTCTGATTCTACTAAAATATGTGAAGCATTCATCTGCATTGGTCTTGTAAAATGTTGTTTATGGCTTTCATAGTACTCATTCAGTTCTTCATCGGTTATCTTTATATCTTTAAAAAGATTAGCAAGTGCAAATTGTTTTAAAATATTAATCTTTGCCAATTCAACTTCTTTTATATATGCAGGATCCTGGTCAAGTTTTTTAGCAATTGCATCTAGATAAAGCAACTCTTGATTGACAAGTTCATCAGTAATTTTACTGAAACCTTCTTCATTACTAAACTGAATTCTAGCTTCAGGACTTAACATATTAATAAAGTTTTGTACATCATCCTGAGTAATCTCTAAATTTTCTACTTTTGCTCTAATATTATCTGTTGTCATATTATTCTCCTCTATCTTTTTAATTTGATTCCATCATTGAAAAACTCAATTTTTTTATTTTTATATAGCTTTCCGATAGCTTTTTTAAAAGAAGACTTACTAATTCCAAAAGTTTTTCTAATTTCATTTGGACTGCTCTTGTCGTTAAAACGTAAAAATCCATCATTTTTAACTAGTTTAGAATAGATCTTATCTGCGTCATCATCTATAACCATGTGGGCTCTATCCCTTAAAGACAGATTTAATTTACCATCATCTGTAATAGATATAACTCTAGCTCTTAAAGATTCTCCTTCTGTAACAACACCTAATAAATCTTTATTGTGTACGAGCCCATCGTATTTATTATCCACAGCTACAAAAGCTCCATAGTCTCTATTTACGCCGTAAACAGTACCTGTTATCCAATCATTCTCTTTGTAACAATCATTAGGCACTAGGGATTCTTTAATTCTCATTGTGGCACATAATCTATTTGATTTGTCTACATAAAGTCCAAAAAGATAGTGCATTCCTTTATGTGGTTTAAAAGTGACTTCCTGGAATGGCAAAAATAAATCTTTTTCTAAACCCCAGTCAAGAAAAATTCCTATCTTTGAAATTTCTTTTACTTCTAAAACTTTCAGCTGGCCAAGTTCAATTAATGGCGTCTTCTTTGTTGCGATGTATTCACCGCGGTCAAAATTATAGACAAAAACATTAAGTTCTGTATCTATTATATCATCATTTCCTAACTCAGAAGCCGGAAGTAATAACTTTTTATTCTCAGAAGTTACTAATATTGCTCCTCTATTATTTTTTGTCTTAATTCTTGCTTTATAGCTTTTACCAAGCATTTGTTTCCTTCTTTCTTAATTCCTAATTTTGCAAATTTATTGGATTACTCCTTCAATAAGCAGTAATAATAGCGATGATGTCATCGCTATTATTAGAATTTATCATAATATATTTTATCCTCAGTGATACCCTTAGCATTAAGGGATTCAACAATTGAATCAATCATAACCGGACTACCACAGAGATATGCTGTATAATTTCCACCCTGTTCGACATACTTATCTATAGAATTATTAACTCTTCCTTTGTCTCCTTCCCAACCCATTTCATCAGTTACTCTGGAAAGAGTCGGCATGAACTTGAAATCATATAATTGATTTTCCAATTCTTTAAGTTCATCAACCAGGAATAAATCTTCAGGTGTTTTAGCACCGAAATAGAATCTAGCCTTACGTTTTATGTCATTATCACGCATATGGTAAAGTATAGACAATATTGGTGCCATACCGGTTCCGGCAGCAACTAGAATCATCTCACCACCGTCATCTTCATTGTAGTAGAAATCACCATAAGGCCCGTTTATATTTACAATATCATTTTCATTTAGATGATAGTGTACATAAGTAGTTGCAATACCACCTGTATAACCTATAAGGAGCTCTAAATGACCATGATCATTGGCTGAGGATGCTATTGAATACGCACGATAAACTTCTTCATCATTGCCTTCATAAGCAGGTGCCTTTAACTGAACATACTGACCCGGTTTAAATATAACTTCCTCTCCTTCAGGTAATTTGAATCTTAATTTTTTTATAGTTTCAGTCATTTGTTCAACGGAAACTACAGTAGTGTCGAATTCCTTTACATTGAACAACTCTTCAGGTATTTTTATCGTAATGTCTTCTTTTACTTTGAGCTGACAAGAAAGTCTAGTGTTACTTTCAAGTTCTTCTTTGGTTAACCATGGAGTCTCAGTAGCAAGTACAGGACCACCGCCACTTAAGACTTTTACTTTACAATATCCACATGTGCCTTTCCCGCCACAAGCAGAAGGTATAAAAATCTTTTGATTGATTAGCGTAGATAAAAGAGATGATCCGGCTTCTATAAGCATGGGCTCTTCATCGTTTATCTTTAAGTTAACTTCACCATAGTCAGCAATATAATTATCAGCAAGTGTAAGTAGAATAGCAAGTATTGCCGATATTATTGAGACTACAGTTACTGTTAATAATATAGTATTCATATAGCCTCCTATGATATTTGAACTATTCCTGAGAATCCAATAAATGCCATTGCCATTATACCGGTAATAATAAGTGTAATAGCAGATCCTCGTAACCCGGCAGGAAGAGTCGCTTCATTTATCCTTGATCTGATACCCGCCATAGAAACAATAGCCAGAGCCCATCCTACACCTGATCCAAGTCCAAAGAAAGCTGTTTGTAGGAAGTTGTAACCTCTAATAACCATAAATAATGAAACTCCCAGTATAGCACAGTTTACAGTGATTAATGGTAAGAAAATTCCAAGAGCATAGTATAGATTTGGTAGATATCTCTCCAAAATCATCTCTATCAACTGTACAAAGGCTGCAATTATTAAAATGAAAATAATAAATCTTAAATATTCTAAACCAAATGGTAATAGAATATAGTAATATACCAAGTAGTTTAAAATTGTAGTAAATGTTAGTACAAAAGTAACTGCAATACCCAATCCTAGTGCTGTAGGAACCTCTTTAGATACAGCTATAAAAGAACACATACCTAAAAAGTTACTAAATATCATATTACTGGTGAATATTGACGCGAAAAATATAACCATTGGATGAACATCAATCATTTCGTACTAACCCCCTTCTCCTTAGAAATCTTATACTCGGTTGCAATCCATATAATAAGAGCCAATATGAAAAATGCACCCGGCGGCATTATCATCATAGTCCAAGCTGTCCAATTAGCAGGAGTAACATTAAAACCAAACATAGTACCAAAGCCTAAGAATTCTCTAACTACAGCTATAATCATCAGTACAGCGGTGTATCCCAAACCGGCTGCAGCACCGTCTATTAAAGAAGCAATCGGTGGATTAGAAATAGCAAATGCTTCAGCTCTACCCATTATAATACAGTTTGTTATTATAAGTCCTACATAAGGACCTAGAGCTTTACTCATCTCAGGCATATAAGCTTGTAGGAAAATATCAACTATAATAACATAAACTGATATAATAAGCACTTGAATCATCATTCTAATATGACCAGGTGTACGATCTTTAAGCAGTGAAACGGTGAAGGATGATAATGCAGTTACAAATGTTAAAGCAATTCCCATTATTAACGAGTTTAGCATTAAGTTTGTTACAGCAAGAGCTGAACAAATTCCTATAACCTGAAATACTATCGGGTTTTCAACAGCTAAACCATCTTTCATTATCTTTTTAGGGTTTAATTTTTTTGCCATTATTCAACTCCACCTCCCGATATAAACTCAATTAAATCTTGATTAAGCATATTTTTGACAAAAGTAGAAGTTTGAGTAGCTCCGGCAATGGCATCAATATTTCCTCCAGGTGCCGGTCTATTTACAATTATTTCATCACCGACTTTATTGGTGATATCTACATTTCTAAACTGTTCTTTATAGGGGGCTTCTCCAATTCTTCCGCCAAGACCGGGAGTCTCGGCTTGATTAATAAACTCTATACCGGTTAAATGTTTTAGATCTTTGTCTACTCCAATATATCCATCTATACTACCCCAAAGCCCAGGTCCATCAAATGGAACTGCGTAAGCTTTTGTTTCGTTGCCTTCTTTGAGAACGTAAACGACTTTATCTTCCTTATATTTTTTTTCTTCAATATTCTCTTCAAATTTTTTAGAGACTTCTTCAACGGAATCAGATTCGTCGTACATATCAAAGACATAGAGGATTTTTCTGTGAAGTTCAACTTTTTTATTTAATTCTATAGCAGCTTTTGACGTCTGGTTTAAAAAGGATAGTACCAAGGTAAAGACAGCTGTTACCAAGACCATAAAAACTACAGGATAAACAAAAGATTTCTTTTTCATTGAGCTGCCACCTCTTTCTTTTGTTTAGCTTTTTGCTTTTGAGCCCTTACTGCATAATCAATAATAGGAGCAAATGTATTTCCTATTAGGATGGCAAACATTACACCGCCGGAGAATAATGCGAATCCCCTTATTATTACGGTTACGATTCCAATCAATATACCATAAATCCATTTCCCGATTGGTGTTTTGGCGGCAGATATAGGGTCTGTAGCCATAAATACAGTACCGAATACGAAACCACCTAGCAACATTCCTTCAATCGGATTAGGCACTGATTTTACACCCATAAAGTTAAACAATAAGGTAATAGCAGTAAATCCAATAACTGAACCTGCCATAATTTGCCAAGATGCAACTTTCTTATAAATTAAATAAGCTGCGCATAGCAATATTAAAATCTTACTCGTCTCACCTATTACTCCACTGACATTACCAAACAATAATTCAGTAAAAGTCATACTTCCACCTTCATTTCTGAATAGAAGCATTGGAGTTGCAGTAGAAACACTGTCAATTTGTTCGAACATCCAAGTTCCAAAGCCACCGGGAAAATCACCAAGTTTTGCAAAATTATTCCAATGAATAGTTAATGGTTCCGGGAAGTTGATGTATATAAAAGCTCTACCGACAATGGCAGGATTGAAAATATTTTTACCAAAACCCCCGAAGACCATTTTCCCAAAGAACACACCAAAAATAATTCCAATTATAGACATCCATACCGGAAGTGAAACCGGTAATGTCATAGTGTACAGTATAGCTGTTACTAAAACAGCTTCAGAGATTTTGTTTTTCTTGTTAATCTTTATTTCAAAGATATACTCAGTTAATATAGCAAAGGCTATATTAACGATGGTTAAAAACAAAACTCTCCAGCCTTGGAAATATATAGATACAATTAAAACAGGCAACAAGGCTATCAATACTGTTCTCATCATCTTTTGTTTAAGAAAATATTTTTCTATAAACTCCATACTCATACCCTCCTATCTTATATTTATTTTCTTCTCATACGATTGAGACAATAATTCAGAACTAAATAAATATTTACCCGTCATTTCATTTGTTATTATCGGAATATCATATAAAACAGAAATTCTCAACAATGCTTTTACATCAGGATCATGAGGCTGTGCTTCTAGTGGATCCCAAAAGAATATAAGTAGATCGATTTCATTTGTAGCAATTTTAGAACCTATCTGCAAATCTCCTCCAAGTGGTCCACTCAAATAACCAAATACATCCAAACCAACTTTTTCAGATATAATTTTAGAGGTTGTTCCGGTGCCGCATAAAGTATGGTTTTTTAAAATATCCTTATACTCTACTAAAAACTCAACTAGCTCATCTTTTCTATTATCATGAGCTACTATTGCTATTCTTTTTTTTATGGGCACTTTTACAAACGTGCTAAAATTATTTAAATTATGATTTTCGATAATATCACCCCATTAAAAATAGTTTGTATAAATTGCAAACTTACAAAAACAAATCTATCACTAAATTAACTTTTCGTAAGTAAAACCTTCACCTACAACTTCATTTACATTATTGATAATAACAAATGCACCAGGGTCAATTTCCTTTAGATACAACTTTGCTTTGATATATTCATTTTTTGACAGAACAGTAGATATAACCTTTTTGGGTTCGTAAGAAAAACCGCCTTCTGCGTGGTATATAGTCGTACCTCTTCCAATTTCTTTGTTGAGATAGACATTTACCTGGTCAAACTTACTGGTAATTATCATCATTTCAATTCTAGTATTAAATCCGGATATGACTTTTCCTATAATTAAACTATTAATCATAATGCCTAAAATAGAATACATTCCTATTTCCAGACCTACTATATATGTAGCCACTAGAGTTATTACAAGGTCAGCAATAAGGACAGCTGTACTTAAGGATATATGATAAAACTTATTTAAAATCATTGCGACTATATCTGTCCCACCCGTAGAAGCATTTTGATTAAAAACTATACCGATACCGAATCCTACAAAAAGCCCCCCAAATATTAAATTTAAAAAAACATTATCTACAACAGGTTGAGATACAGGATAGACTTGTTCAAAAACTCTGATAAAGAATGAAAGCATAACACTTGAATAAATAGTATAACCACCAAACTCTTTTCCTATGAAAATAAATCCTAATAACAATAGTATAAAGTTAATTATACCTATAGCCAGTGAAACCGGTAATCTGGGAAACAAGGACTTAATAATTACAGTTAATCCCGTAGTTCCACCAGGTGCTAATTTTAGAGGAATCCAAAGATAATAAATTCCAATAGCAATGACAAATACAGCAATAGTTATAAGTGCAATTCGTTTAATAAAAGAAAACATCAATTTCCTCCACTATTATAATAATTATATCAAATATCCAAATATTAAGATACTTATATACACCATATTGAAATACTCAATATATATTTTAAAAATAATATTATTAATCTATCGATTTAATCAGTAAACCTATTCCTGAATGTAGTTCTATTGTTGAGTGTTCCTTTATAATATAATTTGATACACCCAAAGTCGATCCGAACTCTATCGGCTGTTTTGTTAAATCGTAATAAAAGCCATTTAAACTAACTACGATACCTTCCACAGAGATTGGTATCAATGAATAATAGTAATTGTCTTTCTCTATATACATTTTAGTTTTAATTCTACTAATAATATTCTTGTCGTTTACTACAGTGATTTCTAAATTTTTACTAGAATATTTAAAAATCGTTAAAATATTAGAAATTGAATGATCCAGTCTAGACCCAATACCGCCAATAATAACGGCTTCTGTAAAAGAATTTTCGACTAGATACTCCAGAGCTATTTCTAAATCTGACATATCTTTCTCAGATGGATACTTAATAATTTTCAAATCTTTTGGAAGATTCTTCACTGTATTTTTATCAATAGAATCAAAATCTCCAACGAGTAAATCAGGCTTTAAATTGAGAATTAGTGAATTATCATATCCACCATCGGCAGTAATTATATAGTCGAATCCTGATATAATCCGCTCGTATATATCAGGATTCTCAATACTACCGGCTCCTATAATCAAGGCTTTTTTAGCTTGTATTTTATCTGACATATTTACTAAAAATACTATAATATTCTTGGATTCTCGATGTAATATCATCTGCTTTAAAAACATCTGAGCCTGATACGATTAATTCTGCACCTCTATCTATTACATTTTCAACATTTCCTGTTTTTATTCCACCATCAACTTCAATTATGAAATCCAAATTTAAATCTTCTTTTATTTTCTTTAAATCGCAAATCTTTTCATCCATAGCTTTAATATAGGATTGTCCTCCAAAGCCTGGATTGACGGACATAACTAAGACCAAATCCAAATCTTTAATTATATACTCTAGCACATTTAAAGGAGTTGAAGGATTTAAAGAAATCCCTGCCTTGATACCCTTAGCCTTAATTTCCTGTATAGTCCTATGTGGATGAATCGAAGCCTCATAATGGAAAGTTAAAATATCTGCACCTGCATCCACAAATGCGTCAATATATCTTTCAGGTTTTTCAATCATTAAATGCACATCAAAAACCATATCTGTCAGTTTTCGAATAGATTTAATAATCCCTGGACCATAACTAATATTAGGCACAAAATTTCCATCCATGACATCTAAATGAAGATATTTGATCTTGTTTTCGTTTAAAACTTTAATATCTTTAGATAAATTTGTAAAATCCGCCGATAGCAGCGATGGTGCTAATTCAATCATCTAATACCTCCTATTTTTTTTAATTTCATTTATGAAAAGAATATAACTATCATATCTTGACTGATAAATACTATTTCCTATTTCTTCTTTTACAGCACACTCAGGCTCATTTATATGCATACAATCCAAAAACTTACATTTATCTGCATACTGATTGAACTCTATAAAATAATCCGATAAATCTCTTTCGTCTAAAATAAAATCCAATCCAAGCGAACTAAAACCCGGAGTATCAATTATATAGCTGTCTTTTTCAAGTGGAATAAGTTCCACATGTCTAGTCGTATGCCTTCCCCTCTCGGTTTTTAAACTTACACTTGAAGTTTTTAAATTTATATCCGGATTAATCTTATTTATTAAGGTAGATTTACCCACTCCGGAAGGACCCGAAACCGAAGTTATTCTTCCCACTAAACTTTCTTTTATAGACTCAAGATCACTATAATCGGTTTTACCTACTACATATACTGTATACCCAATATTTCTATACATTTCAACATATCGATTAAGTATTTCATCACTATCTAAATCTGACTTTGTAAAACATATACTTGAGTCAATTCCAAAGTAGTTCGTCATAATCAAGTTTTTGTCTAGGAGATAGGTATTTAACTCAGGCTGCTTAATGCTAAACACGATAAGAGCTCTATCAATATTAGCAACTGCAGGACGAATGAGTTCTGTTTTTCTGGGATACACAGTCTCTATATAACCTGTTTGATCTTCACTTGATATCCTAATTTCAACCTTATCTCCTACTACGGGACTGATATCTTTCTCTCTGAACAATCCCCTAGCCTTACATTTTATTACTCCAATTTCTGTATCAACATAATATATTCCACGAACCAGTTTGATAATTGTACCTTTCAATTACTCCCCCCTACTCTTCGCTTACTAAGGTACCGTCATAGTAAACTTTAAAATGTGAATCGAGTACATCCTTTATATTCAGTTCAAAAGCACCGTTTGAAGACAGATGATCTTTGTTGTAAACCTCTACTTCAGAACCATCGACCAGTTTTGTAATCTTTAAATTAAAGAACTCTTTAGTCGTAGAAGGTGGTACTTTGAATTTATATAATTTGAAATTTTCAACAGTTCCGTCTGTTAAATCTATAGTTCCTTCAGGTAATTTAAATGAGTCGTCATCTTCCTTTTCTTTTCCTTTGCTGATTATCAAATCTATCTTAGTTTCAGGTGCAAGGCTAAGACCCGCATTATACGATTGCCACATAACAGTTCCTTCCGGATAATCATTGCTGAATCTTCTTTCGATATCCCCTTGTTTCAGATTATTATCAACGATACTTTGTATCGCTGCAGCCTCTGCAGATCCTAAAAGAGACGGCATTATAACAGGTTTAACTTCCTTACCCTTACTAACTGTAATTGAAATCTTGGTCTTTGTACTAACAGGCTCCTTAGGAAGAGGATATTGGCTAATAATCTTTCCGCTAGGTATTGAATCATGAAAAGCAGACTCCTGAGAGTTTATAATCAAACCCTGAGCTCTTAGAATATTTTCTGCCTCGATGAGTTCTTTGTTGATAACATCAGGCATCTCTTTTTCTTCGACTCCATCGCTTATTACTATTTCAACAAAAGCCCCTTCTTTAACTTTAGTATTTGGATCAGGTTTTTGACTAATGACATATCCCTTAGGAACCTCTTCATTGTGTTTCCTTATTATATTTCTCTCAAGTTTATTGTTTAGGATTAAAGTTAGTGCCTCAGCTTCTGATTTATTTAAAACATCAGGAACACTTACTGTTTTTTGGAACATCGTGTCTCTTAGATTCCTAACTATAAAGAACCCTGAGCTTACTAGTACCAAGGCAAGTAAAATCGGTAGTAGTGTTGTTAAAAATATACTTTTTTTCTTCTTAGGCTTTTCAGTCTCTGCTTTGCTACTTGAAGTATAAACTGCAACATTCTCCTTCTTATTATTTTCAAGGATTTGTTTATTTCTTCTCTTTACCCTATCGGTATCTTGTCCAGTTCTAATTTCAAGTATATCTTTTGAACGCAGTGCTCTTATTAAATTCTGAGCGCTTGAAAACCTATCTGTAGGCTGCTTCTCAAGACATTTCATAATAATGCCGTTTAGACGATTACTAACTTTTTCATTGATAAGTACCGGTGGATTAACCCTGTCTTGTATGTGTTTTAGAGCAATCCCAACCGAATTTTCTGCATCAAAAGGTACCGTACCGGTCAGCATTTCGTACATGACAATCCCTAAAGAATAAATATCTGACTTATGATCTATAAACTTCCCCTTTGCTTGTTCAGGTGAAATATAGTGCACTGTTCCTAAAATAGAGGATGTATAAGTAATAGTTGCAGAAGTTGAAATTCTAGCAATACCGAAATCTGTAACTTTTACAATACCATCATCGGTAATCATAATATTTTGGGGTTTTATATCTCTATGAATTATTTTCTTTTTATGTGCAGCCTCAAGAGCTGCAGCAATTTGAATAGAATAGTTAACAGTTTCCAAATTGGAAAGATGACCTTTTTCGACTATTATATCTTTCAAAGTCTTTCCGTTGATATATTCCATTACAATATAATGAATCCTTCTATCATCGATTTTTTCAGATCCAACATCATATACATTTACTATATTTGGATGTGAAAGACTTGCAGCGGACTGCGCTTCCATTTCGAACTTTCTAGAAAATTCCGTATCTTCTACAAATTGATCTTTCAGTATCTTAACAGCAACCAATCTTTTAAGTAATAAATCTTCGGCTTTGTAAACTAATGCCATGCCTCCGATTCCTACTCTTTCAATTAATTTATATCTGTCGCCTAATATTACACCGATCAATTATTTCACCTCTTTTCCGCTACGACAACTGTAGAATTGTCATAGCCGCCCGAAGCATTGCTCATATATATGAGCATATCAGATTTTTCCTCGGGACTTATTTTCATCTCTAAAACTTCTTTTATGCGATTATCATCGATGCCATTCGTTAAACCATCAGAACATAAAAGAAGGATATCCTTGCTTTTGATTTTGACATGATGTAAATCAACAATTAATTTATTATCTCCACCAAGAGCTCTGGTAATAATATTTTTTTGTCTTGTATTTTTAGCTTCTTCCTCAGTTAAGCTTCCGGATTCAATTAAATCGGCAACAAGAGAATGATCTCTTGTGATTTGCTTGATTTTACCATCATAAAGATAGACTCTACTGTCACCAACATGACCAATATACACATTATCATCAATACAGATAGCAGCATCACAAGTTGTTCCCATATTTGCATATCTGGAATCTGAGATAGATTGTTCATATATTTTACTATTTGCATAAAGTAGAGCATGATTTATTAAATCTAGTTTATTATCTATTGAGTGGAAATTCTGACTAATATAATAATTAATGGAATCGACCGCAAGCTTAGATGCGACTTCACCGGCCAAATGTCCCCCCATTCCATCAGCAACCACAAAAAGATAATAATCATCTGTTTTATTAATTAATAAACTATCTTCATTCAAATCTCTACATTTGCCTATATCAGTTTTGCCCCCGAACTCCATAATAATCACCTCGTAAACAATTCATATTTGTTTCGTAGCTGTCCACATGCAGCCTCAATGTCCACTCCTTGTTTTCTACGAATAGTGGAGTTGATGCCTAAATCATCTAATTTTTCTTTAAACCTTTCAATATCTTTATCATCGACTGGTTTTTTATTGTATTCCTCAATCTTATTTAAAGGTATTAAGTTTACATGTGCATCTAAACCGGCGCACATCGACTTAACAGCTCTGGCATGATCGTACGAATCATTTTCATCTTTTAAAATTACATACTCATAACTAATTCTACGGTTAAGCTTCTCTTGATAGTATTCAAGAGCAGATTTTAAATCTGTTAACTTATTGGCTTTTGCAATCGGCATAATATTTTCTCTTTCTGATTGTATGGCATTATGCAATGAAATTGCCAAATTAACCTGTAGTCCGGTATCAGCCAGCTTGCGAATTCCATCCACGATACCGCAAGTAGAAAGTGTAATATTTCTGATGCCTGTATTATGTCCGTCAGGATCATTAATCAATTTTATAAATCTTATAACATTATCAAAATTATCAAAAGGCTCTCCAATACCCATTAATACAATATTATCTATTCTCTTCCCCATATGTTTTTCTACTTCATATACTTCACTTAGCATCTCGGATGCGGAAAGATTCCTTTTAAAACCACTTTTAGTCGACGCACAAAAATCACAGGACATTCTGCAACCAACTTGAGTGGAAATACATATTGTATTATTAGTCTTGGATTCCATGTAGACTGCCTCGATGATATTATTGTCATACAATCTAATTATGAACTTCTTTGTTTTATCTATCTTAGATGATAATACTTCAACTATATCGATATTTCTAATCGTAGTAAATTCATTTAATTTACTTCTTAAGTTTTTTGAAAAAACAGTGATATTATTAATATCGTTTTGTTTTTCATTATGAATGAACTTAAAGACTTGTTTGGTTCTAAATTTATTTTCATCAATAGATAAAAACAAATTCTCTAATTCTTCTTTGTACATTCCTTTTAAATCTAATGTATTCAAATTTTCACCCCATTTAGTATAACATATGTATACTTTCTATCGTTTTATGGCTTTATAAACCTTGCTATAAAGAATCCATCTGTATTGTCTTTACTATTGAATAACTGTATTCTATTTAATGAATTTCCTTTATAATCAAAGTAGGATTTTTCCATATTCAATTCATTTTCAATAAAATCAGCTTGCTGTTCATTTTCTAGATATCCGTATGTACAAGTACTGTAAACTAAAACACCATTAGGTTTTAAGTATTTAACAGCATTAATTAATATCGCTCTTTGTAAATCACGTAACTCTCTTATGGTCTCCATGCTCCTTCTATACCTGATTTCAGGCTTTCTGGCAATAAGTCCAAGTGCAGAACAAGGCGCATCTACAAGCACATAATCAAACTCTTCTTTCATTTCAGGTTGATAAATAGAAGCATCAAATCCACAAAGTTCATAATTACTAAATTTAATTCGATTAAAATTCTGTACTATTTTCTTGTGTTTAGAAATGTCGATATCATTAGCTATAATAATTCCAGAATCCTTGAGATACTCGGCAATTAATAGCGATTTAGTACCAGGAGCTGCACAAAGATCAAGAACTTTCGAACCGGGTCTAGGATCGAGAACTTGTACCGCAAGCGTACTTCCCTCCCCCTGTATGCTGATTATGCCTTCACGATATAACTTCGTATTATGGACCGATTCAGGGTTTTGAATTAGCATGTTAATGTTTGTAATATCTGAGTTTTTTGGATTCATGCCTAAACTTTGAAGTTCTTCAAATACTTCATTGGAATTCATCATATTTTCATTAATCCTAATTGAAAAAGGTAACTCATTATAAAGGGAATCTAGTAATGAATCAAAATCATCATTATAATTCTCTTTGATATATTCGACTATACCAGCATTAATATTATATTTTATCTCTAAATCTTTAGTTGAATCTATAAGTTTCGATATCTCAGCTTTATTTCTGGATATATTCCTTAACACCCCATTAACATATCCGGATAAGTTCCACTTTGTCAGCTTCTTGGAATGATTTACCGCTTCATTAATTGATGCATGGTCCGGAATTGAAGTTAAAAAAATCATTTGATAAACAGCTATTTTCATTATTATGAGTATTTTAGGATCTATTTTTTTGAGTTTGGTTTTAGAATACATGGATATGATATATTCTAAAGTGTACTTTCTTTCCAATACTCCTAAAACTATTTTTCTTAAAAGATTAAAATCTCTTTTATCTTCAAACTTATCAACATATTTATTAATTAAGTCATCAGAATAGCTTTTGCCAAACTCAACCTTATTGATTATTTCAAAAGCTATTCTTCTGACATTCAATTTTACTTCCATATCTAATCTCTACGCCTATTTGAAAGCGCTAGAAGTCTTAGTAATTGTAATACTGAAACTAAGGTTGCAGCTACATAAGTCATTGCAGCAGCTCCCAAAACTTTTTTTGAAGCTTGAATTTCTTCACTAGAGATATACCCACTTTCGAGTTGTGCCAATGCCCTTTTACTTGCATTAAACTCTACTGGAAGGGTAATAATTTGGAAAAGTAGTACTGCTAAAAACAAATATATACCAATATTTATTAGGAACGGCATACTTAAGATTAACCCCATCATAACGAGTATCCATACTATATTACCGCTAAAAGCCGCGACAGGTGCAAGTATTGATCGGAAATTTAGAGGAGCATAACCGGTAGCATGCTGGATAGCATGTCCTACCTCATGTGCTGCAACACTAACTGAAGCTATGGAATCTCCTGCATATACTTCCTTGGATAGCCGTACAGCTCTTGAACGTGGGTCGTAATGGTCTGATAATGTACCCGGAACCATTTCAACCGGTATATCATAAAGTCCTTGACTGTCCAGTATTCTTCTAGCTACTTCAAATCCTTGAATACCGGTACTATTTCTTACTTTAAGATATTTATTAAAAGTCGACGTAACTCTCATCTGAGCAAATGCCGAAATTGCTATAGCGATAATCATCAATAAATAAGTTGAATCCATACCCATTCCATATCCGGAATAATAACCTAACACAGAATCACTCCTTATCTCAATTTTACTTTTTCAATCTGGTTTCCCTTTAAATAATCTGAGACTGACATCCTCTTCTTACCGGGAAACTGTATTTCTTTCATAACCAAACACTTGTCATTGCAATTAACGAAAATTCCTTCTTCATTAACTTTTATGATTTGACCCGGTTCGTTTTCAGAAAACTTTTCAACAATATCAAAATCATGAAGTTTTACTGTTTGGTCATTGTATTCAAAAAATAATTTTGGCCAACTATAAAGTGCCCTCATTTTATTATTTATCACAACAGCATCTTCATTAAAATCTATCTTTCCCATATCCTTGGTGATAAAGCCGGTGTACGTGGCTTCCTCTGAGTTTTGTATCATTCGATTAGAGAATAAATCATCAAAATTTCTCAATGTATCGACTAAACAAATGCCTCCTAACTCGCTTAAATCTTCACTTAGGGAATTATAGTTGTGATTTTTATCGATTTTAAGCTTACAAATCTTTAGTACATCTCCTGAATCCATACCGCTGTCTACCAACATAATCGATACGCCTGTTTCGTCATCTCCATTTAATAATGAATGATTTATCGGAGAAGCACCCCTATACTGAGGTAAAATAGATGCATGGACATTTAGAACCTTATCCTTAAAAGTGTTAAGAAAAGATCTACTTAGAAATTGTCCGAAGGCAACTATTATAATAAAATCAGGATCCACGCTTTTTATCATTTCTATAGATTCATCCGAGTTTATATTATCCGTACTAAACACCGGTAAGTCTTCATTTATTGCATATTTCTTTACTGCTACAGGTAGTAGTTTACCTCTACTTCTTTTTTTGTCCATTTGAGTGATAACCAGCTTAATATCAAAATCCTCGGATTTTTGTAGATGCTTCAGTGGACCAATAGCGAACTCAGGATTTCCAATATATACGATTTTACTCAATTTCATCGCTACTTTCATCATCTTCTTCGTCATAGAAGACCTCTTCAATAAAGATGTCTTTGAATAACACGCCATTTAAGTGGTCTACTTCATGACAAATGACCCTTGCCATTAAATCTTCGGCTTCCAACACCTGTTCTTTACCATCTCTATCCAGGTATTCCACTTTTAATTTTTGAGGTCTTTTAACGGTTCCTCTAAATTCAGGAATAGATAAGCAACCTTCAACTGCTATTTCTTCACCTTCTTCATTTGAAACAACCGGGTTAATCATTGCCACCGGACCTTCTCCAATATCTATTACTATAACTCTTCTCAGTGTTCCTACTTGCGGTGCTGCAAGACCAATGCCCTGTGCATCGTTCATAGTTTCAATCATATCATCAATAAGTTCATTTATCTTGTCATTTACTTCACTGATTTCTCGAGATCTTTTTCTTAAAATCGGATCTCCATCAATCCTAATATTTCTTAAAGCCATATACCCTCCTAAAATAATGAAATCGGATTTATCATAAAAAATATTTTATAGCCATCACCTATAAGATTTTTATTTCGAATTATATATTCGTCTAAAACCCGTTTTATCATATTTAATTCATTCTTTGTCTTAATTACTATATTGAATCTGTACATATTCCTAATCCTTTCAATAACGGCAGGATTAGGACCTATAATTTCATAATCTTTAGTTATTAAATTCTCTCTTATAATTTTAATAATCTCAAAAGATCTTTTGGATGCTTTTAATCTATCTTGATGTATCACCCTAATTAAAACTAAATTTTGAAAAGGTGGATACTTGTATTCTCTTCTCATTTTAATTTCGTCATTATAAAATTCATCATAATCATGGTCCATAGCATTATAAATTGCATAATGATTTGGTTGGTAAGTTTGAATAATTACTTTACCCTTGTCATCGCCTCTTCCTGCTCTACCGGCAACTTGAGTCAATAATTGAAATGTTTTTTCTTGTGATCTATAATCTGGAAGATTCAGAGTCAAATCAGCTGCGACAATACCTACTACAGTAACATTTTTAAAATCAAATCCCTTAGAAAGCATCTGTGTGCCGATTAAAATATCTATCTCTCCATTTGCCATTTGTTTATAAATTCTGCCATAGCTGCCCTTTTTGCTCATGGTATCCATATCCATTCTGGCGATTTTGGCATTTGGAAATACCTCTTTTGTGTATTCTTCTAATTTCTGTGTACCAGCTCCAAACTCTTTTATGGCATTACTTCCGCAAGATGGACAAATAAGCGGTTTATTTGCGGTTTTTCCACAAAAATGACATATGGAAATTCCTTTTGATTTATGGTAAGTCATAGAAACGTCACAATCATCACATCTTTGATTATAACCACAATTTCGGCAAAACACATATGAAGTATGTCCTCTTTTATTTAGGAAAAGAATTATCTGTTTCTTATCAGCCAGTGCCAATTCTATTTCTTCCCTTAGCGCATCTGAAAACATTGTAATATTGCCTTTTTTTAGTTCATCTCTCATATCTACAGTAATAACTTCAGGGAGCTCATTTTTGTTGGCACGACTACTAAGCTCCAGTAGCTTATATTCACCGATTACAGAATTATAGTAAGACTCAATACGTGGAGTTGCAGTTCCTAAAACCACATTACAATTATTATAATGTGCACGAAATCTGGCTATATCAATAGCATCGTATTTAGGGTTCTTCTCGCTTACATAACTAAGCTCGTGTTCCTCGTCTATGATAATCATACCCAAGTGTTGGAATGGTGCAAAAACAGCCGATCTGGTACCAACTACGATTTGAACCATGCCCTCTTTTATCATTCTCCATTGGTCAAATCTCTCGCTAATCGAGAGCCTACTGTGTAATACAGCAACCTTTTTACCAAAACGACCGGCAAACCTGGCAATAGTTTGAGGTGTCAACGAAATCTCAGGTACTAAAATCATCACCTGCTGTCCTTTATCCATAATCGCCTCGGCTAAATGCAGATATACCTCAGTTTTTCCACTACCTGTTACCCCTTTGAGCAAATAGGTAGTATTACTACCGTCCATGATTTCATCAAATACCCTCTTTTGATCTTCATTTAAAACATGCGAAGAATATTTTTTTATCTCTTCGTCTAAAACTTCTCTAAATACTCTTTTCTCAGTGATAGAAATTAGCTTCTTTGACTCAAGAGCTCTAAGGCTTGACAGAGAAGAATTTGTAGCTTTTAAAACTTCCGTTAATTCGCAGGAGTTTTTGCTGCTTAAATAATTCAAAATTTCAAGCTGTTTATGAGCTCTTAAATTTATACTTGTGAAATCCGAATCAATGAGTTTTACAATTTTAATATATTTAATATTAGCATCTTTTGTAAACTCATATTTTCTTGAAATAGCACCCTTCTCGACTAAATCATTTATCTGAGTTCTGGTCATATTAGGAAATTCATTTTTAACGTCTTCATAACCCCTTGGATTTGACAAAAACCTTAAGAATTCATCAGTATCGTTTTCAATATTAGAGTAAAACACCTCATTTATTGTAACAATATCTCCAGGAGGTAAGACAGTTTGAAAAGAGCTTGACAAATCAGACAAATACTCTTCACACATAAACTTCGCAATATCTATGAGCTCTTGATTTAATATGGGACTATCTTCTATCGGTTTAATGATATCTTTAACTTTATAGTCTTCATCTAATTCACTATTTATTTCAACAACCAGTCCAACAGTAGTTTTATTTCCTCTACCAAATGGGACAAGCACTCTCATCCCTATTTCTATCTCTTCTAATAGCTCAGAGGGGATTCTGTAGGTGTAATATTGATCTGTCATTCTGGTTTTAGATCTTAATACTAATTTTGCGTACAAAACTCCTCCTATTTATATTAAATTCAGAATTTCATCAGCCAACTCATACTTACTCATCAGTGGTAGATTTACAATCTTTTCACTGGAAATTATACTGGCAATATTTGTATCTACGTTGAAACCTGCCCCTGGCTTACTGACATCATTAGCGATAATATAATCCAAATTTTTTTTCTTTAATTTTAAGCTGGCATTTTCTATCAAATCATTAGTCTCAGCTGCAAATCCAATGACAAGTCGATCCTCTTTAATAGAAGCAAAATGACTGATAATATCCTTGTTTTTAGACAGTTGTATCTCAGGGATGCTGCTGCTCTTAATCTTAATGTGAGTTTTATTAACAACTTTATAGTCTGCAGGAGCTGCAGCCATTATCAATACTTCATTTTCCAGAAAAACATCATTGATAGCAGTAAATAAATCATCAGCTGACTTAATATCGATGCTTCTTATACCACCGATTTTTTCTAAATTTGAGGGACCGGAAATAAGTGTTACTTCTGCTCCTCTATTGCGTGCGACCCTAGCAATAGCATAACCCATTTTCCCGCTTGAATCATTAGAAATATACCTAACTGGATCAATTCTCTCAATAGTTGGTCCTGCAGTAACTATAATTTTTTTACCCTTTAAATTTTTTGGAGTTACAAAGCTCTCTAAATAATCAATGATTTGAACGGGTTCAGCCATACGACCATTTCCGTATGTATTACAAGCTAAAAATCCCGTTTCCGATTCGATAAAATAGTATCCACGATTTATAAGATCACTGATATTTTTTTGTGTGGCAAAATTATTCAGCATATTCGTGTTCATTGCTGTGGCAAAATTATAGGTTTGACACATGCTAAAAGTGTAGTTGTCAAAAGATTGTCTGCGATCCCATAAGCTACCTTTGCGATAGTGTTTGCAGTTGCAGGAGCAACCAGTACTAAATCACAAGCTTCTGCCAGTGCAATGTGCTCAACATCATAATCAGATGACTCTTCAAACATTTCTACATGAACCTTACATCTAGCCATCGTTTGAAAAAGTATTGGAGATATCATCTCAGTGGCAGCTTTCGTCATAATAACATCGAGAACTGCACCTTTTTTCTTTAATCTACTAATCAAGTCCAGAACTTTATAAATCGCTACACCACCGGTTACGCCCATTAAAATTCTTTTGTCTTTTAACATCTTATTTAATACTTTCTAAATCTGTTGTCTCATAACTTATCTTACCTTGCATCAACTCCTCAAGAGCAATTGTCACAGGCTTTTGTGAAGCAGTTTCAATTAATGGTTTTGATTTTTCTACAAGTCTTTTTGCCCTTTTAGAAGTAATCATAACTATGGCATATCTACTGTCGTTAATTTTTCTTAATTCCTCAAAAGATGGATTAATCATAAGTTTCCTCCTTCAAATATTCGTCTAGTGATAAATTATTTATAACCCTTAAACTCTCAGCATCGATAATACTATTTATATGTGCTACCGCATTTTCCACAGTATCATTTATAACAGCATACTGATACTCATTAATTTTAGAGATCTCTCCTCTTGCATTATTCAAGCGTAATTCTACCTGCTCAGCTGACTCTGTTCCCCTATGAGTTAACCTACGCTCTAATTCACTCATGCTGGGTGGTAATAGGAAAATAAAGACTCCATTAGGATAATTCTCTTTAACTTGTAATGCTCCTTGGACATCAATCTCAAGGATTATTACCTCGCCATTATTAATACCGTCCATGACAAAATCTTTTGGTGTTCCGTAGAGGTTTCCGTGTACTCTGGCATACTCTAAGAACTTATCCTCTTTTATTCCTTTTTCAAACTCTTCTTCCGATAAAAAGAAATAGTCATCTCCGCTTCTTTCCTGTGGTCTTTTAGGTCTGGTAGTTGCAGAAATTGAGTATTTAATCTTATCATTACCTTTTAATAACGCCTGGCATACGGTTCCTTTACCAACCCCTGAAGGACCGGAAATTACCATCAAAAATCCCTTTTTCTTCATTCATCTTCCCCTTTACTGCTCATATCTTTCATTTCAGATAACCTGGTATTTAGTGTATCGGTTTGAATTGCAGATAAAATTATATGTTTACTATCCATTATAATTACAGCTCTGGTCTTTCTACCGAATGTTGCATCAATTAAATTTAAGGAATCTCTATTGTTCTGGACCATTCTCTTAATTGGTGCGGAGTCAGGACTGATAATTGCAACTATCCTATCCATATGAACATAATTCCCATATCCTATATTAATAAACTCTTTTTGCATATATGCTCCTATTCAATATTTTGAATTTGTTCTTTTAATTTATCGATTCCTACCTTAACGTCAATAACATCATCAGTTATACAGACATCGCTTGATTTCGCACTTATTGTGTTAATTTCCCTATTTAACTCCTGAGTAATAAAATCCAGTTTTCTACCGATAGCAGAGCTGGTTTCAAGATTTTCTCTAAATTGAGCTATATGAGACTTTAGTCTCACTAATTCCTCATTTATATCCGATCTTTCAGCAAAGAAAACAACTTCAGAATTGAGTTTTTCAAACTCATATTCTCCGTGATCATCGACAAGAGCATGAACTTTTTCAGTTAATTTTTCTCTATATTCATCAATTACAAATGGAGCACGTTTTTCGATATTTTTAACTTTTTCTTCTATATAGGAAATATTTTCAGCTAAGTCTATGTATAAAGCTTCACCTTCTCTTAATCGCATATTATATAAGGCATCCACCGCTTGACTTACTGCATTGCATACAACCTCTTCAACTAGATCCAAATCCAATTCTTTTGGTTTAAACTCAATTATCTCGTTATTAAGTAGAATATGCTCCAGTTTTAATTTATGATCTAAACCTAGATGATCCATTAGCATTTCCAAATTATCTTTCATAAGCTTGGCGATATCTTTATCCACTACAACATCTGATTTGGATTCCGAAGTATTTTCATCTTTGATATAGACATCCACACGACCTCTAGAGATTTTTCTCTTAATAATGTTCTTTATTTTTTCATCTAAAAACATTAAATATACAGGCATTTTTACTTGTATATCTAAGTACTTATTGTTTACAGATTTTATATCAGCATTAATACCTATTATTTCGTTGGAAGCAGAACCTCTTCCATATCCTGTCATTGATTTAATCATATTTGTACCTCCACAATTACTATCATAAACATCATGCAATAAATAGTCAATTATTTATTACGAAATCGTAACAGTTTTTGATGGATTTAATATATGTTATACTAATAATAAATATTTTAAAATGAAGGTGAAATATGAGTTTTGATGGAATAACTACAAGATCGATTATAAGTGAATTAAGTAAAATGGTTGGAGCAAGGATAAATCGAGTAAACCAGCCTGAATCACTGGATATAATACTAATACTACACAAAGGTGTTACTAAGAACCTGCTTTTAACTGCAAATTCAAATGTGCCCAGATTTCATATAATTAATGATACACCAAAAAACCCTATGACCCCGCCTAATTTTTGTATGGTTTTAAGAAAGCATATACAAGGCGGAATAGTAAAGTCAATTTCACAGTACAAGCTCGACAGAGTAGTAAAATTGGAAATCAGTACCTATGATGAAATGGGTTACCCATGTGTAAAATCTTTGGTTATAGAAATCATGGGCAGGCATTCCAATATAATTTTGCTTGATGATAATAATAAAATAATAGACTCAATAAAAAGAGTAACAATGGATATGAGTCGAATAAGGCAAATACTGCCTGGTGCAACATATAATATCATCGAAGATGATAAAAAAGATTTGCTTAAAGAAGATGTACTCCCATCTCAGTTATTTGATTTTACAAAAAGTAATGCAGCTTATAAGTCTTTTTACATGAATTACACCGGACTTAGTCCGCTAATCAGCAAAGAAATAATCTATAGATCCGGATTAGATGTAGATATAAAATTAAATAATCTTGAAAAATTAGACATTGAAAATATTGACAATGAATTTATTAAAATCAGAAATCTAATAAGAGACAAGGACTTTAAGCCCTATCTATTACTCTCTTTAACCGGAGACAAAGCTGTTGGCTTCTACCCTATTGAGATAAATCATTTGGGTGGACAACTTACGACTAATGAAACCATGAGTCAGGTTTTGGAAGAATACTATGGAACTAAAGATAATTCAGATAGATTAAACCAAATGATCTCCAATATTTTAAAGGTGGTAAATAATAGGATAAAAAGATCTCAAAACAAATTGATTCAGCAAATATCAGAACTGGAAGAATCTCAAAATAGAGATATCTATAAAGTATATGCAGATCTTATATCAGCCAATATTCACTTAATAAATAGAGGCGTGGAATCAGTAAAACTGCAGAACTTTTATACTGAAGACCTAGAGACATTAGACATACCTCTTGATATTAAACTAAGTCCTCAACAAAATGCGCAACACTATTATAAAAAGTACTCAAAACTAAAGAAAACAGAAGAAGTGCTCTCCGATGAAATCCCAAAACTTAAGGAGGAAATAAACTATTTAAACCAAGTAAAATTGACACTAAGTTCCATAACAGAAGTAGATGAAATCCAAGAAATCAGAGAGGAATTATCAAAAGGCGGATACCTGAAACTTAGTAAAGCAAAGAGCAAAAATAAATCGTCTGCGCCTTCAAAACCTCTTAAATTCATTACTTCAGACGGACTAAACGTATATGTAGGTAAGAACAATAGACAAAATGATGAACTGACATTAAAATTTGCCTCAAAATCGGATTTGTTTTTCCACGCTCAGAAAGTTCCCGGAGCACATGTAATACTTAAAACGGACTCAAAGGAAATATCTGACAAATCAATATATGAAGCAGCATATTTAGCAGCCAAATATAGCAGTTTGAAAGATGAAAATCAAGTTATGATAGATTATACAGAAAAGAAAAATGTCTATAAAGCAAAGGGGGCAAAGCCGGGAATGGTTTACTATAACGACTTTAAATCTATATTAGTAGATTTAAGCGATCAGAGTATATTAAGAGGTATTGAGATTAAGTAATAAATGAGACTCAGGTTAATTAACCTGAGTCACTTTTTAACAATCTGTAATTATAGAGCATAATGAGATAAAAAACTATCCTCTTGTCTCGATAGATATATTATCGTACCCATCGATTTCATGTATCTTTACAATAACAAATTCCGACTTGGAGGTCGGTATGTTTTTACCAATGAAATTGGGCTTTATCGGTAACTCTCTATGTCCTCTATCGACCATTGCAACCATTTCGATTTTTCCCGGTCTACCTATCCTGCTAATGGCATCCAATGCAGCTCTGACTGTTCTACCGGAGGAGATTACATCGTCAACGAGTATTACCTTTTTACCGTCAATACTTATATCACAATCGCTTGTCACGGCATCTGTATTTACTTTTTTATCGTCTCTATAAGCTGAAATATCCAAGAAAAAGCAAGGTAGTTCTACTCCCTCAAAAGCATAGATATTTTCCGTTAATCTTTTAGCAATAGGATATCCTCTAGTCAATACTCCTAAAAATATAATATCTTCCGTACCTTTATTTTGTTCCAGGATTTCATGAGAAATCCTTCTTAAAATTCTATTAAATCCTTGTTCGTCAACAAATGTTTTCGTATCCATTTTTATACCTCAAATTCAATTTTTCCAAGGAAGATCTAAATTGTTCGCCTGGTTTAACGGTAAAGCACATCGGCTTATTTAAAATAGGGTGATTGAATTCTAAATAGTAAGCATGTAATAAATGATGCTCAGTATTTATTTTTTCTTTCTTGTACCCATATACCTTATCACCGACTATTGGATGGCCTATGAACTTAAGATGGACTCTTATTTGATGTGTTCTTCCCGTATGAAGTGATATATCTAATAAACTATAATCACCATTATAATCAATAGTACTATACTCAGTCAATGCAGGTCTGGAATTAACATCAGTTACTTCCATTTTAGTCCGGTTTGTCATCGATCTTCCGACTGGTTTATCGATTAAACCGCTGACAGGGTCTGGTCTACCATGTACTACAGCCAGATATTTTTTAACTATTTCTCTATCTTTAAACATCCTCTTAAGAATTTCGTGTGTATCATTGTCTTTAGCAATTATAAGTAGACCGGTAGTGTCTTTGTCCAATCTATGTACAATACCCGGCCTATCTGAACCACCAAGATCAGATAGCTTTTCGGTGTAGTTTAAAAGAGAATTAACTAGTGTTCCGGATCTATTTGACATGCTTGGATGAACTACCAGGTCATGAGGCTTATTGACTATAATTATATAATCGTCTTCGTATACAATATCAAGAGCTATTTCTTCAGGGGTTAAAACAATACTCTCATCTTCGATATGACCGATTATTTTATCCCCTCTAACTAATTTATAGCTAGGTTTTACTGCTTCTTCGTTAACTACAATATTTTTATTCTTTATGTTTCTAGTTACCATAGATCTTGAAATATTCAAGGCTTCAGATAAAAATTTGTCTATTCTTTCAAGATTGTCATCTTCAATAATTTTATTTATATTCAATTCTATACCCCTATATTCTCAATCTGCCAGTCGATAGCTTCCATATCATTTTTAACTAAAAAATTGTTTGCAGCCGAAAAATGAGAACATCCTAAAAAACCCCTATGTGCAGAAAGTGGAGAAGGATGTGTGGATTTCAGAATTAAATGATTATTGTTTGTTATTAACGAAATCTTATCTTGTGCATGTCTTCCCCATAACAAAAACACAATCGGTTTATCTCTATTGTTGAGCTCCATAATTATCCTGTCTGTAAAATAGTTCCATCCTATTTTACTATGAGAATTAGGAGAACCTCTTCTTACAGTAAGTGTGGTATTTAATAGAAGTACACCTTGTTTTGCCCACTTTAAGAGGTAACCATTATCTGGAATATAACATCCTAGATCTCTGTTTAACTCCTTGTAAATATTTAAAAGTGAAGGCGGTATTCTTATCCCGGGTTTAACAGAAAAACTGAAACCATGAGCTTGACCTGGACCATGATAAGGATCCTGTCCTATTATTACGACTTTTGTGCTATTAAAAGGAACTTCCTTAATCGAGCTGAATATCTCATACATATCCGGAAATATCTCATAATTTTTATATTCGTCAATTAATAGTTTTCTAAGATTTTTATAATACGGCTTATCAAATTCATCAAATATTAAATTGTCCCAGTCATTTCCAATGCTTACATTCATTTTTTACCTGCATCCTTATCAAAAATTACAATCAGCATAATTAAAACTGCACCAATTACTACACATATATCCGCCACATTAAATACGGGGAAATCATAATAACCCCAAAATCTCACAAAGATAAAATCAACTACATATTCTCTGATTATCCTGTCTATTAAATTGCCAATTGCACCTGCAACTACAAAAGACAGTGATAATTTCATTAGAGTGCTTGTAGTATGATAATTTTTAAGCATATAGTACACAATAAAAGAACAAACTGTAATGGTAATTATTATAAAAAAGACCGAGCGACCTTGGAGTATACCAAATGCTGCACCTCTATTTTCAACATAAGTTAGTTCTAAAAATTTATCTATCAATACTTTACTTTCATTTCCCTTAAGATAATTTACTGCAAAGTATTTAGTTATTTGATCCAGTATTATCAATACTGCAATTATTAAAAAATAAATCATCGCATTAACCCTTTTTGTAATATTTTATAAATATTCTACCTTTTTTACTATTTCCACCAATACTTTCAAGCACGAATCTACCGATTCCGGAAACCGAAATCTCATCATTTTCTTCTATTTTTGCATCAACAGAATCATTAATTTCATGGTTTAACTTTACTTTTCCGGATTTAATATGCTTTTGTGCTTTATTTCTGGAATAGTTTAGCATAAGCGCAATTAATGCATCTAATCTTAGGGAAGAAATAGAACCCGATTTTAAATTAATGTCAAAGCTTGGTTCATGTAAAAAAGGTATATCTTTGATTACCGGTCTAACAGCACTATTTTTTATGCTTGTAAGACCATTTTTTACATCGTCAACAACATCTTTTAAGATCGCAAATTCTAACCTGTCATCACAGAAGACTATATCGCCTATTTTACATCTTTTAATCCCGAGACTTAACAAAGCTCCCAATACATCTCTATGTTCAATAGCCTGATGAATGGGTTCAATATAAAAAACTTTTACCGCATCTTTCTCGTCTCCTACAATTATAACTTTTCTTTCAGTATCAGCTCCAGGCTCAACTATAGAAAAATCAATATCCATGTTTTTTAGAAGTTCACATGCATATTTAAATTCGGTAGGAGTTAAAAAATCAGTATTAAAAGACTTACTACTCTTTAAGTAAATAGCGGCTTTATATAGTATATCTTTAATCGTCTTTTTGGTATCACGATCTTGTATATAGTTTAAACTATTAGTCAAATTTCTCAATATTAACTCCAGTGCAATTTAAAAAGAGGACTATAACATCCTCTAGTTTTAAATATTATAATTGGTAAAATCCTTTTGCTTGGATTTGTTCTTTTAGTTTACCATCTATTTCTACATCTTTTGGAGCAATTACAAATATATCTTTTGTCACTTTTTGAATCTTGCCATCCAATGCATAAATGCCACCACTTACAAAATCGAAGATTTGTCTCTTTTTATCCATCTCAAGCATCTCTAGATTAAGTACTACAACTCTTCTGGCAACAATATCATCGATTATATGTGGTCCATCATCAAAAGTTATAGGTTCATGAATATTTATCTTAGTTCTGTCAATAGTACTTGATTGTAAGCTCACAATATTACTCCTTTTAGGTATTGGTTTTTCGTATGTTGAATAACTTTCATCTTTTGCAGTCTCAGTAGCAGAAGAAACATCTGAGATTTTCTCAGTTTCGTAACCATCGTCTTTATAATCATAGTCATCATCGTAATATTCTTCTTCTATTCCTATAACACTTTTTATTTTATCAAATAATCCCGCCATATTAATCCTCCCATTTAGTAAATCCTATCTCCAAACAAGTATGAGCCTATTCGAATCATATTTGAACCGTTTTCAATTGCCACTTGATAATCATGGCTCATACCCATAGATAAGTATTCCATCTTTATATTATTATAATTGATACTCTTAATATCTTCAAATATTTCTTTAAGTTTTTTAAAAACCCATGCTGTATCTTCTGGTTTTTCGTAATGTGGAGCCATAGTCATTAGCCCTTTAACCTTAATATATTCAAATCCTTCTATATAATCCAGGAAATCTTTTAAATCTTCTACATAAATTCCGGATTTTGTATCTTCCTTAGAAATATTTACCTGTATTAGTACATCTTGTATTATACCTTCGGACTTGCATCTTTTTTCAATTTCCTTCACCAATGACTTTCTATCTACCGAATGAATCAATTTAACTCTACCAATGATATCTTTTACTTTATTTGACTGTAAATGTCCTATCATATGATAATTTACTCCATCCCCTATTTGATCCATCTTAGGGACAAGCTCTTGAACCTTATTTTCTCCGATATCTTTTATTCCTGAATCTATTGCTTCTATAATATCTGGTACGGGTTTTTGCTTTGTAACGGCAATTAATGTTATGCCTGAGTCTTCAAAACTACATCCTTTTATTTCCTCTATAACTTTTTTTACATTTTCAATATTATCTTTAATCATTCAACCACTCCTTAACATGTATAGATTTATCGTATATTATCTTACCGCATCTCCAATCTTCACTCTATTAGGGCGGATAATTACTTCGTCATAAGCCCTAAGAGTATTGACCGATTCCTCATTGACCTTTATTTGACCATCAATACCGGCGCTTACATAGGTTTTGTTACCGTCATCCTTTATTACTTCCACGGGAACAGATTCGACATATCCACTACGATTTACTTTCATGACCATTTGAATTCCGTCTTTTTCAAAAACCGATGAACTGGGTAATTGATAACTCATTTTTTTATCAAGGATTACAGAAGATTCTAATATTCTAGTATTTTCTATCAAATCATAACCACTATTGAATACTGCCTTGATTAGCATATCTTTGTCCGACTTTGTCAAATCCAAAATCTCCCCTGTTATGACAGATTCTTCATCTACTTTAATTGAAACCTTATCTCCCTTTTCAGGAATCGATTTGGGATCCGATAATTGTATAATTGCATAATATATATTATTATTTACAATCTTAAAAGAGTTTTTAAGAACTTTTATATTCTCTTTTACTTGAGATGGTAGTTTAAAGTCCGAAAGTTCAAAACTGTTAAGCAAATTTAAGTCAAATATTTCCTCATATCCGTCCAGTGAGTCATAGAAATAACCTGCAGTCTTTGAATACAATTCAGAATTATTTTTGTAATCATTATCAAATAACTTGCCAATTTTTTTCTTCATGTTTTGCTTATTTATCAATGGCGTCTTAATAATAGAATTATTTCCCAATAACCTAAGCCTTTGAGTCTCCGCATCAATATTAGGAGTTAACTCTTCAGTACTATCTTCTGAAAAATTAAAACTTTCGGATGCTACAGTACCTATTCTGGTACCTACGGGAATTCTCCCCCTTAACTGAAGAGAATCAAATCGTGCTAATCCGTTAAAATCATAGTATTCTTCATCATAAAAAAAGTAGATTTTCCCCAAATATTCTTCAGAATATACATTTCCTGCGTCTATTTCAACTATGGCAAATTTATAATATTTACTATATAAATTGAAACCTATAATAGAAACGATAAACATAAATATCAAAACTGTTATTATTTTTTGACCGTTTCTCTTCATAATCACACCTATTATTTATATTAATATAATACTTCCCTTTTCTTATTTCGCTCCATTAATCTTTCAACTGAATCTGAAATAGAATAATCATTGAATAAAATATTATATATTTCTTCTGTAATTGGCATCTCAACATCATTCTCTTCTATAAGACTCTTAACAGCCTTACATGTCTTAATGCCTTCAACAACCATATTAACCTTTTTTTCAGTCTCTTCTATGGAATGGCCCTGACCTATCAGTATACCGGCTCTTCTATTTCTACTATGCATACTCGTGCTGGTAACTATTAAATCTCCCATTCCAGTTAATCCATAGAAAGTCTCGGGTCTTCCTCCCAATGCAATTCCAAGTCTTGCTATCTCATGCATCCCTCTGGTCATTATAGCGGCCTTTGTATTATCTCCAAAACCAAGTCCGTCTGCAATACCCAATCCCAATGCTAAGATATTTTTAGTTGCACCGCCTAATTCAACGCCTATGATGTCTTCATTAGTGTATACTCTAAAATCTCTATTCATAAAAACATCTTGAACTGTAGACATTGCACTATTGCTTAGTGAAGCCGCGACAATTGCAGTTGGCATTTTAATTGCAACTTCTTCGGCATGAGTCGGTCCCGATAGTGCAACAAATCTATTTACATCAAAAAACTCACCAAATATTTCTGAAATTCTTTTATTCGTACCTATTTCTATACCTTTAGCAACATTAACAAAAAGGGCTTGGTTATTAAAAACACCGCTGTTTTCAGTGAGTATAGTTCTTATGTTTTGTGTAGGTACGGCGAAAACAACAATTTCACATTCAGATATATCTGCAATATTAGTAGTTGCTATAATTTCACTATTAAGGGTAATATCTTTTAAATAACGACTATTAGCATGATATTCATTTATCTCTGATGCATTTTCACTATTTCTCATATACATAGTGACATCATTGCCATTATCAGCTAGAACCATTGCAAGAGCAGATCCCCAGCTCCCTCCACCAATTATTGCAATTTTCTTCATAGCTATTTCTCCTTAAATTTTATTTTGTTTTCTGTTTTATTGAGTAGACGTACAATATTTGTTCTATGCTTGTAAATTGCAATTATAGCCAAAAGTAATATTACATAAAATGTATAGGGTTTGGTCTTGAAAGCTAAAATATACGCACAAATAGGCGCTGAGGCTGCTGCGAGTACTGAACCGAGCGACACATATCTGGATATTGCTACAGTGATTATAAATATAGCAATTACTATAGCAAAAATTCTTATATCAAGATAAATCAAAACACCTGCAGATGTTGCAATTCCTTTGCCACCTTTAAACCCAAAAAAAACAGGCCAATTATGTCCTAATATAACACCTACGGCAGCATAGTATACAGAGTACTGGTCTCCAAACTTATCTGCTAAATAAAGTGCCAGTACTCCCTTTAATAAATCCATCAGTAGCGTCGTCACGCCAATAACAGGACCAAAAGACCTAAGTGCATTTGTTGCTCCTGCATTACCACTTCCCATTTTTCGTATGTCCTTATTCAATAATACCTTGCCTAGAATATAAGCAGCGGTGAAATTTCCAATCAAATAAGAAAGTATAAAAAATAAAAGATTCATTATTCGCTCCTGGATCTAAGTTCAAAATTCAAAGGTGTACCTACAAATCCAAACTTTTGTCTTATATTATTTTCAAGATATCTCATATAAGAAAAATGCATAAGTTCCGGTTTATTAACAAACAATAAGATTTTTGGAGGTCTAACACTTGCTTGTGTAGAATAGAATATCTTTAATCTTTGTCCTTTATCTGTTGGAGGAGGCGTTCTGAAGACTGCTTCACTAATAATTTCGTTTAAGACCCCAGTACTAATTCTTAAATTGTAATTGTCATTGACCATATTTATTAACGCAAAAATATCATCTACCCTCTTACCGGTTTTTACAGACATAAAATGTACCGGGGCATAGCTAATAAAACCCAGCTTATTACGTACATTTTCTTCATACTTTTTCATGGTATTGGTTTGTTTATCGATTAAATCCCATTTATTGACAATTATTATGATAGCCTTACCTTGTTCATGGGCGTAGCCAGCTATCTTTGTATCTTGTTCAGTAACGCCTTCTGTCGCATCTATTAATAATAGACATATATCAGATCTATCTACCGCAGATAGAGTTCTTATAACAGAATACCTCTCAATTGCATCTGTTATAGCTCTTTTTCTTCTTAATCCTGCAGTATCTATAAAAAGATACTCTACCCCATCTCTCATAATATAAGAATCGATAGCGTCTCTTGTCGTACCTGCAATATCCGTTACAATCATCCTATCTTCATCCAGTAGTCTATTTATAAGAGAAGACTTACCAACATTTGGTTTTCCGACAATGGCTACTGAAATATCAGTACTCTCCTCATCTTTTCCAGATTCCGGCAAAAAGGTCAATATCTCATCCAGCAAATCACCCAATCCAAAAGCCTGTTCGGCAGAAACTACCATTAAATGTTCAAATCCAAGTTCATAGAACTCATATACATCAGTAGGAGTATTATGCGTATCAATTTTATTGACGACGACGATTACAGGTCTACCTGATTTTCTAAGTATCTCTGCAATATCACGATCTTCTTGCATAATCCCCGATTTTCCATCGACCACAAAAAGAATTAAATCTGAAGTATCAATTGCAAGCTCTGCCTGCAGTTTAATATGTTTAGAAATAATATCATCGTCATCAGGCACATATCCACCTGTGTCGACTAGCATAAAATACCTGCCAAGCCATTCAGCTTCTCTATACAAACGGTCCCTGGTAACTCCCGGTGTATCTTCTGTAATTGCTTCTTTTTTTCTAATTAGTTTATTGAAAAGAGTTGATTTTCCGACATTAGGTCTACCAACTACACTCACTATAGAATTTCTCAAAATTTCACCTCTAATTATTTATAATAAATAAATCTGCAAATATATGCAGTTACTATATCTTATCTTCTATTATACTAGATTTTATGTAAATTTAAAACAAGCAGCAATGCGCTGCTTGTTTTATTGGGATTATTTATATAGTGGGAAGTTTTGAAGCATATCAAGAACTTTTTTCTTAAGTTCTTCTTGTGGTGCTTCGTTCTTAAGAGCTGCAACAATTATTTTTGCAATCTCTCTGAATTCATTCTCTTTAAGCCCTCTTGTAGTCATTGCAGGAGTTCCTAGTCTGATTCCTGAAGTTACGAATGGACTGTTCTTTTCGTTTGGAATTGTGTTTTTATTAGTAGTAATATTTACACTCTCCAAAATAGCTTCTGCTTCTTTTCCTGTATGTCCAACAGTTGTAACATCAACTAGTAGTAAGTGGTTATCAGTACCACCTGAAATTAATCTCAATCCTCCATTTACAAGCTCTTCAGCTAATGCTTGAGCATTATCTAGGATTTGTTGCTGGTATACTTTAAACTCAGGTTTTAAAGCTTCTTCGAAACATACAGCTTTACCGGCAATTATATGCTCAAGTGGACCACCTTGTAGTCCAGGGAAAATTGCTTTATCTAGCATTTTTGCATATTCTGCTTTACAAAGTATAGCCCCACCACGAGGTCCTCTTAGAGTTTTGTGTGTTGTAGTTGTAACAAAGTCAGCATATGGAACCGGATCCGGATGAAGACCTGCAGCTACAAGACCTGCGATATGAGCCATATCTACCATGAAATAAGCTCCGACTTCATCGGCTATTTCTTTAAATATCTTAAAATCGATTTTTCTAGGATAAGCACTCGCACCGGCAACGATTAGTTTAGGTTGCTCTTTCTTTGCAATTTCTCTAACTTCATCATAGTCAATTACTTCAGTTTCAAGATTTACTCCATAGTCAACGAAATTGTAATAAAGTCCGGAAATATTAACAGGTGATCCATGAGTTAAGTGTCCACCTTCAGATAATTTCATTCCAAGTACTTTATCACCAGGTTTTAAAATTGATAGATATACACCTAGATTGGCATTAGCTCCTGAATGAGGCTGAACATTCGCATGATCTGCTTTAAACAGTTCACACATCTTGGATATAGCTAAATCTTCGATGACATCTATAAATTCACAACCGCCATAATATCTTTTTCCTGGGTAACCTTCAGCATACTTGTTGTTAAGTGGTGATCCTAAAGCTTCCAGTACCGGCTCAGAAACAAAGTTCTCAGACGCAATTAACTCAACATGTTCATTCTGTCTGGTTATTTCCTTCAGAATGTTTTCATAAACAATTGGTGATGCTTCTTGTAACTTCTTAAATTGCATAAACTTCCTCCTGTATTTAAGTTCATTTATTTCAGCTTTTGCTGATTATTCTATTAATCCTCATCATTTCTGCATCTTGTGTACCTAGTAGCTTATCAATTATTTTAAGAATAAGAAGAGATATTAAGAACCCTAGAATTCCAAATAAAAAACTATACAACTCTAAATTACTTAATCCCTTTTCATTCATAATATAATACGATACCGCAATACCTAAGATGAACATAATTAGAGGAATAACATACAAAACTATAGTATATTTGACAACTCTCTTGTTGTTGGCTGCCAATTCTACACCGTCTCCGGGTTTGGCATTGACCTCATTTGGCAGATTTACAATCATAACCGGTGTATCACAACCACCACATGTTTTACATCCACCGCCACAACCAGATGTACGACTGACAGCAACTTTGGCCATTCCATTATTAACAGATAAGACCTTTCCGACTTTATTCATACTTCTCCTCTTTCAGCAGTTCCTTTACTACTTCTGATGCTATTATTAAGCCGGCCACCGGAGGAACAAAAGCGGAACTGCCCGGACTTCGATCATTCGTGCCAGTTATTTTAATAGCTTCCTCGTCTGACCAAACGACCTTTAATCCCTTAATATTTCTGTCCCTTACTTCTTTTCTAATAATCCTTGCCAGCGGGCACACTTTAGTATCTTCAATGTTTGAAATCCTAAATCTAGTAGGGTCGAATTTATTACCGGCACCCATAGAACTTATAATGGGAATACCACTTTTAAATGCCTCTTCAATCAATAGGATTTTAGATTTAACTGAGTCAATAGCATCAATAACATAATCGTACTTTTTGAATTCAAAATCTTTGTTAGATTTTTCATCAAAATATTTTACCATTACAATTATACATGTTTTTGGATTAATTGTCAACAGTCTGTCTCTTAATGCCTCAGCCTTATTCATACCTATAGTATCATAAGTTGCTTGTATTTGTCGATTAAGATTAGTCAACTCAACAATATCGTTATCAACTATCGTAAGATTTCCCAGTCCGCTTCTTATGAGAGCTTCAGCAGTAAAAGAACCTACTCCTCCAACACCAAATATAATCACATTCTTATTGGATAATATCCGTGAGCTGTTTTCACCATACAATCTATCAAATCTTTCAAACTGAGTGACCATATTATATTTTCTTTACATGGATTTCCTTAAGCTGTTCGTCACTTACAGGTGATGGTGCACCTGTTAGAAGACATGTAGCTGATTGTGTCTTAGGAAATGCAATTACATCTTTTATATTATTAGTACCGGCAAAAAGCATAACCAATCTGTCAAATCCATATGCTATTCCACCATGAGGAGGTGTTCCATAGCTAAGAGCTTCTATAAAATAACCGAACTTTCTTTGGATGTCGTCCTCGTTTAAGCTTAATGCTCTAAACACTCTGTCTTGGAGTTCTGAATTATTGATTCTAATTGATCCTCCACCAATTTCCTCACCATTTATAACTAAGTCATATGCTATTGCACGACACTTTTCAGGTGCAGTCTCCAATAAATCAATATCTTCAATATTTGGATGAGTAAATGGATGATGCTTAGCAGCATATCTCTCTTCTTCCTCATCGTACTCGAACATAGGGAAATCAATAACCCATGTAATAGCATATTCTTCGTCATTTAGAATATCTAAGTCTCTTGCAATTTTAATTCTTAAATTACCAAGTGATGCATTTGTAGTTTCAAAATCATCTGCCACGACAAAAACAAGTCCATTATTATCTATATTAAATAGTCCTTTGATTGCAGCAATATTCTCTTCGGTTAAAAACTTACTAATCGATGAGGTCATTTCTCCTTCGTGGAATTTAATCCAAACTAGACCTTTTGCACCATAATCCTTTACAAAATCAGTTAGTTTATCGATTTTCTTTCTGCTGAATTCCGTTTCATAATCACCGATATTAAAACCCTTTATAATTTTGCCATCTTCCAAAGCTGTTTTAAACAGTCCAAACTCGGTATTTTTAAATACCTCTTCCAGATGCTTAAGTTCAAATCCAAACCTTAAATCAGGTTTATCTACGCCGTATTTCTCCATCGCTTCACTATAAGGCATCACTCCAAATGGAGTAGGCAAGTCTATCCCCTTGATTTCCTTAAACATTTTGCATACAAGCTTTTCATTTATATCCATAACATCTTCAGCATCCACAAAAGACATCTCAATGTCAACTTGTGTAAATTCAGGTTGCCTATTTGCTCTTAAATCTTCATCTCTGAAGCACTTCACTATCTGATAATATCTATCCATTCCTCCAACCATTAAAATTTGTTTCAATTGTTGTGGTGACTGTGGAAGAGCATAGAATTTATTTGGATTAACTCTGGAAGGCACTAAATAATCCCTAGCTCCTTCAGGAGTTGGATTTGTAAGGAATGGTGTTTCAATTTCTACAAAATCATTGTCATATAAAAAGTCTCTGATTACCTTTGCAAGCTTAGCTCTTAATTTTAAATTCTTTTGCAGACTCTCTTTTCTCAAATCTAAATATCTATATTTCAATCTCATTGATTCAGAAGCATTGTCATCATCTTTAACATATATAGGAGGCGTATTGGCTTTATCCAGAATCTTAAGCTCTGTAACTATTACCTCTATATCCCCTGTAGGCATTTTGGGGTTTTTAGACTCTCTCTCAGATACAACTCCTCTGACAGCTAATACATATTCACTACGAATATTTTCTGCAATATTATAAATCTCAGGAGTAGTTTCTTTTTTTATTACTACTTGAGAGATTCCTGTAGTATCTCTTAAATCTATAAAAATTAAAGCTCCAAGATTTCTTTCTTTAGCTACCCATCCGTTTAAAACTACCTCAGAACCAATATCAGCAGCTCTTAAATCACCACACATATTAGTTCTTTTAAATTTCTGTTCCATTGTTTTGACCTCCTTAAGGTTGATAGTCATATCTCTACATCCTATATTTTATATCAATTGAGAGAGTAAATCAATAACTTTAAACCAAGATTTCTTAGTTTACCATTTACATATTTCATTTGTTTAATTATACTATAAGTACAGACCCAATTTTATAAGAAGATGAGGTGTACGAATGAAAATTTCAATTCATATGATATTAGAAGAATTATCTGAACTTAAGCCCGAGTCTGTTATTAATTTTCAAACTTCTTTTACTTCATATAATTTGCTGGAAACTTTTCCAGATGAAAACGATGTTCTTCACATTTGTGATGTAACAAAATTTGTAAGCATGAACAATATAACCGAACGTAAGACATTTGTACTTATAGATCCTTTAAACATTATGGAAGAAGTTGAAGTATCTAATAAAATCAATGTAATTGCAATTAAAGACAACATTACTCAAGCAACACTAATAAACAAAATTATACAAATTTTTAATAAGTATATAAATTTTGAATTGACTTTAACTTCATATCTTCATCAAGGTGTGTCCCTAGAGAAAATACTCAACTTTATTTACAAAAGTGTCGGTATTGAGATGCATCTAAATGATTCAAGAGGTAATGCACTTTACAGGAACAGCAATGCATATAAGTACTATCCGCAGACAATTTTAATTTCGAAAACAGTAAGAGACGGGAAAAAAGCTCTGGGTTCACTTGCATTAATGAAAAGTAAGGTCTTAACTGAAGATTATCAGATGTCACTTTTCAATATTATAAGCGAAATACTGGATAAAAAACTTGATTTGTACTTTAATGACAAAAGAGATGCTTATCTTGATTTAACCAAGATGGTCTATGATAATCTTGCTAATTCTTCACCTCTTGATGTTGAGCAAGTATCAAAGAAGCTAGAAAATCTAGGATGGTCAATAAACCATAACTACAGATTATTCTTGATATCATCTCAAAGATACGAGAGTATTCAATTAGTAATTGATTATCTTACAGATCAGTACAAAAAGGATACATTATTATTTAAACATGAGGGCAAATACATCCTTTTAGTCAACGATAATAAAGTGGATAGTGATATATTGATCTCAGAACTAAGACTGATGATAGATTCAAGATCCGATTTGAAAATTCTTGTATCAATTGCATTTAATAATATACTAGAGGTCTCTAAACACTATAGATTTTTATGCATGTTGGTATCAAAAATAGATTTTGAACTGGTTGATTTATCTGTAGACACAATAAAGGTACTTTTAATTTTATCTAAAGGTATCGAAAATAATGTATTTATTAATTCTGAAATAAGAAAACTTAAAGAATACGATTCTGATAGCGACGGAGACTTATTAGAAACACTGTATGCATATATTTGTTATGAAAGAAGTCTAGTAAGAACCGCAGAAAAACTCAATGTTCATAGAAATACCGTCGTTTATCGAGTTAACAGGATTAATGAAATCATCAATCTTGACCTGGACAATCCACTTATACGCTATCACACCATCATTTCTATTCTCTTAATTGAAGGTGAAGGATTACTGAAATATAATTAAAAAAATTCCTTAAGAAGTCGAGCTTCTTAAGGAATTTTTAATCTATAAGGTCAAGATATCTTTCTATTGGCACATCTCTAACTATTTCAGTTATGTCAATACTTTCCATTTTTAAAATCTTACTCAATAATGAAGAAGAATAATGTGCAGCTTCTTCAACTGTGTTACCCTGTGTTATCTTACCCGTCATAAAAGACGAAAAGATATCTCCGGTACCAGCAAATTTATATGGGATAACTTCGTATTTTATTCTGAAGGGTTCGCCGTCTAAGTTTAAGCCATAGACATAGTATTCTCCATTGATTAAAACACTGGTTAATACCGCAGATTTCAATCCTAAACCATTAAACTTATTTAACCACCTAATCGCAGTACTTTCTGATATAGTCTTTGAAGGCTTCTCATCCAATAAAAGCGCTGCTTCTGTCACATTAGGCAGAATGATATCGGAATGTGTTATCATTTTCTTCATATGATCTATAATCTCTAATGGTAAACCATGATAAAGCTCCCCGTCATCTCCCATTATAGGGTCGGTTATTATCAACGGCTTCGTTTTTTGATATGATAGAAGTTTTTCTATTATCTTAACTTGCTCTTCAGAGTTGATAAAACCGGTTACGATAACATCAAATTGAAAATCCAATGTCTCCCAGATTTCTACTGTATTTCTCATATAATCAGTTAAATCATGAAGTTCTGAGATTTTATAGTCAAAAGTATTAGATACTATTGATGTAGGTAAATTGCTTATATCCAGCTTCATTTTTGATAGTATGGGTATCATAGTTGATAATGCAATCTTTCCATGACTCACAATATCCCCTATCAGTAAAACTCTCTTCATTAAATCCCTCTTTTCTTACTTTCATCAGTATTTATAATATCACAATAGTAATCTTTTTACACCAATTTAAATAAAATATTTAATAATATAAAAAATAGATTATTTATAAATACTCCAAGATAATCTTCCAAGCTTCATATAAATCATCCAAGCTGTACCTTGCATTTGCAGCGGAAGTTGAGGGTAGTTTAACAGCTTCAAGTTTCATCTCCTTAGTGACTGTTAAATATGATTTGTTTCCATTACAAAAAATTTTAACAATATTTGAAGAGTATAGGATATTTTGTAAATCTGAAGCTTTGACTACTTCTAAATCTCTATCCATAGAGCCTTCTATAATTGCAGTCGATACAGCATCATACAAGGCAATTTTATTACGCAATAATAACTCCTTCTTTTCGTCTAGGGTATTTGGAACTTCTCTATCAAGTAATTTAGCCAAAAGCTTCCAAAATCTATTTTGAGGATGTCCATAATAAAAACCCATCTCTCTAGACTTTAATGATGGAAATGATCCTAATATAAGAATTTTGCTGTCCTCATCAAATACAGGCTCAAAACCATGCTTAATCTCTCTCATATTTTGCCCTTACCACCACGGGTATAGAAGTTTCTATATCAAACTCACTTTTATCAAAACCTCCAAATACCTCTATATCTTTAAATCCGTTTTTATTCAATATATTTAGCATATCTTCTATGAGTAATGGGTACAGTATTTCATCGTTCTCCAATCTATTTCCGTCTACATAAAGCAAAGTATTGAATCTTATTTTTTCACCTTCTCTATAATATCTACGTTCGAAAGTCAGCTTATCAGTTTTAATATCCGGCAGCGATCCAAGATACTCTTCTTCCTGCTTTAAAAAAGGAACGAAATTAATCCACTGCAAAACCAAATAACCATTGGTAATTTTCTTTTTTACTTCAGATATAAAATATTCAATCTCATTCAAATCAGATAAATGAGGAAGTGAATTTCCTATGCAATAAACAAGATCGAAATGACCATCAATTTCTGATACATCAAGCATATTCATTACTATAGCATCCACTCCGTTTTGATTTTTGGCTATATCTATCATTTCTGCTTCTAAATCAATTCCCAGTACTTCCTTACCTCTCTTATTTAGGTTTTCAGCAACCTTTCCTGTTCCACATGCAATATCCAGTACCTTTATACCTTTAGCCGATTCATATAAAAAATTTATTTGAGCATTCGAAGGTCTAAAAATTTCTTCATAATACTTTACAATGGAACTATAAAAATCACTCATTATTTGTCTCCTTCCTTAGATTTTCTCAACTCTTACTTGTATTTCCGTAACAAATTCACTGATTCTAGACGTACTGTGGATGTCTAATCTATAAATTTCGATTACAGGATATATAATTTTAAAACCACTTTCAGAAATATTCTCTAATAATTCCTGATATAGTGTATCACCTTTCTCATATTCACCTTTATAAATAATGGTCGCATAATGCCCTTTAGGTAGAACTGCATCATAGTCTTCTTCATTATCATCGAGCAGAAAGAATACATTCTGATAATCCGAAAACTCTCCTCTTCTGATACCACTTCTGGTAATCATCGCTCCCATATCTTTACTCGCAAACAACATAAGACTTGAATCATCTCTACTTTCCAGTTTTCTAAAAGCTAGATCTATCTCTTCATCAGACTCAAAATCTCCTTCTATAAATATTATTTTGCGATCACCGATATCTTTGAAGATAACAGATTCATATTTGTCAAATTTTCTTATATCCTTTAATGACTTTAATCGCATTTCCAAATACTTTTTTTGTTTTAACAATGGAGTGATTTCTTTCTCTATGAAATTTATTTCACTTACAATTAAATCAATACTACGATCCAAAGATCTATTGTCTATATAATCTTTGATTTGATTAATCGTAAAACCCAGCTTTCTCATGTCTTTTATTATATTTAACTTCCACACATCATCCAGTCCATATATTCTATACCCATTATTTGCTCTTTTAGGATTAAGTAGACCTTTTTTTTCATAATGCCTTAATGAATCAGAACTTAGGTCATATATTTTACTTATTTCTCCAATTTTATATTCTTTTTTCATAGTTTTAACACAACCTCCTTGACCTTGGTACTGCTCCAAGGTTTATTATATATTAGTGAGTAATTATAGTATAGTACAATTTAAAACTTTACTATAAATCTCGAATTATAAGAAAGGATGTTTTTATGCAGTACCTAGGAAGCTCAGGCCCCGGACTGAGACGACAGTTTTATAAATATTTACTACCATCAATCGGGGCGATGTGGTTCTTTTCAATCTATACCATGATTGACGGCATCTTTGTAGGAAAAGGTGTTGGACCAAATGCATTAGCAGCTGTAAATCTTTCCATGCCTTTTATTAGCACAGTATTTGCTCTGGCATTATTATTCTCAGTTGGAGGCTCTACACTTATTACCTTTAACCTTGGAAAAAGAGATTACAATAATAGTAATAAAATATTCACATTGACATTAATTCTAGTAATGATAGTAAGTATCTTTATTTCACTTATAGCATTAATAAATTTAGATTCTCTAGTAAATATGCTTGGATCATCAAGTCAGACTGCCCCATACGTTAAAGATTACTTAAGGATAATTATTATATTCAGTCCATTTTTTATGCTTGCCTATACTCTGGAAATTTTAGTAAAAGCAGATGGAAATCCCGGACATTCACTTATATTAGTATTTATATCAGCTGTGATAAATATAGTTTTGGATTATGTACTCGTTATCAAATATAATTATGGAATAAAAGGAGCAGCAGTAGCGACCGGTATATCACAAATGATTGCCTGTATCGGTTATTTGACTCATTTTATCCTTGGTAAAGCTCAGTTAAAAATCGTAAAACCTGATTTTAGCTTTGATTATATAAAATCTATAATAAAACTGGGTTTTCCTGAATCTTTAACCGAGTTTTCAGGTGGATTTGCAACATTTATGTTTAACTTTGCAATCATCAGATACCTTAACAGTGATGCAATAGCTGCTTTTTCTGTAATCATGTATATGAATAATCTGGTTTTATCTACTATGGTTGCAATAAATCAAGGAGTACAGCCGCTTATAAGCTTTTATCATGGGAAAGCCGATGGACAGTGTATTAAAAAATTGTCTAAACTTACAATAAAATCAGCTATAATATGGAGTCTGTTTTTCTTTATACTTTCCAGATTATTAACTGCTGAGATAGTGTCATTATTCATATCACATGAAAACACCGAACTATACAATATATCAGTGCAGGGATTAAAACTGTATAGCTATAGCTTCTTAATAGCAGGATTTAATATAATAATTTCCGGCTTTTTAACAGCTATTAAAAATTCAGGTTCAGCAATGATCGTTTCAACACTTAGAGGATATGTTACCATTTCGTTTACCCTTCTTGTACTCCCAATCATGATTGGTTCTCAAGGCATTTGGCTATCAGCGATAATCAGTGAGTTATTAACTATAATTATTTCAATAATTATTTTGCGTAGAGATTTACCGAAACTTAGAACTTCTATGAATAAATTTAGAGTGAAAGCACCTGTAGTACCTGAACTCAATACGCAATAATTAAAAAGAGAAAAACTTAAATAACAAGTTTTTCTTTTTTTGTTTCTGTTCATCTGAACTGGCAACAGTCCTTTAATTTGTTTTTAAATCAATATAAGCTTTTATAATATTAATTTAAAGATAAATCCTTAATTTCCTAACTGGTGCGAAAAATCGAAGCCTGTGAGGTTTGCATATCATTATAAGGTTCTTTGTCACAATATCCAATGACATGCTCATCCTATCCATTTTAATTTGCTTAAAAGGGATTTGGCATAGAACTTAGTTAGTCATTTTATAATAATCTGTAATATTACTGAAATATTATTTTTCGGTATCCATGCATCAATAAATAAAAAGACTCAAAAAATATTTAAAACCTAAATTTGAGGTATAATATAAATATTAATTATATTATCTAAAACAGGAGCTATTATGAGATATAGTGCTGACAACAATTCAATCGACCATATTTCACTACTAAGTGAATTAATTGAGTTTCCTTCGATAAATCCTCCGGGAGATGAGGAACAGATATCCGAGTTTATTTACGAGTTTATGACTAATAATAAAATAGAAACAATTCGTGTCCCGGTAACAGAGAAAAGGAATAATATTATTTCAAGACTAAAAGGTAAAAACTCGGAGAACGGAATTATCTTTACCGGACATATGGACGTTGTTCCGGTCAGTTTAGAAGAAAAACAGAAATGGATTTCTGAACCTTTCACTCCTAAAATTAAGGAGAATAAAATCTATGGCAGGGGTTCTTGCGATATGAAATCAGGACTTGCTGCTGCTATGATATCGATGGTACGATTAGCCAGATCCAATACCATACCTGAACGAGATAATTACTTGGTTGCAACAGTGGATGAAGAAGATTCTATGTTAGGTTCAAAAGAATTATGGAATCATCCTCTTTTATTGAATGCTACTGAAGTTATAGTCTGTGAACCTACAAAGTTGAAAGTATGTACAGCCAGCAGAGGTAGAACTTATGGACTTATAACCGTAAAGGGGCAAACCGGTCATGGTAGTAGTTTTAAAAAAGAAAATAATGCAATACTGATAGCAAACCTAATAATTGAAAAAATGCTCCAAACAAATTTTGATGAATTTGCAAATCCGGAATATGGAGATTCGTTTTGGCAGCCTCTTGCCATCAATGCAGGTGTTGAACCTTGTGTTGTACCTGATATTTGTACTATGAAAATAGACGCACGATTAACAATAGGCCATAATCCGAAAGATATTTGGAGTAAATTAAACTCCATATTAAATGAAATCTATTCAGTTTATCCTAATATTAACATAGAATACAATATAATTGACGAGCGTGAGCCATGGGAAACAGATAAAAATAGTAAATTATATAAAAAGGTTAAAGATACTTTTAACGAAATGGGTTTACCCTTAGAGACCGATTATTTTCCCGGAACTACTGATGGAACAATCCTTAGAAGAGCAAATAGAGAGGTTCTGATAATAGGACCTGGAGATTTGAAATATGCTCATAGAGAAAATGAACATATATCTATAGCTGAATATGAGCTTGCAATTGAAATGTATTATAAGATTATGCAAAAATAAATTGAATAGGCAAACAAACCTCTCAAACCATGAGAGGTTCATTCTTTTGTCTACTATAACTTTGGGGAGAGTTATAATAATTATCATTAGCTTAATAAATGATTGTACAACAGCCTTATTGTATTATGGATATATGTTCTTGTATTTGATATAATTGTTGTGGAAATTTATTACAAAGTGATCTTCTATCTATAATTTGATAAATTATGAATACTTAGTTTTATTGCGAATGGTAATTTTTCTAAAAAAGATATTTAAAAATGTTTAAAATAAAAAGAGCTTGCACATATACAAGCTCTTTGATATGGTCGGAGTGACAGGATTTGAACCTGCGACCCCTTGACCCCCAGTCAAGTGCGCTACCGAACTGCGCTACACCCCGACAACAAATATTATTGTACTACATTTTAGTGTTTTTGTCACTTATGAATAATCAGTTAACATTTGAGGTGTTTTTATGAATAGTTCTAATAGATACTTATTAATCGAAAAAATAATGAATTATCTGTTCTTTATTACAATATTCTTTATCCCCATTGAGATATCAATTGATTTACATATAGGGAAAGTACTCTCTCCGTATAAAATAAGCCTTGCAATACTTTGTCTTTTGTATCTATACATAATGATAAGATATTGGAATTACGAAAAATATAATATCAGCAATTCTGTCATTAAACTTATTAACAATTATAAATTCACCTTATTATTTATAATTCTTTACTTTGTCTTTGACTTGGTTTCCCTACTTTGGACTAATGATATTAGATTTGCCTTAAAAAAATATATTACTATAATACCGATGATTGTAATCTTTGGTTATGCAACTCTCTATTTATTTAAACCTTATGTAACAAATAAAATGAGATTTCAGAGAACCAGAAAAATTTGTTTGGTTTTAGGAATAGTAGCACTCTCTATGTCTATGGCAACTTGGATAATTTATTTTATCTATAACAGAACATATTTTATACTTAGAATGTCCTTAAGCCATGATTATAACCAGTATATCTTATCGATACTTTTTGGATATATCTGTGGTGTATTTTATATATTTACCATGAAAAAAACAAATTATTCAATAATATCCTTTTTTGCTTATTCATTGGTAATCCTTCCCCTATTTCAAATATCGGGGTCAAGACGGACAATGCTTATTTATATACCGTTATTCATAATTTTTACACTATACCTATTATTTAAACTGTATAGATTAAAAATGAACAAAAAAATATTAATGAGCATTTTGATATCAATTCTAATTTTAATACTGAATTTTTCAATTATAAAAGGATATGAAATCCATGCAGGTAAAGTATATGAAAGGCTATATCAAGAAGCTTTGGATAGTGGACTAGAACCTGTATCTGCTGCTAAGAATAGACAGGAAGGCATAATTCAGGATTTCAGATTGGAAAAGGATTTAAAATTCAAATCTGATACGATAAAATCAGGTGAAGCATTGAGTATTAGAAATACCTTATGGAAAATTGCAATAGATGAAATCAAGAGTTTTAATACTAGAGAATTTTTAATCGGAAAAGGTGCATCACATCAAAAAGACTTATACAGAACCGAGAAAGCATTAAATATATTGTACCCTGATGAGATGCCAGAAGAAATTTCCGGCTTCAAGCATCCACATTCAATGGTTTTCGTAGAATTATTAAATGGAGGAATCATCAAGCTTTCCATATGTTTAGGTATTATAATCTCTATACTAGTATACTCAATTAACCTAGTTAAGAAAAAATACTTTGTAGGTTTAATATTAGTCCTTATATATGGAGCTATTTTATTGTACAGTCAGCTCATAGACTCTATATATGGAATCCCTGAAAACAGATTGACATGGATATACTTCATTATAGTTATGGGAGTAATAAGCTATGAAGAAGAAGATCAACTAAATTTTTTAAGTTCAAATTAATTTAAAATCCCCAAAGTTCTATGAAAATGAACTTTTGGGGATTTTCTAATATCTTTTGAACTTTATTTACTAAGTACCTCTCTGGCTTTTTCTAACATAAACTCATTAAAATCTATACCATCAATTTTTATTATCTCAGGATTCATATAATCGATCATAACTTTGAAGAAGTTAACTATTAACACATTATCTTCAACATAGTAAGTATCAAAATGACCGGGAACAAATGCTACTTCCAAATTTTCTATTTGAGTGTTTTCTTTGAATTCATCATATAATACATCTAAATTTAGAAGTTTTATAGGTTTCAACATAGCTCTCATATTATCAAGATCTTCCATCATCCATAGATTATTATTCCAAAATCTGGAATCTTTTTTACTAGGATTATTTAGTCTTTCACGATTCATAATCGCAGACAATACACTTCTAAATGATTCTGCACTGAAATCTTCAGCATAAAGTGGCTTCATTTCATCCTTTTGCGATATTTCTACGAAATATGAATCCGCTACCTTGCCTTTACTGCTGCTTGTTTCCCAAAAATACTGCATCAACTCAATAATCTCATAATTAATCTTTATACTCTTTAACATAAGACACCTCTTTTGTATTGTTATATAACTTTTTCCATAGATAGTATATAGCAAAACGTTATCTAACTCAATATTTAATTTTACACAAATAATACTGGACATTATTACAAATAATTAATATAATCTCTATATCGTTTAGGAGTTGATTATATGAGCAATAAGAGAAAAGCAGATATATTTTTAATATTGGTTACCGCATTTTGGGGTATTTCTTTTTATTTAACCAAAGTAGCCCTAATAGAAATGGGAGTATTTACTCTAAATGCGTTTAGATTTTTATTGGCATTTGGTATTGTTTTTATTTCTTTAATGAAAAAAACTTTAAGTGTAAACTTTCAAACACTTAAATACGCTGTATTGTCGGGCATACCGGTTGTAATCTCATATATGGCATACTCATATGGTATATTGAACACCAGTATTTCCAATGCCGCTTTTTTATGTTGCATGGCCGTTTTATTTACTCCAATCTTTAGTTTTTTAATAGACGGTACAGTACCTAAGATTAACTTTATGATAGCACTCTTGATTTGCATCCCGGGTATTGCATTTATAACCATGGACGGCACGCTTTCATTTTCAAAGGGCGATATTTTTTGCATACTATGTGCAATGTCCTATGCCCTAAGCATAATAATAGTTGAAAAAGGCGTTAATAAGAGTGAAGTAGATGCATTTAATCTGGGCGTTTATCAGCTCGGATTTGTAGGAATTTCATATCTAATCTTAGCCTTTATATTTGAGAAGCCAACCATGCCGACTACATTATCTACATGGACAAGTGTTTTATTCTTAGCCATTTTCTGTACGGGTTTTGCTGTAATAGTTCAATCCATAGCACAGAAACATACTACAGCTTCAAATGTAGGCTTAATATTTACTCTGGAACCAATTTTTGCTTCAATATCATCGTACCTAATACTTGGTGAAATTATGACAAGTGCTCAAATGATTGGTGCCTCAGCCATCATCTTATCGATATTTATACTTGAATTTGATTGGGAAAAACTTTCACATTTAAAATATTTACAAAATCGAGTTGGAGATAATTAATTATCTTAAATACCCTCCGCTCAAACCACCGTATGTACACTTCGCGAATATAGCGGTTCTATAGTTTAATCCTACTTAATTAAAATAGCTAACTAAGGATATAACTTTAATTAGCTATTTTATATTTATAAGGGTTCAATATTATATACCTTGTGGTTATACTCAATCTTTCCTTCGTATTTATCTAGAATTTCACTATCATATATTAATAAATAGACCATCATATCTTTCATTTTTAAATAATCTTCTAGTGATTTTATTGCGATTTCAAGTGCCAATTGTTTGGGAAAACCGAAAGCACCTGCTGATATTAATGGGAAAGCAATACTATTAAATCCATTTTTTGCAGCTATATCCAGAGAATTATTATAAGCCGTCCTAAGTATTTCCTCCTCATCGCTAATACCACCATTCCAAATAGGACCTACTGTGTGGATGATATACTTTGTAGGTAAATTATAAGCCTTAGTCATCTTTGCTTCTCCTATCCCACAACCATTAAGCTTTCTACATGCATCAGCTAACCTGGGACCCGCAGCTCTGTGAATCGCTCCATCCACTCCTCCCCCTCCGGAAAGTCTGGTATTTGCAGCATTTACTATAGCATCAACATTGATTTTTGTAATATCGCCATATACGATTTTTAAACTCATGATATCACCTCTGACTAAAATCGATTTTATTAATATTTTTACAATATGCCTATTTCTTATTTACCCAATATATATTTTTTTCAAATAAAAACATAAAAAAGCTACCTTGATTTTTAAGATAGCTTTTTGGTAGTTATTAATTTTCTTAAAGCAAATAGTGCACATTATTTTCTCTGTCCGTAAGATTTAAACTTTTCAGCCATTAATGCCATTTCAGCATCATCCAGAATTACTGGCTCACCTATAGATTTAGCTCTATAGTATATTTCAGAACAGTACTCTATCTCTTCAATGATATTGAATGCATTAAGTAAATCATGAGCACCTGCAAGTATTCCATGGTTTGCCAGTATAACAGCTCTTCTATCTTCCATTGCTTTTAAAGCATTTTCAGCCAATTCTCTACTTCCAAATGTAGCATAATCAGCACATCTCACGGTAGGTCCGGCAACTGCAATCATATAATGTGATGCAGGCAGTTCCCATCTAAGTGTTGCCAGTACAGTAGCAAAAGTAGTATGTGCATGAATAACTGCATCGATGTCATCTCTATTATCATAAATAATCTTATGCATATACCACTCACTAGAAGGTACTTTATCTCCCTCTATGATTTCATTGTCAGCATTCATTATAACTATATCTTCAGGTTTTATTTCGAAGAAATCAATGCCGGATGGTGTAATTGCCATTGTTTTGGCTTCCCTGTCATACACACTTAGATTTCCTCCGGTACCCTTGGTTAGATTATACTCAACTAATTTCTTGCCATATTCTATTAAGTCATATCTTGCTCGTTCCATTAACATAATGTATCTCCCAAAATTTTATTTGTACAAAAACTTTTTTCCATTCACCCAAGTTTTATGTTTTCTATGTTATTTAATTATTTTTTGATATACCATAATGCAGTTGGCATTATTTGGCATCCCCTCTCTACGTTGCTAAAACCAATATCTCTTAACATTTCCTCTATTTCATCAACTTCCAAAACCCTCATTTTTTTTGATTGGTATCGATATGTCATTTCAATTTCATCGGGGTTTGCTCCTAAGTTTAATGCAAACTCGTACCAGTAATCCAGAAACTCGCAAGTGAAAACACTTAATACTAAAATTCCGTCATCATCTAAATTTCCATAGATAGTTTTCAAAAATTCATATGGATTTTCCGTAAATTGAAGAACGAGTAAACATAAACACAATTGAAATTTATCTTTTATATTCAACTCTTCAAACTTAGCATTTACTAGTTCTATATTATCTAAATTTGAACTATTGATATCTTCAGAAACCATTGATAACATTATCTCACTTGGCTCAACAACTACAATCTTTGATTTATCATATAGTGAAATCAGGTTTTTAACTTCATAGCTTTGAGAACCTATTGCATATATGTTTTTAACATTCAGGTCTTTGCCTTTTAAAGGCAAAATTGCATTAAAAACAATATCCAACATTAAATTATACCCGGGTATTTTTCTTTGAATATCCTCTAAATAATAGACATTGAATTTCTTCATTTAGTCTCCATTAATAATAATTCAAATGCAAATACTTAACATACTGCTGAAAATTTGTTGACTTATCAAATAAAGTAAAGAAATTTGATACGGTATTAATTTACTAATATTTCAAAAGCCATTAGTTTCATCTATTTCTTAATCTATTCTCCAAATCAGCAATACTTATCCCTAGAACCGGATGCACTACATCAGGTGCTATTTCAGCGAAGGGTATCAGAACAAAATCTCGATTCTCCATATCACCATGAGGTATTTCAAGCAATTCATCGGAATATACTAAATCATCCATCATAATAATATCTATATCAATGAGACGTGGTCCCCAGCGATATGTTTCTGTACGACCAAGTTTAACTTCAATAGCTTTGATTTGTTTTAGTAATTCTCTCGGTTCCAGTTCTGTTTCAATTTGAACCATGCCATTGAGGAAGTCTGGTTGATCTTCAACTCCGTATGCAGAATTACTTAAATAACCTGATGACTTAATAAATTTAGAATTTTTAAGCTTTTTTAGTTCTTGGATTACATTATCAAGGTTCTCTTTAAGATCTCCAAGATTTGAACCTATTGCCAAATATGCTGTTCGTGATTTTCTGTTTTTATTCATCTATATCTTTTCTAGCATACGCATATGCATTGTGATTGTGTATGCTCTCTTCTGATTCAGTATAAACTTCATAATAATCAATGCCTTCAATTTCTCTAAGTGCTACAACACAGTCTCTCGTAAGATCTTCTACGAATTTTGGATTATTATATGCAAATTCAGTTACATACTTTTCATCCGGTCTTTTTAATACCGGATAAAGTGGAGTTGAAGCACACTTTTCTATCAAGTTTACAATATCTTCAATCCATATTAATCTTGTCGTATTTATGGACACCGTTGTATAAGCACGCTGATTGTGTGCCCCTGATTCGGAAATCTCCTTGGAACAAGGACAAAGTGTTTGCACCGGTACCGTTACTAAAAGCGTAAACTCAAAATTGTTTTTATGATCAACCTTTCCTATCATTTCACAATCGACATCGATGAGACCTTTACTTTTTGTAACCGGACTCAACTTTTCTATAAAGTATGGGAAGGATATGGAAATATAAGCTGCTTCAGCATGTAATTTATCTCTTAGTTTTGTCAATAAACTTTCTAATTGTCCCAGATTTATGTACTCTATTTCATTTACTATTTCTACAAATCTAGACATATGAGTACCTCTGTCCTCCATAGCCAAGTCAACAGAAATATCAAATTCAGCAACAGTTTTTTGAGACTCCAGTCTTTTGTCTTTTACAATTAGCGGATGACGAAGTTTATTAATCCCTACTTGATTTAAATATACATTTCTTTGATCTTTTTGTGATTGAACGTCTTTCAATTATTTGCCTCCATAAACAATTCCTGAAGTTTTAGTTTCCCATACTTCTATCTCATACAATTCTACATTTTCTCTTTTTACCATAGGATACAACTTTTCCCATATATATTTAGCTATATTTTCAGCTGTCGGATTTTCCAAAAAGTCATTTAAATATTGATGGTCAAATTCAATTAAAATCTCATCATTTACCAAGTGTTTTAACTGAACAAAATCAAATATCATATCTTCATGATCCGGTTCCCCTTTAAGTTTTACCACTAATTTATAAGTATGACCATGTAGTCTTTCACATTTCCCGTGGTACTTTGTTAAATTATGTGCTGCATCAAACTCGAATTCTTTTATCAGTATCATTTAAAAACTCCTCCCGTAAACATATTAATTATATATTACCATAGATATAACTTAATTCTCTTTTAAAAAGTACTACTTTAATTAAAATAAGCGTATATTTAGCTTCGTCAATCTACACTAATATTACTTTTTGTAATTCTATATAAACAAGCCTTGTCAAAAATAAGTGCATACAAAAATAAAACAGCCGTCTAGGCGATTTCTTGAGTCAAGTCCAACATTGGTTTAATTTAAGATAAACCGACATTAATATCCTAACTCAGTATCAATTATAATAGGAATAATATTTTTATGCCTGTTCTTTGCAATTTTAAAAAAGTAGTTACACATTCTATCTTTTGAATTGCAATCCGTACAATATCCCAGCTTAGAACAAGGAAGGTTTTTCCCGAGCCTTATAGCATTCTTGGGGGCTGCTATAGTTTTTACTCTATGAATTAAGGAATGTTCATTTTCAACAATCTTATTGGTCCCAAATACCAAGTAAATGGTTTTATCAGGTCTCATAAGATTTCTTACCCTGTTTCCATAGCCATCGACAAAGAAAAAAACACCCTGAGAACTCACAGCACTGGCACTTGATATATAGATATCGGAACTATCAGCCGCATCGATATCGTCACCTTTCCAGTGCCAAGATACTCTACTTCCCCTATCAACAAGTTTATCGTATAAACCAAGCTCATCTATGGTCACAGATCCACCTATGCCAATACTGTTATCTGAGATTACGGAAAGCAAGTAGTTCACCGCTTCAACACTTTCTTTAAAGTATAAAGGACTGAAACCATTATACTTCAAACTATTCATTAATCTTTCTATTCTTTCATACATCAATTAATCACCATATTATTTTATTAAACCTTATCCTTTTTAATATTTTATTGCTTATTTCTAGAAATTCCCTTATAAAATCATGCTAAATCTAAATTGAAAGGGTACTCGTACAAAACTCAACTATAGTATAAATTATATTGTTAATTAAAGCTAGAGCAACTGTTCTAAAACACGGTAAAATAGTTACAGATAATTTTTTTTATACTTCGACAATGTCATTAAAATCAGCAATAAACTCGTCCATGCTTCTTTCTTTTAAATGATACCTTAAGGTATTAAATCCAAGTTCTTTAGCCGTTTGCAAGTTTTGTTCAAGATCATCAATAAACAAGCACTCACTTGCTTCAAGTTCAAACTTATCGAGTAGGAGCTTGTATATTTCAGGATCCGGTTTGCCGACCTTAAAATCGCAGGAAATTATCTCTCCCTCAAATAAGCTCTTTCTCTCTTTATCCCATTTCAGTTCATAATAATCAGGACTATAGTTAGACAGTAAATACAGTTTCATCCCCTTAGACTTTTGCACTTCGTAAAAGTCAAGCAACTCTTCATTAAAAACCATATAACCCCACCATGTGTTAAGAATCTTATCTATAATATGGAACTCGGATTTTCTAAGTTTTGATTTTACACTTTTAGCGATTTCGCTTTTAGTAATTAAATCTCTATCCCATTTATACCATTCTTCACCTTTAAATAGCACAGATGCAATCTCCTGAGCCCTTTTCATGTCATCTGTATATTTTAAAACAATGATTTCAGGATTAAATTCCAGAATTACATTTCCAATGTCGGATATAATATTTTTAATCATGTACAGCACCTCTTTTCTTTATGTCGTAATCGTTATCCTTCTAAATATTATACTATAGAATACTAGACTTTATGGATTATTATATTTGAATTAATTCATAAGATTGACTAAAAAAATCTAAAGTGATTTTTAATGTAGCGAGTAGGAGATGTCGCCTTCTTGTAAATCTCTCCCTCAGACAGCACAGCTGACAGCTCCCTTTCCAGCCTAACCAATTGAGATGCACATCGAGATTCTGGTAGGCTTCATGCAAAGAATTCCCAAGAACGAAGTGATTGGCTAGAATTCGACTGCCGTCAGATGGAGGCTATGTGATTGGGTAGAATTCGACTGCTAAAAGAATGAAGCTCCCAAAGACTAAAATACACCATTGATAATGGTAGAAATAACACTAGTCAAGGGATTAAAACCAATTATTTTAATCCCTTGACTACTATCTGAAATAGCAAAGTTTATGCTATCTTTATTTATATCGTAACAACCAACTATTATCATGCACTTGCTTTTAAATAAAGTAGTAGCAGTTCTACGCCTTAGCCATAACATACTGACCTATTGCTTGTATAATAGTTAACGGAAACATCAAAGCTAAACCTAATCTCTTATCACCGTATTTATAAAGAATATATCCCGTAACTATCATCATTAATCCTATTACAATAATCCTTGCCACCAATGGTATTCGGTAATCTGCTTTGGGAGCAAGAAAAAATGCCCAAAATACGATAGTAATGATTACCCCAAGGATTCCAAGCGTAATAGCAAGTACTGAGTTAATTGGTTTTAGAACTCTCCAAATTGCTCTACCAACTGCTACCCACAGTACAAGTTCTGCAAAAAAATTTAAGCTGCCAATAATCCACTGTAAATATACAAACATAATATTACCTCCTATGTTATATATACCCCGTTTTGTTTAGTAACTATCCAAAAATTTTCACGCATTATTGCAGCTATAAAACTCGATGCTTACTGTTGCTCCATTAAAATTTTCATTATTCACTATATTGATATTACCTCCATGTTTTTCAGCAGCTTTTTTAGCCATATATAAACCAAGACCGTAATGTTTACCTGATCGTTCTTTTTGACTTGTGTAGAACTCTGTAGTCGCATATTTTAACTCTTCCGGTGAAAAACCGTATCCCCTATCTATAATAGTAAAAGCCATTCCATTTGATTTAAGTGATTTTACCTCCATAGTTATTGTGTCATTTTCCCTTGAATATTCAGCAGCATTACTGATAATATTAGAAATAGCTCTAAATATCAGCATTCTATCTCCATAGAAGGATTTAGGCAAATTAGATTCTACTAGATCAAATATTAAATTCTTAGTTTTACACATTGCCTTTGCATCTATTTCAATTTCATAGACTAAATCCTTAGGATTAAATTCTTTTAGATTCAAATTATCACTGGTATAGGAACTGCTAACATCCATTAAGATTTTGATATATTCTTCAATTCTAACTGAACTTCTTTGTATATAGTTTAAAAGCTCGACGTCGTTTTCGTTTAAATCCGACTCTAATAGTAGTTCACTATTGCCTTTAATAATTGTGAGTGGTGTTTTTAAGTCATGTGCTATAGCAGATATCTGGCTTTTTTTATTCCTTTCAATTTGCCACTGCTCATTAAGTGATGAAGCTAAACTACTTTTTAATCTATTTAATGATTCCAGCACTTCATTTATTTCCCTAATTTTACTTGATTTTATTACAAAATCTAATTCACGATTTTGAATATATTCGGTAGCTTCATTTAAAGGAGCTAGCTCAGTTTTTAGTCTTTTGCTAAATCTATATGCTATTACAATACCAATAATTACCGTGCCTAAAACAGAAAAACCAAGAAGTAATACCTCGGGTTTGGGGAATAGTTTATGAAGCTGAGGGTTTGCAAAATGAGCATTAATATCGTATCTGATAATAATTCTACTCCCATCATCCCTATCAATAATGTAGTACTTGTTTTTAGGTAAATTATCATCTCTGTCAATACTGTCTTTTAATATACTTAGTGTTCTATTAGACATATTTGTCTCTAAGATAATGCCTTCTTTACTCAATATTGCATAAGTTGATGTAAAAGGTATTAACTCTTTTTTAAATTCACTGCTACTTGATAATGTATCCTTCAATCTAATAATTTCTTGTTCTGTGTAGTTTGCAGGCAAAACAATTCCATTGTTAATTGCGAGACTAAGCGAAAATACCGTTACTATGGCTAATATGATGATTGCCAATGAAAATCCCATTAAATACTTTAAGAAAAACAAAGTGATGCTCGAGTTTCTTTTTTGTTTTATCTCCATATATAACCTACTCCCCATATAGTTTCTATAGGACACTCCAAATGAAGCGTAAACTTTTTACGTATGTTTTTGATATGAACTCTAATCGAAGTTATATCACTGTCTGAATCATAACCAAAAACCTCTTCCAATATTTGTTCCAAGGAAAACACTTGACCTCTATGTCTTGCCAAAAGCTCACAAATCTCATACTCGCCTTTAGTTAGAGGCAATTTTTCATCGCCTATAATAACCGACTTTTCCAATAAATGGAAACTTACATCTCCTAAGACTAAGTAATTTAGCTTTTCTCTTTTTTCTCTTCGCAAATGAGCTTCAACTCTTGCCCTTAGTTCCGAGATTCCAAAAGGTTTTTTTATATAATCGTCCGCTCCCAAAGCAAGTCCTTCAACTATATCCTCTTCATCCGTTTTAGCCGTTAGAAATAGAATTGGACAATCTATTTTATTTCTTATTTCTTTACAGAAAGTAAAACCGTCTATCTCGGGCATCATAACGTCCAGTATCAATAAGTCTATGGACTCCAAATCTGAAGCATCCAAGCATTTAGGATTACTTTTAGTAATTATCGAATGCCCCTCTTTAAGTAATACCCTTTCAACCAGCTTGAGTATTCCTTCATCATCGTCTATAATCAATATTTTTGCCATTCTCGAAACTCCTCATTTATCATATTACTATTTTATCATTTATCGCCTAAACTATCATTACCATCCCATTTTTTCGCCCAAATGACAAGAACAATCATGAGAACTGTTGATGTAATTATTAGATTAATTACTGCTTTAAAAACCAGGGGATACTGAAAAATTGATACTTGCATTTTATTAGACTCAAGGAATATACTGCAAAATCTCACTAGTGTGCCCCATGGTAATATATTCCATATCCCGTCTCCTAACCCTGTTAGAAGTAATGCCGAAAGTAAAGAACCAACGATTCCTGTAATTATTCCTGCGCTTTTTCCAGCATTATAAGCTATCAGATAATGAATTAAATAAATGGGTAATGTTGATACAAACACAATTAAGGCTAACTGAAAATAAATTAATATTTTAAGTATATGATTACCTTGTAAGTTGAATATTATACCAAAACCCACCACTGCAAAAATCGTTGCCGGTAAACCATAGAACAGCAAAGCAATAAGTTTTGAAATATGTGCTCTAGGCTTCGATTGACTTATTAATAAAAACTGGAAATTACCGGCTTGTTCTTCCATTTCACAAGAAATAACAGTTATTAGTCCTATTAAAAACGGAAACGATAAAGCTAATACTTGAATGTATGCACTTATCTTATCAAATTCATCCCAAGCGGAGTATTTATAGTAAATCGCAAAAACCCCTATAACCAATGCCGGGATAATTACATGTATCCAAAGTAGTTTAGAATGATTAATCTTATATATTTCAGACATAAAATTTTTAATAAAAGCTCTCATATTTAAACCTCTTTATATTTAAACCAAAAACCGGTAACAGTAATCATAATTATATATGCAAAAACACTGATTACCAGTCCCATAGGTATAACGTCGGAATCCATTAAGTAACTCCCGTTTTCTACCCATAAACCATTTGGATGTATTCCTAAAATTGGACACATTAATCTAGATGGGATAGCAAAGGGCATCCACCATTTGTTTGTAGTTGAAAAAGTTATTGCCATACCAATATTGAAAAATATACTTACCAATAATGTAGTATACGGACCAACCATTTCAGTAATCCACATCCAAAGGGGAATTTGCCATGCAAAACATATAAACAGCACAAGACTTGCGTAAAAGCTCTGTAAAATCGTAATCTGTTTATCTAACACAAGTCCAGTGGTAGAAATTAAAATAAAGAATACCAACACAGTTATAAAAAGATAAACTGTATTTAAAATGACTTCTGCTAACCAAAGCTTCTCTTTTTGGACCACAACACCAAACATACCATGTCTATTATTCCTTTTTTCCGATGCAGTAGAAAAACATGTAACAATTGTAATAGTAGCTGGAAGTATTAGAAAATACCACCAATTATAAGATCCATTTTGTACATTTGCAGAATTAAGCAGTAATGATAATAGGATTGTAATTATTGGTGCAATAATTAATAATTTAATTCTAAATTTTCCCTTTTGTTTTAGTAACTCTGCTCTTAGTAAATTAAACATTATCTTCACCTGCACATTTAACTATATCCATAAACAAATTCTCTAAATTTAGCGACTTATCAATCGCATTCTCATACCACAATTTTCCCTCTACTATTATTCCAATATGATCAGCAATATTCTCTACCTCCGAAAGTATATGACTGGAAAGAATTACAGTAATTCCATTTTTCGGAAAAGATCTGATTAGTTCCCTTAGTTCGATTATCCCTATAGGGTCAAGTCCATTAGTCGGCTCATCGAGAATTAACAGCTTGGGATAATTAAGAAGTGCAATGGCAATACCGAGTCTTTGCTTCATACCCATGGAAAACTGACTTGCTTTTTTCTTCCCAGCATCCTTCAAATCTACGACTTCTAATACTTCTTCTATTCTACTATCAGGTATTCCATAAATAAGCGCTCTGACTTTTAAATTTTCTCTAGCAGTCAAATTCTCGTATATAGGTGGTGATTCAATAAGCGCTCCTATATCGGTCAGCACCTTTCTTTCCCACTCTTCACCCTTATAGTATATTTCTCCCGATGTTGGTTTTAACATACCCGTTAACATCTTAAGCAATGTTGATTTACCTGCACCATTTGGACCAAGTAATCCATATACTGAGTTTTCTTTTACATTTATAGAAATATCTCTCACAGCATACTGATTCTTATACATTTTGCTAAGTTTTTCCGTAAATAATATTGAATCCATTTAAAAATCTCCCTTCTTATTTCGTAATTTCATATTACTAAACATTTATAAAGATTCTATAAATAGATTCGAATTTAAAAATATTTCTAAAAAAATGACGACAGAGAATTTTTCTATCGTCATTTTATTCCTCTATTAAATTTTTATTCCAGTATCTAACTAAAACTGGAACTACTTATACTAGATACTTATCTAAAGGTTGATTCATCAATGCAATAATCATGAAATCAAAGCATCTCAACATAACCTTCACTACCATTGATACGAACAATTTGACCATCTCGAATTATTTTGGTTGCATTTTCTACACCAACCACACATGGTAGACCATATTCTCTGGCAACCACTGCTCCATGAGTCGTAAAGCCACCTACTTCTGTCACTAAACCCTTAATGGAGGAAAATAAAGAAGTCCAACTTGGATCGGTAAATCTGGTAACCAAAATATCACCTTCTTCTAGATCAGCTTCTTCTACTGACAAAATTACACGAGCTCTTCCTTCAATAACACCGGAAGATACAGGAATTCCAGTAAGTGAGTTTTCAGGAGTATCTTTTGAAGATACACTTACTTGAGGTACATGTCCTTCTGATGTAATTACTCTAGGAGGAGTAAGTTTTTCAAAATGGGTGAATTCATTTTTTCTTTTATTTATTAACTCATAATCAACTTTTCCCGTTTCAACAGTTTTGTGTAGTTCATCAAAATACAAGTAAAATATATCTTCCTTGTCAAGAATTATTCCATTATCAAGAAGATTGTCAGCTATTTTAAATAAAACACTTTTGTATAACTGATAACGTCTAACTATATAATATTTGGGATATTCACGGCAACCTAAAAAGTTGCGTAAAATAGAAATATCACGTTTCATTTTTTTTGCTTTTTTGTTCCCTCCGGGTAAGTTTTTTAAAAGCATTAGAACTTCTTTTTCTTTTTCAAAAGCTTCTATTTCACCCGAATGAAACCTTTCAAGATGTTCACCTCTTCTTAAGATTCTTATATTGCTAAGAATAATAGGAACTAATTGTGTAGGTCTTTCTTCAAAACGATATTTTGTGATGTCAATTTCTCCAGGACATCTCATACCATATTTTACAAAAAAGTTATTAAATTCGCTTTCAATCTCTTCCCCACCATTTAGTTCTCGCATATTAATAAAAAAGTCGTCATCATTTGGTTCTTCGGATAGATATTTTATAATCTCAGGATAGTCTCGGATTTTATCTGATAAATCACAGAGTGCTAAGCCCATCTCTGTTGTCACATTGTGTTTAAGTGATTTTGAGATTTTATCGGCGAAATTTTTCTCTCCCAACCACCTTTCAGCATTTTTGTTGATTGATTCGTTAGCGAAAATAGCGGCAATAATAGCACCAAGCATTTTAGGATGATATGCAGCTGCCAAAAGCTCTTTTTTATCATTACTAATAAAGTTTAAAGCGTCTATACCAGATAAAGAGGATAAATCTTTTTCCAATGATTTCAACTGTTTCTCTAAATCTTCGATTATTTCCTCAATGATTTTAGAATCATTATTTTTTCTAATTCGAATTGTTTCAAAAATGGATTCAACATTAAATATTCCACCTTTTATATTTCTTTTACCTTTAGGTAAACTGCTTTTAAATTCAGCATCGCTTATTAAGTTGATAATAGCTTTTTGAATCAGTAAATCCTGCTTACCTGTTGCCATTATTAATCTTTTTCGGCCAATAGCAGAAGATAGATCATGAGTGGCATCTGCGTATAGTCTTCCACCAACTCTGGTTAGTTTTATCTCAGATATCAATTCAAAAAATGACATTCCCAATGGTTTTATTGCATCAGTCATCATTTGAGTATGACCTGTAGAGAAATAGACACGAGGTTTTTCTAACCCCATAGCATCTGGTATAGGAAATAGAGTTGTAATTGCACGACTTTGAACTATATATAACTTACCCTTTTGATAACACCATTCTATATCCTGTGGGTATTTGAAATACTTTTCTATTTTCCTACCTACATCATATAATTCCAAAATGGATTCATCACTTAAAACCTGATTGGATTGTTTATCTTTAGAAATTTCTCTACTTATTGTGCCACCATTTTTTAGGGCATCTATTATAGTTTCTTGTTTTCCTATTGCTTTCGAGATAATTACCCCATCTTTTACTTTATATATATCCGGATTCGTCACACCCGATACCATGGCTTCACCAAGTCCAAATCCCGCATCAATACTCATGGTACTACGATCTGAAGTCAAAGGGTCTGCAGTAAACATTATCCCGGAAACTTCAGAAAAAACCATTTTTTGAATAACTACTGCAAGCATAACTAAATCGTGCTCAAATCCCTGTTCTATACGATAAAAAATAGCTCGTTCACTATATACTGATGCCCAGCATTTTTTAATGGCCTGTAAGATTTCATTTCTACCTGTCACATTTAAAAAAGTATCCTGTTGTCCTGCAAATGATGCAGTTGGTAAATCTTCAGCAGTTGCACTTGATCTCACTGCAAAAAATTCATCGCTCTCATACTTTAAAAGCTCATTTAATATCGCATTTTCTATATTTGGGGGTATTGTAATTGATTCTATTTCTCTACGTAATTGTAAACTTATTTTCGATATTTCTTCGCGATTTTCTTTTTTGAATTCTGCCAATACATGTAGTAAGGACTGTATATACTTGTTTTCTCTTATTACCTCGATAAAAGCATCCGTAGTAATACAAAAACCATTTGGTACATTTACTCCGAGAACTTTAATAAGTTTCCCTAGATTAAGTCCCTTTCCACCTACTCTACCCAAATCATCTGATTGTATTTTTGAAAAATTAATAATATAAGGATCCATTTCAACCTCCATAGTTTTGAAATATATGTCCGTTCATTACATAATATATTAATTATACTTCTATGTCAATAGATTATGAAATATTTATTGAATTATTTCATAATGATGTTATAATATATATGGTGATGCAATTATGGAAAATAAAATGAATGGTTATGAGAAAAGAACACAGAGAAAAAAAGAGTCTATCCTTCTAGCTGCTACGGATCTTTTTCTCCAAAGAGGTATTTCAGATGTTAGTATTGTTGAAATTGCTGCTAGCGCTAAAGTCTCTCAAGTTAGTATTTACAATTATTTCGGAGATAAAAACAATTTAGCTAAACAAGTATTTATACATTATATAAATCGTATTGTTTCAGAATATGATGAATTATTAGATAGTAATCTACCCTTCTCTGAAAAACTTGAACAGATCATGTTAAAAAAGCAATCTGCGATTCTATCCATGACCGAGTCTAATTTTGGGGAACAAGCCTTAAAAGATCAAACTTTAAGAGATATTTATGCTGAAGCTTCTTCAATTCAAGCAACTAGTATTTATAAGAAATTTATCCAAGTCGGAAAAGAAGCCGGTGCAATAGATCCAACCATAAGTAATGAAGCTATTCTCGATTATTTATTATCATCCGCAAGTATTATGCGTCAATCAGACTACTATCAAACCTCAGCAAAATATAAAGAAGACATACTGAAATTATTTCTTTACGGTATTATTAAAAAATAATTATAGAACTTGGATTTACAATTAAACAATAAAAATGAAGGACTAGCTCATTACTAGTCCTTCATTTTATTATCATTTTAACCTATTTCTATGAAGTTTTTGTAGTATCCATATTTATGTCCGCTAATCTTCAAATATTTCAGAATTAAGTATTTCAATCGTTTTGGAATCATAATTAATTATACCTTCATCCCTCATTTTGGACAATTCTCTAGATAGTGATGTTCTTTGAACACCTATTCTTTCTGCGAGTGCTTTTTTTGTCATATTTAATTTTATATGATTGGAATTTTGTTTTATTCTTTCAAAATTCAAGAAACTTATTATGCTCTCACGAATCGTTCTATTTACAAAATGCTTAATCCTATCACTTAAAATAACTGTATTATCTGAGACATATTGAAGGTAGCTCTTAAGAAAATCCTGGTTTTCAGAAAATAGACTGAAGAGTCTACTTACTTCTATTTCTAGTATAATAGATGCCTCTTTGGCCGTTACAGTCATTGGAAAATTTGGGTTTTTAGAAAATAATAAATTACCACCTAGTATATCACCACCAAAAAACTCTGTTATTGTCATTAGATTACCGGCTTCATCTATTCGCTCTATAACCACCTTACCCATCAATATAATTTCAAGTTTTGAGCAAGGATCACCTACAAAATGAATAATATTATTTTTTTCATATTTGTTTATACGAAAGCTTCCATCAGTTATGTAAGAATTAACATCCTCCAGACTTATGGATTCTAAAAGTTCAACTTTTTTAATCAGTTCAATATATTTTTTCATCATTACCTCCAAAGTGTAACATTGGTAACACCTTTTTCTAAATACTATCATTATACTATTAATATATCAATTAAAACATTTTGCTTAAACTTTATGAGATGTTTTATTTGTTCAATAATTTATATAGAATTTATGAGGTGATAAAATGAAGTACATAATCAATACTATTAGAATACTTTTCTTTGCACTTTTCTTTTATCTTATGATAAATGGAAAAGCCGCTCTTTGGTTAGCATTGTTTTTGGTCAGTTTAGTTTTAGCATTGGTTTTTGGTAGAATTTATTGTGGATATGTATGCTTAATGAATACACTTATGATTCCAACAGAATGGATATCAAAAAAACTAAAACTTCAAACTCGTAACACTCCCCGTATACTAAAGAGCGGATATTTTCCATGGATATCTCTTGCTGTAAGTGTTGCCTTAATTATAATTTCAAAAAGAGTACTTCAAATTGATTTTCCAATTCTACCGATATGGTTAGTTCTTTCCGTACTCATAACACTAAGATACCATCCTGCGGTTTTCCATAATCTAATATGCCCTTTCGGTGCTTTACAAAAATTATTTGGACGTTTTGCTAGATTCTCTGAAACGGTGGATAAGGATGCCTGTATAAACTGTAAACTTTGTGAAAAAGTTTGTCCTTCTAATGCCATCATGGTCTACCCTGTCGATAAGAAAGCAGCTATAAATAAGTCCATTTGTCTTCAGTGTACGAATTGTAGACAGATATGCCCAACAAAAGCAATTTCTTATGGGAAATTTACGAATTAATACTTATCGGTTGCATTTACAACATATGATTTTACCTTACTATGATATGATAAATTAGAAAAGTAAATAATTAGAAAAGGAGAGTTAAAATGGTTGAACAAGTATTTGAATTATCAAAGGGAAATGAAACAGTAATAGAAAAAGTTGTATTCGATGAAAATGTTCACTATCTTCACATGGTTTTAAATAAGGAAGATGGACTACCGGAGCATTTTTCTAACTCAAATGTATATATGACAGTTGTTAGAGGAAAATTATCGATTAATCTTGATGATCAAGAAATGCATGAATACGAAGCCGGTACACTTCTTAAAATTCCATTCCAAACAAAAATGCATGTAAGAAATTTAAATGAAGAAACATTGGAGTTGATTATTGTTAAAGCTCCGGCTCCAAAAAACTAAAAAATTAATTTTTTAAAAACCGAGTACTCTAAATTTATAGATTACTCGGTTTCTTTGTACTAGGCTTAAGTTATAAAACATTACTAATACTTCTCCAAATTTAATACCTTTTTATACCTAAAAAGACGACAGATAAACTCTATCGTCTTATAAAAAGCTTATTAAATTTATATCGCCGCTAAAATGCGATAATAAAAGCATTCATATCGTCTGTCATACTTTTTATTAGTGATGAGGCCTCTGTATTTCGAAGCATTTCAACTTTATCTTTAAGCATCTTGGATTCATGTTGTGAGAAGAACTTATCTAACTGTTTTCCTCTTTCTAAAATACTGGACAATAAGAAATTATCATCACTTATATTGCCATCTTCTAAGATTTCGTCACGTAATTCTCTGACTGTAGATTCTACTTCTTTATCATTAGGAATAAAGAGAATTTTATCCCCTAATATTCCGCTTTTCTCTTCCCTAGTAACACTACCTTTCGCCGCCAAACTATTTGAAATAGATTGTAATAACTCATCAAAACGATTTGAAAAACCCATAGTGTAATCTTCTAAAATCTTCTCCGGTTTCAAAGATCCCTTATCTTTTAAATATTCATATATAGGTCTCAGAAATTCTAAATTTCCAGGTAAGTCTCCAATTATTTTAACCTTTTTATCATCATCAATACTAATAGCTTCACTAAATCGTAAATCTGAAATAGCAGCAACTATCAAACTTATAGCAGAATAATTTTGCGTAATTGCAGGAAATTTTCCATTCTCATTTAAAGTAAGAAGGGTATACTTTTCTGCAATAGATAAACTACTCATCACTAGTGCCTCCCTTATATTTATTCTTTAGACTGCTACATCTTAAGTATCGATTCGTTCATATTACTTCTTAGATTAATCCTATGTAATGATAACTATTATCATGTATCAAATACCCTTCACATTACTATTTTAAACATTATTTTAAAAAATCAATTGAAGTTTATGATTGATTTAGGGACCTCTTGTTAAGTTGTCTCATGCATACAAATTAGTTGTGTTAGATTAGTCGTGAATGTAATTATAACAGTTAAAATTCTGTAAATTCCTTCTTTATGAATCTCTCCCTCCAGCACAGTAAGCAAAAAGTTATTGAATTTATCTGACTTTGGAAAATTTTTAAGAAAAATCCATTTATAGTTATGTGAGGTAAAGATTACATTCTTTCAAACGATACGGTATTGAACTCTATTAACAAATTTTATGTAATTAAAAAGAGCACTCATACTATAAGTGCCCTTTCTCGTAATGTTATTTCTATTAAGAATCCTTTTTCTTTACTGGAATCCAAATTTCACTACGGTAGTCTGAATTTTCTGTATTAGGACTCTCGTTCCACAATATTTCAGGTCCTTCTATTACTTCATAACCTGAAGACGGAAGCCACTCTGAGTATATTCTTCCCCATACATTCTGAAGAGTTTCAGGGAATGGTCCGATCGACTCAAATACTGCCCAAGTGCAAGCATTAATTTTTAATACATCATAATCTGCTAATTCAGTATTTGAAGCCAAAACTCCGATATAATGATCCAACTCACCAGTTTCTTGCATTCTATCTTCTGAAAAATTAATAGAAGCACTGATGATTCCTTTTGGTTCTACATTTGAGATTTCTTTTAATTGCATAACGACTTCTGGTGTTAATAATTCTGTCATTTTTGCAATCTCTGGATTAATGCCACCAAAAACAATTGGAACTCTCCTTTTAAAACCAACTAACATAAAAGGTCCTTTTTCTACTATACGATAATTCATTTCACATCCTCCTTTGATTGATATTTGAAAGGTCATTCGAGGATAAGCTTTTAATTTTGTATTCTCAAATCTTGCATCAGAAGGGAGAATCCCATGCAAATTATAAAAAGCACGTGAGAATGAATCCGCAGAATTATAACCATATTTGACAGCTACATCAATTATTCTTAAATTTTTATCTTTTAAATCAAGTGCAGCCAACGACAGTCTTCTTCTCCGAATGTATTCAGATAAGCTTATACCTGCTAAAAATGAAAACATACGCTTAAAATGATACTCTGAACAGATAGCAATTTTAGATACTTCATAATAATCAATATCTTCTGTTAAGTGATCTTCAATATAAGCCAATGCGTTATTCAGGTTAACTATTGTATCCATTAAATAACCTCCTTTCATTATCAATATTACCAAAGGTTTCGTTTTTATATCCGACTATCTGTGCACAATATTGTCGGATCAGTTTTTATACATGATTCTAATTTTATCTTAAGAATATTAATTTATTAGTATAGAACATCTCGTCACTTATACTTTTACTATCAAAAATTTTCTTTAATTCTGATTTTCATACTGTATCTTTTCTATATATTATAAACTAATAAGCATAAACTAAACCAGTTTATTGTTTGCTATGTGAAAAATAAGGAATCATCATAACAAAAAAATACTCCAAGCAAAGAAACTGCCTGAAGCATTAATTTTAGCGATTATATCTCTACCACCATTTTTGAAACGAAAAACACATAAGACTTATTTAATCTATAGTACTACTAGCCCAAAGGTCAAAATAGATACATACCTTTTCAATATATCTAAAACGCCATAAGAATATCCATAGTAAACTGCAATTAATATAATATGTGGAACCAATAATACTAAACAAATCGATATAACTAACCAATTCTTTTTAACAAATAATAAACCTGTGATAATCAACCATGCCCAAATGCAGAATGGTATGACACCTAAGTAAGTTGCAAAATCAAAATTTCCTTCTTTAAGTCCAATAAACTTACCAATATTATCAGAAATTGAAGGGTTCATTGTTAAGCCTATGAGGCGGTGCGAAATAATCTCTGTAAATTATTTATTTCCTATAATTAGTTAATGTTTATGAGGGTGGATTTTACTGCCCTCATTATTTATTTATATATCAAGCTTGATATATTGTCAATTTTTTCTTTGCAGAGCCTGAGGTAAATAATAAGAGGAGCCACCGAAGGGGACCATTGATAAGGGTTCTAAAAAATGGTACACTAAGCCGACGAAGGCAAAATACATACTTATCAGTCTTTGCTTCGCCTTCGGTATTTACCTTGCACCATTTTTTAGGTTCTTTGTCAATGGTGGCGGAGTGTGTTAGTTCTCTAAATCATGCATTATTCTCAATTCTCCTACTATTGATCCCCAACTTCTTAATGGAATATTCCATTTCTTTGCAATTATATTTGTAGCTAAGTATAGTGCTTTCATCAGTGACGTAGCACTTGGGAATACTGATCTATTACGGTTTAACCGTCTGTATGAGCTATTTAAACTCTCTATAGCATTCGTAGTATATATTATTTTTCTAACTTCCTTAGAATACTTAAAGATTGGCGTTATTGAATTCCACTCCCTTTCCCATCTATCCATTGATCCTGGATATTTTTTATCCCATGCTTCAGCTACTTTCAAACGATTCTTATTTGCTACTTCTTCGTCAGGTGCGTGATATATTGTTTTTAAATCATTTGCAAATTGTTTTCTATCTTTGTACGATACGTATTTTAATGTGTTTCTTACCATGTGAACTATACAGGTTTGCCACTCAGCTTTTGGATATGCCGCTGATATGGACTCTTCTATACCTATTAGTCCATCTGAACAGATAATGTAGATATCTTTTACTCCTCTGTTTTTTAGGCTATTTAGGACTCCTAACCAGTATTTACTACTTTCGTTTTGTCCTACATATATTCCTAATACTTCTTTAAGCCCATCTTCGTTTATTCCGAGTATTATATATGCTGCTTTCTTTGATATTAAACCCTCTTCTTTAACAGAAAAGTGAATAGCATCAATGAACACTACAGGATAAGTCTCTGACAGTGGTCTTTTTTGCCAGTCTTCTATTTCCGGCAGAATTTTGTCGGTTATGTCTGAAACCAGTCCATCACTAACTTCAAATCCATAGATATCATAGATTTGTTCAGATATTTGTCTAGTACTCAAACCTCTTGCATACATTCCTATTACCTTATTTTCTATCTCAGATATGTCTTTTTGTCTCTTTTTTACAATTTGAGGTTCAAAGCTTGAGTCTCTATCTTGAGGTACTGATATTTCAGATTCACCCATACTTGATCGTATTCTTTTAGTTTTGTATCCATTTCTAGAGTTTTCATTGTCACTTCTTTGGTTTGTTTCATATCCTAAATGGTGCTCCATTTCGGCTTCTAACATGCTTTCTATAGTATCTCCTAGTAAATCCTTAATAGCATCATGTATGTCCTTTGCCGACTCAATTTCATACTCATTGATTAGATAAGATATGATTTCTTTTTTTCCTTCACTTAATTTTTTTCTTCTTGCCATTTTAAAAAGCCTCCTATGTTATTTTTATTTTAACTAATCATAGGAAGCTATTCAATATTTACAGACTTTTTTTCGCAGTCTCGCCTATGATGAACATTATTATAGATAGTAAAGTAATCGAATAAAAAACCGTTCTAGAATTTATACTCTTTCCAGCATATCCTCTACCCATTGTTAACATCCTTTCTTTTTTTCATTTAATATCAATTTACATTTTCTCTAGAATTGTCTTCTTCATTGTTCTAATATTGTTTTTTAATAAATGAACTACTATTCCTTTTCCTTCGATAACGATTCAATCGTCTCCACATGAAGCGAGTGAACACTAAGTATGCGTAGTCAACCTATCTGTTTGTGGAAACATATCTATGAACCTTTTAACGATAGGTAGGAGTTATCGTTAAAAGGTTTCATCCCGACAAACCAAACTTGTAATTGTTAACTCTTAAGGAAAATAAAGTAAATTATTCTCCTTAAGAGTATTTTTAATACTAAAGCTTAATACAAAGAGTAGCTATGTAGTCATTTCCATATTTTGACAATCTATTTCTTTCATCACATGATTCATAAAAATCTAGCATAGCAAGACCATTTTTAAGTTGTCCTCTAATTTGAGATTCTAAGGTATGACTAAATTCATATCCATATTCTGGATTTATTTTTATCTTACCTTCTTCCTCTAGTTTTCTAGAATTAAATGGTATTGAATACTTTAAAAATAATTCTTCATCAGGTTTATCCCACACAACGTCGGCATCATACATATAAATCCATGGGTTCATGAAACCTACCATTAATAAACCACCTTTTTTCAATACCCTTGAAGCCTCCTTATACACATTTTCTAAATCCTCAATATAAACATTTGAAACTGGATTAAAAACTATATCAAAGCTTTCATTCTCAAATGGAAATGGTTTAGTCATATCTCCTTGAACTGTATTGATTTTCAATCCTTCCCTAGTAGCAACCATATCATCTTTTTCTAATTGTGATTTAGAAAAATCCATTATTGTTACATCATAACCTTTTGTAGCAAAAGCTGGTCCTTGTTGACCACCACCACAAGCCAATCCTAATATCTTTTTTCCATTGGATTTTTCAAACCATTCTTCTGGAACTTTTTTACCAACTGTAAGTCCTACTGATAAAGGATTATTTTTAACTTTCTGAAATTCTTCATGTGACCATGGTTTAGTATAGTCGTTTTTTACATTGTTCCATCTATCTTCATTTAATTTTATATAATTATTCATCTTATAATCTCCTATGATTTTATTTTTGTTATCGATTAAAGCTTAATATGATGCCATTACATTTTTCTCACCTTGCTAAATTCATACAATTATCGGGATGTATGGAATTGATGCGCATAATTTTAAAAAGACATCCACTATTTCACTCTTTTCACATCTACAAGTGTCGTTAACCATAGAAAACCTATTATCCCTTGTGCAATTAGCAAGGAATAACAGAAACACTAAGCTGTTCTTACACTTAGACGATTCATGCATTACGACATAATCAACATCAGGTATATCAAACATGTCCTTAAAAAATAATTATCCCCCATCGCTTCATTGCAACAATATACTTTTCCATCCGTGTCAAATACATTAATATTCTCATTTTGACAGTATGATATTCTGGGCTGAAAAAAAGCATATTATTCTGTTTAAATTCGTTGATTTTTTTCTCCACACACCATATCAATACAAGCATTTACATCGATGTAATTTTATTGGATTTTTTTGTACCCTCCCATGGTATCATCAATAAAGAAGAAACGCTTGTGAAACTGCTTGAAATGGAGGATTCTTACGCACCCACTCTTTGTAGCAACGCTATCGTCTCCACATGTGACATCACTAGTATGGGAACATGATTTGTCTAAGTGGTTATTAGTATAGGAAGACAATTCAGCAGAGTCTTTCCCTATAGTTTTTTTCTTTGCATTTTTTCTAGGAGATTTAAAGTCTTCTCCATTTAATCCATCTTTAAAGCCAGTCTTATATACAAAGGTAAGCTTATATGGATCTACATTCCCGTTTTCATCTATTTCTCCAACAATTACCTTCTCTACAATACTTTCAAATACATACCTATCAAACTCTTTTAAAATTTCCTTTCTTTCCAGCATGGTTTTAAAAATCTTCATCCTACTCTTTATTTCATTATTATTTTCTAGGCTATATTCTAAGGCTTCTTTGTCCTTATTCTTTTCTAAATACTCCTTCTGAAGAGCTATATACTTTTCTTCATATAGATCTTCGTCTATTTTTTCTTCTAGTCTTAAATCTACTAAAGAATTTTGCTTATTTAAAAGATGGGCTACTTCCCTATCTAGCTTTTTAATGTTTTTCTCAAGACTTTTATCATTTAGGCTAGCTTCAACTAACTCTAGAAATCCATTTACAATATCCTTATTATTTGAGGTAAGCTGCCTATAGCTCTCTAGAAAGGCTTTCTCTATTGCTATTTCCTCTATACCCTTAGAATTAGGGCAAAACTTTTTCCCCTTCTTAGTTCCTCTTACACATTGCCAAATGGTCTTCTTGTATTGGGAATTACTATGCCAGGACCTTCTAGATAAATTCGAACCACAGAAGCCACATTCTAATAGGCAGGAAAAAGCATATTCCCTACTGAATTTGTCTCTTTTTCCATTCTTTGAGCCTACAGTATTTCTATTCTTAGCCCTTCTAAGTCTAATAGCTTGAACTTTATCAAAGTCCTCTTCACTTACAATCCCTTCATGGTGGTCTTTTATATAAAACTTATCTTCTTCACCAAAGTTTTCTAGTCTTCTTTTAGTAATAGGATCTAGGGTAAAGGTCTTTCCCATTAAAAGATCTCCCTTATATTTTTCATTTTTTATAATTCCCAGTACAGTGGTGGCTGACCACTTACTAGAGCCTCTAGGAGATCTGTATCCAAGGTTTTCTAACTCACTGCATATTACACTTCCCCCTGCTCCTTCTAAGTATCTCTTAAAGATATACTTTACTATCTGGGCTTCATCTTCATTTATGGATATAGTTTTATTCTCACTATCATAATCATAACCTAGACAACCATGAAAGCCTACTAGTTCCCCTCTTTGCATTTTCATCTTTAAGCCTTTCTTAACATTGGCAGAAATGTTTTCCACCTCTTGCTGGGCAACAGAGCTAAGTATAACTAAAAGTAATTCTCCATCCATGGTTAATGTATTAATATTTTCTTCTTCAAAAAATACTGCTACATTGATTTCTTTTAAGCGTCTCACATACTTTAGTGTATCTAAAGTATTTCTAGCGAATCTAGATATAGATTTTGTAATTACCATATCTATATCTCCATTCATGCAATCATTTATCAGTCTTTGAAAATCAAGTCTTTTATCTATTTGAGTGCCAGTAATAGCTTCATCAGCATAGACCCCAGCCATGGTCCAGTCAGGATTTTCATTGATCAATTCTGTATAATAGTTTACTTGGGAATGATAACTTTGAAGCTGATCTTCACTATCGGTACTAACCCTACAATAGGCTGCCACTCTTTTTAAATTTATCTCTATTCCATTTCTTCTACCGTTTAAAAGACCTTCCCCTTTTATTACTTCTACCTTCTTCATAATCTCACCTCACTTTTGTATTCTTCTATACAATCCTATTCTACCGCGACTAGTTAAATTTAGCAGGTCAAATCTGAAGAAATATTATATTTTTCCATAAGAAGTTTTTTAATCTTAAAATATTCTTGTTTATTTATTAGCTTTTCACTTAATAATTACCTGAGCATGGCAAGCTGGATGCTATATTCTAATATGCAATTCATCTATTCTTCCTCCTTTAAAACTGCCACCAAGACTTTCTTTGTTTTCATAGGTTTACTTAAGTCCTCCTATATATAACAGTGAAAATATGACTATCTTGATTCGCTATTTTAAAAAAGTTTTTAGAAGATTAAATAAAAAATGGACACAGAAAAAGCGGCTAATCCACGCTGACATTTCTTCCAAAGTGCGGTAATATTAGAATATAAATTAAATACTTAGCTTAATACCTGCTTTTAAAAACTTTAATGAGCAAGCACAGTAAGTGTACGGACACTTACGAGAAAATTGATGAAGCGAACCCTTTTAGGTTCGCTTCTTTTTATCCAATTTTCTACTTGTTCCTATCGGAATGATTTAGGGGTCACCCCTAATACCCTGTTCAAAAATAAAAATAAAAGGAGGATTTATATGACAAACAGATATAGAAATGAAAGAATTGAAATCAAATTAACCAAGGAAGAAAAAGAACTTTTTATGAAAAAGCTTGAACTCAGTAAATCAAAATCAATGGCTCATTTTATTAGAAAATGTGTACTTGAAGCACCTATCTTTGTGATTGATATGAATATCTTTAGAAATCTACAAACTCTTATAGGAAAGAATTCAAATAACATCAATCAAATTGCAAAGAAAGTTAACAGTACAGGCATAATATATAGAGAAGATATTGAAGATCTAAAAAAAGAGAATGATGATATATCGAAGGAGATAATAAGAATCCAAAATATTTTATCTAGAAAATATATTAATAAGTTTATGTAAACAACTGAGTATAATTAAAAATCTTCTTCAAATATTCTCCAAAAATAGATGAAACTAATATATACAATAATTACAAAAAAATTTTAATAGATAACTAATAAATATGGGTCTTGTTGATAATTAAAAACCAAATTATCCACAAGACCTACATTTCTACTACTCGATTATATATTCCAAAATATTAACCATAAAATCTTTATAGCTTAATTTTTTGTGAACAAATCTACATAAATCTAAAACTTAAGCATATATATTTATTCTTTAAAATTAAATAGAAAAAATTTTAAAATTTATTAAAACTCATTAAGAGAATGGGTAGAAGACAAGATCTTTCGCCTGTCACATATAACTATAAAACTACTTGTTCCTCTATAAATTCTTCAAAACTGTCTATATCGTCAAAGGCTACTTCATTGCCTAGAGCCTCAAAATGTTTCCTTCCACATTTAATTTTAGCACTTTCCAATGGCCTTAGAGCATCAAACATAATATCAGCCTTGGTTTCCAAAACAAAGTAGAGCTTATCCTTGCCGTCTATTTCAATAAGCACTACCCAATCAGGGTTATAAGTACCTAATGGGGTTGCAATAGTAAACCAGTTCGGTAACTTTGCGTAGAGCTTAATATTTTTGTTGTTCTCAAAGCTGGTAGCAAAGCTTTCTTCGTTAGCACTATCATAGACCACATACTCATATACAGACTTCTTGCTTTCTATCATATTCTTAGATAAGTAGCCTGTAAGCTCCTCTGTTTCAAAGAGTTCTTGAGCATAATACTCGTCGTCACCTATCTTGGTGTATTTAATACCATCAACTATCATATGCCTCATTTTAGCTGATATTATCTGGACTACCTGCTCCATATACCTTTGAGGATTTTTCTTGAACAAGTCAATAGTCTTGCTTCTTAATAGTATCTCCACAATAGTTTTCCTTGTTAGATTAGTTTCATTCTGCAAATAGGCAATAATATCCGGTATATTTCCCTGTAAGTTGTTCAATCCTACTGCATATCTATCTGATTCCTCAGCTACTACACCACCAGCACTTATATCAAGCCCAGCTTTGGTATATATAAGCTTTGCAGAGCTTACAGATAAGCTGGTCTGCATTTCTTTGCAACATTCGTCTATTAGCTTTTCGCTGTCAAAGTCTACAGAATAGGTGGTCCTGTACTTAATCCTATCCCATAAATCCTTAAACTCAGGGTCAAGGTAAACCTGTTTATTCAGCTTGATGGTCTTCTTATCGCTATTATTCTTAATATTAAGAGTACTACAAACTTTTCTTGCAAGAGCTGTAATCTCTGCTTTTATAGGTTCAAATTCTTCAGATATCTTTATGTCATTATTCTTTATGGCAATCTTCAGCTCATCTTGTACCTTTCCTGCCTCATCAATATATCCATTGTCTAAGAACTGTTTATAGATAGCTTCTGAAGCCTTTTGTCCTAAGTATTTCTCACTTCCATCATCCTGCTTTACAGGGATGTTGGCGAATAAATGACTTTCCACTATACCAAACTTGATACCTGTTTCAGTTTCGTATTCTTTTTGTAGGGCCTCAGCAAAGTCCTCGTAGCTTTCGTTAGCCATCACTGTTAGGGTATTTATTGAAAATCCATGTTGACGCTCGCCCTCTTGATTCACGGCAAGGCGTAGCCCACGCCCAATCTCTTGACGCTTTTTAACCTCACTTTTAGTTTCATTAAGAGTACATATCTGAAATACATTTGGATTGTCCCAACCCTCACGAAGTGCAGAGTGGGAAAATATAAATCTTAGCTTAGTATCAAAGGATAGTAAGCGTTCCTTGTCCTTCATAATCAAGTTGTAGGCATCCTCGTCAGCTAGTGTTTTCCCACTGGTATCCTTTAAAACACCTTTTCTATCAGCTGAAAAATAACCATTATGGACATCTTCGGCAGCAGTATCCAAGTCAATATCCTTAAATAGGGTATTGTACTTAGGCTTTTTAATAAGGTCAGCATAATGTTTCTCAAAGAGTTCAGCATAAATACCTTTTTGAGGGTTACCATCCTCATCATAATAGCGATAGTTGGCAACACGGTCTATAAAGAAAAGACTTAGCACCTTAATCCCTTGCTTATTTAATACCAGTTCCTTATTTAAGTGTTCCTCTATGGTTTTCCTTATCTGTTGCTCCTTTATAGCCAAATCATCTACATCACCAAGAGGCTTTCCTATACGTAAAATATCTGCTTTACTTGTAAAATCAACATATTCATTTCCTTCTTCACAATAAATCTCATTGACAATATATCCTTCGTAGACATCACGACCTTTAGACTTATCATAAAGGTCATCTCCTTGTCTTACTACCACTGGCTTACGCTTAACTACACCTTTCTTATCTTTAACATCCAGCTCTATTTTTGCTGTTATAGGAGACTTCTTATTGTTTACGGATAAAAGCTTCAAGTATGCCTCATTGTGGTAGTCCTTAGTTTCAAAACCCGCAACTTCAATTTGCTTTACCAGCTCTAAATTATAGCTATCTACCGCGTCCAGCTTATAGACAAGATTATGTTTTTGCACATGTGTAGCAGAATACCTTAAAGTACATAAGGGGTTTAGTGACTTAATAGCTTCCTTAGACTTGGGAGTAGTGTCTACCGATTGTGGCTCGTCTATAATGACAAAGGGGCGAGTTTCCTGTATCAATTCAATAGGCTTCATACCGTTTAATCTATCATTAGGTCTATGAATGATATTAGCCTTGTTTTCCTTAGTTGGGTCAGTAAAACTCCTTCTAAAGGCGTCTATATTGATAACCATAATCTCTATATTATCGCTTACTGCAAAGCTTCTAACCTGTTCTAACTTACCACTGTCATAGACAAAGTAGTTATATATTGTATTGTCATACAAATCATTGAAATGATCTTTTGTAATCTGTAAAGACTTGTAAACACCTTCTTTAATAGCAATGCTGGGAACAACAACAATAAACTTGGAAAATCCATAATTTTTATGTAGTTCCAGTATTGTACGTAGATATACATAGGTCTTTCCTGTACCTGTTTCCATATCTATATCAAAGTCATACTTTCCAGCTTTTAGGCTCTTTGTTTGTGCTAGACCATTCCTTAGCTGAATTTCTTGTAGGTTCTTAAGTATTTCTTCTTCGTCAAGCTCAAGCCTGTTACCAATACCATTGGTACTATCATACATGCCTATTTGTCCACTATAGGGTGCTACGGTAAAGTTTGTCTGCATTGGGGTTTGACCTCTAAACAAATCAACAACGGAAGCTATGGCCTGCTGTTGATATTCAAGATTCTTATCAAATTTCAGTTTCATTTAGTCCATACCTCCCTATATTGTGATAAATTCTTCAATTCCGCCAGCTTTAAGTATCTCCTTGATATTGGTCTTGTTACTGTCTGACTTAAATCCATTGTCCTTAAATACAACTCTGCTGCTCTCAGGTGATAGTTCCTTTGATTTTGCTAAAATCCCCCTAGCAACTTCTGTTGTAATCTCGTCATCAAGACAAATCATAAGCATACCAAAGCCGATAGAATAAACCTTCTTCTGAGCAATAGTAAACTCATAAACAGGATATGTTAAGTCAAGACCGTATTTAAGCATTATCTCATAGACTACATCTAGTTCTGTTCTACCTTCCACATAGTTATCTAAATAATCCAATAAAGATTGTTCCAAATCATCATAGTCTGGTTGCCACTTGCGGATATTTGAGGTGTCAAGCTTCAAGACCTTAAAGCCTATATCAAGATCTTGTGCTTCTAGTCCCTTTTCTTCCTTGATTTTTTCACCTGCACGACGAATACGCTCCTTACCAATCTCACAGATATTCATATAGCCAGCTTTATAAGCTTCATCTTTTTCATCTGTTGGCTCGGGAAGTTGAACCATAATAAACTTACGATTGCTACCGTCTTCAGCATTAAGCTGCATTGTAGCGTGGGCGGTGGTGGAGGAGCCGGAGAAGAAATCGAGGATTATATCACCATCTTCTGTATTTACAAAATTAATAATTCTTTTAATTAAATTAACTGGTTTTGGATAATCAAATACCTTATCATTAAATATTTGTTTTATTAGTCCCGCACCGGATGAGGAACCTATATCATCAATAATGGTGGTAAATAGCTTTGTATTTGGATTATCGGAGGTTGGTTCAAAGATTTTTTCGTATGCAACCCAATCTTCATCCTTACTTTTAAACTCAACTCTTCCATTTTTAATTTCCTCAAACATCTTTTCTTTACCCCAACGCCAGCAACCTTCCTCTCCTGAAGGAAGCATTGGAAAATTATCTTTACCATCCGGGTCTGGAATAGGATAAAATAAATTAGGTCTATCAGTGCGTTTACTATTTTCTCCCCACTTTCGTAATAGTTGTGTTCTGTAATTTAACTTCTTAACCTCGTCGTAAAATGGATAATTATCATCCTCTTTCAACTCTTTTCCTGATATATAAAGCGAACTCTGCTTTGCATAACATAGAATATATTCGTGAACTATTGCATAATATTTGCTGTCTTGTCTACCACCACTACCTTTTCTAATAAAGGCAGATACAAAGTTATCTTCTCCAAACACCTCATTACAAATCTTCTTTAGGTTATCAACTTCATTATCATTAATACTAATAAAAATAACGCCATCATCAGTTAGTAGGTTTCTTGCAAGTCTTAATCTTGGATACATCATATTTAGCCAGTCAGTATGATAACGACCACTTGCTTCTGTATTTGTACTTAGTCTATTGCCTTCACTGTCGACCTGTCCTGTAATTCTCTTGTAGTTCTCAAGGCTATCATGAAAATCATCCTTGTAAACAAAGTCTTTTCCAGTGTTGTAGGGCGGGTCAATATATATCATCTTAACCTTGCTATGGTAGCTCTTTTGTAAAAGCTTTAGTACTTCTAGATTATCCCCCTCTATATAAAGGTTTTGAGTTGTATCCCAATCCTTGCTTTCCTCTTTACAAGGTCTTAATGTTCCTAGGGAAGGTGTTTGAGATAAACGTAAGGCTCGTCCTTTGCCATTCCAAGTAAAGTTGTAGCGTTCGGTGCTATCTTCCACATAGTCACCTAGTACCTGCTGTAGTTTTTCAAAGTCAACCTTGTCCTCCGTAAATACGTCGGGAAATATTTGTCTTAACTTCTGAATGTTCTCCTCTGCTATGTCAGGGGTATTGCCTTTAAGATTTGTTTCAATCATATCGTATCTCCTCCAAGTAATTTATTTTTGTTCTGCTCCAATTTCTTTATTTCTATGTTCAGCTCCATCCTACGATTAAACTGACTTTCTTTTTTCAGCCTAGTTCGTAAGCTTGTAATCTCTTGTTCTATATTTTCTATTTGAGCTGAAAGCTCTCTTGCCTCAGCACCTGTTATATTGTCATCCGTCGGCATAATAGCTGATAGGTTATAAATACTGATAGTATCAATAATATCGCTATAAAGCGTATAGAAGTTTGTAAACCTCATTTGCTTTATATCAAGCTTAGCGAATAAAGCACTATCACTCTCTAGCCAGTCAGTGGCTATAAACTCTTCAATGGTATTCTTACTACTATCACTTTGGTTAATCCTCTGGTGAGCTACATAAAGCTTTCTTTTGTCTTCCAGCTTAAAAATCAGCAGCATAGGGTAGGGTATAGTTCTCATAATAATTTCAGCTATTCTTTTAAGCTTGTAATCTTTATGCACAAGAACTTCTATAACCTCAATCTCAGGATAGTCTCGCACTTCATCCTTATAGGCTGGTATATTTATAGTTTCAGGTTTAAGGCAGTTGATCCAAGTTATCTTGCTTATAGTATCTGTAAATAATGACTTATCGCTAGTAGACAAATCAGCATTTTCGTAGAATAGCTTTTTATAAATAGTATTGTCGATAAAGCAACTGTCAGGGATCTTTAAAAAATTGTAAGTATCCATAGCTTCACCCCCTTAAGCTTTCAAGACTAAGAAAGTAATTAGCTCAAAGTCCTCAATACCATCAAATAGGCTTCTCTGCATTGTAGTACCACCTTTAGAGAAAAGACTGGCTACTCCAATATCCTGCTTCTTACCTATTAGGTTTTCAATGGAAGCCTCCAATAAGTCTGAATAATGCTTCATATTTCGACCATCATTGGTTTCCTTGTTAAATTCCTCTACCAGCTCTTTTAACACTTGGTCTTTACCTGAGCATAGCTTTTTATAGTAGTCTAATATCTTCTTGGCATGAAGGAAGGATAGCTGAACCTCCCCATCATCTGTGATATAGACCATATAGTAAGGAAATAAAGGATTCTGCTCTTTAGTTTGGTCCTTACCCATAACTTGTCTTAGCGTAAATATAACTCCCGGCTTAACAACATCGCTAATGCTTTCGTCAATTTTAGCAACAGCATACATTCCATTTGGTGCTTCATCTAAGGTTTTTCTCTTGGTTTTCATATATTCCATTAGTTCAATCTTAAAGTCGTTAAAGGTCAGGTCTGTAATGGATATAGCCCCTGATATATCTTCTAGGTCTACAACCTCGTTCTGTAGCTTTTTAAGCTGCTTCTTACGGTATTCAAGGTCTTTCATTTCTTTGCTTGGATTGTTTTCTATAACATTTTCCTCGCCTGTGGCTGATACATCTAATAAAACCATTCTGCCTTTCACACGCTGTTGAAGGTTTATATACTCGTCTAAGTCCTTGGTTGGCCAAAAGTTTACCAGCTTAATATAATTGTTTTGTGACCCTATACGGTCAATACGACCAAACCTTTGGATAATCCTTACTGGATTCCAGTGTATATCATAATTTACAAGATAATCGCAGTCTTGTAGGTTCTGGCCTTCAGATATACAGTCCGTTGCAATAAGAATATCAATATGTTCATTAACCTCTGGATATACCTTAGAACACTCCTTAGAAATAGGGGAAAACAGGGTCAGAACAGTATTTATATCAGTCATCTTGATCGTCCTTCTTAGTTCTTTTGGTATCGGCAAGGTTGAATGGTTATCTCCACTTCCTGTTACGATAGCAGAGTAAATACCCTCGGTGGCAAATTCCTCAGATAAATGCTTATATAAGTACTTAGCTGTATCTGCAAAGGCTGTAAATACTATAACCTTCTTATTATCTGGGTTTATAGGGCTGTTAATCTTATTTTTTATTATGTTCTTAAGCTCTACCAACTTTGCGTCTCGATCGGGTGTTACATTCATAGCTTCCAAAAGAATAGTTTCCAGCTTGTACTTGTCTGCTAAAAGGTCTTGTTGCCACTTTATAAGGTCCATATCCTGTAATAAAACCTTGACATTGTTACCAAACATCAGGTTGTCATATTCAGGGTCATCTATATCTATATCACTAATATCCATCTCAGCATCATAATCCAGCCGACTTTGCTCTATGGCCTCAAGGGTTTTGTCTATCTTATAAAGAATATTCTCAACAGTTAAAGCAAAGGAATTGATTGAGCTTTCCATTCTTTTCAATATTCCAACACGCATTAGACCAACTAAGCTTTGCTCCCTATCAGTCTGTCTAAAGACACTATTGTTCGTGCCAACTGTCATATCATACTTTCTCTCATAAGCAGCTCTCTTCTCGGGAAGAACATAGCCCAAGGGTGAATAGACACACAGAGTAAGCTTTTTAATAAGTCTATTGATTTCCTCTATAGGTGGAAATTCACCTTTAGTATCAATGATAGGATACCTGTTCTCAGGGGTTAGTCTGGTGGGGAACTTGCCTATTTCTTCTAAGTTGTAATACTTCTCTATATGCTTTCTTGAACGGGCAATAGTTACTGTATCCAAAAGCTTAAAGTAGTCTAAGTCCATCATATTGACAAAGGTTTCTGTTGTTCTTTCAGGGTCAGGAAGTTCAGACCACCTATTAAATACAGCTTGAGCCTTCCTAAGTATAAGTTCAAGGTTATCTAAACCAACACTGGCAAAGGCGTCATTTCTGCCCTCTGTGATAAAGGCTATCTGGTTCTTAATATCGTTCATCTTATTGTTTACAGGGGTTGCAGATAGCATTAAAACCTTTGTCTTAACGCCAGCCTTAATTATGTCATTCATAAACCGCTCATAACGAGTGATACGGCCTTTGACTGGTGGATTGTTCCTAAAGTTATGGCTTTCATCGATTACAACAAGGTCATAGTTAGACCAATTAAGGGTAGCAATGTTAATCTCTCCTGAGTAGCCACTTATCCTGCTAAGGTCAGTATGATTTAGAACATCATAATTGAACCTATCACCAGAAAAGATATTCCGTTTATCGTTCATGGTATATACAGTCCAGTTTTCACGAAGCTTCTTGGGTGCGATAACTAGAACCCTGTCATTTCTTAGTTCATAGTATTTTATTACAGCTAGAGCAGTAAATGTCTTACCAAGTCCAACACTATCGGCTATAATACATCCGTTGTACTTTTCAATTTTATCGATGGCTCCCATAACACCGTCTTTCTGAAATTTATACAGCTTATTCCAGACTAGGGTCTCTTTAAAGCCTGTACGACTTTTAACAATATTGTCTTCGGTTAGTTCGTCAAGGTAGTTATTGAATATATTGTAAAGAGTAACAAAGTAAATAAACTCAGGATTATTCTCTTTATAAAGGATACGCATTTGCTCAAGAACCTTATCTTTTACATCTTGAACGGCAGTGTCATTCTCCCACAGTTCATTAAAGGCTTGTAAAAAACTAATAGTATAGTCCTTGCCATATAAACACATATTGCTGTCTAATCTGTTGGAAGAAGTGATACCCAGTCCAGCAGAAGTAAAGTCTACTGTTCCATTTATTGAGACATTATCTTCAGGGTTCTCTATGTAAACCAGCCTTGGTTGAGCTGGATTCGCTTGCCTTAAAGACTTGATTTCTGCTTTCTTTTCTAGCCACTGGGCACATTCTTTGGCTATGGCCGCCTGCTTCATTTCATTTCTAAGTTTTATTTCAAATTCATTTCCTGACATTTTCTTTTCGGGATTACGCTCTATGTAATACTCCCGAATAAGCTCTTGGTCCTTATGTACAAAGGTAGGCTCTGTAAATATGAACCTCATATTCTCTATCTTGCTAAGTTCCTTTTTAAGTTCTGCATAGGCATAAATTGTAAAGTAAGCGGATATAACAGATAGCTTTGAACCCTTATTTAGTTCCTCTTTTAACTCATCTACAATCCTATGTTTCTTATTATCCAAAACCTTAGGTGGCTTCATATAATCAACCCTCCGACCCTATTTTATCTATCCCACTATTATCTGGCTTTTTCTTAGTCTTTCGCCTGTCTGCAGGTTTCTCTGCGTCCTTAGGGATAACCCAGACATCACTAAGCTTAAATGCTCCTTCAATCCTGCCTTCCTCACAAAGTAGTTGAACTCTCCGTCTTGATATATTCCACTTCTCAGCTACTTCCTTGGCTGATAAATAATCCATATAAACACCTCCAATTAAAGAAGTCCTTTTATGATATTATATTCCACCGTACGAATGATATCAAGTATAACGATTTACTTTATAACTACTTCAAAACAAAAGTGCTGTCATAACATTCTTACTCCATTCTAACCCAATACGGTAAACCACCGTTTCAGCTTTTATATTACATGAAAATAAAGTGGTTTTTTATTATCCCACTAATATCAATATAACTCTATCATTCTAACTAATCTCTATATAGTTAGGTTGTCATTTTGATAAGTCTAGACTTTTCTTTTTTACCATTCTAGAATTATCAAAATCACCATTCTTGACTTGTCCTTTTGACAAGTCTGAAAGAATAAATACAAAAATCAGCAAAGTTTTTATCCTTGCTGATTCTCACTTTTGTCTTTATTTTCTTGTGTCTCCACTAACTAGGTCAACCACCACTGAAACATTAAAATACTTTTTCAGTACCTTTTTCTTAAAATTATGCTCATCTTCTATGAATTCAAAATGGTCATGAAAGAGCTTGAATCTCAGGATTTCTACGAAATTTCCCTTTGTAGTAACGCTATAGTCTCCACATGCCTCGAGTCGACACTATGGATAAAAAGACAACTTTTACGTTTTCGCAAACATATCATAGGCTTTTTTAGCTTTTTCTTCGTATTTGCAAACATATCATAGGGGTTTTTATACTAGTACGTATTAAGAAACATATCGAATATTTCAATATTTCTATGTAATACACACTCTGAAACTATTCCGCTTAATCTTTAACCTTTCTATATTTTCCATAGAAAAATACCAATCAATACAAGTAGATGCTTATATATTTTTACTGTTTATATACTGTTCATTTGCCTTTAGCAACTTCTTATAGTATTCATCATAGCTTTTGCTAAATTTTCTAATAAGTGGAATTGCTATTTCATAATATTCATTTTCTTTCATAAAGATTTTCATCTTATCCTGAATCTGCTTCATCATGCTATTTTGATACTCTTCACTGTTTTTATAGCTTTCATATTGAGAAATTACATCCTCATTATCTTTTATCCACTTTTCTGGATTCTCAATGGCATCGATTTTAGCCTGATTTACATCCTTTAAGGTTTTCATATCATAGGGTGAGCTAATCTTCTCAATGTATTTTTTCTCTTCTTCAGTTAATTCAAACGAAGGAAGCCTATCAAGATAATCTATATATTTATAAAAGGAATTCTTTCCATCATTATTCTAATGGCTCATTTAAAAATGGTTGGTAAGCAGCAAATATCATTTGTCCGAAATATCCTGGAAAAGCATTTTCTAGTTTTTCATAGATAGTTTCTTCCGCATCAAGCGATGAAACCTTCTCATTAATTAGTTCATTACTTTCACCTTTAACAATCATTTCTAGTATTACTTTCCTTTTTTTATCAAGTTCTAATTGACATTGCTTTTTTCTTAAGACAGAAGACAAAGTATCCCCTCCTGAATTTATACACTGTTCAATATCTGATATACTCATTCCTAATTTTCTAAATATAGATACCTTTTTCAAAATTTCCAAATCCTTAGTACTATAGTCTCTATAACCATTATCAGATTTCTGAGGATTTATAAGTCCCTTATCCTCATAATATTCTATTGCCTTCCTAGTTAATCCCGTTATTTTTTGAATTTCACTTCTTAACATGGTTATCCACCTCCTTTGATTAAAGGATAACACTGTCCCCAACGGGCAGGTCAAAACCTATATATTAAATAAAATTTTACTTATACTTTTTCTAAGCTTATATATCTTCATTTATTGAAAACTTCACTAATTACCTCTTTAATACTCCTCGTCTACAAAAAAATCTCCTGCTCCATCATACATAGGAGTCGTCGATACTCCATTCGGTCCTAATGTAATTAAATAATTAACACCTGTTTTAACGTCTACAACAGTGTATAGTGTAACCAATCCTACATGGTCGTCTGACTTTTTTATAAATCTTTTTTCTTCTTCTCTTTTATTTCCAAACATTATTTCTTTCCTCCAAAAATCTAATTTGTAATATCTTTCTCCACTACTTGGTGCTACAACCTTTTCATAATATTAATAATATATATAAGTATTTGAAATATTTTTCACCTACTATATATATAATTTTTCATACTTATATTATACACAAAAAAGACCCTACCTGCTCATAGAGTCTTTAATCTATTTAACTTCAATTTTTATCCCTGACTTAAATTCAACTAGGATTGTATCTCCATTTATCTCAATACTTTCGATTAGTTTTCTTACTAGAACATCATCAAACCTATCAATCCTAATTTCTTTTTCTTCAAGAAATTCTTTCATCTCTTTTAGTCTTTCTTTTAAGTTTTCATTTTCTGCCTCTTTAAGCATTATTTCACTTTTTTCGCCTCTTAATTCTTCTAACCTTAATGCTAAATCTGTATAATCTTCCTTTGCATTTGCTTTTTTCAATACTTCCTTTTGAATGTCTAGCATCTTTTGATCAAGCTTTATTATCTCATTACCTGATTTTTTTATTAAGGCTTTTTCAATATTACTTTTTATAATTCTCTTTATCTGTTCTTTTCCATCAATTATTTTATTAATTGCTTCTAGCACTTTTTCTTGAATTAATTCTTCAGATAAAGTTTCTGCATCACATGTATGAGGTCCTTCTTCTATTCTTGTTAAGCATCTCCAGACTGGTACTTTTACTCCCCTATTTGTATACACTACACGTCTATAAATTTCTCCACATTTCCCGCATTTTATTAGACTTGATAGTGCATACTTGCTGCTATAAATTCTTTTCTTATTACTACCTTCATTAATATTTGCCCTTCTAGTTAATTCTTCTTGGACTTTCATAAAAATATTTTTTGGAATAATTGCCTCATGACTATCTTGTACATAGTACTGAGGTACAATTCCGTCATTTTTTACCCTTGTCTTATTTAGAAAGTCTACGGTATAAGACTTTTGAAGAAGAGCATCTCCCATATATTTTTCATTTGTGAGAATTCGTCTTACACTTGATGGAATCCATTTTTTTCTTCCAGCACCTGTAAGAATATTATCTTTTTCAAGACCTTTTGCAATATCTCTTAAACTTGATCCTTCTAAAAATTCTAATTTATCCTACTCCTTCACTCCATCCATACCGTTGACACGACCTACCAAAATATCCAAAGTGTTGCTACGACCTTTCCTAAATATTCATAGTGTTGCTACAAGCAAGTATTTAGAAGATATTTATGACCACTAATTTCATAGTTTTCAAACTCAAAAATTGAATCTAAAAATCATAAACCTATTGATTTCAAGCCTTTTAGAACTACTTTACTCGCCTTCCCTTGTCATCAATACTAGAGCCTCAACGTGTGATACCTAGTCTATTTCAAGAACAAGTCCAAGAACAGCTACAAGCATTGATTCTTCCAGCCTTTTCACGGAGTTGCAACTTATTTGACATCTAATCTGCTGTTTCTCCTAATTAGGCTATTTAAGTTTTACTGCTAAAAGTAAGCCGAGTTTATTTATGAATGTAAATTCTGCTCATATCCGATTCCCCATCTCCTTGAGCCATGCACAGATATTCCCAGCCGTATCTTTCATAAAAATTCGTATGGTCTGTCAACAGATAAATTGGAGAAATCCTTTTTTCTTTATTATCAGCGACTACAAAGTCGAGAAGCTTTCCCGCTATTCCTTTGCCTCTATATTGTTCCTCGGTATAAACTGCACAGACATTTGGAGTTAAGTCTTTTCTATCATGGAAATCATTCTCGATGACTCCCGCTCCAGCAATGATTTTTTCTCCATCCAAACATAAGTACCACTCCTGGATAGGATCTTCGTTTAATGCTGCTTCCATGCTGTCAAGATACGCTTCAAGCGGCACACCCCATTTCTCATGGAACCATTTTGCCGCTTTCTCCTTTATTTCAGGCTTTTCTGTTAATTTCACAATTCTGTATTCGTTCATGATAGACCTCCTCATTGAGATTCCTTATTTCTTCTTTGAACTATATTTCTTACTACTTCGCCGCGTTCCATCATCGTCAGTTACAATATTGCTTCTTTTTTTCTTTTCTTCCTGAACAGCCCTATACTCACTCTCCGTTATAATCGGCGTATGACATTCTTTCATCTGAAATTCGTATTCATGTGTTGCAGAGTCCAAAAGCGAGACTGTACCCGTGTACTTCTCATTTTCAAGCATTTTCTCTATCGCTCGCTTATTCCATTGTTCCTTACCGGCAGGAGACGGAATGCCAGCTTCTGACAACTTCTTAATAATGCCAAGCACGCTGGCGCCATCAAGATACCATCTGAAAATGTCCCGCACAACCTTAGCCAGTTCATTGTCAATTACAAGTTCGCCATTTTCATTTTTTGCATAACCGTACAGCTTTCGCTTGTATAATCCAGATGTTCCATTTGCTGCTTTCATGGCAAGTCCCATGCGGATATTTTCGCTTCGACTCTCATTTTCAGCCTGAGCAAAAGATTCCATCACCGAAATCATTAGATTGCTGTCAACCTCATCGGTATCTAGATCCTCCTGTTCAAATATTACTCTGACTCCTGCTGCCTTCAATCTGTTAAGTGCAGAAAGTGTCTCAACGGTATCCCTGCCAAACCTGCTAATGCTTTTTGTCAGAACGACAGAGATGTTGTGAACTTCACATTCTCGGAGCAGTCTTTCAAATTCACGTCGAGGAATTTCTCCCTTCGCTGATGCGATATCGATGAATACATCTGCCAGTCTCCATTGACCGATATTCGCAACCGCTCTTGTCAAAGCAGAAATCTGTGCTACAAGGCTATAAAGCTGTTCTTTTTCATTTGTACTGACCCTGCAATATATTCCAACCTTCTTTTCCAAACGGTCATTCTTTGCCGGGATATACCAAATCTTTGAATCCATCAGCTCACCTCCACATCATTAATTAGCTTAATCATATCGCAATTTTGTTCTAATGATAAGTAGGCAATTTATGTTTGCTAAATGAGCGAAAACACAATATATTGCTTGCGCACTTTTGCAAATCACTATATATTGCGTGACATCAATACCACGCACTCAACGTGAAGTTTTTAGGCTATTTCACACTTTTCAAAAATACAGTAAAAATGCTATGTTTATGCTGGTTTGATATCCATCCTGTCCTCTCGCCAAATGATTCTAAATTAGGCTATTTTCGATTCTTACTTCTTTGAACTGTATTTTTTACTTTTTCTTTGGACTCCTTCTTCGCTTTTTGTAACATTACTCCGATGCTGTTTTTCAATCTGCACCGCTTGGAAAGTTTCCTTTGAAACTATTACAGGATTGTTATTCTCTGCCCGATAATATGAATCGTGTTTTCCATTATCCAGTAACCGAACGGTACCCGTATATTTTTCATTGCTGAGCATTACGTCAATTGTTCTCTTAGGCCAAGTCGTCTTTCCGGTAGGGGACTTGATTCCCAATCGTTCCAGTTCCTTTGCGATACCTAAAACACTCTTACCCTGAAGATAGAGGTTATATATTAAACGAACATTTTTTGCCTCTGACTCATTAATAACCAGATTACCATCTCTATCATTGTTATACCCATAGCATTTTCTGTTATATAACTTCGAAGTACCTTGTGCCGCATGTTGTTTGATGCCCCATTTAATATTGTCGCTGCGTGATTCATTCTCTGCCTGAGCAATTGACTCTATAATTGAAATCATAAGGTCGTTATCTGTATCTGCTGTATCAAGTACTTCCTGTTCAAATATGACCCGAACGCCGAGCACCCTAAGCTGATTCAACGCATCAAAAATCTCTACTGTGTCTCGACCAAATCTGCTGATGCTCTTGGTTAGAATAATTTCTATATCACGAGATTTACAGTCCTACAGCATACGAGAAAACTCTTTGCGGGAAGAACCTGTCTTGCTTGAAGCAATATCTATATACACATCTACTAACAACCATTTGGGATTAGCTGCTGTCAATCTTGTTAGCGCCGATACTTGGGCTGTAAGACTTTTTAACTGATCAGCACTGCTTGTGCTCACACGACAATAGATACCGACTCGCTTTTCTCGTTTCGGAGGTATTGGTGGGATAAAATGTATGGTTTTATTATCAGCCATGATAAAACCTCCGTAATTTCAAGTTTATTATTAAACTAAATCCACTGTATAAATGCTGTTTTGTCTTCACTATTGTAACCTGCTTGCCTGTAAAAATTTAACGTACTTTCTTTCTTGGAACCGGTAAGCAACATTAATTTATAACAATTCTTTTTCAATGCAATTTCTTTTGCATAGTTTAGACATTTTGTTGCAAAGCCTTTTCCTCTATATGCTTCGTCCGTAACAACATTTTCCACTAAAGCATATGCCTGCTGGTTATGTGTAAGGTTAGGGATTATCACACATACACACGAAGATATAATCTTCCCACCTTCTTCTGCAACTATAATATGGTGGTCTTTATCATTAATAATTCGATTCCAAAGTTCCATAATCTCAGGAGTTTTTTCAGATATAGGATTATTATGTAACTGTGTATACAATTTCATCAAACCATCAAAATCATCTTTAATTACTTCTCGTACCATATACTCCTCCACAAATCTAAATTTATCGAACTGCTGCTAATATCCCTATTAATATTAGTCTATTTTCTCTTTACCATTATGGCTAATCAACATATAAGCATATTTCGGACAAGTTAGTTAGCCTATCTGCAACCTTTTAACACCAACATTCAGCCTGACCACACAACCTCACCAAAAGCCGAAAAAACATCTAACCCGACCACTCGCGAAGGGTGACATCTAACCTGACCACTCGCGGGGCACTGACATCTAAACCGCTCTGTCACAAGGAAATTTGCTTGTTTCGACCTGTTCCCACGAAGCAAAAATCACGCAATTTCTGAGCAGTGATTTTCGACCACAAAACCCCGAAAAGCCCTTATATCAAGCACTTTTACACTTTTACTTATCAACCTTTGACATCAATACCAGACACTCAACGTGTTTCGTAAAAGGAAACATATCTACTGGTTGAACTTCATCTATTCTATACTTGGAAACTAATACATCCAAATCTCTTACTAGTGTGTCGGGATTGCAAGAAACATAGATGATTTTTTCAGGAGACATTTTAAGTAAAGCATCCAAGAACTCCCTGGTAGACCCTGCTCTTGGAGGATCCATTATAACTTTGTCAAAATGCTCATTTATATTTTCCATTATATACTCTGTAGCGTCAGCGTTTATAAAATTTATATTCTCTTTACTATTTATCTTTTTATTAATATTAGCGTCTCTAACGGCTTTTTCATTATTTTCTACACCAATAACTTCTCTAACATATTTAGATACTATCATACCGATGGTTCCAATACCGCAGTAAGCATCCAGAACTCTATCACCTTCTTTAAAATCACCAAGTTCAATAACCTTTTTATATAGGAATTCAGTTTGTACTGAATTCACCTGATAGAAAGAACTCGGTGAGATTTTAAACTTTAGACCCAATAGAGTATCATATATAAATCCCGGTCCATAGATGGTTTCATACTTCCCTTCCAGTACTACAGACGATTTTCGTTTATTGTAATTGACTACTATGGTGGTGATTTCCGGATGTTTTTTTACAAGTAACTTTACAAAATTCTTCTTCCCTGTAAAATATGTATTTGCAAGTACTAAAATAACCATAACTTCCTTCGAATTATGACCTCTCCTTATGAGTACATGCCGAAGCAGTCCTATCTCATTATCTTCATCATAAGGTTCCATTTTATATCTTTTAGCAATTTGCAGAATGGTTTTAAAAATCCTTTGAGATACTTCATTCTCTATTAAACAATCCTCGACTTCCACGATTTTATGTGATTTCTTAGCATAAATACCAGCCAGAACATCGTTTTTACCCTTCTTTTGATACGTCCTCAAAGATTTATTCCTATAGTAATAAGGATTTTCCATAGAAATAATCTCTTTAGGGATAAATCTGTCTTTAAAAATGTTCTTTATATAATCATCTTTATATTCATTTTGTTCGGCTGTACTTTCGTGCGAAAAGTCACAGCCTCCACATATATCAAAAATTTTACATTTCATAATTACTCTCCACCTCTAAATCATACTAAAAATCATCAATGTATATCCCACTATATTTATTAGTGAATGCAGCATAATGGATGCCCAAACATTTTTATTCTTTACATAAAACATGGTAAGAACTGTTGCAGGGACTAAATAGTAGAAAAACTCCGGTGCTCTTACTATATGGATCCAATCAAATAATACTATTGAAACCACTATCGACAATATGTACAAATACACATTCTTAGATTCTTTAATCATAGCATATCTAAAAGTCATCTCTTCAATGATAGGAGTGAAAATGCATCCTTGAATTACTGCTAAAAAAGTCGGAATGGCCGAGATTTGCTCTTTCACGTTTTCACTATTCTCCGGCAATATATTTAAATTCCATTTTGTTACTATCAATACTAAAATAGAACCAATTATAAGATTTAATCCAAGCCAGAATAATAAACTCATATAGTAATTTTTATCTCTGAGTTTAGCCTGTAGAAATTTTTGTAATTCTACAATCAATTCCTTTTTAAACAAAATTAATACCACAATGAAAAGCAGTAGATAAACTAAAAAAGATGCCCAACTATCTGAAACAATCGGAGCTATAAGTTCCCATAAGCCAAAGTTAATCAAGTAAAAAAGAGCTATTAGGATAATATCTTTTTTTCTAAATGACAAAAAATTCATTCGATACTCTCCAGTCATAATTATATTTGGTTTTATTGTCTATCAATAATTTCATTTATTTGTTTATTGTAGCCTACGATGTATTCTATAAACCACATTTTTTGAAATATCACAGTATGCCTTTTGCTTATATACAGATTATAACATTTAATCATAAAACCGAGTAGGTATTATCAATTTACTTTCTCATATGTACGATATGTAGTTTATCTCCGGATGTTTAAATTCAATTAAACAATTTTTCATGTATTAGTTATAAAGGTCTACTAACCTATTTTGCTTAGTAGACCCTTTTCATTTATATTACCAGATATGATTTATTGAGTATTAAGTTACCCTGTCTCCATTACATTAGTTTGGTATTGTAAATATTCTCTTATTTCAAACTTTAGCTCATAAAGTTTTTCTAGTCATCAAAGGTTTTTTTATCCATACACGAATTATCCCTTTTTATTCATTAATTTTATTCCGATTATAGCGGATAACAGTGAAACTAATAACATGCATATAATAGGAATCATTTCTAATTGTCCGTTAATAACCGAGTTTCGAAGATAGTATAAGGGAGATATACGTGCGACAACCTTCATCCAGTTCGCCATATGTTCAACCGGGAATAGAGTTCCCGAAAACAAACTCAAAGGAAATACAATCCCTGTTGATAAAGTCCATACATATCCTTCATTCTTAATTAAAGCTGATAATAAAATATAAAAGCCTGTAGAAATAAATAGTGTCGTTGTAAATATAATACCAAGAGATGGAATGCTAGTTTTACCTAAATCAAATCCTGCCAATTTATAAAAACCAAGTATCAATAAATTTGCTAACTCATAAACAAAAATTATTGCTAAACTCTTACCTAAGATATATGAATTAAGTTTTGTTTTGGAATTCTTTACTCTTATCAGTATCCTATTCTCTTTTTCTCCAATTAATAAAGTTGCAAGTAATCCCGCTGCAGTTAGTAGTTTAAATAGTATTACCCCTATTGAATAACTAACTTTGGGTTTTTCAACAAAATGCTCGTTCTGCATACTGTTATTCTCTATAAATGGTATAAGAGAATTATTTGGTATGCTGCTATAATACTTTTCAATTTCTCCGTTACCGTCAGTCTTGATAACCAGTGTTCCTTGTGAAAGACCAAGAAAATAATCTTTTTCAGATTCTTCAAGCTTAATCATCTTGACTTTAGATAATCTGGGAGCTTTTTCTCCAATATAACCCACTACAGGAACATCTGAGTATGCAAGTGTAATACTGATGAGCAAAATCATCAATATTGGCATGATAACCATCGAAACGATAAAACCTTTTGTGTTTCTCAAGATCCTGAAAGTGAACTTAAATGATTGAACCATTTCTGATCCTCCTTCCTATCATAGAAATACATGCTCTTAGAAATATTGAGATAAATGCTATCCATATCAGAAAATCATTTCCCCAATTAAGATTAATCAAATCTTTGAATATTAACTTATTTGCCATAGTTAAAGGAGATAAGTACATTAGAACATTAGCATACTTAGTATTTGCTAAAACTGAAGTCAAGCTTAAAGCTCCACCAAAGAATCCCATCATCATAACCATCATTAAAATTGTATTAGACAAAATTGCTCTGTTTTTAACTATAATACCTATAAACAATCCCAAAACAATACTAATTATAGGCATACATAAAAACATACAGGTAGATTTTATCGGAAACTTAATATTGAATAGTATCCAGAATCCAAGCATATTAAATGCAATTATAATAATAGCAAAAATATAATGCACAATAAACTTCGTAAATATAAAACTCACTTTGTTTACTACCCTATCCCAAATATGAAGTCTTCTTTCTTCAAAGATACTGAGACCTGCCAGAATTGCATACATCATTAACATAAAATTCAATTCACTGACTGCAAACTGTAGTTTCGATTCTAATATCAACGCATTATATAAAACAATTTCTTTCGTAGAGTTTAATACCTCTGTAGTCTTCGTAAATTGTGATAAATAATTCTTTGTACCTTCACTCATAATGAAAGTAAGAAAAAGTGGTAAAATCATTATGATGAAATAAGCCGGATTTTTTAAAATACCCTTTATTTCTTTCCTAAACATATTATTCACCACCTTTATTTAAAACCTTCATAAACACATCATACAAATCAGATTTTGTATCTTCTTCATTAGATATGCTCTCTATTAGTTTTCGTGTTTCTCCCTCTAAAATGAGTTTCCCCTTATCCAGAAAAATAATTTTATCACATAGGTACTCAACTTCCTCTAAATAATGGGATGTGTATATTATATTTAACCCATTATTTTTAAAATCTCTAAGGTATTCCAATATTTCTTTTCTTGAAATAGGATCAATACCAACGCAGACTTCATCACAAATTAATAATTTGGGATTATGAATGAGTCCTGTAATTAAGTTTAACTTACGTTTCATTCCTCCTGATAAATCACTAGCTTTAGTTGATATCTTTTCTTTTAAACCAACTGCTTCAATTAATCTTAAACTTCTGTCCCTTGCATCTTTTTTATTCATTTTATATACCGATGCAAAAAACAACATATTGTCCATCACGGAAAGTTCAGGGTAGATTGCCAGCTCTTGAGGTACATATCCTATATACCACTTACTTAAATCATAATATTTCAATTCACCTTGAAATGATAAATTCTTTGTAATGCAATTAATTAGCGTACTTTTCCCCGCTCCATTGACTCCCAGTATTCCATATACATTACCATCTTCAAATTTATATGAAAAATCTGTAAGTGCAAATAAATTTTTGTATTCTTTTGTTACATGACTTAACTCAATCATAATAATATCTCCTTTGTCTTTTTATTTGTTTTATAGATTTTATTAAAGCAATATTTCCAATAGTCGAAATGATTAAAACTACGTATTCTTATCAAGCTTTTAAAATTCGTCTTCAACAATATGTTTAAACATTAATTCCATTTTGTTTTGAAACAGCTATAAGAAAAGATGACACTGATAGTTAGTTATATCTAACCTTATAATATATTTATTCCCCTTTCCAAACAATTTCAATAACAAGTTTACTCTTTACCGGCAAATATATTACTTAAAAATTGTATTTTCTATATCTTTTAAGATTCATCATTTTCTATTAAAGCACTGTCTTCCATTGCACAAACTCTATTATAAATATCTTTGAGGTATCCTACCCCATATTTAATATTACTCTTATTACATTATTTTAATGAATAACATTAACAATATATTCATTGAAATAATTATACTTCTTTCAAAAAACAAAGTCAATGAATATATCTTGTTTTATATTCATTGACTTTACCAATGATAGTTGATAGTATATTTATATAAGTTTTAATTGGAGGTTAAGATGCCTGTTAGTTTTACAAAAGAAGAAAGAGATATTTTAAGAGATAAATTTTACGAAAAAGGATATGATTTACTAAAAACATTTGGGTATAAAAAGTTAAAAGTCTCTGATATTGCATCTACTGTTGGTATTGGAACTGGAACATTCTATAACTTTTTTAAGAGTAAAGACGATTTTATCATATGGTTAATAAGTAAAATAAAACAAAAGTCTTTAAATCAATTCTTAACACTTTCGGAGAATTACGAGGATGGAATCCCTATGAAAGCCATGGAACAATATCTGTTTGATACTATATCCAACTATAATATTTATAGATGCCTCACCCAAGATGATTATGATATATTACAAAAAAAATATGGATTGCTTGATGACAGGAAAGAAAAAATAGTAGAAAATGGTAAATTCATTATGGAGAAACTTGCTACTTCAAAACCCTTTGAAAATTTTCTTTTATTTTCTGAAGCTTATACAATTATAATTATAGGAACTTCTGACTTAAATAAATTAGATTCAAAATACACTGACGAAGTGATTAAGAATTTAATCCATTCTGCATGTCAGTTTTTATATTAAAAATAACAAACACGAAATTCGTCCTACTTAGTAAATTGAAACTGTATTGTGGCCAATGACTTAGCCTCCATCTGACGAGGGAGGTGAGTCCCTAAGCGACTCGGAGGGAGAGAAATCAAAAAAAGCGATATCTGTTCATCGCTACAATAGAAATCTATACTCTTATATCTTTTCTTAAATTAAGTTTCTTACAAAGTATTTTCAAGAATAAAGAAATTGCTAATAATAAGACTCCATTAAGATGAAGCCGGAAATTATAAAACAAAATAGGAATCTCCAAGTGCTAAGACAAGAAATTGTTAAATCTCTTATAATTAAGTTGTTTCTATTACATAAGTAACAAAATAAATTAAAATCCTAACAGTTACAATGTATACCTACACTTGTATATTTGTTTGAAATATATCTGCTTTTACTGATAGTTAGCCGAGAACATATAATATATGAGACAGAGTCATTTTATTTAAGAACATTAGAAACGACAGTTCTTGATCTAATGTGTTAACTATAACTAGTAATTAAAATATGTTATTTACATTTTTTATAATTTATTTGAACTATGTGATCAATCTATAACCAGTTTAATGACTAAATATAGTACTAAAAAACTTCAGGCAGTTCGTACTGCCTGAAGTAACAAGTTTATGATTTAGTTGGTTAACAACATCATTTAAAGAAAAATTCTTAATTTTCTTGATTATAATTCCTTTTCTTTAAAATAACCTACAACTAATACAACAATATTTATAACACAAATAATCATCAATTTGATATCGATTGTGTTAAATGCAGGGTTTCTTCTACTGAGAATATTAACAAACATTACAAGATATAACCATGCAAGGTAGATATAGTATTTATTATTTAGCTTAAAAGTATTTATGAAAATCATAAAGATTAAAACTGTTAGTAGAAGTACGAATACAATTGCATAATAAAATATTGCAATATGATGCTCCGACATACTTTCAAAAGAATATAGGAAGAAATTTATCATATTCAATAAATATGCCATTATGATAATGGATATAGTTATAAATACAGCATTTTTATAGACATTTTTCATTTTACAAAGCTCCCTATTTTAAAGATTAATGGTCGATATATTCTAAGATAATCACTCGTTAAATAATCTATTTCTAATTCTTAGTTCTTAAATCATGTTTTTTAGTCCATTTACATTATTTAGACATATTATTAGTCCATTATATTTGGTTCAATTAATTTTATAAAAGACACTGTATCTAATTTACTATAAACATTTTTAATCTTTTCTGATAAATTATATACATATTATATATTATAGTATTCTTTAAGCATTTTTGCCAGTTTTTAAACTCTTTCAATACACCTGTTACAGGTTAAATTTTATCGGAAATCATGTGAGCAATTGAATAAATAACTAAGTCCACTAAATTAGCTTTATTATTGACTAACTTATTCGGATTGATTTTATTGTATTAATAAAAAAAGACTTTCCACATGGCTTGAGTAGAAAGCTTGGATAACTTAAAATTTTTTCTAACTTATATTTTTCATCTTTAGTAAGTAAGCCCGCATCTCTTGTTAAAGTAGCTAGGTCACAGCTTATATAGTATATTTTTTCTGCATTTAATTTAAGCAGTCCGTATTTTGAGTTTTTGGCTAGGCCTACTCTAGCAAGGTTAGGGTCATCTCATATTGAGAAATATAATTATTTAAACCTAAAGCTTCAAGAAAATTTAGAATTGATTTCGCCTGCTTATCTATATTTAGTAAGGTAATTGTTGAAGATTCTGTATTGTTTGCTAAATCAGCCATTATACTCGTTCCTATCCCCTTTCTCCTAAATTTTTTATCTACTGCTATTTGGGCTATATCTCCTGAAAGTTTATCGATAATACCATATCCTACGATTTTATTATCTATTTCCACAACTGAATTTAAAAAAGATATTGCTGTTGAATTTATAGAATCTATAGAGTTTTGCCAAGATGGAATAAAATCCCAAAAGTCTATAACTTTCTTAAAATCCAAATTGTCCAAATGTTTGGTTTCGTATTTAATGTCTAGTTTTATATCTGTTTTATTCATTTTAAAACACTCTAACTCTCTTCTGATTTTAAAATTATTATTTTTGTAAAGTTCTAGTGCAGAGTCGTTGGTCTTTATTACTTCTAATAGATATTGTTCTGCTTTTATATTTTTTATTAACTTTTTTGTATAGGAAAATAAATTGTTAATAATTCCCTGTCTTCTATATTCTTTTAAAACTCCTGTTCCAAGATCGTAGACTGTCAATTTACCTTCAAAAATTCTAATTCCATTTAGAATAAATCCAATTAATTTGTCATCTCTAAATGCCCCTACAGAGATTTCTGATACGTAACCTCTTCTTATTAACATTTGGTTAAACTTTTCTAAAGGCATTTTCATCTTTATTTGATAGTCTGAAAATGCATCAATAAATGATTTATGAATCAACCTTATACTGGTATTTTCCAAAGTTTTAATTATATACATTATACAGTCTCCTATTTATTCAAATATTCATTTTGTAATATTGACATTTGAATAATGTCGTGCCATTTGCCATCTCGAAATACACTTTCTATAAAAATTCCTTCCTGCTTAAATCCTAGTCTCTCATACAGTTTTATGGCTCTTTCATTAAATGAAAATACCCTTAAAAATATCCTATGTAAATTCATCTCTAAAAAACCATAATCAAGCAATAACTTCATAGCCTCGGTACCGTACCCTTTTCCCCATGATTCTTTGTCACCTATATCAATGATGCATTCTGCATTTTGATTTTTATAATCTATATTGATTAAAGAAACAACACCGATAGGTTTATTATTTTCTCTTTCTATAACTAAATAACACTTCGATAGTTGAGAACCTAGGATAACTTCAGTTACAAAATTTTTCGTCTCTTCAATATTATAAACATCTAAATCAGTAGATGTATAATACATTACTTCTATATCATTTCTCCACTGGTTATAAATATCTATGTCTCCCTCTGCCATTTTTCTTAACATTAATCTTTTAGATTTAAATAACATATAGCCTCCTTTAATTTAAACTGGTGACAATAACTTCTCTAATGAAAAAATTAATATATCTATTTGTTCTTCCACTTGAGTAACATTGGTACCCAAGTTGAAAGTGTCTAATATTAATCCATTAAAAAATGAGATAATATATTGTGAGATTGATTTAGATGACATATTTGCTTTAAAATGTCCATCTTTTATTCCATCGTCGATAAATTTTTCCATTGAAGAAATTAGTCTATTGTATCTATCTAGTATAAAATGATTATTTTTATTTTTTTCTTTTCGATAGTTAGTTAAAAAATATTCAGATTTACTTAGTAAAAATCCGCTGTCATTATTTAGGATATTTCTTTGTTGAAATCTAATCCAATCCAACAACTGGTCCCAAAATAATAAGTCTTTCTTACTTTCAAAGTATTCTACATCCTTCTCATCTTCTAGCTTTAGAATTTCCTCAAATACGTGTTCAATGTTGTCAAAATAAGCATATAATCCTCCTCGCGATATTCCCGCTTCTAGAATTATATCTTGCATAGTTGAATTTACAAATCCCTTTTTTATAAATACATTCTTTGCAGATTGAAGTATTGCGAGCTTTCTATTTCTTTTATATTGTTCATTTACTCTAGGGGACATATTTTACGCTCCTTATATTATAATAAATAAAATAGACACTAGTGTCGTTTTTATTATTATAAACGATACTAGTGTCTAAATCAATATTTTTATTGGCTCTATAATTTATAGTATTGTTGAAGAAATATTGGTTTCTTTGCTGGCATTATTTTCTTTTAAATAAATAAAGACATAGTGACCAATTTCCTTTATAATTTAATCACCACAACCAAAAATAAGGAGGCCACTATGTCTATAAGTTATTATATCTTAAATTTATTAGATTTAAAAGATGAAAATATCGAGAATTTTGAAAAGGTCGAGAAGATTAAAAAGAAGAATATCACTTACAATTTGATTTTTGGAAGGCTTACCTATAATGCTTCTGTTTGTCCCGTTTGTGGTAATGTGCATAGCCCAAGCATTATTAAACACGGCACTAAGTCTTCTGACATTAAACTTCTTCCTTTTAACGGCGAACCTACTTTCTAGAGACTTAAAAAGCAGAGATTTTATGTAAGGAATGTAATTCTAATACCAAAAGATACATTAAATGTAAAAAATATCAGACAGCTGACGCTGCCTGACGTTAATAGTTTGTCATTAATTTATATACCAACACTATTTAACAAATAACTATCTTTTATTAATGTTATTTGCATTGTTTTTTTCATTTATCAAGCGTAGGCAAGCCTGGTACGGAGATTCAGAATCATTCGGGACAACATCTGGTAAAGTTCCAAATTCTACATTACTTGAACCATCTTCATTTATTCCATATCCCATTCTATAAAAAAAGACTAATCCCGAATGAGGCAAAGCTGTCATCATTGGTGTTCCGCCATTGTATCCATCTCCGCCTGTTTGATAGCCCACTAAAGTTGCAAATCCAGTGCGTTTTGCAAACTGTGCGAATGCTTCTATGGAAGAAAAAGTATTAGAATCTATCAAAAGATAAATATCTCCTGAAAACGTCTTTTTCTCAAAAAGTGGTTGGACACTTATTTCACTTTCTACATAGCCACCAAATTGCTGTGCATCTTCAATATTTAAATTTGGATATTCTTTGAAATTTATTTCCTCAATAACTTCATCACCCAAGTTCTGATAATAGTTTTTTACCCAGTCATCATTTTTTATAAAGACTTTAGTATGGAAAGTCTTAACCTCATCTATATTTGGAGATACAATATTATTCATCCAATAAAAATCTCCGCTATCATTTGCATGACATCTAATAATCAAGTCTTTATAGCCTTCTCTTTCAAGTTTTTTTAAATAATTCAATAAATATTGCGAATCTCTTTTTATATTTTTCACAGAAGGATAAAACACTTCAAGAAAGGCTGTTGTTTCATCAATAGTATCAGTTTTAATGTTTGAACTTATATTCCACGATAAAATCCTTTGAAAAATATGTATTGGCATTCCTTTTCTCATATATCCATAACTTTCCAAGGCTTGCTCATTCTCAAGAGCTTGACGTTGGTATGTTAAATTGTAATCTTCCAGAAGTTCGTCATCTATATCTAACACATATTTAAGCCTGAAAAATGTATTTGCATCAAAAACTATTAAATGTCCAATATAATTCATTTCTTTTATTGCTTCATTAATTATTTGATAGAATAATTTAACATCAATCGAGCTTCTGTCTTCAATTTTTTTTCGATATATTCTTTTAACCTCTCCAATATCAATCCCTAGTTTTCTTTCTGCTACACCAAAATATGGATACCTGGCCTCTAATGTCTCCCATAAAAAATCATAATCTTCAAGGGCTTTTTCTTTTGTAAATTCTCTCACTGTCGGTGGTGGATTTAAATGCTTGTATATCGGTATTAGTAGATTAAAATAAAAATATAGGCAATAAAAATCAAAAAAACCATCGTAAATATTTTCTTTAGTTTTGCTTTGATACCTATCTCCCCTTTACATTTATACTTTTATGATAAAGAATATATATTCTAATTATAGTATTCTTTAAGCATTTTTGCCAGTTTTCTAAACTCTTCAAATACATGTGTTACAGGTTTAATTTTATGTGTATACTAAACATTTATATATATATGCAAGACATAGAGGGCGACCAAACGGTCGCCCTCGCAATTTCTTTGATATATGAAACGGGAATAAATCTTACACATTATTTATTTATCATGGTTTCCGACCCATCTTTTTCGGTTATATAGATTGTAGATGGCAGTTTATCAAGACTGTCACCTATAATAAAGAGTGAGCCTCCATCAGAAAGATTGTATTTATAAACATAACGCCCACTTCCAATATCTTCGTGCGGAAACTGATCAAAATCTTCCCACGATAATTTATCAGTTCCTTTGATCTCTCCAATGACGGCAATATATGTTCTAGATAGTGTATTCATAAAAACCATCGTTCCGAATATTAATACAATTAAGACTGTCACTAACAGAAACCATCTCAGTTTTATCCTCTTGTTCATCGCTCTTCCCCTCTTTCCGATTTCGTAATGACATAATTGTTCTACTTTCTACACTTTACTACATTCTCTCCAGCCTTGCTATCGCCTCGATGTGCCCTGTCCATGGGAATAAATCAAAGGGTACTACTTCTCCAATTCCCCATCCACTTTCTTGAAAGCGAGATAAGTCTCTTATGAGAGTTACTGGATCACAGCTGACGTAGACGACTTTTTCTACTTTTGATTCGGTAAGTGCATGGATTAATTTTTCATCGAGTCCAGCTCTGGGTGGGTCGACAAATACACCTTTGGGATTATACTTTTTTAAAATTTCATCGGGGCGTTCTTCGGCTTTTTCTGCAAAAAATCGTGTGTTTGTCATTCCGTTTAATTTTGCGTTTTCCTTTGCCCTTTGGATGGCTTCTTTTTGAATTTCAATACCAATTACATTGGCACCACGTTTCGCTGCTTGTAACGCGATCGATCCAACACCGCAGTATAAGTCTAGAATCGTTTCATTTTCTTGGATATCCATTTTTTCTATAGCTTCTGTAAACAGTTCTTCTGAAATTAGTATTTTTTCTTCTATATTTTTCATTTTCTGTTTTCCTTTCTTTCTGTTTTTAGGCAAAGAAAAAAACAGTAAACCTTTTTTGATTTACTGTTTTTCACTTATTACATTATTTAATTGTCATATAAATTTATAGCAGGAATATAATCTAAATAATTATCTTTTAATTTTTGAATTCATACCAATATCACTCCTCAATAGGAGGGTACTTGCACTTACCATCATAAGGAAATTCTAATGTATCAGCTAAGGATTCTAGGCGATAATTTTTAGCCTGGGTGGTGAAGAGCTTAAAGTAGAGGCTGTCCCTTCGTTTCATGAGGTTCTCATGACTGTCAAAGGCTTCCATCTGTCCCTGATTGATCAGGAGGATGCGGTCACAGAACACGGAGGAGGACATGCGGTGGCTGATGTAGATGGCGGTTTTATCCTTGACCAGGTTGTTGAACTGCTCATAGATTTCCGCCTCCGCCAGGGGATCTAAGGCGCTGGTGGGCTCATCGAGAATGACCAGGTCCGCCTTTTTATAGAGGGCTCGAACGATGGCCACCTTCTGCAGCTGTCCACCGGAGATCTCCACCCCTTCCTCATGGAAACTCTTGCCTAGGTAAGTATCTAAGCCATGGGGCAATTCCTTGAGCTTCTCGGCCAAGCCAACCTGGCGAAAGAGCTCCTCCGCTTCCTGACGCTTGGACTGATTTTGATAATCTTCTCCCAGAATGTTTTCCGCCAGGGTGAAGTTCAGCATCTGGAAATCCTGGAAGATGGCGGAGATTCGATTCATGTAGCTGCTATAGTCATAGTCCTCGATGTTGTGCCCATTGATGAGGATCTCCCCTTCCGTCACGGGGAAGAATCGGCAGATTAGTTTGATCAGGGTACTCTTGCCGGCGCCGTTGAGACCCACCACGGAAATCTTTTCCCCGGCATTGATTTCAAAGGATAAATTCTTTAAAATCATCGCCTCTGTCTTGGGGTAGGCAAAGCTGACGTTCCTAAACTCCAGCTTCTCAAATTCCCCTAGGGGCAGGCTGCCGCTCTGGCGATCCTCCGGCAGAGCCAGGAAGGTTTCAATGGGCTCGATGAAGTGGATCTGGTTGCTGATGTCCAGGATGTTCTCCAGACCCGCTTTGAAATGGGTGGAGAAATTCACGGCCGATCCCGTATACAGGCTGAAATCACCCATGGAGATGAGGGATCCTGCCACTTGGCCCAACACCCGGGCACCGGCATAGAGGATGATGCCGCCGCTGATGAAGTAGTTGATAAGGTGGGACAAGCTGGTATAGATCCCCTGAAGGCCGTTCATTTTGATGAAGTCATGCATCATGGTGCGGTTATAAACCAGGATGTTGCCCGCGAGCATATTGGACATGTCGTATAGTCGCACGTCCTTTTGGGTGACTATTTCATGCACCGTGGACATGTAGTAATTGAGCTTGCGGTTGATGGGCAGGATGGATTCTAAGGTGGTTCGGAAGAGCTGAGCCTGCCGGATGACCAAAAGGCTGATGAAGATTTGCAGGACGAAGGCACCCACCAAAAGGAGGGGGTTTAAGCGGAAGAGCAAGAGGGATAAGCCGATTAAGATGAAGCCATGCTGCAGAATGCCAGTGATGTTGTTCATCAGGCGATCCACCGCTCCTATGTTCATGCCCATCATGGCCGCTTCCTTCATTTCCAGATAGTCCGGATCCTCCAGGTAGTGGTAAGGTAGGCTCATCATCTTTTCGGAGAAGAGCCGTTGGACTAGGAGGTTGACCCGCTCATTGCCTAGGGTCACCCCTCGCCTCACGGCGTTTTCCAACAGCCGCAAGAGACCCAGAGCAACCACGATGACCCCTAAGACCAGGAGTAACCTCTCCACCGGCCATTGATTGTGCACGCCGTCAATGAGCACCTTGGGGATATACAGAGCCACCAGGGTTCTTAAGGAAATCAGTAGGGTTTGCCCCACCACGGCTATGAGGTACAGCTTGTCCAAGCGACCCATGCGTTTTAAAAAAGACCAGACCATTTTAAACTTCTTCATTTGCGGCCTCCTTATAGTACTTGCCCTGAACCCGGAACATATTGGCATATAATCCATTCTTGGCCATGAGCTCCTCATGGGTTCCCGCCTCGGCAATATCCCGTCCGGCCAGGAGAAGAATGCGGTCACAGAATCGGGTAGAGGCTAAGCGATGGGAGATATAGAGTGCGGTCTTGTGATTAACCAAGTCATTGAACTGAGAGTAAATGGCTTGCTCCGCCAAAGCATCCAGGGCTGCGGTGGGCTCATCCATGATGACCATGTTGCCATCCTTGAAGAGGGCTCTGGCCACTGTCAGCTTCTGAGCCTCTCCGCCGGAGAGATTCAGGGCATCATCGTAGACGTGCTTATTCAGCTTCTGTTCAAGGCCTTGGGGCATCTCCAGAACTCGCTCCTTGAGTCCGGCCATATCCAGAGCTTGCCAAACGGGCTCATCCCCCTGCCCCAGCTCCTTGAGTCGCTCCTCTTCGATGATGATATTGGTCTTGACATCAAAGGGCAGTACCACCACATCCTGGAACACGCAGGAGAACATGGCGTAAAGTGCCTTTTTACTAAAGCGACTCTGGGGAATATCGTTTAAGAAAATCTCCCCTTTTTGAGGGCGGAATAAGCCGGTCAAGAGCTTGACCAAAGTGGTCTTACCGGCCCCGTTGACCCCGACTATGGCCAGCTTTTCCTCCGGCTGGATGGTGAAGCTTAAGTCCTCAAACACCGGGGTGTCCGAGCCGGGATAGGTAAAGCCGACGTTTCGGAATTCCACCTTGAGGGGGCCCACCAGAGGCTCATTGATATCCCCCAGTCCATCGCCCAAATCCGAGGCAAGAAACTTTTGAGCCGCATCCACATAGCGGGATTCCGCCTTGACCTTAGAAATATCATCCACGGTTTCGGTTAAGAGCAGGCTCAAGGTGGCCGCTGCGGATAAGAGCATGGCAAAGGTGGCCACGGGCATGCCTCGGCGGGCGCCATAGATCAAGCTGCCGTAGAGCAGCATATCGCTGATGATGCCGGCCAAAACCGCCCACAGCCCCCATTTAAACTCCTTGTTTTGATACAGCGTTATGAGATCCATAATCCGACCGATCTCCTGCTTGTAGCCCTTTTTTAAAAGATCGGCCAAAGCGAAGATGCGGATGTCCTTGCCAAAGGTGAAATCCGAGGTCTTAAAGGCATAGTGGGAGACGCGACGCTGGGCGCTTTGCTCCTTTTTGCGGCCTTCAAACCTCATTTTCTGAGCCGCATTGCGAACCCAATAGGCCACCCCCACGTGAAGCATCAGACCAAGCAACACCAAGGGCTGGTACCAGGCGATGAGACCGGTCAACAGCAGGATGGAAATCCACACCGCCGGCATTTTAAAGGCCATGTGCAGGAGATATTCATAGCCTGTGTTGTTGCTGGAGGTGCATTGTAAGGTGCTCTCCACGCCATTGAGAAAAGCTTCGTTCTCCCAATAGGGGTAGTCCATCTCCAGGAGCTTGCGATCCAGTTTAGCCATGTAGTTGAGGCGCACCAAGGAAAAACGACTCTTGGAATAGCCATCGGCCAAAGCCATCATGGAAGATGCCACCACCATGATGACAAAGTAAACCAAGGCCAGAACCAACAATTGGTTTAACCCGCTCTTCACCACCAGGGCAGAGATGATGCGCTGTTGAAACAGCACCGGAAAGTAGTTCACCACCACAGCACCCAAGGTTCCCAAAACAATACTCACCGTCAGCCAGGGATTCTCCTTGTGCATGTTCTGCAGGGCTCCCAGCCAAATTCGCCAGAGAGATTTCACCTGCTCCTTTTCTTTTAATTTCCCCATATAATCCCCTCCTATAAAAGATCGTCGAGCTGATCCCTCAGCCGCCGGATCGTCTCCAGATTTAGTCTAAAGTATGGCCTCTTATGATCCTCACTAATTCTGACTTTCAGCAGTTCCACGTTTACTAAGCTGTTGAGATGATAGGACACGGTACTGGGCTTTAAATTTACCAACCGAGTCAACTCACTGAGATAGAACTCCTCATGCTTACAGGCCAAAAGCAATTGATAACGCACTGGGTCCCCCAAAACCTTTAGTAAATTAGCCTTGGCAGGAATGGACAGGCGATCCGCCTGTTGCTCCACGATATCCAATGCCAGCATACCAATGGTCATCACCGAGGGATCCAGGCCGATGTCCACGAAGGAAGCCCTATTGGGGTAAATGATGGCGATGTAGAGAGCATCCACGTCCAAATTCCCCTCGTTCAGGCCCTCTCCCGCCAACCGGGTAAAATCCGACGCCTGAAAGGAGGCGACTGCCCGCTCAAAGATTGACCAGACGTCCCCAACGTTTTTTCGGATCACTTCCACCACGTCACGGAGGAAACTCTCCAACATGACCAAGCGCTCATCAAAGTGAACATACAAGTCCAAGGAATAGGCTAAAAACTTAGGATCGTCCGTCTCCTGAGAAAAAGCGGCATAGGCATCCTCCAGGGTCACCGTCTCCGGATCAAGCTCAGGAAATTCACTCTCCTCATCGGTTATGAGGCTACTGAAAAAAAGCTGTTTCTTTTCCGCCGGACTATTAAAACAGCCTCTCTTTTCATAATCCATAAACAGGGCTACGGATTGAAGGAGACTGCAATGGCTGACAACCACTCCCTTATAGAACTTCTTGATAAGCTCTCCGGCCGGGTGTGAATCCAGCAAGTTTCGAGTCTCTTCCACCACGACTTTCTCAAACTTTTTAAAGGCCGCGATATCCCTAGCCAGTTGACTGTCCTTGTCCACGGCCCGACTCCTCAAGAGCTCATCGTCCTCCAAGGCCTTACGAACCAAGGCCTCCGCCTCCAAATACCAGTGAGGCTCAGCCTCAGGTTTCAGATTTCCCCACTCATCTTTTATTTTCATCGAACGCCTCCTTTTAATTTTATCTAAATATAGAATAGACCACCTTTAGATAAATGTCAACTAATGGATTCAACTTTCATCTAAATCCTTGTTCATGATTCTTTTACGGACCTTGGGATAAATTAAGGAATGCAAGTCAAGTCCGATGTTGTGTGTTGGTACATTAAGCAGCATCTGAGTTGAATGTATCAGCAGCAGTAGGTAGAGACGAAGTTTTCGATGGTAAGGATAGATATCGGCGGCCCGTCTGCCAATCTTCATGTATGTCCATTAGGACTGCTCCAATCAAACGATGCAACGAATCCTCGTTTGGGAAGATTCGGATCACTCGCTCTCTTCTGCGAATCTCCTCATTGACCCTTTCGATAGCATTGGAAGTACGTAGTCCATCCGGTCACATCCTGCGTGGTGCATTTATAGTTCCCCTTTTTGGTTCTAATCTTGTTCTCATCTGCATCCAGCATATAAATCTTTTTCTGCTTCTCTCCCCATGTTCCATCTTCCATAATCGGGCGCATGGTCATCATCATGTGGCAATGCAAGTTCCGTTGATGCGTGACCGGATTTTCAGAGTCATGGATAGCAAACTGTACACACATTCCATCATCCACAAAATTACGCTTCACATAATCCCTCACTACTTCAGTGGCAAGCTCATAGCTCCATTCATTGGGAATAGAAATCTTGTATGCCCTCGTAAGCTGTGCCTTTGAATTATTTTTCTCACGCATTTACACTGATTTCCACAATACAGAAGGGTCTGCATATTCCTTCGGTGCATTCTCCGGTAGCACAACCTCACTATGCACCAAATCCTCACTATACTTGGGATAATAATATGTTCCGTCATATTCAGAGTACATGGTGGTACGGCTGATATATGCTGACCTATCAACTGCGGATGAGCCACCACTACACTTTGCTCCCCTGCCTATGATAGCAATACGGGTACTTAGGCTTTTTACAGTCATAGCAACACCTCTTTTCTGCGTGGACTATGGCTGACCGATACTGTGGACTTTGCGGTATCGGCTGACTTTGTGGGCAGTGAAGCTCCGCTCTTTGGAGCTTCACTGAACGCAAAGTATGCAAATGGGTAGGTGCGCCCTCTGCACCGAAGGGAAAACGCAGTGTTCCCTTTTGACTGCCCTCGGCAGGCAATAGCTGTCTGCAAGATCCCTCGGAGAGCGCACATACCATCCGTGATGGTATATCTGTGCGCAACGAAAAAATTTCGTTGAATGGTTTTAGGCACTTTCGCCCTTGCCAGCACCTTCATCATTAACCACCTCACTTTCCGATTTTGCAAATGCACTGCCACTCTTTTCAGTATTTTCCTTTTTCACGATTTCAATAATGCGCTGGCACTGCTCTGACTTGATTGCAGATGCAATAATGCGGTTCAACTCCAACTCGTCAAACTGGTAGCACTCGGGAAAATATTTGTGAACAATACCACCCATCATGTACTTATGCTGATTTTCCTCTTTTCTCTTTCTTGATCCCTCTTTCCTCTTAGCTTCTGCCAACCTCGCCTTGGCTTGTGCCAACTGCTCCTCTGCTCTTAAAATCTCTGCTGATTTTTCATTGTTCTTTATCATGTTTTTCATTCTCCTTTTCTTCATTTCGGGCAACAAAAAAGGCGGTCATGGTTTTGACATTCCATGCCACCTTTTGGTGTTCGATATTAAATTAAAGTGCGGTGAAACCTGAAATTTTCATCTCTCTATTTATCTAAAATCTTATCTAATTCCTCAATCATAATCTTCTGATTAAACAATGCATTTTCGCAATGAAATTTACCCTTGAAACATTTGATAATTGTATTCGGATAATATTTACTAACATATTTTGCAGATTTTTTTGCAAGCATTTCATTAGCTGCTGTTCCATGAAAGAAATATACCACTGTATCAGGAGTATGTATGCTTTGGCTTAACTTGAAATTAGCTATGTCTTCTATACTTTTATCTACTGTTGTATCTGACATATTATCAATCACTTTCAAAAAGTATTCCAGATTATCTTCCGAAATAATTACTTTTGTAGCCCGCTCTACTGTTTTCTTATCACGTTGCCGTGATTTATGAGTAATATCCACATAGAATTTTTTCATAAATTCTTTCATCAGACTATTATATGATACTAAAGGTGAGCCGTCAAAAATCACTTTATCAAATATTAATCTATTATTCTGCCACAATATTGCGGTTAAGACTCCACCCATTGACATGCCATACACAGCGTATATATCTTTCCCATAGCGAGAAAGAATATAATCTTCAATTTCCTTTGCATCTGACGCAAAAGAAATAAAATCTTCTTTAACCTCTGGATTATGCCCTGACATAATAGGCACAATAATATGAAACTTATCTTTGTAGTATTCGATATACTTGTTCCACACCTGCCAAGGGCACTGAAAACCATGTATCAAAATAATTTTTCTATTGGTAATATTACCAAATTCAAGAACTTTCATATGCTAATACCTCCGTAGTATTCAAATCTTACCCTTTCATTTTAATTGGCGAAGACGAATATTTTTTATATCATCTTTATACTTCCTTAAATCATTTTTGTTGAAACATTTTCCATGTGCAGGATAAATCAATTCGACATCTTCTTCAAATAATTTTTTCCAAGACTGTTCAAACTCTTCCTTATTTTCAATCCAAATAATCAATCTCTTCAAACTTGGAAAACCGTTCATAGCGGCATCTCCACAAAAAGTCATGTTATCTTTTCTTAATGATATAGAATCTTTAGTATGCCCAGGCGTAAATAAAATCTTTCCTTGCAGTAATTCTTCTATTTCAGCTTTATTTATATCACTTATCTCTATGAACCGATTATCAAATCTTTCCTCTATACACGGAAAACGATGTTCAGCTTTTCCAACTACCCCCATAAACTTACAAAACAACCATGCAAGAAATGTACTACAACCACCATCAAAAGAATTTTGACCTCTCTTTAGTGGCTTCTGCTGAAATAAAGACATATAGTCCACTTTTTTCTTTTTTATTCATATTTTCCTCTAGCTTTCAAACCTTTTACTTATTAAAGATTATTATATCAAATAAAGCATGATTTATCAGCCTGTTATAACTAGAAAGTTTTCTAGCATAGAAAAAAGCACTTCTGATTCTTAGATCAAAAGTACTTTCAATATTTTCAAATTAAATCATTTTAAAATGCTCTAAAGCCTCTCTGATCTCTTCTTCCTTTTCAGGTGGACAATTTGGAACAATTGGATTTTCTTTTTTAGATACATTATAGTTTTTGCCAACTTCCAAGCCACATTTTCTTTTAATCTGTGAGATATACAAATTAGAAACCTTCATATCGTTCTTCTTTAAAACATAGTCCTTAATTTCTTCATAGGTCGCTTTGCTTTCAGAAGCAGTAATATCTAGCTCGTCCATATCTAATTTTACTTTTATATGTTGGTCGACATCTAGTTTGGACAAAAGTGCTACTGACTCCACATGCATAGTCCGCGGAAACATATCAACTCCGACAATCTCCTCAATCGCAAATCCACCATCGGTCAATAATTTTATATCTCTGGATAGTGTTGCAGGATCACATGAAATATAGATGATTCTCTTAGTTGTGGATGTGATAAGATTTTCTATCAGCATCTTGTCTATTCCGGCTCGTGGAGGGTCAAGAACGACCGTGTCGGGCTTTTTGTTGTGGATTATATCCATAGTGTCTCTATTGGCATCGGCTGCTTTAAAAAGGATATTATCAAGTCCATTTCTCTTAGCATTCATTTCGGCGTCCTTTATTGCTTTTTTTGTAATCTCGATTCCGTATAGATTCACAGATCCTGATGAAAAGAAGCAAGTTGTCGTACCTATTCCGCAAAATAGGTCTAGCAAGTATTCAGAATGTTCTCTTTTTATAAACTCTAGTGCTTTAGCATAAAGTACTTCTGTCATTGTATTGTTGACTTGTGTAAAAGATTCCGGCGATACTTCAAATTCTAAATTGCCTAAGTAATATTTCAGCTTTTTATCTCCATGTTTTAAAACATACTTATACTCTTTAAATCTCCTTTTTTGATATACTTCATCTCTCTGATAAACTGAAACAACTCTAGGAAGACTCTTTAATTCACTATATAATGAATCTGATCCATAAAAGTTAGGAACTTTAGAGCCTGTAATTATCATCAATTCATCATTTTTATTTGTTCTTATTATCAGCTCTACGATTGGATATCTATTATTCGTCTTTGCATCAAATATCTCTTTATGTTTTAAAATGACTTTTTGAATCTTTGGTATTATGTTTCTTATAGATGTTTGAGCAATTGGACAATCCTCAATTGGGCAGTGATCTTTAGATCCTCTTTTGAAGTATCCCAATAAACCATTCTCATCAAGTTTTAATGTTATTTTATTTCTATATCCTTCCGTTTTAGGAGAACCTAGTATTTCAATATCTTTTTTTATTCCTGCCATCTTCTCAAGATTGTTTTTGACTAAATTCTTCTTAAGTTCCAGTTCTGCAGTGTATTTAAGCTCTTGAAAAGAACAACCTGAGCATTCTTTCGCATAAGGACATACAGGTCTTATCCTGTCTTCTGATGTGCTAATCAGTTCAGTAATTCTGCCTTTAAAGTAATTTTTCTTTTTTTCGGTGATCTCCACTTCCACTTCATCTCCTGGAAGTGCATTGGGTATGAAAATAACGGCGCCATCATACTTGGATACGCCGTCAGAGTCACGATTGAGATCAAGTATTCTAACTTTGTATCTCTCTCCTATATTCATTTTTTCTCCTCAATTTATAACGATTTATCTTTTATGTATTTTTTATACTTCCATCTTGTGGCAACCCGGGATTTTGAGCTCCAACTAAAACACACTCAATAATCCCGGTATCTACCACTTAATCAAATATTTATTTTATACTGTCTCTATTAATTGGCATTGACATACATCTTGGGCCGCCTCTACCCCTTGATAATTCCCCTGCCTTAATGGTATGAAGTTTTACACCGTTTTTATCCAATAATTCATTTATTACAGTGTTTCTCTCATAGACTATTACTTCTCTAGGTGCGATGGCAAGTGTATTGTATCCATCACTCCACTGCTCTCTGTCAGCGTCCAGGATTCCTCTTTTTCCCTGTCTAATCATAGTTATTTCGTCTATGCCCAGCTTATCTTCTAAAGCTGATTTAAGATCTGTATTTAAAAGTTTTGTATTTATTTCGTTATTTTTATATGTTAATTCATATATCTCAAGATTTTCTTCCATTCCCGGATATACTGTAAACAAATCTTTATCAACCATGGTAAATACAGTATCCAAGTGCATGCATGCCCTTCTTCTAGGAAGAACAAAACAAAGAATTCTTTCAAATCCTTGATCAGAACTTAGAATATTTTTAGCAAAGATTTCTATAGCTCTCGGTTCAGTTCTCTGAGAGATTCCGACTGCAAGTACCTTGTCTGACAAGATAACAATATCTCCGCCCTCAAGGCTGTATTTCTTGTCTTTTTCGTACCAGAACTGAGGACGATTTTTCCCAAATACCGGATGATGTTTAAATACCAAGTCGCCAAAAATAGTTTCTCTCTGTCTTACATTACTCCACATACTGTTCATGCATATACCGTTACCTATTAATGCAAAAGTATCTCTGGTGAAGTATAGGTTAGGCATTGGCAGTGTAACAAAAATATCTGTTAGACTCACCATTTCTTGTAATCCTTTTCCTTGGAAAACCGGAAGCTCATCTTTTCTAATTCCCTCTACCATTTTAGCAACAAGTTCATTATTGTCTTTGATATTATTTAGTAAATCTTCTACTAATTCTATCTCTCTAGGACCTCTAATATTCGCTTCATTTATAAACTCAGATATAAACTGATTTCTTATCTCATCGTTTATCAGCGACTCACTCACCAAGTCTTCTATATAGAAAACCTCTACACCATTGTCTCTTAATACTTGAGCAAAACCGTCATGCTCTTTTTGAGCTTGCTCCATGTAAGGGATTTCATCAAATAGTAAATCCTGCATAAGATCAGGGACGATATTTAAAAGTTCTCTTCCCGGTCTATGAAGAATTATTGAGTTCAACTTACCGATTTCTGAAAAAACATTAATTTTACTGTTCAAAGCTTTCCTCCATTAACTAATTTTTGCTGAATATATAATCTACTTCTTCCAGCATTGAAATTATATTTAAATCATATGGACATCTGGATTCGCATTCACCACATTTTATACAGTCTCCTGCATTGGGGTCAAACGAATTGTATCTCTCAGTTGCCCATTCTTTTAGATTATATCTTGTATAATATCCTTCCATAAGGAAATTCGTAGGAATATCTATACCAACCGGACAAGGTGCACAATAACCGCATCTTCTACAAAAATGGCTGCCAAGATCTTCTACTTCTTCTTGAAGAACTGCTCTTTCCTTTTCATTTAACGGGATAAACTCTTCTCCTACGGAAGCGTTTTGCCTAACTTGTTGAACAGAATCCATTCCCGGTATAAGAGATGTAATAAAATCTTGTTCAAAAGCAAACCTTAAAGCAAGATTTTTATTTATTATTGCACCACCTGCAAGAGGCTTCATAATAATAACGCCCATGTCTTTTTCGCTAGCGAGTCTTAGATACTCTTCAGCTTGTCTTTCGACTGCATTGTAAGGAAACTGAATCGTTTCAAAAAGTCCTGATTCAATTATCTTAGGTAACAATCTTTATTATGGCTCGTTATTCCAATATGAACTATTAAACCCTTTTCTTTAAGTTCAAGAGCAGCACTATATGCACCGTCTTCACCTATTAGAGTCTCGTACTCTTCTTCAGATTTAACATTGTGAAACTGAAATAAATCTACGCTCTCTACACCGAGATTGTTTATACTGATTTTAAACTCCTTATGTAATCCTTCAGAAGTCCTTGCCATACTCTTAGTAGCTAATATGAAATTCTCTCTACCGTGAACTTTCAAAGCTTCGCCAATTAATTCTTCAGAAATAGTATATCCACGAGCAGTATCGACAAAATTGATACCCTTGTTAATCAGCTCACCAAAGATTTCGATTACCTCTTCTTTGTTTTTCCTTTGGATTGGGATTCCTCCAAATCCAATAACAGAAACCATCAAATCGGTACTCCCCAGTCTTCTTTTTTCCATTAATATTCCTCCTTTCTTAATGAATTTTATTTTTTTCTTAACAATATAATGATATTATAAAATGCCGAGTTAGTAAAGTATTTAATCAACAAACTTTTTATTATTCTGTAACATTCTTTAACCACTTCCCTGAAATATATCTTGGAATTAACATTATCATCTTAATTATCTCCTCTATCGATACGAGGACAAATATCATTTCAATAGAAAGCTTAAATACAAAGGTTCCAATTAGTGCAACCGGGATAGCATATATCCAAATAGTAATAAGCTCGTAAATAAGGGGTACCTTTGAATCACCGCCACCTCTAAATACTCCAATTACAAACATTGCATTTATAAACCTGAATAATATGAAAATTCCTCTAATTATAAGTAGATTTACGGAAACATTCTTCAAACCCGGTTCAAGACCAAAGTACAGTAACAATAATTGATTTGGGAATAATATCAAAATTAATCCTGAAACAATACCAAACAAAATCGTAATCTTCATAAACTTTGAGGCATATCTTTTAGTCTTCTCATACTCTTTTGCTCCAATCATCTGCCCGATTATTATGGCAGCAGCTGCACATAGTGAATTGGAAAGAATAAAAAACACATTTTGAATCGTATTGGTTACCTGTATTGCAGCCGCTCCTTGTTTTCCGGTTCTCGCATAAATTGCAGAAAAGAAAAGCTGTGCCAAAGACCAAAGAGTCTCCGCCAAGATAACCGGAGTTGCAATCTTAAGGTAAGTACCAATGCATTTTCTATCAACGCTTTTGGCTATTTTATAGTTAAACTTAAATACTACATCAGGACCTCGAAGAATAATTATCGACAAAACTATCTCTATGATCCTTGCAATAAGTGTCCCTAGGGCTGCACCTGCCACTCCCATCTTTGGAAATCCAAGCTTACCAAAAATAAATATATAATTAAATATAATATTAGCAAAAAAGGATATGACGGAAATAATAACCGGTGACTTTGCATCTCCGGAACTTCTTAAAGCAGTTGTAATACCGAAACTTATACCTGTAATAATAAATGTAAAAATAATTATATTTAAATATATCCCTGCAAGTTCCCTTACTTCACTTTCATGTGAAAATAATAGGAGCAGCTGTTCTTTAAAGATAATAGATCCAAGTGTAAAAATTACTCCAACACTAAAAACAGACACCATCATTATAACAAAATGCCTATTGATATTATCTATATCCTTTTTACCATAGAATTGTGTAATGAAAATGGAGGATCCACTACAAATTCCAAAAACGGTTACCATAAAAAAATACATATACTGGTTTACAAGACCTACTGCAGCAATAGCAGCATCACCCAAGGTTGCAACCATAACAGTATCTGCCATATTTAAAGTGGTAGCAATAATCCCCTGAAACGCAACAGGAAGGACAATTGTAAGTATTAAATTAATAAATTTTTTGTTTTCACTTGTTAGCATTTCTTCACCACTTTTCTTAAAATCAATATCTATTATTACAAAAGGAAAGCCGTTAAGCTTTCCTAAGACTGTTCACAAAGCACATTATAATACTTCTATTTAATTCTTATAAAGTTTTGCTCTTCAGAGCCTCCCTAAGTCAACGGAGTTGACAGCTCACCGGGGGAGTTGGATAGTCGTGAGAGAAGTCGTGAGTTTAAAATATAGCAGTAGAATTCTACGCATTCCTCTTTGTATATCTCTCCCTCAGTCAGCTGAGCTGACAGCTCCCTCGTCAGATGGAGCCGATAAAACATAAAGCGACATCTCTTCGTCGTTACTTCTAAAATCTAACTTCTCACCTCAAATCTCTTACATCTGATTTTTATGTAGGCTTCATGCAAAGAATTCCCAAGAACGAAGTGATTGGCAAGAATTCTACTGCCTTCAGATGGAGCCGATAAAGAATTCTCTTAGCCTCCCTCTGACGAGGGAGGTGGGTCGCCAAAGCGACTCGGAGGGAGAGATTTATCCAAAAAGCGACATCTCCTCGTCGCTTCCTTAAACCTCAAACCTCTTTCCTCACGCCCTATACTATTTCCTTTATAAAACCCTAGCCTCGCCTCTGTAAATCAATCCTGCGATTGGGTCTACAGTTATAGTTTCACCATCTTCAAGTACATTTGTGGCATCTTTTACTCCTACTATAGCAGGTTTTCCGAAGTGTAGTGCTACGATAGCTGCATGTGAAGTAAGTCCACCTTCCTCAACTACTATAGCTTTACATCTTTCAATGTACTCAACTAAATCTTTATCTGTAGATCTTGCTACTAGAATCATTCCATCTTCAAATTTACTTTGTATTTCCTCTCTAGTGCTGCCTATGCAAACAGATCCACTTACAGATCTCTTACCAATTCCAAGACCCTTGGCAACAATATCTCCAACTGTGTGTACTTTTATTAGGTTAGTGGTTCCCCCAACTGCTACAGGGATACCTGCTGTTATAACTATTAAGTTTCCTTCTTTAACATATCCGGCATTAAGTGCAGAATGAATTGAGCTTTCAATAACTTCATCTGTTAATTCGGTTTTCTTGGATAAGACAGGGAAAACTCCCCAAACTAAGGATAAACTTCTCATTACCTCTTCGGTATAAGTTGCTGCGATTATCGGTGCATGAGGTCTAAATTTAGCGATGTGTTTAGGTGTTCCACCTGTAGCTGTCGCTGTCAATATAGCAGCTGCACCTAATTGTTCAGCGATATAACAACTGGAACGAGAAATTGAATTTGTAGTAGTATTGATAACCCAGTCTTTTCTGGCATTTACAGAATCCAAAAACTCTTTTGATTCCTCAGTGGTAAGGGCTATATCATGCATAGTATGAACAGCTTCTAAAGGATACTTCCCTGCTGCAGTTTCACCTGAAAGCATAATCGCATCAGTACCATCAAGAATCGCATTCGCAACATCCGTTACTTCCGCTCTCGTTGGTCTCGGGTTTCTGATCATTGAGTCAAGCATTTGAGTTGCGGTGATTACAGGTTTTGAAGCCATATTTGTAAGTCTGATGATTTTCTTCTGAACAATAGGCATGGTTTCAGTTCTTATCTCGACCCCTAAATCTCCCCTGGCAACCATTATTCCATCAGATGCCTGGATTATTTCTTCTAGATTTTCAACACCTTCTTCGTTCTCAATCTTGGCAATAATACCAACATTGGCACCATTATTCTCTTCCAATACTTTTCTAATATCCAAAACGTCTTCAGCTTTTCTGATAAAGGAAGCCGCAATAAAATCTACACCATGCTTTATTCCAAATTGTATATCAGAAACATCTCTTGGGGTCATGGCAGGTAAATTAATTGACACAGAAGGAACATTTACACCTTTTTTATCCTTAATAACTCCATAGTTTTTAGCCATACAGACTATATCAGTTCCGTCAGCAACTTCTATTACTTCCAGCTCAACAAGACCGTCGTCTATAAGTATCCTATCTCCTATTTTTACATCCTTTGGAAGTCCTTCGTAAGTAATAGAAACAATATCTTGATTTCCGTCTACTTCTCTGGTTGTCAGCGTAAACTTGTCACCTAATTTAAGATTTACTTCACCTGTTGAGAAGTTTTTTAGTCTTATTTCAGGCCCCTTAGTATCAAGCATGATAGCAACTGGAACACCTAGTTCTTCTCTTGCCTTCTTGATATTGTTTATCCTTACTTCATGTTCTTCATGAGAACCATGCGAAAAGTTTAACCTGCAGACATTCATCCCTGCATTCATCAAATTCTTTAACATCTCTACTGAATCCGAAGCAGGTCCAATAGTACATACTATTTTTGTTTTCTTATCCATATACCCTCCTATTATTTACTCATTAAATGGATAACTCTCTGGCTATCTCGAACAGCCCGGTATTTAATTTATGCTCGATACCGACCGCTTCTATTAAATCCATCTCAAAGACTTTATTGCAACTCATACCGAGTGCCAATCCTGATTTTTCTTCCATTAAAAGCTTTACAGCTCTATTTCCCATTTGACTTGCAAGTAATCTGTCAAACGCCGACGGGTTGCCACCTCTTTGAATATGTCCTAAGACAGTGACCTTTGTGGTTACATCGGTTTTTTCTTGTACCTCTTTTGCCAATTCATAAGCATTACCGACGCCTTCAGCCAAAATAATAATATGGTGTAGCTTTCCTCTTTTCTTACCGCTTATAACCTTATCAGTTATTTCGTCAATATTAAAGTCAATTTCAGGAACTACTATAGACTCAGCACCACCTGCTAGTCCTGCATAAAGTGCTATATCACCACAATGTCTACCCATGACCTCTATCACATTTCCTCTACCATGAGATGAAGAAGTGTCTCTTATCTTACTTATTGCATCTACTACAGTTTCTACAGCGGTGTAAAATCCGATAGTATAATCGGTATACCCCATGTCATTATCGATTGTACACGGAATCCCAATAGCCTTGATTCCCTTTACACTTAACTCCTTGGCTCCTCTGAAAGAACCATCTCCACCCATTACAATTACGCTATCAATACCGAAATCCTTTAAGATATCTATAGCTTTCTTTTGTCCTTTTTCCGTCCTGAAATCTTCGCTTCTTGCACTACCGAGAATCGTACCTCCCCTTTGGATAATGTCAGCAACCGAAGAAACATTCATCTCGTAAATATCTCCTCTGATTAAACCGTCAAATCCAAATCTGATTCCCATGACTCTGATACCGTTATATACACATGTTCTAACGATAGCCCTGATACAAGCGTTCATTCCGGGAGCATCTCCACCACTTGTCAACAACCCGATTGTCTTCATAAATTCCTCCAATTATTGTAAAATCACATTCTTTGAACCATAACTCATCTTTAAACTTTCTATTAACTCCCTATTTTCTACATCTACCCATAAGTTCTCAGCAGTACACTCAGCCACCTTCTCTTTTGCATAATAGATAATGACAGGTGATTTGCCGGGATACTTAGATAGTAAATCAATAAGTCCCAATTTCTTCTCATCGTTCTTTTCCACAAACTTTAAATATACCGATTTAATATTTTCTTCCGCTTTAGAAATTCTATCTAATATCATTTTCGGATTTTCATTTTCACTTATGGTAAGTCTGCCCTCAAGTTTAACCACGGTATCTTCCTTTAAAATCGTTCTATACTCCTCAAACAGCTTTGGAAATACCACTATTTCGATAACACCAAACTCGTCCTCTACATCAAGGAAACTCATCTGTTGATTTGTTCTTGTAATCTTGTCATTTCTTGCAGTAATCAGACCGACAACACAAACTCTTTTATTATCATATTTGTCTTGTAGTTCTTGAAAATCATCAATTTCTGTAATAGTTGACATTTTAAAAGTAGAATACTTTTTAATACTATTTGAGTAAGAACTTAGCGGATGATCGGTTATATAAAGACCTGTTAGTTCTTTTTCCATTTGCAATAATAAATTATTACTGAACTCAGGTAAAATAAACTCAGGTTCCAAATTATCTTCTTCAGGTATATCATCCAGTAAAAACATCTGACCTTCAATATTTCTCCTGGAATCATTCAGTACAGAATCTATAGTCTTTTCAAACATTGAAATCAAAGTAGCCCTATTTATACCGGTCGACTTAAAAGCACCAACCCTTATCAACGACTCTATAGCCTTTTTATTAATCAAATGTCTGTTCTCTTTGTCCATCCTCTGCACAAAATCAATAAAACTGGTAAATGGACCGCCTGACTTCCTGCAATTTATAATTGCATCTACAAAAGCTGCCCCCACATTCTTAACTGCTACCATTCCAAATCTAATTTTAGATCCATCTACAGAAAAATTCTTATACGAGTGATTTATATCCGGTGGCAATATTTCAATTTTAAGCCTCTTACACTCTTGTATATAAAGTGATATCTGAGAAGTCTGACCCATAACGGATGACATAAGTGCAGCCATAAACTCAGTAGGATAAAAAGTTTTTAACCATGCAGTTTGCATAGCCACATAGGCATAAGCCGCAGAATGAGATTTATTAAAAGCATACTTTGCAAAATCTATCATCAAATCATAAATCTTATTTCCGCTTTTTTCATCAACACCACGTCTAATGCAGCCATCAACAACAATATTACCGGCTTCATCGACTTCACCATATATAAACCTCTTACGCTCCTCCTCCATGACATGCATATCTTTTTTACCCATTGCACGCCTTAACAAATCAGCTCCACCAAGAGTATATCCTGCCAATTTTTGAACTATTTGCATAACCTGCTCTTGATAGACAATGGTACCATAGGTAACATTGAGTATAGGCTCTAAAGAAGGATGGATGTATTTTATATTGTCAGGATTGTGTTTACAAGCAATATAAGTTGGAATCTCGTTCATAGGACCAGGCCTGAACAGGGAGTTTGCAGCAATTAAATCATCAAAAACCGATGGCTTAAGTTCCTTCAAGAAAGCTCTCATCCCTGCCGACTCAAACTGGAATATTCCAAGAGTCTCTGCATTGGTAAACATCTCCATGACCTTAGGATCGTTTAAATCAATTGCATTTATATCAATTTCCACGCCGTGTACATTCTTAACCAGTCTTAGAGTATTATCTATAACCGTTAGAGTTCTTAGACCAAGGAAATCCATTTTTAATAACCCAAGCTGTTCAAGTTCTATCATATTGAACTGAGTAGTCAAAACATCTTGGTTTCTGGATAGAGGCACATAATCTGTAACAGGATCTTTTGAAATAACGACACCTGCTGCATGAGTAGAAGTATGTCTTGGCATACCTTCTATTGCATTGGCGTAGTCGATCAGCCTCTTTATCTCTTCATCCCCATCATATTCAGCTTTAAGCTCTCTACTTAACTCGAGTGCACCATCTATAGTAATCCCCAGCTGCATAGGTATCATCTTTGCAATCCTGTCTACAAGTGCATAAGGCATATCGAAAACCCTGCCTACATCCCTGATTGCTCCCCTTGCAGCCATAGTACCGAAAGTGACAATCTGAGCCACATGGTCTTCACCGTATTTCTTTATAACATAATCTATTACTTCATCTCTTCTCTCATAACAAAAATCTATGTCTATATCCGGCATAGAGATCCTTTCCGGATTTAAAAACCTTTCAAAGAGCAAATTATATTTAAGAGGGTCGATAGAAGTTATATCGAGCGCATAGGAAACAATACTTCCTGCAGCTGAACCTCTACCAGGTCCAACAGGGATATCCTTCTCTTTCGCATACCTTATAAAATCCCATACGATAAGAAAATAATCCACATATCCCATATTCTCGATTACTTTTAACTCTGTTTCTGCCCTGTCCTTTATATCATCATTTAACTCACCGTATTTTTTAAAAAGTCCATTATAAGTGAGTTCTCTCAGATAGCCCTTATTGTCAAAACCTTTAGGAGCTTCAAAATGTGGTAAATGAAGTTCTCCAAATACAATCTCCACATTACATCTATCCGCGATACTAAGAGTATTCTCTAAAGCACCGGGATACTCTCCCAGTATTTCATACATTTCATCATAGGTTTTTAAATAGAATTCTTCAGTAGGAAATTTCATCCTGTTTGGTTCATCCAGAGTTTTTCCGGTTTGAATACAAAGCAGTACATCATGTATAGTAGAATCATTTTTCTCTACATAGTGAACATCATTACTTGCAACCATAGGTATCCCGGTTTTTTTATGAATTTCAAATAGAAGTTTATTAACTAATTTTTGTTCACTTATTCCGTGATCTTGGAGCTCCAAAAAGAAATTATCCTCTCCAAAGATGCTTCTGTATTCTAAACTCACCTCTAAAGCATCCTCAAACCTGTCAGATAATAATAATTGCTGAATTTCTCCGGCTAAACAAGCGCTGGTTGCTATTATACCCTTACTATACTTGGACAGGATACTTTTATCTACACGAGGTCTGTAATAATAACCATTTACATATCCCTCGGATACAATTTTCATTAAATTCTTAAAACCTTCATCAGTTTCTGCCAAAAGTATAAGATGATGCTGCTCTTTATCTACAGTACTCTTATCGAGATAACTTTTTTCAGCCACATACACTTCGCAACCGAGTATAGGTTTTATATTATGTTTTAAACATGTCTTATAAAACTGAATAATACCAAACATTGAACCATGGTCGGTGATTGCAAGCGAACTCATTCCTTTCTTGCTCGCACTCTTTACCAGCTTCTCGATTGGCGAATAACCGTCTAATAAACTATATTCAGTATGGACATGAAGATGTGTAAAATCATTCATAGATTTCCTCCCATTGATATTTTATCACATCTACCCTAATAAAGCTTTCCCATTATCTATTTTATATGCTAAAATATAGTAGATTATAAATTAAATAATAAAGTCCAAAAATCTTATCATAAAATGGAAATTTAATGAATAGATTTTTTTATTGTGACTTGAGAAAGGATGAATAAATTGCTTAAGGATTATGTATTAGTAACAAATAACAAAAAAGTATACGATACCTACTCAGACGAATTCAATGTTGAACATATAGAAGGTATGGATTATAGCGCTGTGCTGAATAGATGTAGAGAGCTTATACATACCGGATACATCATGGAAACCCATCCCCTATCAGGTAGTATAAAGCCTAATGAGACACCGTTTAAAACAGTCTTATTATCAGCTCCGTCAAGTGATGAGATAAGTACAGATACTCAGAGTCTTCTTATAATAGAAGATGCCATTGCAACATATGAAAAATTCTTGTTAAATAGACCGACTCCAAACTGGATTGGTAGAGCAGTAGAAGATTTTATGACCATAGATCTTTCGTTAATAAAACCGGTAATGGAAAAATTATTTTAACCGAAAAATGTTGAGGACTAAGCCTCAACATTTTTATTTTTAATCTCATCGGCAATAGAAATAATCTTATTCATTCTATTGTTAACAGTTGACTTGGCAACAGGCTTCTCTAACATCTCACCTAAGAACTTAAGCGACTCCTCCGGATACTCCAACCTCAGTTCTGCCAATTCTCTAAGGTTTGGCGGCAAATCATCCAGACCTTTTTCTCTTTTTATTAACTCAATCGCATCTATTTGTCTAACAGCTGCATCTATTATTTTACTTATATTTGCAGTTTCTGCATTTACAATACGATTTACATTATTTCTTAAATCCCTCATAACTCGAACATTTTCCAGTTCAAGTCTTGCATTATTTGCTCCTATTAAGCTTAGAAACTCTGTAATGATTTCGCTATCCTTTAAATAATACACGAACTGGCTTTTTCTCATAGTCAATCTTGCTATTATATCGAGTTCCTTTGAAATATCTATAAGCAAATTACCGGTTTGCTCTGAATTTACTACAATCTCAAGATGGTATGTCTTGTTAGGATCCGTTACAGAACCTGCACCTAGAAACGCACCTCTTAGGAAAGCCCTCTTGTCAACTATTGATGTCGGATAAAAATTCTTGTCCGGATTCATCACTGAATCAAGTGCAAATAGTGAAGGATCAAAACCTGTATCCTCTAATAGAAACCTTGATATCTCTTCATCATTTATATGCAAAATATAAAAAGATTTTTTTCTAAGCTGATCATTTCTGGTTACCCTGATTTCTGAATCATATCCATACAAGGACTTTATAATCCTAAAAATCCTTCTGGCTGTTGGACTGCTCTCTGTTGCAAACTTAAGAGTTAATTCATCCCTAAAGGATATAGTGATAGTTGCATTAGTTCTGACCAAAGCTGCCAATTCAGACAAATTACAGGATTTAGAACCGGTTTCTAAATTAGCAACCTCGTTCTTTGTGTCGACTGAAAATGACATTTTGTCACCTCATTTCAAAAATTTCTGGATAACTCCACGGCTTTTCTTACCATATTTTTTTCTGCTTCGTGCTTAAGTTTCTCTATTACCTTTTCGGAATCCATAAACACAGCTTCCATAAAACCTTCTTCTTTTTGGGGTGTTGCTCCAATAGTTTCTTTAGAAGTCATTAAATAATAGTGAACAGTTTTATTAACCCTTTTACCATTACCATGTACATAAGTGTACTTTAAATAGCCTATATACTTTTTTATCTCTCCAACTACGCCAGCTTCTTCGTAGACCTCTCTAATAGCTGCTTCTTCACTGGATTCATTTCCTTCTAATCTCCCTTTTGGAAGGACCCAGTCTCCTTGATACTTTCTTAAAGTAAGGACAGTATCGCCTACGACTACAACGCCACCGGCACTAATCTCTTCCATTTCTACCTCCATTTGATGATTTACTTCCAAATTAATTAATAATTAATCGCATTGAAAATTCTTGATACAATACTATTATTATACACCAAATCGGCTCACTGTCCAATGTTCAAATGTATCTATAGCATCAAAAAACGTTAATTTTACAAATTATTAAACTCCTTAAGTAATTAATCGAACCTTCTTGTCATCTTATAACTTTTTGTTATATATTCACGTTAATAAATAAACGTTATCTTGAAAATCAAGAGCTTAAGTGATAATATGGTTAATATAAAATACTATTGGATGTCAATTTAACAAATGTTAAAGAATAAATCTTTTTTATTTTATTGTAAAAACCTATTCTTTGACAGCTTATGACATCTATAACAGGAGGATATATGGACAAAATATTAGAGTATACATTGGAATTTATGAAAAAACTTCTTTTAACCCCCAGTCCTACAGGCTATACAGATGAAGCCATTGAGCTTGTAAAAAGTGAATTTGAAAAACTTGGTATTGAAAACCACTTAACCTACAAGAGAGCTTTAGTTGCTACAATCCCCGGAGAATCCGATGATGCTATAACTTATAGCGGTCATGTAGATACCCTCGGAGCGATGGTAAAACAAATTAAATCAGACGGAAGACTAGTTTTCCATAGGATTGGCGGCTACCCTTTCAACACCATCGAAGGCGAATATGTAGTTGTAAAAACTATGAATGGTGACGAATACACAGGTACAATTACCCTGAACAACTCATCCGTCCATGTTCATCCTGAAGAAATATCCAAATGCGAAAGAAACGCCGACACCATGTCAATTAAACTGGATGAATTAGTTGAAAATGATGAAGATGTAAGAAAACTAGGTATTGAAATAGGAGATTTTGTATTTCTAGATACAAGAACAGTGTTCACAAAAAGCGGATTTATTAAATCAAGACATCTTGATGACAAAGCCGGAGTCGCTTGTATCCTGGGCTTTGCAAAGGAATTAGTTGAGAAAGGTATAAAACCAAAAAGAACAATAAACTTCTTAATCTCCAACTACGAAGAAGTCGGCCATGGTGCAAGTGTAATCCCTGAAAACACCAAAGATTTTATTGCCGTAGACATGGCAGCCCCTGACACCGGTCAAAGCTCTCTTGAAACTCATGTAACTATTTGCGCAATGGATTCAAGCGGCGCTTACGACCTTCACATCCGTAACCAACTAGTAGAACTTGCAAAAAAAGCTGATATAGACTATGTAATAGACATCTATCCCTTCTACGGTTCTGACGGATCTGCAGCACTAAGAGCAGGCCATGAAATCAGAGTCGGCTTAATCGGCCCCGGAGTTTCAAGTTCTCACACATTTGAAAGAACACATAAAAAAGCAATAGAAAACACAATTAAATTAATGCTGGAATATGCGCTGGCGTAAACAAGTAGAGCATCGTTAAAAAGGCGATGCTCTTTTATTATTTATGAAGTGGATAAGTTGGTGTGTGGGTAATTAGTTGGAATTTCCCAAATTCCTTCTTGGTATATCTCTCCCTCCGACTTTGTTTCACAAACCCACCTCCCTCGTCAGATGGAGGCTCTCAAAGACTTATTTCATGTCAAAATGTCAAATACATAAATAACAAATAGAGAAGGTAAAACTCTTATGTATACCTGTCCTTTTTTAATAAAGCGCTGATAAAAGATCAAACAGATTGGCAGTCACTTAGCCTCCATCTGACGAGGGAGGTGGGTCGCCTAAGCGACTCGGAGGGAGAGAAATACAAAAAGCGACATCTTCACGTCGCTACCTTAAAAATCTTTCTTCAATATCACTCCCCCATGCAACTCTGAAATATAGAACACTTTATGCTATTATATAGTTATGACAATAATAAACAAATCATGAAATGGAGGAAATAATTGCTTGATTATAACAAGAATAACATTAAACTAGCAAAAGATTTAAGGAAAAACATGACACCATGGGAAAGGAAACTGTGGTATGAATTCTTAAAAGATTACCCATTAAGATTTCAGCGACAGAAGGCCATTGGCAATTACATAATTGACTTCTATTGCGCTAAAGCAAAACTTTGCATTGAACTGGACGGAGGAGAACATTATCAAACAGAACAGCTAGAAAAAGACAAACGACGTACTCTTGAGTTAGAGAGTTTCGGTTTAACTGTCTTCAGGATAAGCAATCTGGATATAGACAGAAACTTCACCGGTGTTTGTGAGGCGATAGATAGAAGGGTTAAAGAAGCTTCTCTTTCGGTGGATTAAGTAGTGGTGATGGTTTGGTATAAAATATAACAGTTGGAATTCTGTAAATTCCTTCTTGGTATGTCTCTCCCTCAGTCAGCTGAGCTGACAGCTCACAGGTGGAGGTGGATAGTCGTGTGGGTTTGGGCGTGAGTTTAAAATATAGCAGTAGAATTCTTTGAATTCTTCTTTGTATATCTCTCCCTCAGTCAGCTGAGCTGACAGCTCCCTCGTCAGATGGAGCCAAAAGAGAATTCCCAATAACGAAGTGATTGGCTAGAATTCGACTGCCGGCAGATGGAGCCTAAAAAATTAAAAGCATCGCCTTTCGGCGATGCTCTATTTTACTTTTTCAATTATTTTTCTACTGACTTCTTCAGCATTATGTCTAACATAATTGTGCTTAATATCGACAAAGTCCCCGGTTATAACCTTCGTACCCATATCTTCAATTATTTTAATTTCTTCATCATTTATATACACAGGAGATGAAGAATCCTTATATTTATACTTTAGTTTTACTTCTGCCGGTATCTCAGTTGTATTCACCAAGATATAATCGATAAAATTCTTGCCACAATGAGTTATTATTGCCTTTAAATGATCATATGCTGAAAAATTGTCTGTCTCACCTGCTTGGGTCATTACATTGCAAACATATACTTTTTTTGCCTTGGATTCCATAATTGCATCTCTTAAATCTTCAACTAAGAGATTCGGAATAACTGATGTATATAGTGACCCCGGACCTAAGACGATTATGTCAGCTTTTTTTATATCCTCAAGTGATTCAAAAGGTGGTTTTGACAGTTCAGGTTCTAGATAAACCCTTTTTATCCTGCCTCCCGACTTCCTGGTCAAAAAGGTAATATTCGACTCACCTTCTATCACTGAACCATCTTCAAGTTCTGCATAAAGAGTAACATCCTCCAGAGTCATGGGGAGTACTTTTCCGGTTATAGCAAGTACTTTAGACGCTTCCTTAAGTCCTATTTCAAAATCACCGTAAATCCCATTTAATGCAGCTATAAATAAATTACCAAAGCTCTGCCCTGCAAGTCTGCCGCAGTTTTCATCAAATCTGAATCTCATAAGCTGTTCCATTTCATTTTCCGAATTTGAAAGTGCAATCAAACAAGCTCTAATATCTCCGGGTGGTAGCATTCCCAAGTCTTCTCTTAAAACTCCGGAACCTCCCCCATCATCTGCAACGGTTACAATTGCAGTAATGTTTTTTGTAAAATTTTTCATACCGTACAATAGAACTGATGAACCGGTTCCACCACCCACTGTTACTATTTTTAAATTATCATGACTCATTACCAATACCTCTCATCTCTGTGGGAAACAAAAACTAAATCATATTTCTCTTTAATCAATTCCCCCAGTTTTTCTGCTATTGCTACAGATCTATGTCTTCCGCCCGTACACCCGATACCTATTATAAGATTTCTCTTACCTTCTTTTTCATAATATGGCACAGTAAAATTGAGCAATTCCATAATCTCATTTAAAAACTTGTCTGTTACATCATATGAGAAAACATAGTCGAACACTTCAGAGTCCTTGCCTGTTTTTTCTTTAAGTTCTTCAATATAATAAGGATTAGGCAAAAACCTTACATCAAAAACAAGATCTGCATCCAGCAAAATACCATTTTTAAAACCAAAAGAAACTATGGAAATTATCATAATGTCCTTTGTGCCTTCTACATTGTAGAGCTCAGATATTCTGGCTTTTAACTCTGCCAATTTAAGCTTAGAAGTATCTATTATATAATCTGAATTCTCTCTAATGTTCTCCAGCGCTTGTCTTTCTCTATCTATTCCATTTAAAATATTTCCCTGTCTCTCCATCGGATGCGGTCTTCTAAGCTCTTTGTATCTTTTTACAAGAACTTCATCTGATGCATCCAAAAAGAGAACACTAACATCAAAACCGGCTTTCTTAAGATCCTCTATGGATTTTGTAAGATTTTCTAAAAATCCAACACCTCTAATATCAAGCCCTACAGCCAATCTTTCTATAACTATCTCAGATCTCGAAGTGAGCTCTGCAAAACTCATTATCAATAGAGGTGGTAGATTATCCATACTGTAGAACCCCATGTCCTCCAGTATGTTCAATGCAGATGATTTACCTGCTCCGGACATTCCTGTAATTATTACTATTTCCATAATGCACCCTCCTCTAAAAAATATTATTCAACAATATTTATAATCCTATCCTTTGGTACCCCGGTATTCTTAATCCTCTCTAATGCATTAGTTAGATCACCGACATTTTCAGGTCTATGAGCATCGCTTCCAATACTGAACATCACATTCGTTTTAAGTGCCTCAATAATACCTTCTTCTGTTAAGCAGCTATGGCTGGAATTAATCTCCAGAGCCGTTCCCTTCTCTTCGCAGGCTCTTGCCAGTTTTTCGGTGTCAACATTAATCTTGGAACCTGGATGGGTTATTATATAAATAGGATATTTATTTACAATATTAATCAAACATTTTGTACTATGCTTAGCAACCAGTGGTTTTAAAAACCTCAATATTTTTGAAATTGGATTTAAAATAAAGAAAACCCAGAACGAATAGAAATCATCAGGTATGATACCGTAATGAAAACCTACCGAAACTCTGTCAAGCATAGCAATCTCTTCATCTCTTAAATCAATTTCCCCATTAAAGCTGGTTACATTGGATTCACAACCCATCAATATATTGATGTCGTCAAACTCCTCATTAAGCCTATCTATTTCTTCTCTTATCTCTTTAAACTTATCTCTTCTAACACCAAACGCAATATGTCCCGGACCATGATCGGTTATTAAAATCTGCTTTAACCCCTTATTTCTTGCCGCCATTACTACTTCTCTAATTGTACCTTTGGCATGTCCGTTTCTACTGTACTCAGTATGCATATGATTATCACTTAATACCTTCATTACCTAATCTCCGATAATCTTAATCTCTGTTTCCAGTTCTACACCAAATTTTTCTCTTACTACATTTTGTACATGCTCAATCACATGAGAAACCTCTTCAAAAGATGATTCCCCGTCAGAAACAATAAATCCGCAATGTTTTTGAGATACCATTGCATTCTTATATCTATAGCCTCTCAAACCACTGTCATCGATTAATTTACCTGCATAGTATCCTTCAGGTCTTTTGAATACGGAACCTGCGCTTGGACGATCCAGAGGCTGTTTTTCATTCCTTTTATTATCCAAATCTTTGTAGTTGGCATAAATTTCATCGTAGTCCCCATGTTCAAGTTTAAAAGTAGCTTCAAGCACGATCAAACCCTCATCATGAACCCTGGATCTTCTGTATCTGAAATTCATTTCCTCAGCAGGTATATCTACGATATTATTATCCTTGTCTATAGCTTTTACACTTACACATATATCTTTAATTTCCCCGCCATAAGCTCCTGCATTCATTGTAATTGCTCCACCTATATTGCCGGGTATCCCTGAAGAAAACTCCATGCCTGCCAGGCTTCTTTCAATAGCTGCAATAGAAGTCTTGGTCAATTGAGCACCGGCTTGAACAGTCAGTACATCGTCATCAAAACTAAGCTCAGACAAATTGTCAGCAATTTTTATAACAACTCCACGAATTCCTGTATCCTTTACGAGTAAATTGGAGCCATTTCCAATTACCATAAAATTTATCTCATTTTTTCTTAGAAACTCTACAAGTCTTCTCACTTCATCATAACTATGCGGAACAACCATGTAATCGCATGGACCGCCTATCTCAAAAGTAGTATGGTTTTTCATCGGCTCATCCACTAAAACATCCCCGACTTTCAAACCAACTAATTTATTATAAATACTTTCCAATATATCCTCCTGTACAAACCCTTATAGGGAATTATCGCTATTTAATATATACAATTTAAAGTAATTTGTCAAAGAACTTAGTTCTCTTTAAAATACTCCAACACTTCTCCTACTTGATATAGGGATCCGAAACAAATAATACTGTCTTCAGGTTTTGCCATACTGATTGCAGCTGTCAAAGCAGCTTTGGTTGAACCCATTGCAACAGCTTCTCCGCCTTTCATAACTATCTCATTCTTTAAATCCAGACTGGACAATGCTCTGTCACTATCAGGTCTGGTCGTATAATATATTTTAGCAAGCGGAATAGTCATTTCAATACTCTTAATATAATCCTTATCTCTCAAAGTCCCAAAGACAAATATATGCTTTTTATCGCCGTAAATCTCCTTAAGCGTATTAACCAATGACTCCACACCTTGAACATTATGCGCACCGTCAACAATTACGATAGGATTACTTGATAATAATTGGAACCTGCCTTTAATTAGTGCCGTTTTCATGCCCTCTTTTAAGTCGTCTTCGCTTATAGGATAGCCTGCTTCTATTATTTCATCAATAGCCATCAGAGCAAGAGAAGCATTATAAGGCTGATAATCACCAATCATTCTTATTTTTACATCATTATGATTTTTAAATGAAAAAGCCTGTCCATGAATGTCAATCTCAGTTACATCTACAAGATTTTTATCTAGGTACTTAACTTCAACATCATTCTCTTCAGCAGTCGAATTCAAAACACCTAAAACTGCATCTTCTTGCGGATAACTCACTACTCTTGAGCCTTTTTTAATAATCCCCGCCTTCTCATACGCAATCTTCTCGATAGTATCTCCTAAATAATCTATATGATCTATACCTATATTGGTTAAAATAGCAACCAGTGGCGCATCTATAAAATTCGTGGCATCAAGTCTACCGCCCATACCAACTTCCAGTACTGCAAAATCACAGCCTTCCTCAGCAAAATAAACCACTCCAAGAGCAGTTTCAGCTTCGAAAGCAGTTATTTGTATATTGTGTTCTTCACTTGCAGTCTTAATCCTCTCTAGTATCTCACCAATTCTATCTGTGTCTATCTCCTCATGATCGATGACAAATCTCTCGTTAAACCTTAAAATCGAAGGAGATGTATATATTCCAGTTTTATAGCCGGCCTTAGTTAGAACAGATGAAATATATGTGGCAGTCGAACCCTTTCCATTTGTACCAGCAACATGTATAAACTTCAACTTCTTATCGGGTCTGCCCATTACTTCCATTAACTTTTTTATATTATCTAAACCTAAAATAAAACCAAGATTTTTTAAATCATCCAAATAATTCATAGCACCATTAAAGTCCATAAATTCACCCCCATCAATCAAATGATTATTATACTTACCTATATATTATACCCTTTTTTGATGATTTCACCTAACATTGTGAACTACACTAAAAAGGATTTACTTCTCAACTTTCTTGCGTTAATAAATTTTGTGTTATCTTTAAACTAAAGGGTATATAGATAACAAAGGAGGTCAATCATGAAAAAACGTATATTAGCACTAATTATTGTACTTAGTATGATTATGACAATCATACCCGTTCAAGCTGATCATTATGAACCGATGGCCAGAGAATTTAAATTTGAACGTATCTCCGGAAAAAACAGATATGAAACAGCGATAAAAATCGCCGAAGAAATTCCTGCTGAAAAACAAAAGGAAGTTGTTTTAGTAGATGGTAATGGTTATGCTGATGCCCTCACCGGAGGACTATTGGCAATCCAAAGCAACGCCATAATACTGCTTGCAAATAAAAACAACCTTCCTAAAGAAACTAAAGACTACATTATCAACAATGATATTTCTAAAGTTACTATTCTAGGTGGAGAAAACTCAGTGTCAGCCAAGGCTGAAGCCGACATTAAAGCACTTGGGATTACAACTAAAAGAATTGCCGGAACAAACAGATTTGAAACCTCAAACAAAGTTTACGAAGAGATATCTAAACTTTTTGGACTCGAGTCTTTACCCGTCGGTAAATATGGTTTAGTAGATGGATATAGCTATGCCGATGCACTAGCAGCCACACCATATATGGCATCCTCTAAAGATGAATTAAAAGGAGCCTTACTACTATACCATACTGGAATGCTCCAAGACTCCAGCGGACTTGTATTCGGAGGTCCTGATCGTGTCCCCGACTTTCCGAATATATTAAAGAGATTTTCAGGATCCGATCGATACAAAACTGCAGCTGCAATAGCAGATATGTATGACAAAGACAATGGTAAGTGGACAGGATATGAGCCAAAGGAAATATTTATAGCAAGCGGACACGACTATCCTGACGCTTTAGCAGCAGCCCCACTTATCAATGCAAGACAAGGAGTACTTCTATTGAGCAACAAGCACACACTCGATGACAGTACCATAAACTACATTTACTATTCTAACATTGATAAGATAACAATAATCGGAGGAGAAAACTCCGTACAGGATGTCATCATTGAACAAATAAAACACATGAAAATTAGCTCACTTAAACAATATACAAACTCAAGATTTGGATTCAGACTCATCTATCCCGACTCATTAATAAATAATATTGTGGAATCAGAAAACGGTGACGGAATAACCATGTATGCAGAACACTTCACCGTAAGAGCATATGCCGGATACAACATAATGGAATACGACTTAAGAAAAGAATTAGAGATAAATGAACGATACAAAGATATGATAATAACAGAAGACATTATTGACGGATACAGCGGCTATGATCTTCTTAAATCAACCGCAACGGGATTTCACCATATTAAAACAGTACTCGTAGATGATACTATCTACACAATTGAAGTAGAATCAAGAATCCCGTTTGGATCATATAGTGTTGTAGAACAATTACAAATAGAATTACTTATGAAAGGATTAAGAATCAAGTAGTACTTTTAAAGTGAAGATATAAATCAAACCAAGGGCATCCCCTGCTGGCAATTACGAGAAGGATAAGTTATCTATAGTAATTAGGAGAGGTGTCCTTGGTTTAGTTTGGGGGTTGTGTGGATATTGTTGTAGCTCTTTGGTAGCCTCCCTCTGACGAGGGAGGTGGGTTTGCGAAGCAAACTCGGAGGGAGAGAAAAACTAGGCTACCATTACTCTAACCAAAATCTACTATCTCTGAATGTAAACTATACATTATAACATTGCAGCGAAAACAAACGCGGAAGTTTGGATAAAGTTGTAAGTTTAGTCGTATTGTGGGATTAATTTAGAATAAAAAAGTTGAATTCTTTTATAGTATGTCTCTCCCTCAGTCAACGGAGTTGACAGCTCCCTCGTCAGATGGAGCCTTTAAAAAATCGAAGTAATTGGCAAGAATTCGACTGCCGTCAGATGGAGCCTAAAGAGAATTACCATATAAAACTTAATTAATAAGAAATCGAGTGCTTTAAAATTAAAGTGAGGGCTTTCACTTAGCCTCCGTTCCCAGCCTAACCAATTGAGATGCTCTTCGAAATTCTGGTAGGCTTCATGCAAAGAATTCCCAAGAACGAAGTGATTGGCTAGAATTCGACTGCCAAAAGATGGAGCTTAAAAAACATAAAGCAACATCTTCACGTCGCTACCTTCATTCCTTTAATCCTCCCACCCCCCAAAAAAACAAACCCTGATAAAATGGCTCTATAATTTATAGTGTTGGTGAAGAAATATTAGTTTCTTTGCTGGCACTATTTTCTTTTTAAAAAATAAAGACATAGTGACCAATTTCCTTTATAATTTAATCACTACAACAAAAAAATAAGGAGGCCACTATGTCTATTAGTAATTATATCTTAAATTTATTAGATTTAAAAGATGAAAATATTGAGATTTTTGAAAATGTCGAGAAGATTAAAAAGAAGAATATCTCTTACAATTTGATTTTTGGCCGGCTTACCTATAATGCTTCTGTTTGTCCCGTTTGTGGTAACGTGCATAGCCCAAGCATTATTAAACACGGCACTAAGTCTTCTGATATTAAACTTCTTCCTTTTAATGGCGAACCTACTTTCTTGAGACTTAAAAAGCAGAGATTTTTATGTAAGGAGTGTAATTCTACTTTTATAGCTGAAACTGATATTGTTAAAAAGAATTGTTTTATTTCTAATAGAGTAAAAGCTCATATTACAACTAATTTGACCATGAAAGTAAGTGAAAAAGATATTGCTAGTTTACATTATGTTTCTCATTCTACGGTTTCTAAATGTGTAGATCAAGCTTTTGAACAGTTTAAGCCTAATTATCAGTTTTTACCAGAACATTTATGTTTTGATGAGTTTAAATCCACAAAAACTGCTAAAGGATCTATGAGCTTTATTTTCTGTGATGCTATTACTCATGATATTATCGATATTGTTGAAAACAGGCAATTACACTATCTTAAACGCTATTTTTCTAGGTTTAGTGAATGTGCTAGAGAATCGGTTAAAAGTATATGTATAGATATGTATCAGCCATACATTAGTCTAATTTCTGATCTTTTCCCTAATGCTAAGATAGTATTTGATAAGTTCCATATAGTTAACCACTTATCTAGAGCATTGAACAAAACAAGAATAGAAGTTATGAATGGTTTTTCTAAGTATTCTATGGAATACAAAAGGTTAAAAAGGTATTGGAAGCTGATACAAAAGCCTTATTTAAAGCTTAATTCTACACGTTTTAGAAAGTGGATACATTTTGAAAGATGGAAAAGTGCTAGAGATGTAGTTATGGATAGTATTAGTGTCAACAAAACACTTCTAAATACTTATGATTGTTATCAGATTCTTTTAAAGGATGTAGAAAACGGAGATATTGCCTCCTTAAAGGCACATTTAGAATATTATTCAGATGAGGTATCAGATGCTATGAAAACTAGTATTAACACGCTTTTAAAGGACTTTGAGTACGTAAAAAATTGCTTAGAAGTGAATGTTACAAATGGATGTTTAGAAGGTATTAATAATTTTATTAAGTGTTTAAAAAGAGTTGCTTTCGGATACAGGTCGTACTATCATTTTAGGAATCGAATATTAATTTGCAAGAAAATGATAGTACCAAAAGACACTGTAAGTGTAAAAAAACGTCAGGCAGCTAACGCTGCCTGACATTAATAGTTTGTGATTAATTTATATACCAACACTATTTGACAAAGAACCGATAAAATCAGGGTTTGTCTCATTTAAGCTTCGGTTTCCACCTCTGCTTTATATTTTAATATTCTTGTTCTGCCATTCTCTTGTAAGTTGCGTATCTTTCTTTCGCATCTTCTTCAGCTTGAGCGAATAATGCTTCAGCATCTTCAGGGAATGATCTTTGAAGTGAAGTGTATCTAACCTCAGATCTTATAAAGTCTTGGAATGATCCTGTTGGCTCTTTAGAGTCAAGAACAAATGGATTCTTTCCTTCTTCTTTAAGTCTTGGGTCAAATCTGTATAGGTGCCAGTAACCAGCTTCAACAGCTAACTTCATGTGTTTTTGAGCAGTTCCCATACCTGTTCTGATACCGTGGTTAATACATGGTGAGTAAGCCATTACGATAGATGGTCCATCATAGCTTTCAGCTTCATGCATAGCTTTTAGAGTTTGGTTCATGTTAGCACCCATAGCTACTTGAGCTACGTATACATAACCATAAGTTGCAGCTATTAAACCAAGGTCTTTCTTTCTAACTCTCTTTCCTGATGCAGCAAACTTAGCAACAGCAGCAGTTGGAGTAGCTTTTGATGACTGACCTCCGGTATTTGAGTAAACTTCTGTATCGAATACAAGGATGTTTATATCTTCACCAGATGCGATTACATGGTCAAGTCCGCCAAATCCGATATCATAAGCCCAACCGTCTCCACCAAGAACCCATACAGATCTCTTGATTAGGTAGTCTTTTCTTATTGAGATTTCGCTTAAGATTTCGTCAGCTTTTTCATTACCGGTTTTCTTGTCAAGTAATGGTAGGATTTCTCCAGTAGCAGCTTTAGAACCTTTAGCGTCTTTTATGTTTTCAATCCATGCTTTGAATGGCTCGTTTAGTTCAGAGTCAAGTCCAAGCTCTAGGAATTCTTCCATTAATAACTTGATCTTTTCTCTAATCTTTCTTGATGCTATAGCCATTCCATAACCGTACTCAGCATTGTCCTCGAATAATGAGTTAGCCCAAGCAGGTCCTTTTCCTTCAGCATTCTTACAGTAAACTGTAGCTGGTGCTGAAGCTCCCCAGATTGATGAACAACCTGTAGCATTAGCTATAAGCATTCTATCTCCAAATAATTGAGTCATAAGTTTAGCATATGGAGTTTCTCCACAACCAGCACAAGCTCCTGAGAACTCTAGTAATGGTTGTCTAAACTGGCTACCCTTAAGCATAGTGTCAGGGAAGAACTCATCTTTGTAAGTTATATTTTCAACTGCATAGTTCCAGTTGTCTTTTTCTTTATTGTATTGCTCTTCGAAAGGCTTCATGATTAGAGACTTTTGTTTTGTAGGACAAACATCAGCACAGTTTCCACATCCTGTACAGTCTAGTGGGCTTACTTGCATTCTGAATTCTACATTTTCAAGTCCTTTACCAATTGCTTTTTTAGTTTCGAATCCTTCAGGAGCATTAGCTTTTTCATTTTCATCTACTAAGAATGGTCTAATTACAGCATGTGGACAAACGTAAGCACATTGGTTACATTGGATACAATGCTCGATTTGCCATTCAGGTACTGATAATGCAATACCTCTCTTTTCGTAAGCAGCTGTTCCTTGTGGGAACTCTCCGTTTTCTCTTCCAACGAACTTAGAAACAGGAAGTGAATTACCTTCTTGTCTATTGATGTTTCTAGCAACTTCTCTTACGAATTCAGGTAGATGTGATAGATCTTCTTCAGGATCTACAGCATCTTTCCAAGACTCAGGAATTTCAATCTTAACTAGAGCGTCGATTCCTTTATCTACTGCTTGGTAGTTCATGTTGACAACATCTTCACCTTTTCTGCCGTAAGCAGCTACTATAGATTCTTTAAGAGCTTTAACAGCATAGTCAAGTGGAAGAACTTCTGATAATTTGAAGAATGCAGATTGCATTATCATATTAGTTCTTGAACCTAGTCCAATTTCAGAAGCGATTTTTGAAGCATTGATAGTGTAGAATTGGATATCATTATCTGCCATGAACTTCTTCATATTTGCAGGTAGATGAGTATCTAATTCTTCTTCATTCCATAGTGTATTGAATAGGAATGTACCACCTTTTTTAAGACCTTTTAGAAGATCGTATTGGTGAACATAAGCTTGTCTTGAACAAGAAATGAAGTCAGCTTCATCAATTAAATAAGTTGATCTGATTGGTGAATTACCAAATCTTAAGTGAGACATAGTAACTCCACCGGACTTCTTAGAGTCATAATCAAAGTAAGCTTGTGCGTACATGTCAGTACCGTCACCGATAATCTTGATAGCTTGCTTGTTAGCTCCAACAGTTCCGTCAGATCCGTATCCCCAGAACTTACATCTAATAGTTCCTTCGCTTGAAGTATTAATAACTTCTTCTATCTTAAGTGATTTATTAGTTACATCGTCCTCAATACCAATTGTAAAATCATCCTTAGGCTCATCAAGAGCTAAGTTTTTAAATACTGCATTGATTTGAGATGGAGTAGTATCTTTAGAACCAAGACCGTAAATACCACCAACTATTAGAGGTTGGTTTTCTGCTCTGTAGTATACGCTCTTAACGTCTAAGAATAGAGGCTCTCCAATAGAACCTTTTTCTTTAGTTCTATCAAGTACTGCTATCTTCTTAACAGTCTTAGGCATAGCTTCTAAGAAATGTTTAGTTGAGAAAGGTCTGTAAAGTCTTACTTTTAATAATCCGACTTTTTCGCCTTTAGCAGTTAAGTAATCTATAACTTCTTCAGCTGTTTCAGTTATAGAACCCATACATACTATAACTCTTTCAGCATCCTCTGCTCCGTAGTAGTTGAATAGTGAATAGTTTCTTCCGGTTAATTCACTTACCTTATTGAAGTACTCTTCAGTAACTCCTACTATATCAGTGTAGAAAGGATTTGAAGCTTCCATAGCTTGGAAGTAAATGTCAGGGTTTTGAGCTGTACCCATAGTTTTTGGATTTTCAGGATTAAGTGCTAAATCTCTAAATCTGTTGATAGCATCATAATCTACCATTTTTGCTAAGTCATCATAATCAATAACTTCGATTTTTTGAATCTCATGACTTGTTCTAAATCCGTCAAAGAAATGCAAGAAAGGAATTCTTCCCTTAATTGCTGAAAGGTGAGCAACTGTAGCTAGGTCCATAGCTTCTTGAACAGAACCTGGAAGCAAGAAGTGCAAAACCTGTTTGTCTAGTAGCCATAACGTCTTGATGGTCACCAAAGATACTTAATGCATGTGATGCAAGTGCTCTTGCAGATACGTGGAATACTCCAGGTAGTAACTCACCTGCGATTTTGTACATGTTTGGAATCATCAATAAAAGTCCTTGTGATGCAGTAAAAGTTGAAGTAAGTGCTCCGGCTACAAGTGAACCGTGAACAGCACCTGCCGCACCTGCTTCTGATTGCATCTCAGAAACTAGAACTGTTTGACCAAAAATATTTTTTCTACCATTTGCTGCCCATTCATCAACATACTCAGCCATATTAGATGATGGAGTTATAGGATATATAGCTGCAACCTCACTGAAAGCGTATGCTACGTGAGAAGCGGCCATATTACCATCCATCGTCTTAAATTTCTTACCCATAATATGTTCCCTCCTGTTTAGGTTTTTGAGGTGATTACATGTAATATGTAACTAATTAACCTCTTTTTTTGTAATTATCCTCACCTTATAAGTATATAGAATTATCAACTTGGTGTCAATCGATTTACCTTAAATTACGCAAGTTAAGTGTCAATCTTTTTCATTTATAACAGTAAACATTATAAAAATCAGATTTTCGTAACTCAAAAATTTAAGATTAAAAGTTAAAATTTTGAAATATTTATAAATATATAACATACTATATTACTAGGAATTTAGGTGAGTAAAGCGTGAATATTTAAATAATATTTAATTATTCTCGCTTATTTTAATTATTTGCCTCTTCGTTCTTTTTCTTCATATCTTCTATCAATCTATTATTTAGTTCGATAGCAGCATTATATCCCAAAGATTTCTGTCTTGTATTTCTAATAGCCACCTCGACTATCATAGCAACGTTACGACCCGGTTTAACAGGCACATTAATAATCGGAAGCTTCATACCGAGTATTTCAGTAAACTCTTCATCAAGACCAAGCCTGTCATATTCTTTATTATCATCCCAAGGCTCCAGATGAATAACCATATCAATCAATGTCGATGTCTTTACAGAACCTACCCCGTATAGCCTTTGAATGTCGATAATACCAATACCTCTAATCTCCAAGAAGTGCCTTATATTTTCAGGACAGCTTCCTCTAAGCCCTGTATCCAATTTTATAATATCTACAACATCATCGGCTACAAGTCTGTGCCCTCTTGTCACAAGGTCTAGCGCAGTTTCAGACTTACCGACAGAACTGTCTCCCGTTATCAGAACACCCATACCATAAACCTCGAGCAAATCTGCATGAACGGTTATTTCTTCTGCAAGCAATTCATCCAGCACCGTAGCTATCTTGGAAATCAGCTTGGTAGTTGGAAGCTCTGAACGCAGAATAGTCTTATTATAGTATTGTCCTATTTTTAATATCTCATCATTAATCTCTTTTCCATGTGAGAAAATGATGGCAGGTATTGGATAGGAAAGTATCCCTCTAAATCTCTCGTATCTTTCTTCGGGATCCAAATCCATATAATACTCGTGCTCAACTTTTCCGATTATCTGCAGCCTTTTATATGGAAAGCCTTCCAAATATCCTGCTAACTGTAGTCCCGGCCTATTAACTTCATCATTACTAATCTGTCTATCGGCAAAATCAGAGCTTGTAATTATAACCTCTAAACCAAGAGCTTCAGCTAATTTTGCAATGCTTATACTTTTCATCCAATCACCCCTTTGCAAAGAAATCTATAATATTTCTTGCTACTTTTTCAGTCATCTTGGGTACTTCTTTTAACTCTTCCAAACTTGCTTTTTTAACATTCTCAACCGACTTAAAATGCTTTAAAATCTCCGTTCTTCTAGCTTTACCCACACCGGGTATTTCATCCAAAACAGAATTTACCAATTCCTTTTCTCTAAGCTTTCTATGATAATTAATAGCAAACCTATGAGCCTCCTCTTGAATCGAATAAAGAAATCTATAAACAGGAGAACTCACCTTCAAGCCAATCTCCTCTCCTCTGTAGAGGATACCCCTGGTCCTGTGTTTATCATCCTTGACCAGTCCTGCAACAGGAATATTCAGATTAAACTCATCCAGAACGCTTTGAGCAATTGATACCTGCCCTTTTCCACCATCCATTATGATTAGATTTGGAAGTCTTCCAAAACCCGTGTTATTATTCTTTACCATCTCCTTGAGCCCTCGTGTCAACCTTCGCTCCAGGACTTCTCTCATACTTCCGTAGTCATCAGAACCAATAATGGTTTTGATTTTGAACTTTCTGTACTCCTTAGAATCTTTACTTCCATTAGTAAAAACCACCATAGATCCAACAGACTGAACACCTGAGATGTTTGAAATATCATATGCCTCAATTCTTTCAGCAGAATCAAGCTCCAACATTTCTACAAACATCTCGTAACCCAGCGGTACGACTCTTTCTCTCTTCCGCTGTTTCTCTTCATATTTCAACAAGGACTCTTTAGCATTCTTTCTAACTATTTCCAGAAGATCTACCTTCTCTCCTCTTTTTGGCTCTCTTACATTGACTTTAGTGCCTCTCTTGCCCGACAAAAAGTCCTCAATTGCAGTACTGTCACTTGGCATATGATCTACCAAGATTTCCTTAGGTATATAAGAAGCATCCAAGTAGTACTGTTTAATAAAAGAAGAAATAATCTCTCCATGCTCTTCCCTAAAATCGTCCTTTAAAATAAAATGCTCACTGTCTACAATCTTAGCAGATCTCATAAAGAAAATCATAACACATGCATGCCTGTCACCTCTGGCAAGTGATATTAAATCAATATCTTGATCTCCTGCCTTCGATATCCTCTGCTTCTGCATCAGCACATCTATCTTTTGAAGATAATCCCTATACTTTGCGGCAACCTCAAAATTCAGCTCGGCAGCCTTTATCTTCATTTGCTCGTTTAAGTAATCAGTAAGCTTACCGGTTTTTCCCTTTAAGAATTCCACAATTTCATCTATATAACCCATGTATTTTTCTTCATCAGCTAAACCGACACATGGTGCTGGACATCTTCCGATATAATAATTTAAGCAAGGTCTTTCCAGACTCGCACCTTTATCAAAATCTAAATTACAACTCCTGATAGGATAAATCTCATGAAGCATATCGATTATTTCATTTACCGCAAAAGCATTCGGGTATGGACCATAATAGATTGCTCCGTCGTTTTTAACTATCCTGGTTTTTAAAATTCTAGGGAATTTTTCATTCGTAACTTTTATAAAAGGATAGGTCTTATCATCCCTTAAAAGTATATTGTACTTTGGTTTCTTCTCTTTAATGAGATTTGACTCTAGAACCAGAGCCTCCACCTCATTGCCCACTATGATGTATTCAAAGGAAACAATCCTCTTTACCATAGCCACAACTTTGGGATGCTTGTTTTTATCATTGTTGAAATAAGACCTGACTCTTTTCTTTAAAGAAATGGCCTTACCAACATAAATTACCTCATCGTCAATATCCTTCATTAAATAAACTCCCGGCTTATCGGGCAGTTTATTTAATTCCAGACCTATATCAAATGTCAATTATCTCTTCACTTCTTCCGTAGCTTTTTTCAAATATGCCAAATCAGAACCTGTTAAATGACTTTCAACTAAATCATATACCCTCTTATTGTAATCATTAAGCCATTTTAGTTCGTCATCAGTAAGTAAATCTACCACAACAGGTCTTGTATCAATTGGACAAATAGTTAATACCTCAAAGCCTAAGAACTCTCCAAACTCATTCTTTTCAACCTTTTCAACTACAACCAGGTTCTCAATTCTGATTCCATGAGAATCATTGATATACACTCCCGGCTCAACTGAAACAACCATTCCCTCCTCCATCTTCACATCGAGGAATCTAGTTGAAATACTCTGTGGTCCTTCGTGTACATTCAAGAAATATCCAACACCATGTCCTGTTCCATGTGCAAAATCAATTTTATGTTTTAACATTGGAAGTCTCGCAAAAGCATCCAGATAATAGCCGGTAGTTCCGGTTTTGAAATATGCATCACTCAGTGAGATATGAGACTTAAGCGTCAAGGTATAATGATACTTTTCGTCTTCAGTAAGATCCCCAAGAGCAATCGTTCTGGTAATATCAGTTGTTCCGTCCAGATACTGCCCGCCACTATCCACTAGATACAATCCACTCGGCTTAAGAATTACCGGATTTTGTTCATTAGGACTATAATGAGGCATTGCAGCATTTTCACCATATGCTGAAATAGTATTAAAACTCGGTTCAACAAAACTCTCTTGTTGACTCCTAAACCAGTTAAGCTTTTCTGCTGCCAAAACTTCATTTACAGTGCCGGTCGGAGTTCCTGTTTCTAGCCAGTTAAGGAATTTAACCATTGCAACACCATCTTTAATAAATGCATTTCTCATATGATCAAGCTCAGTGGAATTCTTCACAGCCTTATGTTTTGCAATTATACTATCAGTCTTTACCAATCTGACATTTGCATTAATAGAATTAATTACAGCTAAATTTACGGTTTTAGGATCAAATATAAGATTTGACTTTCCCGGTATCTCTTTTAAATGTTCAAATATTTCATCATATGGTTTCACCAAAATATCATTAGCTTCCAAATGTTCGTTTAACTCATCAGTAAGTTTTTCTTCATCTATATATAAATACGCCTTATCCTTTGAAATAAGTGCATAGGAGAAAACAACCGGATTGTACGCTACATCATTCCCCCTGATACAATAGAGGTAAGCAATATCATCAAGAGCGGCTATTAAATTGTAATCCGCATCTATTCTATACATTTCATCTCTTAGCTTTTCGATTCTTTGCTTAGCGGAAGTTCCCGTATATTTTAATTCATGCACATATGCCTTATCACTTGGTATTGACGGACGATCTTTCCACATATCGGATATAAAATCCAAATTGCTGATTAGCATTCTTTGATCCAGAGCTTCCAATAACTCCCTATACAATTTGAAAGATATTGTATTTCCGTTAAATCCAATTTTCCCACCAACCGGTACCTTGTTTAACAAATACTCAGTAACAGTTGGAAATCCCGGCACTCCCATCTTATAAAGTTCAAATCCCGTACCTGACAACTCATAAGCAGCCTGTATAAAATACCTACCATCAGTCCAAAGTATTGCCTCGTCCTTGGTTATAACAACAGTACCTGCAGAGCCTGTAAAACCGGATATGAACTCTCTCGTCTTATAAAAATCTGCTAAATACTCAGATTGATGCGGATCTGAAGTAGTAACCAGATAAGCATTTATCCCTCTATTTGCCATTAATGTTCTTATTTCCCTAAGCCTTTTATTAATCACTTTATCCTCCAAGTATTGAATTCTATGTATTAATTATATACCAATAGTATAAGTTCATCAAATAAATAAAACCCCTAGAAAATATTGATTATTAGTACTTTATTAATACAATTATTTTAAGAAAATTAATGCTAAATTGTATTTAGATCTTTAGAAGTAAGGCTTTAAATGTAACGACGTGAAGATGTCGCTTTTATTATAAATCTCTCCCTCCGAGTTTGTTTCACAAACCCACCTCCCTCGTCAGATGGAGGCTATGTGACTGCCAACCTGTTCGGTCATTTATCGGCTCCATTTGGAAAAGGAGTCGAAACAATAAGAGTTTTACTTTCTCCATTTGCTATTTATGTATTAGTCATTTCCATATGAAATAAGTCTTTGAGAGCCTCCATCTGACGAGGGAGCTGTCAGCTGTGCTGACTGAGGGAGAGATGTACCAAGAAGGAATTTGAAAAATTCCAACTGCTACATTTACACTCACGACTAATCCCACACAACCATCCAACTCCACCGGTGAGCTGTCAGCTCTGCTGACTGAGGGAGAGATATAAAAAAAAGAATTCGAAGAATTCTACCCTTGTATTTCAGACTTATCTCTAATCTCTCACAACTACATAACTCCTCGGGAGAGACATACAAAGAAGGAATTTGAAAAATTCCAACTGCTACATTTACACTCACGACTAATCCCACACAACCATCCAACTCCACCGGTGAGCTGTCAGCTCTGCTGACTGAGGGAGAGATATAAAAAAAGAATTCGAAGAATTCTACTGCTATATTTAAACTAACAACAAACCCCACGCCACTTCCACCCCACCCAACTAAATATGGATTTTGCACCAAAAAAATTAGACAGCATACTAACTGTCTAATTCATAAAACTTCTATTTTTATCTAATTATAGTCTTTACCCTTATCTTAATTCACTCTTCAATAAATAACCTTCAAGTTCACCTACTTTTACATGTTCCCATTCAACGTCCTCAACGGTTAAACTCTCAAGGACTATGACATCTTCGTCTTTAAGTGGATTAGCGATGGTAGCGGCATTTTCGAAGGTTGAAGCTCTAAGAGAAGTCCCTTCATTTTTAACTTTTTTTACTTGAAGTTCTTCAAGATAAGTAGAATTTACATATCCGGAATCTTCACCAATTTTAACAGAAGCCCAATCTCCGGTTACATTTAAGACTTCAACTATCTCATCTAAATATAACTGCCTTATAACACTGCTCTGTTCACTGGCTACAAATCTCATATTTAATATGTCTGCAGTAACTTTAGAGTACTTTTTAGTAGGTTCTTCAGGCTCTTCTTCAGGTTCAGTCTCGACTTTGGGTTTTTCTACCTCATTAAAATCGGTTTTCTCCTTATCTTCCTTTTCCTCATCTTTTGATTCTTCTTTTTCATCTACTTTATCAAATGCAGTTTTTACAACCTTGTCTTTTCGCATTGATTCATAGGGTTCTTCTACTTTTTTTGCAACACAACCGGTAAAAACTATCAAAAACGAAATAATGAGTATAATCAATTTTCGCATTTACTTTTCACCCCATCCCAATCTTTTAAATATTCTTGCAAACACGCCCGGCTTTTTATTTTTTTCCTTTTCTTCCTCAAAAATTATCTTCTCATATGCAGAGCTTATAAACTCATCACTGATTACCTTCACCGGATTTACCAGTGCAACTCTTTGAAACTCATCAGCTCCCAAGACCTTTCTGAACATTTCAAGCTCTTTTGATACTTCAGGAGTTCTCCATGTGCTGCGATGAGCATCAGTTGCAATAAAATGAACCATATTGCGTTTTAATAGAGTCATAATAGTTTTGTATTCATCAGAGTTTTTATCCCTGGATATACTGCTTATGTTTACCTGCATCAAACAGCCGGACTTAATAAAATCCAAAAGCCAGTCTAAATCATCTTGAACATACTTGTATCTCTCAACATGAGCCAAAATAGGTATATAACCCTTTAGCTGTAATTGATAGATTAAACTACGTGCATAATGAGGTTTAGTTAGAAAAGGTAATTCTATCAGCACATATCTACTTCCGTTTAAAGAAGATATCTCTCTTTTATCAAGTTTAGTCAAGGTACTTTCATCCAAGTAAATCTCATTACCGGGATAAAAAGAAAAAACCAAACCTTGTTTCTTACACTCTTCATTCAAGAGTTTAATGCCATCTTTTATCATCTCAGCCGTAACATCATACTTTTGAGGATAATGATGACTTGTACATATTACACCCTTGTATCCTGATGCGATATACTGCTTAACCATTTCCATAGAATCCTCTATAGATACAGAACCGTCATCCACTCCGGGTATTATGTGATTATGAATATCGATCATTTTAATAACCTAATAATAATTATAATAATTCTTGGCACCGCGTTTAGTTGTAATATCAACCTTGTTTAACACAGCCCCGATTATCTTTCCTCCTACATGTTCTACTCTATTGATTGCCCTTTTGATATCTTCTGTTCTGGTCTCATTTTGAGCAATAACAAGTATTACACCATCTGTTATTGTACCAAGAATCGAAGCATCCGATAGAAGTCCTACCGGCGGAGAATCAAATACAACATAATCATAATCAGCTTCAAGCTGTTTAACCAGCGCCTTCATAGCCTCTGTTCCCAACAACTCGGCAGGATTTGGAGGAATAGGCCCGGTTAATAAATAATCCAAAAACGGATGATTAGAATCCTTTATTATAGCCTCTTTATAATCAATATGTTGAACTAGAACATTAGTTACACCTATATTATTATCGACTTTCGCAACCTTACCGACAGAAGGGTTCCTAAGGTCACAGTCGACTAGAATTACTCTCACATTTGTTTGTGCAAAAGACTTACAAAGCCTTACAGCAACACTAGATTTTCCATCAGAAGGATCAGAAGAAGTAATTACGAGTGACTTATTCTTTTTATCTACTTCCGAAAACTGTATGTTCGTTCTAAGAGTAACAAATGCTTCATCGAGCACCGAACTTTTTCCGTAGTAATTATGTTTCTTACTCATTTAACCCTCCAGATTTAACATTAGGAATAACCCCTAAAACAGTCAAATTAAACTCCGATGTAATCTCTTCAGGAGATTTAATTGTAGTATCCAGGGTCTCTTTAACAATCGCAATACCAACACTTATAAACAATCCAAGAATCAAACCGATAGCTGTATTTCTTAGTACACTCGGCTTAATAGGTTTTTCAGGGAGCTCTGCAGCATCAAGAATCTGAACATTGTCTATATTCATTATAACCTTGATAGAATCCCTAAAAATCTCGGACGTCTCATTTGCAATATCTACAGCTCTACGAGGTATGGTATCAATAACCTTAACGGTAATTACCTCAGTGTCTTTTACAGTCTGAACGGACACTGCCTTGGCAAGCTCTTTAACTTCGACATTCAAATCCAAATTGTCTATAACTTGTTTTGCAATACCTCTTGATTTAATAATCTCACTATAAGTAGTGACAAGCTTCTGGTTCAGCTGTATATCACTATATTTAATCATATCTGAATTTTCTTGACCATAATCCTTTGGTTTACCAATGACCATGGTAGTGCTTGCCTCATATTGAGGAGTAATTAAAAATTTACTCACTCCAAATGCAGCAGCTCCAAACAACAAGGTTAGAAATATTATAAATAGTATTCTCTTTCTTATCCCATACCAAAGCTCTAATAAGCTAATTTCTTCCATCTATTCACTCTCCCAAAACTTTTTATAAATCCCACTTACTAAGTATATAATATTCAAAAGATGAATTCAATTAATATTACAATAATTTAACTGATATTTGTCATTCATGCTCTAATATTACTTTTGCTTAATATTTTTGCTTATTTTATTAGCATCTGCACTAATTAATAATATGTAAAAAGCCATAACTAATTCCAAGCATGATAAAGCTTGCAATTAAATTTCCCTGCGCATTTACTTGTAGTGCGTACTTCATTCCCATGTTGACAAATACCATATACACCCACTCAATGCCCCCATGTTACTATAATCCGTCACAATTTCCACCGGTATCGAACCGCGAGACTCAATTACCGGTAGTATTGTCATAAGTATTATTTTAAGTATTATTTATTGTATATTATTTATGTTATTAACAATAAATAACAACAATTTATTTTGTTTAACCTATCCTTTATTTTATCTTTATTCTATAATCTTTAATAAATTGCTTAATATCATTGATTTCATCAATTTTAAGAATAAAAAGCATAACAATATAAGTTATAATACCAATACTCAATTCGATAAATAATAGAAATGAACTAATTGTTGTTGAACAAAAATATTTATAAAATAAAATAGACATCCCCATTATTACACCTGAAACAATAATTTTAAAATATTTTGAATAATTTCTATAGTAAGTTTCCTTGTTAGTTATTAGTTTATCTGTTCCTTTTTTCATTAATACAGCTGATATTGTTGCAGAAATACTAGTAGCAAGTGCGAGACCACCAATTCCCATTAATTTTGAAAGAATAATATTTAGGATGATATTTATAACAACTGTAATTACAGTATTTCTTACGGGTGTTTTTGTATCATTATGTGCATAAAGTATTCTTGAAAATACTTCTCTAAATGCTAATCCTCCGGCTCCGAGAATATAAAATTTTACAGCTATATGTGTCATTTCTAAAGCATTCTCATCAAATGCACCTCTTAAAAAAAGTACACTTGTTATCTCTTTACTTAGTATAGCTCCTCCAATCATAGTTGGTACTATTAAAATTGTTATAAAAGACACATATTTATTTATAAGTTTAATTAGTTCATTGTGTTTTTTGCTAGTAACTAAGTTAGATAGTTTAGGATACATTAATGTAACTAAAGGAATAACAATGATTCCTTGAGTAAAATAATTTAGTCTAATTGCATAACTTAATGCTGATAATGCACCTACCTTAATAGTTGAAGCAATCGTTCTGTCTACAATTGTATTCAATTGATTCGCAGAATTTCCTATGATAACAGGAATTGATAGGAAAAACATATACTTTAAATTTTCATCATTTAACTTAATTCTTAAAGTATGTTTATACTTAACCTTATGTAAAGAAGGTAATAAAAGAATTAATTGTAATCCATGACCTAGAAGTATCCCATATGCAAGCATAGTTATCGAAGTTTTAGATGATAAAACTATCCCAAGAATAATTGACAAATTCAATGGAATACCAATCATTGATGGAATGACAAACTTATTATTAATATTTAAATACGGCACTAATATGCTAGTCATGCCTAGAAACAGAATGCTAAAAATTGCAATTCTAGTAAGATTTATCGCTAATAAAAATGTTTGTTCATTAAAACCAACTGCAATGATCTTTACTAATGGTTTTGTAAACAAGTACAGTAAAATAGAAATAATTACTGTAAGTATAAATGTTACGTTAATCAAGTTCGAAGTATATTTTTCAGATACTATCTCGCCATCTGCGTCTTTAATCTTGTTATAGACTGGTATAAAACTAACAGCAATGGCAGAACTAAATATACTGAATATATGAACTGGAAGAGTCATAGCAACTAAAAATGCATCAGTAATGAAAGATGCTCCATGATAATTTGAAAGCACTACTTCTCTAAAAAATCCTAGAACTTTAGAAAATATCTGTACTATTATTAACAATATCCCTGTAATTGCCATACTTATCTCTCTTTATCTTCAATTATTTTATCCCTGTAACTATCCAATTTCAGAAGAAAGTCCTTCATTTTACTTTCCCATGACAAATTTTCATAAGCAAATTCTTTTATTTTTTCTTTATAATCTGGTGTACTACTAGAGATTTTATCATAAAATTCTACTATTTTATTTATATCAATATCGCTATTATCATTAGGAAATTGTAATGCATACTCGAATTTTCCGGTTATATCAGGATCATTACCTGCATAAATAAAAGGTAAACCAAATGCACAGTACTCACGAATTTTTAGTGTAACTGCCTCATCTAAACCCTTCCTATAAATTCCTAAAGCACCTATTCCCATATTCATTTTAGCGTATTCATCTAATAACTTGTCACCTTCACAAATTCCTAAGAACTTTACGTGATTTGTTAAATTCATTCTTTCAACCAATCTAATGAGATTATGATATTCTGGACCCAGCCCTATTATTCTAACTTCAATTTCTACAGAATTATTAGAATCATAATAACTCCTTAGTCCCCGAATAATCCTATCATATCCATGCCAGTTTGAAATGAGTGCAACTCCTGATAATATAAGCTTGTTCGTCTTTTTGTTATTAACTTCAAAACTCTTATTCATAGAAATTCCATTTCCAATATAAATAGCATTCACTCCGAAAATGCTATCATATTTTTTTGTAGTTAAAGCTAAATAATCAACATATTTATTTAAATTCTTGCTAAAAATGCTATCAATTTTCCGTTTAATAGGGTTAAGCTCTAATTCATATGGATATGATGGAATTTCTACAACAATTATTCCGTTTATTTTACTTCGAACAGATTTTAAAATACTTATAAAAAAGGGTTCAGATAGATTGTACCTAATATATAGAATACGTGGATTCTGTGATACTATTTCTGAAACTATTTCTTTTACAAAACCTATTCTTCTATAATTCTTTAACATTCTCTTTATTCTATATGGTTTAATTAACTTTTGGCTTTCTTTCTCATATATAATTAAACCATTTTTGTTAAATGTTAATAGTTTTGTTGAATAACTAAGGCTTTCTAAAGCATCAAGTTGTCCTAGTATTTTATTGTTTACTCCTTTGTAATTTTTATCATCAATACCTACAAATGATAAATATAATAAATCAAGCATAATATTCCTCTTTTCATAAAATTATCTAATTACTATTTTCAATCCATACTTTTTTGCACAGTAGACGCCTAAGCAAAAAAATATAAGCTTTGTACTTAGAAGATCCCCACTTACCATCGAATTTAATACTGAAAAAGAAAATATTGAAAATACATATAATAACGAATAATCACTGAATATGTTTTTATAAAAGTATCTTAACGAAGAAAAAATAGTATAAATTATATATGTACCAAAAAGCCATCCTCCCTCAACCAATGCTTCTAATATAATATTATGGGGATAAGTCAAAAAATAATATGGACTATAACGATAAAATTGCCCTATACCTATTCCAAGGGGATACTTGGAAATTAAATTAATGCATAATACATACATTTGCATCCTATAGTTTCTTGATAAGTTGCTTTCACTATTCCCTATATATCTAGAAAGTAATTCCTTAGGTAAAAAACGGAACATGATAATAAGAACAACTATAATTATAGGAATTACATAAAATAACCTAAAGTTTTTATTCCTAACATCAAAAATAAAAGTCAAAATTATCAAGCATAAAAAAAGAGAAATCATTGGACCTAGTGATAATGTTCTTATCATCGCAAATATAGGTATAATACTAAATAATAAAAACTGAAATATAGAAATCTTATTAGTTAAATACAGTAAATATAAATATATAACGGTAATGCCTATTTCTCTACTTAACCAAATAGGATTGCTCCCAAACAAACTCAATCTATTGTCTTGAGCTTTTTGTCCTAAACCTATACTTAATAATGCTAAAATAAATCCCCATAAAGCAAGTAATTTCATAAATAAGAGAATATTTTCTTTAATATTAAATAAGTTAACTCCTATAAGCGTAAATGAAAAAGTATATATAATAATTCTTGCTAATTTAAACGAATCTATAGGATTGATTATTGAAGTAGGTATTAATAAAATTAGTATCGGTAAAATTACTGAAAGACCAATGCTTAAATTTCTTTTTAAGACAATTGAATTAAATATAACCAAAACTAAAACTATTCCTAATATAAGATAATCAATTGTTAATCTTTTGCCTAATAGCATTTTATCAAATATATTAAGTGGAAAAAAAATTGATACTAAAAGCACAGATAATTTATCGATTAAATTAGAAAGTCTTATATCGTGTTTCCTATTTAAGGTTTCATTTTTCAATAGATATCACCTTTTTGTTTGTTTCTTAAAAAATTTTGATATATAACTTTTTTTGCAATTGGTGGCATTGATATAAATGTTTTCATACCTAATGTGTAAATAATTTGTTGGATTTTGTTAATCATCTTGTTTTCATACATCTCCTTGTATATAAATCCAATATTTTTATAATATGACTTCTTGCCCCTTCGTTCATACATATCTCTCCCACTTTGCATCAAGCATAATACTTCATCTATATTAGCAATTTTGTATCCTGAATACAGTAATCTCACCCAAAGATAATAATCTTCAGCTAACAATAATGGTACATATCCACCAACATCTAGTATATGGTTTTTTCTAAACATAACTGTCATATGATTAATTGGACATCTTTTTTTAGCGTAATTATAAACTTCATCTTTATCCGTTGGCATAACTTTCTTTGCAATGACATCTTCTGGACCTTTATCGAATTCTATAATATTTCCACCTACCGCAGATATATCTTCGTTATTTAGCAAATAATCTAGTTGAAGTTCAAATCTATTCTCAACAGCAATATCATCGGTATCCATCCGAGCTATTAAGTCATAGTTGCACTTTTTTAATCCTATATTAAGAGCTTTCCCTAATCCTACATTATTTTCCAATTTATAAGTTTTTAATATAGATGGATATAATTTAGTGTATTTTTCAATCACTCCGTATAATTCTTCAGTTAATTTACCATCTTGTATAAGTATTACCTCAGTTGGCTTTATACTTTGAAATTTTAGAATACTATCTAATGATCTTGAGAGATACTCTGGTTTCTCATTTATATATACAGACATTAATACCGAAAAGTTCATTTTTTCCTCCTCACATATATTTTGTTATAATTACAGCTTAAATTGATCACTTTTAAACTTAAGAACAAATCTCATTATTATAATTAACTCATAGTCTAAGATACTCAATATTAATAAGATTAATACCCATATTTTAAATCTTAATTAATAATCAGGATTTGTGGAGAAATTAACACGTTGTAATAACTCATAAATCCTGTATCAATAATTTTCTAAATCTATTTTCTATGGCTCTTGCATCGTTATAAATAATATTTATTCATAAAACTCACATTTTACAGTTTGATAAAAAAACGTTAATAATTTTATATTTCTAAACGCCATATACATCTATTATAGGTTATTAGTTTTACAACATTTCATTGATTTCATTAGTTTTTTAATTATTTAAATGTATAATTTAATGAGTGCTTAACAATTATTTACCATTATCTTTATGTCCCTTTCGTAATAATACAATTGGAATTGACATAAAAGATAAATATGTATCAGTAATTATGTTCATTCTTCTAAAATATTCCCCATCGTACTCAGCTTTTTTGACTATATCTATTTCATCTCTACCATTTATTTGAGCAAATCCTGTGATTCCAGGTAATATTTCATATGCACCAACCTCTTCTCTAGCTTTAATTAATTGAACTTCTTCATATATTACGGGTCTTGGTCCTACAAAACTCATATCTCCTTTAATAATATTAATAATTTGAGGAAGTTCATCTATACTGGTTAAACGTATGAATCTACCTAGTTTTGAGATATATTTATCAGAATCTTTAAATTCGCGTGTTGACTTATTTTTTGGCGCAGATGAAGACATACTTCTAAACTTATACATCTCAAATGGTTTTTTATGCTTTCCACAACGAACCTGTCTAAAAATTGCTGGACTCTGTGGTTCTTCTAGTTTGACCAAAAACCATATAATTAAGAATAACGGAGAAATAATTATTAAACTTGGAATTGCAATTAATAAGTCTAAGATTCTTTTAATGTACTTTCTATATATTTTATTCATATATTCCTCCTGTTAATGATCTAACTATAATGTTTTTGACAAAATTATTTTTATTGTCGTTTATGCTAAACTTATACTAAAACATCTATAAATATTAACTCCATTAGATTAGCATCATAGGTTCATCTATTTTCATCTCGTATATGATATAATTAATACAAATTTCTATTTATAGGATGGTTAAGAATACGGTCCAATCTACATAAAAAAATTTTTTCAAATGAGCTTTGAAATAGTTTATTTAAGGAACCTATTGCTTAAAAGCCTTAAAAATAATCTTTAATTGGAATTTTATAATTCGCTAAAAATGAATTACCTTTTTGATTCTTAATTGGTAAAGTAATCTATGCTCTAAAATTCATTTAGTTGTTATTATTTGATATATCTTTTATCAACTTACTAACATTACCTATACTACTTTCTTCAAGCACATACATGTATAAATTCCAACCAGGCATTGCATATGATGGAAGTCCTGATTGAGAGTTCCCTTTTACTTCCGTTGTATCTATTTTCCAAGAAGTAGATGTTTCTAATTGACTGTTAACTAGTTCAATTATTTTTTCTTTCGGTATATTTGTTTCCGATGAGCTCATGATTACTTGTAATACATCTGCATAATTCAATAGAATTTTGGGTGAAAGCATTTTTTCTATTATCGCTTTAAGTATTCTTTCATGGTTTCGCCCTCTATCTATATCACCATCTTTAAATGAATACCGTTCCCTTGCAAAAGCAAGAGTTTCTTCACCATTTAAATGTAGTGTCCCTAGTGGAAATGTATACTTCCCGCTAGAAGAAGTAAATGCTTGATTATTATGAATATGAATTCCTCCAAGTACGTCTACAATTCTAACCAGAGAAGAGAAGTTGATTCTGGTATAATAGTTTATATCGATATCAAATAAGTTCTCTAGAGTTTGAACTGAGCTGCTAATTCCGTATATACCTGCATGAGTCAATTTGTCTTTTTCGTTGTTTCCTCCACCTGCAATTGGCACATAAGAGTCCCTAGGCACAGAAACAATCAGTATCTTTTTAGTGTTTGGATTGACTGTTAATAATAAGTTGACATCTGATCTTGATACTGATGATAAACTTCCATAAGTGTCAATTCCACTTATATACATGACAAATGGATTCATTGACTTTACATCTTTTACAATTGGCTTTGTTGCTATGGATATCTTATTTGGAGCGACAATCCTTGTTTTTTCACTGAAGCCAGGTACTTGCTCATCTATAAGAGATCTGTAAGTTTCGTTAAGTAATAAGACTTTTGATTTGTCTAAAATTATTTGGTTTGCACCTTCGACATAGTCATTACAGTCAACTGTTGATATGCTGGTGTTTTTAAGTTCTGTTATTTGTTTTAAGTAAGCATCTATATTGTTTTGATCTTGCTTAGTAGGTTTCAAAACTTTTGCTGCTGCTATTGCATCTAAATCCTTTATTTCTGAATCTTTTAAAACGACAAAAGAAAATGCTATCTCTTCTTTCATAGGTTCTTCAGTTATTTTACCAAGTGAGTCCATACCGGTTTTAAGTGCATATGTTGTATATGCGTTCGCAAGTAAAATAATAATAATAAATGCATTCGTGATGTATCGAAACCACTTGCTTTTCATCTTTTTAAAGGTTAAATAACCAAAAAGCACTTGTATAAGTATTAGTGCCCCTATCGTTATTAATCGTATTCTTGATGGAAGTAATTTATAATAAATAATTATAAAAGACAAGCTAAATGCCACTAAGAGATTTAATAGGTATAATAATAATCCTATTTTATTGCGTCTGTTCAATATTAGTCACCTCTTATTTTGCTCCTCTTCCTAGAATAGCAATTGAAACTGTTTTAAATAATAGTCTAAAGTCCATACCAAATGACCAGTTATCAATGTATTCTCTATCCAACGAAACTACTTCTTCGAAATCTTGTATATCGCTTCTTCCACTCACTTGCCACATGCCGGTAATTCCGGGTTTCATGGCAAGTCTGGATTTATGATGCATTTCGTATTTCTCATATTCATCAAGGGTTGGTGGTCTGGTTCCAACCAAACTCATGTCACCTTTGAGTACATTCCAAAACTGCGGAAATTCGTCAAGGCTTGTTTTTCTTATGAACTTTCCAATAGGTGTTATACGTGGAACATTTTCCATCTTGAACATATGCCCTTTCATCTCATTATGTTTCATAAGTTCTTTTTTTCTTTCTTCTGCATCAGCATACATCGATCTGAATTTATAAAAATTAAATATCCTTCCATTTCTACCTACACGTTTTTGTTTAAATAGTATTGGACCTTTTGATGTAAATACTATTAGCGGAACGATAACGATAGATATGATAAAGGTAAGTATGAGTCCGACAATTGCTCCTACAATGTCTAAGAGTCTTTTTAAGAAGAGGCCTCTGTCACTGGCATAGTTTATGTAGCTTGTAAGTATGCTCAATCCGCCTATCTCCTGCACTTGTGCATGTTTGAAACCGGATACCAATTCTTTAAAATGGTAGTGTGCGGTAACTCCCATAGAGTTTATGTCTTTCATAAAGTCCATTATCGACTGTGAATAGTTGATTCCTAGAATGACTACTTCGTCAACAGGTTCGTCTAAAACGTATTTTAATATATTTCTTTCTCCATAAATTAGATTATCGACATTATTGACTTCATCATTGTCGCTGCCTATTATCCCTACTCCAATAATGGAGTAGTTTCTGTCAATTCTATCTTCTAATTTTTTAGAGTTTTTTTCTATATCATCATAATTAGTAACAAGTAGTATTTTTTTAGCATCCCCATGTTTTTTTGATTTCTTTATTATATGTTTTAATAAAACTCTTGTAGCATAAACAATGGCAAAACTAATTAAAAACCATATAATCAGAAGAAATCTCGAGAACGAAACACTTACTTTCATTAAGAAGAGTATTAATGATGTCAAAACAAATACATGAAAGGTAAGTATAAAGCTCTTGCTGAACTCAATAAAATAGCCTCTATTAAGAATGTCACGGTAATTTTCATAAAAAAACACTATTGTGACAACTAAAAAAGGGATTAATATCGCTAAATAAATATAGTGGTCCTTATTTATTAAACCACCATATAAATTCTTTATTGAATATGCTATAAACAAGGCAATTAGAAGTGAAATGATATCGCCTATTAGAAATCTCCAATTACTTAATATTCCATTTTCATGCTTCTCGTACATGATTCTCTCCTTTATATTATAAAGCTTATCTTTATTATTCAAAAAATTTATTAAATTAAAATAAACTTTTGATTTGTCATAAATCGTAAGTGTATACTAATTATTATCATAAAATAATACTATTTATTAATAGTCGTATAAATACTAACATAAATGTGGAAATCTTGCAAATTTTCGCAGTTATACTAATCTCTTTATATTCCCTTAAATATCGTATAATATCGCCTCAAAACCTTGCAATATTCACACTTAGGTGCTTGTTTAGGATATGTCATTATTTATCTGTATATGCAGAATACAGATATTTTTTTACATTGTCACTGAATCTTTTATTTCATCTATCTTGTCAACAGTTAGTGTTTATTCATCGATATTGCTTTAACAACATCTAAACTCCAACATTATAAAGATCTTTATTTTGCAGGATTTATTTTATATTTGAAAACGATATTTGATACTAACGGATCAGTAGCATGAATCGATATTTCATGTTATGTTATAACTATTTTCTCTTCAACTGATTTTTTAAACAAAGTTTCATTTTTTCACTCTAATTTTCAATCAAACACGTTGATTTAATAACTATCGTCTTTATGGCTTGTTTTAAATTTAATTACATTTTTATAATAATTTGTTCAGTTTATATTAAGTTGAGTATTCAAAACCATTTATTAATTATTGATTTTAACATTATTTTGATAATTTTTCTTGTTATATATTATTCAAGTTTATTTAAGTCTACTATTAACTGCTTGCTATTTAATCCTATTATTACTATAATATTTAGTGAATTCAATTAGAAAGAGGGTTTTTATGAAGTTAGGAATAGTAGGTCTTCCCAATGTTGGTAAAAGTACATTATTTAATGCAATTACTGAAGCAGGTGCAGAGGCCGCAAATTATCCATTTTGTACAATAGATCCTAATGTGGGAGTTGTTGAAGTACCTGACTCTAGATTAAAAGTTTTGTCTGACATTAGTGGCTCAAAGAGAATAATCCCTGCAGTTATAGAGTTTTTCGATATTGCAGGTTTGGTAAGAGGTGCCAGTAAAGGTGAAGGCCTCGGTAATAAGTTTCTATCACATATAAGAGAAGTCGACGCAATTGTTGAGGTTATAAGATGTTTTGATAGTGACGATATCGTCCATGTTGATGGAAGTATTGATTCAATGAGAGATATCGAGACTATAAATTTAGAATTGATTTTTTCTGATTTAGAAATGATAGAAAGAAGACTGGAAAGAACTTCTAAAGCAGCAAAGGCTGATAAAAAGCTTAGACCGGAAGTTGAGCTTCTCGAAAAAATTCAAGCGGTTTTAGAACAAGGTCAATCAGCTAGGGTTTTAGATTTAAATGATGACGAAAAGAAACTACTAAAAGATTTTAATTTACTTAGCTTGAAACCAATTATATATGTGGCAAATGTTTCTGAAGACGATGTAGCTGACGATGGTGCAAGCAATCCTCATGTAAGTGAAATCAAAAAATTTGCAAAAGAAGAAGGTTCCGAAGTTGTTGTTATAAGCGCTGATATCGAACAACAATTAACCGGACTTTCTGATGAAGATCGTCAAGAATTTTTAGAAGAAATGGGTTTGAAAGAATCCGGCTTAAACACTTTAATCAGATCAGGTTACAGTTTATTGGGTTTGATAAGTTTCTTAACCACCGGAGAGCAAGAAACCAGAGCCTGGACAATTAAGAAAGGCACTAAAGCAGTTGATGCTGCCGGAAAAATCCACACCGACATCTCAAGAGGCTTCATCAGAGCCGAAACCATCGGTTTCGATGAACTTGTAAAACACGGTTCCATGCTCCACGCCAAGGAAAAAGGCGCTGTCAGATTAGAAGGTAAAGAGTACATCATGCAAGATGGTGATGTTGTGCTGTTTAGATTTAATGTATAGTTTTGATTTAAAGGAATCCTTTGGGTTCCTTTTTTGATTGCGATTAAGTTTTGCAGTGCACACATTTACCTTTATGTATGTAGAGGTCGTCGAATTCTAATTAATCACTTCGTTGTTGGGAATTCTTTGCATGAAACCTACCTAAAAAGCAGATGTAAGAGGTTTGAGGTTAGATGTAAGACTTTATATGTAACGACGTGAAGATGTCGCTTTATGTTTTATTGGCTCCATCTGACGAGGGAGCTGTCAACTCCGTTGACTGAGGGAGAGATATATCAAAAAGGAATTCGCAGAATTCTACCTTTGTATTTCAGACTTATCTCTAATCTTACACTACCATACAACTCAACCGGTGAGCTGTCTGCAACAAGTATCAAAGGAGATAAGAAGAAGGAATTCTCAGGAATTCCTACTATTCGTGGTTTTCTCTCCCTCCGAGTCGCTTAGGCGACCCACCTCCCTCGTCAGAGGGAGGCTAAGAGAATTCTTTTTTTATCGGCTCCATCTGACGAGGGAGCTGTCAGCTGTGCTGACTGAGGGAGAGATTTATTAAGAAGGAATTTAAAAAATTCCAACTAATATATTTTAAACTCACGACCAAACCCACACAACCATCTAACTCAACCGGTGAGCTGTCAACTCCGTTGTCTGAGGGAGAGATATATCAAGAAGGAATTCGCAGAATTCTACCTTTGTATTTCAGACTTATCTCTAATCTCACACAACTTTCCAACTCCACCGGTGAGCTGTCAGCCATGCTGACTGAGGGATAGATATACAAAGACGGAATTCTTAGAATTCCAACTGCTGTATTTACACTCACGACCAAACCCACACAGCCATCCAACTCAACTGGTGAGCTGGAAGTGACAAGTAGCGAAGGAGAAGAAAAGAAGGAATTATTGAATTCCAACTATTTATATATTTCTCTCCCTCCGAGTTTGCTTCACAAACCCACCTCACAAGTTTAGATGTGAGAAGTTAGAGGTTTGAAGTTAGATTTTAGAAGTAGCGACGTAGAGATGTCGCTTTTGTATTTCTCTCCCTCCGAGTTTGTTTCACAAACCCACCTCCCTCGTCAGATGGAGGCAATGCGGTTGCCAATCTGTTTGTTCTTTTATTGGCTCCATCTGACGGCAGTCGAATTCTAGCCAATCACTCCGTTCTTGGGAATTCACTCTTGGCTCCATCTGACGAGGGAGCTGTCAACTTAGTTGACTGAGGGAGAGATATACCAAGAAAGAATTTGAAGAATCCCAACTGCTGTATTTACACTTAAACCGCTAACTCACCCCAATAAAAAACTCCCCTGTTTTTATTTAGGGGAGTTTTCTTTTGGTTTTAATTTGACTTTAGGTGGTTTAATAGTTCTTCCAAGTCTTCCGGTGTGTTGAGGTTTCTAAACATTTTTAAGTCCGGATCGAATTTTTTTGCTTTTTCTTCATCTATTAGTTTAAATCTTGATACTGCCACCAGGTCGCTGATTCTGTATTTGCCTTTTCTTATGTTTTCTTCTATTTTCCCTAGGAGTGCTTTACTGTATATGGCATTTAGGGGTTCTATATGATTTCCTTTTGTGGTGATTACACCGTCTTCGTCTTGGTATTCTTTGTCCAGGTATTTTATGAATTCAAGGTTTATATAGGGCATGTCGCAAGCCATTACAAATATCAGATCGTCTTTGGCGTGGTGTAGTGCGGTGTGAATTCCTGAGATAGGTCCGAAACCCGGGTATATGTCAGATATGGTATTTACTTTGTATTTTTCGTATAGTTCGGGTCTGTTTGTAACTACAGTGATCCCATCAAATATGGTACTCAGGATTTGAATTGTTCGTCCAATTAGTTTTTCGCCATTTATTTCCAGTTCCTGCTTATCGAATTTCATTCTCCTGCTTTTACCGCCTGCCAATATTACTGCATTTTTACATTTCATATTTCTCACCTACTAAACAAAAAGCTGAGAGTAAACTCTCAGCTTTCTTATCTTATTTCCCTTTTTTCTTAAGGTTTCTGGCAATAAGTGCATCCAGAACAAGTTCGTAACCATCTGCTCCATAGTGTAATGATCTGTTAACTCTGCTTATAGTGGCAGTAGAAGCTCCGGTTTCTTTTTCAATTTCGTTATAAGTTTTTCTGATTTTTAGTAGTTTAGCTACTTCCAGTCTTTGCGAAATTGAGTTAAGTTCTCTAACCGTACAAACGTCTTCAAAGAATTTGTAACAGTCTTCCTTCGTCTCGAGCATTAGAATCGCATCAAAGAATTCATCTAATTGATCTGATCTGTATTTTGGATTTGTTGTCATTGCTCCACTCCTTCGTTAAAATAGACCTACTATCTCACCATCTTCTTTAATATCTATATTGTTAGCAGCAGGTACTTTTGGTAATCCCGGCATTGTCATTATGTCTCCGGTAAGTGCAACTATGAACCCTGCTCCTGCACTGACTTTTATGTCTTTAATACTGATTTTAAATCCTCTTGGTGCAGCAAGTAGTGTTGGATCATCTGAGAATGAGTATTGGGTTTTTGCCATACAAATTGGCATATTTCCAAGTCCCTGATCCTCGATTTCTTTTATTTTCTTATCTACGGCTTTAGAGTATTCTACTCCGTCTGCTCTGTATATTTCAGTTGCTATAATGTTTAGTTTTTCCTTGATAGGTAGATTTACATCGTATAATGGTTTAAAGTTACTCTCTTTTGTTTCGATAGTTTCAATTACAGCTTTTGCTAAATCAAGACCACCATCTCCACCTTTTGCCCAAACTTCACATAGAACAGCTACTGAACCTAATTCTTTTGTTTTCTCTATTACATAATTAAGCTCTGCTTCGGTATCTGTTGGGAATCTATTTACAGCAACTACTGCTGGAACACCAAATTTATTGATGTTTTCAATATGTTGTTGTAGATTTGCGTAACCTTTTTCAAGTGCTGCAAGGTTTTCTGTTCCCAAATCTGCTTTAGCAACTCCACCATTGTGTTTTAATGCTCTTACTGTAGCAACTATTACTGCAGCAGATGGCTTTAAATCACCAAATCTAGCTTTTATATCAAAGAACTTTTCTGCTCCAAGGTCTGCACCGAATCCTGCTTCTGTGACTACATAGTCTGCAGTTTTAAGTCCAAGTTTTGTGGCAAGCATAGAGTTGCATCCATGAGCTATATTAGCAAATGGTCCACCATGGATAAATGCAGGTGTGTTTTCCAAAGTTTGTACTAAGTTTGGATTTACAGCATCCTTCATTACAAGTGCAACTGCACCTTCAGCTTTTAGATCTCTCGCAAATATTGGCTTATTATCTGTACTGTAGGCTACTAATATGTTTCCAACTCTCTCTTTTAAATCCATAAGATTTTTACTTAAGCAAAGTATTGCCATTATTTCAGAGGCAACGGTAATGTCAAATCCGTCTTCTCTTGGTACTCCATTTGGTTTACCGCCTAGACCAACTACTATATTTCTTAGAGCTCTATCGTTCATGTCCAGAACTCTCTTCCAGATTATTCTTCTTGTATCTATTTTTAATTCGTTACCTTGTTGTAGGTGATTATCAAGAAGAGCTGAAATTAGGTTATGTGCAGTAGTTATGGCATGAAAATCACCGGTGAAATGCATATTAATGTCTTCCATCGGTACTACTTGTGCATGTCCACCACCTGCTGCTCCCCCTTTAACTCCGAAGCTTGGTCCTAATGATGGTTCTCTTAATGCGGTTATTGTTTTTTTACCCAATTTGTTTAAAGCCATGGATAGTCCAATATTAACAGTGGTTTTTCCTTCTCCTGCTGGTGTTGGATTAATTGCGGTAACAAGGATTAGTTTCCCATCCGGTTGATCTTCTTTTCCATATAATACATCCAAGTTTACCTTAGCTTTATACTTACCATAATGAATAAGATCTTCCTCGTTTAGTCCAATCCTTTCCGCAACTACAGAAATCGGTTCCATTATGGCTTCTTGAGCAATTTGTACATCTGTTTTCATCGAACCCCTCCTAATAAAAAAGTGATATTATGTTGTAAATAACTTAGTACTTTACATGAACATAATATCACTTTTTAAAACTATTGCAAGCTAAAGCGACCAATATCTTTTCTATAATAAGAGTTAGTGAACTTTATTGTATCAATATTTTCATATACGAGACTTCTGCACTCTTCTAAAGTACTACCAATTGCTGTTACAGACAATACTCTTCCTCCAGATGTCACAATGCTTTCATCTTCAACTTTTGTTCCGTTGTGGATGACAAATAGTTTCTCGTCTACATCGGCAATCTCATTAAGTCCTGTTATCTCATATCCGGTCTTATATGTTCCGGGATAACCGCCTGAGGTTATGATAACCGTCATTACAGTATTATCTCCAAACACAATGTCCTCTTGTTTTAATTCGCCTTTTGAGGCTTTGAATAGGACGTCATATAGATCCGATTCCATTCTAGGTAGTAATACCTGTGTTTCAGGATCGCCGAATCTCACGTTAAATTCCAAAATTTCAGGGCCCTTATGGGTTACCATAAAGCCAATGAATAGGATTCCGCTGAACAATAAGTCATCTTCTTTTAAACCCTTTTCTATCTGAGGAATTATTATATTTTCTATTTCATATGTGGTCTTTTCATCAATTAATATATTGGGCGAAAAGCATCCTACACCTCCGGTATTAGGACCCTCGTCATTTTCGTAGATTTTCTTATAGTCTTTTGCGGTATTGAGCGTGAATAGTTTACCATTTGAACATATGCAAAATACAGATGCTTCATATCCATCCAGGAATTCCTCTATGATTATGGTTTTTCCTTCGCTTCCAAATTTCTTTTCTACAAGTATATCTTTCAATGTATATAGTGCCTCTATGGGCGTCTGACAGATTACAACTCCTTTTCCTGCACATAATCCGTCTGCTTTAATTACAACAGGGTAATCAAAGTTTTTAAGCGCCTCAACTGCTGTATGATAATCGTTATGTTTCTCATATCTGGCAGTAGGTATGTTATGTCTCATAAGAAATTCTTTTGAAAAACTCTTACTACCCTCTAACTGGGCAGATACTTTATCAGGTCCGAATATCAAGAGTCCTTTTGATCTGAATTCATCTACAATGCCTCCAACCAATGGATCTTCTGGCCCTACCACTGTTAAATCTATTTTTTCTCTGAGTGCAAATTCACTGAGTGCTTCTATTTCGTTTACATTTATCTCAAGATTTGTTGCAATCATTGAGGTTCCGGCATTTCCCGGAGCACAAAATATTTGTTTTACTTTATCTGATTCGCTCAATTTTCTACAAAGTGCATGTTCTCTTCCACCTGAGCCAATAACAAGTACTTTCATCAAAATCCTCCTAATGTCTAAAATGTCTCATGCCGGTAAATACCATGGCAATATCATTTTCGTCAGCATATTCTATTGTATCTTTGTCTTTGATTGATCCGCCAGGCTGAATAATTGCCGTTACCCCGTATTTTACAAATTCGGCAATTGAATCTGCAAATGGGAAGAATCCGTCTGACGCAACTACTGCACCTTTAGCTTCTTCTCCAGCCATATCAAGGGCATGTGTTGTTGCAAAGAATCTATTTACATCTCCTATACCGAGACCTAAAGTCATACCATTTTTAACTATTGCTATGGCATTAGATTTAAGGCATTTTACAACTTTATAAGCGAAGATAAGGTCTTTTAATTCGCTTTCATTCGGTTCTCTTTTTGTGACTGTTACCAGTTCATTGTATAGGTCATTGTCCTTTTCTTGAATTAGGATTCCGCCTGAAGCCCTTGTAAAGACAGTGTCGGCTTTTTCTTTTTGTCCCAAAGTGCTTATTTCAAGTACTCTTAGGTTTGGTTTCTTCTTAAATACCTCAACAGCTTCAGTTTCAATTTTTGGAGCTATGATTATCTCCAAGAAAAAGGAAGTCATCTTTTCAGCTAATGCTGCAGTTACAGGTTCATTTAGTACTATTATGCCTCCAAATATGGATTCACTGTCTCCCTCTATGCATTTGTCATAAGCTTCTTCTATATTATCCGATGTTGCTATTGCACATGGGTTCGTATGTTTAATTCCTATCGCGGTCGGTCTATCCATAAAGTCAGTTATAAAGTCAAGTCCAGCAGTTATGTCTAAAATATTGTTATACGATAATGCTTTTCCCTGTATGATTTTTGCATCATTTAAAGTACCGTTAACCGCGTCCGATTTGTAATAGGATGCACATTGATGAGGATTCTCACCATATCTTAGGTCACTGTCTTTTATAAAGTGCATAAATAATTCTTCTGGATTTCCCTCTGCTGTTTCGGACATAAAATAATTAGCTATGGCTATATCATATGCTGCTGTTCTCATAAATGCTTTTTTTGCTAAATTCATTTTAAATTCGATACCTGGGTTAGGGTTGGATTTTAATTCATTTATTACTTCATCGTATTGTTCACTCGATGTCACTATCATAACATCCTTGTAGTTTTTGGCAGCACCTCTAATCATTGAAGGCCCGCCGATATCTATTTTTTCTATGATATCTTGTTTTGTAGCATTGGGGTCTTTTACAGTTTCTTCAAATGGATACAGTATATTAACTACCATATCAATCGGTCTAAGATTATGTTCCGCAATAGTTTTTTGATGCTCTTCTTCTTCTCTTCTGAATAGAATTCCACCAAATACTTGAGGACTTAAGGTTTTAACTCTTCCGTCTAATATCTCGGGAAAACCGGTTATTTCAGTTACGTCTATCGCTTCTATCCCGGCTTCTCTAAGGGTTTTTAAAGTCCCTCCGGTAGATACTATGTCCCAGTCAAGTTTTACTAATTCTTTTACAAAATCTACCAGACCGTCTTTGTAATAAACACTAATCAGTGCAGTTTTCTTCATCATACTCTCATACCCTCCAATTTATTCACATATATCGGCAATGACTCTAGGTAAGAGTCTATGTTCTATTATGTGAATTCTGTTACTTAGACTTTCTATATTGTCGTCATTATATACATTCGTCATTCCTTGGGCAATTATTTCGCCTGTATCACATCCTGTGTCAACATAGTGGACAGTTGCACCCGAGGTTTTGTCTTTTTCTCTTAGGACAGCCCTATGAACATTATCTCCATACATCCCGATTCCTCCATGACGTGGAAGAAGTGCGGGATGGAGGTTAATGATTTTTTGTTCAAATGCATTGACAAACTCAGCAGGGATTACTTTCATAAATCCCGCAAGAATTATCAAGTCAATTTCTTCTTTTAATAGAAGCTCCTTAACTTCCAAATAGTCTCTTTCTTTTGTTTCACCTGTAAATCTTGAAACATGAACCGGAATACCGTGTTTTTTAGCTCTTGTTAAACCGTAAGCCTCAGAATCACTCGATATTACTAGCGAAATGGATGCATTAATTTCTCCTCTTGCTATGCTGTCAATTATAGCTTGAAGATTGGTTCCGCCTCCGGAAATAAATACTGCTAACTTTTTTTTAGGGCTGTTTTTCGTTTCTGATTTCATTATAATACTCCTGTTTATTCAGGTAGGTTTAGTATGTTTATTTTTTCTTCACCTTTTACGATTTCTCCAATTATCGCGTATGCTTCTCCGGCTTTTTCAAGTTCAGCTTTGACTTTTTCCAAATCATTTTTATCAAATACGGCGATTAGTCCCATTCCCATATTAAATGTAGAGTACATTTCAAGAGTAGTCACTCCGCCCCATTCTTTTAACAGGTTGAATATTTCAGGAACGGTATGGTTTTTTAAGTCGATATTTGCACATAAGCCTTCGGGTACTATTCTAGGAATATTCTCATATAGTCCTCCGCCTGTTATATGGATATAGCCATGTACATCAGTTGCGGCGTTTATGGCTTTTACAGCATGATGGTAAATTTTGGTTGGTGTTAATAATTCTTCTCCAAGTGATTTTTCAAGGTTGTCGAATTTTTGGTTTAAGTCAAATCCCATTTTTTCAAAGATGATTTTTCTGATTAATGAAAAACCATTACTGTGAACACCTGACGAAGGTAGTGACAATACTACGTCACCTTCTTTGATCTTTGTACCGTCAATTATTTTGGGTTTTTCTACTACTCCTACTGCAAAACCTGCCATGTCATATTCGTCTTCATTGTAGAAACCCGGCATTTCTGCTGTTTCTCCACCGATTAATGCCATTTCGGAAAGGACACAACCTTCAGCGACACCTTCAACAACTGATGCCATTTTATCTGCATCTAAAAGTCCTGTTGCGATATAATCCAAGAAAAAGAGCGGTCTTGCCCCTTGGCATAATATGTCATTTACACACATAGCTACACAGTCTTGCCCGATGGTATCATGCTTGTCCATCATAAACGCAAGTTTCAATTTTGTTCCTACGCCATCAGTTCCGCTGACCATGACAGGTTCCTTATAGTCTTCAATAGGTAATCTGAAAAGTCCTGAAAACCCGCCTATCGAGGATAATACATTTGAGTTCATAGTTCTTTGAACTATTTTCTTGATTTTCTTTACCTCTTCATATCCCGCTTCCCTATCTACACCTGCTGATTTGTAATCAATTGACATTTTAATCCTCCAATTCTATCGGGTATCTATCGTTGATACATCCGGTACAATATTTGTTTTTATCGCCAAAGGCTTCAAGTAGTTCATCAATTCCAATGTATTCCAAACTGTCTGCTTCAATTATTTCTCTTATCTCTTCAAGATTATGACTTGCTGCAAGCATGTTCCCGGTGACAGACTGGTTTACACCAATTTTACAGTTGTAGAATACCATTGGAGATGCTATACGTACATGTACTGATTTTGCTCCTGCATCTCTAAGCATCTTTACAGTTCGCTTCATAGTAGTACCTCTTACGATTGAGTCATCTACAACCAAGACATCTCTTCCCACTATTACTTCTTTAAGTACATTCAGTTTTATTCTTACTTTATCTATTCTCTTTTCGTAACCCTTCTCGATAAAGGTACGACCTATATATCTGTTTTTGATGATTCCCATTCCGAAAGGTATCTTTGAACCTTCAGCATAACCTATTGCCGCAGTGGTCCCTGAATCAGGTGCTCCAATTACAACATCAGCCTCTATGTCATTGGCTTCTCCCAGAATCTTGCCTGAATTGTATCTCATTCTATAAACGGTAACACCGTTTACTATTGAGTCCGGTCTAGCATAGTATATCCCTTCAAATATACAGGACTTTCTGCAACATGGTTCAAAAATTTGTATGCTTCTCGGGTTTTGATCTTCGATTACGAGCATCTCTCCGGGCTCGATTTCTCTTATGAATTCACCACTTACTGCATCAAAACTGCAGGTTTCACTTGCCAGCATATATCCATTATTAAGACTGCCGAAAACAAGTGGTTTGATTCCGTATCTATCTCTTGACCCTATGAGTATGTCATCTGTCATAAGGATGAGCGCATAAGCTCCTTTAATCATCTTTAGAGTCTCGGATATGGCTTCGATTACATCCCCTTTGTAGTTGAGTGCAATCAGATTGGCTACAACCTCAGTATGCGAGATGTTTTCGTAGTCAACACCTGCTTTATCCACTATCTCTTTTAATTCGTCATAATTTAGCAAAAAACCGTCAAAAACAAGAGCCATTGCACCATGATTATATCCCAATACTTTTGGATCCAATTGCAGTGTAGGTATTTCTTTCTGACTATTGCTGACATGTCCTATCGCAGTTTTTCCTCTTAATAATCTAAGTATGTCCTCATTAAGCACATTGGTAACAAGCCCATGACCTTTCTCATAATCAATATATCCATTATGATCTGATGCTATACCGCATCCATATTCTCCCCTATGCTGAAGTGAATACATTGCGAAATAGGTAATCATTTGGGCATTTTGGTCTTTTACTGATACTCCACAGATTCCGCCCATTAAACTTGACCTCTCTCCGTTCGTAATTTGTTGTCTATTTTAATTATTTTTTCATTCATTTCTTTTTTAAATTCTATAAGTTTGTCGGATATTTCAGGGTATTTAATACCTAAGATTTGCAATGCTAGAATTGCCGCGTTTTCAGCTCCGTTAATTGCTACTGTAGCAACCGGAACTCCTGAAGGCATTTGAACAACTGATAATAAAGAGTCAAGACCATCCATAGTAGATGATTTGATTGGAAGACCTATAACCGGTATAGTGGTTATACCTGCTATAACTCCAGCCAGATGTGCCGCTTTTCCCGCACATGCAATACATACTTCATAACCATTCTCCCTTAACGAAGATGCAAAATCATGTGCAAGCTTTGGTGTTCTATGTGCAGAGATAATTCTCCACTCAACTTCAACACCATATTTTTCTAATAATGCTACCGCTTTTTGTACTACCTCTTTGTCACTTTCACTTCCCATTACAACTGCAACTTTCATAGAAACCCCTCCAAATTGTAATCAAATATAGAATTATAAAAATAAAAAAACAATTACTTTTTACTGATTTTTTATTTCTTTAATATCTCTTATTATACCATAAATAATACCTATAGTTTTTAGACCGGCTATTTGATAACGATTTCTTTTATAATATTATTTATTTTTTTGTTTTCCTATGATTAAAAAAATGTCAGTACATCATAATTACCAAAAACCTGACGCATCTTCCCCTTATTTATTTTAAAAGAATACCAGGTCAGCTATTCTAACAAGGTACAAAGAGGGTCAGGCTTGACTTAATTGACTTTTTCGTATATTCCTGCATGTTGTTTCACTATATAATCGCTTTCGTTAGTTTATTTATCCATTTTATCGTATTTATACTAATTGTCGTTTATCTATTTTTTATTATCTCCACCATTTTTGTCTTATTATTTTATGCTTTTGTTCAGGGTTCTCAAGTATTACTCCTACCAACGATAAATAATGAGTACTACTTATTTCTTATTATTTGGTTTAGCTGCCATTTAAACTATAGAATTCCTTATGGTAAAAAACGCTAATGGAGCTGATTTATTAAAAAATTTAAATTCTATTAGCAGTAGTATGGTTATACTTGATTATGTATATTAATATATTATAGTTTAAATAAGTGTAGCCTGACCCCGTTTGTGACCTCATATCCATGCGAAAAGGAGCTGTTTTGAATAGCTCCTTCTTTGGTTTTATATTCATTTTGGTTGCATTAACTATTTTAGGTTAGACTAGTTAAGCTGAAGCTGTTTTTCTGAAGCAAATAGTGCTTCCACAATAAAGTCGGCGTTTACAATTTCTATGCCTTCGTAGATTGAATCTTCAGCTACTCCATTATGCTGCATGCATGCTGAACATACTGCAATTCTTCCACCTGCTTGCAAGTAAGCATCTAGCAGCTCTCTTACCGGTTTGAATGGTGCACCGATATCAATTTTATCGGCATATCCTTTTGAAGCTAGAGATACGGAGTCTGATAATAATAGAATCACCGTATTTTTTCCGCTCTCTACAGCTTTAACTCCAACCGTAAAAGCAATGGTCACATTGTTTGAGTCTCTCTCGTGAGCAGTTAGTGTAATTAATAAATCAATATTTTGCATTTATACCTCCAAGTATTATTTATATTTAAACCTTCCGGTTTATTAATATCTATACATCGCGGCAACACCCGCAGAAAAATCTGTTAGTTTATCATCAACCAATACTACTTCCCCGTCAGTAAGCATTACATCCTGTACAAGTTTATCTGCATCCAAGACGTCCATGCCTCCGAGATCAAGGTTTATAAAGAGAGATCTTAGCCTTCCGGATTCTGATTCTTTCATGATTTCTTCAATTTTTTCTGATCCTCTTCCTTGAGCTATTTCTGTGTTCAAGTTTTCAATCCTTTTGCTTATCTTGTCGATATATAAAGGAAGAAGTTCATCTTTTAATAGATTTGGTAAATCGTTTAAGTGGATAGAATCAATCGGTTTACTAACCGTTCTGGAGATTTTTAGTGAGTTATTGGCTATGTCTCTAAACTCCGAAACTATCTCAATTGTTCCGAATATCATAATCGGAACATCGCTTTCTTTGAGCATCTCAGAGAGTCCTTTAGCTACGTATCTGAGATATTTAGTAGTTTCTTTTTCTTGTATTTCTGATTTGGATTGATGCCCTTGGAAAGATGCACCTGCAGCTCTGCTTGAGTGTAAATCAGTTTGTATGTCTTTATCGTCAAATAACTCATCAAACTTTTGAATGACATTTGGAGTCTCTACTTCTACAATACCTTCACTGTCTCCGTAAAATAGTTTAAATCTATCTTTTGAAATATCAAGTATATAGGTTTCGTTCAAGAATTCGTAATAGTTCATCAATGGAAGTAGATGAAATCTGTCGCTGATTACTACTCTTTCAGGTACGATACCTTCAAGTTCCAGTACTTCCGTACCTTCTTCTCTAATAAGGACAGCAAGTCCATCGAGTGTTCTTACCCAGAAATCTTGATCTTGATATAATTCAGTAGCTTCTTTTAAGAATTTATCAGTTTTATTGATGTCTAAAAGCTGTTTTAATCCATCTTCTACTTCTGTTAACAGGTTTTTAAATCTTATCCTGTCCTGTTTGTTCTCCGGAGAACTTCTGTGTGTAGGTAGATATATACTTACAAAAACTCCACCTTTCATTTTTGCTAATTTTTCAATATCAGTTCTCTTCATATTGGCTCCCTTCTAATAAACAGTTCAATTTGCAAGAAAATTAGATACATTATTTATATACCCAATTTTTCATATAATACTTTTACTAATTAGTTTATTCTAATTATTTAATGAAATATAATAAAATAAAAAGACAAATGGTATTGAACTTTTACTAATTCAACTTACTCTTCTTTAACAACTTTTATATCCTTCTTAAAATGATTTAAATTTATGCAAGGCGTTTTCTAAATCCTTATCACTTGGTCTTTCCTTATTTATTCCTCCAATAAATCTAAGTGGTCCAAAGGTGTCATAGCCTAAGCATTGAAAAGTCATGTCTATATCCAGCCCCAAATTTTTAAATACTCTCACAGCTTTTTCCATAAATATCTTATTTAATACTCCGCTGGTCAGAATAATCCCAAGCTTTTTGTCTTTTAATTTTTGTGAATTGCTTTCTATAAATTTAATAATCTGTTTCGACATGGAAAATGCATATACTCCGGATGCGAATATTATTCCCTCATAATTATCTAAGTCTTTTGTGTCGGCTTCTTTGATTGAAACACATTCAAAGTTTAGTTCTCTACATAGATGTTTTGCAACTTTTTCAGTATTTCCGTGATGTGCTGAAAAGTAAATTATTAGCGTTTTCATTTCTCTTCCCCCATATTCTTAAATAAAGATTAATGTCCAGGTTATTATATGTATTATACCCATATATGGTGTTTTTACGTTATTAGTAAAAATTAAAAGACTTCCAGGTGTTAAACGGAAGTCTTAAATTATATTTAACTATTTATTTAATTTTATAGATAAGCTTTTATACCAGTATATTTCCTCTATTATCTTTAAATCTGCCGAATAAAATAACTACCGTGTCGATTATCCATCCAAATCCAAATAATCCTGCAGTAAAGAAATATAATATTCCCTTAAGATATCTTCTCACATAGAAGTGATGCACTCCGGAGAATCCGAAAAATAGGCATAGCAGTAATGCCACATACTTATTCTTGTCACTAGGAGTTTTTATGTCAATAGATTTTTTGCGTGGAATTGAATTTTCAAATATTGTATCATTGTATGCAGGTACCGGGTTTGTCGGATTGACAATGTATATATTTGTACTATTATCGGTTACATGATGGTTCGGTCTTTCATAGTTTAATTCTGTTTTACAGTACTCACAAAGTCTAAAACGACTATCATTTTCTGCTCCACAATTTGGACATTTCATATGAATTTACTCCTTTTACTACATTCTTAGTCTAATACAATAGTATCATATACTCATTTAAATTCCAATACTTTGGTTTATTTATTATTCAATTCACAAATTCTATTGAATTCAATAAAAGAAGAAAGTTATCCATATAAAGCTCATAAGCTTTTCATTGCTATTCCACTAATCCTTCGGGCTTCTTTTTGAATTTATAGTAATAGTATATGCAGGCTAAGAATAGGATTATAGCAACAAATGAAGTTCCCTCAGGACCAAACTGGCCCCCTGTAAAGATCTCATTTGTCCCTGTATTGTTAAATTTAAGCATTGAATCACCAATATTTCGACCACTTATATTTTGGCCGAAAATTACTCCTTGCATATAGTTCCAAGCAGCATGTGCAGCTCCTGCATACCAGAGACTGCCGGTTGCGTATACCATAAGAGCAAATACTATTCCAACTAAAAACAGATTTACAACCGAAAAGAAATTTACACCATCATTTGCGAAGTGCAGCACAGCAAAAACTGCTGAAGGTAAGATTATACTTGGTAAAAATCCCCATTTATCTTTGATAACTCTCTGCATTAATCCTCTTGTCAATAGCTCTTCAGTAAAACTCTGAATTCCAAATGCAGGTATATAAATGAGTATATCCAGTAATGGTAAACTGCCTGGACCGACATAAGTTAAGTTTTTAGTTAAAAGTGCAAAAACCATATAGGATACGAATAAAACGGTTCCTGCGACATACCCCAATGCAGTGTTTTTTACTGTATCAGGTCTTTTCATCCAAAGCTTTGACCTATCCAGCTTTAGTACATAACGACTAAATAATAAAATAGTTACTAAAGTAATTATGTCAAAGAATAGAGAGATTTGGTTACCTCGAATAGTATTTATCAAATTATATTTGTTGAATATATAGCCCGATATTAACGATCCAACTAATACACTTAAAAAGAATAGAAAAATAAATAAAATCACTAAACCTAAATCAATATACCATTTTCTTTTCATTTATGTCTCCTGTTGATTAATTTTCATATCATATCATTTATTATTCTAACATACAATTATGTTTAAAATGTGGTTAAGGAGTGTTAAATCGTCGAAAAATGTTGCATTATGATTTTGATGATAGCAAGGGATTAGGGATAAGTATTAAGTATAAAAGTTGGAATTCTTCAAATTCCTTCTTTATGTATCTCTCCCTCAGTCTGCTGTCGCAGACAGCTCACAGGTGGAGTTGGATAGTCGTGTGGGATTGGTCGTGAGTCCAAAATATAACAGTAGAATTCGACTGCCGTCAGATGTAGCCGATAAAAGATCAAACAGATTGATAATCAGATAGCCTCCCTCTGACGAGGGAGGTGGGTCGCCTAAGCGACTCGGAGGGAGAGAAATATAAAAGGCGACATCTTCTCGTTGCTACATTAAACCTCTAACCTCAAACTCAAACATCTATCTTTATAATACGAGAACATGGATTAATTATAACTGAGCAAAAAGCAAACAAACCCTTTTAAAATTGGGTTTGTTTGCCTTTCGGAAGGAAATCGGTGTTTTCCTTTTTATTAAATTCCAACAGTTTTTTGAAGGTTGTGTGTATAATCACTATCTGTATCCATTTTTTCTATGTCTCTTGTGGTTACAATATTTGATCCTGTATTTGCTACATTTTCAATAATTATAGTTCCTATTTTTATAGGCGCTTCCAGCTCTATACTATTAATTTCTTTCATAACGTCAAATATCTTGTCCTTTGGAATTTCGGTGTCTGTCTTAACAGGTACAAGATTTAAAAACCCGTTATGGACTCTGACGGTTGAAGTTATATGCCTCCTGGGATCTGTCATTTCTTGAATGGCATAAACGTCTCCCCTTTTGCATTTACTGCCATTGACGATTATTTCTTCTCCTTCGATTGCTTCAACACTCAATTGGCATCCCATAGGACATACTATACATATGAATTCTCTTTTTGTAATTTTACTCATATTCCTATCACCTCTACTGTTAATTCTTCCTTAAGATCGGCAATTTCTTCCGGTTTTAGTGGTATGTTTATCATTTCAGATGGAATCATAGTTCTCATCTTTTTGCTTTTAATTATTTTATTCCCACTTTTTATCTCTAGGGTGACATTGGAGTATATGTTTTTAGATCTCATATATAGGTTGGCACCGTCTTTTCCGCCACTTATGATTTTGTTGGGTACGATGTATGAGATGCCGTCTAAAGCTTTTGTTTCTATAAGTAATTTATCTTCAGAATCATCAAAACCCTTAATATAATTTGCTGCATTTCTTCCTGCAACTCTACTCTCCTGGGTTACAAAGTCAACTATATCATGGACATGTAGTACATTACCACAACTGAACACACCTTTCATGCTCGTTTCCATATTGGACTTTACACTAGGTCCATTTGTAGTTTTATTAAGTTCAATACCTGCATTTACAGTAAGTTCATTTTCAGGGATTAGTCCTATTGACAATAGTAAGGTATCACATGAAATATGTTCTTCTGTTCCCGGTATCGGGTTCCATTTTTCGTCAACTTTTGATATTGTAACTCCTTCGATTCTATGCTTTCCGTGGATGGTACTGATATTATGACTTAAGTATAGTGGTATTCCATAGTCGTCCAAACATTGGGCTATATTTCTATTTAGTCCACTGGAATGAGTTGATATTTCAACAACACATTTTACTTTTGCACCTTCCAAAGTCATTCTTCTTGCCATGATAAGTCCTATGTCTCCTGAGCCGTAGATTACAACTTCTTTTCCGACCATAAGACCTTCCATGTTAATAAGTCTTTGTGCCATGCCTGCTGTATAGACTCCTGATGGTCTGTATCCACCTATTCCTACAGCTCCTGCTGTTCTTTCTCTACATCCCATGGCAAGAATTATTGACTTTGCTTCTATCATGATAAGGCCGTTATCCGTCATGGCGATAACTTCTTTTTCTTCACTTATTTCAAGTACCATGGTATTTAGCAAATACTCTATATTATTTTCTTTTACTTGTTTTATGAATCTATGGGCATATTCAGGACCTGTCAATTCTTCTTTAAATTCATGAATTCCAAATCCGTTATGAATACATTGATTAAGTATTCCGCCTAATTCCCAATCCCTTTCAATTATAAGGATTGAGTCGATTCCATTTTTTTTGGCTTCAACTGCTGCTCCAAGTCCGGCAGGACCGCCTCCGATGATAACTAAATCGTAGTTTAACATAATTTACTCCTATTTCTTCAAATGCCTAATTACTATTTCAGATCCCAGTAAATCTTTTTTAATTTCTGTCGGATCTACTTTTAATTCCCTAGAAAGTATTTCAAGTACTCTCGGTCCACAAAAACCGCCTTGACATCTTCCCATTCCAGCTCTTACTCTTCTTTTAACACCATCAACCGTCTTGGCTCCCCCCGGTCTATTAATGGCTGCAATTATTTCAGCCTCAGATACATTTTCGCATCTGCAGATTATTTTACCATAGTTCGGATCTTCTTCAACTAGTTTCATCTTTGTTTTTAAATCAGATCTTGCTATTGATGGTATAGAATTTCGTTTAGGATTATAGTTTTTATTAGGCTCAGGATTCATTCCCAATGAAAGTAGTATGTCTTCAACGTATTTTGCTATCGCTGGAGCGGAGGCAAGTCCCGGTGACTCTATTCCTCCACAATGTACTACTCCGTCCATCTTCTTAGATGGATATATCATAAAGTCGCCGGTATTTGGTTTAGCTCTAACTCCGGTAAAAACTCTTATTGTCTTCCTCAAGTCAAGTCCCGGAACTGATTTTCTACCAAGCTCGTCTATTTTCTTAAGCGACTCAGCTTCAGTTGTCGTATCTTCAACTGTAGATACTATATCTGCCGTAGGTCCAATCATGCTGTTACCGTCATATGTCGGCGTTACAAGTACTCCTTTACCTTTCTCCGTAGGTGTTTGAAACATAACTATGTTTAGAAAATCCGCCTTAGTTTTATCTAAGAGCCTATAAACACCCTTTGTAGGTATTATATAAAAGTCGTCATCACCTGCCATATTGGCAACCTTATCAGAATACAGACCAGCAGCATTTATAATGTATTTTGCTTCAAAGTCACGATTATTTGTTTTTACTAATATGGTCTCACCTTTTTTTTCTAGATTTACCACTTCTGTTTCGGTGAAAAGCTCTACCCCATTGTCAATTGCATTTTCGATCATTGCATATGTGTAGTTAAAAGGATCTACAACTCCTGCTGTCTTGCAGTAAAGAGCTCCTACTACATTATCTGCTATCTTAGGTTCTATTTCTCTAGCTCTATCTGCATCGATAATCTCCAGTTCAGGAACTCCATTTTTTATACCTCTATTGTAGAGTTCTTTTATTGTTTCCATTTCATCTTCACTGAAAGCGAGAACTAAAGAACCTGTCTTTTTAAAAGCAAAGTCCAATTCTTCGCTTAATTCGGGGTACATTAAATTGCCCTCGACATTTAATTTAGCTTTTAAAGTACCAGGAATATTATCATATCCACCATGAACTACTGCCGAGTTGGCTTTTGTAGTTTCTTGGCATACTTCAATATTCTTTTCCAATAATGCTATCTTTAGATCATATTTTGATAATCTTCTGGCGATACTGCAACCTATCGCCCCACCACCAATGATTAATATATCGTACATAATTTCCTCCAATTGCAATAAGGTAGTCAAGCTTTTAAACCATTTAATAAAACTCTATTTGACCTTATTGATCTTCTTTATCTAACCATCCCATTGTTCTTTCAACAGCTTTTTTCCAGTATTTATAATTTTTATTTCTGACAGCTTCGTCCATATTCGGTATAAATGTCTTGTCTACAATAAAATCAGTGTATATGTCGTTCATATCTTTCCAGTAACCAACTGCAAGACCTGCAAGGTAAGCGGCTCCAAGCGCTGTTGTTTCCAGAGTCTTTGGTCTATGAACTTCAGTGTTTAACATGTCTGCTTGGAACTGCATTAAGAAATCATTAGCAGATGCTCCACCGTCTACTCTTAAATTCTGTAGATCTATGCCTGCATCTTCTTCCATGGCTTCTATTACATCCTTGGATTGATATGCAAGTGACTCAAGTGTTGCTCTTACAAGATGCTCTCTTTTTGTACCTCTTGTAATTCCAAATATTCCACCTCTTGAATACATATCCCAGTAAGGTGCTCCAAGACCTGTAAATGATGGCACTACATAAACTCCATCAGTATCTTCTATTTTATTTGCATAGTATTCTGATTGAGGTGAATCGTAAACCAGTTTTAATTCATCTCTTAACCACTGAATCGCAGCTCCAGCAATAAATACCGATCCCTCAAGAGCATAAGATACCTTTCCGTCAATACCCCAAGCTATAGTTGTTAATAATCCGTTTTGTGATTTGATAATTTTTTCTCCGGTATTCATTAGTACGAAACAACCTGTTCCATATGTGTTCTTAACCATTCCCGGATAAAAACAAGTTTGACCAAATAGTGCCGCTTGTTGGTCACCTGCTATACCTGATATTGGTATTTCGGCTCCACCATAAGTTTGAGGGTCTGTATGACCATAGATTTCTGAAGAGTTTTTAACTTCAGGAAGCATGGATTTAGGAATATTTAATAGTTCAAGAATTTCATCATCCCATTTCAATTCTCTAATATTGTATAGCATAGTTCTTGGAAGCATTGGAGTAATCTGTTACATGAACTTTACCTCTGGTAAGGTTCCAAACTAGCCAAGTATCGATAGTACCAAAAAGCAGCTCTCCACTTTCAGCTTTTTCTCTGGCACCTTCAACATTATCCAATATCCAAGCTATTTTGGTTCCTGAAAAGTAAGCATCCACGACTAAACCTGTTTTTTCTCTGATTTTGTCTTCCCAGCCTTCATTTTTCAGTTTCTCACAGTAGTTGGCCGTTCTTCTACATTGCCATACTATTGCGTTGTATATCGGCTTTCCGGTGTTTTTGTCCCAAACGACAGTTGTCTCTCTTTGGTTTGTTATTCCAATTGCTGCTATTTGATCAGGTCTGATGCCTGCCATTTCAAGAACTTCTCTTGCTACCCCACTCTGTGATCCCCAAATTTCCATAGGATCATGCTCAACCCAACCAGGTTTTGGGTATATTTGTTGAAATTCTTTTTGAGATACTTTTATTATTTCTCCCTCTTTATTGAAGATTATTGCTCTGGAACTTGTCGTCCCTGCGTCAAAAGATAGTACATATTTTTCTGTCATTTTTTCCTCCTCATATTAGATTCCGACTAAAATATTGCTGTAAATACGAATGCTCCAAGTACTCCGCCAAGTATAGGACCAACTATCGGTACTATTGCATATCCCCAGTTTGGATCTTTCTTACCTCCTACCGGTAAGAAACTGTACGCTATTCTAGGTCCTAAGTCCCTAGCCGGATTAATTGCATATCCTGTTGCTCCACCTGCAGATACCCCAAGTGCCACAATTAGTAATGAGATTGCAAATGGTCCAATACCTGCACTCAATTCGTTAGCATTGATAGTTAATATACCCAGTACCAGGAAGAAGGTACCAATCATTTCAGATAAAATGTTTCTCGGTTTATTGTCGATTGCCGGACCTGTCGCAAAAATACCCAATTTGTCTTCGTTTGTTTCTCTCCAGTGTGGTGAGTATACCAAGTAAACTAAAACTGATCCCATTATCGCACCAAGCACTTGTGCAATTATGTACCCGGGTACCAAACTCCAGTTTAAATCTCCAATAGATGCCATCGCAATTGTAACCGCAGGATTTAAGTGAGCTCCGCTTATATTACCTACTGCATATACCCCAAGCATAACTCCAAGACCCCAACCAAAAGTAATCGTCAACCAACCTGCATTTTTTGAGTAAGATTTGTTTAAGTTTACAGAAGCATTTACTCCTACCCCAAAAAATATCAAGATCATCGTTCCTACAAATTCTGCCAAATATAAAGACATATTATATCCCCCTTAGTTTATATTATAAATTTATTGCAATAAATTATAAACACATAAACATATAAAAAAGAGTATAAAAATTTGGTTTGAACCAAACTCTTATACTCTACATTCAAATTTTAAAATTATTATTTAGTTTTTATTGAAAACGATAACACAGATTTCTAAAAAATATGAATACGTTTTTATGTATCAAAAATATATTCATTCGCAATGACAATTTATTCTATATGTTTTTCATTATATTAGAACAATAAATTAATGTCAAGTGATTTTTGAAAATTATTTCTTAATCTAAAATAAGATCGCTACAAGATGTTGAAATTGCAGATGCTCCACTATTTAGTATTTCATATCCCTCTTGCCTTTCAGTAATTAAACCCCCTGCAATTATTACTAATTTAGGAAATCTCGACTTTAGTTCTATAATTACCTTCGGTAAATATGCCGGCATAATTTCTATTGCATCCGGATCTAGTCCATTTTTTAAATTATCAATGAGTATATTTTTTGATTTCGAATCCACTAAAAAAGTCCGATGTATAACTCGAATATTTAGCTGATTAGCAACTTTAACCAGATTGGATTTTGTTGTAATGACACCACACTTTCTATTGAAAGTATTGGCAATATAATCAACTACAGCCGGCGTGCTTGTCATACCATTGACCATATCGATATGTAAAAAAGGAAACTTACCATGTTCTATGAGTTTTTCAACTCTACTTTTTACATTTGCAATATTTGCATCCAGTAAAAAAACTACCTCATCCTCGCTCTTTAAAGCTATCTTATATGTCTCTTCATCAGTTATTGCTATAATTATCGGATTGTCTTCCAATTTCAGCTTTAACTCTTCTCTTCTCAGCATTTAATCACCTACTTTTATTTTATAATTTAATTTTAATTTCTAGAAAACGTTTTATCAATTGCTGATTTGAACAGATACTGTTAATGAGTTTGTAGAAATTAGTGTACAATCCAATTTTTATGATATATACGATTTATTATTTGATTATATGTACTCCATTCTAGATTGTCAAGTTGTTATATATTATAAATATGTATTGTCTTCATTATCTTTTGTAAAACTTTGACATAATAATATTTAATTGTATGTGCTTTATGTAAAAATATTTTTTGCTTTTTTCGTCCCTTTTCGACCTGAAAGAATCAATAACACGCAATTTTTTAATTTTTAAAAGTTCAAATACGAACTTATTATCTTGACTAATGAGATGAAGTATTATAATATTATTGATAATTGTTATCATGTGTTAAGAAATTTTTATAATTTAGTTTTTGTACCAAATGTTTTTAATTTACTGATAAAAAATAAATCATAAAAGGAGTTGGTTAAAATAAATTCATCCATAAGAAATAATCATGAAAAAAACATAAAAAACGCTTATAAAAAGAGCATTTCCATCTATGATGAAATATTAGTTGGAAGAAAATGGTGGAGCAAATTATACTTAACTACTTTTTGGGGCGGAATAAGCGATATGGACATAGCCATAGAATTATTAAACAGAATCCCAAAAGATTTTACCGGCAAAATATTAGACATACCCGTTGGCACAGGAGTGTTTACAAGTAATTATTATAAAAATCTTAAAAATGCCATTTTAGTCGGAGTTGATTACAGTTTAGATATGCTTGATAAATGTAGAGAAAACATGAAACATAATTCCGTACTCATAGAGCTATTTCAAGGAGATGTTGGAGCATTAGAATTTGAAGATGCAAGCTTTGATCTTCTAGTATCAATGAACGGATTCCATGCATTCCCCGATAAAGAGAAAGCTTATGATACAGTACTTAGAGTTTTAAAGCCGGGCGGAAGATTTTTAGGTTGTTTCTATATTAAAGACCAATTACGAACAGGTGATTTTATAGTTAATAATTTCCTGGCTCCTAAAGGATGGTTCTCTCCTCCTTTTGAAACAAAAGAAAGTTTACTTAATAGACTAAGCCGCGATTATGAATTAATATGGCATGTGGTAAATGGATCAATAATTAGTTTTGAATGTGTTAAGAAGTAAATTGGAAGTCGTGTGCTGGAGGTAGCGACGAAAAGATGTCGCTTTATGTTTTTTAGGCTCCATCTGACGGCAGTCGAATTCTACTGTTATATTTTGGACTCACGACCAATCCCACACGACTATCCAACTCCACCTGTGAGCTGTCAGCAGTGCTGACTGAGGGAGAGATATAAAAAAAAGGAATTCAAAGAATTCTACTGCTATATTTTGAACTCACGACCAATCCCACACGACTATACAACTCCACCGGTAAGCTATCAACTCAGTTGACTGAGGGAGAGATATAATACGAAGAATTTGAAAAATTCAACCTTTATATTTCAACTTATCTCTTACAACTATTAGACTCACGACCTATCCCACACAACTACCCCATAAAAAAACTTAAAACATCTCTTTTGTTTTATACAACCGGGAATTTTAGTACGATTTCAAAGCCGTTTCCTTTTGTTGACGATGGATCTACTTCTACTTCAATATTTAGCATTTCGGCGTATTTCTTGACCAGATATAGTCCAATTCCAGTTGCGCTTTGTCTGTTTGGATGGGTTCCTGTAAATCCTTTGTCGAAAATAAATGGTAGATCTTGTTTTGGCACGCCGCTTCCATTGTCTTTGATTGAAAGATGAATTTTACTCTCCGGTTCACCAGTCATATAGCTTTTTAGTTTTATTATTCCCTTATCCTGAGATGTGTATTTAACGGCATTACTGATTATCTGAGATAGGATAAATTTCAAGATTTTTTCATCGCTTGTAATTTTAAAAGATATTAATTCATTTTCAATTTTTATGTTTTTCTCTTCAATGATTCCACGAAAATCTTCCAGGCTTTCTATTACGCTGTCTTTTATATCCATCTTAGTAAATTTATAATCCATATGATCAGCTTGAAGTCTTGCATAATAGAGGATACGATCTACATCATTTACTATGGTTTGGCGTACATAATCCATTCTATCATAGACATAATCAGACATTTCGTCCCTTCGATTGTCCAGGACAAGTGTTGCAAGTGATATTGGAGTTTTTATCTCATGAGTCCATGCTTCTATGAATTCCTTGTAATTTATCAAATCCGTTTTAGTTTCTACGATTGTTTTAGATTGCTCTCTAAGTTTATTTGAGATTTGCTTTATTGTTGGATGCCAAGTCTCATTTATTATGTTTAATAATTCACTTTCAGATTTATCTTCAGGATTATTTATAAATAATTGTATCATCCGAATTTTTTGTTTTTCTTTTCTAATTTCAAACCATATTCCAAATATTAATATAATGACAGAAAATAGTATTATTGAAGTGATTACACTCCAAAATCCTCTAGGACTAGTTATCCATGTTATTATAAGCATGAATATATCGGTTAGTATCAGTAGGATTATCCAGTTTTTATCAACAACTATTTTGTTTTTATCACCTGTCATTTTCTTGCACCTCTAGTTTATAACCCTTCCCTCTAATGGTTTTAATTATTTTACTTGCTCCGATATTATTCAAACTCCCTCTAAGCCGCGTCATGTTTACTTGGAGGATGTTTTCATCTACAAACTCTTCCGTGCCCCAAAGTCCTTGAAATATTTTTTCTTTTGTAACCTCGTTAGGATATGATTCCATAAGTATTTTTAGTAGTTTTCCTTCTGTTTCAGATAATATAATATATGAATTCCGGTAAATCAATTTATATGTATCGATATCCAGCACATATTCTCCTACTTGGATCATACTTTTTACCTTACCATAGTTTTGAAGAAGTCGTTCTACTCTTGCGATTAATCTTTCAGGATTGCACGGTTTTGTTAGAAAATCATCTGCACCCAGCCCAAGTGCATGTAATTCATCGGACAGTGTATCTCTGGAGGTAAGTATCAGTATCGGAAAGGACGATCTGGCTTTTAACCATTTACATAATTCAAATCCTGATTTATTGGGCAGGTTAATGTCCAGTATTGCAAGATCCGGTTCGAAACGTAAAATTTCAGTCTCAGGCGCATCAAAGGAAGAGATGCTACCTGTGGTATATCCCTTCCTTTCAAAAATATTGACAAGTTCTTCTCGCAGATAAATATCATCTTCAATAATAATGATTTTACTCAACGATTACACCTCTTTTTATCATTTCCAATTCCCTTATTTCTTTATCACTTGCTCTTTCAACCATATAGATGTATATACACTCTATTATTATAAACGATATTGCCGTAATAGTGATAAATATTATAATCGGTTTAATAGGAGTTCCATAAGGAAGTCTTAGAAAACTTACAAACATCGACCATACTCCGAATATTGTATTAAATATGGCGAGTGTTATTGCAATGCCAAAGAATATCCTAATCTGTGATCTGGCTGATTTACTTAGCTCTACAACGGTCGCTCCCATTTTTAGAAGTGTTATATATCTATGCTTGTCAGTTCTTTGTTGAATCAGGTATTTTATCCCTATAACGGTATTTGCTATAACCATAAATAGTGCACCTAAATAAAGCGTGATATATCCGGCTGTTACTGCGTAAAAAATCTTTCGGCTGGCTCCCCTTAATAAGTCTCCATACACTAAATCCTTACCATCCAGTATTTTATCCATTTTGTCACTTATTTCAAAATAACCTAATTTTTCGACCATATCTTTTTTTAATATTATATTCCAGCAATAAGGTTCATTTGAGTCAGCCCATTTTTTATAATCTTCATCAGTAACAATAAATGATCCCAATAGTGTTAATTCCCTATCTGCAAATAATCTATGATGTCTTACCTTTGGGATAACATCGTATCTTTGACCATCTATAGTTACATATACACCTTTATCTAAACCTAAGTTCATCATTTCTATTATGCCCGCTCTCTCTACGAAAGAAGTATAAAAAGCAACTTGGTTTGATTCCAGTTTTAGCGGATCTTCACCAATAGTTTTAAGTAATTGATTGTATGTCGAGAGTGAAATTACATAGTCTCCGGTTTTGTCTTTAAATCTTTGTAAATAACTTTCGTCCTCTTTGCCAGTGGATATCTTTGAAAATACCTCAGCTGTATTACCCCATGTAAAATCAATGGAATTTTCTCTTTTGCTTAATATTTCACCTTCTAAATCGTAGGTATTCGTTCTCATTTGACTTGCATAAACAGGATAATATTCGCTTACTATGGATTTTGCTTCGTCAGTATTAAGTGCCTCTCTAATATTTTCTTCAGTTCCATAAACAGAATAATCAACTGTTCTTTCCGGTGCTACTACTTGTGATAATACTATGCTAATCCCAAAGGATACACATGCAATTGCGATAAATAATAGTAGTGAAGATATGGCTAGCGCTTTATACTGATGTATTACATGTTCTTGTATCTGTCTTCCTGTAAATGTATACAGACCGGAATTTGAAGAGCTGTTTTTTCTTATATGATGCCCTATTAATTCACCAAGTCCACGGAAGAATAGAAAGGTTCCTGCAATTCCCAGTATTATTATGGGTAGAAATAATGTAAAATTCGTTTTCAACCTGCTAATTCCCAAAAAATACGCAGTTATTAGAACCAATATCCCAATAAATAAATATATTTTGCTACTTTTTCTTTTTGCAGTCTCTTGTCTTTCCGGTGAATCTGAATCCATAAGTTCTTTAGGATCTTTTTGGGTTATCTTAATGCTCAAAATCAACATTGCCATTACTTGAATGATTACAAAGCCGGCTACTGTTCCAAGTATTGCAAAACTAGAAAAAGTTATACTATGTCCAATTATTCCAAAGCCAATTATCTTAGCAGTTACCAAGCTTATTAACTCCGTCAGTAATATTGTTATCGGTAATCCAATTATCAATGATATAATACTATTTACTAAAGTTTCCCCCATTAACATCCCGAACAAGGTAATTCTCTTCATACCATGCATCAAATATAGTCCAAATTCTTTTTTTCTATTGTCCAATTGATAACTATACGCAAAGTAAACGAGGAAGAAAACGAAGAATAGTGAAACTATATATACTATTGGAATTAAGCTTAGTAGTTTCTGTACGGCATCACTTTCAAATTTTCTTAAAAACTTAATCACATCTTGATCACCGAGTGACAATAGAGTGTAGAAAGCAATTATAGCAATTATAAGCGAGCCAAAAAACAAGCCGTTATTCTTGCGGTTTTTAATGACATTACGTCTTATATATTTAAAGAACATTTGCACTTCCACCTCCAAGTTGTGCCATTACAGTTACAATACGCTCGTAAAACTTCTCATTGGTTTCAGTATCAATATTCTTTCTAAGTTCGTGAACCTGCCTTCCATCCTGAATAAAAAGTATCCTGGAGCAGTAACATGCTGCATTTGCGTTATGCGTAACCATCATGATTGTTTTTTGGTTTTGTTTATTTATTGCAGATAGTTTTTCCATAAGTATCCTGGAGTTTTTGCTGTCCAATGCCCCCGTAGGTTCATCAGCCAAAACAATACTCGGATTTGAAATTAGTGCTCTTGCTGCAGCTACTCTTTGCTTCTGTCCACCGGACATCTGCGATGGAAACTTTCGTAATACTTCAACTATATCCAATAGTTTAGCAATTTCTCTAAGTTTATCTTCCGCTTGTAATCCCGTTAAACCATGTAACAAAAGTGGTAATGTGATATTTTCACTTGCAGTTAAATTGTCTAGGAGTTCAAATTCTTGGAAAATATAACCTATTTCATTTCCTCTGTAATCTGCCAACTCACTTCCTTTAAAAGTAGATATATCCTTACCTTCCATAAGAATTTTCCCGGATGTCGGTTTAATCATGGTTGATATACAGTTTAGGAGAGTAGTTTTCCCTGAACCGCTCGGTCCCATGATTCCGAGAAATTCTCCTTCCAGTACATCAAAGCTTATTCCTCTAAGGGCTTCCGTTCTGTTCTCACCTTTACCATAGTTTTTTGTAATATTTTCAACTTGCAAAACTCTTTTCGTGTTCATGTTTTACTCCCCCCTTAATGTACTTTTATTATAACTTGATTAAATGGAGAATAACACTTACAGATGGTGTAAGGTTATGAGGTATTAATGTAAACTGCAAATACAAAAGTCAATTTACTCACACCCGGTTAAATATTGGAGCTTTCTTTTATGATATGAACCTATAATAAACTATTCTGATTCTAGCATTTTTAGAGCCTTTAGCTTTTTCAAATACTCCTTTTCCATCTGCTCTTTTTTGTCTGCACTTATTTCACCGGATAGTTGAGAAATTAAGCTCGATATCTCAATTTCCAATATCATCTTTACCTCCTCATTATTCCTATCTAATTGGTTTGGTTTAACCAGTATAGACTCTTTGTATTGGCTGTAGTTACCGCTGAACTGTTTAATCTTTTTATCTTTTATTATTAGAAGTTCATCTGCTACTTTATCAATAAACCTCACATCATGTGACACGATGAGAACTGTTCCATCATAGTTTACGAGTAGTTCTTCGATTACTTCCATACTGCTAATGTCCAAGTAATTAGTAGGTTCATCCAAGATAAGGAAGTTTATATCTTCCAAGATTATCTTAGCAAAAGAGACTTTTACCCTTTCCCCACCGCTAAGAATACTAAGTCTTTCATGAACCACATCACCTCTTATAAGTAGTCTTGCCAGGATTAATCTTGAAAAATCCATGCCATGGATGTTGTTTTCCATTACATTTTCCAATATCGTCTTGTTCTCATCCAAAATGGACATGGATTGGCTAAAATATCCAAATTTCACACCCTTACTGATCTTTATATTTTCACTATTTAAAATCATGTTAATAAGCGTAGTCTTTCCGCTTCCATTAGGTCCTATCAACGCAACTTTTTTTCCATTATAGATACTGAAACTTGAATCATTAAAGATTTGTACATTGCCGAAATACTTATTAATCCTACTACCTGACACCAAAATCTTTGAATAGGGTTGAGAATTTTCTAAAAGTTTAATCTTTATAGTACTTTCTTCTTTTGGTTTTTCTTTAACTTCTAATTGATTTATTCTACTTTGGATGGCTTTTGCAGAATTTTCCATCTTTTTTTTATTGGATTGTCCACCCATTTTATGGAGTCTTGCTTCAGAATTTCCCATTCTCTTAGGTACTTTTCGTATTTTTCCGGACTTTTCTTTTATATTTCTTTTTACTTCTGTTAATCTGTTTTTTTCTTTTATAAATTCATTATATTCAAATTCACTTCTTATTAGTTCTGCTTCCTTAAGCGACAAATACATACTGTAATTTCCATTGTAAAGCTTGCATTTTCCATGGTCTATTTCAAGTATTTTATTGCATACACTGTCTAGAAAATGCCTATCATGAGATACAACTAATATTGTCTCGCTGAAAGCTTTAAATTTTTTAATTATCAAATCTATACCGTCAATATCTAAATTGCAGGTTGGTTCATCAACTAATAGTAGATTGGGTTTGGATTGAAAGCCTTCCGCAAGTTTAAATCTAGTTTTCTCTCCACCACTCATATTATCTTTCCATACATTATCTACTTGAAATATAGATTTATATTCACCGCTGATAGTCTTATTCATAGGTTCTCCCAATTGAGATACATACTTTGTGTTTTTATCACAAACTATGAGATTTCCACTATCATACTCCATCTTTCCAATAATTATTTCCAGTAGTGTGGTTTTTCCCACCCCATTTACGCCTACTATTCCTATTTTATCTCCTTGAAAAACTTTCAGTTCGTCTATATCAAGTAATAATCTATCTCCAAAATACTTCTTTAATTTATTTATTTTAATTAATAGCATAAAAAATCCCCCTTATACAGTAAGAGAGGATAGTAATCATAGTTAAATATAAAATTGTACACAAAGGTACCCTAATACAAACTATCCACTCATAAAATAGGCATAAGAATACAAGGCATGTTTCTAGTCCTGTATTTTCTGCTCTTTAGTTTACTAATGGATTATCTGTACATTATTCTGAATAGTTCTCCTTTGTAATTTGGATTTGATAGATAGTATATTTCTACTAAAGATTATTATATCATTAATACGGCTTATAGTCGAGATTCATTATTAACAAGTCTCTTTTATTAAGATTTTGGATAATAAATTTAGAACTTCACGACACTTCTTCGTTTATTATAGAGTCAATTAAATAATGTACAATTTACAATCTGAGATAATAGAATTTGGCTAAAGTAATTGCAGCCTGAGTTTTCTCTCCCTCCGAGTTTGTTTCACAAACCCACCTCACATGTTTAGATGTGAGAAGTTAGAGGTTTGAAGTTAGATTTTAGAAGTAGCGACTTGAAGATGTCGCCTTTTGTATTTCTCACCCTCCGAGTTTGCTTCGCAAACCCACCTCCCTCGTCAGAGGGAGGCTCTCAAAGACTTATTTCATATCAAAATGTCATATACATAAATAACAAATGGAAAAGGTAAAGTTCTCATGGTTTCGACTCCTTTTCCAAATGGAGCCGATAAAAGAACGAACTGATTGGCAATCACTTAGCCTCCATCTGACGAGGGAGGTGGGTCGCCTAAGCGACTCGGAGGGAGAGATTTTTAAATGAAGGAATTCACAGAATTCCAACTGTTATACTCATACACACCTTCATCTACTAAAAAACTCCCTATCCTACCACTTCTCAAAACAAAAACCCCCTCGTTAGAGGGAGATTTTTAGTTTATTGCTTCTAACAAATCACATGTAAAGTCGTATTTACCTTTTATTTCTAAGAGGTCATTTTTATATTGTTCTTTTTGAGCATCTGTTAAGGCTTTAAATGGTCTTCTTACACTTCCTACATCTAATCCCATCCAAGAAAGTCCTAATTTAATTGCTGCGTAATAATCGTATTTTAAAGAAGTCATGATTATATCTACAGCCATGAGCTGATAGTCTTTTGCCGATTCTATCTCTTTGTTTTCCATGGACTCATATATCTTTATAAATAAGTCCGGAAGCATAGAATAGAAAGAGCCTATCAGTCCGTCTGAGTGGTGTAATAGTCCTGAGATTGCCATTTCATCCGAGCCTGAGTAGACCATAAAGTCTTCGCCCAATTGAGCTTTTATTAGTCTTATTTCAAAATGGTTAGTAGCAGTATATTTTATTCCTTTTACATTTTCAATCTCTGCAAGTTTGTAGATCATGTCAAGACCCATTAAACCGGCTAGTGGTACATTGTAAACTATCATAGGTAATGGTGTTGATTCAGAAATGTCTTTGTAATAATTAAAGATACTTTCGTTATCGAATCTCCAATAAAAAGGTGGTACACTGGATATTGCGTCTGCTCCATTTTCATGGGCATGTTTTGCTATATCGATTGACATTTTTGTTCCAATGTTTCCTACATGAACTATTACAGGGATTCTTCCATTTACTTGATTACACACTATCTCTGTAAGTTTTTTTCTTTCATCGATGTCCATTAAGAATCCTTCTCCGGTACTTCCACCGATGTAAAGACCATTAACTTTCTTATTTATTAAAAATTCCACCAAGTCTCGGGTTTTCTTTTCGTCAAGTTCTTCATCTTGATTGAATGGTGTAATCATTGCAGGTATTACGCCTTTTATTTCTCTTATGTCGAATTTAGCCATCTTTTACGCTCCTTAATCATATAAGTGACAAGCTACCAAATGTTCTTGTCCTTTATCCAGTAATTTCGGTACTTCCGTCTTGCAAATTTCCATTCTTTTACTACATCTTGGGTGGAATGGACATCCTGTGGGTTTGTTAATCGGTGAAGGAACATCTCCTTCCAAGATTATTCTACCTTTGGATTTACCAACCACAGGTATTGGTATAGCTGATAGAAGTGCTTCAGTATACGGATGTAAAGGATTTTTGTAGAGCTCTTCACTCTTCGATACTTCAACTATATTGCCTAAGTACATTACGATAATTCTATCGCTGATATATTCTACAACAGATAGGTCATGTGCAATGAAAATATAAGTCAGATTCATGTTTTCTTGTATTTCCTGCATCAAATTTAGTACTTGAGCTTGTATAGAGACGTCTAAAGCCGATACCGGTTCATCCAGTACAACTACTTCCGGTGATACGGAAAGTGCTCTAGCTATACAAAGTCTTTGTCTTTGTCCCCCCGAAAACTCATGGGGGTATCTGTATATATATTCAGGCTGTAAGTTAACCGTTCTAAGCCTATCTATCATTATTTGCTCACGTTCTTCTTTAGATGAATAACCATGTGCTTTAAGAGGCTCTTCAAAAGCATCGTATATTTTTTTCATTGGATTTAAGGAACTATATGGATCTTGAAAAACCATTTGGACTTGTTTTTTAAATTCAAATAATTCTGCCTTGGTGAACTTTGTGATATCTTGCATATTTCCATGCATATTGAATCTTACTTCTCCACCGGTTGGCTTTTGTAACATCATTATGCTCTTGCCTAGAGTAGTTTTACCACATCCTGATTCACCAACGATTCCAAGTGTTTCTCCTCTTGTTACTTTAAAAGAAACATTGTCAACTGCTTTGATATCGGCTACCTTGCGTTTTTTTATGAATCCTTCATAAATTGGAAAGTAAGTTTGTAAATTATTAACTTCAAATACTATATCATTATTCATTTTCATTTACTTGCTCCTTTTCCCCTTCTAAAAGTATACATCTAGCGACATGATCTCCATTCACTCTAAATAATGGTATGTCTTTTAGCATGCACTCCGGTTTAAATTTTGGACATCTATTTGAGAATTCACAACCCTTTACATAGTCTGTTGGGTCAGGAGTTTCCCCGGGAATTGTCGCCAATTTTTGATTCTTGGAAAGTCCAGGTACCGGTACAGATTTAAGTAGCGCTTTTGTGTATGGATGTACGGGATTTTCAAATACATCCTCAACTTGACCATACTCAATAACCCTACCCATGTACATTACGGCAACTTGATCTGCAACTTCTGCCACTAATCCCATATTATGAGTAATAAGTATAACTGATTTACCATCCTTATCTCTCATGTCTTTCATTAAGTCCATAATCTGAGCTTGTATCGTTACATCTAAGGCAGTGGTTGGTTCATCCGCTATTAAGAGATCCGGGTTATTAACCATAGCTATCGCTATCATAACCCTTTGTTTCATACCACCGGAAAATTGATGCGGATAGTCGTCGAATCTCTTGGTAGGTTCAGGAATACCCAATTTTTTAAGCATTTCTATACCAATTTCTCTAGCTTCTTTTTTGCTAATTTTTTTGTGTTGTAAAATATTTTCCATTATTTGTGAACCTATTGTATAAACAGGGTTTAATGACTGCATAGGGTCTTGGAAAATCATACCTATTTCAGCACCTCTTAAAGCACGCATTTGTCTGCCAAACGGTTTTAAGTTGAGCAAGTTAACATTGTTGGAATCTGTAGAATTAAACCATGATTCTCCTGTAGAGACTCGACCATTTGCTGGTAGAAGATTGATTATACTATGTACTGTAACAGATTTTCCACAGCCTGACTCTCCTACTATTGCAAGTATCTGTCCTTTTTTAACATCTAAAGAGACGTTTTTTACTATTTTAACTTTATTTTTTCCTACTTTAAATTCTGTGCTTATGTTTCTTACTTTTAAAATATTTTCCATATTCGCCTCCTAGTTCTTAGGGTCTAGTACATCTCTTAGACCATCGCCAAGGAAGTTTACACTCATTACAAAGATCGAGATTACAGCACCGGGAATTATCCATTGCCACCAATATTCCTGAATTACCAGGATGCTTTTAGCTGCATTTATTATCGTTCCCCATGTTGGTACATTGGTAGGAACACCTAGTCCGAGGAATGATAATCCTGTTTCTTCCAAGATGAAGAAAGCTACGTTGATTGTGGTTGCTACAATTATTGGACTCATTGTATTCGGTAATATTTGCTTAAACATTATAGGAAAGTCTTTTATACCAAATGCTTTGTTAACTTCAACATATGTTTCTTCTCTCAATCTTAGTACTTCATTTCTAACTATTCTAAACACCGTCATCCAGCCAATAACAGTAAATACCAAAATCATATTTGTAACACTTGGACCAATTGTGGTTACCAGTACCATAACTAGGATAGTCATAGGAAAGGCTTGGAATACTTCTGATAATCTAACAAATATTTTATCTACCCATCCTCTAAAATATCCTGTAATAAGTCCCAAAATAGTCCCTATTATAGAGGTTGTTAATGCACTGACTGTTCCAATCATGATTGACATTCTACCACCGTATAGCAATCTTGAGAATAGGTCTCTACCTGTTGAGTCTGTTCCAAATAGATGCCCATTTCCGGGTGGTTGATTTAAGATGGACATATCTATAGAATTCGGATCATGCTTAGTTATGAATGGCGCAAATATAGACATTAGTGCAAATAAAATAACTACAATTAAACCAATCATTGCAAGTTTATTACTAAGCATCTTTTGTATGGATCTTTTAGCTAGAGATGACTTGTTTGTATTTTTTACTTTTGTTAATTCTGTCATGACTACCTCCTTAATCCAATCTGATTCTCGGGTCTAACCAAGCACTAATTACATCTACCATAAATGATATTACTAACATTACTACCGCTATTAATAGTGTGGTAACCATTATAATAGGATAATCTCCGGATGTTACCGCTCCCATTAGTGTTGATCCGATTCCCGGCCAGTTAAATACTGACTCTATAACGACGGAACCACCTATTAAACCCGGTATTCTAAATAATATAGTTACCAGTATCGGACCCATAGAGTTTCTAAATGCGTGTTTTAAGTACACTTTCCATTCGGGGATTCCTTTACTTCTTGCTGTCTTAACATATTCTTTATTAATTACATCCAGCATAGAGTTTCTCGTGTATCTCAATACTGTAGCAATCATACCTAATGACAAGGCAGTTGCAGGCAATATTAAGTTTTTAAGTTTATCTAAAAAGCCTGTTGAGCCATATACATTTCGTCCTCCAACAGGAAGCCATCTGAGAGATAATGCGAAAATGGCAATCAGAATAATTCCAAATAAAAATTGAGGAATTGATTGTCCTATAACTCCAATGACTCTACCAATATAATCTACTATCCCATTCTGATTTACTGCTGCAAGTATTCCCAGCAATATGCCAAGAACCGAAGATATGATTAAGGCAGATATTGCAAGCTCAAGAGTAGCCGGGAGTTTCTGAGCTAGTACTTCAGAAATTTTTGCTCCATTTATAATGCTATAACCAAAATCACCTTTTATAATGTTCTTAACCCATCTTCCATATTGGACTAAGTATGGGTCATTTAATCCATACCTTTCTCTTAATGCTTCTTTCATTGCAGGATCTTGAGCTGCTTCCGGAGGCACTAAATAGTTAATAGGATCCGTTGGCATAGCCTGAAGTGCAAAAAATATTAATAATGATATGACTAGAAGCATAGGTATCATAAATAGCAATTTTCTTCCGATATACTTTAACACTTCTCATCCTCCTTTTTGGAAAAGCGAGCAATTGATGTTTCAATTGCTCGCATTATTAATTACTTAAGTTCCCAGTTTTCAAATCCGATATCAGTTGCAAACCATGGGTTACCAAATTTAGCACCTTTAGTGTCAACTTTATCGCTATTTGTGAATATCATGTTCTTTAACATAAATATAGTCATTTTTGATAAATCCTTAGATTCAATTTCTTGAAGTCCTTTTAGGATTTCAGCTTTCTTAGCTGGGTCAGTTACTTGTAATAATTCATTATATAATTCGTCATATTGTTTTCCAGCATCACCAATTAGTTTAGGGAAGTTACCGTGAGTTGATGCATATTCTCCATACCACTCATCATAACCAAATGCTGATAGTCCTTTTAATGCAAAATCATAGTTTCTTATATCGAATAATTCTTGAGTCGCATCTCCTGCAAACTTTTGAACGTTTACTGATATTCCAACATCCTTAAGGTTTTGAGCTATAGAATTGTATAGGTCAACTGATGATTGGTCTGCCATGTAGTATCTAAACTCTAATGGTTTATCGTCTTTGTAGTTAATCTCTTTTAATATTTCTTTTGCTTTTTCAGGATTGTATGCATATTTTTCTAAATCGCCATTATTATTTGCTGAATCTCTACCAGGTACACCAAATGTAGATACTTCTGCTAATTCCGGGAATAGGTTCTTTGCAAAGTTTTCTCTGTCTATAGCATAGTACATTGCTTCTCTAAACTTTGGATTCTTAATGTATTCGTTAGCAGGTCTTGTATCATTTCCTGTATAGTTGAATACTAAGTAGTAGTAGAATAAAGTGTCTACTGCTTGAGATTGCCAGTTTTCATTTTTAGAAATTGAAGAAATTTCAGCGGGTACTTTAGTGTTAAAGAAGTCTGCTTTGTTTCCAAGAACTGCATTTAATTTAGCATCAGATGGAACAATATTTACAACAACTTTTTCAATTTTTGGTTTAGTTCCTTCATAGTTTTCGTTTGGAACAAGAGTTAAATATGAATCAGTTACAACTTCATCAACTTTGTACATACCATTTGTTACAGGCTTTTTCCAGAATTCTGCAGTGTGATATTCAGTCATATCAACACCTTCAAAACCATGCTTTGGAAGTATAGCAAACTGAGAAAGAATTCCTACCATATTTCCAACTGATTGAGTAAGTTTAATAGTTACATTATTTCCATCTACTACAATACCTTTAACTTCTGTTTCACTGCCTTCTTTAAATTCCTTAGCACCTTCTATTTTAGTAAATGCTGCAGTATAAATACCGTTGATTTTAGCACCTTTAAGAGCACCTTCAATAGAGAATTTTACATCTTCTCCGGTTAGTTCTTTGCCATCAGACCATTTTAAGCCATCTTTTAAATTAAACTCGTAAGATAATCCGTCATCTGCCATTTTGTAATCTTGGATTAAATCAGGATTAAATTCTGATAGGTCGCTGTTAGCTTTGAAAAGTGATCTAAATGATATAACTTTGTAAAGGTCTCCTCTATTCCACCATGGAGTGTCAAAATTCGTTCCTTCACCTTGTTTATCATACAATGTAGTCAATACCTTGCCATCTGTACTTGGAGCTCCGGATTTATCTCCTTCAGTTTTGTTTTCAGTTTTTGTACCACCACATGCACTTAAAAGCATAACCAGTGCCAATAATAATGCTAATATTGATTTTTTGTTCATGTCTTCCTCCTAAACTTTTTTTATTTCTTCTACAAATCTTTCAGCTATTTGCTGAGGTCTTGTAATGGCTCCCCCCACTACGACAGAGTGAGCTCCAATTTCAAGCATCTTTTTAGCTTGAGTTGGTTCAATTATACATCCTTCTGCAATAACCGGAACATTCGTATTTTTTACAATTTCTTTTACTAGTTCAAAATTGGGCATTGAAGCATCTTTTGATTCTTCTGTATAGCCACTGAGAGTTGTTCCTATAAAGTCAAATCCCAATTCTGCTGCATTTAGCCCTTCTTCCAAAGTGGCACAATCAGCCATAAAAAGTTGATTTGGGTATTTTTTTCTTACCTCCTGGAAAAACTCATTTATTATACTTCCATCAGGTCTTTTCCTCAAGGTAGCATCAAGTGCTACGATTTCTACTCCTGCTTTCACTAGAGAATCTATTTCCTCCATAGTAGCAGATATAAAAACACAACTATCCGGATATACCTTTTTTATTATTCCAATTATCGGTAAGTCGATTACTTCTTTTATTTCCATTATATCCCTAACTGAGTTTGCTCTAATACCACAGGCTCCAGCTCTTTGGGCAGCAATAGCAAATAATGGCATTACACCTCCAGTTTTGCTATACATAGCTTCATCATCAAGTGCTTGGCAAGATACTATCAAGCCATTTTTTATTTTTTCAATTACCCTATCATTTTGCAAACCATCACCTCCTCCGGCCACATTGGAGTATCTCTCCATATATTTTCTGTTCTATAGGAGTAACGCTCCACTTATCCTATATAATACCAGATTATGCAAAGGTTTGCAAGTAATTTTTAAAAAAATCGAAAAATTATTTCGATTTTTAGTCTTTTCTTTTGTTTAGTATCGCCATTGCCGATTTAGATCTTGCAGAAAGATATTTTTCTTTATCGGTCAATGAATATGCTGTACAAAGTATATCGATTATATATAGTTGAGAAATTTTTGCACTAAGTGAACCACCTTCAAGCAGGGATTCTTTCTTGGAAGTTGTAAAAATTATATCTGCTAATTCACCGACAGGAGAAAGCAAGTAATTTGTTATTACTACTATATAGGCCCCATTATCTTTAGCAATTTTAAGTGCATCATAGATATCAGCTGTCGTCCCTGAGAGGCTGAATGCTATAACCATGCACTCATCGTCAAGTATTGCTGAATTCATTGCTTGAAAATGCGAATCAATTATTGCTTTAGTATGCAAACCGGCTCTAAAAAATGTCATTTCTGCTTCTTGAGCCGCCAATCCACTTGCTCCAATCCCATAGAAAAAGACTTTTTTATACTCTTTAATCTTTTCTACAAATTTTTTGATTTTATCACTATCTACTAAAGATTTTGTACTTTCTATGATCTCTTTATAATTTAACGCGATTTTTTCAATATAATTATCTGAATCATCATATTTCTCAGAGAAATCTTCCTTAGCAAGGTCCATCTTCAAGTCCTGGAAACCGGTATAACCAACTTTTTTATAAAATCTTACTACTGTTGCATCCCCAACTTTTATGTCCTCGGTAAGCTGTTTAATAGACATAAATACTACATTTTCACCATTATCCTTTATATAATCAGCAACTTTCCTTTCAGATTTTGTCAAACTAGGATATATGCTTTCTACCTTATCAAAGTACCCCATGATTTATTCCTTTCCTTGTTTTATAGTGATGCAAAGCTCCATACGAAGCTGCTAAATTACCTGCTTTTGCAAATTCTATTTCCACTTTTTCATATGTTAATGGGAGCATATGTTCTTTAAGGTATTTTCTGATTATTGGCTCCAGATATTCCCTCTGCTCCATAATACCTCCACCTAATAATACGACTTTAGGGTCTAGGATAAAAGTTATATTAGCTATTCCCATACAGAGATTATTCATAATCCTGTCAATTGTCTCTATTGCTTCTCTTTCACCTGCTTTTGCACATCTAAATATATACCTTCCATCAGCTTCAAGATTTCCTGTCTTCTCTCTATATAGCGAAACAAGTGCTGAAGTTGAGGAAATATCCTGGAAGCAGCCTCCTTCCATTTTCATATATCCTACTTCCATAGCAGTATAATTAGATCCTCTATATATAATGCCGTCTTTTATGAAAGCTCCGCCTATTCCTGTCCCGACAGCAAGCATAAGAACGGCATCTTTATCTTTAGCAGCTCCAAAACTATATTCTCCAAGAGCAGCGCAGTTCACATCATTATCTATTTCACAATCAAGTCCATACTTTTCCATAATATGTTTTTTCCAGTTAAAGCCCTTATAATTTGGAATTGTATTTCCGGCGTGAATTATTGTTCCTGACTCAATATCCACTACTCCGGCTGAGGAAATTGCTACTCCTTGTAATTCGTAATTATCTTTATACTTCTCTATTATCGAATCTACATTTTTTACTATGTAATGGCCACCTCGACTTCCTTCAGATTTTGTCTCCCCACTTTCTATAAGATTATTATTGAAAAGACCGTATTTAATATATGTTCCACCAATATCCAAAGCCAAAATATTCATAGATTTCCCTCCCTACTTTCCTATAAAATAACATATATCTATTAACTTTGCAAAAGATATCATCATAGGATTTTAATATCTTTACATAATTTTTATGTATTATTTTACTGTATTAATAATAAAGTTTAAAAATAATGAGTATGTTATAATATATTTAGGTGATTTTATGAAATATAAAAACCCATATATGAGGAAAATTAAAAATACCCATCTCCTCTTAGTGTCTTGTAATTTTTGTAAGACACCTTTCTTGATATACCAAAAAGGCGGCAGGGGTAATTTAATTAAAATTCAAAGGGATAGGATTGTGGAGTCTGAATTCGATATTGATGAGATGGGAAACGGTCTACGTTGCATTAATTGTGGGAAGCATTTAGGATCCTTGAGGGATTACTTTGGTGTTCCATCGTACTTTCTGATTCGAGGAACGGTAAACACTAGAAGAATATGAGTTTTAAATTGAGAATTGTCTCTAAAAGATAAATGCTTCATGGAAAATATCTCCATGAAGCATTTTAATTCTATTAAATAAGTTATTTAAAACGAATATCTCATGTAGACTATTGTTCCGGTTTAGCCTCATTTTTAATAAATGATTTAGCTATAAGTATAATCAACAAGATAGAAAAAAGTACGATGAGCTTTATATTTTTTAATTCAAAGGACATATATAGATTGTTCGCATATATTAAACCTATTACTGCCAGATATATTTTATGTAGTTTCAAATAATCAAAGGCTAATATAAAAACCAAGAAGTAAATAACCGTAGATATTGCAATTAGGGAAATGTATAAAAAATACACATCATCATTTATAGAAAAAAATAGTAGTTTTGTTATTAATTCGTAAATATACGTATTCACGGCAAATAAGAGCATCGTAAATACTACATTAATAAATATTTTATTTTTCATTCTATAACCTCCTATTTCTTTATAAGATATCATATGTCATTTAACAAAGCAATGATTTCTATCATCTTTTTGTCACAATAATACAAAAGAAAAGCCGGGGTAAAATGGTACTGATATATGAAGTGTATTTATCATCTTATTAGATATCAATTCTGCTGTTTTAACTGAAAAAGGCATCGTAGAACTACAGAAAAAAGTAAAAACCAAAACCTCTGTAAGCACTGAATTATCAATATTTACAGATGTTTTGTTACTGCTTTTGCTGTCAAAGATATGATTATAGCATAATTGATTAAATAAGTTCTATAATTTCCATTGAAAAAACCACCGAATTTATCGGTGGTCTAATCCTTGAATTATTGTTTTTATTCAAATTCTATAGTTCCGGGTGGTTTATCTGTAATATCGTATAGTACTCTAACCACACCAGGTACTTCATCGCAGATTCTCTTTGAGATTTTTCTTAATAGTGCATGTGGGATTTCGTGCCATGTTGCTTCCATTGCATCTTCTGTATCTACTGCTCTTAACATTATAGCATATGAATAGCTTCTTTCTCCGTCAACTTTTCCTACTGCTTTGAAGTCCGGAATTGCAGCAAAATACTGCCAGATTTCAGTGTTTAAACCGGCTTTTTGAATCTCATCTCTGTAAATAAAGTCTGCTTCTCTTAAAATTTCGAGCTTTTCTCTTGTAACTTCTCCAAGGCATCTAACGCCAAGTCCAGGACCGGGGAATGGTTGTCTTCCTACAACTTCTTCAGGGATTCCAAGGTCTCTTCCCACTTGTCTTACTTCTTCTTTGTATAGGGTTCTTAGAGGTTCTACCAGTTCAAAGTTTACATCCTCAGGAAGACCGCCTACATTATGATGGCTCTTTACGAGTTTATCTCCTTCAGTACCGCTTTCTACGATATCAGGGTAGATTGTTCCTTGAACTAAGAAGTCATATCCTTCGAGTTTTGCTTGTTCTTCTTCGAAGACTCTTATAAATTCTTCACCTATTATCTTTCTTTTCTTTTCAGGGTCATTTACTCCTACCAACTTGTCTAAAAATCTGTCAACTGCATCTACTACTACTAAGTTGATGTGGAATGTATCCCTAAATACTCTTTCAACTTGTTCTTTTTCGCCTTTTCTTAGTAGACCATGATCAACGAAGACACATGTCAATCTATCTCCTATGGCTTTGTGAACAAGTACAGCACATACAGCAGAGTCTACTCCTCCGGATAGTGCACATATAGCTTTCTTGTCCCCTATTTGTTCTTGCATTTCCTTAATGGATTTGTCAATAAATGCTTGCATATTACCTCCTACATTGAAGTATAGTTTGGAGATTCTTTAGTGATTGTTATATCATGTGGATGGTTCTCGATAAGTGATGCTGAAGTGATTTTAACGTATTTTGTATTTTCTTGAAGCTCTTTGATGTCTTTTGCTCCAACATAACCCATACCAGCTCTAAGACCTCCTACCAGCTGATACACAACTTCTCCAAGAGATCCTTTATACGCTACTCTACCTTCTACTCCTTCCGGTACTAATTTATCTGCTCTTTCCTGGAAGTATCTATCTGTGGAACCGGCTTTCATAGCTGCTATAGAACCCATTCCTCTGTATACTTTAAATCTTCTTCCTTCATAGATTTCCATATCTCCAGGGCTTTCAGTAGTTCCTGCTAAAAGTGAGCCAAGCATTACTACATTGCCTCCTGCTGCTATCGCCTTGGTAATGTCTCCTGAGTATTTAATCCCTCCGTCTGCTATGATAGGGATATTGTATTTTTTACCCACTTCATAACAGTCTATGATTGCTGAAATTTGCGGTACTCCGATACCGGCTACTACCCTAGTTGTACAAATCGATCCAGGTCCGATACCAACTTTAACACAATCTGCTCCAGCTTTGATTAGTGCTTCAGTAGCTGCTCCGGTTGCAACATTTCCAGCAATTAGCTGTAAGTCAGGAAATTCGGCTTTTATCTTTTTAACTGTATCCAGTACTCCTTGAGAATGTCCGTGAGCAGTGTCTATTACTACAACATCCACTTTTGCTTTTACAAGTGCGGCAATTCTATCAAGAACATCTTCAGTTACTCCGACAGCAGCTCCTACTAGAAGTCTACCTTGCTCGTCTTTTGCTGAATTAGGATATTCTATTGATTTTTCGATATCTTTTATAGTAATTAAACCTGTTAAGTGATTATGATCATCAATTAAAGGTAGTTTTTCAATTTTATGTTTCTTTAATAGGTCTAGTGCTTCATCCATCGTAATATCTGATTTTGCAGTGACCAAGTTTTCTTTAGTCATTACATCATCGATAATTTTATCGACATTGTTTTCAAATCTTACATCTCTATTAGTAATAATACCAAGTAAGACTCCATTTTCATCAGTTATAGGAACTCCGGATATCTTATAATGTGCCATTAAATCCATGGCATCTTTGACTTTGTGAATTGGTGATAAAAAGAATGGGTCGGTTATTACACCGTGTTCAGATCTCTTAACTCTATCAACCTCGACTGCTTGCTGTTCGATAGACATGTTTTTATGAATAATACCTATTCCGCCTTCTCTGGCGACTGCTATAGCCATTTTTGATTCTGTAACAGTATCCATTCCGGCACTCATAATAGGAATGTTTAGAGTGATTTTATTAGTTAGTTTTGTAGATAAATCTACTTCTTTCGGTAATACCTTTGAGTGATCAGGAATTAGCAGTATATCGTCAAATGTGAGTCCTTCGCCTACGTACTTCATAATATTTTCCCCCTTGATATTATATTGAATTTTTGTCTCTTATAGAATTATAATACAAATCGATAGCTTTGTATAGTTGACTATGTGAAAAAAATCAGTAATTTTTTGTTTGCTACAATACCCTTAAGTTATTCTGTTTAGATAGTGATATAATTTACAGAACAATACAAATTTAATGGTCTGTTTTTATTATTTATAAACAAGATAATAAAAAAAGGAACCCCTAAAAAGGAGCTCCCAATTATTTAATTACATCATTCCCATGCCGCCCATGCCGCCCATTGCTGCAGCTGCTGCCATCGGGTCATCTTCTTCTATATCTGCTACTGCTGCTTCAGTAGTTATTACCATTGATGCTACTGATACTGCGTTTTCAAGAGCTGATCTTGTAACTTTTGTAGGGTCTACTATACCTGATTTGAACATGTCTACGTATTCTTCAGATACAGCGTCAAATCCCATTCCCGGTTCCAAACTCTTGATGTGTTCAGCGATTATTGAACCTTCAAGACCTGCGTTTATAGCTATTTGTTTTACAGGTTCTTCAAGAACTTTGACAATGATGTTAACACCAGTTCTTTCATCGCCTTCAGTTTCGTCGATTAATTTGGAAACTGCAGGTATACAGTTAAGAAGTACTGTTCCACCACCGGCAACCATTCCTTCTTCTACTGCTGCTCTGGTTGCTGCAAGTGCATCTTCAATTCTTAGTTTTCTTTCTTTCAGTTCTGTTTCAGAAGCTGCTCCAACTTGAATTACAGCAACACCACCTGAAAGTTTAGCTAATCTTTCTTGAAGTTTTTCTTTATCAAAGTCTGATTCAGAAACTTCTAATTGTGATCTTATTTGAGAAACTCTTTCTTCAATTTTCTCTTGTTCTCCTGCACCATCAACGATTACAGTGTTTTCTTTAGATACTGTTACTCTTCTAGCATTACCTAAATGTTCAACTGTAGCTTCTTTTAGGTCATATCCTAAATCTTCAGTTATTACAGTTCCACCAGTTAGTATAGCAATGTCTTGAAGCATTTCTTTTCTTCTGTCGCCAAATCCCGGAGCTTTAACTGCAACTACATTTAGAGTTCCTCTTAATTTGTTTAGAACTAATGTAGCCATTGCTTCGCCTTCAACATCTTCTGCGATGATTAGAAGCGGTTTGCTTTGTTGCATTATTTGCTCAAGAATCGGTAATATTTCTTGGATATTTGTAATCTTCTTATCTGTAATTAGGATAGCAGGATTTTCTAAATGTGCTTCCATTTTGTCTGCATCTGTAGCCATATAAGGAGAAACATATCCTCTATCAAATTGCATACCTTCAACAACTTCTAAAGTAGTTCCCATGCTTCTTGATTCTTCAACGGTTATTACGCCGTCTTTGCCAACTTTATCCATTGCTTCTGCAATAAGTGCTCCAACGTATTCTTCACCTGCTGATACGGCACCAACTTGTGCGATTTCATCATTTGTTTCGATATTATGTGAGAATTTTTTGATTTCTTCAACAGCAGTGGTCATCGCTTTTCTAAGACCTTTTTGTAATACCATTGGGTTTGCGCCTGCTGCTACGTTTTTTAAACCTTCTCTTATAATAGCTTGAGCAAGTATTGTTGCAGTTGTAGTTCCGTCTCCGGCTACATCATTAGTCTTAGTTGCTACTTCCTTTACTAATTGTGCACCCATGTTTTCGAATCTGTCTTCAAGTTCGATTTCTCTTGCAATTGTAACACCGTCATTTGTGATAAGTGGTGCACCGAATTTTTTATCCAAAACTACATTTCTTCCTTTAGGTCCAAGAGTAATTTTAACGGTATCAGATAATTTATTGATTCCTCTCTCTAAACCTCTACGAGCTTCTTCTGAAAATTTTATATCTTTAGCCATAAATAAGCCTCCTATTTTAATTTATTTAAAGTAATTGATTTTTAATTAGTCTTCTACTACAGCCAATACATCAGATATTTTAATAACAGTTAGGTTTTTTCCGCCTAATTTTACTTCAGTACCTGCATATTTAGTGTATATAACTTTATCTCCAAGTTTTACTAAATCTTTTTTCTTGCCATCATTTAGTAATTCTTCACTTATTTCAATAACTTCGGCAAATTGTGGTTGTTCTTTCGCTGATGAAGGAAGTACTAATCCCGGAAGCTGTTTTTTCTTCTGCTTCTACAAGTTCAATAACAAGTCTTTCTCCTAATGGTCTTAATTTCATATATATCCTCCTAATATTGGTCTTTTAATTTTGTTAGCACTCAATCGTTGCGAGTGCTAATAATTACAATACAATAATAAATCATCGATGCTATTTTTTCAACTCTAGATATTAGCTGTTTTATCCATATAATCGATGATTTATGTTTATTTTCTGTATTATTCTTTATTTATCTATTGATTCTCATAGTAATTGAATTTTACTCTTTAGTTTATTATGCCTTACCTATTGCATTGTCTCTACCGTAGTAGAATAGATATTGCTGAGCATAGCCTGCATTTTTACCGAATAGTGCGTTAGCATACTCTACAACTTCTTTAGGTTTTACTTCTTTATTAATAAAGAGTGTTTCCATTACCCTCTTAATCCAAACATCCACAGGAAACACTTCCGATCTTCCAAATGCAAATAGCATGATGCAGTCTGAAACTTTGGGCCCTACACCGGGGAGTTCTATAAGTTTCTTTCTTAATTCTGTAGTTGAGAGTTCTCTAAGCTTATTTTCTGCAAAGTCCGGTTGTAGCAGCATTCTTGATGCCTCAACTATTCTTACATCCCTAAATCCTACCCTACATTTTTCTCTTAAATCCAGTGGATTAGCATTTGCCAGAATTTCTTTTTTAGGGAATGAATAGTACTGTCTATTTTCATCTTCACCAATTTTTTCTCCATATAGATTAGATATTTTTTCAATGGAACCTTTTATTCTCGGTATCATATTATTCGCCGATATTATAAAGGAAATAATGGTTTCGTATATGTCTTGGTTAAGTATCCTTATTCCATATCCATATTCGCTTGCAGCTATTAAATCTTCGTTTATAGGCAGTTCGCTCTTTATTTTTCTATAATCGGTTTCTAAGTCAAAATATGAATACCATAATTCTTTAAATTCAACTTCGTTTGTACCATTGATTATTACATTTCCATCTATATTTTTAACATTAATTACTCTATTAAAAGCTATTAATGTATAACTCTCGTCTTCTTCTTTATACCATCTAAAAGCTTGACCGCATTCGAGTATATGTTTTGGATGAAATTCATCATGCGAAAAAATCACCTTGTTGCCTTCATATGAGAGTTTTAATTTATTCATCATAATCCTCCAGCATTGCAGAAAGTTCAAACCATTCATTAAAGAGCTCGTCTTTCAACTCTTTCAATTCATCTAATTCTCGATGAAGTTTTAGAGATGCTTCATAATCATTATATATATCAGGTTCAAATGCTTTCTCTTCAAGTTCTTTGATTTTTTTATCCAGTTCTTCTTGTTCTTTTTCAATTGATTTAATGTTTTTTAGAAGTTCACTCTTTTTCTTTTTTATCTCAGATGCTTTTTTCTTCTCTTTAACTATTGCAGTTTTAGTTAATCCGCTTCCTTCTTCATCTGATTGTATTTTACTCTCTTCAACCTTTTGAACATAATAATCGTAATTACCATAGTAAACAGTTGCATTATCAGGTTCTATCAGTATGATTTTATTTGCTACTTTGTTTAAAAAGTATCTGTCATGGCTGATTACTAAAAATGTATCATCGTATTTATTTAGTGCATCCTCTAGGATTTCTTTTGATTCTATATCCAGATGGTTCGTCGGCTCATCCATGAGTAGAAAGTTAGGTTTCTTCAGCATTAATTTCAGAAGCGATAATCTACCTCTTTCTCCTCCACTTAAGTCCATGACATTCTTAAAAACTTCTTCACCTTGAAAGTTAAAAACTGCCAAGTAATTTCTGGCTTCTCCAATGGTCATATCCGGATATGTATCCAGGATTTCATCTATTACCTGAACATCATGTAGGTTTTCCAAAGTTTGGTCATAATACCCCTTAATTACATTGGAACCGATAATCACTTCTCCTGAATCAGGACGCATTTCGCCAACTATCATTTTAATGAGTGTTGATTTTCCAATGCCGTTTGCACCAATTACTCCTATTCTATCCTTTTTGAAAACATCTATATTTATGTTTTCCAGAATTTTTACACCATCGAAGGATTTAGAGATATCTTCCAGTTTTGCCACTTCGTTTCCACTTTCTACATCGGAGCTGAAGTTAAGTTTAAAAGCATCACCTGCTTCGTAAGGTTTATCGATAATTTCCAACTTATCTAGCTGTTTCCTTCTGGATTGTGATTGTTTGATATACCTGTCACGTCCGTAGTTGGCAAATCGCTCTATGATTTCCTCTTGTCTTCTAATCTCCTTTTGCTGATTTTCATAAGATCTCTTCATTATCTCAAGCTCTTTTTTTCTCGTTTCGACAAATTTGGTGTAATTTGTATTGTATACCTTAAGTTTTTTATTTTCTAAATGGAAAATTTTGTTTGCAACTTTATCTAAAAAATATCTGTCATGGGAAATCATAATAACTGTTCCTTGAAAGTTTATTAAAAAGTTCTCCAAAAAGTTTATCGCATCCATATCCAAGTGGTTTGTAGGTTCGTCCAATAGTAATATATCAGGCTTTTGTAAAAGTAAAGTAGCCAAGTGTAGTCTGGATTTCTGTCCTCCACTTAGTTTTGAGACTTCCTTTTCAAAATCAATTTCTTCAAATCCCAATCCCTTTAATGTTCCTTTTATTTCGGATTGGAAACCATATCCGTTTTCTTCTTGAAACCTTTCGGTTAGTTTTGAATATTTATGCATGATGATTTCAAGGTCTTTTTCATCGCTTACCTCTCCCATCTCGATTTCAAGCTTTCTTATTGATTTTTCCATTTCAATGAGATGCTCAAACTTTTTAAGACAGGTTTCATAAACCGTTAAGTTGTCCTTTAAATCGATATTTTGAAGTAGATATCCCATGCTCAAGTCTTTCGCTTTATATATTTCTCCGGAATCTTGATTCAAGTCTCCATAGATTATATTCATCAGTGTGGTTTTTCCCGAACCGTTTGCACCGATTAAGCCAATTTTATCTCTCTTGTTTACATTAAATGAGATGTCTTCTATTATTTTTTCGGCTAGAAATGATTTTTCAATTCCGCTTAATGATAGTACTACCATATTAACTCCTTTGGTATTTAGTAGCTTTTTATACACATATTTTATTATACTTGTTTTGAATACATAAATAAAGACAAATTGACGAATCAATTTGTCTTTAGATTTGTAATATTTACTTAACGCCTGGATAATCCTTTGGATTATTCATGTAAAATGTAAGTGTATACAAGCTTTCATCCAAGTGTACATTTTCCAGTATAACATCGTTCGGTAATTTCAAGTCTACAGGCGCAAAGTTCCAGATACCTTTTACATTATGTTCAACCAGTACATCACATATGTCTTGTGCTTCCTTAGATGGAACTGCCAGTATGGCTATGTTTACATCATTCTTTTTCAAGAAATCTTCCAGTGTATCTGCTTTTCTAATTTCAACTCCCGCAACTTTTTTCCCGACCATTTTTGGTGCTTTATCAAAAAGCCCGATAATCTTAAAGCTGGAGTCTTTGAAACCTGAGTATTGCGTTATTGCTTGTCCAATATTTCCAATACCTATGACAATAGCATTATAGTTTTTGTTGATACCGATAATTTTTTCGATTTCTCCGCTTAGCTCTTCCACATTGTATCCGTATCCTTGTTGACCAAAACCGCCAAAGTGATTTAGGTCCTGTCTTATCTGTGAAGCTGTAAGTCCTGTAATATTGCTTAGTTCTTGAGATGATACCCTAATAATTCCTTTACTTGCAATCATGTTTAAGTATCTGTAATATTTGGGCAATCTTTTTACAACAGCTGCTGAAACTTTTTGCTCTCTTCTCATACCGTACCTCCGTTCATTATTGACGAGATTCCTCTCATCAATATGTATTATTGTTATTATACTGTTAAAGTTATACCATGTCAAGGTAGACTGGATAATGAAAGAACTATACAAGTTTATTGTCATATATAATAAGTATATAATTATCTTATCATTTTATTCATATAATTGCAATAAAAAAGACAAGATAATTCATCTTGTCCTTTTAAATTATTGATTTGTATAACTGTTTACTTAACCGGCATTCCGTAATACTCAGCAAGCAGTTTCGCAGTTTTTTGTGCCATTTCAATCTTGAATTCTCTGTCCATTAAAAGTGTACAGTCATCTTCATTGGTATGGAAACCATGTTCTACAAGCATACTATGTGTAGCTTTTGAATGTCTAAGAACGCCATACCAGTTAGCACCGCTTCCGTCTTCATCAAACTTGTATTTAACACCTCTATTAGTATGTCCGAAATGTTCTGCAATCATAGTGCAAAGTTTTTCAGCTAAATCTTTTCTTGGAGAGGTCGTACTGTCAAATATCTCAGTTCCTCTGGCTTTTTGATAGTTTGGAGTGTTCCATGCAAGTGCATTGGTATGAAGTGATAGTAAAAGGTCATATCCCTCTCCCATTGCACCCCTTTGTTGAAGGCTGATGCCATTCGTTGAAGAATACTTACTTCCTATTAAGCTTCTCTCTTCTGCTTCTATATCATTTCTGGTTGTTTTAACATCAAAACCATATTTTTCAAGTTCATTTTTTAATATTAGTCCGTACCAGTACATTGCAGTACCTTCAAAGTAACCTTCAACGATGCCTTTGTTGTAATTTACACCATGTCCTTGATCGAGTAAGATTCTGATAGGTCTGTCGGCTGTAGGTACTCTTTTTTCAATATGAAGAACAGGTACTTTAGGTACTTCTTTCTTTTTATCCGGAGTTTTTGCATCATCACCAGGTTTTGGTTTCTCTTGAGGTTCAGGGTTTTTTGAAGGAGGTTTATTTTCTTCTACGATTTTGGATGAGTTAAGTTGTACAATATCTTTTACATTAGCTAAAATTTCCTGTGCAACTGAGTTGTTTCCACCAAATATTATCGCACTTATTGTATCTCCTTTTTCCATTATTGCTTGTATACCTGAATTCAAGCTATTAGGAGGCGTTAAAAGAAGTGGTGCATTATTTGCTGCGGCGACCGGACCACCAGCTAATGCATCAGGGAAATCCTGTCCATTTGCAATAGTTATAGTTTTAGGATTAGGATAGAATTTATTGGCAAAATTAAGAGATGTTTCATACCTGTTTTTACCACCTATTCTTACTACCTTTAACCCCATGTTCTCGATTTTCGTTTTTACTGCATCACTTACACTATTGGTTCCACCAACAATTATAATCTCCTTAACACCATAAGACTTTAAGGTATTTACAGTGTAGTCTCCTATACCTGAAGGATCGGTGTATATTATAGGGTAACCCATCTTTCCGGAATATGCTCCGGCAGATAGTGCATCTGGATGGTCATATGCATTTACTACTATGGCCTTATTGTATTTTTTTAATTCAGATAGTTTTTTGGCAATTTCAAGTGCTGTAGAGTATCTATTGTTACTGGATATTCTTCTGGCAGCAATCCCATTATCTATTAGTTTGTTGGCAACTTTTCCGGATACTGAATTTTTACCGCCTATTATTACAACTTCTTTAACACCCAGTCTTTTTAATTCTGCCAGTGTATTATCTCCAATCTCATCTTCTGAAGCAAAAAGTATTGGACCTTCAATAGCAGATGCATAAGATACCCCTGCAAGTGCATCCGGGAAATTATAAGCATTTACCAATACAGCTTTTTTGGCGGAATCAAAATTACCGCTACTTATTTGAATTGCAGTCATAAATCTGTTTGAACCTGCTAATCTAATTGCCGTACCTACATCGGATAATTGCACTGCAGAAAGTGAAACTTCGTCAGGATATTCCGCATCTACGATTGGAAGTGCAGAAAGATGCACATAGTCCGCTTGAGAAAAATCGTCCACTACTGTTATTTGTTTCTCTACAGTTTTCCCTTCGGATTCAAATACAGCTGTATAGTTTCCAACAGCAGGAAGTCCGTCAAAGTCAGTAGTAGCAGTTATCGATAAACCGTCATTAACTACATTGTAATTATATGTGCCTGTATCTCCTGTTATTTTAGCATTCACATATACTGCATTTCCGGAATTATCATAAAATCTAACTTGTCCTAAAGCGTTCATAACATCTGATTGTTTAATCGTAATGCCGTCACTTAAATTAGAAGCATCAAGATAAGGATAACTTTGTTCAGGAAAGACTTCACTTATATCTGATACTACTTTAAATGAGCCATAAAAATCAGTTCCCAAATACTTAACGCCATCAATACTTACATAAGCTAACGTCCAGTATCCAATTTGTTCGGGATTATATGAAAATTCGTAATTCCCGCTATCTTCATTAAGTACTAAAGGTATGTCCACAACTTCCTTATCGGGTTTTACGTATCCAATATATACCTCGGAATGTTCACTCGATAAGTTTTTTATCCTACCTTTTATTTCAGAACCTGTCACGGCGATTGACTTGCTTAATTTAAAATCACTTACTAATTCTTCAGAAGGTTCTGTAGTTTCTATTCCTAATTCGTTTATGTTAGCAAATCCTTCTTTGACATCTGCTCTTACTATATTGGCAGATCCAAAAATCATAAATACCGCTAACAGTAAAGCGGTGATCCTTTTAAAACTATTGGTGACCAAAAAACATCACTCCTTATTATAATTAATGATTATTTAAACTTAGTAAATATATTATATATCATCATATAAAACAGTACTAATATAATTATGAAAAATCATATATTTTTTGATAAAAGTTACAATTTTGTAATCTTTGAGTTGTAATTTATAACATTAAAAAACGCATTTGTGTTTGATAACTGTTTTTTACAATTTTTTTTGTTAAGATTAATGAACTTTTATAATTGACATATAAAATTCATTTTTAAAAGATTTTTTTGAAATTTATCTTTTTTTATAGTATTATATTATATGGAATTTTAATAAATGTTTCTTGGGAATTATTTGTATTATAATTGAGTTCAGGAAATTATAAACTTTATAATATTTAAAACGGAGATGTGATTATGTATAAAACGGAAATTGCTTTTGTTGAAGCTGTAAGAGAAAAAAATCATGAAGATGCTGTTAGGCACTTTGAAAATATATTTAAAAGTCTTTTAAATTTTTATGAAACCAATCAGCGTGCTGTAAAAAACCATTTAATAAATTTGAATGGAATTTTATATAAATCTTATAAGGATGATACTGATTTAGAAAAAGTATTTCAAAAAAGATCTGAAATCAATGAAGTTATCGAAAAAGCTGAAGATATCAATGATTTAAGAAATAATTGTCTAAAGATGATCAGCGAATACATCGAACTTTTCAATGGGGATACAATTAAAACAAATAATAATACTGTTAACGAAGCTATCAACTTTATGAAAGAACACTTACATGAAGATCTGTCATTGGGAGTAGTTGCAAATAAGATTCATATAAGCAAGTCTTATTTATCTTCATTATTAGCTAAACATACTAAATCCAGTTTTCCTGAGTTAATGACAGAAATGAGAATAAATAATGCTAAATACCTACTTAAAAACACCAATAATTCTATATTGGATATTTCTTACAAATGTGGTTACAATAGTCAATCTTATTTTTGCTCTACTTTTAAAAAAGTAACCGGTCAAACACCAACTGATTATAGAGAGATTGATCATATTTAAAAAAACAGCACCTCAAAAGGGTGCTGTCAGACTGAAGACAAACCCTGATTAAAAATCAGGGTTTGCTCTATTTTGACAAATCTATTAGCAAAGTTCAATATTTTTCTTAAAACACTATTATTTTTTGGTGGTTTTTTATCTCTTTTACTTAAGATTATTGCTAACTTTTTCATATTTAGGGTCGCAAAAGTAAGTGCTGCTTTCATATCCATTTTCTTTATACCTACCATATTGGTATATCTAAATCCATGATATTCCTTTGCACTCCCAAATTGCCTTTCTATTGTTTCTTTTCTCTTTTTATATTCTGCTTTCCCTTTATATGTATACCGGTATTCTTCTGAGATATCAAGATAATCTTGCCAGATATGTCTAGTTATTATCTTTTGGTGTTTTTTACTACTTGTACACCTTCCTAGGTACCCACAGTTTACACAGATCTTTGGGTTGCTCTTGTACTGCCTATATCCTTCTCTATTTGTGGTTGAGTATTCTAATACTTCATTTGCTGGACAAAGGTAACAGTTGTAGTATTCGTCATACACAAAATCTCTTTTGTAGAATGGGTTTTCTAGTTTTGCTTTTGTTTTTTGCCTGGTGTATGGAAATACTGGAAATACGCCACCATCTAACAGTTCTTTCGCTATTGCCGGGAATTTATAGCCTGCATCCATAACTAGTTTTTTAGGGTTCAATCGTTTTAACTTTTCATCAAAGAAATCTTTAAATGTTGTTCCATCTTGTAAGTTTCCATGATATGATTTAAAACCTAATATCCATCCATTTTTATCACATGATGTCTGTACGCTGTATGCAAATACTTCTTTATGTTCACCTTTATGGAATAGTCCTGCTTCAGGATCTGTTGTGCTTTTTGTTACTTCTTTTAGTTCTTCATCTTTATCTTTAGGATCAAATGGCTTTTTATCATGTTTTTTTCTATCTTCGTTTATTTCTTTTTCTAACTTTTTTTGATAGTATCTTATCTCTTTTTTCACTTTTACTTTAACAACCTTATACCTATTGGCATGTGCTTTAACATGTGTTGAGTCAACAAATTGGATATTTGTATCAACTAAGCCTTCTTCAATGGCTTGTAGTAGTATGTTTTGAAAAATATCTTCAAATATGTTTGTATCTTTAAATCTTCTTCTGTAGTTTTGACTAAAAGTTGTGAAATGAGGTATTTTATCGTAAAAATCAAAACCTAAAAACCATCTGTAAGCAAGATTTACTTCAATATCTTTAATTGTTTGTCTCATGCTTTTTATGTTGAAAAGGTATTGGATTAAGGTAATCTTAAGCAAAACAACGGGATCTATACTAGGTCGTCCGTTATCAAGACAGTACAAATCTTCAACTAATTCATATATGAAATCAAATTTAATGTATTTATCTATTTTTCTAAGTATATGATCTTCGGGAACCATTTGATCTATTGAAATCATTTGAACTTGATCAACTTTGTTTTTAGAATTTTAAAATAGCATATTAACACCTCTCTCTTAGTGTTATATATACCCAAAACGGCTTAAATTACACATAATATGGCATTTTTAGAACAAAAAAAGCACAGCTAGAAATTTTTTCTAGCTATGCTTTGTCAACAGTCTGACAGCACCTCAAAAGGGTGCTGTTATATTTTACTATTAATTATTACTTGTAGCTTTTTAAGATCATAATTTACTACCAGTTCGTCAGGAAAGTCAATTTCTTCTAAAAGTTCCATAGCAAGTTCCAAATCTCCTACACTTTTATAAAAATGCGAATCGCTCGACATAATTATATGAACTCCTTCAATTGCACAAAGTTCAAGCAGTGTAATGTAATTTTCTCTACAGTTTAATCTGAAGCTAGTCGGTTTGAGCGAAGAATTGTTCAGTTCTATGCTTACATTGTGATATTTCATTTCTTTAACTACTGCTCTATAATCTACAGGATAATAAGAATCGTCCAAGTGCCCGATTATTGATACACAGGGGTTATTAATTGCCCCAATAACTGCCATCGTATTATCTATCTTAGATCCCGGTTTTATACATGGTTTGTGCAAACTTGCAATACAATAATCCATATGCTCCAATACATCCTGCTCTGCAATATTACCGTTATAATCTATTATATTGGCCTCTATTCCCTTCAAAACTCGAACACCTTCACAGTATTCCGGAATTACCTTCTGATTTAAGAAATATAACGGACTTAACATTTTACCCATACCATATCCGTGTTCGCTAAGACCGATAACTTTAAGTCCTTTATCTTTTGCTTCTAAAATATTTTCTCTTGCAGTGCTATAAGCATGACCGCAAGTCAATGTATGACAATGTAAATCCATCAAATTTTTCATTTTTATCACCTATAGTTTTAAATTCGGAAATACTTTTAAATCAAGTTCAGATCTTTTTCCCGCTATAAAATCATAATACCCTGCACAACCTATCATAGCAGCATTATCAGTACATAGAGAAACAGGTGGAAAGTAAAGTGTTACTCCTTCCTCGTCTGCTCTTTTTTTAAGTGCTTCCCTAAGACTGCTATTGGCAGCTACCCCGCCTGATAGTACAAGTGTTTTGTATTTTAACTCATTTAAAAGTCTAAAACTCTTTACTACAAGTACATCTATGACTGCTTGTTGAAAAGATGCAGCTACATCTTCTATTACTATCTCTTCATTTTTTTGTCTCTTCTGATTGATATAGTTAAGCACAGCAGTTTTTAGTCCACTAAAAGAAAAGTCATATGAACCGGGTTCAAGCATAATTCTTGGAAAATCTATACTCTCAGGGTTACCAAGTTTTGACAATTTATCTATTTCAGGTCCTCCCGGATAACTTAGTCCCAATGTTCTTGCTACCTTGTCATAGGATTCTCCGGCCGCGTCATCTCTTGTCTGTCCTCTTATAATATATTCATTGTAGTTTAATACCTCGATTAGATAAGTATGTCCTCCCGAGACAATAAGACCGACAAATGGAGGTTTCAAATCCGGATGAGCTATATAATTAGCACAAACATGTCCTTGCATATGATTTACGCCGTTTAGCGGTATATCAAGTGACAATGAGAGTGCTTTTGCAGCAGAGACTCCTACTATTAAAGCACCGATAAGTCCTGGACCACATGTGACAGCTATATGATCGATATCACTTAGTTTTATTTTTGCTTCTTTTACTGCCGTTTCTATTATTTTGTTAATCATCTCCAGATGAAGCCTGGAAGCTACCTCAGGGACAACTCCTCCAAATAGTCTATGCGTTTCTATCTGAGATGAAATAATATTGGACATAATCTCTCGTCCGTTTTTCATTATTGCCACAGAAGTTTCATCACAAGATGTTTCTATAGCAAGTGTTAATATATCCATTTTTAATCCTTTCACTCTATGTCTTCTATTACTAGCCACATTATTAACGCATCTTCACCAACATCTCTATAATAACCCTTTCTGATTGCAGAAGCTTCAAAACCAAACTTCTCGTAGAGGTTTATGGCATGCTCATTTGACCTTCTGACTTCCAGTGTCACTCTTTTTACTCCCTCAGAGACAGCCATCTCTATTAAGTTTTCAAATAGTAGAGTACCATATCCCTGTGATCTATAATCCGGGTCTATTGCAATATTCATGACATGTGCTTCATCATGAACAATCCAAAGTCCATAATAACCTATAATATAATCATCTAATGTTAGTACTTTATATCTGGATAGTTTATTTTCAGTTATTTCCTTTAAAATGCTCTGCTTGGACCATGGTGTAGTAAATGACGCTTTTTCAATCTCATGAACTCTCTGTATATCTTCAACTTTCATGTTTTTGAAACCTATCTTCAACACATCACATCCTTTTTTCAAGATCTCTTTGGGCTTGTGATTTTCTTACATAATTAGGTAATATGTCGTCTAAGTTTTTTTCATATCCACTCTTGTATTTTTCAAGTGCGATTTCAGAAATATTTCTGGCAATGATATTGTTAGATGATGGTCTAGCAAACATAACATTCTCTAAGCCTTTCAATTGTTCATAACTTTCGTTTGAATATTCGCCTATAACAGTGATTGCAGCATACTTATCTTTTAATCTAGTAACCAATTCATCCATATAAATAAGTTCATCATCTTCAATCCTCTTAATTATCCCATTTTCTTGAGAAAAAACCCCATAATAAGTTCTTCCACCTCTAGCATCCAGTACAGGCATTATAATTCCTTCATTATAAATATTGTAAGCCAAGGCTTCAAGTGTTGAAACTCCAATTACAGGTTTTTCAAAAACTTGTGCAAAGGTCTTAACCGTAGTCATGCCAATTCTAAGACCTGTAAAAGATCCGGGACCAATTCCGACAGCATATAAATCGATATCGGAAAGTTTTAATCCTAAATCCTCAAGTAGCCTTTTTACCATCGGGACTAGACTTTCGCTATGTGTCTTTTCTTGATTTACACTATAATCCCCTATGACTATTCCGTTTTCTGAAATAGAACAACTTGAAACCATTGTCGATGTATCTATTGATAATATTTTCAAAGTATTTCTCCTCGTATCATTCAAAATCTATTCCATCTATATCTACCAGTCTAGTACCATCTTCAGCCAATTTTATGGTAATTTTAACTACATCCCTTGGAAGATATTCTAATGCTCTTTCCGGCCATTCTATAAAGGTAATAGAATCTTCAGGATAAAAGTACTCTTCGTATTCAAAACTTTCTATCTCTTCCGGACTTTCAAGTCTGTAGAGATCCAAGTGATTGATAATCATATCCCCATTATATATATTAACCAATGAAAAAGTTGGTGAAGTTGGAGTTTCTTGAACATTCAATTTGTTTGCTATTAAGCTGACTAGAGTTGTTTTACCGGCACCTAAATCTCCATTTAATGTATATACTTTGCCATTTTCTAAATACGGAATTAATTTGTCAGCCAACCACTTCATATCCTGCACGGATTTTATGATAATTTGCATTTTTAAATCCTTTCAGTTTAATACAATTTAATTTAATCAATAAAATTATACTATAAAAAATCCGGAAGCATCAGTGATTTCAAACCACAAATGTACCCGGATGCATATGCAAGTATAATTATTGATTTGATAAAATAATCTTGTTTAATAATTATATCAATTAAAGTAATTTGTATCAAGAAGATAGGAATTAAAAAAGTAAGCTTTCAACTATGGAAAACTTACTTTTTACAAAGCTATTATTATCCTTTTCTCACGAAAGGAATAACTCTCTTATACAAGAGCAGAGTGAGTATGGAAGTCAGAATACCCTTTAGAATATTAAACGGAACTATAGAAAATAACATCAAGGTCTTATAATCTTTTACCAGTGGATTCATTTTCTTAACCATATTTGCAAAGGCTTCTAAATCAATCCCCATCAGTTTGCCGTAGAGTGGGAATATTACAAAATAATTACTTAAAGTTGCAATAACACTCATTGTGATAATCCCTACTATTAATGCTGTAATAGCGGTCTTAAAGGTTTTTCTTCTGGAATAGATAATTCCTGCAGGTACTACCAGTGCTGAAGACACGATAATATTGGAAAGTTCTCCGACATATTGTGTACTCGTTCCATTAAATAGTGTTTTTAGTGCAATTTTTAAAACCACAACTAAAAATCCTGCCAAAGGTCCCAGACCAAACGAAGCAATCAATGCTGGCATTTCGGATACATCTATATCCATAAATGGCGGTGCAAAAAATACCGGCATCCTTGCGTTCATCAACACAAATGATACAACTCCCATAAGTGCAACATTCACCAGTGTTCTGATTCCCATTTTCTTGTTTGTAGAATGATAATCCATCATTATCTTTCCTCCTTATAATATAGGGGCACAAAAATAGCCCCTCTTCGGGGCTCCTTATCGTCCTATAAATAAGGTTATCTTCTTTCATCCAGACTATACTGTCGGTTTCGGAATTGCACCGAATCAGCCAAAAGGCTCGCGGACTTTTACCGCCGGTGAGGAATCTAACCTCGCCCTGAAGATAATTAGATTATATCACTAAATTCGAGAAAAATCAAATCCGATCATTTGTTTAAGGATTAATTCTAAGTATAAAAAAGCCGAATCTTTTAATTTGGAAGATTCGGCTTTTAAAAATTGATTAACTATTTAATTTCAGAAACAGAGTTCGAACCACCAACTACTGTAATTCTAAGAACATTATTCGCTCTAATATAAGCATTTACTTCAGCGTTCGTATTGTTTTTATCCGTTAAGATAATAGGTGCAAACTGGTTATTAAGTATTCCACTTGCTACAAGAGCATCGGCAAATACTTGTCCGCTTGTTAATATTATCTCATCTGAATTTGGAGCAAATTTACGAGCAACTTCAAGAGCTGTCTGGTATCTGTTTTGACCTGAGATACGCATTACATTCTTAACTTTAGTCTTTAGCTCATCCTCAGCTTTTTTATTCACAGAATTTTCTCCACCTATAATATATACATTTTCAATATTCACTTCAGTTAAAACACTTTGTGTAGCACTATTTAAATCACTTGAACTAGTGAATAGTATTGGTGCATCTTCTTTAAATGCTGGTGATCCGGCAGATAGTGCATCGGCAAATTTTTCATCATTTCCACTGACTATGATGGCGTTTTTAGATTTTGATGATTCCAATACAATTTTTGCGATTGCACTTGCAGTTTCATATCTGTTAACACCTGAAATTCTCTCTACCTCTAATCCTTTAAGTGCTGATTTTACATCATTTGATATTGAGTTTTCACCACCTACGATTATAGCTTTTTTGGCTCCAAGCCTTTCTATCTCAGATTTAACTACTTCAGGAATCTCAGTTTTCTGAGTTAAGAGAATAGGTGCTTTATATAGTTTTGATAGAGAAGATGCAGCCAATGAATCTGCAAATATTTGACCACTTGCAAGGACAACCACTTCTGAATTGTCATAGAAGTTTCTACTCACATCTACAGATGTTTCATATCTGTTAGAACCACTGTATACAGTAGTAGGAGCAATCTTTTTAACATTTGTATCTACATCATTGTTGATAATAGCAAAACTGTCTACAAGCTTGATTTTACGCTCCTCACCTAGTTTTCCTTCAATTTGATATAGTTCAGTTGTAAGTTTATTTCCATCAACGCTGTATTTCGCAAAGTTTTGAACTGTGGAATCCCTAAAGTTAGAATGTGAGTTTTCAAATCTCTCACTCTTTTGTGGTTGCTCTCCATAAGCAAATAATCCATTGTATTCGTTTACAAGTTCTTCAGTTAACCAATTTAATTTTGGTCTAACCTTTTTAATATGTTCCAAGCCTTTGCTATATATATCATCATAAGCTTTAGTTCCTCCGGTATTCGGAAGTACGAAAGTTGTTCCCTTTGGATCAGTTAGTGTTTCTAAGCCGTCTACAACAGTTGGAGTATCAGCTACCACACCATTGAACACGCTTTGAGTAGATGGAACAAATGATAATGATTTAGTTCTGGACATTACATGGTCATGCCCTTGTAGTGCTAAGTCAACATCGAGTTCATCTATAAGTTTCATAAACTCTTCTTTTACTGCTTGAACATCTGAGTCTTGAAGAGAATGATAACTCTTTGAGAAAATTGGCTTATGGTAGTTAAGGATTATCCATTGAGCACCATTTGCCCTTGCTTCTTTAATATCCTTTTTCATCCATTCTAATTGTTCTTGGCCAATTGCCTTCTTAGCTTCGTTTTTATTGTCATTGGTGTTTAATATTACGAAATGTACTCCGTTATAATCATAAGAATAGTATGATCCACCATCTATTGGTCCTTCTGCAGGTACATTAAAATGCTCATTAAACTTATGTGTAAATCTTTCGTTTCTGTTTAGTGCATATTCGTCGTGGTTTCCAGCAACTGGAGCTATTGTTGTACCAAGTAATGATGCTCTGGATTGCTCAAATAAATCAACCCACTCGTCTTCAACTTCAGCGATTTCAACTATGTCTCCTGTGTGAATCACAAATTCTGCATTTGGTGCAGTTTCGAGTGCTCTCTTTAGAGTGTCTGCTCCATATCCTGCTTCATCAATCAGATTTTGGTTCCAGTAAGCATTTTGTGTGTCTGTATAGTGTAGGAATGTAAATGGCTTTTGAGAAACTGCTGAAGTTATAAAAGTACCAACCTCGCTCTTTCCTTCACTTTCACTTCCTACTTGATAATAATATCTCGTTTCAGGCTTTAATCCTTTTGCTTCAGCCTTATATGAATACTCTTCGATTTTAGTTACATCAATTCCGATAGTCTCGTTGTCACTATCGGTAATTTCGTAGGTATGATCCCATTCTCCACCTACTTTGCCTTCATCAGTAAAGTATCTTTTTACTGATTTATTAGTTTTGTCAATAAGTTGGAATATGAAATATCCATCTTTATCTCTTTCAACATAATGAGATACAACTTTATCAGCAACAGCCGGGTAAGCTTTTGCATTCGACATATCAGATTTTTCAGAAACCCATACATGTGATTCCAATTTGTCAGTTGTAAACCAATTGAATGCTCTACTTGTTCTTGTGTCGTTTTTAAATGTAGAAACTATTCTGTTTGGCTTATTGCTCTTTTCATAAGCCTTAACTTCAGGCTTATCTACGGAAGAAAGCTCTACACCTGATTTTTCGATTTGATCAGTTCTGTGAATCTGAGCATCACGACTTGCGGTATTCTCATCTAAAACTACAACATTTTCTTGGACCGCTTGAGTAGCGTATCCTGTTTGAGGCATGATTGCTATCGTTTGTAGGGAAATCAATAGCGCCAATAATAATGAACTAAATTTTTTAATCATAACTCCTCCTTAGTTTTTAATCATACTAAGTCTAACAGAGAAATGTTAAATCTATATTTGTCTTTTGTAATGGTTATATGTTGCTAACTTTTAGGCATAAAAAAATCTACCTACAATTGTAGATAGATTTTTATGGTCGGGGTGAGAGGATTCGAACCCCCGGCCCCATGGTCCCAAACCACGTGCGCTACCAAACTGCGCTACACCCCGCCATCAAGTCAACAAATAAATTATAGGCCATAAATTCATTTTAATCAATCGTTGTATTTTATGATTTTACATATAATTACCTTTATTTTTACATATATTCTTTATTTTTCTATGTTTTTCTAATTTTTCTATTTTTTTATCTTCATTATTTTTTAATATTTTTTATATAATTTAAACTAAAATATACATGTTTTTCACTGTATTTGCCAACAATTAGAATACCATGTTATAATTAATACAATTGCTAGTCAAAATCAAGGAGGTTATTATGAAGGATATTAAGATAAGGGATTTAGCTTATGTTGGACTTTCGATTGCTCTTATCACCTTAGGAACCATGGTGATTCAAATTCCAATTCCGGCTACAAGTGGATATATACATGTTGGGGATGGAATTATACTATTAGTTGCAGTTACTTTTGGTGCTAAATACGGTCTAATTGCAGGTGGAGTCGGTTCTGCGCTTGCCGATATAATTAGTGGCTACACAATTTGGGCTCCTTTTACTTTAATAATTAAGGGAATCATGGGTTATGCTATGGGAACAGTTTCAAAAAGTGATGGACAATTGTCATTTACATCTTCCAGATCATATCTGGGATCTATTATCGCAACTGTAATTATGGTATTTGGTTATTTTGTTGCGGGATCATTCCTTACAGGAACTATGAGTGCAGCTCTATTATCTGTGCCATGGAATGCTCTTCAAGGACTTGGAGGAATTGTAATTTACGTATTTATAGGACATCTATTTGAAAAAGTGGATATTAGAAAAAGTATTAAATGGAATAAGTAATGGACAGCCATAGGCTGTCCATTGCAGACTGTTGACAAAGCATAGCTAGAAAAAATTTCTAGCTGTGCTTTTTTTGTTCTAAAAATGCCATATTATGTGTAATTTAAGCCGTTTTGGGTATATATAACACTAAGAGAGAGGTGTTAATATGCTATTTAAAAATTCTAAAAACAAAGTTGATCAAGTTCAAATGATTTCAATAGATCAAATGGTTCCCGAAGATCATATACTTAGAAAAATAGATAAATACATTAAATTTGATTTCATATATGAATTAGTTGAAGATTTGTACTGTCTTGATAACGGACGACCTAGTATAGATCCCGTTGTTTTGCTTAAGATTACCTTAATCCAATACCTTTTCAACATAAAAAGCATGAGACAAACAATTAAAGATATTGAAGTAAATCTTGCTTACAGATGGTTTTTAGGTTTTGATTTTTACGATAAAATACCTCATTTCACAACTTTTAGTCAAAACTACAGAAGAAGATTTAAAGATACAAACATATTTGAAGATATTTTTCAAAACATACTACTACAAGCCATTGAAGAAGGCTTAGTTGATACAAATATCCAATTTGTTGACTCAACACATGTTAAAGCACATGCCAATAGGTATAAGGTTGTTAAAGTAAAAGTGAAAAAAGAGGTAAAATACTATCAAAAAAAGTTAGAAAAAGAAATAAACGAAGATAGAAAAAAACATGATAAAAAGCCATTTGATCCTAAAGATAAAGATGAAGAACTAAAAGAAGTAACAAAAAGCACAACAGATCCTGAAGCAGGACTATTCCATAAAGGTGAACATAAAGAAGTATTTGCATACAGCGTACAGACATCATGTGATAAAAATGGATGGATATTAGGTTTTAAATCATATCCTGGAAACTTACACGATGGAACAACATTTAAAGATTTCTTTGATGAAAAGTTAAAACGATTGAACCCTAAAAAACTAGTTATGGATGCAGGCTACAAATTCCCGGCAATAGCGAAAGAACTGTTTGATGATGGAGTATTTCCAGTATTTCCATACACCAGGCAAAAAACAAAACCAAAACTAGAAAACCCATTCTACAAAAGAGATTTTGTGTATGACGAATACTACAACTGTTACCTTTGTCCAGCAAATGAAGTATTAGGATACTCAACCACAAATAGAGAAGGATATAGGCAGTACAAGAGCAACCCAAAGATCTGTGTAAACTGTGGGTACCTAGGAAGGTGTACAAGTAATAAAAAACACCAAAAGATAATAACTAGACATATCTGGCAAGATTATCTTGATATCTCAGAAGAATACCGGTATACATATAAAGGAAAAGCAGAATACAAAAAGAGAAAAGAAACAATAGAAAGGCAATTTGGGAGTGCAAAGGAATATCATGGATTTAGATATACCAATATGGTAGGTATAAAGAAAATGGATATGAAAGCAGCACTTACTTTTGCGACCCTAAATATGAAAAAGTTAGCAATAATCTTAAGTAAAAGAGATAAAAAGCCACCCAAAAATAATGGTGTTTTAAGAAAAATATTGAACTTTGCTAATAGATTTGTCAAAATAGAGCAAACCCTGATTTTTAATCAGGGTTTGTCTTCAGTCTGATGGACAGCCATAGGCTGTCCATTGTTTATTACTCGAGTACAGGCTTTCTTTTTTTTAAAATGACATTGAGTCCTAAAACTCCTAAAGTTATTATAATCATAACTCCATAACTTATTAGTAGTTCTCTATTTTCTGCACCGGTATATACTACTTCATTAGCTTTTACATACCAGTATGCCGGTAGAAATGATGCTATTCTTAATACACTTTCACTTAGCAGTTCTTTCGATACAAATATCCCGCTGATAAATGATGATCCCAATCCGATAATTGTTATGGCTCCATTTACTGCACTCTCATTTTTTATATTATTGGATAATAGATATCCTATTGCGGTGATAGGTAGTATGAATACAAACGAATTGATCATATATTTCAGCAGTTCATTAAAGTCTCCTCTAGTAAATGCTCCATAGGCAATTAGATTAATAATTAACCAAAGTGCTAATACCGATACGAGTGATGCCATATATAGCGGTATTGTATACTTTTTCCTGTGAACTCCCGATACTTCTATACGATTTATTACCTCTTGTTTGTTGAAGTTTTTCAGCCCAATGAATACTGCGTTCATTATTAATGTCATTAGCGGATAGGCAATTACTCTATATATTACATTTAATATCTCTGAATCTATACCACTTGACTTATTAATTGCGTAACTTAATTTGGTTGGTTCAACCATGATTTTTTCAAGCACTCCCGACTTTTCAGGTAAATACTTATCTGCAGTATTCAGATTATTTAAATATTCATTTATCGTCATATTGATGAGTATACCGCTTGTGTTTTGATTACTCCCATAATACTTTAATTTAAAGCCTTTATCTATTACCAATACATAGTCAGTAACTCCATCTATTAATTGTCCTATCATTAACTCGTAATCGTCCTCAACAGTTCTGGTTTTATATTTTTCGTTCAGGAATTCAACCAACTTAACTGCTCTTTTATTGTTTACATCTCGGTTAACGATAGTAATTTTATAATTGTCTTTAATTTCATAATCTTCTTTTGGTGCTGTGACTACCATCCCAAATAACATAATTAAAAATATTATGAAATGTACTCCCAAGGAAGGTGTATTTCTAACAAGAACCCTAAAATAAGATTTAAATATGCTCATATTCCCGCCTCCTAGCCAGAATCGATATTACTACCACTAATACCCCTATGCCTATAAGCAAATCTTTAAAGTATTTGAAATAGTAACCGGTACTTTCAAAATAATACATAGAACTAAATAGATTATAAATAATAGTTCCCGGGTTAATTCTTGCAAACAAAGGTGCCTTTGAAGCTATTATCGATCTTATGTCTGATGACATCATACCGGCAAAAAATGAACTAGCTATATAAACACCAATCGTAATAGCCAATTGTGTGTCCATTTTAGCATTTATTAATAATCCTATAGCTGCCCCTATTAATAGTCCAAACAAACTTGAGAACACTACACTGTTTATCAGAAGGAGATACATACTTCCAAAGTCTACACCTAGTACAAATTTCATAAAGATGAGTACGACAGAAGTTTGCAATAAACTTATTAATAATGCGGCAAGTAGCATCGTTACTAATATTTTAAGCTTGGAATTAGGAACGATATTATATCTAATAGCTTGCGGAAATCCCCCTCTTAACTGAACCATGTTGACAGCTGCAAGACCTGAAGATGCTGCTCCTAAACATACCATTCCTACCAAGGTATAAAAGAAGCTGTTCATTTGACTTTTCTTGGATATATCGAAGCCGTTGTCCATATGATTGATTTCTTTTTGAAGATCCTTTCCGAGTTCTTCAAATGAAGTATTCGGATTTTCTTTCATAATAGCTTCAATAAGTCCGTATTTATTATTTATTGTATTGGCAGTAGTATAGATAACGGTATTATCTATTATTTTATTCCCAAGTACCGCTTCTATTTTTCTATTACCTTTTAGATAGCCTGATATACGTCCGGATTTAATATCACTTTCATAGTCATTTGTCTCAACTATATTAAATAGATTTTTACCATCTTCATCCTCTAAATCTTTCAATATTTCTGCATACATCTGACTTTCCACGCCTATTGCTAGTGTTTTGAATCTGTCTGCCTTTTCGATATTTGAAAAGGCAAAATGCATCAATAGCGATAGTGCAATGGGAAATGCTAAGTTCCAAAACATGATTTCCTTTATTCTGATGTTTTCTTTAAAATAGTACTTGAATAGGTTTTTAAACATTATCCCTCAACTCCTTACCTGTGATGCTTAAAAATACATCGTTTAGATTAGGCTCTTTCAAGTTTAAACTTCCATAATAGACATTACTATTCTTTAGAAGGTTTATTATCGTTCCTATCGCAATATCATTTGATATCGATACTTCTAATGTTCCGTTTTCATGTGCTATTCCTTCTACGAATTCTATATTTTTAATTTTTTTAATATTTTCCTCATCTATATTATGGTTTTTAATTATAAGCTTATCGCTCAATCCTACAGCTTTTTTTAATTCCTCAGTATCACCTGTTATTAGGTTCTTTCCTTTATCCATTATGGTAATATTTGTACATATCTGTTCTACTTCTTCCATATAATGAGAAGTATAAACTATGGTTGACCCCATTTGATTAAGTTTTTGTATCCCTTCTAGTATATTATTTCTACTTTGAGGATCTACTGCTACTGTTGGTTCATCGAAGAATATCAGTTCAGGTTTATGCGCAATACCGCATGCTATATTTAGTCTTCTCTTTAAACCTCCACTTAACTTTTTAGGGGTATATTTTTGAAAACTTGATATTTCTACAAAATCCATAGCTTCCTCAACATATTTTTTTCTAAGCTTTGCATCTTCAACATAAAGTCCACAGAATAAGTCAATATTTTCTCGAACTGTTAGTTCTTCCATTACTGCAACTTCTTGAGGGACATACCCTATTCTTCTTTTTACTTTATAGTTAATAGGAGACATCACTTCTCCAAATACTTTAATACTACCACTATCATATTTTAATAATGAAAGTATACTATTTATTGCTGTTGTTTTACCTGAGCCATTAGGACCTAATAAACCGTAAATTTCACCCTCTTTTACAGATAAATTGAAATTATCCAAAGCCGTTAGCTCTTTATATCTCTTTATTAAATTAACTACTTCAATTATCATCTATATCCCTCCTATGATTGTATTATATCCCTCAATTGTTTCTATTATAAGTGAGTACTGTCATAAGATGATAATTACATTTGTCATTTTTTTCTAAAACTATTTGAATTTACTTATTTATATGTTATCCTCTAATTATGGTATACTAAATAAAATTCAGTGGGGATATTTATGAACAAAAAAATTAGCATGATGTCAATATGGTTTGTTTTAATTCTTATAGTAAGTAAAAATAGTTTTAGTGAATATTCGGTCGTAGTAGCATCACTTGGGCTTATGCTTGTTGCTTTTATTGACTCTGTAAAGCACAAATATATTACCTATTTTGCTATAATTTTTGTAATCGCTATTTCTTACTACCTACCTGAGATTTTTATTTTCTACCCACTTATTATCTATACCTTGGAAATACAGTCTATTAGAAACATCATAGTATACTTGCTACCTCTTCTGGCATTTGTATTGTTCAAAAAAATATACTTGGTTCAAATTTTGATATCATTCTCACTTACCATGGTCTTTTATTATAAAGATTATATTTATGAAAACCTTAGTAGTAGGTATAATGATTATTTTGGACGATCTAGAAAACTACAAGATGATTTAACTTCCTTAAATAGAGAATTACAGGAAAGCCAAAACAGAGGTATTTCGATTGCTCTATTAGAGGAGAGAAACCGAATTGCAAGAGATATCCACGATGGTGTGGGTCATATGATTTCAAGAGGAATCTTGCAATTGGGAGCTATGATAGTAAGTTCAAAGAATGAATCAGAAAAAGAAAAACTGGAGGAACTAAATCTAACCTTGAAATCTTCGATGGAACAGCTTAGGAAGAGCGTTCACAATATAGTAGAAGAAAAAATAAACTTAGAAAATTCTCTTGAAGAGATTGTTTCCAAATTTACTTTTTGTAAACTGGATTACCATTATTCATTAACACATGAATTCGAAACAAAGGATATCTATTCTATTATATTTATTATCAAGGAGGCTCTTAACAATATTACGAAACATTCCAATGCCTCAAAAGCTTCCATTTCAATTCGTGAATCTAAAGATTATGTTTTTTTATTAATTTTAGATAACGGAAAAGTTTCCGGCGATATCAAATATGGCATGGGCATTTATTCAATCTCAAATAGAGTTAAGGATATGAATGCCAACTTGGATATTTCTACTGTGAACGGATTCAGAATTTTTATTACTATTCCTAAATAAGGAGGAGAAATAATGAAAGTATTAATTATAGATGATGATAAACTGATAACCCATGCCCTAAAAACCATTATTGAGATGGAAGAGGATATGGAGGTAGCAGCACTTGGATTTAGTGCTGAAGATGCAATAAATCTGTATGATGTACACCGTCCTGATATTCTTCTTTTAGATATACGCATGAAAGATAAAAGTGGAATTGATGCATTTAAAGACATTATTAAAAAGCATCCTGCGGCAAATATCGTTTTTTTGACAACATTTATGGATGATGAGTATATAAAAGACAGCTTAATGCATGGTGCAAAGGGATATCTGCTTAAATCTGAATTTGAGAATATTGTGCCTGCAATAAGATCGGTATATGCCGGACAGAGTGTGTTTGAATCTAAAGTAGCTTCTAAGATTCCTGATATTCTAAATACAAGTCCTAAATACGATCCTGATTTGTCCGAAAAAGAACTGGAATTACTAAAATATATATCTGAAGGTTTAAACAATAAAGAGATTGCAAATGTGATGTACTTAAGTGAAGGTACTGTTAGGAATTATATCAGTGTTATTCTGGAAAAATTAAATCTACGCGATAGAACACAGCTCGCTGTCTACTATCTAAAAGGTCAATAATACTCTGTTCTATGAAAGGATTATATGAACGACTTATCTATAAGAACTCAAGGGTCGATAAGTTTTACTTGATTTTTACGAAGCCTGTTATGATTCCGGAAAGCTGAATCTGTATCATAAATCAAATAAAAAAGCTGTCAATTCCGCTATGGGTTGACAGCTTTATATATTTAATTGTATTCTCTATTTCGATTTATTATTATTGGTTAATTTTTTATATTTCTAATTCAGTTGTCAACTGCTAATACCTTTTATCGAAATATTTGTTTATTCGGTAGTCCGCTTGTTTCTGCGAAATACCTAAAGAAAAATTCTTCTTGTCCCAAGGGACTCACCTCCTATATATTCTTGATAATTTTATACCCTTAATATTTTAATTTAAACATTTTTATAAATAACAACTATTTTTTTAATATCATTAATATAAAGATACTAAATCTATGGATTTACCGATAATATTTAAACCTTAAAGTATTTCTGTTTCCAAAAATAAAAAAGGGCTTATCTATAATACATAAGCCCAGTATTGTTTAAATTATGCTTCGCACTATCTTCTTCTAAGTCTCTCTCTTTCTTCAAGAGCTCTTCTTCTTGCTTCAGAGTAAGATGAGTCATCAGAATCAAGCTTATTTATCCATTGTAGCGACTTTCCTGTTCCCTTTACTACCGCAGATACAGGTCCATCTGCAAGTCTTACACTGATGCCGATTCTGTCCTCTATTCGCCTATCTAAACCGGGGATTAGGGAACCTCCGCCTGTCATTAATGCTCCTCTTTCAAACAAGTCAGCCGCAAGTTCAGGTGGAGTTTTATCAAGTACATAATGAACTGCATCAACTATATTGTCCAAAGGTTTTTCAAGTGCTTCACTGATGTCAGTTGATGTTACAAATACATGCATGGGCAGTCCATTTATTAAATTTCTGCCTCTTACTTCATATAGTTTGTCATCAAGCTCATTAGGCATAGCATTTCCAATATTTATTTTAATATCTTCTGCTGTTCTTTCACCGATTAGCATATTGAATTTTTTTCTTATATAATCGGCAATAGCCTCGTCACATTCATCTCCTGCAACTTTGATAGACCTGTTAATTACAATACCTCCAAGTGCAATAACGGCAACATCGGTAGTTCCTCCACCGATATCTATAATCATATTTCCGCCCGGATCTGCAATGTCTACCCCAGAACCTATTGCTGCTGCAAGGGGTTCTTCTATTAAATAGGTCTTATTCGCACCTGCATTCCTACTGGCTTGTAAAACCGCTCTTTTTTGAACCTGTGTGATCTGACTGGGTACACAAATAATTACATTAGGTCTGACCATCGTTCTTCCTGTAGCCTTTTGGATGAAATATTTAAGCATCTTTTCCGTGGCGTTAAAGTTTGCAATGACTCCGTCTTTCATCGGTCTGGTAGCAACAATATTTCCTGGAGTTCTTCCAAGCATCTTTTTGGCCTGTGACCCTACTGCTAATATATTTTTTGAAAATGTATCCATTGCTACTACTGAAGGTTCATTCAAAACAACACCTTTACCCCTAACATATACCAATACGCTAGCGGTTCCCAAATCAATAGCTAAATTTTTTCTAAAATACGGCATAAACTTCCATCCTCTCGACAATAACGATGTTTCAACTTTAATTTTTACTTATTCTTTAATTATAATACCATATATACTCATCCATATGCAAGAAATCAATATATATAGGGAATTTCGCAAGTTTTTTAAATATGGTATTTTACACAAAAACATAACTATACCCCGATTATAATCGGGGTAAAATTATTATTTCAGGTATTTTTTTAATTCTTCAACAGCATCCAGTCTTTCCCATGGCAATTCCAAATCATCTCTTCCGAAGTGACCATAAGCAGCTGTCTGTTTGTAAATTGGTCTTCGTAAATCAAATTTGTCTATAATTGCCGCCGGTCTTAGGTCGAAATGCTCTAGTAAAATCTTTTCAATTTCTTCATCAGACAGTTTACCGGTGCCAAATGTGTCAACATAGATTGATAGCGGCTTGGCTACTCCTATTGCATAAGAAACTCCTATTTCCAGCTCATCAGCCAAACCTGCAGCAACTAAGTTCTTTGCAGCATGTCTAGCGGCATAGGAAGCTGATCTATCGACTTTAGTAGGGTCTTTACCAGAGAAAGCTCCTCCACCATTTTTAGCAAATCCGCCATAGGTATCAACAATTATCTTTCTTCCTGTTAATCCCGAGTCGCCCATAGGACCACCAATTTCAAATCTTCCGGTAGGATTGATGTAGTAATTTGTATTTTCATCAAGCAGTTCTTCCGGTAATATAGGTTTTATAACTTTTTCCAATACATCTTTTCTTAGTTGGTCTGTTTCTATTTGCGGTGCATGTTGAGACGATATTACTACTGAATCAATTCTTATCGGTTTGAAGCCCTCGTATTCAACGGTAACCTGACTTTTACCATCAGGTCTAAGGTATCCCAACACACCTTCTTTTCTAACTTCAGAAAGCCTTCTGGAAAGTTTGTGAGCTAAAGAGATTGGAAGCGGCATATATTCAGGGGTTTGATTGCTCGCATAGCCAAAGACTATTCCTTGATCTCCCGCTCCTATTTCATCATATCTGTCTGTAGCTCCCTCCTTAGCTTCCAAGAGCTTTGTCAACACCAAGGGCAATATCAGGTGATTGTTCGTTTATAGCTACAAGTACAGAGCAGGTATCTGCATCAAAACCATATTTTGCTCTTGTATAACCAATTTCTCTAACTGTGTCTCTAACAATATTTTGTATATCTACATATGTTGTAGTTGTGATTTCACCAAGTACTAATACCAAGCCTGTAGTAGTTGTGGTTTCGCATGCAACCCTTGCATTAGGGTCTTTTTCCAGTATTGCATCCAGTATTGCATCTGATATCTGGTCACATATTTTATCAGGATGTCCTTCAGTTACTGATTCTGAAGTAAACAAATGTCTTTTCATCAAGCACCTCTCTATTAATAATTATTTTTCTATTTCCTCAACGAGACAGACGCAATAAGCTTCCATCCCTTCTTCTCTTCCAACAAATCCAAGCTTTTCAGTTGTAGTGGGTTTAATTGAGACCAGGTCTCTGTCTATCTTTAATACCCTTGAAACATTTTCTCGCATTTCATCAATATATGGACTTAATTTTGGTCTTTGAGCGGTTATAGTACTATCTATATTTATAATCCTGTATCCTCTATTATGAATCAATTCACTTACTTTTTCAAGTAATAGTAGTGAATTTATATCTTTGTATTCCGATTCGGTATCAGGAAAATGGTAACCAATATCTCTTAATGCCAATGCCCCTAAAAGTGCATCCATAATTGCATGCACTAGTACATCTGCATCAGAATGACCCAATAGACCTTTTTCATGTTCTATTTCTACTCCGCCAAGTATCAGTTTCCTGCCTTCTACCAATGCGTGTACATCGTATCCATTACCTATCCTCATTATCTTCCTCCTGAGCTAAAATATTTGCTAATATTAAATCCTCATCAGTTGTAATTTTGATATTATTATAATCCCCCGAATGTACAAAAACCTCTTCTCCTATGGCTTCGATAAGTGAAGAATCATCTGTTATTTTTGGGGAATTATATTCGACAGATTGATAAGCTTTTAAAATCAATTCATAGTCAAAGATCTGAGGGGTCTGTACCATGTAAAGTCGACTCCTTTCCGGAGTCGACTTTACTTTCATATCATGTGTTATAATTTTAATTGTATCTTTGGCAGGTACTGCACATATGATTGCCCGATGTAAATCGGTAGCTTCTATCATTTCGTCTATTAGCTGCGTCTTAATAAAAGGTCTGGCTCCATCGTGCATTAAAACAATATCGGTATTTTTATCTATGGCTTTGATTCCATTGAAAGTAGATTCTTCTCTACTGTCCCCACCAAAAGTAAGTGTAATTGTTTTGTTGGATTTGATTGACTTTAACAGTTCGCTTATATCTTTTTCTTCGTCTTTCCTGATTACGAGTACAATTTTGTCGATATATTTGGATTTTATAATCTTCCGTATGGTTCTTTCAAGTACTGTCATTTTACCGACTTTTAAAAATTGTTTGGTAATCCCAATTCCCATACGCGAGCCGCTTCCCGCAGCAGTTATAATTGCATTTACATATTTGTCTTTATACATTTTTCTCCTACTTTGGTCTTGCAAATATCATTTTACCTGCTGAAGTCTGTAGTACGGAAGTTACTACTACAGTGATATTTTTGCCTATCAATCTCTTGCCGTCCTCAACGACTATCATAGTACCGTCTTCGAGATAACCAAGTCCTTGATTGGCTTCTTTACCATCTTTTATGACGGTCACATTCATTTCCTCTCCCGGTATGACTACCGGTTTTACTGCATTGGCAAGTTCATTTATATTTAGTACTTTTATACCTCTAACTCCTGCAACTTTGTTTAGATTGTAGTCATTTGTAATAACAACGGCTTTTAGATCTTTTGCCATACTAAGTAGTTTTGTATCTACTTCTTTTATTTCATCATATGTTTCAGACCTTATTATTACCTTAACATCTTTCTGACCTTGTATCTCTTTTAATATATCCAGTCCTCTTCTACCTTTAGCTCTTCTTAAATTATCTGAAGAATCTGCAATATGTTGTAGTTCTTCTAAAACAAATGTAGGAAGTACTATTGAGCCTTCGATAAAGCCTGCTCTAATAATATCGATTATCCTGCCGTCTATAATGACAGATGTATCGAGAATTTTAAGATTTTCTTCAACCTTTTTATTGTTTTCAGGGTCAAGCCTAATAGTTTTTTGTCTGGTAATCAAATCCGTAAAATCTTCTTTCCCTTTTAAAGCCATTCTTATACCTAAGTACCCAAAAGCAAAGTATAGTGCAACGGATATTATAGTCCCAAATACCGATCCAAAGACAGGTATAGGCAAGTCTTGTATGGGCTTACTAAGGAAATTTGCAATCATTAATCCTATAAGTAGTCCTAAACTCCCAAATAATATGTCACGTGACGGAATCCTCGTCAGTTCCGCTTCGGCTTTGGATACTACATCATTTAGTTTTTTAAGGAATGTCGATGATAATAAATAAAATATGAGTGCAAATAATAAACCCATTCCTATAAATGCAGCAACCCTTAATTTGTTATTTGTTATTTCTATTATTTTCCATGAATTTAATCCATACATTATTAAGACTCCGACGAGGAATCCTGATAATGCAAGGATATAATTCATTAATCTTTTTAACACATTTTTATCCTCCTATTCTTAAAAATTATATATTGCATCATCTATTAACTTCTCCACTTCTTCCGCAGTTTGGTCATTGACGATTACAAACTCTGAAACCAACATCTTTCTTGCCGAGTTTAGCATCTTCTTTTCACCGGCTGAAAGTCCTTTTTTATAATCTCTTATAGATAAGTTTCTGACAACTCTAGCTATTTCAAAGATATCCCCTGTTTTAATCTTATCTAGATTTTCTCTATATCTTTGTGACCAATTATCAGGCATTTGAGTTCCTTTTCCTTCTAATACCCTAATAACAGGCTCAAGTTCTTCTTTCTTAAATACTTCTCTAACTCCTATTTCGGCTATCTTATCTATCGGAATAGAAATCTTAATATTTCCTATCGGCATTCTCAATATAAAATATTTTTTAACTTCTCCAAGTATCTCTTTTTCTTCAATTGCCTCAATGGTTCCGGCACCATGTAATGGGTAAACAACTTTATCTCCTATATTAAACACGATAACCTCCTATAATTATACAAATATCAACCCTTTATATCATTATACCCCAAACGGCAAAATTAGTAAATTATTTATTATATACAATTAAAATATAAGTGTCAAGAATATATTTGAGAAAAATCATATTTTCTTATTATTTATATTAAAATACTGCTCTTATTTAAGTACTTCGCCTATTACTTCACTGATATGACTCTTTTTTACGATTAAAAAGTTATTATATTGTGATTTTATATCATTTAATTCGGAACAGTATGCTTTTTTATAGCCAAGCCTTTCGAGTTCCATAATCCTCTTTTCTAGCTGCTGAACCGGTTTAAGTTCACCAGTCAAGCCAACTTCAGCGACAAAAGCCGTCCTGTTATCAACGGGTTTATTTGTAACGGATGATGCAATCGACATTAGGATAGCAAGGTCTGAATCCTGTTTCTTTAAACTAAGTCCACCTGTTGTTTTAATTATTACATTCTTGTCATATAATTTTATGCCTGCCCTTTGTTCCAGAATTGCAATGATTGTATTTAATCTGTCTTTATTTAAGCTGTCGGCTATTCTTATAGGATATGGTTGAAATGAAGAAGATATAAGCGACTCTATTTCAACGGCAATATATCTGCTGCCTTCTTTAGTAACCGCAATCGCAGAACCTGCTATGTCGGAATCTCTTTTGGTTATAAATTCCTCTGATGGATTTTCTACTTGCTTAATACCATTTTCTTGCATTTTAAACAGTCCTATTTCGCCTGTTCTTCCAAATCTGTTCTTTGATGTATAGAGTAGTCTTAAATCATCGGAAAAATCAGACTCAAGTATTATAACGGTATCCACCATATGTTCCAGAGTTCTAAGTCCTGCCATTTCATCTGCCTTAGTCATATGTCCTACCATTATTACTGCTCTAGGTTTGCTTGGGTTTTTCGCAATCTCAATAAGTTTTGAAGTGCATTCAACAGTCTGTACAGGTGAACCTTGTTTGGAACTGAACTCGTCCAGAGTAAATGTTTGAATGCTGTCGATAAAGACAATATCCGGGTCTATTTTGTCTATTACATCAACTGCTCTGTCCAGCGAATTTGTAGATAATAACCATATATTTGGCGGTATATCTTCCATAATTCTTATTGCTCTGGATTTTATTTGAGACTCACTTTCTTCTCCACTTATATACAGTACCTTCAATCCCTTGTCGGCAAAGTCATTGGATAATTCAAGTAATAATGTCGATTTTCCCGAACCGGGTTTGGCCGTAAGTATACTTACACTGTCTTTTACCAATCCACCACCTATTACTCTGTTAAACTCTTCAATACCGCTGATGTATTTTGAACTTGTATTTATACTTACTTCCGACAGTCTGCTTGCTTTAACTGTACTATTTGTAGCATTTTTGTTCTTAGTTTCTAAGACTTCGACTTCTTCAATTGTTCCCCACTCATTACAAACAGGGCATTTTCCTATCCATCCTGGAGCTATATGTCCACATGATGAACATTCATATCTGGTTTTTTTCTTCATTTTCTCCCCCATTCATACATTTTACATTGTATCACAAATAAGATGTGTTTTGCATTACTTTACTGTAAGATTGTGAACAAATTAAAGCTGTGCCCTAAGATTAGGTCACAGCTTTAATATCGAGGATTAAACTTTCTTATAACTAGGTTTATCTTCAGTGACATCTATTAGAATTTTGTCGTTTTTTTCAATATTCTTTTTTAAGATCTCATCTGAAAGCATGTCTTCTATTTCCGTACCTATATATCTTTCAATAGGTCTTGCTCCAAATACTCTATCATAGCCTTTCTCAGCAATGAGTTTCTTTAATTCCTCAGAATACTCAACTTCTATATCTATATCTTTCAATCTTTCTACCATCTTGTCAAGCAATAATGAGGCTATTTTTTCAATCGCACGACTGTTTAAACTATTGAAGACTATAATATCGTCCAATCTGTTTAAAAATTCGGGTCTGAAGGTTCTCTTTAATTCTTCATTGACAATATCTACAATTCTTTCGTATTCACTTTTATCCTGGTCTATTAAATTGGAGAATCCAAGAGTTCCTTTTTTCTCCAATAGATTTGCTCCAACATTTGAGGTCATTATGATGATTGTATTTTTGAAGTTTACTGTTTTGCCTTTAGAATCGGTTAATCTTCCATCATCGAGTATTTGAAGCATCATATTGAATACATCAGGATGAGCTTTTTCGACCTCATCAAAAAGTATGACTGAATATGGGTTTCGTCTTACAGCTTCCGTTAATTGTCCCCCTTCATTATAGCCTACATATCCGGGTGGAGATCCTACCAATCTGGAAACAGTATGTTTTTCCATATATTCACTCATGTCTATTCTGATTATTGCATCTTGATCTCCAAATAGAACCTGTGCAAGTGATTTTGCAAGGTATGTCTTACCGACACCTGTTGGACCTACAAATATAAACGAGCCAACCGGCTTGTTCGGATCCTTCAGTCCTACTCTTGCCCTTTTTATTGCCCTTGAAATGGCATCAACAGCTTCGTCTTGACCAATTATATACTCTTTCAGTAGGTTTTCCAGATTTAGATATTTTTCAGTTTCCTGCTCAGTCATTTTAGTCACAGGTACTCCTGACCAATCAGAAACTATACCTGCTATATCATCAAATCCTACTTCCATCTTTTGATTTTGTTTTTTCTTCTTCCATTCCTCTTTAGCTTCTTTAAGTTCGTTTTCTACTTCTTTTATTTTATCTCTTACAATGGCTGCTTTTTCAAAGTCCTGGATAGTTACTGCTTGTTCTTTTTCTTCTTTTAAAGACTCCATCTTAACTTCTAAAGTTTTTAAATCCAGTGGTCTGATAAAGCCTAGAACTCTGATTTTAGAAGCCGCTTCATCTATTAAATCTATTGCCTTATCCGGCAAGAATCTATCAGTTAAATATCTGTCTGATAATTCGGATGCAGCAATAATAGCCTCATCATTTATTATAACTTTATGATGAGATTCGTATTTATCTCTTATTCCCTTGAGGATTGCGATTGTATCTTCAACGGTTGGTTCATCTACCATTATCGGCTGCAATCTTCTTTCCAGTGCTGCATCTTTTTCTACATTTTTCCTGTACTCATCTATGGTAGTCGCACCGATTATTTGAAGTTCACCTTTTGTCAACACGGGTTTTAGAATATTGGATGCATCAAGTGCACCTTCTGCAGATCCCGCACCAACTACTGTGTGAAATTCATCTATGAAGAGTATTATATCTTCTCTATCTTTTAATTCATCGATAACACCTTTGAGTCTTTCTTCAAACTCACCTCTATACTTTGTTCCAGCTATTAAACCGCCCATATCAAGACTTAGGATGATATAATTCTTTATTATATCCGGTACATTTCTCGATTCTATCTTTTGAGCAAGTCCTTCAGCAATGGCAGTTTTACCAACTCCAGGTTCTCCAATTAAGACAGGGTTATTCTTAGTCCTTCTAAGCAGAACTTGTACAATTCTCTCAATCTCTTTCTCACGACCTATAACGGGATCGATCTTTCCGTTGCGCGCTTCTTCATTAAGATTTTTGGAATATTTTTCCAGTAAACTTTCTTTTTTATTGGCTTGTTTGTTTTGTTCTATAGCCACTTTGGGTTCACCCAATAATTTACGAAGATTTTCTCTTACTTCTTCTGAACGTACTCCGCACATAGTCAAAAGTGTATTCGCAAATGAGTCGGTTTCCTCTAATAAGGATAGTAAAATATGTTCCGATCCCAGGTAATTATGACCAAGACTTCTTGCTATCTCTCTACTGTTCTCAAATATCTTTTTCACTCTCGGAGTTAATCTATTGGGATAAGTTTGTGCATCTCCCGTACCTATATTGCTGATTATAAATGCTTTTACTGCATTATAATTTATACCCGCTTGGCTAAGAGCTTTGGAATCAATGCCACCCGATACGATATGAGCTAATAATAGATGCTCGGTACCGATATAATCATGTCTAAGTTGGTATGCTTCTTCAGAAGCCAATGCCAGTATTGAAGCTTTGTTTCCTGATTTATTATTCTCCATGCCTTTCCACCTCCTTGAAGTAATTGGCAATATACTCACTACGAACTGAATCTTCTGTTCCAATTAAACCGGTGTCTTTTTTATACTTCAATATATTGTTTTTTTGTACATTGAACATTAAGTCTGTTACTTCCTTGATGTTTAGACCTTCATAGATTTTTTGACATATACCTACTCTTATAAATGACAGGCATGTCAAAGCTTCCTCTTCAGGTAGTAGTTTTGCATATTTTAAAGTTCCCAGACTTCTAAAGACCCTGTCCTTGAATAGTTCATTGTAGTTTCTTAAAAATTTATCTCTTTCCTGTCTTTCATTTTCTATTATCTTATTTACAAGCAATCTAAGTTTATAGATTACATCTTCTTCCTGCATACCAAGAGTCCTTTGGTTTGATATCTGAAAGATATCTCCTTCCGAAGACGAGTTTTCGCCATATATTCCTCGAACGGTCAAACCCAGTTTTCCAAGACTGTCGATTAATCCCGGCATATTACCGCTATGTTTAAGTGCAGGTAGATGCATCATCACTGAAGCTCTCAATCCTGTACCGGTATTTGTTGGACAACTCGTCAGATACCCAAATTCCTTATGATAAGAAAAGTCAATTTCTTTCTCCAGGCTCTTAACAATATTAATGGCGCGATTAAAAGCTGAAAGTTCAGCTTGTCCAGGTTTCAATACCTGAAGCCTTAAATGATCTTCTTCATTTATTAGGATATTGACAGATTCGTCTTGACTTAAACAAAACGAAGAAAACTCAATATTTTTAATCATTTCAGGACTAATTAGATGATTTTCCATTAGTACCTTGGAATAGTCTTTTATATCCTTAAGATTTAAATGTTTATACTCTCCAGGATAAATTTTTTCAACTGCTTCAGAGATTGTTTTATTGACTTTTTCAGCTTCTTCCAGTGAAAAACTATTCGTGAATTTAATTCCCTTTATGTTTCTGGCAAGTCTTATCCTGGTACTGATTACGACATCTTCATTATCACCTACTGCAAATCTCCATCTACTCATTTTCAGCACCCTCTATAACGATTAATTCTTCACTGAGCCTTTCAATTTCATCTCTCAAACTTGCAGCCAACTCGAACTCTTCTTTTAGTACCAAGTCTTCAAGCTCTATTTTTTTCTCAAGTATTTTCTTTTGAAATTGTATAATTTTTTCAAATCTTTCAGGATGAACACCGAGATGTTTATATGATCCATGAGTAGACTTAAGGATTTCGACTATTTCATCATAAAATGCAGTATAGCAGTGCTCACAACCAAATTTTCCGGAACTGACTATATCTTCTAAATGCATATGGCATTTAGGACATGGTTCAGTGGATTTATTTTGAGATACGACCTTTTGCTCTATGACAGATCCCAGTAGATCTGAAAGTACATCGTCAAAAAACTTAAAATTCTCTAAATCAGTATTATTCTCAGCATGTTCATTGATTATTTTTGAATAACAATCAAAGCATAGATTTAGTCTCTTTTCTACATTTCCAATATTGATTATTATTTCAATTGTTGCATCATGGTCACACTTATTGCATTTCATGATATCACCTCGATTCTCTTATCTTAAAAATACAAGCAACATATTCTTCATTATCTCAGCTCTAACGGTATTTCTTAAACTTCCCGGCACACTTGCGAGCGAGATATCTTCTGTAGAATGAATCATCAAATGGTATTCTCTAGGGGTTATTATCCCTTCGTCCAGTAGTGATTCAATAATCATTCTAGCTTTGTCTTTGGTAATTTCAGATCCTATCGTTTCACTTAGGAGAAGATCTATGACAGAGCCTTTCTTTCTAGTGAGCTTAATAATCTTTATATACCCTGATCCGCCTCTTCTACTCTCAATAAAATAACCTTTATATGGCGTAAATCTGGTAGAAAGTACATAATTAATCTGAGACGGGGCACAACCGAATTGTTCAGCTAAGTCATTTCTGCCAATTTCAATTATCCCTTCGCTTTCTTCAAGCAATTCTTTTAAAAATCTCTCAATATGATTTGTCAAACCGCTCATTTTTTTCACTCCCAAGTCTTTGACTTACTTTGACTTTATATTTTAAAAAAATAGACTTTTATAGTCTCTTATATTATACCATCTTTGACCTATGAACACAAATATGTTTTTATTTAATATTAAAATCAAGTTTTGTATGTAAAAAAACTAAAGCCATATCGGAACGCCGATATGGCTTCGTATTATACTCGTTTACTTTTTCTTCTTCCTATTAACCAAATTATTACGTAGATTACTATTCCTACAATCAGAACAGAGGCTATGCCGATAGGGTGAGAAATGTACTCAATGAATTCCCCCATGCTGGCAATTTTATATATTGCCAGTCCTATTACTGCGACTCCATCAATTATAACCGCTTGATCGCCACTCATTTTTTTCTTTACTTCAAATCTATTACCATCAAATATCTCCGTAACCCAACCTGTTATGACTTCATTTCCACTCTTAGAAGAATAAGTGATTAAATCTCCTACCTTTAACTCGCTTGGTGTGGTTTCTTTAACTATGATGGCATCATTTCTCTTAATGGTAGGACTCATACTGTCCTCACCAATGACATACATCTTATATCCTAATATGCTCGGTTCTTTTCCTTTTACGAAAGATACTCCATTCATTACTATGATAAAGGACATGGCTAGAATGAATAATACGAATAGTACATTTCCAAAGCATCCGAAAACCCTACCCAGTATATTACCTGCAGCTTCTTTTCTCTGTTCAGTTTTTTCCAGTTCCATTTCTTTAAGTTCTTCTTCCGCTTCTCTAAGTTCTAGTTCTTCCTCTACTTTAGATGCATCGATGTATGTAGTGGCATCATTCTCGACATTGTCTACATCATCTTCAATATACTCTGATTCAGTATACTCTTCCACAATAGGCTCATCAATAGAATCTGACTTTTCCTCCACTATTTCACTTTCCAATTCAGATTTATCATCAAATTTATCAGGGCTGTTTATAAGTCTTGTTTCCTGTCCATCAGTTATAATTTCTTCTTCAGATTTTATATCTTCATTTATATCTTGTACTTCTTTTTCATTATTAGACATTTTTTCACCACCATCATTATATGAATACTCTATATTAATGATACAATGAAAAGGCCACATAGTAAAGTCATTATCAAGATAAAAATTAAAGCCCCGGGTTTCGGGGCTTTAATTGGTACATTATTCTGCTTCTTCCTTAGCTTCTTCTATTATTTTTTCAGCTATCATTTGTGGAACTTCTTCATATCTTTCAAATTCCATAGTGAAGTTTCCTCTAGCCTGAGTCATTGATCTCAAGTCAATAGAGTACTCGAATAGTTCTGAGTGTGGAGCTTCCGCTACTACAATTTGTGTTCCGTCTTCTTGTGGTTCCATTCCAAGTATTCTACCACGTCTCTTATTCATATCTCCCATTACATCTCCCATGTAATCTTCAGGGATATTAACTTCAACTTTCATGATAGGTTCAAGAAGTATTGGTTGAGCTTCTTCCATACCTTTTTTGAATGCCATGGAAGCTGCTATTTTAAATGCCATCTCGTTAGAGTCTACAGGGTGATAAGATCCATCATAAAGTGTTGCTTTGATATTAACAACAGGATATCCTGCAAGCACACCTTTTTCTAATGACTCTCTTATTCCTTTCTCAACTGCAGGGAAGAAGTTTCTAGGTACGGATCCACCGAATACTTCTTCTGTAAATTCAAATTCTTCTGCACTTGGCTCAAATCTTACATGAACATCACCGTATTGTCCTGCTCCACCTGATTGTTTCTTGTGTCTACCTTGAACATCAGATTTACCCTTTATAGTTTCTCTATATGCAATTCTAAGTGGCACAGTTGTAACTGCTACCCCAAATTCATCCTTAAGTCTGTCTATAACTGCTTGCAGCTGAACATTTCCTTGTCCACCTATTGTAAGCTGTTTTGTTTCAGAATTTCTTTGTGAGATGAAAGTTGGATCTTCGTCTTGCATTCTTTGAAGTGCAGGTCCGATTTTGTCTTCATCGTTTTTAGATTTAGGTTCTATTGCAAAATAAAGATTTGGCTTAGGGTATTTTATTCTCTTATAAAGAGTTTTATTTGCCTTATTGCTTAATGTATCACCCGTTTCGGTCTTGCTTAATTTAGAGATTGCAGCTATATCTCCTGCAACAACTTCATTAGTTTCCATTTGAGTTTTACCTCTTAGATGGAATAATCCACCGATTTTTTCAGTTTCGTCTTTAGATGCATTGTAGATTTCGTCATCTTTGGACAGTTTACCTGAAACTACTTTGAAGAGTGATATTTTACCAACGAATGGGTCTATAATTGTCTTAAATACAACACCTGAGAAAGGTTCATTAGCGTCAACTTTTCTTGCGTCGCCTTCTTCAATTCTAAATCCGATATTTGCTCTTTCATCATTTGGAGCCGGCATATAGTCGATAATCGTATCTAATAAAATATCAAGTCCTGCACCGGTGTCGGCAGATCCGGCTATAAGTGGAACTGCAGTACCTTCAAGTAATGCAGCGGTTACTCCTCTCATGAATTCCTCATGAGTAAATTCTTCGCCTGCAAAGTACTTTTCCATTAATTCGTCATCTGTTTCTGCAACTACTTCAGTAATCTCTGTGAATACAACTTCTACTTCATCTAATCTATTTTCAGGAATAGGTACTTCTACTCTCTTAGCTCCATCATATTCATATGCTTTTTTATTTAATACATCTATAAGTCCTTTAAATCCTTCACCTTCACCTAATGTGATAGTAAATGGTATAACTTTTTTGCCGAAATCTATGTGTAAATCGCTAACAACTTTAGCAAAGTTTACATTTTCTTTTTCCATTTTATTGACGAATATGATTCTAGGTAGGCTAATTCTCTCGCAGTAGTCCCAAACTTTTTCAGTTCCTACTTCTATACCAGCAGATGCATCTACTAGTAATAGTGCAGCTTCGGCAGCTCTTAATGCTCCATTTATTTCACCTACGAAGTCAAAATATCCCGGTGTATCAATAAGGTTAATCTTCATGTCTTTATATTCTATCGGCACTACTGAAGTAGACATAGAGATTCCTTTATTTATTTCTTCTTTTGTAAAATCTGATACTGTATTTCCGTCTTCTACTTTACCCTTTCTGTTAATTGCTCCTGTGCTGAAAAGTAGAGCTTCTATTAGTGATGTTTTTCCGGACCCACTATGTCCTACAAGTGCTAAATTTCTAATCTTTTCTGTACTATAAGCTTTCAACTTATTTCCCCCTAACTCTTTTATCTTGATAATTTAAATCTCACGCTTATTATTATAACATGAAAACATTTGCATGTCATCTGTTGTTTGTATAAGTTTTAATTATGCTTTAATTGCTATGCTTTATCTTAGTATTTAGTAGTTTCATAAACTATCTAATTAAATAATTATAGCAAAAAAGCACTTAACAGAAAGCTGCGCAGTGCTTTTTTGCCGTGGATATAAAATGACTAAGTTATTAATCTATTTTACATTAACCGATTTAACAAAAATCATATATAATTATATTTTTACCATATACTACTAAAGGGTTTTAACAAATTAAATATCAGTAGGATTTCTAAAGATAAACTCACCGTCACCTTTATTGCCTAAAAACTCATTGTCTTTAGCAATCAGCTTTCCTCTTGAAAATACGAGATGAATACCGCCTTGTACCTCTAAACCCTGATAAGCTGTGTACTCACTTGATCCACGTATGTCAGCAGCTGATATTTTCGATTTAGAAGAAGGATCTATTACAATGATATCGGCATCAGTACCGACAACTAAGGATCCTTTTTTCGGATACATTCCAAATATTTTTGCCGGATTTGTGCTCATAATTTCAACAAATCTGTTTAATGTAATCCTTCCTTTCATAACACCTTCAGAAAAGATTACTCGAACCCTCTCCTCAACCCCGGGTATACCACCGGGCGCTTTAGTGAAATCATCTAGGCCCTTGTTCTTTTCGGCAATTGTAAATGGACAATGATCGGTTGCAATTACATCTACTACGCCATTTGCTACGCCCTGCCAAAGTATTTCCACATCTAATTCGGATCTTAGAGGAGGTGCACATAGATATTTAACTCCCTCTCCATTACCTTTCTCAAAATAAGCCCTATCGTCTAGATATAGGTATTGTGTACAGGTTTCACAGTACAGATTTTCTTGACCGCTTTCTCGTGCAAATTCTATCCTCTCCATTGCTTCCACCACTCGAAGTATGGACAATGTATAGTGGAGCATCTTCAGCCATCAAAGCTAAATTTATCATTGTATCTACCGATTCTGCTTCTGTTTCATTTGGCCTTGATAATGCGTGATAAATCGCATCGGTTCTCCCGGTATTTATAAAATAGTTTCTTAGATAGTTTGTCATTTCATCATTTTCGCAGTGTACAGTAAGAAGTCCACCTGCATCCTTCATGGCTTCAAGCAGCCTATACATATCTGAATCACCAATTTTAAATCCATATGTCGAATACGCCTTAAAACTTGGGATTCCTTCCTCCCTTACTATCTGCTTTAATTCTTCCAGGATTTGATCATCTACATGTTGAATAACACCATGAAAGCCGTAGTCTATGACAGATTTTTTAGCTTTTTCATGGTATTTTTCTATTGAATAATGCAGATTACTACCTTCGGGACCAAAGCCTATATGATCCAATATAGTAGTTGTACCACCAACTGCTGCAGCCACAGTACCTGTATAAAAATCATCAAGTGATCTAAATTCATGGGATTGCTGAAGCTCCATATGTGTATGTGAGTCTATCATTCCAGGCATAACATACATACCGGAAACATCATAAACCTCGTCATAAGACTCCAGATTATTGCTAAAGTCACCTATTGCCATAATATAATCATCGACAATTAGTAAGTCCGCTTCTATCGTCTGTTCATCGTTTACGATTATCCCATTTTTAATTAATTTTTTCATCTTAATCTCCCTATAGTCGCAAAATATAATCAGTATTCTTATTTATTAAATAACTTTTATTATTTTAAGTATTACCTGTGCAATCAAAGCTGATCCAATATATGTTCCTAGCATTACAAATAGTGCTACAATTGCAATCTTCCATCCAGTCTTTTTAAGTCCATCAAGGTTCTTTCCTGTATAGATTCCGGCATATGCAAGAATAGGTGTAGTTAATGCCAAGAAATCTACTTTACCTGTCAATTCAGAGATTTGAGCTGAAAATGGAAATCCCGGAATTGTCATTATGGTCGCTAGTGTTACTATATAAGCAACGGATGGAATCTTTATGGGAACCACTTTTGCTAAGGCTATCCCGATGAATGATACTGCAACTAAGATAAGTATGCCCGGCAATGCTTCAATTGGGGAAATCTTAGGACCGACTAAATTACCAACAAGAGTCATAAATGCAGTAATAAGTAATATAATTAGTGAATCTTTTAATTTCATTTTCGGTCCTCCTCTATATTATTCTCTCTTATAGGATCTGCACCATACTTCATTCTATATACTTTTTTGTATAACCATTCTGCAAGCGGTAGTGCAATCCAAATTGACATATAAATCCCATCAAGTCCTGATAATAAGTTACTTGAAGCTCCAAATGCCTGAAGCTCGGTAGCCATTTGTGGGAACATCTCAGACAATGATCCGACAGAAGCTGTCATCATACTTGCAGAACCTACACCCGATGCCATTGCAAGTGCATATGGATGGAATGGTGTGTAGGCAGCTAATACTGAAGCCAGAATCCCTATAAAGATCGTTCCAAACACCGTACCGATGATGTATACCCCTAGTACTCCTTCTCCTTCTGGTGAATCCAATCCAAATCTTTCACCTATTAATGCAACATTAGGCTCCCTTGCTATGGAGTGAGCAGCACCTATTGATTCTCTCTTTAGACCAAATAAAACCGCAATTGGAACACCAAGTAATACAGTTCCTATATTACCTAGTTCTTGTAGTATTAAAGCAGGGCTCGATTTAATAATTACAGGTATGCTTGGACCTATTGTAGTTCCGTACTTGGCCATTAATAGCATAAGTGTTACTCCTATTAAACTTCCTGCATCTTCCATGTCTTTTTCATTGGCAATTTTAGCAAATTTTGGCGTTAGCAAAATTCCCAGTATTAATGCATATAACATTGGTAAAAGTACAATCGTTCCAACACCTACTTGAGTTTTAAACGGTCCGATGAATTCTGCTATGATTACCAGTACTAATACCATTGCATGTAATTTTATATTACGCATACTTACTCCCCCTTAATCGTTTAGAAAATCTAAAGCAGTTTGAACAAATAATGATGATCCTAAATACAAGTATGATTCATCCAAATCAAATCTTGCATTGTGATGAGGAATTGGATTTTCATCCAGTTTGGGATTGGATAAGAAGAAGAATGTACCTGGAACCACCCTTAAGAATTCGGCCATATCTTCACCGCCCATTATAGGCTTTGTCAAGGTGGTTATCCCATCTTCCGGAAGTATCTTCAGCGCTGATTTTTTAAAAAACTCAGTAAAATCAATATCATTTATCAGTACCGGATATTTAAAATTGTATTCATATTCAATTTTTGCTCCGAAAGAACCAGCTATACCTTTTGCAATTTCTTCAATTCGTCTAGCCATATATTCTCTAACTTCTTCATTGGTTGCTCTTGCAGTTCCCTCAATTTCAACTGTATCAGGTAGTATGTTTTGATTGAACCCTCCATCGATTCTGGTAACGGATAATACTGCAGGTTCAGTTGCACTTACTTCTCTGGATACTATCCTGTTAATTGCATTTACAATCTCACAGGCTATGGATACGGAATCAATAGTGTTTTCAGGATATGCACCATGTCCGCCTTTTCCAATTACTTTTACAAAAAACCTATCCATAGAGGCCATAAGTGGTCCATATGCAATTCCGATATGTCCCTTAGGTACATTTGGATTGATTATTCCTGCATGCAGTCCTATAACTGCATCTACATCAGGATCTTTAAGTGCCCCTCTTTCAATCATCGGCTTTGCTCCACCAGGGTATTCCTCGCCCGGTTGGAATAAAAGTCTAATATTACCTTTAAAGCTGTCACTATTTTCCTGTAGAACGCGTGCAGCTCCCAGTAACATAGCTGTATGTGCGTCGTGACCACAAGCATGCATAAACTGGTTTGTAGATGCAAACTCCAATCCCGTCTCCTCAGTTATAGGAAGTGCATCCATGTCCGCTCTTATTCCTATAGTCTTGCCTTCACCCCTTCCACGAATAGTACCGACTACTGCACTGATATCTTCATAGACTTCATGTTCAATTCCAAAACTTTTCAATGTTTCTGTGACATATTTTACCGTCTTCGGAAGATCCAATGCTACCTCAGGTATTCTATGAAGATCTCTACGATATTTTATAATATCGTCTTCATAGGCTTTAACCTGTTTTACAACATCCATATTCAAACCACCTGCCTTTCTATACAGTCTTTAGAATTTCTAAAAGAACTGCATAAATTCTATCTACAGATTCGATATCCACCATCTCAAGTGGAGAGTGCAGATACTTTATCGTAGGTCCAATACTGATAATCTCTGTTGTATCCAATTTTTGTGAAAGAACACCTGCTTCAAGTCCTGCATGAAGCGAAGTTATTTCGGGTTTGCTACCAAATTTTTCATACGCTTTTAATGCTGTTTTCAGTAATTTTGAGTTTGGATTGAATCGCCAAGGTGGATAGTAACCTGATGTTTCTATACCGAAGCCCAGAGTATCCGTAATATGACAAATCCTATTTACTATCTCTTCTATTTCAAAATCATATGATCCTCTTATTTCAGAACTTAGAACCACATATCCATTTTCCATTCTTATTTTTCCGAGATTTGAAGATGAACTGACAACTCCATGAAGATCGGAGTCCATGCTGTTAATCCCAATTGGACTAAGCATAAGATAGTTTAAAAGTTTTAATAATGTATCGACACTAAAACCATTCTCAAATACTCTATCCGATTTTTCGATTTTTATATCTATATCCTCTTTGGAATATTTTTCTCTAATTATTTCCAGATATTCACTAGATGAATTTCTTATATTTTCAATCAAATCGTCATCAGCTTGGAAATAGAATTTTGCATCTCTTGGTATCGCATTATAGTTATTTCCGGCCTCTATAGATAATGGCAGTATGTCTGAAGGCAGTCTATAAAGTGCACCTGTTAAAACCTTTACTGCATTCGCTCTACCCTTTTCTACATCCTGTCCGGAGTGTCCTCCTAACATCCCCGAAATCTTCAGGCAATAAGTGCTGAGGTCTATTTCTACCTCGGCTGAATCTAGTGCACAAAAAACATCTACAAGTATCCCTCCTGCACTCCCGCAAACTATTGTATTTTCTACTGAGTTGTCTAGATTAATAACTCTTTTTCCTAGAATATGTGACTGATCTATAGTATATGCACCTTTAAAAGTTGTTTCTTCCTCTACGGTAAATACCATTTCTAGAGGCGGATGAACAGCCGTCTCATCGTCTAAAATGCTCATCATCATCGCCACGCCTATGCCATTGTCTGCTCCTAGAGTTGTAAGCTCATCTGTGCTTAAGAATCCATCTTTTAAAGCTAGTTTTATTGGATAATTATCAAAATCAAAATCAAAGCCTTCAGCAACTTCACATACCATATCTAAGTGTGATTGGATAACTACGGGAGACTTATTTTCTAAACCATTGCCATCCTTTTTAATTATGAGATTGTGATTTTTATCCTGTATAATTTCAAATCCTAATTTGCCGTATCTATCCTTCAGATAATTTGAAATACCTTCTTCGTTGCCACTACATCTTGGAATTCTGCTTATATCATAGAAATTCTTTAAGACCTGAGATTTTAAAAAATCCCTATCCATCGTATTTCACCCCTAAACAAATCTATTTACTATATTATAGTTCAAATGTGATAAAGTTTCTATTAAAAATTAGCTAATACTTATCAGTTTTCGTCAATCTAATTTAATTTTATGAAACTTTCTCTATTAAATAACCGGCAATCTTAATTATAAAGTCTTTTGGCAAATCCTCATCTAGATCTATCCACATAGTAGCCTTGCCTGAAATATATGGCTTTAATTCTTCATTAAACTCTGAATCCTTCGGCATCGGGTATATTGCCAAATGGTCTTTCCAGCCTGAGATATAAAATGCAGTTTTTCCGCTCCTTACTTTGTAACCAATAATCCCGTAGCTTAACACTTCCTCTAAATCATAATGCTGAAGTATTAGATTTCTCAGTTCATTGAACTTTTCTTTCGCTTGGGTAGGTATTGCCTTGATATATTCTTCAACACTTTTAGGTTTCGACTCTTTTTTTGCATAGAGTTTATATGACTCGGTTAACATTTTTTCCAGTATTTTTATGTCTATATCGGGAAGTTTATTTACATATAGACATGAAAAGCTCGTTTTATATTTTCCCAATTCAGATAATAGTCCTACATATCTGTCAAAGCCCTCATTAAAGTAAATTGTGATTTGAGATTTTCTTGGACTAAATCCAAGTATAGGCATATCTCCTTCTCTACCGGACTCGTATTTGTAATGATACGAACCAAAGCCGATGATTGATGGACCCCAAAGTACGGGTGACTCACTCGTTATATTTTTCATGATTTCAATTAAAATACCGGCTTCATGCCTTCTTTTTTCAGATAAAGATTCTAAATATTCTTCTAATGAATATTCGCCTGGTTTTGTTTTATTTTCAGTACTCATCTTTCATCCCTTCTTTATTTTCCAGCATTGATATTTAATCATCTTATACCCTAATATATCTCATACAAACTAATAATAATTGACGATATTGCATTTTAAATTATGGACGAAAAAAGAGCCATGTTCGAAATTGTTATTTCGACATGGCACCTTTTTCGGGTATGATTGGTGAGTAAATTTATGACTAATTTATTTATACTAGTGCAGCTCCTAGCTCTCTGCACTTTGCAATAGCTTCTTCATTTGGAGCATCATATGCAGGAAGTGGTGGGTAAGCTAGATTGGCTTCTGCTTCAACACATCTTTTTTCCCAGTCTTCCATCCATTCTCCATTATTCCATTCGTAAGAACCGAATATTGCAATTTTTCTGCCCTTTAAATCCTTTTCACAATCTGTGAACATTGGATCAAAGCTCATTTCTTCAAGTACTTCATCTCCCATTGCAGGACAACCAAATGCTATAGCGTCGAAATCATTCATCATTGAAGCATTAAAATCATCAGAGAATATTAATTTTGCTTCTCCACCGGCTTCTATAATGCCTTCCACAACCGCATCTGCCATCGCTTCTGTATTACCGGTTCCTGTCCAGTAAACTACTGCAACCTTGCTCATTCAAATTACCTCCATAACTGATGTTATAATTATTCGTATACTTTAACTACATTCCTGAAAAACTTGACATTCAGAATTTATAATGTCGTCAGAATACGATTTAAATTTTTCTATGATCTCAAAGCAATTATAACCCTTGAGATATAGATTCATAAAGCATTTTTGACAATGATTATACTCATTAAACAGTTTACAAGCTTTTTCTGTATCATCATATACTTTCCAATGTCCCAGTTGTCTAAAGCATTTCCCTTTATTCTCTATAAATCCTTTGACATCTCGTATTGGATAACCAAGTAATAAGCCTATCTCATGAGGAAATTCATCAGAGACTAAAAAATGGTTTTTTATTCTATTTAAAATACTGTCTATGTCTGTGCTCGAATAACCTAGACTATGTAAAAAATCTAGTGTTTCAGGATTATTTAGAGTGTCTTTAAGCATTTCTTCTCTATAGACATAGATTAGGCCGCTCCTACATGTCTGTTTTAGAATGCAAACTTTTAATCCGATACTTCTTAATTTTTCATTCCAATGAAACACCTTTTGCTTAATGCATTTATCTCCTTGTCGAAGTGTAAACATACTAGCAACTTTTTTACCAGCAAGTGTAGGCGCACAACATTTAATTAAATATGTCTCCATAAATTCACCTACAAGCTAATTGATAATCATTATCTCTTGTTAGAGTATACTAACTCTCTTTAAATATGTCAAGCATTATTTTTATTTTATTTATTTTTGCTAATTTCCATCAAAAAAGAGCCGTACGGCTCTTTTTAATACCAACCTCTTAATTTCATTACATGAGCGAGTTTCTTTATGGAATATACATACGCAGCTTCTCTCATGGAAATCTTTTGATCTTCTACAACTTCCCATATTGCATTAAATGCATCTACCATCATTTCTTCTTCTTTTTGATATACTTCCTCATCTGTCCAATAGTATCCATATAGATTTTGAACCCATTCAAAATATGACACTGTTACTCCACCCGCATTTGTTAATACATCAGGGGTTACTACAATATTTTTTTCTTTTAATATTTTGTCCGCTTCTGGTGTGATTGGACCATTAGCTGCTTCACATATTAGTTTTGCATTAATTTTTCCTGCATTGTCTTCATTAATTGCATTTTCTAAAGCAGCAGGTACTAAAATATCATACTTAGCTTTCCAAAAATCTTCGACACTAATCTCAACTGCATTTTCAATACCGCGCAGTGTACCGTTCTTTTCCTTCATTTCTTCAAGTTCTTCAAAGCTAAATCCGCTATCTCTGTATATCGCATACTCCCCAACTTCTCTATCATATTCAAGAATTGAAGTTACATGAGCTCCTAATTTTTCCAGGTTTTTAACGGTAAAGCTACCAACATTTCCAAATCCTTGAACTCCTACTTTAGCTCCTTCCATGTCAATGCCATGCTTTTTAGCTGCTTCTCTCGCAATTACAGCAACCCCAAACCCCGTTGCTTCAGTTCTGCCTTTGGAACCTCCGAACTCGACAGGCTTACCTGTAAATACTCCAAGATTTTGTTCTCCTGAAAGTAGGTTATACTCATCGGCCATCCATGCCATTATCTTACCACTTGTATTTACATCCGGAGCAGGTACATCAATTTTTTCACCAAGATACTTGTACATAGCCCTTACATAACCTCTGGAAAGTCTCTCAAGTTCTCCTTCTGATAAGTCTGCAGGATCTACGGTGACTCCACCTTTACCTCCACCATATGGTATACCGGTAATGCAGGCTTTAAATGTCATCCAAACTGATAGTGCCTTTACTTCATCTAAATTCACTCCGGGATGATATCTTATACCACCTTTATTAGGTCCTACTGCATCATTATGTGCCGATCTGTAACCCTTAAATACTCTAAGACTACCATCGTCCATCTTGACGGGTATGGAAACTTCAATAACTCTTCTAGGCTCTTTTAATAATTCATAAACCGCAGGATCAAGTCCCAATAAATCACATGCTTTTCTTATCTCAAGTCTAGCGCTTTCTAATGGATTATATTCACCACTCATAATTTTTCTCCTTTACTCTTTAGTCTTATTAATGAATTAGTTAACTATTGTTTAACTATATTTATTATATCCATTTATAGAGCTAAAGTCACCATTTTTATTAATTACACATAAATTTGTCCATTTTATTAAAAAATATCTATATGTTATTATATACTTAATATAAAAATTAATTGGAGGAAAAGATGAGAATCGATTGTCATGTACATTTAAGTTCACCCGATTTAATATCGAATTGGAAGGAAGTTGCTAAGGAAGAAGCTTACTTCGGTTTACTTAGCAATAGTAAGGTCAATAGATTTGCAAATGCAGATGATATAATTAAATACCTAGATAAGAATGAAATAGACAAAGCTGTTGTATTCGGATTTGCTTTTGAACATGCTCATAATATAAGATTGGCAAATGAATATGTAATAGAATCCGTAAAAAAGTATCCCGACAGATTGATTGGTTTCGGTGTCGTTAATCCAAATCAAAAAAACCTAAGCGAAGAGATAGACTTTTGTTTAGAAGCTAATCTTAAAGGTTTCGGTGAATTGTTTCCTACAGGTCAAAAATTCGATATAGCTGATTATAATACCATGGCGCCACTTGTCAGAAAATGTATGGAGTATGATATCCCTCTTTTAATCCACGCTAATGAACCCATTGGTCATTATTACCCCGGTAAAACGGATACGACTCTAAATCAGCTATTGAGTTTTTCAGAAAACTTCCCCGACCAAAAGATTATCTATGCCCACTTTGGAGGTGGTTTATTATTCTATGAATTGATGCCTGAAATTAAGGAAATTCTCAAGAATTCTTACTATGACACAGCTGCTGCACCATATTTATACGATATAAAAATTTACAGTGCTATACAAGCCATGGATTTAAGTGATAAATTATTCTTCGGAAGCGACTTCCCTCTTCCATGTGCCGAGGAAACTATAGATAAATTAATGAAAAGCGAATTAGTCCAAAGTAATCTGGACAAGGTATTCGGTCAAAATTTATTAAATATATTATAATCGAAATTTATGTTTTACCCTTGGAATACGATTATAGACTTAGAAGTAGTCTCAGGAATTTCTATAAGGTAATATAATTGATTTTAAGGATAATTATTCGTTAAGGAAAGAATTTTAGTATATTTATACAAAACCCTAAATTTATTCAGTCTGTCCATTCTGTATTTGATTGTTTATTTAATATATTAAATTACTTTAGATTGAGTTTGGTGTTAATTGAAAGATTATATTTTAAGAGGTGCATATGCACCTCTTAGTTGTTTAAGTATTTTTTAAATTTTTCTTTAAATATCTCAAATTCTTTGAGTTTTTTCTCACTTTTTATCATTGGTAGATTTACTTCTACATTCATAATTGCACCTTTTAGTCCTATTTCTGCCAACATTAATCCCATCTGAAGATCGGTATTGCATGCGGGGTTTGTATTTCCCTCTAGTATTTTGCCTATTTCAAGTACTCTATTGCAATTAAAACTCGCATCCATTGGAGCTCTTGCTGCAGCGACTCCGGCGTCTTCAATTGCAATCTTTCTTTGGTTTTTTTCTTCATCTGTTGATTTTGGAAGTTTATAAGCATTTACAATTTTAAGGTATCCCTCTCTGTCAGCAATCGTTCCGTTTAATAGCGCAAGTCTTAAATTTTCAAGCTCTTCTATATATTCATCCAGCTGCTCTGAACTTAATCCAAAGTCTTTTTTGAGTGAAAGTTTGGCAACCATCCCCATAAGTCCCGCCGCCATGGCGCCAGCCAGAGCTGATGAACATCCACCACCGACGGTTACATCATCGGGATCCAGTATTAAATCCAAAATATCTTTATAGTCCATTTTTACCTTCCTGAATTAATTATAAGTTTTTAATGATTTGCTATAAGCTAGATAAAACTCATTTAGAGTTTTTTCTAGCTTTTACATCAATACAGTAAAATTTAAGGAGCAGATAATCTGCTCCTTATAATTACATATAAAATTGTTCTGCTGAGAAGTCGTCTGTCAGTTTAATGTAGAATTGAAGTAATTCAACAAGTGCATAAACAGGAACAGGTCCAACCAATTCAGAGTTAACTATATTTACATTGTATCTTGTAAGTTCACTCTTAATAGTTTCAAATACTCTATGGATTGCAGTTTTTTCATAGTTTGTAAGGTTCATTGAAACTTGAACTTGGTTTTGCTCAGGTATATCAAGAGCTATGGCTCTTACATATTTATATCCGCCTGCAGCTTCTCTAACTGTTTTAACTATTTTCTTTCCGATTTCGATATCAGTAGTGTCAAGATTTATATTGAAAGCGATTAATGGGAATCTTGCACCGGTTACTGTAGCACCACTTTTTGCATTGAATGCAAATGGTCCCTCATCCGGTCTCCAAAATTCATCTTTCATCTTTTCTTCTAATGCTTCATATTGTCCTTTACGAATTTTAGGTAAGCTCTTTCTGTCAGGATTATCTGTAGCATCTTCATAGTAATAAATAGGCACTCCAAGTTCATCACCCATGTATTTACCATATCTCTTAGCAATTTCTACTGCTTCTTCAGTAGTGACATTTTTGACAGGTATAAATGGTACAACATCTATAGCGCCTTGTCTTGGATGCGAACCTTGGTGAACTGTCATATCTATCAGTTCTATTGCTTTTTTAGATAATCTCTTTGTTGCCTCAAGAACTGCTTCAGGTTCTCCTTTATAAGTGAATACTGATCTATTATGATCCTTGTCACTATTTGTATCTAGAACATCGATTCCTTCAACTGATGTTAGTGCTTCTTTTACAGCATTTACAACATCCATATTTGTTCCTTCACTAAAGTTTACTTCTGCCATTAATACTTTCATTGAAAAACCTCCATATTGTTTTTTCTTACTAATTGACTTTTACTGCATATTTACCGATATTAAAATTATATCAGTTTTTTTACTTTTTGTTAAGTACTTTTCGGGATATTTATTCGTTTTTTAATCATAATTATGATTGACCTAGTTATATACAATGAGATATTATTATATTAACAGAATTATTGAGTTAAATTTTATACTCAAAATTCAAATCAAAGGAGGGTGTTTATGTCATTTGAAACAATTGAAAACATTCTTCCGTAAACGTGAACTCAACTATGACTCTTGCTTTTGCAGGTGTATTATTGTTGATAGGTTACGCTGTAAGAAACAAGGTAAAGGCACTGGAAAAGTATTGTATTCCTGCTCCGGTTGTTGGTGGATTTATCTTTATGTTCATCACATTCATTGGTCACAAAACCGGTAGTTTCGCTGTAAACTTTGAAAACATTTTCCAAAGTACCTTTATGTTGGCATTTTTTACTACCGTAGGATTAGGGGCTAGTTTATCACTGCTTAAAAAAGGTGGAATCTTACTCGGAATCTACTGGCTTACATGTGGTATTATTTCTATTTTCCAAAATATTATTGGTATAGTGATTTCAAAAGCTATCGGACTCGAAGCGCCATACGCATTACTTGCCAGCTCAATCTCTATGATTGGTGGACATGGGGCTGCACTTTCCTATGGAAACACATTTGCTGATTTGGGTTATCCAAGTGCACCGCTAGTAGGTGCCGCAGCGGCTACATTTGGATTAATTTCTGCAGTGCTAATCGGTGGTCCACTAGGAAGAAGATTAGTAGAAAAGTACAATTTAACCCCTGATGAAAGCGAAACTTTTGATGAATCAGTAACCGAAATTAATGTCGGTACTACATCGGGATTGACTTCACTTGATATTATCAAAAATGTCGTGGCAATATTCGTATGTATGGCTGTTGGTACAGTGATTTCCGGTTGGATTGGAAAACTTATTAATATGGACTTCCCTACATATGTTGGTGCGATGTTTGTAGCGGTAATCCTAAGAAACCTAAACGAGAAATTCAGCTTCTACAAATTCGATTTCCCACTTGTAGACGGCATTGGAACTGTTATGTTGAGTATGTACTTATCACTTGCTCTAATGACTTTAAAACTATGGGATCTTGCAGGTTTACTTGGAGGAGTACTTATAGTTGTAATTGCTCAGGTTCTATTCTTGTCACTAGTTGCTTACTTTATAGTCTTTAGAATCTTAGGTAAAAACTACGATGCTGCAGTAATGTGTGCTGGTCTGTGTGGTCATGGACTTGGTGCAACTCCATCAGCCATCGTAAATATGACTGCAATAAATGAAAAATACGGTATGAGTAGAAAAGCTATGATGATTGTTCCAATAGTTGGAGCTTTCCTAGTCGATATAATATATCAACCAACGGTAATATGGTTTATTAAGACCTTCGTTAAACCGATGTAAAAAAATCCCCGATTAAATCGGGGATTTTAAAATTCTATACCACTTCTGGCTTCTACACCTTCATTATAATAGTGCTTGATTTCCTTCATCTCTGTTACCAGGTCGGCAATTTCTATCAATTCATCGGGAACATATCTTCCTGTAAGAACTAATTCAATTGCTTTAGGTTTTGATTTTACTATTTCAATTACATCTTCCAGCTTTATCAGATTAAAAAATAGCGAAACATTTATCTCATCTAAAACTACTACATCATATTCCTCGGAATCTATAATTTGCTTTATTTCTCTTAAACCTGCTTCAGCCATTTCAATATCTTCTTTAGTGGGTTTGTTTTTAATAAAACAGTCTCTACCGTACTGTTTAATAACCAGTCCCGGTAAATAATCCATAGCTTTTAGTTCCGCATAGTCCATTCCTTTGATAAACTGTCCGATATAGACTTTTTTACCTGCACATATTGCTCTAAGTGATAAACCCAATGCTGCAGTGGTTTTGCCTTTACCATTTCCGGTATAAATCTGTACATATCCAGTTTCCATCTCAACCTCCGCTACATATATTTTGTATCCATAACTCAAATGAGTATATCTATAAGCCGTGTTCTGTCTAGGATAATCATCTATCTAGGCTTAAAGTTACCAGTAAGCTCAAGCAATCTACCTTTAGGATCACAGACGAGCAGCCTGCTTTTACGATCCGCTTTTGATTTTGCACCGGATGGGGTTTACATGGCCGCAAAGTCGCCAGTGCGCCGGTGAGCTCTTACCTCACCTTTCCACCCTTACCCGGCCTATAATACTGAAATCAAATTTTTATAATTGTGTTTTTAATTTCAGTATTATAGACCGGGCGGTATCTCTCTGTTGCACTATCCTTAGGGTCGCCCCCACTGGACGTTATCCAGCATCCTCGCTCTATGGTGCACGGACTTTCCTCGTATATACGCGATTATCTAATATACTCACTTGAGTTATGGATACAATCTGTTACCTTTATTTTATCACATAGGCTTTACTGTATCAATTCTATTAAAAAACATGTCTTTGATCCGGTTCATGATATATTTCAATGGGGATTTTATTTTCCAAAGCAGTTTCCAAATAGTCTTTTATCTTTTGGACTACGGGGTATTCTGAATTATAATGACCCACGTCGATTAAGGTTAATCCCATATCAAGCGCATATCTATATTCATGGTACTTGATATCACTCGTAATTAGTGCATCAACTCCAATTTCTCTGCACCTGTCTATCATAAAACTTCCTCCGCCGCCGACCACTGCTATGGAATTTATGATTTTATCAGGATTTTGGTAGAGTATGGCAAAGTTGATGCCGAGTCTTTCCTTTACACGCTTTGCAAGTTCTCCGGCTCTAATTGCTTCTATTTCTCCAAATTTTCCCATTCCAATGCCATCTCCTTTATCATCCAAGATATAAGGAAGGTCGTATCCTATAGCTTCAGCATATGCATCATTTACTCCTCCGGGTGCCATGTCCAGATTGGTATGGGCTGCATAAACATTAATACCGGACATTATAACCTCTTTAATCGTCCTTGGCAGCATGGTGGAAAAATCTATGTTCGGAATAGGTCTAAATATAAGAGGATGATGATTGATTATCAGATTACATCCTAAGTCGGAAGCCTTTTTTACAACCGCACTCTCACAATCAAGAGCGATAAGTATTCCGTTAATCTCATCATTTCTATCACCTATCTGTAAACCTGAACTGTCCCACTCTTCTTGAAGATGAAGAGGTGCCCAGTTTTCCATTAATTCGATTATTTTATATAATTTCATAATAATTTAATGCCTCCGCTATTATTTCAAGCTCTTCAACTATTTCATCTATTCTTACTTGAGATTTATTTTTCATTGTTTGAAGTTCTTTAAACAGTTTCTCGAACCTGTTTTTTTCGTCCAGTAGATGCTTCCTCAAGTTCTCATTTCTATTTTCAAGGAGTAATTTGCCGTATTTATAATGAGATTTAGAATTGTATAATTCATTGTTTCTTTCAGTGGCTAAAATATTGTAAAATCTATTGTTTTCGTATACAAGAGCTTCATTTATGATTTTATATCCATTATCATGTAAATAAACCCTCAACTCGTCAACCGTTGTATTTGGTTGAAAGATGAAGGTTTTTATCTGTTTAGCTTTATCACTGGCTTCTTCCAGGATTTTTATAATCAATCTGGAGCCCATACCGGAAATCACTACGACATCCGGATATGGCTCTGTGATTTTTGAAAGTCCATCTGATACAATTGTACTTATATTATTAATTTCAGGATTCTCTTCGAGTTTTTTTACTAATTTATCGAGTGATTCGCGGCTGATATCGGTCGCTATAATCTCTTCACATCTACCTGATTCAGCCAGTAAAATCGGCAGTATACCATGATCAGTTCCGATATCGGCGACTATTTTACAAGACGGAATCATTTGTAGTATCTCTTTAATCCTCTTAGATGCATTTAATTCAATCATTCAAGAAAATCCTTTAACTTCTGACTTCTACTAGGATGTTTAAGTTTACGAAGAGCTTTGGCCTCAATCTGTCTGATTCTCTCTCTGGTAACATTAAACTCTTTTCCGACTTCTTCCAGTGTTCTCGGTGTGCCGTCTATTAGCCCGAATCTTAACTCCAATACCTTTCTCTCTCTTTCGGTAAGTGTCATAAGAATTTCAGCTAATTGTTCCCTAAGCATAGTATAGTTAGCGGCTTCATCCGGCGCAATTGCAGTTTCATCTTCTATAAAATCTCCAAGATGACTATCTTCTTCTTCGCCTATCGGTGTTTCAAGAGATACCGGTTCTTGAGCTATTTTTCTGACTTCTCTAACTCGACTGACTTCTATTCCCATCTCTTCGGCTATTTCTTCATTGCTGGGATCTCTTCCAAGTTCCTGTATCAATTGTCTTTGAACTCTAACCAGCTTATTTATAGTTTCAACCATGTGAACCGGAATTCTAATCGTCCTGGCTTGGTCTGCAATTGCTCTTGTAATGGCTTGTCTTATCCACCATGTAGCATAGGTACTGAACTTAAAGCCTCTAGTGTAGTCAAATTTATCGACTGCTTTCATAAGCCCCATATTTCCTTCTTGGATAAGGTCTAAAAACTGCATTCCTCTACCGACATATCTCTTGGCAATACTGACTACAAGTCTAAGATTTGTCTCAGCCAGTCTTCGTTTTGCACGGACATCGCCTGCTTCCATTCTCTTTGCAAGTTCTACTTCTTCTTCACCGGTTAGGAGAGGAATTTTACCGATTTCTTTCAAATACATTTTCACAGGATCATCTACATTCACACTGGCTAAATTTGTAGCATTTTCTAAAAGAGGTTCTTTTTCTGAGTCTTTGACTATCTCTTCATCATCTTCATCGTCATCATCTTCATCATCAAGATCCAAATCGTCATCATCGATGTCGATTTTTTCTCTTTCTATCTCATCCTCTTCTTCTATTTCTATTCCCATTAAAGTTAATTTTTGTTTAATATCTTCAATGTCATCTTCACTTAAATCTACGATATACTCTTGGGCTTCAAATTGTGAGACGGTTACGATATCATTATTATCGTTACCAATCTTAACTAAATCCTCTATAATTTGATTTTTAATCTCATCATAGTTCTCGATATTTAAATTATCAGTCAAAAGTCATCCCCCCCTAATTAAACTTACCTTCCGGTTTTCAACTCAACTTCCACTTCTTTTAATCTATCCATCAATAATATTAATCTTTTCTTGATTTCAGTATCCATATCATCAGCATCAAGAGCCAATATCATGCTGATATCTCTTTTTATATCTTCTCTTAATCCTAATAGTCTATTATATTCCAATCTCTTAATAAGTTCAAATAAGATTTTCGATCCGCCTGTTTCAAATTCAGGCACATCGTCTTTACTTAGGTCTTTAATCAGCTGCTTTGTAAATAATTTTTGAGGCAGTGAGTTTATCATTTCTTCTATGGAGACTTTATCTTTTCCCAATTTATATTGAGCATTTATATAGTCAGTAATTTCACTTAACCCGTATTTTTCTAATAAACTTAAATAGTATTCCAGTTCGTCATAGTATCTTTTATCAGCAGCTGCAAAAGTAATGCATTCTACCAGTAATACCGGTAAAACTGATTTCACCTTTTCTTTTTCCTCAGTCTTAATAAATCTGGGTCTGTCCAGTTCTACTTTAGCAATATCTTTTCGAAATGAACTAGGGTTAATCTCCAATTTTGAAGCAATCTTGTTGATATATTCGTCTCTTACAACCTCACTGTGAATATTCTTTAAGTATTGTCCTAATTCAACTATCAGATTTCCCAATGAAACAGGATCATTTGTATCGTATCTACTGATAATTAAATCCGTCTGGAAGTCAATCGGATTCATAGCATTTTTAATCTTAGCTTCAAATGCTTCCTTTCCGAACTGTTTAACATAATCATCAGGATCATAGCCATCATCAAGCTTTATGATTCCGGGATAGATATTGATGTTCTTAAATATCTCAATGGCTCTTTCAGTTGCCTGTAGTCCCGCTTGATCTGAATCATAGCATAGATAGACACTTTTGCCATACCTCGCACAGAGTTTGGCCTGGTTCTCCGTTAAGGCAGTACCCAGGTTCGCAACCGAATAATCGATGCCTTTTTGATGTAGTCCTATTACGTCCATATACCCTTCAACCAATACGATCTTATCTCTGTAATTAGAATTGTGAATTTCATTCAATGCATATAGATGCTGACCTTTATGATATATCGTACTTTCAGGTGAATTTATATATTTCGCATAATCTTCCCCAAGTGCTCTCCCACCAAATCCGATGATTCTCTTCCTAATGTCGATAATTGGAAACATCAATCTGTTTCTGAACTTATCAAAATAGCTTCCGTTTTTTGAGATTCCTATTAACCCCAGATGTTCCAGATCCTTTGGATTGTAACGAAGTCTCATCATATGAGTGTATAGCATATCCCAGGAATCAGGGGCATATCCAAGAAAGAATTTGTTGATATACTTGTCTTCAATACCTCTCTTTCGCAAATAATCCCTTGCAAATTTATTCGTTATCAATATCTCAAAGTAAAACTTTCTTACTTCTTCATTGATTCTATAATACTTTTCAGAGTCAATCTTCTCTCTTCTTCTCTCCATAGTATTATCTATAGTTATACCCAATTTATCGGCAAGATACTCTACCGCTTCGGCGAAACTCATATTATTTCTTTTCATTATGAAGGTCAGTACATCACCGGACTCTCCACAACCAAAACATTTGTAGAATTGTCTCTCTTCAGAAACTACAAAAGATGGCGTTTTTTCCCTATGAAAAGGACATAGTCCCTTGAAATTTTTACCCGTTCTTTTTAATTCTACATATTCACCAATAATATTTACAATATTTGCATTTTCTTTAATTTTTTTTACTGTATCATCTTCAAAAAACATCTTATCCTCTTTTCCAAAAGATAATTAAATCAATCTCTCATATCCCATGACTTTGGGATAAACAATTCATTAAATATATACAACACGTATTTATCTGTCATTCCTGCAATATAATCGGATACTATCTCATCATCCGATTCAGGTTCATAGTTTGAATTTTTGTATATCTGTAAATGTGTTTCCGGTAATCTACTCAAATCTCTTTTATAATAATTGTAAATCTCAGATATGATATACTCTGCTTTTTCAGCATCTTTTTTTACTATATTATTATAGTATACTTTCTCAAACATAAATTGTCTAAGTTTCATAGTTGCTTCAAAAACCGAGTCACTCATAGCCACTATATTTTTGTCAAAGCTATTGTCAACCAAATCAAACACCATGGTATTTATTCTTTCTCCATGAGAATTTCCCAGGATAGAAATTGCATCATGTGGCAAGTCCGATTCACATATTATACCTGCTCTTATCGCATCGTCGATATCATGATTTATATAAGCAATTCTATCTGAAAACTTGATTAGTTTGCCCTCTAAAGTCGAAGCCTTATTATCGCCCGTGTGATTAATTATTCCATCTCTTACTTCGTATGTTAAGTTAAGACCAGTTCTATTGGGTCCTGACTCTAAAATATCGACAACCTTTATGGATTGTTCATAATGTCTAAATCCTTTTGGATTTAAGCCATTTAGTACATCTTCTCCAATATGCCCAAATGGCGTATGTCCGAGATCATGCCCGAGTGCAATTGCTTCGACTAAGTCTTCGTTCAGATTAAGTGCCTTTGCAAGAGTTCTTGCAATCTGCGCTACTTCAAGCGTATGAGTCAATCTGGTTCTGTAATGATCACCATCAGGTGAAATAAAAACCTGAGTCTTGTGTTTCAGTCGTCTAAATGCTTTTGAATGAAGTATTCTATCGCGATCTCTTTGAAAACATGTACGTATTTCACACTCCGTTTCGGGTCTTGACCTTCCCTTTGTTTCCGATGCCTTAGTTGCATACTCCGACAGATACATATTTTCTCTTAATAGTAAACTCTCTCTGATGTTCATGATATACCCTCCGATTTACATATACCCAGTTTTTAGAATTTTCTACATATTTTTGTATAAGAATTCTCAAATTAAATTGTTTATGCTTTAATGGGTATATATAAAATAATAGGCAAGCTTATTTATTATATCAAATATTATGTGTTTTTAAAAATCAATAATATATTTTGTATAAATTTGCAAAGGAGGTTTAGTAATGAAAGTAGCATCCCATTGGAAAGAACTTAAAAATAATTACTTAAATTGTGAACTCTGCCCACATTATTGTGTGATAGCTCCAGGTGATTTAGGGAAATGTAAAGTGCGTAAAAATATTGATGGAATACTATATACTTTAAATTATGAAAAAGTTGTATCATATGCCATCGATCCAATTGAAAAGAAACCATTGTCAAACTTCATGCCCGACAGTATGATCAGTTCAATCGGTACATATGGTTGTAATCTCGTATGTGATTTTTGCCAAAATTACCAATTAGTAAATTTCAATAGCGAAGTTGCCTCCACGTCTTCAATGTCTATATTGGATATGGTTTTAAGAGACAGGTCTGTCGGACTTGCATACACTTACAATGAGCCGACTATTTGGTATGAATATGTTCTGGAAACCGCTAGGCTTATAAAAGACTATAAGCTTATTAATGTATTGGTTACTAATGGATATATAAACGAAATCCCTTTTAAGGAGTTGGCTCCTTATATTGATGCCATGAATGTAGATTTTAAATTCTTTAAACCGATTGATTATAAAAACATATGCGCAGCAAGTCCCGAGCCTGTAATCAATACTATTTCTCTTGCTGATTCACTTGGTATACATGTCGAGATAACGACTCTGTTAATCTCCGGGCTTAATACATCTGAAGAAGATATCAACGGACTTGTCGATATGGTAGCTGAAATAAACCCATCGATACCTCTTCATCTGTCAAGATATTTTCCTGCCTATAAGAGAGTCGACCCACCAACTGATATGAACGATCTCTACAGAGCTTATGGCATTGCAAAACAAAAACTGGAACATGTCTATCTTGGTAATGTATAAATTAGAAAACCCTTAAATATTTGATAGAGATAGAAAATAATCAATTCTAATACCATTCAATAAAATCAATTACAATTACAAAGGAGTGTTTATATGAATTTGTTGAAAGCTTATTTAGTCCCGCATCCGCCGATTATAATGAAGTCCATTGGCGGAAGTGATTCTGAAATCTGTTGCAACACCATAGATGCGATGAATATAATATCTAAACAAATTGCAGAGCTTAAGCCTGACAATATTATTATTATTTCTCCACATGCTCCTCTTTTCAGAGATGCTGTTACAATTATTTCAAATAAAGAAATGACCGGTGATTTCAGAAGCTTCGGGCATCCCGATATTGTTTTTTCCTTTTCAAATAATGTCAAATTAGCCACAAATATATACATGGCTGCCGAAGAAATGAGCATACCCAGTGTTTTGATAGAAGAGGACAATTATGGTCATGATTTTAAATTAGATCATGGTATCATGGTTCCTTTAAGTTTCATCACAAGTGAATACGAAAATTTTAAACTCATTCCTCTAAACTATGGATTGATAGATCAAAAGGCTCTGGTTAAATTCGGATCGGTTATCAGAAATGAAGTAGAGGTTCTAGGTGAAAAAACCGTATTAATAGCAAGTGGAGATTTATCTCATTCGCTAATTAATCGTGGACCTTATAGTTATACACCGGAAGGTCCGGAGTTTGATAATAGAATTGTAAAATCAATTACAGAATCCAATTTATCTTCTATACTTAATTTTGATGAAAATTTCGTTGAAAATGCACATCAATGCGGATATAACTCACTTGTAATTCTTGAAGGTGTGCTAAAGGGACTTAATTATAATTCAAATTTGCTTTCTTATGAAGGACCTTTTGGCGTTGGTTATGCAGTTGCAGAATTTAATCTAAATGGAGAGGTTGAATATACCATGGATCCTTATGTAAAACTTGCTAGGGATACTATTGAAAACTATGTAAGAAATGTTACTATTCCTAAGCTTCCGAATGACCTTCCTACTGAGATGCTGGATGAGCGAGCCGGAGTTTTTGTAACCATCTATAAAGATGGTGATTTAAGAGGTTGTATAGGAACTATAAGCCCAACCCGAGAAAATATTGCTATGGAAATCATACAGAACGCTATCTCATCTTGTTCCAAAGATCCGAGATTTTATGCAGTTAACATTGGTGAGCTTCCATATCTCAGTGTATCGGTAGATGTATTAATGCCCGCTGAAGATATAGAATCAATAGCTGAGCTTGATCCTTCCAAGTATGGTGTAATTGTAAATAAGGGTCATAGAAGAGGTCTGCTTCTACCTAATCTAGAGGGAATCGACAGTGCTGAAGAGCAGGTCGATATAGCATTAAAAAAAGCCGGGATACACCCGACAGAAGATTATAAATTAGAAAGATTTGAAGTGGTGCGGCATAAATAGCCGCACCTTTCATTACATCTTTTTAATTCCTTCAGGAAAATGATCTTCTAATATCTCGACAACTTTCCCGGCAGTTCCTTCGATAGTGCTATTGGAAACATCTATTATACTACAGCCTATCTTGTTCATTACCTTTAATGCATACTCTAGCTCTTCTCTTATCCTCTCGTCATTTGCATAATTTGCACTGCTATCAAGTCCCAATGCTTTAAGTCTTTCAATCCTGATTTCGTTTAATTTGTCAGGATCTATTATAAGCCCAATAATTCTGTTAGGATCAGCCTCAAATAGCTCTTTAGGCGCTTCTATTTCGGGCACCATGGGTACATTAACTACTTTGTATCCTTTATTTGCCAAGAACATAGAAGTAGGTGTCTTGGAAGTTCTGGAAACTCCAATCAGGATGACATCAGCCATCATAATACCTCTAGGATCTCTTCCGTCGTCATATTTGACTGTAAATTCAATTGCAGCTATTTTGTTAAAGTAGTTATCATCGAGTTCACGTATACCGCCAGGTCTTTGTGTAGCTTGTTCTCCAAAAACTTGTTCAAACTGCTTAATCGGTCCACCCAGTATATCGAAAACATATATCCCGGCATCATTGCCTTTTTGTATTAAATAGTTTCTTAAATCTTCAAGTACGATAGTTGAGATTACTATTTCTCCCTTTTTCAAGAAAACAAAGATGTCATCTACTTGTTCTTTGCTTACTATATTGGGATATCTCACAACATGATATCTCTTCTTTGGGAACTGCTTCATAAGTGCATGAACTACGTGCTCACCCGTTTCTCCCAGGGAGTCGGATATCACTCTAATATTCCAATGTTCCATATTTTACCTCCCTTAAGATATAGTACATTATTTCTCTTTAACGATTACGCTAGGTATAAACAGTCTAGTCACTACCGAGTATATTCTGCCTAAGATTGCCAATCTGTTATTTCTAATATTCTTATCGTCTACCATTACCATGATATTATCTAAGAATGAGTTTATCGAATCTGTAATAGAATCAAATTTATCCAGTGCAAAATCATAGTCTTTTTTATCTATAAGTTCTTCAATCTCGGTTACTATTGATAGATTATTGTAAAGCTCTATTTCCGGTGGGTCTAGAAGCATATCTGTATCTATATCAAAAACTTCATGTCCCTTTGCAATATTTTCAAGTCTCGTTAAGGTTATAATAACCTCAGGATCTTTTTTCTCAATCCATTCATTGACAGCTTTGACTCTTTCTGCGGTATGATAGATATTGGATATGTCTACATCAAAACATGAATCTACTACATCATACCTGTTTCCTTCATCTATAAACTTGACTCTCATCCTCTGTTTTATAAAATCGATAATCTCTTTTTTGACCGTCTCGTAATCGAATACCAATCCTTGATCTTCTAAATAAGTGTAAAGAGAATTTCTAATTATATCTTCAAAGTCAAAGTCCAGTTTATTTTCAATTATTATATTTATTATCCCAAGAGCGGCACGTCTAAGTGCAAACGGGTCTTGAGAACCTGTAACTCTTATACCTACGGCGTACATTCCCACAATGGTATCAACCTTGTCAACTATACTTAATATTTTACCGGCGGTACTCTTAGGTAGTCTGTCTCCTGCAAATTTAGGTAGGTATTGTTCCATTATAGCAGTTGAAACTATCGAATTTTCTCCCGATTTGCCTGCATATATCATTCCCATGACTCCTTGCAGTTCGGTAAATTCTATTACGAGTTTAGTTACTAAGTCGCATTTTGAAAGAAGTGCAGCTCTTTCAGTATTTTTAATAGTTTCTTCGCCTACAGCTAATTGTTCACCCAATAATTTGGATAATCTGACCAATCTCCTTGATTTATCGTATATAGTTCCAAGCTTTTCATGAAAAGTAGCTGTTTTTAGAATTTCTAAATACTCTTCGAGGGATTTTTTCGTATCTTCTTCATAGAAGAACTTTGCATCTGCAAGTCTAGGAGCAAGAACTTTTTCATTTCCCTTTCTTACTTCATCTATGCCCTTGTCTCCACCATTTCTTACCGTTATAAAATATGGCAGAAGGTTTCCTTTATCATCAACTATTGGGAAAAATCTCTGATGATCTTTCATTGGAGTAATTATTACTTCTTTTGGTAATGATAGGTATTCTGCTTGAATATTTCCAAGTAGCGGTGTTGGAAACTCAGTTATATTTATGACCTCTTTAAAGAGATTTTCATCTTCGAAGAGATTACCGCCCTTTTCTTTTGCCAATTTATTTGACTGGTGAAGTATTATCGTTCTTCTATCTGCTTGCTTTAGAATTACTCCGTTTTCTTTTAATAGATTTTCATAATTTTCAATTTTATCTACTAAAACTTCACCACCGAGATTTCTATGCCCTCTGGTGATATTACTAACAGGAATTCCTTCAAACTCAAAAGGAAGTACTTCGTCATTATATAAAGACAATATCCATCTAATCGGTCTTGCGAATCTAAAGTTTTTTGCCTCCCCATCTCATAGTCTTTGGAAAGACGATTGATTTTATTATACCGGATACTTCTTCTTTTATTAACTCAGATACGGGTTTTTGTTCAACTTTCTTCTCTACAAAAACATATTCTTCGTTACCAACTAAATCCAGGGTTACATCACTTTCTTCTTTACCTTGACCTCTTAAGAAGCCCATTAATGCTTTCGTAGGTTTACCGCTTTCATCGTATGCTATCTTCTTTGAAGGACCTTTGACTTTATGGCTTGTTTCATCTGTTTCTTGAACAATTCCCCTTACAAATGTAGCAAATCTTCTAGGTGTAGATTCCACCTCGATACCGTCAAAAACGACTTTATTTTCATTTAATAATTTTTCAAATGCTGACTTAAGCTGTTTTTTTGTGGATTCAACATAAGCGGCAGGCATTTCTTCTACTCCGATTTCCAATAAAAAATTATCTTTCAACTTCTTCTGCCTCCTTCTTTAACATTGGGAATCCCATTTGTTCTCTTTTATCATAATACTGAACAGCTACCAGTCTTGCTAAATTCCTTACCCTTTGAATATAATGCGCTCTTTCAGATACCCCAATCGCACCCCTGGCATCTAACACATTAAATGTATGAGAGCACTTTAGAACATAGTCATATGCAGGATATATTAGGTTTTCCTCTATATTCACTTCAGCTTCTTTTTCGTAAATATTGAATAAATTCTTTAGTACCTCTATATCTGCAGTGTCAAAACTATATACAGAGTGTTCGTATTCAGGTTGTTTAAATATATCTCCGTAAGTAAATTGACTATTCCACTTTATATCGTAGACATTGTCGACATCTTGTAGGTACATCGCTATTCTTTCAAGTCCATAGGTAAGTTCTCCCGATTCGGGATCGCAGTTTATTCCACCGATTTGTTGGAAATAAGTAAATTGCGTAATTTCCATACCATCAAGCCAAACCTCCCAGCCTAAACCCCAAGCACCAAGAGTTGGAGCTTCCCAGTTGTCTTCGACAAATCTTATGTCATGAATACTTGGGTCTATCCCTATAACTTCCAACGAATGCAAATATAAATCCTGTATATCTTCCGGTGAAGGTTTAAGGATAACTTGAAGCTGATGATGTTGATATAGTCTATTTGGATTTTCTCCGTATCTACCGTCGGCCGGTCTTCTTGAAGGTTCTACATAGACCGTATTCCACGGCTCCGGACCTATTGCCCTGAGGAATGTATGCGGACTCATAGTACCTGCACCTTTTTCTACATCATAAGGTTCCAAGATAATACATCCTTTATCTCCCCAGTATTTTAATAAATTAATCATCATGTCTTGAAAATACATATATACTCCCCCTAATTATCGCTATTATTTTATCAAATTAACGATTTTTATTCAATATAAGACTTAAAATCACTGATGTTGATTGAGAGTTTATATTAAATAATTTTTGATTTATCCAACCATTTCACTATATTTAATTTTTGTATATCCATGTTTGTCATTAAGTATTCGAGGCTAATCCTCGTAAGTTTTCTATAATCTATTTTATTACCGTTCTGATTTAACCCGGTATTATCTTTCATCGGAAGATAAAGTAGTCTACCTAGATAAATCAACTCTTCTCTAGTAACTGAATTATATTTATTTAATACTCCACATATACTGCAGGTAGCCCCACCGGATGATGATGCAATAGTATACAATTCCGAATTTTTATTTCCGCATTTAATACATCCATTAAGATTTGGTCTAAATCCCATAAAGGATGAATACTTCATAAAGAATGCAATAAGCGCAGGTCTTAAAGAGTCATTGTCCTGTTTTAATATCCTTAAAAACTCTTCCAGTAATCTGTAAATGTCTGGTTCCGGCTGTTCAACCGGCATTGTCGCCTCGAGTAATTCCGTTATCAATGCAGAGACCGTTAGAAGTTCCAATGATTTTGTTAAAAAGAAATTATTGCTATTAGGGATGCCATCAACTATATAGTAAAAGCTCTTCCCTTTATTCAGATTATAAGTTGAATACCCGTATTTATTTGTTATCGCCGATAGAGGACTGTTCTTTCTATAAGCGCCTTGACACATTATCTTTATCAAACCCAATTCATGTGTAAATACAGTTATTATTTTGGATGTATTTTTGTATTTGAGTTCATTTATAACAATGCCATGGATATCATTCAAATTATTTGTAACCAAAACCCTTGACCCTATCTTCCTTGCTTCTCCAGTCTTTTGTAATTTTTACCCAAAGCTGAAGATTGACTTTTGTGTCCATCAGTCTTTCTACATCTATCCTTGCCTCGGATCCGATTTTCTGAATCATACTTCCGCCCTTGCCTATCACCATGGGTTTATGGGACTTTTTTTCCACATGTATATTTGCTTCTACATCTATTAAGTTTCTACCCTCTCTTTGCGATACAGATAGGACTTCGACTGCAATTCCATGCGGGATCTCTTCTAGCATATTGAGTAGTATTTTTTCTCTAATAAGTTCTTGTATAATTGCTCTTTCCGGTTGATCTGTAATCATATCATCAGGGTAGTACATAGGTCCTTCAGGTAGTTTTTCTTTGAGTATTTCTAAATACCTGTCCAAATTCTCTGAATTGAGTGCAGAAATCGGAATAATTTCATCGAATATATCGGTTTTATTATACTTATCGATAAGCAGAGCTAAGTTCTCTTCAGTTTCCAAGTCAATTTTATTAATTAAGAGAATTTTAGGAGTATCGATGTCTCTTATTTCATTGATTACATATGAATCCAGCTTTCCAAAAGCCTCTCCAACTTCAACCAACATGGTTATTACGTCTACATCTTCCAGTGTAGATTTTGAAACTTTTAACATATACTCTCCGAGCACATTTTTTGGCATTTGAATGCCGGGTGTATCCAGAAAGATTATTTGTGACTCCTCATCAGTATAAATCATTTGTATCTTATTTCTCGTCGTTTGTGGTTTATCCGAGATTATAGATATTTTTTCGCCAATAATTCGATTAAGTAGTGTTGATTTACCAACATTTGGTCTACCTATTACCGTAACAAATCCCGATTTGAAACTCATTTATTTCCCCCTTTAAGTCCTTTACATCATTAATTTAAAAACTAAAACGGTTACTGCTATGCCGAGCACCGCTCCCATTATAACTTCACTCGTTTGATGTATCTTTCCTTCTACCCTGGATTCTGCAACCAAGAATGCTAAAAGATATCCCAAAATGACAATAATTCCACTATTTGTCATAAAACCGATAATTGTAGCAATAGCAAACGATAATGCCGCATGTCCGCTTACTGCTCCTCCTTGCACATGGGTGCCTCTACCTTTGTAAAACTTACTCTTTAAAAGCACTGTTATGAGTAGGACCAATACGATAATTATAAAAGTCATATGTGTCGTTGATCTTCTAATTCTTAAAAATACATTTTGCGAAAAGTGGATAAATTTGTCAAAAAATATCAGATATCCCATAAAAACCGCATTGATAGCAGATACCAGAACTGCTCCTGCAGCAACATCTTTTGCTATCTTTGCAATTGGACTATATTCTGACGTTGCCAAGTCCACACATCTTTCTACAGCTGTATTGATTAGCTCAGTTACAAATACCAGAGTAATAGTTAGAGCTAAAAGTGCCAGTTCTATCTTAGATACATTAAAGAACATCGTTATTATCAAAACAACTATTGCCGTAATAAGATGAAACTTCATATTGTATTCTTTAGTTACCGAATAAATAAGTCCATCAATAGCAAAATTAAATCCACTTATTAATTTACCTTTTTTTTCCTTATCATCGTTCATATCAAACTCCAAGTCTTTTCAAGACACTTTTTTCTTTGCTTCTCATCTCTCTTTTATCTTCGTCAACCATATGATCGTAGCCGAGTAAGTGGAACATGGAGTGGACAACCAAGTAGATTATCTCCCTTTTGGAACTATGTCCGTATTCTATCGATTGTTCAATAGCCCTTTTATAGCAAATTACAATATCGCCAAGAAGTCCGTCTTCAATAGAAGGATCTTCAATTAACGGAAAGGACAGTACATCTGTTACTGAATCTATACCTCTATAATCTGCATTTAACTCTTTGATTTCGTCTTCTTCAACAAAAGAAATCGAGATTTCAAAATCACCGCTTAGATTATCCTCTTTTAGCGATTCTTGAACAGCATTATTTATCATATCTTCCAATTCACTATCAGGACTGAATTCAGCAACTCTAGAATCTATATATATATCCATTATTTCCTCTTCTCATACATTTCATAGGCGTCGATAATCTTTTGTACTAATGGATGCCTTACAATATCATTTCTGGTAAGGTTGATAAATGCAATATCATCTACTTTGGAGAGTATCCTCTGTACAGTTACCAAGCCTGATTTTCTACCAGGCGGTAGGTCTATCTGCGTAATATCTCCGGTTATGATTGCTTTAGAGCCATAACCTAGTCTGGTTAAAAACATCTTCATTTGCTCATTTGTAGTATTTTGTGCTTCATCTAAAATTACATAAGCACTGTCAAGCGTTCGGCCTCTCATATATGCCAGTGGTGCTACTTCTATCAAACCTTTTTCAAGTAGTTTTAAATAATTTTCATATCCCATGATATCAAATAATGCATCGTATAATGGTCTAAGATAGGGATCTATTTTTTCCTGTAGATCTCCCGGTAAAAATCCCAATGTCTCGCCTGCTTCCACAGCCGGTCTGGTCAAAATTATTCTATTTACTTCTTTATTTCTAAAAGCTGTTACTGCCTTAGCCATTGCCAAATAAGTCTTTCCGGTACCTGCAGGTCCAATTCCGAACACGATGTCTTTTTCAGCTATAGCATCCAGATACTGTTTCTGCCCCAGTGTTTTGGGTTTTATGGGTTTCCCATTGGAAGTTACACATACGATATCTTCCAGTATTTTCTTTATACCTGCGGATTTACCTTTCTTTACCATCTCTAAAGTATATCTAAGAGATTGATCGTCGATTTCGCCTTTAGAATAGTAGATATTCTCTAAACTCCTAATTACATCCTCTGCAGCCTTAGTCATAACTTCATCGCCCGTTATTATCAGCCCTGCTTCATCTTGAGATATCCTTACCTTGAGTTCAGATTCAATAATCTTTGCATTTTCATCCAGGTTACCAAAAATTTCCCTTACAATCGGTCTGTCTTCGACCGGTATTTCTAATTTATATATAAAGATCACTCCTTAATTTCAATCTAAAAAAATATTATAATTTATTTTTCCATATTCTATTATTATATCATAAATCCCATATTTTCACCATTTGAAGAACACAAAAGGGACAGCTATTCGCTGTCCTTTCGTTTTTCTATTAATCAATGTCTCCTCATGCTTTTAGGTTTACCAAAGATCTCTGAGTAGACAATTGCCCTTCTTATTTCACTTTTACCGGTACCACCTCCGGCAAATCCAAATAGGTTCAAACCTACAGCGGGTTCTGAAGTTTCTTGAATGTTCTGAACTAATAGTTCGTCCCCAATCTCAACTTTTTCAGAGTGATATGCTTTAGCAGCTTTTCTTTTATGATCCATATCGTCTTCGTCATATCCACGCATGTGCATGCTGTAGCCTTCCAGGGATTGACCTTCTGCGGAATGTTTGTGCGTTTCTTTTTTCTCAGCTTTTTTATTTTTAGGTTTTGTAGCGGTAGTCGGGTTAAAAACATCTTCCCAATAACCTTTTTTCTTAGCTGATTTTTGATTGTCTGATTTTTTGGATTGCACGAAAATACTTCCAAAAATCTCTTCATATTGGTCTCCCATATTGCTTGCAATTCTTTTTGCTTTTTCAATAGAATCACTCTGACTTTTATTGCCTGATTTGGTCTTTTGCTGATTATATCTGTTTTTATTCCCGAAAATCAGTCTGAGAACAGAAAAAATAATTAGGATTGTAAAAAAGTTAAACCTCATTTTCTCACCACCTTTATTCGGTGAAACTCATTATTTAGAGTCACTGCCCTTACTTTCTTTATCTGCTCCCAAATTTGAAATAGAATCTCTCATTTCAGTATCTGCTTTGACATTCATCATATTATAATAATCCATAACGCCTAATTTTCCTGTTTTTAAAGCTTCTGCCATTGCCAATGGAACTTGAGATTCAGCTTCAACTACCTTAGCCCTCATGCTTCTAACTTCTGCAAGCATCTCTTGTTCTTTCGCAACAGCCATTGCACGTCTTTCTTCCGCTTTGGCTTGAGCAATTCTCTTGTCAGCTTCAGCTTGATCAGTTTGTAGTTTTGCTCCGATATTTCTTCCAACGTCAACGTCTGCAATATCGATTGAAAGTATTTCAAAGGCAGTACCTGAGTCAAGACCTTTACTTAAAACTGTTTGCGAGATGGAATCAGGATTTTCCAATACTTCTGTATGGCTTCTAGCACTACCTACCGTAGTTACAATACCTTCTCCAACCCTTGCAATTATTGTCTCTTCACCGGCACCCCCGATTAATCTGTCTATATTGGCTCTAACAGTAACTTTAGCCTTTGCTATAACTTCGATACCATTCATAGCTACGGCTGATATCTGAGGTGTTTCAATTACCTTAGGATTAACGGATACCTGAACAGCTTCCAATACATTTCTACCGGCAAGATCTATTGCGGCAGCTCTTTCAAATTCAAGTTCGATATTTGCTCTTTGAGCAGCGATTAAGGCATCTACAACGGTATTGACATTACCACCCGCCAAGTAATGAGCTTCCAAGGTATCTGCATCAAGACTTAAACCCGCTTTAGTTGCTTTAATAAGTGGGTTGACTATTCTGGATGGAACAACTCTTCTAAGTCTCATACCTATCAAAGTCGAGATTTTAACCTTAACTCCTGAGAAGAACGCTGTAATCCAAAGTCCTACAGGTACCATAGTTAAAAAGATCATTAAAAATACAATTAATAAAAAGGCAATTCCTACAATTGGAATAAAATTCGTTGGCATATTAAGCCCTCCTTACAAAAATTTTTGTTCCTATAACTCTTATTACTTTTATATCCACACCTTGAGGTATAAAATCACCTTCGGTAAGTGCGTCATATCTAACTCCATCGATGTCTATTGTCCCGGATGGACGCAGTATTGTCATACTCTTTCCTTCCTTGCCAATAATATCAAAGGTGTTGATAGTTTCAGGTTTTGCACTCTCAGTATCCAAGTTTTTCCCGAGTACAATTTTCTTCATCAGCGGACTTTCAAATCCCTTCTTAACGACTATTATCGCTACTATTGCAGCTATAATTATCGCAATACTCAGAGACAATAAACCTTGAGTAATGTCTTTCATAGCCGATACAAGTCCCATCACCAATAACACGATTCCGCTAATTCCGGGAAGTCCAAATCCCGGTATGAGCATCTCTATAAATATCAGTATTCCTCCAAGTATAAAGAGAACCAGTGACATCCATTCGGCATTTCCGCTAATTATATTACCTGCAAAGAATAAACCGAAGCCCAAAATGCTTAGAACGCCACCTAAACCGAATCCCGGCATAAATAGTTCAACTACTGCACCTACAAAACCTATAATGAGTAGGAGTGTGTTGATTATTGGATTGGTTAATATATCTGCAATTCTGTTTTTAGCGGATATCTTAGGTTCAACAATCTCTGCACTGGCTTTATTTTCTGTACTTAATATTTCATTCACTGATTCTGCTGAATAATCAATGAATTCCAGTTTTTCAGCTTCTTTTGTCGTCAAGTTCAGCAGTCTTCCCTTTTCAATTACATCCTTTATCTCTATAGATGAATCAGCCATGGAAGCAACTATCTGTTCATCCCTGTTTCTGTATTGAGCAGTATCTCTTAGAATACTGACCCAAAGCGAAAGAGTTTTTTCATCTCTAGGAATTGTTTCAGCTGACCCGATGGTAGCTGTTTTACTCATAACTAGTTTTTCAGATGCCAATGCAATTAGAACACCAGCCGACTCTGCCTTATTATTTACATAAGAGACGGTTGGAAGACTGGTCTTGATAATATCGTTTTTTATTCTCTCGGCAGAGTGGATAAATCCTCCATAGGTGTCTATATCAAATATGATTATAGATGCACCTGAAGTTTCAGCCTCTTTTATTCCATCATTTACAATAGACTGAGTTACACCATTAATATTACCCTTAACCGGTATTAAATAAACAGATTCTGCATCTGCCAGTCCTATTGTTGAACTTATTAACATTAATAGAACAATAATAATAATCCCATATCTCTTTTTCACTTGCTCACCTCCTCAGTTTTTATTGTTAAACCGGATATTTGTATTCGATTTTCTATTCATTAAGCCTTATTGCAGTCCTTCATTTATTCATAAGTTAGCAGAATACAAGAGTCCTGCAATAAAACCAGTTTACCAAATATATTATTGAGTTTTATAGAACATTAATATAAAGTAAACTAATTTGTATAGTAAACTACTCCTATACAATATTTATACCCTAATTATATCCTATATTTAAGTAAATATAATAATTTTATGAAATCTTAACAATTAAAAACAAATAAAAAAATACCATTGCAAATAATTTGCAATGGTACCATCTTCATGCCAATAACAACTAGAATTTTCTTTTTTTTCTTCTAGCAGCTTCAGATTTTTTCTTTCTTTTTATACTTGGCTTCTCATAGTGTTCTCTTTTTCTATACTCAGAGAGAACTCCGGAGCGTGCACATTGTCTTTTGAATCTTTTGAGGGCGTTCTCTAGCGATTCATTTTCCCCAACTTTAATCTCAGTCATTAAATATCCCTCCCCTCGTAGTACAAGAGTGCTTGTATTACTAAGTATAATACCTAGATATTATACCCTAATAATTTAAATGTTGCAAGTCATTTAACCGGGTGGCCACTGTAAATTTCTTCCGGCTAATACATGATAGTGTAGGTGTCCCACAGTTTGACCTCCATGCACACCACAATTATTAACTATTCTATAGCCATCTTCGTAAAATCCCTGTTCTTTAGCGATTTTAGCAATGACTTCAAATATTTTGCCAATTACAAAACTATTCTCTGAATTAACCTCATTATTTGAACTTATATGTGCTTTAGGAATTGCTAATAAATGAATTGGAGCTTGAGGATTTAAGTCCTTAAAAACCACCATATTATCATCTTCATAAATCTTGTCGGCAGGTATGCTACCATCTGCAATACTACAGAAAATACAATCCATTATTTCACCTCCATCCATCAGAGCGAATGAATTACAAAAGCTTTCCAAGCAATAAATCCTCTCTTCTTTCCTCTATTATAACAGTTTTTATCTGTCCTTCCAAATCTTCGCCGGAGTTGACACCGACTTTGACATAATTTGTAGAATAGCCTTCTACGACATTTCCGGCTTTAGTTTCAAAAAGGATTTTAAGTTTCTTTCCGATTAAAGAATCTAAGAATTCTTCCGATTTCCTGTCTGCCAATTCAATTAAAGTATTAGATCTGTCCTTTTTAATCTCACCATGAATTTGATCTTTAAATTTTGCAGCGGGCGTTCCCGTTCTAGGTGAGTATCTAAAGGCATGTACCCTTGAAAAACCAATATCATTAACCATTTTAAGACTGTCTTTAAAGTCTTCATCAGATTCGCCCGGAAATCCCACGATTATATCAGTAGTGATTCCGGCATCCGGATAGTACTCTCTAATAAGTTCAATCTTTTTAGTATAGTCTTCAGAATTGTACTTTCTATTCATCCTCTTTAGGACATTGTCCGAACCTGATTGTAATGATAGATGGAAGTGATCGCAAAACTTATCCAGCTTGGATATTCTCTCCATAAATGGTCTAGTTATAATATTTGGTTCCAGTGAACTCATCCTAATTCTTTCAATACCGGGTATCTTATCGACACCTTCTATAAGCTCTATAAGCGCTTCTGATTTTCCATGGTCTAACCCGTAGGAAGCTACATGTATGCCCGTTAATACCACTTCCTTATACCCATTTTCTGCAAGCACGGTAGCTTCACTGATTACTGAATCCATATCCCGGGAGGTTATAGGTCCCCTTGCATATGGAATTATGCAGTAGGTACAAAACTGATTGCAACCTTCTTGAACTTTAATATAGGATCTTGTTTTATCACTGTTCTCAGTGATTTCAAGAGGTTCGAAGTCCTTGCCGGGCTCAAGTTTTTTAACTAAATTTATTTGAACTTTATCCCTCATTGCAAGCTCACATAATTCCACAATTCTACATCTGTCTGTAGTACCTAGAATTATATCTATATCGCCTATTTTTTCGATATCCTCAGGTGATATCTGTGAATAACATCCGACCACTGCAATAATTGCTTCCGGGTTTTCTGTCTTTGCTCTTGAGATAAACTGTCTTGATTTTCTGTCACTTAGATTCGTAACAGTACATGTATTGATTATATAAATATCTGATATTTCATCATTTACAACTTCATATCCGCTGTTAGTAAACAATTCAGCCATAGCTTCTGATTCGTATTGATTTACCTTACAGCCCAAGGTCATTATTGAGACTTTCAAATTTATTCCCCCATATCTCCAAGTTCATACTGAATAATTGAAGTCAGAACTATAGCAGCGGTTTCAGTCCTTAGAATTCTTGGGCCAAGAGAAATTATTGCTGCTTTTTTATCTAATAGATACTCAATTTCAGAAGGATCAAATCCGCCTTCAGGACCAATTACAAGTCCGATACGTTTTGGTTTATTTTCTTCTAAATATTTTTTCAGTGTATTCTTTTCTTCGTTTTCATATGCTACCAGGAGATTCTCTTCATCTATGTCTTTTAAATCGATGATATCATTAACAACCGGGATATCATCTCTTCTACTCTGTTTAGATGCCTCTTTAGCTATAGCATTAAACCGCTGTATTCGTTTTTCTTTTCTTTTGTCATCGAGTTTTACTATCGTCCTTAAGGTATTGATTGGATAAATTTCCCTTATGCCAAGCTCTACAGCTTTTTGTATTATCCAATCCATCTTTTCGCCTTTAGCAAGAGCTTGATACAGTACTATATCAATTTCAGACTCACTGCTCTTTTTGCATTTTTCTATGGGCATAACTGTTAAATGGTCTGTTTCAATGTTTTCTATTTCACATATATAACAGCCATTTTCACCAACAATTTCTAAGCACTCTCCTATCTTCATCCTCAAGGATTTACAGATATGATTATAGTCCTCTCCATATATATTAAATTTTTCATTAAGCCTCATAAAATCATCAGTAAAAGATCTATGCATTTATATACTCCGCTAAAATCGCAGTCCAACCTGAATCACGATTTAACTCCAATACCCTGTACCCTGTGGAATTAAGTTTATCTATGACCATATCCGTGTTTTCTTCTATTATTCCTGAAAGGATTAGTTTTGAACCTGTTTTAAGATTATTATGAAGATAATCTAATAACTTAACTATCACTTCTGCAATTATATTAATTAGTGCATAGTCGTATTTACCGTCAAGTCCTTCAGTGAGATCTGCTTCTTTGGCTATAATTATATCCGAGCAATTGTTTAAATCTGCATTTTCCAAAGTCGTTTTTACACATACCGGATCTATATCTATTGCCGTTACTGATTTCGCACCTAGTTTTGCTGCAGCAATTGAGAGAATACCCGATCCCGAACCGATATCGAGTATGTCCAGTCCGTCTATTTTCTGTCTTTCCATTATTTTAAGACACATTGCAGTAGAAGCATGGGTTCCCGTACCGAAAGCCATTCCCGGATCTATGTCAATTACTATCTCTCCATCATTTTTTTCGTATTCTTCCCATGAGGGTTTGATTACTATAGACTCGCCAAGCTTAAGCACTTTAAAATACTTTTTCCATTCATTTGCCCAATCCATATTATCGAGTATTTCTTCACTAATAATCTTGACATCTGCATCCAATCTTTCAATATACTCGTGAAGTTCAGCTCTGATATATGAATTATAATCATCTATATTAAAAAAGACTTTCAAATTTACGGAATCTCCCGGCTTTTCCTCAGGCAAATCGATGAGTTCCCATCCGGTTCCGCTTTCGTACATGTCGAAAATTAACTTATCGTCTTCTACATTTACGCCGTCAATTTCATACTCATAAAGCTTATCTATTAACAACTCTTCTATTTCTCTTGGCGTTTCAAGAACGACTTCAATCCATTTCATAATGACTCCTATTCAAAAATATCTTTGACCTTATCAAAGAAATTCTTTTTCTTTCCTTTAGTTTCTACTCCTTCAATTTCATCGAATTCTTTTAGTAGTTCAATCTGTCTTTCAGTCAGTTTTTCAGGCGTTACTACCTGTGCAGTAATATAGATATCCCCAACGGCTGAAGATCTCGGACTCGGTACTCCTTTGCCCTTTAATTTGAATATCTTGCCGGACTGAGTACCGCTCGGTATCTCTAATTTTTCCATTCCGTCAAGTACAGGTACTTCTATCTCATCTCCCAGAGCCGCTTGAGTAAATCTTATAGGTAGTTCATAGAAAATATCCAATCCTCTTCTAATAAAGAACTCATGTGGTTTTACAGAAATTCCAACATATAAATCTCCATTAGGTCCACCGTTTACTCCGGCATGACCTTCGCCTGATACTCTTATAACTGTTTCATTGTCAACGCCTGGTACTATTTTGACATTTATTTTTCTGTTCTTGACTATATAACTGTCGCCATGACACTTTTCACAGTGCTCTTCAATTATCTCTCCCGTTCCATTACATTCCGGACAAACTGAAGTTCTTACAAATCTGCCAAATGGAGATTCTTGTGTAAAGCTTACCTGTCCGCTACCATTACAAGTTGGGCATGTTTTCTTTTCGGTTCCGGGCTTCGCTCCCGTTCCATCACATACATCACAGGTTTCCCTTCTTCTAATGCTTATTTCTTTCTCAGTACCGAAGACGGCTTCATTGAATTCTATAGTGATATAGGTCGAAATATCTTCGCCCTTGTAAGGTCTATTGGCTCTCGAACCGGTAGTACCTCCCGAATAACCGCCAAAGAAATCATTAAATATTGTTCCAAAAATATCTTCAAATCCGCCACCGTATCCCGGACCGCCGGTAGTACCTGCCCCTTGGAATATAGCATCGCCATAAGTGTCGTATTTCGATCTCTTATTAGAATCACTTAATACTTCATAAGCTAAATTTATCTCTTTTAATTTTTCACTTGCATCTTCGTCATCCGGATTTAAATCCGGATGATATTTTTTTGCAAGTCTTCTATATGATCTTTTTATCTCATCATGAGTTGCAGTCTTTTCAACCTCAAGAATTTCATAAAGATTTCTCAAATTCTCACCATTCCTTCAATTTTAAAAAATATAATATTATTTCAGCTTACAATATTTTTACACAAATAATAATCATTGTCAATTGTTCACAAGTTTATTAATACATAAGTAAAAAAAGGTGAGACGCAATGCATCCCACCTCCATTTTATGACTCTAAAATCTTACTTTTCGTCTTCGTCAACTACTTCATAATCAGCATCAACGACATCTTCTTCAGCTTTAGCACCTTCAGATCCCTCTGCACCTTGTGCTTCACCTGTGTTTTCATATAGTTTTTGAGAAATCTTGTAGAACTCTTGAGTTAGAGCATCAGTTTTAGCTTTGATATCTTCTACATTGTCAGTTTCAAGTGCTGTTTTTAACTCAGCCATTTTTGACTCTACTGCAGATTTTTCATTGGCATCTACCTTGTCCCCAAGATCTTTAAGTGATTTTTCAGTTTGGTATACTATACTTTCACCATTGTTCTTAGCTTCGATTAACTCTTTTTTCTTCTTATCTTCTTCTGCAAATTGTTCTGCTTCTTTAACTTTTCTGTCTATTTCGTCATCTGACATCTTAGTAGAAGCTGTAATGGTAATCTTTTGCTCTTTTCCTGATCCAAGGTCTTTAGCGCTAACATTTACTATACCATTTGCATCAATATCAAAAGTAACTTCAATTTGTGGAATTCCTCTAGCTGCTGCAGGAATACCTGTCAATTGGAATCTACCTAGAGTAGTATTGTCTGCTGCCATTTCTCTTTCACCTTGTAGTACATGGATGTCTACAGATGTTTGTCCATCAGCCGCAGTTGTAAATATCTGACTTTTCTTAGTAGGTATTGTAGTATTTCTTTCGATTAATCTTGTAGATACGCCTCCAAGAGTCTCAATTCCTAAGGATAGAGGAGTAACATCCAGTAATAGCAAGTCTTTTACTTCTCCCGCTAAAACTCCACCTTGAATTGCTGCACCGATAGCAACACATTCATCTGGGTTGATATCCTTTTGAGGTTCTTTTCCTATTAAGTTTTTAACTGCTTCTTGTACTGCAGGTATTCTTGTAGAACCACCTACTAATAGTATTTTCTCTATATCACCAGGTGTAAGATCGGCATCTTTAAGTGCTTCTCTAACAGGAGTCATTGTTTTATCTACTAGATGTGCAGTAAGCTCTTCAAATTTAGCTCTCTTAATATCCATGTTCAAGTGAGCAGGAACACCGTTTATTGCAGTTATAAATGGAAGGTTGACATTTGAAGTAAGAGTTGTTGATAACTCTTTTTTAGCTTTTTCAGCAGCATCTTTAAGTCTTTGTAATGCAGTAGCATCTTGTCTTAAATCAATGCCTGATTCCTTCTTGTACTCATCAGCTATATAGTCAATTAACTCTTGGTCAAAATCGTCTCCACCAAGTCTGTTATTACCTCTTGTAGAAAGTACTTCAAATACTCCATCACCGACTTCAAGTATTGAAACGTCAAAAGTTCCTCCACCTAAGTCGTATACCATGATTTTGTGTTGATCATGTTCTTTATCGATACCATAAGCTAATGCTGCAGCTGTTGGCTCGTTGATGATTCTCTTAACTTCAAGGCCTGCTATTTTTCCTGCATCTTTAGTAGCCTGTCTTTGAGAGTCAGTGAAATAAGCAGGAACGGTTATTACAGCTTCTGAAACAGTCTCACCAAGATAATTTTCAGCATCTGTTTTTATCTTTTGAAGAATCATTGCAGAGATTTCTTCAGGTGTATAGTTCTTTCCGTCTATTTCTTTTTTCCAATCAGAACCCATCTCTCTCTTGATTGACATAATAGTTCTGTCAGGATTTGTTATTGCTTGTCTCTTAGCTGTTTCACCGACTAATCTCTCTCCATCTTTTGCAAACGCAACGATTGAAGGAGTAGTTCTGTTTCCCTCAGCATTAGGGATTATTATTGCCTCTCCACCTTCCATAACGGAAACTGCGGAGTTTGTAGTACCTAAGTCAATTCCTATAATTTTACTCATATTGTAGTCCTCCTGATATTTAAGTTTAGATTATTTGTATTTTAATTTATTTTTATTTACTTACTTTTACCATACTTGCACGAATTACTCTATCGCCTAATTTATAACCTTTTTGAAAAGTCTCCGTAATTATTCCGGACTCTCCATCATAATCTTCCATAACTACGGCATTGTGAAGATTCGGATCGAATTTTGCTCCATCAGAAGCAATCTCCTCCAAGCCTTGAGCTTCGAGTGTTTTCATTAAATCCGCTCTAATCAAACTAAAACCCTCTGCTATACTTGGATTATCAACACATGACTCTATCGCTCTGTCAAAATTATCGAGTACAGGAAGGAGTTTTTCTATAAGGGATTCTGTAGCGAATCTAATCATTTGAGCTTTTTCTTTATTAACTCTATTCCTATAGTTATTAAAGTCTGCTTGTAATCTTATTAATGCCATTTTTAATTCTTCAGCTTCGTCTGAACTTGAGGCTTCATTTGTTTCGTCTACTTCTGCTTCTTCAACCGTGTTTTCTTCTGTCTCTTCAGTCACATTTTCCTCATCTTCGACTACTAATTCTTCGTCGACCAATTCAGAATCATTTTCTTCATATTTTTTGTCTTCTACCAAACCGTTCACCTCATCTATTCTCTATTACTAAGGGACTCTAATGCTTCAGTCAGCGATAATATAGTCATTATAACTGCGCTGTAGTCCATTCTCTTAGGTCCGATGATTCCGATTCTTCCATGTATATTATCTGAAAGTCCGTAAATTGATGAAACAATCGATAACTCAGTCAGCAGTTCCAGTTTATTCTCTTCACCGATGCTGATCTTCAGTCCTTCTTTATCATCGTCCATAATTGCATCTGCCAATCCTTCCCTGGCTTCCAAGAAATCCACGAATTCCCTTGCCTTATCTATATCTTTATACTCCGGATAATTGAATATATTTGCAACACCGTCGTATATTATTTGAGTTTGATTCATCTCATCTATCTGTGATACGAAAATATTCTTCAAATACAATAAGTACTTTGAATATTCGCCTTCACCCTTAGAAATGAGTTCATCAATCTTATCGGGAACTTCGGACAATTTCTTTCCAACCAGTTTAGAATTAATATAATTATTTAAAATATTTATACTAGAGCTTTTTATAGGTTCATCCAAATACATCGTATGATGCTTAACATCCTCATTGTCGTATACTATCAGCAGTACCAATGTCACGGGTGTTAAGTCGACCAACTGCAATTTCTTTAAGACTATATCAGTCTGTCTGGAAACTATCGCCAGTGCAGTATACTTAGTTATATCCGAAAGAACCTTAGCAGAATTCATTATTAAAGATTCTATAGCATCAAAATCTTTATCTAAGAGTATAGAAATCTCTGTTTTTTCAAGAGCTTTTTCCAAAAACAATTCATTTAGTAGATAATTGACATAATGTCTATATGCCTTGTCAGAAGGAATTCTACCCGAAGATGAATGAGCTTTAACTAAGTAACCAAGCCCTTCCAAATCAGACATTTCATTCCTTATGGTTGCTGAACTTACCCCTAAATCATATTGTTTGGATATAGTCCTTGATCCAACGGGTTCAGCACATAGTATATAGCTGTTAATTATCGCATACAATATGCTCAGCTTTCGTTCGTCTAACATGTCCTCACCCTGTCTTTTAATTTTGTTAGCACTCAGTCGCTCCGAGTGCTAATAATATAATACAAGAATTATTTACCTTTGTCAACACTTATTTTAAATTGTTTATTAGTATCGAATAAGGCTGATTAAAATAAAGGAAGTGTCCGGAATTATTTAAATTCCGATTCACTTCCTGTTGCTTTTTTCTTCTTGATTTTGTTATGTGAATTATTAAATTTTTTAATAAAGCTGATTTATTATCCCCTTATCAATTTCATAGACATGGTCGCATAATAATTTAATATCATCAGGGTTGTGGCTGCATAGAAGCATTAGTACACCCTCCTCTTTTAATGAGGTAAACAGCTCTCTCATTTCTTTAACTCCGTCATTGTCAAGTCCGTTCATCGGTTCGTCTAATAGGAGAATATCTGGTTTTTCCATAATGGCTTGTGCAATTCCAAGTCTTTGTTTCATTCCCATAGAGTAGGTTCCGACATTCTTTTTGAGTTTTGGATCAAGCCCCACTCTTTTTATACTTTCTTCTATTTCACTTCTCGTGATTTTTCCTTTTATTTCTGCTAATAACTGAAGATTTTTCACTCCAGTATAATTCATTAAAAAACCTGGCGTTTCTATTATTAGTCCTATCTCTTCAGGAAAGTCTATATCTTTTCCTACTACTTTTCCATTTACATGTACTTCACCACTTGTAAGTCTTATTAACCCACATATGGATTTGAGCAGTACAGTTTTTCCGGATCCGTTTCTGCCTATGATTCCATAGATTTTTCCGGATTCGAATTCTAAATTTATATCTGTCAATACTGTATGGCTTCCGTATTTTTTGTATGCGTTTATTACTTTTATTTCACTCATTTGTCACCTCAATATATTTCTGGATATGTTTCTATCTCTTTGTTTTTTAGTGTTATATCAGCAAGTATTATCAGTCCGATTATTACTGTAACCATTATTATGAGTGGTCCCCAGATATTAGGTTTACTGGACATTCCGCTTCTATCGTATATAGCTAGATTCATCCATGTTACAGGGAAGTATTTTTGTTCAAATTCCATTCCCATACTCCATACATAGGATGCGGAAAAGACGTATAATACCGAAGCCAATAGGCCAATCTTATTGGTTCTAAAGTGTAGTGAGATATTGTAGATTATCAGCCCTACAAATGTGCATTGGAGTATGCTTATGATTATCGATAATGACATCGCTGTTATAGGGTTAAACTGCCTCATTATATAGCCGTCTATGACCACTAACGCTCCTCCTGCATAGGTTTTAGACAGTGTATGCATCACTCTTCCCCAGTCATTAATAAAGGTGGTTTTTGTGATTAGAAAAAGATATATAAAAAGTACGTATCCCAGTATATAAATCGTCGATGCAAGTAGTATATAAAGAACCTGCCCTCTATTCCACGAGCTTCTTCCGCTTCTTATTATTTGGTTATAAGTTAGATTGTTCATAAATGGTGCATCCATAAATAGTAATATAGCTCCTGACATAATCCAAAGTATCATGCTGTAGTTGGATGCTACGAATACATATAGGTATGGGCTAATCCTATATCCTATCGAGGTTGTAAATTCTGATACAGGACTGGTTACAAAGTATGCTCCTATCATTTGATAGAGTAGTAGCGCCCATATTCTTTTATCTGTAATCCATGTTCTAAACTTCATCCTCATCAGTAGTATAGATTTGTTTTTCTTCATCATTCTTTTACCACCTTTTTTATATTGCTACTTATCAGTGTTGCAAGTAATGTAATTAAAACTAATGTGATTACAAGAGATGCCAGAAAACTAAAAAGTGGATTTACAATTTTTAAAGATCCTAACATGAGGTCATCAAATCTCACTTTAAATAGTTTTATGAACACATCGTTTAAAAACAACATTGTAAATACAGAACCTATTAAAGATAGGTATTTATTATTTGTAAGTGTGGTAAGGTAGAGTGAGTACAGTGCCCAAAAGGAGAAGTTTAATGCATATAGTATGATTACAAGTGTTATAAATATTTCAGGTTTCGTTTCTGATAATGAATATAGTCCCCATGTATGAAGCACAGGATTATTTGAAGCAAAGGGAAGTAAAAATGAAAATAAGATGGTTAGGAAAGAATATCCTATTGTGGTAATCAGAAATGTGCTTAATATAGTCGTACTTATTTTGGATGCTATATATTTGTCTGTACCCGTTCTTACTACTCTATATTTTAAAAAGCCTGTTTTGTAATCATTTATAAAGCTATCTATATATGGTATTAAAGTTATTCCCATGCTTAGTGGTAGGAGAGGTCCAAATAGATAGAGTTTACTTAAGTAGATTACGCTTCCATGTATCATATGAAATAGTCCTTTCCCTTGTGAGAGAAAGTTTATTTCTTGTGAGGTTACTATATATCTAAAAGCGATAAAGAAGATAAGGGCAAGGAAGAACCTAAGACTTAGTACTGTTTCTTTTAAATCTTTTATTATTACTCTCATCTAATGTATCTCCTCTCCTGTGTATGCATTGTAAAACTTATATATTTTATCAGTAATAGTTTTATCTCCAACGTCAACTTCTTGGGTTATTACTACCATGTATTGTGGGAAGATTTCCATATGAAAATCCCGGTCATTCATTCTTTTAAAATCTTTTATTTCATCTACATAATTTGTCGTATAACACAACGAAATAGACGTGATTTCCGGTTCTTTTACACCGATTAGTTGCTCTAATTCTTTCTTTACATTTCCCAAAATTTCTTCACCGGATATTAATTTTTCGTCTTTAAGAATTTCCGTTGTTTCCATGTCGTATATTAAAGTTAATTTACTTAAACCGTCTTTATCAAATAATAAATGTAAGTCCGTTCCAAATCTTGTAGAATTTGTTCGAGAATTCGATAACATACCGTTATATACTTCAATTCGATCAAATTTCTTTTTAAGGCTAACAATATATACATCATTAATTTTATCGGTTTCTAATAGTTTAATTGTTCCATCTTTAGTTACTCTACTTTGAACCTCTTCATTTTGTACTTTTACAAATTCCTCTATAGTTTTTTCATCTATACCATATATTTCATTGATTTCAAAACTTTCAAACCCTAGTTTATTTGTCAATTCAGTTATTTTAGTTGACAATGTTTTTATATCCATAAATTCCAGTTCTTTATTTTTATGTGTTTCGTTAATTATGTAGCCTGCTAACCTTGAAACTGCAATATTCCTTCCGGACTCAAAATTAATAGTATTTCCATCTACTCTAATCTCTTTAGAATCCTCGGTTCTTGCAATATATCCATATCCTTGTGAATTATCTTCCAGCGTGTATTCTTTTCCTTCAAACAGGATTTTAGTTAGTATTTCTTTATCATGCTTTAAAAAGTTTATTTTGTATGTCTTTGCTGAATCTTTTTTTCTAAACTACTTGTATCTATGTTCGTGTCAAAAACTTCTGTTTGTTTGTCTTGTTTTTGAGTATTACTGCTTTGTTCTTTTTTAACTTCTTTCTCTACATCATTACTATTACCGTTCATAGCTTCAGGTAAGCAAGCTGTTAAGCTAAGTATGAGTGCTATTGTTATAATTAGTTTTTTCATATACGCTCCTTATAACAAGCAGACAACAAATTAACACGTCGTCTGCTTGTTTTTTAATAATATTTGTTTAAGGTGCCCAGTAGCCTCTCGCATACATTGAATTATAGATAACATCAGGGTTAGTATATAACCTATATGCAGCCCCAGGTATATTCATTCCAGGTAGATAAGCTAAATCTCGTCTCGCATTGCCTGTTAAGGTGACATACTCAGTAGCATAAGCTCCATAAGATGTTCTTATTCTAAAATTTATAGCTCCTCCATTAAGATTAGATGCAGTCATAACTACTAATCCTGTAAGATTATCTTCTTTTAATACTGCATTTGTGCTCTTTGTTTCACCACTTCTTAAGTAAAACTCAAAAGCATAATATGTCGCCGCTTTTGCATTCAATGCGCCTGCAAACAAAATAACCATTACTAATACTAAGCTTATTACTCTTTTGTTTTTCATTTAATTCTCCTTTCATTGTTATTTATTATATCCGATATCTAATCCACCTCGCCTATTCAATCTCCGTTCTTATACCTAGCAATAATCATAATTTCACCCATTTCTTTGTTTTTAAGTAAATTCCTTACTTCTTAAACTAGATTTTATTTTATCTAAAACAAGTAGTATATAAACCAATCCAAAAGAAACCATAACAGCGGCTGCAACAATTCTGATTTTCATAAACAAAAAATATAATACTAAGTCTAGTATTAATATCCGTCCTACCATATTCTTTGAATTCTTTATCTCTTCATCTGTCAAAGGTTTATTAGTTCTCACCCTGGGAAATAAACGATAAATCAGAACGGTTATAAATAGATGTGCCTAGAGTAAGCTAAGTATATCTATGACACTTAGAATCCTGAGCAAGCTACTAAAAATAAGCCACCACACACAACCCCACAGACTGCTCCAGCAGGTATATTTACGACGCCTATGGCTCCACAGTACACCCCACATGCTAATGCTTCACCCATCCAGCAAAGAGTTTGTGGAAATGAAGGCCATGTAAATCTTTGCCCAATATCATAACCAGTGATATTTCCTTTCTCATCAATGGCAATATACACTCCCGAAGAAAACTCTTCAATTGCATTTTCAGTCAGGCATATTTTATTAGATATATGAGATACTAAATAGTCAAGGTCCGGTAAGTACATAAATTGTACAAACACTATATCCCCACTATTATTTTGGAAAAGTCTATGAAGGAGCACTACCTTGTCGTTCGTTAATTTATCAGTTATTATAATTGATTCAATATCTTGACGTTCAATATTTGCATATTTATTGTCTGCTAATTTTTCTTTGAATTCCTTTGAATTCTCATTATTCATAACTTTTTCATATAATTTATCACTTTCTTCGTCTGTTAGAATTCTGCTTTCTAGATTATATCCACTTTTATGAATTTCTCTGTCTACAAATTTTTTTATCCCACGTATTTTCGTAGTAGCATAAGCTTCACTACTTGCACAAACGATTATTAGAGCTAAAATTATTGACAGTAATTTTTTCATTTATCTACACTCCCATTCTTAATAAAATCATCTACTAGAGAATATTTTTGCATGCCTACCAACCTTTTAATTTCTTCTCCTCCTTTGAATTTAATGATTACCGGTATATGACTTATATTTTCTATCTTATATTTATTATGGAACTCTAATAAATCACTTTCTACTTTACCTGTTAAGTCAACCTCTGCTATAGGATATTTTTTATGTTTGTTCGCTACTCTATGATAAATATTCTTCATATCTTTACAGTATTTGCAGTTTACAGATGTAAATATCAGTGCTATCTCATCGTTATTTTTCAATAAACTGAAAGTATCTTCTAATCTGTATCTTGGAATTTCTTCATTTGTTCTATTTGCCCATACTATAGCAATTGTAATTACTACACATAATAGTGATATATATTTATATTTTCCTTTTAAAAATGGCGGGATTTTACGTGTTACAAATATACAAGGCAATGCAAAAAGTAAAAAACCAATAAATGGTACTAAAATACCTATTGATGCTGATGTATAAATCGATTGTTTTTGGTATACAAAAGTATAAACTGCTGCCAAAGGCATAAAAATTAGCCCCCCAAAAGGTAACCAAAGGTAAGATTCTATAGCTCTTTCTTTTAATGCACTTTCATTAGTCATTTAATCCCTCCCAATCTAAAATATTTAACTATTCTAAAATATTTAACTATTTTTGTTTTTCTAAATTTTCCTTTTAATTGCCATATTTAGGACAACCTATCTAATCCACCTCGCCTATTCAATCTCCGTTCTTATACCTAACAATAATCATAATTTCACCCATTTCTTTGTTTTTAAGTAAATTCCTTACTTCTTAAACTAGATTTTATTTTATCTAAAACAAGTAGTATATAAACCAATCCAAAAGAAACCATAACAGCGGCTGCAACAATTCTGATTTTCATAAACAAAAAATATAATACTAAGTCTAGTATTAATATCAGTCCTACCATATTCTTTGAATTCACTATCTCTTCATCTGTCAAAGGTTTATTAGGACTCACCCTGGGAGATACCCTATATATTAGAATGGCTATAATAAGTGTTACTAGAGTAAACAAGGAATAGTAAGACGTGAAGAAAATTACTTTATCAATAATAAAAGAACATAAGATTATTGATATAACAGATAGTATAGTGCATACAGTCCTCGTTTTTGCATGATAGCCACCTGTATAGGACCTCAAAGGGTAGATGAAAACAATAAGAAGTATCGTTTTCCCAGCAATTCCCAAAAATCTCGAAATAATTAAAATCAAGAATAAATTCAATAATGTAAGCCCAAGGCTTTCAATAGCATATTCTATTTTATTTATATCTCTAGCATCTAGCAGATTATTATTTATCAGATATCTAAACCAGCTTTGCATTAATTTTTAGGGAATTTAGGTTGATATGCAATAGCTATACATGTACTTCTTGGAAGCTATTATAAAAATCAATTCTAATAGTTTAATTATTAATGAACTGAAGTAAAACATTACATCACCTCAAAGCTTATTTAATTTCAATTTTAGTATAACATAATATGTATGTTACTATTCTTGACTTGTCATAAGATGCTTTTTAGTTGTCATTAAACGCAAAAAAGAGGATTTTTTTCGAATCTCCTCTTTTTTATAAATTTCTCCTCTTTTTTTATAATTACTAAGTATTGATAATTAGTTTTATTTTTGCATTTAAAGTATGGTCGTTTTGCACAAGTACAAATGTACCATTATATTTTTTTACTATTTCGTCTATCCTTTTTAAACCGTAGCCATGCCCTGTATCATTTTTAGTCGTTGTGATATACTTTGCGTCTTTTATTTCTAAATCATGTTTAACAGGATTAGTAACTTCTATGATTAGCAGCTGCTCTTTAAGTGTTATTCTTATATCTATCCATCTATTGACCTTTAGTTTTAGGTTTGCCTCAATAGCATTGTCTAAAAGGTTTCCCAACAGTACAAAAAAATCATATGCATCCATAAACGGATTAGCAGGGACAAGTATGTCCAGATTAGGCTTTATATCCTGTTTCTTCATTTCACCTATTTTATAGTTGAGCAAACTGTCTACATCCCTATTTGAGGTATTTACATACGAAGTTCCTAATTCAGATATATAGTATTTATTCAATACCTGCTGTATTTCATCTATTTTATTACCTTCTACCAAGTCATTTATCATTATTACCATATTCTTAAAATCATGTCTCAATTTCATAGTCTTTTCATTTTGATAATTCATAAGATCCAATTCTTTTTTATAAAGCTCATTTTGTATGCGAATAAATTCCATTTCATACTTATCTTTTGTGGATTTAATTATCAAACTATAACTATAAAGAATTATTATTATAATCATCAAGCCCAATGATCCTATCAATAGCCTGGTTATAGGATGTTCCAAAGATTGAATCATAATAATTGTCAGTACAGTTATTAAAATATATGGAAGTAATAACATTATTCGTCTAGGATTCTTTTCAATGTTCTTGATTCCATATATTTTAAATCTTTTTATAAGAAAATATATCAGCAGTCTAAGTATTAAGACTAATATAAAGGCAAAATATGTTTCTATTTGTGGTGTTCTAAACCAATAAAAATCAAAGACCCCCGAAATCAGCACCATTAAGAATTCAGATACAGTTAAAGTAGTCAATATAATAATTGCTGTATCTATTCTCATGGAGATGTCACAAACATAGACATAGGTTAATAAATATATGGAAGCAGAAGTAGTAATAAATTGTATTATAGGTATTTTAACAAGCAAGAAAACAAGTGTATTAATAAAGAGGTGTATAGTATAATACAAAACCTTATATTTAATGCCCTTTGACTCAATCAATATTGCATCCATAGTAAGCATTAGTATTAAAGTTCCAATTACCTGAAAAGCTAGAAAAAACATTGTAAACTGATTCATTCTATTCTCTCCATTACATCATGATAGTATTTTCTGCCTATCTCGAAAGATTCACCATTTTTTAGTATGACTCTGTCACTGGTCATGCCTGAGATTTGACCGATTTGGACTACTGTGTTTTTGTTGATCCTAAGAAACTTTCCCTCAGGAAGTTCGCTGCAAACATGACTCAGACTTCCATTGAACTCATAGATTGCATCTATGGTTATAAGCGATACCCTTCTCACGTTGACGGTGAAATAAACTATATCCTTAACCAATACCTTTTTTTCTATTCTGTCTTCTACAAATGTATATATTAAATCACTACTAACTATAATATTCATTAGTTTATCCAGTTCTTTATAGATGCTTTCACTATCAAAGGGCTTCACAATATAGCCTAAAGCCCAATTATCATAAGCCTTTGGCATGTAGCCGGCATGGCTTGTAATGTAGATTATTTGAGTGTAGTAGTTATTAAGTTCAATCCTTAATTTGTGTCCAAGTTCTATTCCGTTTAACTCTCCCATTTCAACATCAAGGAACATGGCATCGTATTTAAAGCTGGGATTCTGTTCCAGTTCTGCTTTATATGAATTTAGAAAATCCTCCGCTGATTTAAAGCCATCAACCGAGATATTTAGGTGTTTTTCAACTGAGTATTGATTTATTATCTCATAACTCTTTAAGATGATAGAATTATCATCATCGATCACTGCTATATGCATAATTACCAACTCCTATGATAATTAAATCAAAATAATTAATTGTACATAAATATTTTATAATTTTACTCAAACTATTTCAACAAAAAATCTATTCGATATATCCATCCCGCTTGGGGTAAATGCAATTCTTTCATCGGTCATAAACATATGTCCTTCTCTTATAAAAAGATCAATATACTTTTTATATTCACTATAAAAATCTACGCCAAAGATTTTAATGTATTCTTTTAAATTAATACCTTCGACGAGTCTAAGCCCCATTAAGATATAGTCTGTTTTTAGAGAGTCATAGTCCATCAATTCTCTCTCTTCTATAGGTTTATCCGTGCCGCTTAGTTTTTGATATTCATTGATATTTACTATATTGCTGTATCTGTAAGAATTGTAGAAGGATGAACTTCCCAAACCCAGTCCTATATATTCATCGAGTTTCCAATACTTGGTATTATGAATTGATTCAAAGCCCGGTCTGGCAAAATTCGATATTTCGTATTTGTCGTATCCTGATTTTGATAATAATTCAGATGCAGCATAAAACATTTCTCTATCCGTCTCTTCATCTACAAGTTCCAATTGGCCTATGTTTACGAGTCTCGACATATGAGTGTTAGGTTCGAGTATTAAGCTGTATAGAGACAGATGTTTCGGAGATAATTCTATTGCCTTTTTAATATCCTCCAAGCTCTCTTCTATATTTTGAGTTGGAATTGCATTTATTATATCTATACTGATGTTTTTAAATCCGAATTTTCTTAAATTTAAAATACTACTTACTGCTGTTTCTGAGTCATGAGATCTTCCCAGTACTTTTAACAGCCTGTCATTAAAGCTTTGTACTCCCACCGACGCTCTATTTATTCCCATGCTCAAATAGCTATTAATAGCTTCGTCAGTGAGGTGCTCAGGATTTATTTCGATAGTGATTTCACTTTCACTTGAGACCTCAAAATTATCTTTGATGGATTTCATAATTTCAGCCATCAACTCAACCGGAATATATGAAGGTGTTCCTCCTCCCAGATAAATGGTGTCGACAGGTATTTTCTCGTCAGTATTGTAAATTACTATTTCCCTTTTAAGAGCTTCCAAGTACGGTTTCATTCTCTTTTCTTGATTTTGATAAGACAAAAAGTCGCAGTAATAGCATTTTGAGCTGCAAAAAGGAAAATGTACATATAATCCTTTGGGTTTATTCTTTTGAGTAAGCAAAAAGGCGTCGAATAAACGCCTCTTTTCATTATTTTTCATCATATTTCAATACCGCAAGGAAAGCTTGCTGAGGTACTTCCACAGATCCAATCTGTCTCATTCTCTTCTTTCCTTCTTTTTGTTTTTCCAATAGTTTTTTCTTTCTGGATATGTCCCCACCATAACATTTCGCCAATACGTCTTTTCTTAGAGCTCTTACAGTCTCTCTAGCAATGATTTTTGAACCAATGGCAGCTTGGATAGGTACTGCAAATTGGTGTCTTGGGATTTCATCCTTAAGTCTCTCGACTATATTTCTGGCTCTTTCATATATTTTCTCCTCATGAACTATAAGTGAAAAAGCATCTACCAATTCTCCGTTTATTAGGATGTCGAGTTTTTCAAGTTCAGCTCTTTGATATCCTTTAAGCTCGTAGTCTAGAGACGCATAACCTTGAGTCTTTGATTTAAGAGAATCGAAAAAGTCATATATTACTTCATTTAGCGGAAGCACATAATTCAGAGTGACTCTTTTTGCATCGAGGTATTCCATATTTATAAAGGTTCCTCTTTTATTCTGGCAAAGTTCCATAATAGGACCGACATAGTCACTTGGTGTCATGATATGCGCATCCACTATTGGCTCTTCCATGTATTCAATCTCCGTTTCAGGAGGTAGATTACTCGGGTTTTGAATCGTCAACATCGTGCCGTCTTTTTTATAGACATTGTAGATTACAGAAGGTGCTGTAGCTATGATGTTTAAGTCAAATTCTCTATCCAGTCTTTCCTGTATGATTTCCATGTGAAGAAGTCCTAAGAATCCGCATCTGAAACCGAATCCGAGTGCAACAGATGTTTCAGGTTCGAAAACTATGGAAGCATCATTTACCTGAAGTTTTTCTAGAGCTTCCCTAACATCTGAAAACTCCTCGCCTTCCGCCGGATAGATTCCGCAGTAAACCATCGGGGTAACTTTCTTATATCCGGGTAGCATTTCTTCGGCCGGATTATTTTTGTCTGTTATTGTATCTCCGACCCTTGCATCTTTTACATTTTTAATACTGGCAACTACATATCCAACATCTCCTGCTTCAAGTACATCCAAATCCACTCTACCCGATGCATTGTATCCGACTTCTGTTACTTCAAAAGACTTTCCGGTCGACATCATTTTAATCTCCATGCCCGGTTCTATCTTGCCCTCCATTACCCTTACGAATGCAACTACACCTCTGTAAGAGTCATAATAGGAGTCAAAGATAAGAGCTTTTAAAGGAGCATTTATATCTCCTTCAGGAGCAGAAACATTTTTTACTATATCTTCAAGTACATCCACTATATTGAGGCCTTCTTTTGCAGAGATTAGCGGTATGCCTTCAGTGTCAAAGCCGGTTATAGTTTCTATTTCTTCTTTAACTCTGTCTATATCGGATGAAGGCAGGTCTATCTTGTTGATGACAGGAAGTATTTCCAAATCCTGGTCTAGAGCCAAATAGACATTTGCCAGAGTCTGAGCTTCTACTCCTTGAGTAGCATCTACTACTAGTATGGCTCCTTCACAAGCTGCCAAACTTCTGGATACTTCGTATGTAAAGTCTACATGACCCGGAGTATCTATAAGATTGAGCATATATGTTTCACCATCTTGAGCTTTATAGAATAATTTTACTGCTTTAAGCTTGATGGTTATTCCTCTTTCTCTTTCGAGGTCCATACTGTCCAGTACTTGCGATTCCATTTCTCTTTTAGTCAACATCCCGGTATACTCTATCAATCTATCCGCCAATGTTGATTTTCCATGATCTATATGTGCAATTATGGAGAAATTTCTAATATTTTTTCTTTCTACTTTCAAATTAATCCCCCTAATTTAATATTCCAAATTTGCTGAATGGGAATAATCTAAATATCGAAACTCCCATCACTTGATTTACATCTATCGGTCCAAATGACCTACTGTCGTTGCTTGCGCCCCTGTTGTCACCCATTACAAACACCTGTCCCTCTTCTATATCCCATGAAGAAATATCTCTGTAAGGATGCGTCGGATTATCTATGACGTATTTTTCGTTCAAGACCTCACCATTTAAATAAACCTTACCGTCTATCAGTTCAATACGGTCTCCCGCAACAGCTACTACTCTTTTTATATAGTTCTGATTTACTTTATCAGGTGCATGTATAACTAAGATATCTCCACGCTTTACTTCTCTCCAATTTAAAGAAATTTTTTCGGTTATTAATCTGTCTCCATCATCCAATGTCGGAAACATGGACTTACCGTCTACAAGTGTTATATTAAAAACGAAAAACCTTAGTATCAAGGCTATAATTACATAAATAACCAATCTTCTAAGCCATGAGCCCAGCGATTCATCATTTTTAGTTTTATTGATGTCATACTCTTTTCCTTCCATAATTTTCCCCCATATTTTATCCATTACTTCAGTATATATTATATTATAAACTAATTAAATTCTATTAATATTACATTGAGATTATACCATAAGGACACTTTTCAAGCTATAAATAATTAATGAATGAAGTTTAAGATCTTTGAATTTTTTAATTTCTTAATATTTTATCTTGCTATTTTCAACCTTTCATGATAGAATACTTATGCTAAACTTGAGGAGGTGAAATAATGGCTAATATAAAATCAGCACTTAAAAGAATTAAAGTTAATAAGACTAAACATGATATAAATAAGAGCATCAAATCAGAACTCAAGACCTATATTAAGAAATTAAATCTTGCAATTGAAGATAGCAAACTAGACGAAGCAAGAGAATTATTAAAAGTTGTAGATAAAAAGCTTAAAAAAGCTGCACTTAAAAATATTCTACACAAGAACGCTGCTGCGAGACAAATGAGAAAATTATCTCATAAGTTAAATAACAAATCAAAAGAAATAGCATAAAAACTTCCAGCAGGAAGTTTTTTCTATTTCCGGCATTACTTTCTTAATTCAGTAGTAATCCTCGATATTAAATACAGCATATTGTTTTCGAAGTCCCCTACTGAAGACTTTAAGTTTACCTCTATATCGTATAGTTCCGTGTAAATATTAAAAATTGTTTCTCTATTTATTCTGGCTTCAAATCCGTTCAGCTTACCAAATTCAAAGCTGCTTATTCCCAATTTTTTCATAATGTCGGGATTTTTATAATTTTTAATTTTATATTCCTTAATATAGAGCAGGTTTCTAAATAATCTGATAATCATATAAAAAGCAAGGTAATTATCATCTTTGCCCGTATTTAGATTTAGAAAAGAATTAATTGCCTTTGTAGTATTGCCCATACATATTGCGTCCGTCATTTCAAATATATTCTTTTCTACGCTGGTAACCAATAAGGAGTCTACTGCAGCCTTATCTAATCTTTTACCACTTGTTATAGACGAGGTCAATTTATCCAGTTCGTTTTGAATATCGTAAAGATTTTTGTTCAAGTCCGAGTTTAAGTATCCTGTTCTATCGATGATATAGTTTAAAATATCGGTTTTTACTTTTATTCCTTTTGAATTTATTTGTTTGGCTATAAAACCGTAGAATTCTTTCCTGTTTAATTTAGACATTTCAAAAATTAAAGAGGATTTGGAAATCTTTTTGTAAAATCCGCCTTTAAACAATTTCCCGGACTCTGAGACTATGATGAGGATTACGCTATCATCGAGTTCATCAGCATATGTAGCCAGTTCATCATAAAAGTCCTTGTACCTACTCATTCCGTCTCTAGATAGATCAAGTCCTCTCACTTCTACTATTCTATATCCACCGCCAAAAGGTATAGTCTCACAGGATTCTATGATTGTTGAAATCTTAGGTTCCTTAAATTCAATTTTTTCATAATTAAAATCTTCAAAACCGCTTGTCAAAGTTTCTGTTTTTACTACATCGATAAAATAGTCTATAAGAAATTCCTCTTCTCCATAGATTATTACAAGTCCGTGTAATTCATTTTTTTCAAGCATGCCGATAGCTTCTATATAATTCATAATTTTCTCCATTTTTCAAATTTAAAACTAGTACAAAAATAATTCGTAAGCGTGTAGAAATACAGTAACCCTAAGTACAGAGATGGCTCCGTCAGATAATCCACTGCAGTTTTCTTTCTCGGTAGATGATTTTCTATTTGATAACCCATTCTGGTTGAAATTATCCTTATCCTACCGTCCTCATCAGTTCTGTAAATCCTGGATTTTAAGTCTGTTAAATCATTTAACACAGCCTTCGACGGGTGATTATAAGGATTGTCTCTTCCAACTGATATTATAGCATTACTTGCGGAAACTTTCTTTAAAAAATCTCTTGCGGAAGATGTATCAGAGCCGTGATGGGCAACTTTTAATATATCTGCCTTAATATCATGTTTAACTAATTTAGATTCCGACTCACTTTCTATATCACCTGTAAACAGTATCGATAGATGGTGATGTGATAATTTTAAAACATTGGATCTGTTATTCGAAGATATCCCGGTTCTACCATCATTTACCACATCTATCAATGCATTTCCAATAGTGAATTTGTTTCCGGTATATAAACCAAAAGCATTATCGAATCTTTCAGTTATTGAATCGTCAGAACTCAAAATATTATGGGCTCTGTTTTCTTGGTACATGTACTTTAGATTACCACTGTGATCTGCATCGTCATGAGATATGAAAACAAGGTCAACTGATGGGACTCCGTTTTTTATTAAGTATGGTTTTAAAATATATTCGTATACCCTGTCTGAACCGTCATAATGACCGCCTGTGTCTATCATGGCTGAATGAGCTTTAGTTCTTATGAGAGCTGCATCCCCCTGTCCTATATCTATAAAATCTATATAGAGAGGATCCAGGATGATATTTGTAATACTAAACGCCATTAATAAAGATATAAAAACTTTGATTATATTAGATTTAAATCCATAACTCAGATTTCTAAATTCATACCTTCTTGTAAATATTAAAATCATCAAAATATATAATGCAATTAACTCTAAGCCCGGGGACGCCATTTTAAGATTAGTAAACTCGATAAAGTCCATAGACTTTATTATTGATTCAATTATACCAATGATGGTATCTATAAAATTCCCGAGGATAAATGATAGCGTGGTTGAGATTAAAGATACTAGCAGTTTAATAAATACCGAGACCAGAGCAATAGTAAAAAGTGGGACTACTAATAAATTGGCAAGCAGCGTCAACAAATTGAATTCATTGTAATAGAATATTATGAGCGGGAATAGTGCCAAGTTTATGATTATGAGCATTTTAAAGCTCGTCATAATTTCAAAATCCGCTGTATCTATTATATTGAAATCAGGATAGAAATATATAATAGCTATCATTGCCATAATTGACATTAGAAGTCCAATATCCAGTACTCTATATGGATTTAAAAGGACTATAAAAAAAACTGCAAAGGCCAGTGATTTTCTTGGATTATAGCCCTTATGCAGTATGGAAGCCGACATTCCTATACTTATCATTAAAAAACTTCTTATTGCAGAAGCCTTATAGGCTATAATATGTAAGTAAATCGCTAAGATGGCCAGAGTTATTATCAGTGAATAGTTTCTTTTTATCCCTATAAGTCTGAATATACTTAAAATAAATACACAAATAATTCCCATATGCAAACCGCTGATTGCCAATAAATGAGATAATCCGAGTTTCCTAAAAGACTTAACACTGCCTCCCTCATCTGTGTTTTTACCGAGTACTACGCCCGTCATAAGATTTGAAGCTTCTTCTGACATGCCAAGAGGTAGATTGCTTGATATAAAATCTTCTGCACTTCTCCTGATTCTAAGTCCTATGCTTGGCTCTATATCGAGCTTCTTTATGTCTTTCTCATCTACACTTATACCGGTCGAAATTCTCCTTACTTTTAAATAATCTCTGTAGCTGAAAAGCTTTGGGTTCCCCGATTCAGCTATTGTCCTAATTTTTCCAAATGCCTTTATTGTGGTTCCTATCTCTAGCTTGGATTCGCCTTTAAGGTACAATAAACATCTTTCATTAACTTTTCTGTCACCCACATATGATATTTTTATATAATAGGAGGAGTATTCATCTTCGGTTTTTATCACTTCTTCTATGGTTCCAATTATATCAACTGTCTTTTTATCATAGTCTTCAAGTATAGAGCTGTTCTCGGACAGATTCATAATTAGGAGTCCCAGTGAAAATGAAACAGCGAAAAACAGTAATAATTCACTTCTGGAATAAAGAAATAATGCCGCACATGCGAAGAGTATTGCGATAAGCCATATGTAATTGATCTCTAAATAATAGGATGTAAGTGAACCTAGAAAAATTCCGATTGCACTAATCTCCATAAATCTCTTCATCTAATCACTCCAGTATTAATACTATCTATGATTATATCATTCATTGGGAAATAAACTTTCCAATAATTAACTATATTTAGTACATAGACTTAATAGTCATATCAGTTATAATATGATACAATAAAAATAGATTTTAACCGATTTAGAACGATATAAACACATATTATACATAGAGGTGAAATAGATGAAGCTATATTTCGAATTTCCATTTTTAAATACAATGAATGTAACTGTTAAAAAGAGAAAAACATTAAAAAATAAATTGCATCTATCTACGAATGAGACTATTTTCTCACCACAGGCTCCAGGAGTGATTCCTTCTGATATAGGTACCTTTGATGATATTCCTGTAACGGAAGTATATGTAGAAGAAGGCGAGATTTACCATGTGCTTGAAGAAAAGTCACGAAAATCAAATTTCGTACAAAATGTTGACTTAAGCCATAGACTTGATATTATGCAGCAATATGGAGCTGCCATTATATACAGTTTGGCTTTTAGTAAGCTACTGTCTATTGATACTGAAAGCATTACTATCGATGAGAATCAAATGCGGATATCAGTTGATCTCATCGACAGCTCTGTAGATATCAAAAAAATGCTGACATCAGTAATGAAGGTAGTAAATTCTATAATTGATAATTCCCTGGACATAAAGATATCGGAAATAAAAGACGAGTATTCTGCTACCATTGATTCACTAGGTACTATTAAGCTGCTTTCCCCGGTACCTACCAATACTTCCGAGATAAAATCTACGGTAATCACTTCTTACAAGCTAAACGACGGATTGCTGGATATTTATTTACTGGCAGGAAAAAGAGCCATGGATTATCTATTTGATAGGATGAATTATATTAGACAGATAAGAACTCTTTTAAATGTAGATGATAGTTCTGTTATTTCGTTTATTAAACAACTTGTAAATGAAAGCGAATCATTACATTCTGAACTTTCGGAACTGAGAAATTTTGTTTACATGTCTTATATAAATGAACTTGAAATACCAAGCTACAATATAGAAGACTATTCCATAGTAAATCACTATGTTCAAGATCTTGATATAGCTGATTTGACTGATTTTATCGATTTATTACCTGCAAGTATCTCAATTGTAGCAAAGAATGAAGGCGAGTTCTCAGGTTTCTGTACATCCAATAAAATCGACGGTTTTGATATAATGAAAGTATTTGATGCAGTTAAGGAGGTTTATCCTTTCGAAATAAATCTTTTAAATGGATACTACAATGGTAGAATTATGACTCAGTACCTGGAGAGATTTTTAGATGCATTCGATAGATACTTAAAAGAAATGCTTACAGATTTTATTGAAAATCCTGAAACTGATGAACAGCTTGAAATCGAAAATACCGGCGAGGAAATTGAAATCGAAAATGAAATGATGGAAGAATCTGATGATGAAGTATCAGATGTTGATGAAGAAGATAATAATAAAGAAGAGGTTGATGAATAATAAAAGAGTGTCAGAACAGTTAGGTTTCTGACACTTTTTATTTTTCATCATCTTAAAAATCAGTTTAATTTCCTAAAATTTTTATTATCCTACTATACAAATTTTACAGCTGTTCCATAGACTATTACTTCTGCAGCTCCTTGCATTATAGCTGATGATGCATATCTGATATTTATTATAGCATCTGCACCAAGTGTTTCTGCTTCTTCTACCATTCTCTTTGTAGCAATGGCTCTCGCTTCGTCCATCATTTGAGTATAGGCCTTTAGTTCCCCTCCTATAAGTGTCTTAAAACCCTGGCTGATATCCTTGCCTAGATTTTTAGACTGTATCGTACTTCCTTTAACGATTGAAATTGTTTCCAACTCTTTTCCGCTTACAAAATCAGTATTTACTAATATCATCTTCTTCTCCGCTCCTTATTTCCTTAATTCTTTCGAATAAATTGTTAAGGCTTACTCCTATAAAAAACAGTGGAATCATAGCCAGAACATATTTCCATGGAGAGCTAAATAAATGCATAAAAACACCGATATAAACTACTTGAGTAGCAAATAACAGTAGTGTAATAAATACAGGTGCTATGATTTTAATATAATGTTCTCTCTTCATTTTTTTCTCCATCTAATACCTAAATTAATTATAACACGAAATGCCATTGGTTTTCGTCTTTTTATAATTCTCACCAAAAAAGACAAATCAAATGAATTGATTTGCCTTTTATTTTAATGCCCCTGCTGTAAATCTCTCTTTCTGTAGGAAATAAAGCCTATAATTGTCAACAGAACAAAAATTATTAGTAAAACTCCCTGATTAGTCCAGTTAATCTCCTCCAGAGGATGCCCTGATACATATCCGTATGGCGTTAGTTTCCTAATCCATTCAGGAAAACCTGCAATTGTTCCGAAGTATACCGCTATAAAGGAATAACCAAGATAGAGATAAGAGAGGGATGTAAGTCTTGGTACAAGTCCTATTAAAAGACATGAAAGTCCGATTAATACCCAAATCGCCGGCAAGTACAATAGTGCAGCAATTATAAAATCTTTTAATGGTGTAATATTCGGCATTACAGCAGAACCTACTACCCAAAAGCCATAGGCCGATATAATTTGGTATAGAACCGAGGTCACAATTGCAATGCTGAGGTATGAAGCCATCTGTGCATTTCTGGAAGTTGCCTTAGTTAGTACATTCTCCATCATACCGCTTTTTTCTTCTGTAGAAAGCCTAAGTATGAAGTTTAAAATCGGTATGGATCCTAACAATGACATTATAGCAATCAATAGAACAGTAAACTGTTCCGTAAAAGAAGCTCCACTTGATTGATCGAAAATTGCTTTAAGCATTTCACTGCTTTGAATATAGCCTTCCAGATCTCCAAATACCGATCCATACATGGCAGCTAGTAGAAAGATAGTAAATGCCCAGATAATTATTGAGGTCTTCAGTAGTTTTAGTGCAAGTGATAGAGGTCCTCTTAATAATGGACCGGCATGCCTTCGTCCGGCTCTTACAGCAAAAACACCACTGCCTAAATCTCTTTTACTATTGATATATAATGCGATTAGAATAACTATTATTGTAATTATTTTTAAGACGATAATCGGCCAAAAATAATCATTTACAAAGTTCTCAGTTCTCAGTATTAAACCCAGAGGAGAGATAAGTGATAAAACTTCATTGCCCACATCACCTAGAGCTCTTAGTACATATATAAATAGCATAAAGAAAAAGGACATTCCCATAGCGGTTCTATTGTTTCCCGTCAACTGACAAAATAGAAGAGTTGATGCTGCAAAGAACATCCCTATTACTCCCAAGGAACTTGCAAATACTAAGCAGCCAACAGTACTCATCCCCTCTCCTCTAATTGCGACTAACCCAATAAATGTCAATATGGTAAGTACCATATTTGCCAATATTGCAACTGCAATGACTGCCAAAGGACTGGCAAGTCTACCAACGGGCAGTGATCTTACAACTTCCAATCTGCCTAATTCTTCGTCTTGTCTGGTATGTCTATTGACTAGAAATATATTCATAATCCCTGCAATCATTACCGAAAACACGAGCATATAATTTGCATATGCTGCACCTAAAGTATAGTTTGCTTCACCGTATACAGGTCCAACGATAGCTATCATCGCCGGATTTTTCATTAACTCAACCATTACAGTTCTATCGGTACCTGTTGTAATGAACATATTATCAAAAACCGGTACTAGAAGTATCATAAAAAGAGCAGTAACAATTATCCAGATAGGTAGTCTAATCCTATCTCTCCTTAGTATAAATCCGGACAAGGTAGTTGCATTTTTATAGGAGTCCCTACTTAGCATTACTATCCCCTCCCGAATAATGGCTCATGAATAATTGTTCCAGTGTTGGTGGCATGCTTTCCAGGTTTACGATATCATATGCGGAAAGTTTTGAAATAATATTTCCGATATTCTCTCCATCTACGCTAAAGCTGACACCTTCTCCTTCAGTTCTATAATTATAAAGATGCTCGATCTGAGATAGTTCATCTATCGGTTTTTTTGTCACTACGTGAATATTTGTTCTGGTTAAATGCCTTAATTCGCTAAGTGTTCCAGTTTCAATAATCTCACCCTTTCTTATAATACTGACTTTATTACATAGTTTTTCAACTTCAGACAGTATATGACTTGAAAGAAGCACGCTCTTACCTGCATCAGTTGCTTCTTTTACATAGCTTTGAAATACCGATTCCATCAGTGGATCCAGTCCTGATGTAGGTTCATCCAGTACATACAGGTCTGCATCAGATGCAAAAGCTGCTATTAGAGCTACTTTTTGTCTGTTTCCTTTTGAATATGTCCTACACTTTTTACTTGGATCCAAATCAAAATCCTTTAAAAGTTTGTCCGTGTATTTCTCTCCATTACCGCTTCTAAGCCTTATGAACAGGTCTATAACCTCTCCCCCAGTAAGATTTGGCCATAGGTTTACATCACCAGGCACATAAGCTATTCTCTTGTGTATCTCAACAGCATCAGTCCATGCATTTTTCCCAAATACAGTGGTGGTGCCCTCATCAGCTTTTATCAGTCCCATTATAACCCTAATTGCCGTAGTCTTGCCCGCACCATTAGGTCCGATAAATCCATGTATCTCTCCGGGATTGACGACCAAATTCAGTCCATTAAGTGCAGTAACTCTCCCAAATTTCTTAACTACTTTTTCCATACTAATCATCGACATCACCACTACCCCCTTCATGAGTATAAAATATCTTCTTTAGATTTAGCATAATTTCATCAAATTCATCCCAAAGATAATCATCTTCGAGTTCAGCTAAAGGTTTGTCTCCAATCAGTGCTATCAGTTCTTGAGAATAACCTTCTATTAACCAATTGATATACCTCTTTACATCTTCAGGCTTAATATCACTTCTAAAGCAAGAATCAACCTTAGAATTTCTTATTTTAGAAAGTATTACTTCTCTTTTCTTTGCCATCTCAGATACACATTCTGTAACTTTTTCAGTTACATTTGAATTTTCAGGATGCAAAAATATCATAGTGAGAAATTCAAATACACTTCGGTCTCTCGTGTAAGCTTTAAGCTTAATTTTTGTAATAATTCTGTACATTTCAATATAGTCTACATCTTCAATAAACTCATCCGAGTTTTGATAATACTCGTCAATATACCTGTCGCAGTATTCTATTAAGTATTCATAGAGTCCGGCTTTTGTACCAAAATAATGAAAGACCATCCCCTTCGAAATACCTGCAGCTTTTGCAATTTGTTCTACAGAAGTCTTAGCATAACCGTACCTGCCAAACTCGCCAAGTGCGGCTCTAATAATCCTATCCTGTTTATCTTCCGGAATCGTCAAAAATTTAGTATAAATAAGTATCACCCCTTAAACACATAAACCGATTCGGTTTATTTTATTATATCCCAATAAACCGAATCGGTCAATAGATTTCTATTCTATTTATCTCTCAGTCCAAAAACATAGTCCTTGGCTTCTTTTAGTCCTACTTTACTATGCTCTCTAACAAGTTTAACTGCGCTTATCATTTCCTTTTTCTCTATTAATCGTATTAAATCATTCATTACATCATCAGTTAGATGTATACCTGAGGTATGCGATACATTAGCTCTGCTTTGATTTCTTAGGGTATTCTGATTTAAAGTATTTCTATTATTTAAATCCTCTTGACGATTAAATAGATTGCTACCTCTTCCGGTATTCTGACTTCTTTCATACTCGTATTCTAAATGATTAATTTTTATCTTTTGTTTTATGATTATAAAGACTAAAATGATATTTATTAACAATGCTATTATTAAGAAAAGTAATATCGAGTCTAATTTTTCACCTCCTTTACTATATATACCCTAAACTTTTGAATAATCAGGTATAAAAAAAGCCCATATTCCAACCGGAACATGGGCAAAGACTATTTCTCTTTATATTTTTCAATTCCGAGCTTTAATAATTCAATAGCTCTTTTTATCTTATCCTCTGAAACTGCAAAGGCGAGTCTGACTTGTGATTTTCCCCTTTGGATTTCACGATAAAAGCCGCTTGCAGGTGCCACCATGACAGTTTCTCCACTGTCTTCAAAATCAGTTAACAACCACTGCGCAAAATCATCCGTATCTTCTATCGGAAGTTCAGCTATGGTATAAAAAGCTCCTTCAGATTTATATGTTTTAACACCTTCTATTTTTTGAAGTTCACTATAAATCAAATCTCTTCTCTTATTGTATTCTTCATTAACATCCTTTAGATAATTGTTTTGCATATTATACAGTGCAACTGTTCCTATTTGTTCAATATAAGGTGCTGCAAGCCTGGCTGTACATAGTTTGAATGCAGCTGCCATTATATCGGCATTCTTGGACATAATGGCTCCTATTCTCGCACCACATGCACTAAACCTCTTAGATATACTGTCCAGGATTATAGTTCTGTTTCTAATCCTCTCTATATCGTAAAAGCTTGTAAATTTCCTTCCGTCATATATGAATTCTCTGTAGATTTCATCGGCAATTATAAATAAGTCGTGTTCTTCTGCCAGTTTTGCTATTCGTTCAAGCTCTTCTTTAGAATAGACAACCCCCGTCGGATTCCCGGGATTACAGAGCAGAATTGCTTTTGTATTCTCCTGAACAGCTTTCTCCATCACAGAATATTCAGGAAGTGCAAATCCATTCTCTATATCCGTTGGGAAAGTTGATATACTAAGACCTGCTTCAATTACATAGGAGTCGTAATTTGAGTAATAAGGATCAGTAGTAAGTATATTGTCGCCCACATCCGTTGTCATCAAAAGTGAAAATAACAGTGCTTCACTTGCGCCAATAGTTACTGCAACCTCTTCGGTTTCAAAATCAAGACCGAGAGATGAGTAATACCTGCTTATAGCACTTCTAAGTTCATCCAAACCCTTTGCAGGGGCATATACTATTGTCTTCATATCTATATCCCTAACGGCTTCTAAAAACTCAGCAGGTGTTTCTACATCGGGTACTCCAATATTAAGATGATATATTTTTTTACCGTTCTTCTTTGCTATATCAGCATATGGAACTAATTTTCTAATAGCAGAATACTGCATTGAATTAACTCTATCGGATATTTTCATATATAACAACTCCTTACTTGCGGTTATATTTCTTGATTGTTTCAAACAAATCTATAGCCGCTCTTCTTGGTCCTTCTTTTTCCATTCCGACGATTCCCAATTGAGTATTCAATACTCCTATTGGTATATTATTTTCGAAAAGTACGTCAAAATACTTGTCGATTAATTTCAATGTTTCCTTTTTTCTCTGATGTGGTCCAAATGGGTTTGCAAAGAAAGATGAGGTCAGGCCGTTTTCAGTAGTAGTTCCCTTGGCCATTCTCATTCCCGCTACAAACAAATCCTTAGCATCCGTTTCATCATCAAAAATACTTACCGCACTTTCATTCTCGTCTTTTGCATCATAATTATTAGCGTACAATAATAAGTCTATAGGATGACCTTTTGAAATCTCTTCATATGTTGCTACAGGAGTGATAAGTCTGGCATTAATCCTGTCAGGATTCATAAATATAGATCTATCCAATTCTTTAAATGCATAACCGGCTTCTAGGTCGTCGAGCCTTACAAATGCTCCGATTTCTGTTCCATAACCTTTTATAACATTTCTTTCGAGCACGAAGGTACCCATATCGTCAAAGATTATTGTCATGTCAGAAATATATTCGTTGGCAAGTCCCCTGAACGCTTCAATGCTCTCACTCTTGCCAGCACCTGAGTCTCCAACGATTACTACATTGGCTTTGCTACCATCCTTCAGTTCAATATGGACCATAGCTCCATGTATTGGAAGATTTCCTTTTCGTATTTGGTATAGATTATGAAGTGTAAGTATCATCTTTTTCATATAACCGAAATAGTCATGTTTCTCATCTGCACTCACATATCCAACCAAGATCTCATTATCCTTATCCTCAAAGAATCCGCTTACAACTTCATCTCTATGGTCTTCTGCTCCAAATACCAATAATAGGTTTGGTTTGCATCCTGAGATTTCATAATCTTTTGGAAGTTCGAATAGATTTGCCAATGAAACTCCATGGGTTAAGTAATCCCTTTCTATAAATACATAGGCTAATAGATTTCCTACTTTTGCAGGATAGCAGAAAAACCTGTCTGCATTTATGCCACATCTTCTAAGGGGATTGATTTCGAGCTCGTCAAAATAACCGTCTCTTGTATTCTTCTTAGGATAGGTAATGAAAGGCGATTGAAGAACTATCTCCTTGATAAACGGGATGTCCTGAAGTATCTCATACCCTTTTGGAACCGGCCAAATTGCATCATATACAATCATACCGACATTAGCTCCGGCAGGTACCTGTCTATAAACCGTCGGGGTAGTTAATGAGATATTATTGGTTATTTTTCTATATAGTGTAATCATCAATTTGTCGAATTTTTCTTTAGCTTCCATAAAAGAGGTATTTAGAATTCCGTCAGTGATTTTAACATCATGCACTATGGCATATCTCTCTAAATTCCTCCAATATGTATAAACTTCCTCTACAAATTTTCTAAGTTTTTCTCTGTTAGAATATACATTTTCAAATTCATCAAAACCATTGTTGATTTCTCTAACATCCATAACTACTAATAACTTACATAGCTGAGTTATTTTAGAGATTAATTTATCCAGATCTCTTTCCTTTAGTAATTCCACTATAAATTTATAAGATCTGCTTTCTCTTTTCTCAGCATATCTTAAATAATGTTCAAGTACTGATCTAAATCCTTCGCTATTTAATACTGTCTCCTCAGTATCACAATACCTTTGAGAGAAATTGATTAATACTTTATTCTTGCTCAATGCCCATTCTTTTTTCATCATGATCTCCCTTCATGTTTTTGCTTTTAACTATTATACCATAATCTATTAAAATGTATAGATTAAAGATAATTTTATTAATTATTCACACTATTATATTACTAATTTAAAACTTTATGGTATAATAGTTAGAAGTATAATAAGGAAAACAGTTTTCCTTAAATCCTGCTCGTAAAAATAAAATGAGAGTAATTGGAGTTACTTAATTTATTATTGAGGGTGATGATTATTATGAGAAGAAGAAAAGATGAATTAAAAAGAGTAGTTATCAAGGTTGGATCCTCCTCCATTACACATGAAGATGGGTCTATAAATCTTGCAAAAATTTCGGATTTATGCTGGAACTTAAGCAATCTGAAAAATCATGGAGTCGAAGTGGTTTTAGTGACTTCCGGTGCAATAGCCGCAGGTGCAAAATGCCTGAATTTGAAGGAGAGACCTAAAAACACGAGTCAAAAACAAGCTGCTTCTGCTGTTGGGCAAGTTGCACTAATGAATACTTACAATAAGGAACTTAGAGAACATAATTACCAAGTAGCCCAATTATTATTGACAAAACAGATTGAAACAGATGTTGTAATGCGTGAAAATGCAGTTAATTCCTTTAATGAACTACTAAAAATGGACTGTATACCAATTATCAATGAAAATGACGCCGTATGTACTTTCGAGATAGAGTTCGGTGACAATGACACTCTATCTGCAGTAGTTGCCAGACTTATCAATGCAGATCTATTGATTATGCTCTCTGACATCGACGGACTCTACGACAGTGATCCAAATGTCAATCCGGATGCACAACTGATTAAACAAGTTGATAAGATAGATGAGGATTTACTCGGAATGGCATCGGGGTCAACATCAAATCGTGGCACCGGAGGAATGGTAACCAAGCTAAATGGTGCTATGCTCTGTATGGAAAGAGGAATTGACGCTATGATTGCTAATGGTGAGAATATGGATATTATTAGAAAGATATTCGAGGGTGAAGAAGCTGGAACACTCTTTAAAGGAGCTGATATAAAATGCTAACCGATATTGGAAGAAAAGCTAAAGATGCCTCCTATGAACTGGCAGGATTGACTACAGTTCAAAAAAACCGGATATTGGAGAGGCTTAAAGAAAATCTACACAAATATAGAGATGATATAGTAAAAGCAAATGAGATCGATATGAGAGAGGGAAATGAAGCAGGACTTTCAGGTGCGCTACTTGATAGATTGTTTATTGACTATGACAGAGTAGACGGTATGATTAGCTCCATCGATGTTGTCATCGATTTACCGGATCCGATTGGAAATACCAAGGAAATGAAGAGATTGCCGAATGGACTTCTTATCGGAAAGAGAGCAGTACCGATGGGAGTTGTGGGTATAATCTATGAAGCAAGACCAAATGTTACTCTCGATACCTCAATCCTTTGTTTAAAATCATCTAATGCACTTATTTTAAGAGGCGGAAAAGAAGCTATAAATACTAATATTGCTATAGCTAAAATTATAAGACTTACCATTGAAGAGTTGGGTTTCAATCCTGATTATGTACAGCTAATCGAAAATACAGATAGAGAGTCGTCGATGGCATTGATACAGCTTAGCGATTACCTGGATCTTCTAATTCCAAGAGGAAGCAGTGGTCTAATCAAAGCTGTAGTTGAAAACTCTACCGTACCGGTACTTGAAACCGGCTCAGGAAACTGTCATGTATATGTAGATGAATCTGCAGATATTGAAATGGCACTCAATATAATAAAAAATGCCAAGACTCAAAGGACAGGAGTATGTAATGCCATGGAGTCATTGCTCGTTCATAGGAGTATTGGAAGGGAATTTTATGACGGCCTACAAAGTATCGTGGATGAATTCGGTGTTATTGTCCATAGCAGTGAAGAGGCTTTACCTCTGATTAAAGGTGCTGTTCAAGCTACTGAAGAAGACTACTATACTGAGTATTTGGATTATGAATTCTCGATGAAACTGGTTGATGATTTAGATGAAGCCATAACATGCATTAGAAAATACAGTACCGGTCATTCAGAGGTAATAGTAACCGAGAGTTACGAAAATTCCTTAAAATTCTTGGATGCTGTTGACAGTGCCTGTGTTTATGTTAATGCATCCAGTAGATTTACTGACGGCGGTGAATTTGGTATGGGTGCAGAAATGGGTATTTCTACTCAAAAACTGCATGCAAGAGGTCCTATAGGATTAGAAGAATTGACTTCTACAAAGTTCATAATCCTTGGAAATGGACAAGTGAGATAAAAAAAGAACTCCGAGATTTTAAATCTCGGAGCTTTTTTAATGGCGGGAGTACGTGAGAATCGAACTCACCCAAGAGGCTCTGAACCCCTCGCGCTGGTTTTGAAGACCAGAGAGCCCACCAGGACTCATCTACCCCCATACAATTAGCACAATTATGTATTATACATTAAGATTGAATTAAATGCAAGATAAAAACAGGTACTTTTGTATTAAAAAAATTCTAAGAAAGGCGATTATCTCGCCTTTATTAATTTATCCGGAAAATCCATGAAAATCTATGTTATTTAAAATTATTGAGAAATTTCGTCTCCAAAGTAATAGCCTTCTCCCCATTTGGTTTGTATATACTGCTCTACATCTTCTTCGTTTTCGATTTTTTCTCTCAATCTTCTTATGTGAACATCTACAGTCCTAAGGTGACCTTCATAGTCTTCTCCCCAAATCTTTTCTGCCAATTGTTCCCTTGAAAATATTTGTCCGGGATTTAAAGCAAGTATAAACAAAAGGTCAAATTCCTTACCTGTAAGATCTATATCTTCACCTCTAAGTCTTACTTTTCTTCCAACTATATTGAATTCAAAGTCTCCACTTTCAATCACTTGAGCTTTAAGCTTGGCTTCCTCTTCTCTTTTCTTAGATTCGCCAACCCTTCTTAAAACCGATCTGATTCTGGCTTTTAATTCCAATATATTGAATGGTCTGACTATATAATCATCGGCACCGTATTCAAGCGCTAAAACTTTTTGAATATCCTCAGAAACTTTTGTAACGACTATAGTCGGGATATTTTTTATTTCATTCATTTGTTTCTTTAGATCGAGGCCTGTACCGTCAGAAAATATCATATCTATTAAAGCTAAATCATAATCATGCTTTTTTATCTTCTCAATAGCTTCTTTTACGGTAACAGCCTTGGTAATCTGATAGTTTTCCGTTTCAAAGCTATATATTAATTCTTCGGTATAAACTTCATCCGGATTAACCAGTATTATATTAAGACTCATAATATACCTCCTAGAGTAGTTTACGTCCTTCATCAGTTCTGGTTGTTATTCCTCGTTTGTCCATTAACTCCAAGATTGCAACGGCGATCTTTCTATTTGTGTTCAGCTTATCTCTGACTTCAGAAATACTTATTTCATCGCTCTCTTTAAGCCATTTTATTATATTGCTTATAGCAGAGTTCAAGCTTTCCGATTTTATTATTACATCTTCTTCCAGCCTTATCAGAGTTCCAGAAGCTACCAAAGAATTAAAGACTTCGGTAATCTCAGGTTTTTGTATCTTGGAACCTTTAAAAAGCTCTTCTATCTTTGGACTGACTATTGCATCGCCTTCATATGCTTTCATTATTATATCTTTGATCTCTATCTGTTTTTCATTATACCCTATTTTAAAATTCTGAAGCTTCCAAATATTCGTTTTTATCTTCCACTTTTGAATTATCGGTGACAATATCCAGGTATAATTCACCAACTCTTTTATTGGTTTTTCCCAGATATTTACTTCTGATTTCCTCTTTACTCATTCCTATTCTTAGAGGGTATTTATCGTGGTATTCTGCAATATCACTTTCGATTTTGGCTACTATGTCCTTTAAGAAATCAGTATGGATTACATGAGTTTCCTTGGTCAGTTTAACGACCGATACCTTCCCCTCTGCTTCTAAAGTCTCTATTTCACTTTCAATAAGTTCCAAATGACTTGATCTAAGAGCTGCTATTTGATTAGTACTTGGGTAACTTGCGCTATGCTCTTTGATTACGGCTTCTGTAATATCAATAGATTCACCACTTCCCATAATTTCAAGAAGTCTTAAATCATCTTCATTAAATCTCTTTTTCTTACTTGGATTGGAGTCGAGTATCCTTCCTCCACCTATGGTTATCATAGGTGAAAATAATCTTAATATGAATTTATCACCTTTTCTGGCAACAATCTCCTCTTCCAATCTAAGCTGAGCCATAGCTGTATCATTTGAACTCATTTCATCTCTATCCAATAAAACTACTCGACAAAAAACTTCCTGTGTACCGATATATAGTCTTAGTCTGGTTCTATTGGATATGTCAAACATCAAATCTATAGTCTTTAATTCAACATCTATCAGCGATGTAGGAACCATGCTCCCTTCCGGTGCAATCATAATCCCTCTGGGAACTTCCTCTTTCTTTACTCCGGCAAGATTGAGTGCAACTCTTTGCCCTCTTTCAGCCATTTCAACATCACTGTCATGTACTTGTATACTTCTAATTCTGGAAATCTTTTCGGATGGATAAAGTTGTACCTCATCACCGTTTTTTAATGAACCGGATAAGAGTGTCCCCGTGACCACTGTCCCAAATCCTGAGATTGTGAAAGATCTATCTACAGGAAGCCTTGGGATATCGTCGACTTTATCTTCTTCAATTGCACTGACAATTCTGTCAATTTCCAGTTTTACTTTTTCAATACCTTCACCTGTAGTTGAAGATACTCTTATAATGGGCTTGCCTTCCAAAAAGGTACCTTCTACTTCTTCCATGGTTTCTTCTTCTACAAGTTCAAGCCATTCTTCTTCTACTTTATCTATCTTTGTCAGTACGATAAATCCATTTTCTATTCCCAATAGATTCATGATTGCCAGATGTTCTTTTGATTGCGGCATCATACCTTCATCTGCAGCAACAACCAGTATTACAACATCCATACCTACTACACCGGCAAGCATATTTCTAATGAATTTCTCATGCCCGGGAACATCTATTATCCCGGCTCTTTGTCCACTTGGTAGGTCGAAATAAGTGAAACCAAGCTCTATAGAGATTCCTCTTTTTTGTTCTTCTTTTAATCTATCAGTATTTCTACCGGTAAGTGCTCTGATAAGAGTAGTCTTACCATGATCAATATGGCCGGCAGTTCCTACAATAAAATTTTTCATTTTACGACTCCAATTCAGAGATGGCTTTGGCAATAATGTCTAATTCTCCATCGTCTATTGTCCTAATATCTAAAATAACTTTATCTTTAATAATTCTCACGATTATAGGTACTCGATTTTTTCTAAGTCTCTTTTCGATATATTCAGTAGAAATGACTTCCGAATCAATGGAAACTGCATATGACGGCAATTTCTCCAGCGGAAGGCTTCCTCCCCCTACTTCAGATTCGACTTCTATGACATCGAATTTCAAATTGCTTCCTGTTTTTTCCAACTTATTTTTTAGAATATTGGCTCTGTCATAGAGTTCTTTATTCGTGTATGTCAACATTCTAAGTGTTGGAATTTTCTTGATCGCTATCTCTTCATCCAAGTAAAGTCTCAATGTAGCTTCAAGTGCAGATATCGTAAATTTATCTACCCTTAATGCTCGAGTCAATGGATTTTTCTTTAATGCCTCTATGATATCTCTCCTACCGATTATAATTCCGGCTTGAGGACCACCTAGTAGTTTGTCACCGCTAAAAGAAACGATGTCTACACCTTTTCTTATAGAATCTTGAACTGTAGGTTCGTATTCAATGCCATATTTGGAAAGGTCGATTAGTACTCCCGAGCCCAGGTCTTCTATTACATATATGTCATGAGCATTTTTAAGTGAAGATAATTCGTCGGAATCTATGCTTTCTGTAAATCCTAAAATTCTATAATTACTAGTATGAACTTTTAAAATTGCAGCGGTTTCTTCATTTATTGCATTTTCATAGTCGCGAAGATGTGTTTTATTGGTAGTCCCCACTTCTACAAGATGAGCACCACTTTGAAGACATACATCAGGTATTCTAAATGCTCCTCCTATTTCAATTAGTTCGCCACGACTGGTAATTACTTCTTTACCATTTGCCAAAGTTGAAAGGATTAGCATCACGGCAGCGGCATTATTGTTAACCACCATTGCCGATTCTGCGCCTGTAATCTTTACGATTATATCTTCAAGATGTGAATATCTTTCTCCTCTTTCTCCTTTTTCCAAGTCATATTCCAAATTGGAGTATCCTGAAGATACCAATTCTATCCCCTTTAAAACTTCACTTGGCAGAGGAGATCTTCCTAAATTTGTATGAATAACTACACCTGTAGCATTTATAACTTTAATCAAATTATGTTCTTTGCCGGCTTCTATAAGACCTGCAATACTTTGATTTATATTATCTATTTTATTGGTTAGCTCTTCACCGGATAGTCCATCCTTAATATCAATCCTTAAATTGTCGAGAGCTTCTCTTATCGATTCTAAGACGATTTTCCTGGAATTTTCCTCTATTAATTTTTTAATTTCAGCATTTTCCAGGAGCTCATCTACTTTTGGCAATCGCTTGAATAATGACTGCATATGTTCACCTACTATTCTATAATAATATAATGATCTTCTTTTTCTATAACTCTTCCTATAATTCCAAATTTAAGCGGATTATCTACAAGTCTTTCCAATAAAATCTCAGCTTCTCTTTCAGGAAGACTTATCATCAATCCTCCCGATGTCTGAGGATCAAATAGTACATCTTCCATGTCGGTTTTTATATCTTTGAGAAGAGCTTTTTCTCCTACAAATTTTCTATTATCATAACTTCCTGCGGGCACAAGTCCCATTCTGGCGTATTCAAGTGATCCACTCAGTATAGGTATTGACTTAGAGTCTATGGTTATGGTTACATCGCTACCTTCAGCCATTTCAAGTGCATGGCCTATTAATCCAAATCCGGTAATATCTGTACAAGCATTTACTGTAAGATCTTTAAGCGCAGCCTGTCCAAATTTATTTAATGTCGTCATAGACTTAACAGCTTCAAGGTAGATATCATCGTCTTCCTCTAAAATGCCTCCCTTTAAAGCAGTGTTTATTATTCCTACACCGACCGGTTTTGTTAGAACCAATACATCACCCGGTTTGGCCCCACTATTTGTCAGTACATCCTTAGGGTGTATGACAGCACTTACTGAAAGTCCAAATTTAGGTTCATCGTCTTGTACGGTATGTCCACCGACAACCAATGTTCCTGCTTCCAGACACTTGTCAGCGCCGCCTTTTAATATCTCTCCAAGTACATCCGGACTCAGACAATTTGGAAAGCAAACAATATTCATTGCAAGTAAGGGTTCAGCCCCCATTGCATATATATCTGAAAGAGAATTTGCCGCTGCTATTTGTCCAAATGTATAAGGATCATCGACTATGGGTGTAAAAAAGTCCAATGTCTGTATGAGCGCCAAATCGTCCCTCAGTTGATAAACTGCAGCATCATCTACATGCTCCACTCCTACCAGGAGTTTTTCATCGGTTACCTTCGGTATCTCTTTTAATACTTGAGATAATATGTCTGGGCCGACTTTAGCCGCTCAACCGGACGTTTTTGCATACTGTGTTAGCTTAACTGTTTCATCTTTCATAGTCTCACCTACTTTACTTTTATATGGTCCTTAATTCCTTCAAACATCTTTTCGCCGATCCCATTTATATTCATAATATCTTCTATCACAGTAAATTTTTGAGTTTCTCTATATTCTATTATCTTATCTGCCGTCTTGGGTCCAATCCCGTTCAGCTTCATTAGTTCCTCTTTAGCTGCAGTGTTTATATTCGTCTTATTGGAAGATTCTGTAACCGGGTCCTCTGCCGACACAATGCCAACAACATCATCGTGAATTGACGGGATTATTATCTTCATTTCGTCTTCCAGTTTTAAAGCCAGATTTACTTTGTTCGTTTCAGCACAGTCTGTTAGTCCTCCTGCCATTTCGACCGCATCGTTTAATCTATCGCCTTCATTAAATTCATAGATGCCCGGCTTTACTACCTCCCCGGCGATATGAATAATAAGTTTTTCATCTTTAGCGGCATCATCTTCAGCAATTTCAGAAATCTCGGTATTAACAAATTTCTCTATATTAAGTTTTTTAACACCAAAACTGTCCTTATAAACCGTAAGGATGGCAATTATACCTATTATTGCTAATATCAGCAATTTTTCCGTCTTGCGTTTAAGTTTCATTTTTACCCTCAATTTATATATATATTACCCATTTGTTACAAAATCATAACAATTAATTTGAAATATTATTATTCCTTAAATAATAGCACTTAGTAATTTTAACGGATATACGCTTTTTTTGCAAGTATAAGACCGTTGTATTATCTAATTTATTGCAATTTACATATTATAAATAATATTTCCCGATTCAGCTTATATGACTATCATATCATAATAATTAACAAAACGTAATATATTAAATGCTTACTGTAGGAATTAATTACTCAATAATTAAATTTTGCTAATAATAAACTTACCAATCAAAATATTGAAAAAATCCTTAAAGTATTTCATTGGATTTTCATTTTGCATTTTCCATATTCTTTCGATACACAAAATCGAATAGTATATTTAATTTATAATTATTATCATTTATTGAGATATATTTGTTTTAAGTTTATAAAATTATTATAAAGACTAAAATATATCGATACTATATGTTATGATAATACACAGGAGGTGTATTAATGGATAATTCTTTAATTAGACGACATTGCAAAGATGATATGAAAGGTAATTGGTTTATGGCAGTAGTTATGAGTATTGTGCTGTCGGTTATTTCAATGATTATCAGTAGAGTCTTAATGCCGGTTATGCCATTTAGTGTAGATCCATTTGCTAATATTGACTTTACTGATCCGGCTCAACTCGAAGCTATATCGGCCGTTTCAAAAAGTACGACTATAATTTCAAGCTTTGCTTCAAATATGCTAATAAGCATAATTACATCGGTATTCGCTCTTGGTTTTTCATGGTCTTTTCTGGACCTGGTAGATCAAAGTATATCGGGCGAAACTCCTAAGCTTAAACTGGAATTATTGTTTAGTGCTATCAATAGAAATGTATTTAAAAATGTTTTGATACTGGCTATTAGTTATATTCTTACAGTCCTTGCCTATTTCTTACTGATAGTTCCCGGAATTGTATTATCGCTATTTTTGACACCGTTGCCATTTTTATTAAAAGATAAGCCTGATATTTCAGTAGGGGCAGCCTTTTCTGAATCATTCGAATTGATGAAGCGAAATGTAGGTAAATTATTTAGTCTATATATCCCTTATATTATTGGTTTTATAATTTATATAATCGCAGTCATTGCAATTATGTTTAGCTTTATTACAGGCGAATCGCATAATTTTATGGGATTATTACTAGGCATTATTTTAGTCACTATAATTTCAGTAATTGTCGGGGTTTATATTCACATTAAAATTCAAGTGATAAGTTCTCAGTTCTATAGAAGACATCTCGCACCGAGATCTTTAGAAGAATCTAATATCTATTTTGAGCAATAAAAAAAGTCCATCCGGACTTTTTTTATTGCTCAAAATTAAAGAACAGCTACTGCTTCTATTTCTATTAATGCGTCTTTTGGGAAGCTTGGCAACCTGAACTAAAGCTCTTGCAGGTTTATGATCTCCAAAGAACTCTGTATAAACATCGTTTATAGCTGCGAAATCGTTGATGTCTTTAACAAAAACTCCGACTCTTGCTATATTTTCAAGTTTTCCGCCACCTGCTTCTACAATTGCAAGTAGATTTGATAAGCTTGCTTTAGTAGCTTTTTCAACGCTATCAGTTACCAGTTCTCCGGTTGCCATATCAATTGGAAGCTGTCCTGATACATAGATAGTTCCATTTCCTTTTGTTCCTTGTGAATAAGGTCCTATCGCTGCAGGTGCCTTGTCTGTGTGTAAAAATTCTAATGCCATTTAAAACCCTCCTAAATTTATTTTGACCACAACCTTTCAAGGTCGTAATACTCTCTGTCCTCTGTTGTAAATATGTGTACTATAATATCTGAAAAATCCAGCAGTATCCAATTGCCTTCACGATAGCCTTCTATCCCCCTATGTTCAAAACCCATTTCATTCATAACCTTCTCTACTTCATCTGCTATGGCTTGAGTTTGATTTCTGGAGTTTCCAGTAGCTATAACAAAATAATCTGCAATAGCTAAACCGGGGTCAATCGGTATGGTCACAATATCTTTGGCAATCTTATCTTCACATGCTTTTACAACCGCTTCAAGTTTTGTCAATTACTCATCTCCTTAATGTAATAGTTTCTACTTAGTATAGTAAGCGGATTTATAATTCTGCCATTGTCGATACAATGTAGTAAGCTTGTATCCAGGGCTTTTATTACAGCGAGATTGAGATCTTTAAATGCCAGTTCTCTGATTTCCATGGCAGCTTTATAATCCCGTCCCGGCTCCGCTGCATCTGCTACCAGAATTATCTTCTCGAGTAAGCCCATATGAGGTCTACCCGTCGTATGGTAGACAATGGAATTGATTATGTCCTCATCGTCTATTCCAAATTCTTTTCTCGCTATTTCAGCAGCCAGTGGAGCGTGAATTATAGGTCTATAAATCTCGATATCCTCTTTTAAAATTATATCAGAAACATCGTATCCCTTCAATAAAAGCTTATCTTCTCTTCCCTTGGCTGAGTCGTGAAGTATCGCTGCCAGTTCAGCATTATAAATACTGTAATCATAATGTTCAGCCAGCTTTTTGCTCAGCTCTGAAACCCTTATGCTATGCTCATATCTTTTTCTGCCTATTTTATTCTCTATATATTTTCTAGCTCTTTCAATAAGATTCTCATTCATCATATAGTCCATTTTTTTCTATAATCTCTATTACTTCATTTGGCGTCATATAAGCTATGCTTTTGTGTTCTTTTACCCTGGTTCTGATAAGAGTCGAAGATAATTCTATCAAGGGCATATTTAGGTAATGTATTCCCTTTGACCAGGTCTTGAACTTTTCAACCAGGTCTACAAGAGGCTTCTCGTCTCTAGAAATTCTATCGATTACAATAAATTGAATCAGTTGCATTAATTCTTCAAATCTATACCATGACTCTATACTTCTTAAAGAATCCCCACCTATTATAAAATAATACTCGTTCTGTGGATTGGCTGCACAGAGTTTAGACATTGTATTATAGGTGTAGTCAGGTTCACTTCCGCCATGTTCTATAAGTGATAAATCAAATCTTGAATCATTTTTTATAGCAGTATCGACCATTTCCGCCCTGATTTTCTCATCAGTGATTTTTTTATTTGTTTTATGTGGCGGATTTTCTGACGGAAGAAATAAAATCTTATCCAATTTCATTTCATCATGTATGAAACTCGCCATGATTAGATGACCATTGTGAATCGGGTCAAAGGTACCGCCAAATACTCCAACTTTCATAGTTATCCCCACTCTATCTAATAACGGTCATATGGAGATTTTCCATTATATCGAATGCTTTGTTCTCAAGTTCTCTGTCATAACTTCCTACAGCCTTACTGTCTATGGTGATAATCGCTTCCGGATTTGCAGACTTCGCTATAACTGCATTGGAAATGATACAGATATTGGTTACAAGACCAACAAACTCAATCTCTTCGAATTGGTTCTCCAGTATATAGTCACCAAGCTCATAACTTCCAAATGTATACTTCTCAAATGATCTTGCATTCTTTAGAAGTTCTCCTGTTTTCCCGAATAATTCCCATCCTTCAGTACCTTTAATACAATGTGGTATGGGCAGGTTTTTACCTTCATTGGTTTCAATATAATCTTCAAAGTGAGTGTCATATGTACAAACGACCTCATCTCCATTGTCCAAGTAGTTTTCAATCTTTTCAACGATTACATCATCGAGTAATTCGGCTCCTTCATAACTCAGATTACCTTTGACAAAGTCGTTCTGAAAATCAACAACTACCAATAATCTCTTCATCAATATCCCCCTTAGTGATGTGCTTTTCTCTTTGTTACGCTAACTTTTGTGATTTCATTATCCTTAATTTCTGTGACGGTATATTCTAAATCATCAACTGGAACTGTAAGGCCTTCTACTATGCAGACCCTCTTGTCATCTGCAATATTTGTTATAGTCTCTCTAAGCGTTTCTCCATACTCTTTATTTACCTCATATCCAGTCTTAGTCTTAACTTTATCAAGTGAGTCGTCTCCTTCAAATGTAAATTCCTCTCTATTTGAGGTTAGTTTTACATTCGGCAACAAGTACCTGAATATTACGAATACAACCAGTATCGAAACTGTCCCCATCAATAGATCCAGCATTGAATCTGCATAAATAAGCATCTTTCTAGCGATTACGAATAGAATCAGCTCTAAAATCGCAACCATTGAGTGGTTTATAAGCATGAGCATAAGCTCAACTCCAACTACCAGCAAAAGTACATGACCCAGGAAATCTTTAAACAGTCCATAAGATGCAACCGAAGGAGTGTTCCAGATTGTCGGAAAATACCATATTAAATCCTTAAGTGAAAAAACAACTCCAACTGCAAGAAGCAGTGTCAAAACCATCTCTATAATAAAGGTTGTCTTTCTAAGTGCATTTAGTATTTTAGTTCTCCCCATTTTCATCCCCTCGATCCAGTAGTTTTTTGTATTCTCCATAGCCTTCTTTTTCCAAGTCATCATAGGATATAAATCTAAGCGAAGCCGAGTTTATACAATATCTTAGACCACCTTTATCCTTAGGTCCATCCTCAAATACATGCCCTAAATGGCTGTCGGCATCTGAACTTCGAACTTCGGTCCTTACCATCCCATGACTTTTGTCTTCGACATAATTTACCTTGTCTTTCTCAATCGGTTTAGTAAAGCTTGGCCATCCGCATCCTGCATCGTACTTATCAGTAGATAGAAAAAGCGGATCTCCCGACACTATATCCACATATAACCCCTTTTCAAAATTATCATGATATTCATTTTGAAATGGCCTTTCTGTACCGTTTTCCTGAGTTACATGGTACTGAATAGGAGTTAGTCTTTCTTTAATCTCTGAATAATTGGAAACATGATCATCAGGTATATCCGATAAGTCTACATGACAATACCCACCCGGATTCTTGTCCAGATAGTCTTGATGATATTCTTCGGCACTGATATAATTGTTGAGTTTTTGTACCTCAACAGCTATAGGTTTATCGTATTTCTCCTGCTCCTTATCGATGAACTTATTTATGATTTCAATATCGGCATCATCGGTATAGTAAACACCGGTCCTGTACTGTCTCCCCCTGTCGTTTCCTTGCTTGTCGACCGATAAGGGATCTATGATTCTAAAAAGATACTCCAGTATATTCTCAAGTTTTATTATTTTAGGGTCGTATACTATATGAACCGCCTCGGCATGGTCGGTATCCTTCAGCTTACGATAATCCGTTTCCTCTGTCTTTCCATTAATATAACCAACCTCTGTTCCCTCTACGCCTTTTATCTTTGCAAAATAAGCTTCAACTCCCCAGAAACAGCCGCCAGCTAGGTATATTTCCCTTTTGTTCTCTCCTTTAATCAATTTTACAGTATTACTTTCTATTTTTCTCACTTCCTTTTTTTGGTATATACTCCAGAAAACAGCTACTACTAATAAAATTACCAATATTAGAATTTTTTCTTTCATTATGCCTCATTCCTTATTTTGTTTCTTATTCTCATTACTTTAGAATAAGCACTGGATGCTAAAAACAATCCTATTGAAATGGCTCCTGATATGATTGCAGCATTTAATCCTTGTTTAAAAGCTTCATCATAATTATTCATAACTACATTATACATCATAAAGTACATATTTAACCCCGGTACCAATGGAATTATTCCCGCCAGTAAAAAAACAGTTGCCGGTAGTCGATGCTTCCTGGAAAAATACTCTCCCAATAAACCGATAAATATTGATCCGACAAGTATACCGATATGTCCGGCGTCCAAATACTTCGAAGAGTACATAAAGATTACCCAACCGATCGCCCCACCCAGAGCACAAGCCGGTATAGCTCTCATCGGTACATTTAAATAATACGCAAAGCCTAGAACTGCAAGAAATCCAAGAAGAAATTGATAAGTTATATACATTACATTACACCTCCCAGATACATGTAGATCCTCATGATCATACCTACGCCAAGTCCTAATGCTATTGCAATAAATAGTGCTTGAATAAATCCGATTAATCCGGACATCAAGTCTCCATTCATGAAATCTCTTACTGAATTGGTCATCACAACCCCAGGGAACAATAACATAATCGAACCGATTATTACGACATCGAGTTTATTAACCAAGCCCAATTTATGAAAGATAACCGCAACAGTAGATACAACCAAGGCTCCGTAGACCGTTTCCATAAAGTATTTTCTACCTGAGTCTCTTGTTATTATCAGTACATACTGCCCGGTTAAAACGGCTATAAAAGCTATTAAACCTTCTATAAAGGTACCGTCCAGAGCCAATGTAAACATTGCAGAACCGAAAGCAGCAGCTGCTACCTTCTTCTTGCTGTCATATGGTCTAGTCGATTCTATCTCGTCCAAAATCTTATCGGCTTCCGATAAATCTAAGCCATTATTTACAAAGTTCCTTGTAAAATCATTTGTCTTGGAAATCTTATCCAGGTTAATCGTTCTGTCTTTAATTTTTTTAATAGATGTTACATATCCCTCATAGTAGAATGAAATCATTATAGACGAATATGTAGAAGCAACCTCTACTTCATCAATATCATCACTCGTAGCAAGTATTCTGCTAACAGTGTCTTCAACTCTATATATTTCTGCTCCATTCACTAAAAGAATTTCCCCTGTCCTCATAGCAAGCTTCATAAAAAGCTCTGCTTGCATTCTATCACAGATTTTTACCCCGATTGATCTCACCTTCATTCCTAATCTACTCAATTAATTTTAACATATTTAAATCAAGAGTGAAAGTCACCCGGTACGGATAAATCAAATAATGGTTTTATAAATAAAAAGATAAATAGATGCACCAAAAGCCGCATCTATAATAATTTTAATTCTCTTAACGCACCTAAAAAATAAGGCATCTGTATTCTCCACCATGGCCAATCATGATCTACATCGTATCCCCAATAATCTATCCATGCGGGTATTTGTTTAAATTTGAAAGCTTCTTCCATTTTTCTAGTATCTTTTATACTTTCTTCTTCCCATCTTCCTTGACCGGTACATACTATTATGGTGCCTTCTCTGTACTTGTTTATAAACCATGGATCGTTTAGATTCCAAATATAGTCCACCGGTGAATTCTCATACACATTTTTATCACTATAGTCTCCCACGAAAAACCTGGCATCATAGACACCACTAAGAGCAATTGTAGTATCAAATAAATCCGGATGTCTTAAAAAGAAATTTAATGCATGGTATGCTCCCATACTGCAACCTGTAGCAATAAATCCACCATAATAATTCAATTTGGCTTTAATATATCCTGTCAATTCGTGAACGATATACCCATCATATCTATTATGCATATCAGCCCTTTCATAAGGCGATTTCCAATTAGATAAAAAAGCTTCAGAGTCAACCGATTCAGGAGTAAAAACTTGTACTATACCATTGTCTATAAACCATCTAATCGCATCAATCATTCCAAAATCTTCATATTCATAAAATGAACCTCCTGATGATGGGAACACTATAATGGGCTTACCTGAGTGTCCGTAATGCCTAAAATGCATTCCTCTATTTAAGTAGGCCGAATGAAAACTGTTTTGTTGAATCTGCATTATTCACCTCTAGTCTTAAGGATTTCATCGAGCATCTTAAACATATACTCTTCCTCTTTAGTCCTGAAAATTACGCCGATATCCCCCATAACGGCAGCAAACACACCAGGTATTGAGTCAATTAACATAATCTCTTCAGTATATCTGTAATAAAGATCTTCTATTGTATTTGCATAATTTCTAAAATTTTTCCTGCCGACATATGCACAATAATATGGTCTTGTTATATTTGCATTAAACATATTATCGATCATTAGTCCGGCATATAAATCATAGATGTCAATATCATTTGCGAAATTAAACATATCAGTTGTTCTACCACCGGGTACTCTGCAATTGATTTCAAGCGCAACCAAATCACCGGTTTTTGCTTCTTTGAAAAATTCTATATGGAAAAACTTCTCTCTCAAATCAAAGGCTTTTACAATTTTTTCTCCGGCTTCAACTACATCTTCAGGTATACTTCGTGGAATATAATAGTACATATCCATATTGTACCTAACTATATCAAGTACTGTTGAATTATATACAAGAGTTGAATTAAATACCTTATCGGCATTTCTATTGGTTAAACCGTCATAAGTTACAATTTCACCATCTATAAATTCTTCCATTATGAACTCTTCATTATGGCCCAGTTTAAAGAATTTAATGAGTTCTTCATCGTTTTTAATTTTATAAGTGTTTCCTGCACCCACACCTATATCAGGTTTGGCACATACAGGGTAACCTACTTCTTCGATAATCTCTCTCGCTTCATCGATATTCTTAAAAACTCTTCCCCTTGCAACTTTTATACCTGCACTTCTGAATACTTCCTTCATACTTGACTTGCGTTTCACTATCTCTATATCGTCATTGTTTAAGCCAAATACGTTGAAATCCGTCCTAAGTGCAGCATCAAGCTCCAACCAATGTTCATTAAAGGACTCTATCCTATCTATCTTCCCATACTTATGCGTAAAATATCCACATGCTTTGAGAACTTCATCATAATTTTCTAGATTATTTACTCTATAGTACTCTGTAAGATTTTCCTTAATTATTTCACTTAATTCATCATAATGTACATCTGCTATTCCGAGTACTCTTATTCCTTTTTGATTCATCCTAACTACAAATCCCTCATAGTTCTTTGGAAAATGCGGAGAAATAAAAACAAAGTTCATAATTACACCCCCTTCAATACTTGAATTAAATAATATCATCATTTTCTGCTTTTGTCTATTAAACAGGCAAAGTAAAAACCAACCCCGAGAGGTTGGTTCCTTTTATTGCTCAAGAGCATATTCTCTAAGTTTAAAACTTCCTGCAGTCAAGAAGACAAATCCCATCAGTAATAATACAAATACTCCCGGAAACATAGAATTTTTATCGAGTATTTCTATACCCCAATAATAAGGGCTTAGTTTTCCGATAAATTCTGCAATTGGTATTTCAAATCTCTTTAACTCATAAAACATAACCATAAATGCAGATCCAACAGATACTATAATTGGTATTGTACTTGCAAATATCTGATATTTAACCAGTCTGAAAACAGCTAATGACAAAGATATAGAAACAAAGCACATGCATGATATCATAGCTATCAATATAGGATACGAACTGATAGTAAAGTTCATAAATACACTGGATATGGTGATGGCAAGTATATTTAGTACTATCATGATTATCAAATTTGCAGTTATAATAGAAAATATATGAAAAAAATCGGTATTTGGCGTTGTAATCATCCTCTTTAATACATTGTTTTTCTTTAGATTCAGAAGTTCCGTAATTAATTGATTAGAGTTCATCATGATAAATATCATAATCATAAGAATAGCCATAAAATAATTACCATCAATCAGCCTTTCATTATCTCTTATACTAATCAAGGCGTCAGGCATTATACTATTAACGGAATCAATCCCATTTTTTTCAAGATTTTTAGCTATGATTATTTTATTTTTATAATTATTAAAAAATCTATCAATCCTTTCGTCCCTACCGTCTTTTAGATTGCTCTTAATAATTATTTTAGGATTTTCACCCTTTATTAGTAATTCTTCAAATTTATCTGGTATAAAATAAGCATTTGTGATTTTCCCGTCTTTTAAATTGGATATTACTCTTTCCTCGCTATTAATTGCAATATCTGCTATTTTATTTTCTTTTATTTCATTTATAAGTTTACTATTATCGCTTATAAAATGAACTACGGTATTTTTTTGGATATTACCCGATGTTGCCATATTTATTATGAACATTACAAAAAGCGGCATCATGAGAAAATTCAGAATTTTTGCAGGTTGATGTGTAATAATTTTCATATTTGATATTACTGCATTTACGAATCTCATCATATTTTCACATCCTTTCTCTTATTTACATATATGGCGCCTATACAAACAAATGCCATAGAAATTGCTATTCCCAGGAAAACATCAAAGATCATTGAACCAAATCCCGAATCCACCGTTTTAAATAGTCTATATATCCTTTCATTTATTCCAATATCCAGTAAAAGCTTAAATAACGGATTGGGCTTTTCTATGCTATTGAGTATATGTCCGAGACTACTTGTAAGAGCAACAATAATTATCAATAACGATATAACAACATTGGACACAGACGATGGTACAATTTCACTTATGAGTGATCCAATAGATGTTGCGAGCATGGAGGTAACAAGTACCGCTATTAACAGCAATCCCGGATTTCCACTAAATCCCCACCCCAGCAATCTGGTAATGATAATATAGACCAAAAAAGCGAGCGCAAAAACAATTGTATTTCCAATATAGTCTATAATATAAACACTGGAAGGCTTAACAGGCATAGATGCCATACGCTTATAAAATCCTTCGTATTTATTATTACCATGAACTGTTATCAAGTTTGAAATCCATATGAGTATTAAGAAAGAGATTGAGTTCAGGGTAGCTTTCTCGTAAGAGTTCAGAATTACTTTGGTTTCTATATATTCGGATTCCATGTTTAGAGTTTCGTTCTGTATCCGTTTATTAGACTCAGTCAAAGCATCTATATCCAGGTCCGGATTACTGTTTTTTGCTTCTATCATCAAATCTCTTTGTATAAGCGTAGTTAGAGTACTTTCAATTATACTCGACATAAACAGACCAGCTCTAAATGATGCCGATCTTGAATTAGTTTTAAGATATAGTTTTTCAAGTTTTTGGCTTCTGACAAAATCTTTAAATCCCTCGTTAATTTCAAGCACAAAATCAGCATCGGTTTTATTATCGACTACATCTATATATTTTGAGATTTCGGGATCTTGTAAAATCTCAATTAGTTTGTCTCCATATTCACTACCCTCTCCATCGATGTATAAGGAGTTTTTTAGATATTCCATATTTTTTGGACTATGACTCCTTTGCGAGTAACCGTTGATAAAGGCAAATAGTAAAGGCAAGATGAGAAGTGCTATAAGCATCATTGGAAAGGTTTTTAACGCTATAACCATCATAGATTTGAAATAATCCATCATCTTCATACTCGTCACCTAATCCCTTAATTTCTTACCTGTAATAGATAAGAATACTTCTTCAAGCGTTGGTTCATCTACTCTGTATCCTTTAATAATATAACCCGCTTTTTCCATGGCAGATATGAGAGTTGAAGTTAAAAAGACTTCCTTGTCGATTTCCAGCTTTAACTCATTGTCGACCAGTATTGCATTTTTGATTCCCTTTATCGTTTTGACATAGTCTATAATACCGTCATCAGGATTCAGAATCTCAAGCACTAATAAATTTCCATCTGCTATCATGCTTTTTATCTCCTCACTGTCACCTTTTGCCACTTCCCTGCCTAAATCCATAATAAGGATATTCTTGCATAGATGTTCCACCTCTTCCATATAATGAGAGATATAGAGTATTGTGGTGTTTTTATTGCGATTGATTTCTTTAATGAAATTAAATATATGATTACGCGACTGAGCATCTACTCCTACAGTGGGTTCATCCAGTATTAATAACTCCGGTTCATGCATAATTGCAACACCTAGATTGAGTCTCCTCTTCATTCCTCCGGAATAAGTCTTGACTTTCTGTTTCTTTTTATCCTCAAGTCCCGATAATTCCATAGCCGTTTTTATCATCTGATTCTTTTTACTTCCGCTTATACCATACAGACTTGCAAAAATATCTAGATTATCAATGGCACTTACTTCTTCTATCAAACCAATTTCCTGAGGCACCAGTCCCATAAGTCGTTTTGCCTCTATCGGATTTTTCTCAATATCAAAGTCTCCAATTTTTATACTTCCCGTATCAGGTTTTAATAAGCCTGTTACCATATTTATTAAAGTCGTCTTACCTGCTCCATTCGGACCCAAAAGCCCGTAAATACTGCCTTTTTTAATATTTAAAGATATATTATCAACAACTATTCTCTTACCGAATCTTCTACTTAGTGAATCAACGCTTAGTATATTCATTAGAATCCCTCCTGTTAATTCTAATTCTATCAAATAAAAAACTCCCGTAACACTGTCGGGAGTCACAATTGTGCATGACTTAAGTCATATTAATTTGTTTTTGTACATAAAGACTGCTATTTGAGTTCTATCTCTAAGTTCCAGCTTTGAAAGTATTACGCTTATATTGTTCTTAACAGTACCTTCGGAAAGAAACAGACTTTCAGAGATCTCCTTATTAGATAGTCCATCAGCTATCAATTTCATTATCTCAAGTTCACGATTTGTGATATTGCCTTGTTCAAGTAATCCCGTATTCGGAGTTAAGTCACATTGTGCTGCGAGTATCTCAGTGGTCATCTCAGGATGAATTATTATATTTCCAGATAATGAAGCTTTGATGGCAGAGTATATCAATTCCTCCGAACTATCCTTTAACAAGTATCCTGATGCTCCCAGCTTAAGTGCAGACTCTATATATTCTGAATCTTTAAAAGTAGTCAAAATAATTATTTTTATGTCCTCATCATACGACTTTATGAGTTTCGTGCCTTCTATACCATCGTGCTCAGGCATCCTGATATCCATTAGAACCACATCAGGTTTATTAGACTTAACCATCTCATAAGCTTCTCTTCCATTCGATGCCATCCCAATTACTTCTATATCTTCAAAGTTCATAAGCAGTATTTGAAGTCCCTGTCTAATCAATTTTTCATCGTCCACTAATAATAGTCTTATCTTATTCACTAAAATACTCCTTTTTAAATCTGGGCATTACTACTCTCATAAAGAACCCCTCGCCTATTGTACTGCTGTATTGGATGTTTCCACCAACTTCAATTACCCTCTCTCTTATTCCTCGCAAACCGATATTTTCTACAATCTCATCAGTCCCCAAACCATCGTCCTTTAAGGTAAGTATGAGTTCTGATTGACCATAGTTCATAAATATATTGATTGTCTTTGGTTTCCCATGTTTAGCAGAGTTGGACAGAAATTCCTGAACTGTTCTGTAAATCACGAGTTCTCTTTCTTCACCGATTTCCCATATATTTTTAGAAACCCCAAAATTGACTATTATCGAAGAAAGTTGAGAAAAATTGCTTATTAATTCTTCGATGGCAAATTGAATGCTCTTTGCTGAAATCTCAGATGGTTTTAACTCGCTTAAAGTCTGTCTAAGATTACTTAGTGCATCTTTTGAGAACTCGGTAAGCGTCTGTGCCATCTCGCTCGTCTTTTCGGAATTAACCACGCTCATTTTTTCTATTGCTCTAAGATTGATTACAATTGTGGACAGCGCATGACCTATGCTGTCGTGAAGCTCCCTGGAGATTCTATTTCTCTCTATAGTTGTGTATAGTTCTTTCATCGTATTCATACTGCTTTCCACCCTATCCAGCTCTGTAGTAAGCTTGTTATTGGCTTCGCTCAATCTATAATTATCAAACATATAATCCTTTTTTTGATTTACTTCATCATTAAGTATGTGAATTATGATTATAAATATAGCTGAAAGTAGTAGTGCGGGTATGGTGTTTAGAAGAGTATCTCTCATGGAGTAAAGATAAATTAAGTGACTTATTACTATCGGAATATATTTTTGTCTTTTAAGGTAGATTATAGAATCATAGCTAATAATAAATAAGACATATACGGGTATCATATACCCCATATAAGCAGCCATAACCATAAGGACTATGTCTATTGGCAGGGTATAGATAGCTATTTTATCGATATTAATATGCTTGGCTTGATAGACTCTAATTTGAACGACAACTACATAGATTAATAAACCTATGATTAATGGTACAGTTACGGTATAGTCAGGTACCAATAAATCGTAGATTATAGCCAGTAGTATTAAATATTTAAAGTATATTCTCAAGCCATTCATACATATCACCATTTCCTGTAAATAGTATATTTAAAAACCGGCAAACAGTCAATTTCAAAAGACCATTTGCCGGCTCTTTCTATTTTTCAAAAATCATTTTTATGGCTTTAAAGAATTTAACTCTATTTCCATAGTTTAGTGACCCCAGTCTGTATATCTTAATTGAAAGATATGCCAAGAATGCTGTTGTCAATAAAAGCAGTCCGAATGAAATCAGGATTTCTATGAGTGGAATGGATACGAGTGAGTATCTTGCAAACATAGCCATAGGCGAACTAAAAGGAATTATAGAAGCAAGCCTTGCTACTAAACTCTCAGGCATATTTATGGCAAAATTGGTTACAAAGTAAACCAGTACAAATATGATAGTAACGGGACTTATAGAGGTGCTTACATCTTCAACTTTCGATACCAATGCACCCAGTCCGGCAAATAGGAACAGGTACATCAAATATCCCAAAAACGTAAAGGCAAGCAGTACCAGTAATCCGTCAGGAGTAATTGTAAAGCCTATTGATTTAAGAAAACCTTCGGGATAACTGGCTTTATTCAGAAATAGTCCGATATAAACTGCACAGTAAATCAAACCAATCTGTATTATAGCAACAATAGAGGCAGCTATTACCTTGCCTATGATTAGTGGAGTCGGCGATGTGGAAGTTATCAGTAATTCCATTGTCCTGTCGCTTTTTTCTCTAGCTACCGACGTCGCTACTATTGATCCATACATGATTACCGCCATATATGTCGTAATCATAGAGAGATAGACCGTTGCAAAACTCGTCATAGAATCCCTACCGAGGATTATATTATTAAAATCCAGTTCAGTATTATAGGCGCTGTCAACTTGTACGGGATCAAGACCGCTGGATATTAGAAGTTCATCTCGGTTATATTTCTTAATCAGATCCAGCATATTGCTTACACTTCTATTATTAACTCCACTGTCAATTGCATAATGACTTAATTTTGTGCTTGAGTCAATCACAAAAGCCCTTTTAATTTCACCGGATTGAACCTTTTTCTCTATTTCATCTCTATTTTCAGTAAATTCATATTCATCAGGAGCATTTTCCTTTAGAAACTCTTCTATCTTTTTGTCTGCTGTATAAACCATTATACTGTCTTTCTTTCCATTCGAAAATGCAGAAATCCCTTCACCTTTTGTCACTAGATTGATGATAGTAGGAATGGATGTGGCAATTAGAGATAAAACGATAAAAAATATCGTCGTTCCTATAAAAGACTTCTTCCTAAGATAAGTCTTTACTTCAAAGTTCAATATATTACCCAAGTTTTTCATTTTCATCACCTACTGTCCTGATAAAGATATCTTGTAAGCTAGGTTCGTAGACCTCAAACTTCTCTATTTCTAAATTGTTTTCGATTAATTCACTAAGCAGTTCTCTCGAGGTTTTGCCCGCTATAAGTTCCAGTATGACTGATTTTTTATCTTCCGTAATTCTAATCGAGCTGATTTTTTCCATTAAGAAAGCCTTCAATCTTTCATTGTCCATATTTACTACAGAAAGCCTTAGTTTATTCGATCTAAGGTTTTTCTTTATCTCTCTTAAATCACCATTCAACACGATTCTTCCATTGTCTATAAGCGTAATCTCGTCACAGAAGTCTTCTACATATCCCATCTGATGACTTGAGAATATAACCAGTTTTTCCTTTGTTATAAACTCCATTATTATATCTTTAAGTGCTTGCGAGTTAACAGGATCAAGTCCACTGAAAGGTTCATCGAGTATTAAAATGTCGGGATCATTTAGAAAAGCTTGTGCAATTTGGATTTTTTGCTGATTTCCCTTTGATAGTGTCTCCAGTTTTTTCTTTTTGTATTCTCCTAGTCCAAACCTGTCTACCCAGTATTCAGCTGATTTTACCGCATCAGATTTCTTGGCACCTCTAAGTCTTGCAAAGTATATCAGCTGCTCCAGTATGGGTTCTTTGCCGTACATTCCTCTTTCTTCAGGAAGGTACCCAACTCTATTTTTATTGGGATTAAAAACCTTACCATCCAGTAAAAAACTGCCGCTATCCTGTCTGAACACTCCCATTAATGCTCTTATAGTAGTTGTTTTTCCTGCACCGTTTCTTCCAAGATACCCCATTGCCTTGCCGCTTTCAACGGTAAAACTCACATCATGAAGTATCTGCTTTCCGGAGAAACTTTTATTTATATCTATTATCTCTAGTTTCATATATACCTCCTCTACTATTAATTCTAATATGAATCAAAACATATTTAAACTGTCTGAAGTCACTGGTCTATATTACTTTAGTCATAAATTTTCTGAAATACCTATACATTTGAATCATTTTGTGTTTTCAAGTAAATCATCGGCAATAATGTATAATTCTTCCCTATTAATATTGTGATTGTAAGAAAATATCTTATAATCATAATCTTTATAATTAAAATTCACTAAATTCTTGTCATAGATATAACTAACGGGAATATTATTGATGATCGTTGAAGAATCTTTGCCTTTTAAATCCGCTTTATAGGTGAATATTGGAGGTTTGGTTATAACTATCTTAAATCTTATTTTATCATCCAGCTTATGAACTGATTCAATCTCAATATAGGGGTCTCCTGAACCTAGAAAAAATTCAGAATAATTATAACTTACTTCCCATGGTAATTCAGAATTTAAAGTGAGTAGTTTGTCTCCAATTTTACTTATTAATTCATCCTTGGTAATACTTCTCGAAACTACAGTGTTTTCTATTTTAATGTCTTTAGGTATGTCCATTTGAAAAACAGAATCGGGTATCAGGGTTTTATCATCATACTCGAGGGTTTCACGTACAAATAATGTATCCATATCATTAGGCATTACTCTTTCGGATTTCAATATTCTATAGCTTTCCTTGTCAACCCAGAGCTCAACTTTTTCATACTGACTATTCGATATAGTATAACCGGTTTCAAGGATTTTTATTTCTGTGTTTTCGTTTTTATTATCCTTTAAAGTATACTCGATATGAAGAGTGTCTCTACCGGCAATTTTCTCATTTCCAATAATTTTCATATCGTGGGTCTCTGCCAAATTCGATACCTCATTTATGAATATATCTTTTATACTCGTTAATACGAGTTCAACATAATTCGGACTAATGGGAGTGCTGTTATACTTTTCCTCACCAAGGGCATTTGTACTTTTTGTTTTCTCAATCCCATCACTGTAAATGCTGATAAATCCCTCTTCTTCATTGTATTTTATACTATGTTTGTATTCATATCCATTATCAGTCTTTTTAATCCATCTCTCTATAATGGTATAATTGGTTTCTTGTCCCTTGGTTACATGTCCGATTCTCTCTTTGGTGTAATAGGATTTTGGAAGATCAGATTCTTTAACAAATGTCTCCAGTACTATAGGTGAAATAAGAGTTCCCGTAGTCTTACAGCCTGAAAGCATAATACTTAAGAAAATGCATAATACAATAATCTTTCTATTCATTTCGATTTCTATTTAACTCTATTACAATAGTTAAATTATCCTCCTCAGAATAAAAGTCAACCTCGCCATCATGCTTATCAACTATTAATACTACAATCGATAAACCTAAGCCTATTCCTCCTCTTTCTTTACTCCTCGAATCATCTAGTTTATAGAATGGATAGGATATCTTCTTGAGTTGCTCCTCGCTTAGTCTTGCTGTATCGTTCTTTACTATGATCAACATTTTATCTTTTAAGTCACTATATCTATTTTTAATAGCCGGGTCCAAATGATCGGGAAGCTCATACTCTTCGGAATAAACGCCCAGACTGATTCGTCCACCCGGCTTGCAGTATTTAATGGCATTGATAACTAAATTTCCGATGACCCTATCCATTTGATTTACATCCAGATTGTATTCCCCTTCTATTTTTACATCAATGTCAGAGGAAAGTCCTGCATTTTCTATGAGGTCTTTATATCCAAAAAACAGGGTATCTATCGCTTCTTTACCGTCTACCGTTACAGGTTCAATTTCTCCGCCCGATTGAAGCAAATTGTAATTCATTAAATTATCCAGCATACTACTCATCAAGTCGCATTTTTCAATAATCCCATCAAGTTTTAATTTATCACATTCACCATTTTCACGAATGAGTTCAATATTTGTCCTTATTGCAGTTAGAGGCGTTTTTAAATCGTGTGATATAGCCATTACCATATAATTTCTCTCTGCATGATCATTTCTTATCTGATATGATTTATCTCTAATATCATCTCTCATTCTATTAAAATTGCTAATGATAGCACCAATTTCATCGTCATCTCTACTGCTGATTTTTACAAATCTGTCCGAAGCAAACTCGTTCATTGCAAAGACCAGTTTTTGTATGGGTTTATTTATCCTGTTTTCTGTAAATCTATTGGCAAAAATAAAAAGTAATACCAATGAACCGATAAATACAAAAATACCGGTCATAATAATATTGTTTACTTTATTTATAAACTCTACTCTGTGTATTGCAATATTGTATACTCCAATTATTTTATCATTTCGAAACACGGGTCTTTTAATGCTGTCATTGTCAAGTTCATAGACCCTTTCATATAAGCCTTTAAGCAAACTGTCCTTAGACTCTGTTCTGTTAAGTTCATTGACATTCTCTAAATTGGACTTATAAATCAATCTACCGTCATAATTGTAAAGAGCTATGTCTACCAGATCTCTGTCTTCACTTTCTATCAAAGCGTCAAAATCATGCTCACCTTCATAGAGAGATTCGTCGTCCAGTATTTTGCTGTATTTTTGTATTAGAAAGGTATTTGTTATATAGTCTCTTACCCTGGCCTCTCTATTGTTTTTTATAATCATAAGGCTCGACAAAAGAGCTATAATAATGGGCAGCAGTATAACCACCACATAGGATCCCATTATACTCCGCTTAATTCTCATACTCTCACTCCAATAAATCTATATCCCTTTCCCCAAATAGTCTCAATAAATGTCGGTTCTTTCAAATCTTCTTTTAACTTTTCTCTTATTGATTTAACATGAACTGTAATCGTATTATTGCCCTCCAATTCCTTTTCAGCCCATACAATCTCATATATATCTTTTTTTGAAAGTACCTTGTCTTTATTTTTTATCAGTAATGACAAAATTTCAGCTTCTTTAGAAGTGAAAATCAGTTTTTCTCCATTTAGGTAAAACTCAGAACTCATGGGATAATATTCTAAACCTCCTAGAAAATTTATCACTTTGTTTTCAGTTTGCTGATAACCTGCAGCCTTACTCAAATGATATTCTATTCTGGTTTTAAGCTCAGTTAAACTGAAAGGCTTGGTAATATAGTCATCCGCTCCCAGTTCAAAACCTTTAACCTTATCTGAAACAGCTATTTTGGCACTGATTATTATTACTGGTACTTTTGACTTTAATCTGAACCTCTCCAAAAACCCATAACCATCTAAATCAGGCATCATCAAGTCCAAAAGCACAATGCTTATATCATGTAATTCAGAATCTTCTAACGCTTCAAATCCCGTAGAAGACCAAACTGTTTTATAACCTGCATTCTCAAGAAACTCTTTAACCGGTGCAGCTATGTGATAATCATCTTCGACAATCAATACTGTATCCATACTATCCTCCCGTCTATCGGTATATATTATTCACTACATTGATATTATTATACAACTTTTTAAAAATCAAACATGCTTTTTAATCAAAACTTTATTAATTAAATATGGCAAATTAAACATTTCCCCTATGTACCTATTATACTTCAATTCTCCCCAAAAAAACTCTAATATTCATAAAAACAATATGCTATAATAAGATAAATGAAAGTTTTCGAAGAAAACTTACCCAAAGCTTTCTCAAATCTAAAGCTTAAAAGATTTTATATTCAATAAAATAATTCGGAAGTGAAATATGTCTAAATTCTCGAGAATAAAATCCGAATATAAGAGTATAAGCAAATCAATACCTGCTCTTATAAAATATCAAATCATTACAAATCTATTATTATTTGGTATAATAGTCCCCTTGTTCTGGTCTGTCTCCAAAATCCTGATTGAGAGCCAGGGATTTGTAGCAGTCAGTAATAGTGCATTACTCGAATTTCTACTAAGTAAGTACGGTTTCATCTTTGTCACTCTGCTATTTGTAATCGCAATTAGGTGGATGTTTACATTTCATTTCATATCAATCGCAGGTTTTGATGTAAAGCGAAGTATGAAAGAAAGCAGTAAAATGATCAGGAAAAATATACTTAAAATAATAGTTACAATGCTTTTATTTATTTTAATAACTCTTCTGATTGTAATACCGGTGACTCTTCTGTGGTTGCTTTTAATTACTACCATGATAAAACATGTCGGTTTGACATCTGATGCAGGCCGAATACTGTCAATGATAATGATATTAATTCAAAATGCCATAATCGGTTTGAGTTACTTACTCGTAATCCTTTCGCAAGTCTACTTACTTACCAGATTGTTTTACCGATTTGTTTCAAAGGATGAAGAGTTGGAATATCTTGCGCATGAATATCCTCATATACCGACTAAAACGAAGTTGACTTTTATTGACAAGATATTAAAGAGAAGAAAAACACTTATCGCATTATTCCTATTAGTTTTGATAATGATAGCTGTTCCAACGGGGCTTTTCTTCCATGAGATTTTTATGGAGAAGTCTGCCATACAAATCGTAGGACATAGAGGCGGAGGAGTACATGCTGCTGAAAACAGCTTGGAAGGAATAAATAAGGCCATTGAAAAGAAAGTCGATTGGTCTGAAATTGACGTTCAAAGGTCGAAAGACGGTGTATATATATTAAATCATGATGATACTTTCAAAAGACTTGCAGGAGTTAATTTGAGAGCATCAGACATGAATTACGATGAAATTAAGAAGCTTGAAATTAGAAACTTAAATAATCCCGCTATGAAAAATGTATCCGTTCCAAAACTTGAGGAGGCCTTGGATCTTGCAAAGGATAAAATAGGATTATTCATAGAACTGAAGGGAAAGACAGCAGATATTAAAATGGTCGATGATGTTGTAAAGATGGTTAAATCCAGAAATATGATAAATCAAACCGTTCTGGTTTGCTTTGATTATAGTCTCGTGACTTATATAGAACAAAAGTATCCCGAAATCAATTCCGGTTTCATTTACTTTTTGGCAATAGGCGATGTCAGTAAATTGGAAGGTGATTATTTAATCTTGGAAGAAGATGCTGCATCGGATAGTGTAATTGAAAAGATAAGCAATGCCGGAAAAAAATCTGTCATATGGACTGTAAATACAGCAGAGTCCATCGACAAACAAATCAGATCTTATGCAGAGGCCATAATAATCGACCAGTTGGATTTAGCCAAAAAGACTCTCGAAGAGTATAATAAAAGAGATGACAGGGATATTCTAAGAGAGATGCTCTTGCTGCCAAAGGAAGATAAATAATCAATTTAAACTTTAACCTGTATTTGTTTTTTATCAAATCAGGTCCATAAATTACTAATAAATGTTAGAACAATTTGGTAAAACCAATAGAATGTATCATGTAAACAAAAAAGGTCAGTCTCAATTACAAATCTGTGTTTGTAATTGAAGCTGACCTGATTTTTATTTACATACTCAAGCCCAAATAAATACATTTTGAGAATGAATTTAATTAAATGCTTCTATTTTTTTACTAAATGCTTAACTCCATGGTATTTAAGGAGCTGTTTCCAATCTTATACAATTCGTAATAGGTTCTCTTGGCTCTTAAAAGCTCTTCATGTGTTCCCGTTTCTTGGACGCCCTCTTCAGTTAAAACTATAATCTTATCAGCATTTTTAATTGTAGATAGTCTATGCGCAATAGTTAGTGTAGTTCTGCCTTTAGATAGCAATTCAAGCGATTGTTGGATGATTTTTTCGCTGGTATTGTCGAGAGCAGATGTAGCTTCATCCAAAATTAGTATTGGAGGATTTTTTAAGAATACTCTGGCAATACTAATCCTCTGTTTTTGTCCTCCTGACAATTTAACTCCTCTTTCACCGACATAGGTATCAAAACCATCCGGAAGATCCATAATGAAATCATACGCACCGGCAAGTTTAGCTGCTTCTTCTATTTCTTCAGGGCTCGCACCTGGCTTTCCATATTCTATATTATCATAGACCGAGCCTGAGAACAGGTATACGTCCTGAGCGACCATTCCTATTTTACTTCTAAGGGATTTCAATTTTATATCTCTAATATCTATTCCATCAAGTGTAATGCTTCCTGAGGTGACATCATAGAATCTGGGGATAAGATTGCACACCGTTGTCTTTCCTCCACCAGAAGGTCCAACTATGGCGATGTTCTCACCCGCCACAATATCCAAGTTTAAATTCTTTAACACCATCTCATTATGATTCTCGTAGTTGAAGGACACATTATTAAAAGAGATATTTCCTTTTACGGTATTTAATTCTATTGCATCTTCCTTATCCGTAATATCAGGTTTTTCATCCATAATTTCGAAGAATCTGTCTATGCCAGTCATACCTCTTTGGAACTGCTCTGTGAACTCCACTATTCGCCTCACTGTCATCAGTAGCGTAGATACATATAGTACATACGCAAATAAATCACCGGGATCAATTCTTCCCAAGATAATAAATATGCCACCAAGCACGATAACGGATAGATTCATGAGGGCATCGAATGTCCTGTTTACAACCTGAAAACCCGCCATATTTCTATAAGTTCTCTTCTTGATATTGAGAAAAGTATCATTGTCTTTCTCAAATTTATCCTTTTCTATTTCCTCTCCTGTGAACGACTTTACAACCCTTACTCCAAGCAATGAGTCTTCAATACCGGCATTCAGCTCTCCTATATGCCTTCTCTGGTCCATAAATGACCTCTTAAGTTTTGTTCTGTAGGAAGTTGAAGCTAGTATCATCATTGGTATAAGAGCAAAAATAACCAGAGTTAATTCTACATTTATACGCACTAAAATTATAAATGATATCAGAATTTTAATGCCTGCTATAAAAAATTCTTCGGGGCAGTGATGAGCAAATTCAGTTATGTCAAATAAATCTGCTGTTATTCTACTCATTATATGCCCAACCTTAGTATTATTATAAAAGTTGTCGGATAGAGTTTGAAGATGAGAAAATAAATCTCTTCTCATATCCTTTTCAATCCTGGCTCCCATGACATGACCGATATTTTGCATATAGTATTGAGCAAATATCTCAACTATTCTCAATACCAAGTAAAGCATGCCCAGTTTTCCTATCAATTCAAATGTCAGTGCAGCTCTATTGGTCATTGCAGTATTCGTTAAATGTCTGAAAATCAGTGGGAACACCAATTCACAAACAGTTGTAAGTGCTGCAAAAAATAAGTCTATAAATAAAATTGATTTATAGTCGTTAAAATACGGTATAAATCTTCTAATCGTTCCTTTTGTGTTTTCTTTCAAGACTACCTCCTATTAACAATATAAATCGGTGCGAAGTATCGCACCGATTATTTTATTCTCCTATTTCGTGAACTACAGGATTTTCTAAATTGATTGCTCTGTCCGCTTCTCCCCATGAAGAAATGAACCATTCATTTTTAACTGGCAGATATGTTAGATTGAATCCCGTAAGTTGTGTTAATTCGTATGGTTGGTATCCATCTTCCATCGATTCGTCTTTTGGATATTCAGTGGCGTGGAACTTTAGATTCCCACCGATATATGCCGTATAAGAACCATTTTCGCCTGAGTTAACTACGAATGAACTCGCGTCATACTGAAGTTCGTCATATACTCTATAGTAAGTCATACCATTATCGATTCCTCTTTGGAGTATATCTCTAGTTGTACTTAATTCAGGTTCTATAATGGTAGTAAATCCATCCATGCTCATATTTCTTCTAGCCATTCCGTCTTCCTTAAGCATTTTCTCGATTCTTGACATGATATGGTTCATAGTTCCCTCATTATCCATATCCACATATAGGCTAATTAATGTTTCTCCGGATAAAGTCATCTCTTTAGAGAATCCCATACCCCATGGGTATTCAATACCTATTTTTATTCTGTCTCCGGAAACCACGGATTTTAAAGGTATCTGATTATACTGCTCGACCGTAAGATTAGTATTCTCGTCATTGATGTAGACCATTGCCTCTTTTTGGGTGGTATCAATATGAAACTCGGTTTCCCCTTCCCACTTGCTGTCCTGTACCGGAGTTTCTACCGGTTTATCTTCAGGTATTGTTTCCGGCGGTTGCTCCTGAGGTTTTCCTTCAGTTTCTACATCGTTGTCTTGTGTTATCGGTGTTAAGCTTGAAAGACTTACGATTAGGTTTCCGTCTTGTAAGTTTTCATTGGTTGGTGATAAATTTATTTGATATTTTTCACCATTCACTTTATTTTCGACATCATACAGGCCGGGTAACAAGACCATGTTTTCACTGTTTCCGCTGATTTCCTTATCCATCAAGGTGTACTTTGCATCTTCCGGTGCAGTCACACTTAATTGTAAGGGATCTACAACTACTTTGTAATCTTTGAAGAACAAAAACTTTTTGCCCGTATTTTCAAGTCTGTATGCTCTATTGCTCTTATAGTTTTCATCTATCCCTAATTTTGAAGAATCCTCTTTAATTGCACCTATCAAAGACGATCTGTAAATCTGATCACTTTTCATAAGCTTTGAAAATGGCTTTAATGCATCTTCATTGATTGCTACATTCTCATTTGAACTTACTACCAGATTTGTAAGTGATTGAGTGTTCTCTTCAGTGATAGCATTTTCGAATTTGGCTATAACTCGTTTTTTATCTGTCAGACCTGAAAGTGTAGCATATAAAAATGTGCAAACTGCCAAGACAATCAAAGTTGGAATCAGTAGATTAGACCACTTAAAAGGCTTCTTTTCATCGACTTTTTTCTCTTTACTCTTTTGCACATCTGAATCAGTCTCTTCAGGGGCTTTTTTCTTTCTAGCTGAAGATCTGACCTTTCTATTTTCCATAGAACGATCCGCTTCATTTCCTACTTTTAACTTTTGAGTAAGAGTCAAAGCATCATCACTTTCTTCAATTTCCGGTTTTTCGATTTCATGATTAATATTATCGGCTTTTTCCTTAGATTCCCTTATCAATCTCTTTTTCTCATCAGATAAAACTACTCTATTTTCAAATCTGGAACTCTGTTCATACTCTTCTATCGATGGTAGCAGAACTGTATGATCTTTGTTTTCTTGTTCCTGATTATTCCCCGGCTTAAATGCTTTGTCAATATTGCTATCTTTATTGACCACTTCAGTTTTATCTTCTGTATTTATCTTTTCATCAGTCGTATCGTAATTAAACATTTCACTTATGACTTTTTTAGACTTACCGAAAAACGAAGGGACTTCCAGTTCAGATTCGCTGAACTCTTTATCATCATTTTCAATCTTAGCAAAAGTCTTCTCGCTTTCACTGCTTTTAAAGAATCCTTCCGTTTTTTTCGTATCGGTTTTTACTTCTTCTTTACTGCTGTCAATTACATCATCGTATAATTGATCGTATGGTTTCTTATAGTCAAATTTAATTTTATCAAATTCCGATTTGTCAAAGTCCGATTTGTCAAATTCAGGTTTTTCCGACACTGGTTTACCTGATTGTACAGCCTCTATTTTAGTACCACATTTTTTACAAAATTTATCTCCCTCAGCGTACTCAAAACCGCAATTTGTACAGATAGGATCTATTGTGTGATCGACTTCCGTTCCACATTTTTTGCAAAAATTGTCTGTAGCGTCTACTTCAAATCCACAATTCTTACATTTAGTCATTATTCTTTCCCCTTCATTTCACGTATTCCAAAAAACGACAGTACTTTATCCAGTCCACTTGTCTCTTCGACTGCTTTTTTCTGTACCGGATTTTCAATATAATAGAATCTAATATTGGTATCCCCCGTTTCAGGTGAATATAAGTTTGATCCTTCAATATCTTTAAAAGCAACTTTAAAATTTACCGACAAATCAGTAATATTATCAAGTTCCCTATTGCTATCTTCAGGATTATAATTTAAATATTCACTCATCTAAAACACCTCATCTACTTCCTGAATACCGCCACATGCTCTGCAGAACTTATCATTTACAGGTATTATAGTATTGCAAAATTCACAATTCTTTAATTCAGAATAATAACCGTCTAAATTCAAACCGCAATTAGCACAGAATATTGACTCTTCGTCGTAGTTTGATTTACATCTTGGGCATATCATTTCATCCCTAGTCGGAATTTTCTCCGCCTTCTCATTATAAATCTCGCTTTCTATCTTAACAATTTCATTTGAGATATTAATAAACTCGTCTCTGTCTTCATTTTTATTTAAGTAACTTTTATGTGTTAATTGACCAAGCTTCAAGTAATTTTCAATTAATTTCTTATCCCTATCCTCCATTATTTAAAGCCTCCTTATATTCAAACTTATTATTAATATAATATCATATGTATATGTATAAATAAAGGTCAAAGTAGAAAGTCATCACTAACAACAATCTACTTTTAACCTTTTATGCGATTATTTATTCTTTAATAATGTCTCAAGTTCTCTTACTTGATTTTCAAATACTTTCATTGCAGAGATAATCGTCTCTTTTTTAGAAATATCAGCTCCTGCCTTTTTAAGCTGATCAATCGGATAATTATTTCCACCGTCTTTTAAGAAATCGAGATACCTTTCAAGAGCATTGTCTTCTTTATTTAAGATATTCTGGCTCAGCATAACAGCGCATGAGAAACCTGTGGCATATTTATACACATAGAAATCAGAATAGAAATGCGGTATTCTCGCCCATTCCAATTGAATTTCTCTATCTATATTTACAGCTTCCCCAAAATACTTCTCATTTAGTTTATAGTAAATATCATTAAACACATCTAGAGTCAGAACCTTGTCCTCTTCCAATAGAGCATGTGTAGATTTCTCAAACTCTGCAAACATAGTTTGTCTAAACACTGTTGACTTGAAACTCTCAACATAGTGATTTATCAGATATAGTTTCTCTGCATCATCTTTAGCATTTTTTATTAGATAATCCAGCAGTAGCAACTCATTTGTTGTGGAAGCAACCTCAGCGACGAAAATCGTGTAACTCGAATAGATAAACTCGTTATTCTTTCTGGAATAATAACTATGCATCGAATGTCCTAACTCATGAGCAAGAGTAAATAAAGAGTCCAAATCATCAGTATAATTCATCAATACATATGGATCACTCTTATATTCACCCCAAGAATAAGCACCACTTATTTTACCTTCCCTAGGATATACATCTATCCAGTTTTCTTCAAAACCTTTCTTAAGTGTTTCAATATACTCTTCTCCAAGCGGTGCAAGTGCCTTAATTATAATCTCTTTCGCATCCTCAAATTCGATTTTTGAATCAAAGTCACTAGTCAGCGGTAGATATACATCATACATATGTTGTTCATCGAGTTTAAGATACTCTTTTCTAATCCTGTAATAATCGTGAAGAACAGGAAGATAATCGTTAATAACTCCAAGGAGATTATCATACACCTCTACATCTACATCATCTTTAAAAAGCATCATCTGAAGCGAAGAATCATACTTTCTAAGCTTTGCCTGTAAGGCAGTATTATTGATATTGGAGTAGAGCATAGAAGATATGGTATTATCTATCATACCAAGAGTCGAATACATTTTTGTAAAAGCCTCTTCCCTTACTTCCCTATTCTTATTTTTAAGAAGATTTACATAATTTGCACTTGTAAGCCTTATATTGTCCAAGCTTTTAATTCGAGGGAATACCAAATCCGCATTCATTAAGAGATAATAGGAATTAGAAGGTCCCTCTTCCAACTTTGCCATAGCTCCCATAATATATTCTTCCTCTTGACTAAGAGTATGAGGCTTAAATCTAAACATCTTATCTAGGTAGGATCTGTATAATTCTAAATCATTGTCCACTATCAGCTTATCTAATTCATCCTCTGTTAACATCAATAAATTAGGCTGGAAGAAAGACCCCGCGGTAACCAGTTCATTATTCAAAGCTTCAGTTTCAAGCGCTATCGTCTGCCCAAAACTCTCTCTACTATCCTCATCCCTCTTCATATGAGCATAGACATACAGCCTTTGCATCAACTCAGCAGAGTCAGCCATTGCGGTAATGATCTCTTTAAAATTCCCCGAAAAATCTCCCTTTAAATCCCCGATTTTCTTAATTTCATCCTTTACCCTTTCAACATCCTCGTAAAATGATTTTTCATCACTGTAAATCTTACTCAAATCCCAATTTGTTTTTTCCATACTTTCTCCTTTTTATCTATAATAATATTTTATTTATTGACATAGTGATTTTATTCGCTAATTTAAGTAAACCCAGCGAAACGATTTTAAATTTTTCTGACTTTGGAAGGTTTTAGTAGAAAAAACTACCACTCAAAAAGCGATATCTCCTCATCGCTACCACCAGTTCACCTACGTACATATTTTATCTTTTTTTCAAATAAAAGCGACATCTCCTCGTCGCTACCTTCAGTACACCAATGAGAATATTTTGGAGTCATTCTGACTTTGGAAGGTTTTTGTAGAAAAATCCATTTATTGTTCTGTAAGGTTTAGATTCTATTCTTTCAAGCGAAGCGGTATTAGAATCTCTGGAAGAGCAATAAATGGCTTTTTCTTAAAACCTGGAACGGAAGAAAAATTTAAAAACTATTCGCATCTTTTAGTGAGTCTATAAACTCTCTTCCCCTCTTCAGCATTTCCTTCATAACTCTAATCCTCGCATAGTACTTATCATTTCCTGGAATTACTATCCATGGAGTATGATCAGTTGATGTCCTGGCTAGCATATCATCATATGCTTCGATGTATAAATCCCACTTCTCCCTATTTCTCCAATCTTCAGAAGTTAACTTATACTCTTTCCCAAGGTCCAGGAGCCTTTCATTAAATCTCTTTAATTGTTCCTTGCTGTCAATGGCTAGGAAAAACTTAAGAACGAGCACCCCAGATTTCTTTAAAAGCTTCTCTGTTTCATTGATTTCCCTATAAGCACGTTTCCATTCAAACTCACTGGCAAATGATTCGATTCTTTCGACAAGAACTCTACCATACCATGATCTGTCAAATATTACCATTCTACCTTTAGGAGGTATTACATTCCAGAATCTCCACATGTAATTATATGAGTTCTCCAACTCTGTGGGCGCAGATATGGGCACTACATCATATCCTCTAGGGTCAAAGCACTTGGTAAGCCTTTTTATCGCCCCACCCTTGCCGGCAGCATCGACACCTTCAAAGATTATAATTGTAGGAATTTTCTTTTTGTGGAACTCATAGCCGAGGGAAGCTAAACTCCCTTCAAGTTTCTTCTTTTCCTTTTCATATTCTTCTCTTGTAAGATATTTTGAGTAATCCAAATTTTCTATTATTTTTTCTGACTTAGGAAACTCTATGCTATACGGTTCAGAAATACTTCCCGACTCCATATATTTGAAAATTGTCTTTTTAATTATATCAATTGAAATCCCGAGCACTTCATATGATGCCTTTTTCATAGACTCAGACGGAACTAAATGCCATTTTGACCCCTTGAAATTCGTCTTTTCAAGGACATCGTTGAAATGCTGCTTATACTTGTCATAGTCTGCTCTCTGCCTTAAATCTCTGTCTCCTACGAGCACCTTTTTAAACTCGTCTTTCTTATATGAGTCTATTCTCTCAGCTTGTGTCTTCTGGGTGATATTAAGGAAAAACTTTAAGATAAGAGTGCCATCATCGGTCAATTGTCTTTCTATCGTCTCCAATTCCTCAAGATAAGTTTTAAATTTCTTATCGGATATCTTGTAATTGTCCATGATATCGTAGTAGAAACTTCTATCAAATACTGCTATATCCCCCTTAGCCGGTATACGCTCCCAAAATCTCCATAAAAAAGGCTTGGCTTTTTCTTCATCAGTCATAGCATCAATGACATGTACCTTAGTGTACTTATTATTTACTTCTCTCACCAAATCATTGATGACATAACCTTTTCCCGCTGATTCCCATCCGTCAATCAGGATTATAACAGGTATTCCAAACTCTTTTAGTTTTCTCTGAAGCAGTCCGAATTCCTCTCTTAAGTCGGAACCTTTTTCATTTTCATACTTATATTTATATTTTTCAAAATCAAATGAATTTAGCATAGTTCGCCTCCTAATTTATATACTTATTATAACCTATTCACAGAGATTATTAAAACCGGATGTTTATTTAAGCGAATTTAGCTTTGACCATAAAAAAGCAGCCAAAATGACGGCTGCCTTATAATATTATTGATTTTTATCTTCTGTAATGCTTTGAAGAAGTGTTTCTTTAAGTTTTCCTTCAAGTTCTGTAAGTTCAGCTTCAACTTGCAGTCTCTTCTGTCTTCCTTCTCTTTGTATTTTTAGAGTTTCTTGTATTGTCGTAATTAAATCCTCATTGACTTTTTTAAGTGTCTCGAATTCTACTATTCCTCTTTCTGATTCCTTTGCAACGCCGATTGTATTCTGTTTAATCATTTCGGAGTTTCTGCGTAGTAATTCATTGGTAGTTTCAGTTACTGCTTGCTGCATCTTTAAAGCACTGTCTTGTCTATGCAGCCCAAGCGCTATAACAATTTGACTCTTCCAAAGCGGTATGGTGTTTAGTATGGCAGTTTGAATTTTGTCTACAAGCAGCTTATCATTGTTTTGGATTAGTTTAATTTGTGGTGCTGTTTGAATTGCAAGCGTCTTGCTCAACTTTAAATCATGAAGTTTTCTGTCAAATCTATTTAAAGTTTCTTCAAAATCACTGACCAATTGTGCATCCATCGGCTCTCCACTTTGCAGTGCCTCTTCTCTTAATTTAGGCAGTGTAACATTTCTTGTCTCAGCAAGTTTTTCTTCTCCAGCAATTATATATAGCTGAAGATCGTTGAAGTATTCGAGGTTTTTTTGGTAAAGGGTATCGAACATTGCAATGTCTTTTAGCATTTCAAGTCTCGCTTTGTCCAATTGTCCTTCTATTTTGTCTATCTGGATCTCCATGACTTCGTACTTGCCCATCATTCTTTCAATACTTGTTTGAACATTTTTAACAAATGGAAGATTGCTGAAAAAACCGCCTTTGTCCGATATGTTTTCAATCTCCATACCTTTGACTTTTTCCATAAGTTCAGTCATCAATACTCCAACTTCACCTGCGTCTTTAGCCTTTATATTTGATAGTATGGTATCAGAAAATGCAGACAGGTTTCTTTGAGCACCTACGCCGTATTGTGTTGATAGTTGTGAATCCAATAGATTTATTCCAGATTTTAATTCTTCGATTTTATTACGATCTTCCGGCGTCAGATTTTCTATCTTTTGAGAAATTTCAGCGACTTCTTCCTTCTTTTCTCTTTCCATCTTCTCAATTGCATCTTTTTGCTTAGCCAAGTCTCTCAGGGTTATTTCAGAATTCCCTTCGTCTATTTTTTTAATCTCGTCCATTGTTCCTCCTCATTTTTATATTTATTATTCTTCTGTTCTAAGAGTATCTTCTAGAACTTTAACATCAGCCTCTATGTCCATCATATCATTTTGCATTAACTTTACAAATTGTTTATTAAATGCCTCATTTAATATTTCAAGAGCTTTTTCTGTTTCCAAATACACCTTATTAATTTCTTCAGTATCCAATCTGGTTTCTACAAATCCAATATACTTGTTCATAATCCCTGCAGCTGTATCCAAGTAATAAGTCAGATATCTTCTGGCTTGCCTTATCTTTGAAGGATTTTTTCTAAGATGTTCAAAAATAGTAACTCCTGTATGGAATAATTTCTCCCCGTTAATTCTTATCGATTCATGCTTAGCTTTTCTGTAGCATTTTTGTATCTGTATGAGATCTTCATAAGCATCATTCATCATACTTTTCAGTTCATGTTCATCAGTAAGTATTCCAACCTTTAGAGTTGGTGGTTTCTTCAGTTTCTTAACCTCCGGCTCTGCACTTAACACTTTCTCTACAGAAAAATACACACCGTATCCAAGTACGGCTGCTAAGAACCATCCAATATCGTAAGCTGCCGTAACTGAACGAAATAAAACAAAGGTTATAATTCCGGAAGCAATCGCAATCAATTTAGCGTATCTATTCAAATATGTCATCCCTTTCAGTCTACATAAATTATCAAGTCTTTGATACAAAAAAACTTCTGTTTCTCCTTATATCATAACATATCTACTAATACATTTACCCACTATTTTATAATTAATTCATAGTTTTTATTCTTACAATTATGTCACAAAAAAAGTACCCATATCTTAAAAGGTACAGGTACTCTAATTTGAAGCATTATTTTAAAAATTTATCCAGTATTTTTTGAATCTCTTGAATTTTTCTTTCCTTATCTTCCTGATTATCAGATTCTATCGAACTTAGTACGCAGTGATTGAGATGATCGTGAAGGATTATTTTATTAACCGATTTTATGATGGCCTCGGTCGCAAGTAGTTGATTGGATATGTCTATACAATATCTGTCCTCTTCCACCATTCTAATTATCCCTTCTATCTGTCCTCTTGCAGTTTTCAGCCTCCTCAATACTTTGTCAGGATCACTTTTCATTATTCTACTCCGACTACTTCGTATCCTGCATCCTCAATTGCATCAGTTAACACCTTTATATCAAGTGAGTCCGGCATCTCCACTTCAGCTTGAGCTCGTTCCAAATCTACAACTGCATGAACTCCTTCGATTTCGTTTAAGACTTTGTCAACTCTTCCTGAACAATGTCCACAACTCATTCCTTCGATTTTTATTATTTTTTTCATTTTACCATTCTCCTTTTTCTCTTCTATACTTTTATATTCTATATTTACAACATTATCGATTTTATTTACAGCTCTCTGAGGTTTGAAACTATTTAATCTTAGTGCATTAGTAACTACAAATATTGAACTTAAACTCATAGCAGCAGAAGCAATCATTGGATTAAGAGATATTCCGAAGGGCTTATAGAAAAGACCTGCAGCTAACGGTATACATAGTACATTGTAAAAGAATGCCCAAAACAAATTTTGTTTTATCGTAGTAATAGTCCTCTTACTAAGCTCTACTGCATTGACCACGTCTACCAAATCACTTTTCATCAGAACTATATCTGCTGCATCCATGGCAATATCAGTTCCGGCGCCGATTGCTATTCCCACATCTGCTCTTGCAAGTGCCGGTGCATCATTGATACCGTCACCAACCATTGCAACTTGAACGCCTTTTTCTTTAATACTCCTAACCATTGATTCTTTATCTTGTGGCATTACTTCGGATATTACATCATCAAGCTTCAATTCACGTCCTATTGCCTCGGCAGTAATCTTATTATCTCCGGTTAGCATATATACCGAAAGTCCACTTTCATGCATCATCTCAATAGCTTCTTTAGATGTTTCCTTTATCTTGTCAGCAACTGCAACCAGTCCGATAATATTTTCGGCATCAGAGAAATAGAGAACCGTTTTACCTTCTTTGGATAATTTATCCGCAAGTTCGTTACTGCCCGATAATTCAATCGATAATTCTCTCATATACTTTAGATTACCGGCATAATATCTGACTCCGTTTACAATTCCTTCAATCCCCTTGCCGGGATGATTGTTGAATTCCGATGCATAAGCAGCTTTTATCCCTCTACTTAAAACATATTCTTTTATAGCAAGGCTTAGCGGATGTTCCGAAGGTTGCTCCAGTGAACCTATAATATTTAAAAGTTTTGATTCCTCTACTATGCCTGTGTTGATGATGTCTGTAACTTCCGGTTTTCCCATGGTAATCGTGCCCGTCTTATCTAATACGACTGCCCCGATATTATGAAGTGTTTCCAGGCTTCCAGCCGACTTAATCAAAATGCCGTTTCCAGCCCCTTTGCCCGTTCCAACCATAATTGCTACTGGAGTAGCAAGTCCAAGAGCACAAGGACATGATATTACCAATACGGAAATCCCCATTGTAAGCGCAAATTCAAATCCCGATCCGAGCACCATCCATACAATTGTCGTAATAATGGCAATTACAATTACAATCGGTACAAATACCAAACTTATTTTATCTGCAATCTTTGCAATTGGAGCTTTCGTTGCATTTGCATCTTGAACCAGTTGTATTACTTTGGCAATGGTAGTATCTTCACCGACTTTTTCAGCAACAATTTTTAAAGTTCCCGTCTTTAAAATGGTAGATCCTATAACAGTGAAACCACTACTTACCTCAACCGGAATACTCTCGCCTGTAATGGATGAAGTATCTACCGATCCAATACCGTCGATTACTTTTCCGTCAACAGGTATTGCGCTTCCGGGTCTGACAAGCAGCGTGTCACCTACAACCACTTCTTCAATCGGTATTTCCGTCTCAAGATTTCCACTAATCCTTATTGCAGTCTTAGGAGATAAATCCATGAGTTTTTTAATTGCATCCGTGGTTCTGCCTTTAGATTTGGCCTCTAAATACTTACCCAAAGTAATAAGCGCAAGTATCATGGCAGCAGACTCAAAATAAAGACTGTGCATGTACTGGTGTATAATATCCATTTGACCATGCCCTAAACCGTAAGCGAGTTTGTAAATTACGAAAAGTCCATATACAAAAGCTGCACTGGATCCAATCGCAATAAGCGAATCCATATTTGGATGCTTTTTATAAAGCGCTTTAAAACCGTTTATATAGTATGCCCTATTGACATACATGATCGGCAATGTCATAAGCATTTGCGTAAAAGCAAAGATAACACTGTTCTCAGGTCCTTCAAAAATTGAAGGCACGGGTAGTCCAATCATACCACCCATTGAAATATACATAAGTGGTATCATAAAAACAAAGGAGACCCAAACTCTAAACCTCATTGACTCGTATTCTTTTTGAATAATATCATCTTGTCCACTTGCTTTTACAACTACATTTTTTGAAACTTCTAACTTATCTATAGCATCATATCCTGCATCTTTTACAGCATTGATAATATCTGATGAACTGACATTGTCCTTGTAATCCACGCTCATACTATTTGTAAGTAGGTTAACTGAAACTTCATCTACTCCATCTATTTTGGAAACTGCTCTTTCAACAGCTGAAGAACAAGCAGAACAAGTCATGCCACTTACAGAAAATTCAGATTTCATATACCCCCACCCCCTCTAGGTGTTATTGTAGCATAATTAATAACTATTATCAATACCTTTATTTTTTTAAGTATTCGTATAATTCACACTCATGCTTAAATAGCGGTAATGAGGTATTTAAATGAAGTTTTACAAGTGAGGGCTGCTCAAGAGAAATGGACTTTATAAAATCAGTATCCAGAAATACTTCCTTTTCATTTCCCTCTTTGACTTGTTTCCCCGATTTAAGAAGGTAGATATAATCGCACATTTCGTATATAAAGTTCATATCATGACTTGATATTACAAGTTTTATCCCCGATTCCATGAGTTTATAGAGAAGTTTTTTCATCCCTTCAACCATCTTTGGATCCAAGCCGGCAGTAGGCTCATCCATAAATAATAGTTTTAGATTCATAACTAATAAACCTGCCAGAGCAACTCTCTTCTTCTGACCATAACTTAAAAAGTTGACCGATTTTTCTTGGATATCTTTTAAACCTGTTATGGTCAATGCTCTTTCTACCTTCTCTTCAATTTCCTCTTCTGAATGTCCAAGGTTTCTAAGTGCAAAACCTACATCTTCCTTTACCGTTGAATAAAATATCTGCCTATCGGGATCCTGCATCATAAGATTGACTTCACTTCTGTATAATCTCATGTATTTTGAATTGTATTCGATGTCATTTCCAAGGTATTTTACAGTGCCGGAGGAAGGTTTAAGTATCCCAAGAATATTAAGTAAAAGAGTAGACTTCCCCGCTCCATTCTCACCTATTATTCCAATGCAGGAACCTTTGTCAAAGTCCATGCTGATATCGTCTAAGGCAAGAGTTCCATCAGGATATATGTATTTTAAATTTTCTACTTTTAACATTCTACTTCCTCCTCTGCCGATTCATTTCCCAATCTTAATTCCATTGCATTTTTCCAATCGTCGAAGCTACTCATTATGCGAATAAAAAGTGAACTCGCCAAAACAGCTGATGATTTTAGCCAAAGTCTTCTATTCTTGTATCCGGTTCTTAATGTTATGGCATCTTCCATCTCTTTCATCTCTTTAAAAAACACTGATATGAATCTGTAGATCAGAACCATCTGCTGAATTATGACATCTGGTATCCTAATTAATTTATATCCTTTTATTTGTTGATGAAGAGGCGTAGTAAGCGAAATAAAAAAGGTGGAACTTATTGCAGACAAGGTTCTAAACAGTGTATTTACAGCTACTGAAAAGCCTATCTTGCTGATTCCTATAAAATATTTACCTAAATTAAAACTATAAAAATAATTATTGCTGTCTTTGGAAATCCCAATTATCATGACTATTATGCTCATGATAATGAATCCAAGTGGTATTTTGTAAATTCTCAGTATAATTCTTGGAGATATACCCGCTATCGGTATTAACAATATCATTATCAAAACTATTATTCCAATTTGTACATATGTATTGTTTGTAATTAAACTGATGGTGAGCATAAGAATGCCCACCATCATTTTAATTCTGTAATCTATATTAGTAAATTTGTTAGAATTTGAAACGATATCAATTATTGACATGAGTTTTCCCTTTTTTAAATCCAAAATAGTATCCGATAAGTACTGCGCCTATCGCCGCTTGAGATGCAAATAGCATCGACTCGATTTCGCCACTTGCAGGTTCGATAATCGGTTCAAACCACTGCTCATACCAAGGGTTGTTTTCTGTTATCGCATCTTCTGCTGCTCCGTCTGCGCCACCAAATTCTGCACCTTTATTCATGTACAATGGTGCAATAAATAACACTATAAGTGTTATTATCAAGATTATTCTAGTAGACTTTTTCAATTAGATTTCCCTCCCCTTCATAATGAGCAATTCTTTCAAATATCAATGCTGTAAGAATTCCCTCTGCTATAGCTATAGGAACTTGAGTGAAGGCAAATATTGTCATATATTTTCCTATTTGTACCATCATATTGTCAGCCGGAAATGCAACACCAAGCTGTATGGATGTAACTACATAAGTAATTAAATCTGCGGCTGCAGCTGCAATACCTACAGAAACGAAGGTATTTACTTTTGCTTTCTTAAGTAATTTAAAAACTGCATATGCAACGAAGGGACCTACTATTGCCATCGAAAAAGCATTGGCTCCCAAAGTAGTCAATCCACCATGTGCCAGCAAAGTAGCTTGGAATAAGAGTACTATTACCCCCAGTATTACTATAACCCATGGTCCAAAGAGTATTGCTCCAAGTCCTACCCCTGTAGGATGTGAGCATGATCCTGTTACCGACGGAATTTTTAAAGAGGATAATAAAAATACAAATGCTCCTGCCAATGCCACCAGCAGTTTTTTATCGGGATGTTCTTTTAATAATTTTTGCAATTTATTAATGCTTATAGCCATAAAAGGTATCGATACTACCCACCAGCCTATAGCCCATCCCTTTGGTAAAAATCCTTCCATAATATGCATTGCAAATGCATCTTGAGGTATCATAGTCACTAAGTACAATAGTGATATGATAAATAGTACTTTAAAACTTTTTTTCACACCATCATCTCCTTTTGGTGTAGAAGATAAAAAACCCAACCTATGGTTGGGAAAGCTAAGTAATCTTCCCACCGAAGTATTACAATAGTATTAGGTATCCTGGCTCAACTTCATCTCAAACGACGCCTTCCCTTTCAGTGGCATATGTCGTTCAATCCGTATTACAGTAGCGGGGGCTGCTAAGGTATCTAACCTTATTCCCTAATGTTGTTGTATAACTATATTATAACAGAATTGGCATTACTATTCAAAAACTTTTTACGATAAATACCCGAATATAAGCGTTTTTGTTTATCTTGTTCAATATCTGTTTTAAGTTTAAATTAAATGACCGGTTCCCTAAAATTAAGAAACCGGTTGTTAAAATAATTATAGCTCATTAGCATTGAAGGTATCTCCATCTTGTATTGTACCTTTTTCATAACCTTTCATGAACCATCTCATTCTTTGTTCACTCGTACCATGAGTAAATGTATCTGGATTGGCTCTTCCTGCCATACTTTCCTGTATGGTATCGTCACCAACTGCCCCGGCAGCTCTAATTGCTTCTTCTATATCTCCTTCTTCTAGATAGCCCTTACCCTTAATATGCTTTGCAAATACACCTGCATAGTAATCTGCTTGAAGCTCCATCCTAACCGACAGTTCATTATATTGCTTTTGACTTAACTTTTGTCTATATTCATGCACCTGTTGGAGAACTCCAAGTTCATTCTGAACATGGTGACCAACTTCATGCGCCAACACATAGGCAAAAGCAAAATCACCGGGTGCTTTAAACTTCGACTTTAATTGATTATAAAAACTCAAATCGATGTATACACTTTTATCGGCACTACAGTAAAATGGTCCTACTTGCGAACTTGCAGCTCCACAACCACTATTAACACTTCCAGAGTAAATTACTAATTTAGGTAGAGTGTAATCTACATTTGTGCCTTTGAACATCTCTGTCCATACATCCTCAAGATCCGCAAATACAGTAGATGAAAATGCTTTTAACTCCTCTTCTTGTTCAGTTGCCTGATAATCGACATTTTGAGTTTGTTGAGTTTGGCTTCCTCCCATCATGTCGAGCACTGAGTTTAAATCTCCCCCGGATAGCAAGAATACAAGTAAGAGTATAACCAGAGAACCTCCGCCGAGTTTCATACCACCTCCGCCGAATCCTCCACCAACAGGTCTTTGACCTCTTCTGTCTTCAACATTTGAACTTTGTCTTCTTCCTTGCCATTTCATATTATACCTCCACAATCATTCCTAATTAATACCTCATCTTATTTATACCCAATTTCAAAATTTATCACATAATTATGTTATTCTTATATATAATTAAGAAATATTTAGGATTATTACAAGATTGTAGGATAAAATTCTAATATAATACTCTTTAAATAACAATAAATGTGATAGAATATAGTTATAACAATCGGAGGTGCTTTATGAAGATACTTTTAACTTCTGACTGGTTTGTGCCAGCAGTTAATGGTGTAGTAGTTTCGTTTATGAATTTATATAGAGAATTAAAAAAACAGGGTCATGATGTAAAAATATTAACTCTATCAAAATCAGATGACTCTTATATCGATGGTGATTTTTATTTTGTCAGATCATTCGGCATAAAGGTATATCCCGACGTAAGGGCGACCTTTGCCTTTAATAGCAGAATTTTAAATGAGTTAATCGACTGGAAACCTGACATAATTCATAGTCAGTGTGAATTCTTTACTTATACATTTGCGTATAGGATCGCTAAAAAAACAGGTGTACCCATAGTACACACCTACCATACACTATACGAGTACTATACTCAGTACGTCATACCTAATAAAAAACTTGGCAAGGCAATGGTATCTAAAATTATGAGATATAGGCTGAAAAATGCTGAAACCGTAATAGCCCCAACAAAAAAGGTAAAAAACACCCTATTATCTTATGAATTGAATGATAATCTGGTAATTATTCCTACAGGTATTGATTTAAGTCGATATAATAAAGTAGTCTCTAAAGAGCGTAAAGATGAAATCAGATCATCTTTAAATATCCCTGAAGATAATAAAATACTAATAAATATCGGTAGAGTTGCCGAAGAGAAAAACTTAAAAGAACTCGTAGATAATTTCGGTATGCTGCTACAAGTATACGATAAAGTTAATTTTGTAATTGTCGGTGACGGCCCATATATGTCTGAATTAAAAGAGTATGTACAATCGAAAAAATTAATGGGTAAAATAATCTTTACCGGAATGATTAACCCCGATGAAGTTGTAGACTACTACCAAACCGGAGACATCTTTATATCTGCATCTGTTAGTGAAACCCAGGGCTTAACATATGTAGAAGCATTAGCTAACTGTCTTCCTGAAGTATGTAGAGAAGACGAAGCAATAGACGAAGTAATAGAAAATGGCTATAATGGATTTACTTATAAAAATGAAGCTGAATTTATCGAATATGCAAAGAAACTGCTAACCGATGATGAGATGAGAGCCGAGTTTTCTAGAAACGCCAAAGAAAGCAGCGAAAAATTCAGCAAAGAGAATTTCGGACTTTCTGTCTACAAAGTCTATGAAGATACCATAAAACGCTTCAATCCCGATAAATATAAAGTAGATCTTCAAGATATGATTAAAAATATAAAAATTAAAAGCCAGCGACTAATAAACTGGAATAAAGATGAGTAATCAAAACTAAAAGTAAAAAGTAGTGTATCAGAATAAACTAAATTCTGATACACTATTTTTTTTATGAAAAAGGTGCAACCTACCATGAATTTTCTTTAACCCCTTTATTTATAAACAAATAAATCCCCAAAAATCAAACCTCTAATTATCATCATTTATACATTTTCTCGTTTTATCATTTCCCTATATTTCAACGCTAAAACGGGGTCAGGCTTTTATTTCTACTATTTTTTGTATAATTATAATGTGTATCCTAATGTCTAGTTTTATCATATGTTGTTTTATCTACGTTTGTCAAGCATTTATTTATACACTATATGGTATATGCATCCAAAAAATAAAATAATAGAAGCCTGACCCCCTTATTTTTGTGAAGGTTATAGTGTATGTTTTTATATTTAATATAGTTTTTTGATATGATTTTATTGTATTTAAAAAGGACTTATCGTTGTGATAGGTCCTTTTTAAATTTATTATCTTTTTGAAATAGTTCTATTTATTTATGTTTATTTACTTCCTATTATTTCAATTATCATCGGATATTCTACTAATTCACCGTCGAATGAATAGGCTTCTAGTAAAACTCTTTCAGTTTCGTCCAATCTACTTTCATCAGCGGTGTATATGGTTGCAATAGTATCTCCAAGTTCGACTGAATCACCGGTTTTCTTATATATATTTACCCCGGCTGTGAAATCCAGTACATCATCCAGTTTGGTTCTTCCTGCTCCTAGGAGTGAAGCTGCCAATCCTATTGACTCGGTATCCATTGATGTTATGACTCCGGTTTTTTGTGCTTTTATCTCTCTTTTAAATTCAGCTTTCGAGAAAGCTTCTAAATCATCAAAAACCGTAGTATCTCCACCCTGTATTTTAACGAGTTCAATAAATTTATTATATGCGGACATATCTTTTAGAGATTTTGCTGCATTATCTCTTGCTGTTTCCAATTCTTCTATACCTGCCAAGTAGATCATTTGGGCTGCAAGTTCCAAACAGATGATTTCGAGATCCTTAGGACCTGAGCCTCTTAATGTATTGACTACTTCTACGATTTCATTCCTATTACCTACAGCTTCTCCCAATGGTACATCCATATTGGTAATAAGTGCTACGGTATTTTTCTCAGCAGCCGTTCCGATATCGACCATATGCCTTGCAAGGCTTTTAGCATCTTCGATATTTTTCATAAATGCTCCACTGCCCATCTTGACGTCGAGGACTATCGCATCTGAACCTGCTGCCAGTTTTTTACTCATGATTGAAGCGGCAATAAGAGGTATGCTGTCTACGGTAGCAGTGACATCTCTTAATGCATATATTTTTTTATCTGCAGGTGCCAGATTTCCAGATTGCCCTACTATGGATACACCTATCTTATTTACAATTTGAAAGACTTCCTCTGGATCAATTTCTGTTTTAAAACCCGGTATGGATTCCATTTTATCGACGGTTCCTCCGGTATGTCCAAGTCCCCTACCTGACATTTTGCATATCTTGACTCCTCTTGAAGCGGCTATCGCAGCCACAATGAGTGTGGTCTTGTCTCCAACTCCACCGGTTGAGTGTTTGTCTACAACTACACCTTCAATTCTACTCATGTCAATGATATCGCCTGAATCGCGCATAATAAAAGTCAATTCAGACAATTCATCGTCCTTCATACCGGTAAAATAAATTGCCATCAAGAGTGCCGATACTTGATAATCGGGTATCTCGCCTTTTAAGTATCCATCAATTATAAAAGTAATTTCCTCTTTTGATAATTCATGTCCTCTCTTCTTCTTGTCGATAATGTCATAAGCACGCATTGTATCACTCCAAATCCGATGGTCCAAAGCTATATGGTAAAAGTTCACTCAATTTCATTATTTTGTACTCGTCCACTGATTTTGCAAGGATAATTTCAAACTCTTCAGGATTCGTGAATTCAACTAGAACCTGTCGACAAACTCCGCATGGTGTTACAAAATCTATAATATTCGATTTACTTCCCCCAAGGATTACAATTCTCGAAAAATTTCTATGTCCTTCACTTACTGCTTTAAAAACTGCAGTTCTCTCTGCACAATTGGTAGGACTGTAAGCTGCATTTTCTATATTTACGCCTGTATAAAGCTCTCCGGTGGCTGTTTCTAAAACTGCAGAAACATTAAACTCGGAATAAGGAGCATATGAGTATTTAATATTATCTATTGCAAGCTGTATCAGTTCCCTAATATGATCCGTCATCACTTAAACCCTTTGCAATTTTAACGATTCTACTCGTACCAAGCCTATCGGCTCCGGCTTTTATAAATGCCTCTGCATCTTCTAGTGATGAGATTCCTCCTGCAGCTTTAATTTTTACATTTTCAGAGATATGCTTTTTAAATAGTATGATGTCTTCGAGTTTTGCTCCTGATTCTGCAAATCCGGTAGATGTCTTAATATAATCAGCACCCGTTTCAGATATGATTTCACACATCTTAATCTTTTCAGCTTCGGTCAATAGAGCAGTCTCTATTATAACTTTTAGAATTCTTTCGCCGCAAAATTCCTTAATCGTTGAAATTTCAGTCTTAATCTCTTCATACTTTTTATTTTTTAAATCCGCTATATTAATAACCATGTCGATTTCATCAGCGCCATTATTTATTGCATCGACTGTTTCATATACTTTTGCCTCTGTCGTTTGATACCCCAATGGAAATCCAATTACAGTACAAATTACAGCTCTGCCTTTCAAGGTTTCATAAGCTCTGTCTACATAAGATGGCGGTATACATACAGATGCTGTTTTATATCTGATTGCATCTTCCAGTACCACTAAAATATCTTCCCAAGTTGCCGTCGGCGACAGCAATGTATGATCAACTTTTGATAATATTTTTTCTATTCGCATATATCCTCCTTAAACTCTTATTTTGAGTTTAATACATACAAAGTTTTAAGTCAAATTGATTCCAAATAAAAAGGCATCCCCGAAGGAATGCCTAATACATTCTAATTATTTTTCGTATGGTTCAAATCTAGCTGTGAAGAATCTAAGTTGTTTTGGTTCATAAGTGAATCTTAATGGCTTGATGTCTTCTTTATGCTTGAATAATTTGATAACAGCGTCAGCTACAACGTCCATATGCTTGTAAGTGTAAACTCTTCTTGGAATTGTAAGTCTTACTGTTTCAAGCTTTGGTCTATGATGTTCGCCGGTTTTGATATCTCTACCTGCAGATACTATACCTCTTTCCATAGATCTTACTCCTGATTCTACGAAAAGTGAAGCTGCTAATGATTGTGCCGGGAAGTCATCTTGCTCTAGATGTGGACAGAATCTTCTAGCATCTAGGAATACTGCGTGTCCACCAACAGGCTCAACTATTGGAACTCCAGCTTCTTTAAGAAGTTCGCCTAGGTATCTAACTTGAAGAACTCTGTGTTGGATGTATTCGAATTGCATAGCTTCTTGAAGACCGATAGCCATTGCTTCCATGTCTCTACCAGCCATTCCACCATATGAAGGCATTCCTTCGTAAACAACTACTAATTCTTTAGCTTTTAAGAATAATTCTTCATCTCTCATCGCTAAGAATCCACCGATGTTAACGATACAGTCTTTCTTACCTGACATAGTAGCACCGTCAGAATAGCTGAACATTTCTCTTACGATTTCTTTTATTGTCTTGTCTGCATAGCCTTCTTCTTGTTCTTTAATGAAGTAAGCATTTTCAACACATCTTGTAGCATCAAAGAATACTTTGATTCCGTGTTTTGCAGTAAGTTCTCTAACTTCTTTCATATTAGCCATAGAAACTGGTTGTCCACCGGCTAAGTTTACTGTAACTGCTAAACAAACATATGCTATATTTTCAGCACCTTTTTCGTTTATAAGGTTTTCAAGTTTTTTAATATCTATATTTCCTTTGAAAGGAATGCTTAATCCTGCATCATGAGCTTCGTCTCTAATGATATCTACGAAGATACCGCCATTGTGTTCTTGGTGGAATCTTGTAGTTGTGAAGTACATGTTTCCAGGTACATATTGTCCAGGTTTAATTGCTATTGAAGATAGGATATTCTCAGCACCACGTCCTTGGTGAGTAGGTACTAGATGAGGGAATCCGAATATGTCTTGAACTGTTTCTTCAAGATGTTTGAAGTTTCTACTTCCTGCATATGCTTCGTCTCCAACCATCATTCCGCCCCATTGCTTGTCAGACATTGCGTTAGTTCCACTGTCTGTAAGTAAGTCTATATATACATCTTCTGAAGGTAGTAAGAAAGTATTGTAACCAGATTCCTTCATTACTCTTTCTCTCTCAGCTTTATCTACCATTTTTACTGTTTCAACAACTTTTACTCTGTACGGTTCAGCGGGATATTTTTTGTAATCCATTTAAAAAGACCTCCAATTAAAATTTTATGTTGCGATGCATTATGCATTACGCTTTATTATAGTATATACTCTATGAAAACATTTGTCAACAAAAAATTAATCTTTTTTCAAACTTTTTCAAAAAAAGACGAAGTTTGAAATCTTCGTCTTTTGCTTAGGCTAAACTCTATTTATTGTCATATAATTCATGATAGAACAAGTTTTTTTCACTTATTAATAATTCTACTTTTATTAAATCGTTTTTTTTTATTGCCGCACATGTCCCACAAGAAGAACTGAATCTTCTGGGAACAGGCATAAGTTTTACATAAATATTGCTGTTTTTTAACTCTTTTTCAAACCTTAGAGCTTCACTTATAGTGTCAAATGTAAAATAATAACCAATTTCCATTATTTTTTCCCAATTATCGTATAATAGTCCCCGGTTTCTTTTACATCCACATTATATCCATTTTCTTTTAAGTATCTGCTAACATTCTCTTTAGATACATTGGTGTCAACTAAAATTTCCAATTCCGCATTACCTTCTTTTACAGCATTCATTGTCCTAATTACAGGTTCAGGACAGGAGTAACCCCTAACATCTATTTCTTTCATACTATCCCTCCGCTCTTTTATTAGTATAGATATATGCAATAATCGTACATAGAATCAAACCGATAATAACAGCTATTCTTCCGTTTAAAGGTGCACCTTTAGGGGATGCAGCAAGTCCAAAGTTATGAGCTATGGCAGCTCCTATCAATAGTCCAAAAATTGTAATACCGGCATCTGCATCTCCATCTCCTGCAAGTATGGTCTGTCTAATAGGACATCCGCCTAGAAGAATACCTGCAAATCCAACAAGTGTCATACCTAAAAAGTTCCAAATATGTTCAGAATGTGCAACTGGTTGTCCTTCGAAGCCCAATTTAAAGCTTCCGCCAAAAGTCAGATTTCCTATAAGTGCAGCTATAAAAATACCAATAATACCGTACATAAAGTGCATGTCTTTAATCAGGAATAAATCCCTAAATGCTCCTGCTGAACAAACTCTGGTTCTCTGTAAAAGTATGCCTGTGATAATTCCGGCTACCAGTGAAATAAGGATTGGTGCATGCATAGAGCCAGGCCCTTCTTCAGAAAATAGTATGAATTCGAGTTTCAATACTAGAAAGACTAATAGCATAACAGCAAATAGCGGCATAATATATCCTACTATTTGAAGTTCTTTCTTATTTCTACCAAGAGTATAACCATTTTTCAAGAAATAAAGTCCTACCATTATTCCAACGACAAATCCTAATGTTCCTATAAGTGCGTTTAAATCACCATTTGCAAGTCTTAGTATCATTCTAAGTGGACAACCTAAAAATACCAAGGCTCCAATAGCCATAAATACTCCAAGCAAAAATCTTATAAGTGGAGATGATCCTCCTCTGGCTTTAAAATCTTTGCTGAACATAGATGAAGCAAAAGCTCCGAAAACAAATCCGATAATCTCAGGTCTTATGTATTGCACTGCGGCCGCTCTGTGGAGTCCGAGAGCTCCGGCAATGTCTCTCCAGAAACAAGCAACACAAATCCCCATGTTTCCGGGATTACCTTGTTTTACTAAAAACACAGCCAAGAGGCCTATGATTCCACCGCCCAGCAGCATCTTCAGTTTTTCATTTTTCATATTACTACCTCCTTAGTATTTGTATTTATATCAATATCTATTATATCTCTATTTTTCAGTTTCCTTTATTCGTTTTGTTTATGCTATTATTAGCATTTCTTATGAAATGAATATTTTATTTTAATATATATCCTGCTTGCGATGCATTATCGATTTTTCTATGTTATAATTATACATATATTTAATGCATTAAATATGAATTAGTAATTATCAGCTTTTTATCTATCATTAGGACATTTTTATACTTACAACGAGATAACTAATTTATATTTTAGAGCATTGTTTCGTTTTGGATATACTTTGATTTTTATACGGAAAGAGAGATAATATGAGAATAGTCAGAAAGTCATTAAGCGATCAGATATACGAGATATTAAAAAGAGATATTCTTACCGGTAAGATAAAATTCGGTGAGATGCTTATAAATCGAGACTTACAAAATAGATTTGATGTAAGTTCAACTCCGGTTCGGGATGCTATCTTAAAACTACATACAGATGGTCTCATCGATTCTATTGAAAGAACCGGATCAAAGGTAATAGATTTTACACTGGACTTTGCACTAGAGGTCAATGAAGTCCTAATGTATATTGTACAATGGGGTATGATTTCCGCTTTTAAAAAAGGAGACATCGATAGTATATCGAATGAAACTTTCCAAAATATAGAATTTCAAAGGGAACATTTAGGAACAGAAAGATATTTTGATTATGATTATAAATTTCATAAGACATTTGTCGATCATTCTAAAAATTCCAGATTAATAAAACTCTTTAAAGAATACAATGTACTACATGAAGTTCTGGTCAGAACTTTTTACACGCCTCAAAATACCGCCGATAAACAAGGTGTATCGATTCAAAAACACGTTGATATTGCCAATGCCTTTAAAAATAAAGATATTGATTTGGCAATAAAGCTTACGGAAGAACATTATCACCTGGCAGAGGAATTATTTAAAGAAAATCTAAAATAATAGATATCGAATAGGGGGAATTCTATTGAAATATATATTACTTTCATTGATTCTTTTACTCACTGCTTGCACTCCAAAAGCAGCTGATGAAAAAGTAAATACAACTCAAAATATAGTCGATACCAAAGAAGATAATAAAAGTACCGATACTTCAAAAAATGATAAAGAAACAGATGTCAAAACCGACGAAAACCTTGATAATCAAACAGCCGAAGTTAAGGAAGGTAGTGCTCAAAAAGTTGATATATCTCTTAAGCCAAATGAAGCCGGTAAAATCATGGTTTTAATGTATCACAATATCGGAACTGAAGAGGAAGAGTGGGTAAGAACTCCTGAGAATTTTAAAAAGGATTTGGAAACCCTTTACGAAAAAGGATATATTCCAATTAGCTTAAAGGATTATGTAAGTGGTAATATTCATACACCTGCAGGAAAAACACCCTATGTTTTAACTTTTGACGATACCAATGAGAACAACTTCAGATATCTTTCGGACGGCAGCATCGATCCTAATTGTGCAGTCGGCATACTTTTAGAATTTGCAAAAAAACATCCTGATGTTAAGCCTTATTGTACCTTCTTTGGAAATGGCGAGATTCCGTTCAGAGTTACCGGCCAGGAAAAAGAAAAAGTTAATTTCTTAATTAAAAATCATATGGACCTTGGAAACCATACTGTCAACCATCCTGATTTAACAGAGATGAAACCTGAATCTGTACTATATGAAGTCGGACGACAAGCGAAATATCTAACTTCACTATTTGATGGAAACTACGAAGTAAACACACTTGCACTCCCCTTTGGATCAAGACCTACTGATTCTGAGGCCGAAGCAAAAATCTTCAGTGGAGAATACGAAGGATTTAATTATAAGAATATAGCCGTACTGAATGTAGGTTGGGATCCTTATTTTTCTCCATATCATACGGAGTTTAATCCTCATCATATCCATAGGATAAGGGCAAGTGAAATACATGTAGATGGAGTAGGACTATACGATTGGTTAAAACATTTTGATGAAAATCCAGAAGCAAGATTTATATCGGATGGCTTTCCCAATATAGTAACCATTAAATCCGATGCTGTAGATCAAATTACGAATATTGGTGAAAGAGAACTATTTATTTATTAATATAGAAAAGAGAGGTATATGAAAAATATAAGTGTTTCTACTAAGATAATCATCTCTACTTATGAAGACGAAAATAGACCTGGTAGTTTTGGTCCGGGCATTGTATATCTTTTAAATGGTATCAAAGAAACCGGATCAATGAATCAAGCCACTAAAGAGATGAATATGGCATATAGTAAGGCTTGGAGAATAATCAAAGAGGCTGAAACAATGCTTGGCTTTAAACTCCTGGAACGTTATACAGGCTCAAAAGGATCTACACTTACAAAGGAAGCAGAAGATATTTTAGAACTCTATGAAGAAATAAAAAGAGAAATAGATGCTGCAGCCAATAATGTTATAAAAAAATATCAGAGTAAATAAATCATCCGCTTGGTAAGCAAATATCATTTGCCAAGCGGATTTTTTTGTGCCCTATAAGGTATTTATCAACATCTCGGATTATCAGAATTTTAGGTGTTTTAATTAATTTCATATGATCAAACATAGTATTTACTCATTATAAATGTACCAAAAAAATAGGAGCTGTAAAATTCATACAGCTCCTCTACTTACTCATCTACTACTGATTCTTCGATGTCTTCAGGTATATCTACCTTGGCTTTTTGAATTCTATTATCCTCTACTTCTACGATAGTAAAAGTCAAGCCATCGACTACTACGCTTGAGTTGTCACCTGATTCAGGTATATAACCCAGTTCTGTTATCATAAGTCCTCCTACAGAATCGTAGTCCTCCGTCTGTTCATCTAGATGCAGTCCAAGTCTTTGATTTAAATCCATAATCGAAAGTGAACCTTTTACTAAGAAAGATCTGGAATTCACTTGAGTTACCTCAGGATCATCGTGATCGTACTCGTCATCAATCTCTCCTACGATTTCCTCTATCAAGTCTTCCATCGTTACAATTCCTGAGAATCCGCCATATTCGTCAATTAGTATTGCAATATGGTTTCTCGATGCCTTAAGATCCATGAATAAATCGTTTATATTTTTTCTCTCATGTACAAAATATGCCGGCCTTATGATCTCTCTTAAGTCAACTCCTTTGAAGCCTTCTTCATATGTCGATTTTAAAAGGTCCTTAACATATAAAATACCTATGATATTATCGACATTGTCTTCGTAGACTGGTATTCTTGAGTATTGAAGCCTCATTAATTCTTCGAGATAATCTTCCAGCGGATCATTTACATCTATCATAAAGACTTCCGTCCTGGCTGTCATAATCTCCTCAGCCAGTTTATCGTCAAATACTATTATAGAATCAATCATATTTTTCTCAACGGGATTAATAACACCCTGTTCTTGCCCCACATTGACGATGGCTTTAAGGTCCTCCATTGTAACTTTTTCTTCCACGCCCTCTAAACTAATTCCCATAAGTTTCAAAACGAAGTTTGTAGACACGGAAAGAAGTGCTACGAAAGGTCTGGTAATTTTCGAGAAGAGATTTATTGCACCAACTGAAAACATTGCAAATTTTTCAGATGACTGAAGAGCAACTCTCTTTGGTACCAGTTCTCCAAATACAAGTGTGAAAAACGAAAGTATTATCGTTACGACAACAAGCGCAATTCTCTCAGAGTATATAACTCCAACATTACTCAGGAAATTTCCAAACTTTTGAGAGATTCCCGTTGCAGCATATGCAGCAGAAAACAGGTTTGCAAATGTTATTCCAACTTGTATTGTAGAAAGGAATTTCGATTGTTCCTTTCTTAAATTAAGTATTAATTGTGCTTTTTTATTACCCTTCTCTGCTTTTTCATTTAATCTATTCCTGTCAACAGCAATCATTGCCATTTCAGAAGCAGCAAAAAAAGCATTTATCATGGTAAGTATAATAAGTAGTAATATTTGAAAATATATCGCCGGTCCGGAATCGGGATCCATTGCGTTCATTCCTCCCTAAATAGACACATAATGTATCAAAATGTTAATTGTAGTATTTAATAAATTCAAATTTATTTTATTGTAGATTTTCTCTGACTGATAATTGAACGTTTTTTGAATTTCAATACTATCCATACAATAATATCACAAATAAAGTACTATTATCAACTATAAAAATATTTCAGGTTCTTTTCTAGGCTCTGCAAAGTTTTCTTCTAAATGAGCTATGAGTTTAAGTAATGCTTCATCATCTGCAAATCTAACATTGGTCGGGCATCTCTTGACACATGCCATGCAGTGCAGACAATCGATTATCATCTCTTTTGGAAGTTCTCCATCAGGATTGATTATCCCGACGGGACAAACCATACTGCATACTCCGCAGCTTATACATCCGTCGCTTGGGTATGGAGCCCAAGTACTTACTCCCACTCCTTCACGGTATGGATAATCACCGGGGATCTTAGGCGGGATGTCATCAGGCGTCAATAATTGTAAAATGTCTACAAATGCATCTACCATTTCCAAATCCGCTTCATCCGGTCTGCCGCCTGCAATTTTTGAACTATAAGTATGCTCTGCAACAAATGCAGCTGCAGCAATGACATTAAAATCTCTTTCAGAGAGCATCTCATACATTTCGAAAAGTGCATCATCATAATGTCTATTACCATATACTCCGATAATTATCGCATAGTTTTCGTCTCCATAAACATCCTCTAATCTATCAAAATAAACATCGGGTACCCGTCCTGCATATACCGGAAAAGCGAATAAAACCATCGTTTCATCGTCAAACTCTAAATTCGAAGCACTTTTACCGGTTGTTAATTCAATTATTTCAGAATCTTCAAAATGTTTTGAAAATCGTCTTACAACCTTTAATGTACTTCCGGTTGGACTAAACACTAAAGCTACAAGTTTTTTGCCAATCATTAGAATTTCCTTCCTCCTCCACCATAAGTTCTTCCACTTCCGGTTGAAGATGACCTCGTGGTAGTTCCACCTCCACCTCGCCATCCTCCGCCTTTACCGGTATTACGCGGAATTACTCTGGTAACAACTCGGGTGTCTAACAATTTATCATCTAACGAAGCAAAATTCACTATCGAATTATTCCTAAAACTAAATTCAACCGGCTGAGTCCTGGCTTTGTACTTAGATTTTACTGCACCAAAGAAACCTCCACCTGCACCAATTGCTCCCAGAGCACTGATACCCATATCAAGAGGAGATAGATAATTACCCCTTAAATAGACATTAAGCTTCTTTAAATAGGCAACTGCCGAATCATAGTACCTGCCGTCTTTTAACCCATTGTCGAAAACTGAATCCAAAAGTCCCTCTACTTTGGAATCGTTAATTTTATCCTTGCCTCTTCCTTCGGTGATGATAAATATCTCCCTATTGTCCATATCGTACATTACGAAGACTCCACTGCCATTTGATCCAAAACCATTGTTTTCATAAAAATAATCACTGTATTGCATCGTGGTCATGCCATTTGTACTATTTGTAGTTCCAATACCGATATCCAAATCGTATTTTGCACTCATCTCTTCTGCTATTTTGGTTAAATCTTCGAGTTCGGATGAGCTGAAGAGCCCTGCATTATCGATTACTTTAACGATACTTGAAGCACTGGCTCCGGTACATAAAATCATTAATATCAATGCGCTCATGAACAGTCTCTTTATAGTTACCATATCAGTAAACCCCCTATCAATAAGACGGCAAGTACAGCTGCAAAGATTGCAACCGCATTTACGGAAAGTTTCTTATAATCCAGTGGAAGCTCCCCAAATGACTTTCCGGTCTGTCCATTTACAGCATATATATAGGTCTTACCGCCAAAATTATATGTTAAAATCCACACGGGTAAGAGTATATAAGTCCATCTATTTATCTTAGCATTTACTTCGGATTTTTTTATATCTACCGAACGATATCTCGAAACAGTGTCCTTTAGTAGATTATTGGTATAGATTTCAGCTCTGTCTTCCACTGTTTTCTTTAGATCATCCGATTTGATATCGTATTTTTCCGAAAAAAATCCATTTAAATAGGATACATCAAAGTCAACTGCTTTAGATTCATCATATGGAGTTATCGTTTTTAAGAGGTCGTGATCTATCTTTTTAAGGGCTATTTCCGTAATATTTTCCACTTTTATATCGCCCTGTCTACTGATATCGAATTTTTTGTATTCCGTATATTCCGTGTCTCCTACTCTCCATACTCGCACTGCCGTCCCTGTTCCTTGATAATCTACCTGTGCGTCTGTTTCAGCCATCCAGTTGGGAACATATAGACCTGTCATCTTTTCAAGCTGTGATTTACTATAGAATTCTTTAGGAACGAACTTGAACTTTTTGGACCAATTTATAAATTTATTTAACGCTTTTTCCTTATCAAAAGTAAAAGGGATGACTTTGTCCGGTCTAAACTCTCCTGATATCCTATCTGTCAAGATAACGGGATTATGACAATAATAACAGAATGTCGTAGAAGTCGTTTCTTCCGTTACCACATTTGCACCACAACTGTTACAAGTATACTCTGATAAATGCTCCTCAAAAGCACTTTGTTCCGTTTCAAACTCTTCAGTATGTTCATGATAATGATCGTGTTGATGTTCGTGATCATGCTCAGTTTCCTCAAACTCACCTTTAGTAAGCACCTTCAGCTCTTCATTTGTAAACTCACTCAAGCAATAATCACATTTGTTTTTTTGTATATTCGGTTCAAAATGTAATGGCCCGCCGCAATTAGGACATTTGATGGTTTTAGTACTCATTTATTTCACCCTCTCATACTTAAAATATGGATACTTTTTAGTTTTGCATAAGCTGTTTATATCTATTTATATTTTCTTCTGACAGGAACTCAAATGCAGCATTTATTTCTTGGAATTTAGTGGTAGCATCAGGACTTGGATTCAAATCTGGATGATAGGTTTTTGCAAGTTTCCTATAAGCGAGTTTTATCTGATAAAAATCAGAATTATGTGGTACACCTAAGGTGTCACATGCCGCTTCAAATTTCTTTTTAAATTCGTCTAGAGGATGTTGATAATATCCTCCTCCCGTCTGTCCGGTATAACCACCTGTATATCCGCCCGTGTAGCCACCGGTATAACCTCCGTAACCTCGTCCTCTTTGAGCTTGTTCGAAAAATTCTCTAAATACCTGCTCCCACATTTCCTCTTCTTGTCTTTGTCTTTCCTGTTGTGCCCTTCTATAGTTTTCTTCCTGCATCTCTCTGTATGCTCTACCATAATCTTCAAAATTCGAATGTACTTTTTTTCCCGTTTTATAATATTCAGACTTATCGTTCAAATACTCGGTTACTGTATACTGCTGATACCTTAGGAATGATATGAACTTTGAACCAAGTAGAGGAAAGACTATAAAGAATATTATAGCCAGGATTACAGCCGGATGTAGAAGTAAAATTAAAAATGGTGAAAAGAAAATAAATAAACACCCCACCAATAGTAGTGAAATAATTATTCTCTTGATTCCCTCTACTATTCCGACCAAGAAGTCCAAAATTATAATAAAGACTTCAAAAAAACCATATAAAAAAGCTGATAATCCGCTTAAAAAACCACCGTAAAATCTACTTATAGGATTCAATACGCCACCCCTAATAACCTCTATTTTTTCTATACTCTTCTAAATTAATACTGTCTTCAATTTCAAGATCTCTAAGTCCTGCCAAACCTTCTAAATGGTGTACAAATTCATGTACTAGAGTCTCTCTCAGTTTTTCTTTTAATTCATCTTCCGATAAATAATGAAAAACTCTTTTAAAGGATCCATAATATATTTTTATATATCTACCCATACCCGAGCGATGATACTCGCCCAAGATGAATAAATCATTATAAATAGCATCCTCACTTATCTTCTCATCAGGAAGCAGTACTATACCGCCATTTAACTTATTAAAAAATTCACTGGGCAGTTCTTCGGCAATCTCGTCCAGAATTTCGTGCATCCTATCTATGGAGATAAATTCATTCATAACTATTCTCCTCTAAAACTAACTAATACTCCTTGAGTGCTCTGTCTATTCTCCTTTGTGCATCCTTTTTGGCTTGAGTTTCTCTCTTGTCGTAGAGTTTTTTACCCTTTACCAATGCTATATCTATTTTCACAAGTCCCTCTCTAATATTTACCGAAAGAGGAACTATAGTATAACCTGCAGTTGTGACCTGCCCAAATAATTTATTTATTTGTGCTTTATGAAGGAGAAGTTTCCTTGTTCTAACCGGGTCGAGATTGTATATATTGCCATGATCATAAGGGCTTATATGCATCCCTTGTATAAACATCTCTCCATCAACAATCGTACAGAAAGCTTCTTTTATCGAGACTTTACCTTGCCTAATCGACTTTACTTCCGTACCACTTAAAACAATTCCTGCTTCATAAATATCTTCAATAAAATACTCATGTCTAGCCTTTCTATTATTTGCTACTACTCTATTTTTACCCTTTTCTTTACTCAAAATCCTCACCACTTTACTAATTCAAAATTAATCTCACTTCTAGTCTCGTTAACTCCCACGACTCTTATTCGTATTTTATTACCCAGTTTTATCTGTCTTCCTGTTTTTTCTCCGAATATCACATATTTATCACTGTCAAAATAGTAATAATCGTCATTTAAATCTCTAAAATGTATTAAACCTTCAACAGTATTTTCAAGCTGTACAAATATACCGAAAGAGGTTAGAGAACTTACGATTCCATTGAATTCTTGTCCAATAAACTTCTTCATATATTGCATCTTAAGAAGTGATTCAACTTCTCTTTCAGCTTCTTCAGCATTTCTCTCCGTTTCAGAAACATGTTCGGCAATCTTATCAAGTCTTTCGATATCCTTTAAATCATAATTCATGTTCAAACTCTCATCTACAGCATTTTTGAAAAATCTATGAATTACAAGATCTGAATACCTTCTTATCGGTGCCGTAAAATGAGTATAATGTGTTGAAGCTAGTCCAAAATGTATATCAGCCTCACTACTGTATCTGGCTTTTCTCAAAGACCTTAAAAGTAGAGTTCCTATTATTGTTTCCTCAGGTTTTCCATCAACTTCCTTGAGGAGCTCGCTGAAATCTTTGGAATGAATCTCCTTGCCCTTGAAACGGTAACCCAAATTATGCATTAATACTTCAAAAGATTTTATTCTCTCACTGGAAGGCTCCTCGTGTATTCTATAAATAAAAGGATAATCCATATAACCAAAATGACTTGCAACCGTCTCATTTGTAACTATCATAAACTCTTCGATAATCCTATTTGCGACTCTTCTCTCCAAGACACCAACGTCTATAACTTCGCCTTCATCGTTGAATTCAAAATGAGTTTCTCTCAGATTAAAATCGATGGCTCCTCTTCTCTCTCTCATTTCCTTTAATATAATATAAAGTTCTTCCATGAGTTTGAGGGACATTTTTAAATCTTCGTCACCATATACATCATTTATCCCCTCAAGCAAATCGGAAACATCGTCGTATATCAGCCTGAAACTGCTCTTTATAAAGGATTTATAGAATTTATAGTCCTCTACCTTTCCCTCGCTGTCAATTTTCATCTCCACCGTATGCGTAAGTCTGATTACATTAGGTTTTAAACTGCATAATTCGTTGGAAAGTTCTTCAGGCAGCATTGGAATTACTCTATCGAGCATATATACGGAATTCCCTCTTTTATAGGCTTCTGCATCTATCGCTGTACCCGGCTTAACATAATTGGCTACATCAGCTATATGGACGTATAAAATATAATTATCCCCATCTTTTTTTATCGATATTGCATCGTCAAAATCTTTAGCATCTTCACCGTCTATGGTAACTACAAAGTGATTTGTGAAATCTGTCCTACCTACAAGTTCGCTATCTTTGACTTCTGACCCAAGCCTTCTTGCTTCTTCAATGACTTTTGCCGGAAAGATATAAGGGAGGTTGAATTGTCTTGCAATAGAGGTAATCTCAATTCCCTTCTCGGTTTTATGCCCAATTACCTCTGTAACGACACCTTCAGGGTTTTTATCTCCTACTGCTCTCTTTTGTACGACGACTACAACCTTGTCATGATGTTTTGCACCTTTCAGGTTTTCAGGCTTAACAAATATATCTGTTGAAAACTTCGAATTGTTCGGTTCTACAAAATAATACTTGCCCTCTTTTACCAGGGTTCCTACAATTTCAACTCCATTCTCAGAGAGTATTTTAATTACCTCTCCCTCTCTCCTCATACCATCTTCGGCATTTCTGGTAATCCTGATTATTACTTTATCTCCATGCATAGCACCTTTTATTCCATTTGGTGGAATGAAAACGTCCGGAGAAGAAGGATCTGAACTTTCAAAAAAACCGAATCCGCCGGCATTTCCAATAAATTGACCGACAAGTGCATTTTCGTTCATGTCAACCGGTAGATATTTACCTTTTTTTGATAGATAAACACTGCCATCTTTTTCCATATCTATAAGTGCCTTGAAAAAGCTCCTATAGTCGTCGACATCTATAGCAAAATTCTTGGCTAATTGTTCTTTGGTCTCTCCCATGTACTCACTCGAGTTAATATACTCCAATAATTTATCTTTTAAACCCATTTTACTGTCCTTTCATCACTAAAATTAACTAATAATCATACTGTATTTATTATACCCTATTTACGCTATTTAATAGCTATTTTAAAAAATCCGGCTCTTTTTTTAATATATTTTTAACTAATCATTTAATATGTAAAATAAAAAACGGCCATTCGGCCGTTACAGACTGTTGACAAAGCATAGCTAGAAAAAATTTCTAGCTGTGCTTTTTTTGTTCTAAAAATGCCATATTATGTGTAGTTTAAGCCGTTTTGGGTATATATAACACTAAGAGAGAGGTGTTAATATGCTATTTAAAAATTCTAAAAACAAAGTTGATCAAGTTCAAATGATTTCAATAGATTAAATGGTTCCCGAAGATCATATACTTAGAAAAATAGATAAATACATTAAATTTGATTTCATATATGAATTAGTTGAAGATTTGTACTGTCTTGATAACGGACGACCTAGTATAGATCCCGTTGTTTTGCTTAAGATTACCTTAATCCAATACCTTTTCAACATAAAAAGCATGAGACAAACAATTAAAGATATTGAAGTAAATCTTGCTTACAGATGGTTTTTAGGTTTTGATTTTTACGATAAAATACCTCATTTCACAACTTTTAGTCAAAACTACAGAAGAAGATTTAAAGATACAAACATATTTGAAGATATTTTTCAAAACATACTACTACAAGCCATTGAAGAAGGCTTAGTTGATACAAATATCCAATTTGTTGACTCAACACATGTTAAAGCACATGCCAATAGGTATAAGGTTGTTAAAGTAAAAGTGAAAAAAGAGGTAAAATACTATCAAAAAAAGTTAGAAAAAGAAATAAACGAAGATAGAAAAAAACATGATAAAAAGCCATTTGATCCTAAAGATAAAGATGAAGAACTAAAAGAAGTAACAAAAAGCACAACAGATCCTGAAGCAGGACTATTCCATAAAGGTGAACATAAAGAAGTATTTGCATACAGCGTACAGACATCATGTGATAAAAATGGATGGATATTAGGTTTTAAATCATATCCTGGAAACTTACACGATGGAACAACATTTAAAGATTTCTTTGATGAAAAGTTAAAACGATTGAACCCTAAAAAACTAGTTATGGATGCAGGCTACAAATTCCCGGCAATAGCGAAAGAACTGTTTGATGATGGAGTATTTCCAGTATTTCCATACACAAGGCAAAAAACAAAACCAAAACTAGAAAACCCATTCTACAAAAGAGATTTTGTGTATGACGAATACTACAACTGTTACCTTTGTCCAGCAAATGAAGTATTAGGATACTCAACCACAAATAGAGAAGGATATAGGCAGTACAAGAGCAACCCAAAGATCTGTGTAAACTGTGGGTACCTAGGAAGGTGTACAAGTAGTAAAAAACACCAAAAGATAATAACTAGACATATCTGGCAAGATTATCTTGATATCTCAGAAGAATACCGGTATACATATAAAGGGAAAGCAGAGTATAAAAAGAGAAAAGAAACAATAGAAAGGCAATTTGGGAGTGCAAAGGAATATCATGGATTTAGATATACCAATATGGTAGGTATAAAGAAAATGGATATGAAAGCAGCACTTACTTTTGCGACCCTAAATATGAAAAAGTTAGCAATAATCTTAAGTAAAAGAGATAAAAAACCACCAAAAAATAATGGTGTTTTAAGAAAAATATTGAACTTTGCTAATAGATTTGTCAAAATAGAGCAAACCCTGATTTTTAATCAGGGTTTGTCTTCAGTCTGAAACGGCCATTCGGCCGTTATTTACTTAAAAGAACTTTCCACCGTAGGTTAGTATTAACTCTGCGAAAATAAGAGCAACTACAGTCATAAGTTTTATTAATATATTTAGTGATGGTCCAGATGTATCTTTGAATGGGTCACCTACTGTATCACCGATTACGGCAGCTGCATGCGCTTCACTACCTTTACCGCCATGAGTTCCACCTTCGATGTATTTCTTAGCATTGTCCCAAGCTCCACCTGAGTTAGCCATGAAGATAGCCATAAGAACACCTGTAACAAGTGATCCTGCGAGTAGACCTCCAAGTGCTTCCAGCACCTAGTATAAATCCAACTCCTACAGGCACTACTACTGCCAATAGTCCAGGTATAATCATCTCTCTAAGAGCAGCTGCTGTTGATATATCAACGCATCTCTTATAGTCCGGTTTATCAGTTCCTGCCATAATTCCAGGGAACTCTCTAAACTGTCTTCTAACTTCTTGGATCATGTCATTAGCTGCAGTTCCAACAGCATCCATAGTAAGTGCTGAGAATAGGAAAGGTAGCATACCTCCTATGAACATACCTGCAACAACTTGAGGTTGAGCTATATTAATAGCGTCTAGTTTAACTACTTGAGTATAAGATGCAAATAGTGAAAGTGCAGTAAGTGCTGCAGATCCGATTGCAAATCCTTTACCGATTGCTGCTGTAGTATTTCCAACTGAGTCTAATTTATCTGTAATATTTCTAACATCTTCTGGTAGTTCACACATCTCTGCGATACCACCGGCATTGTCTGCGATAGGACCGTAAGCGTCTACTGCTATAGTCATACCACTTGTTGAAAGCATTCCGATTGCAGCTATTGCAATACCGAATAATCCTTGAATTGGATTAGAATTTCCACCCATTGCTAGGAACGAAACTATAATACCAACTGCTATTATCACGATAGGTCCTGTAGTTGATTTCATACCTACAGCAAGACCTGAAATGATATTTGTTGATGGACCTGTTTCAGATTCTTCAGCTATCTTTCTTACCGGCTTATGAGAATCAGATGTATAGTATTCTGTAAACTGAGAAATAATTAATCCTACTGCAATACCTGCTACTACAGATATAAAAGGACTAATTGATTCCAATAAGTATCTGCTTAGGAAGAAAGTTCCTATAACTGTTATAATTGCACTTGCAAAAGTACCTGTATTAAGTGCTTTTTGTGGGTCTTTGTCGCCTTTAACTGTAAATACAGCAAGGATTGAAGAAATAACGCCCAGTGCCGCAACAGCTATTACAAATGCAACACCATTTGTGCCTGTATAAGCAATAATTCCAAGTGTAAGACCTGATAATATAGCTCCTACATATGACTCGAATAAGTCTGCTCCCATTCCTGCAACGTCACCAACATTGTCTCCAACATTGTCTGCAATTACAGCAGGGTTTCTTGGGTCATCCTCAGGGATTCCCGCTTCAACTTTACCAACAAGGTCCGCTCCAACGTCTGCAGCCTTAGTATAAATACCGCCACCAACTCTGGCGAATAGAGCTATTGATGAAGCACCAAAGCTGAATCCTGTGACAATTGCCGGATCTTTGAAAATCATGTAAGATAGAGTAATTCCTAAAATACCAAGACCAACAACGCACATACCCATTACTGCTCCACCTGAAAAAGCTACATTTAATGCACCTGCCATACCTTTTTCTCTAGCTGCTTGAGCTGTTCTAACATTGGCTTTTGTAGCAGCAGACATTCCGATAAATCCTGCAGCTGCTGAGAACAATGCTCCTGCAACGAATACTATTGCAGTATTAAAACCTATAGTAATACCTAATATAAGTGCTACAACTACTACGAATATTGATAGAGCTTTGTATTCTCTAGCTAAGAAAGCCATTGCTCCCTCGTGGATATAACCACTGATTTCCTTCATCCTATCAGTTCCGACAGGAAGGTTTGCTATTGCAGCTGATTTGCTAAGAGCAAAAATTAAAGCTAGAGCTCCAGCTCCAATAGCCAGATAAAAGAATAAATTTGTATCCATTTTCTCCCCCTTATTTTATTGCTGCAACTAATACAGCTGTTATAATAAAGACGCTAAAAGCGCTTACTATTATTCTGTTTAATAAAACTTCTTTTGACTTTTTGCCACCTCTACCAAATATATTGGTATCTCCACCTGATATAGAACCCATTCCTTGAGTCTTAGGTTCGGTCATCATAACAGCTCCTATTATAACTAAACTTGCGAGCATTAAAATAATTGTCAATATCTGCTTCATATTTACACCTCCCAATCGAGAATCTTTTTTACCTTTACCAAGAGATTTTATCACATTTCACATCTTTAATCAAGGATAAAACCTCTAATTACCACTATTTAAAGTCTTTCATATAATCCCTGTAATTACTAGTTGTAAATGTTTTCATAAAAAAAGACGACCTATAAAAGTCGTCCTTTCATTCAATTATTTGTCTAAATTATAAAATGTTTTAATCCCGTCGTATCTGCTATTGAGTCCTAAATAATCTTCAATTCTTAGCAATTGATTATATTTTGCAACTCTATCAGTTCTACTTGGAGCACCTGTTTTTATTTGACCCGCATTTGTAGCAACAGCTAAATCTGCAATAGTAGTATCTTCTGATTCTCCGGATCTATGTGAGATAACAGCAGTATAACCATGTCTCTTGGCAAGTTCAATTGCGTCAAGAGTTTCAGTAATAGTTCCGATTTGGTTAAGCTTAACAAGTATAGAATTAGCTACTTTGTTATCAATACCTTTTTGTAGTCTAACTGTATTTGTAACAAATAAATCGTCGCCTACCAATTGGATTTTATCTCCAAGTTTTTCTGACAATAATTTCCATCCTTCCCAATCTTCTTCATCTAAACCGTCTTCGATTGAGATTATAGGATATTTTGAGGTTAAGTCAACATAGTAATCTACCATTTCATTAACGCTTAATTCTCTGTTTTCACCTTTAAGAACATATTTTCCGTCCTCATATAATTCAGTAGCTGCAACATCAAGCGCTAAGCATATATCAGTTCCAGGCTCATAGCCGGCTTTTTTAATCGCTTCAACTATAGTCATCAATGCTTCTTCATTGCTGCTAAGATTAGGTGCAAAACCACCTTCATCACCAACTGAAGTAGCAAGACCTTTTTCTTTTAATACAGCCTTAAGATTATGGAAAACTTCAGCTCCCATTCTTAGAGCTTCTTTAAAATTCTTGGCACCAACAGGCATAACCATAAATTCTTGAATGTCTACATTATTGTCTGCGTGCTCTCCACCATTTAGTATATTCATCATTGGAACAGGAAGGGTTTTAGCATTTGATCCTCCAAGGTACTCGTAAAGCTCCATATTATGCTCTTCAGCAGCAGCTTTAGCAACAGCTATGGATACTCCAAGAATCGCATTAGCTCCAAGTTTGCCCTTATTGTCGGTATCATCTAATTCTATCATATACTCATCTATACCTACTTGGTCTGAAACTTCCCAACCGATTATTTCATCAGCTATGATTTCATTAACATTTTTAACTGCTTGCTCAACGCCTTTTCCAAGGTATCTGCTTTTATCTCCGTCTCTTAATTCAACAGCTTCAAATGCACCTGTACTGGCTCCCGATGGTACAATCGCTCTACCGAAAGCTCCCTCTTCAGTAACAACTTCTACTTCAACAGTAGGATTTCCTCTTGAATCCAAAACTTCTCTTGCATAAACATCTACTATTAAACTCATAACTATTCCTCCCTTATAATCAATGATCTACCTGTCATTTCAGCAGGTTGCTTTAATCCCATTATATCTAAAATTGTAGGTGCAATATCCGCCAGGATACCTTCTTCCAATTTTATATCGCCTTCTCCTATAACTATGAAAGGAACCGGATTTGTGGTGTGTGCAGTGAAAGGTCCACCTGTTTCACTATCAATCATCTGCTCACTATTTCCATGATCGGCAGTAACTAGAAGTGTATAACCATGCTTTTGAGTCGCTTCTACAAGTTCTCCCAAGCAGGTATCTACAGTCTCAACAGCTTTTACTGCTGCCGGTATAATTCCGCTATGACCTACCATATCGGAGTTTGCAAAGTTTAGAATTATCAGCTGATAATCTTCAGTATTAATTCGGTTTACAGCTTCATTTTTTACCTCAATTGCAGACATTTCAGGTTTCAAATCATATGTCGCAACCTTAGGCGACGGAATTAATACCCTATCCTCACCTTCATTAGGTATTTCAACGCCGCCATTGAAGAAAAAGGTAACATGCGCATATTTTTCCGTTTCTGCAATTCTAAGCTGTCTATAACCATTTTTAGATATATAATATCCCAGTGTATTTTCATAAGTTTCCGGTGGATACGCAATATTTACTCCTTTTAGAGTTTTATCGTATTCCGTCATAGTCGTATAATGAAGATTCTTTAGTACTACTTTCCTATCAAAACCTTCAAATATGGTATCGGTAATGGCATGTGATAGTTGTCTACCTCTATCCGGTCTGAAGTTAAAGAACAGAACCGAGTCTCCATCTTCAAGCATCTTTACAGGCTTATCGTCTTCAGTCAGTACTATAGGAAGAACAAACTCATCTGTTACTCCTTCATCATATGATTCCCGAACTGAACCTACAGGATCAACAGACAATTTACCTTCACCAAGTACTATTGCATTATATGCCATTTCAGTTCTTTCCCATCTTTTATCTCTATCCATGGCATAGTAACGACCGGTTATGGTGGCAATCTTTCCTACTCCGATTTCCTCTATTTCATCGACCAATTCCTGAATATGAGTGGCGCCTATAGTCGGAGCAACATCACGTCCATCCAAGAAAGCATGAATATAGACGTCATGGAAATCATGAAGCTTACATAAATTCAGCAATGCATATAAATGAGTATTATGAGAATGTACCCCACCATCCGATACAAGTCCCATAAGATGAAGGCTCTTACCCGCTTTTTTTGCATGTTCTACTGATTCTACTAATGCGGGGTTAGTGAAAAACACACCGTCATTAATCGCTTTTGAAATCTTTGTCAATTCTTGATAGATAATTCTACCTGAACCTATATTTAAATGACCTACTTCGGAATTACCCATTTGCCCTTCGGGAAGTCCTACTGATAAACCACTCGCTGATAGCGTGGTATGCGGATAGGTCTTGATCAAATTATCAAATACGTGTGTTTCCGCCAACATAACGGCATTTCCGGGATAATCCACACCACATCCCCATCCATCAAGAATAATAAGCATCGCTTTTTTCATCATATCCTCCAGTTAATAGTTGACCAGAGCCGCAAAACTGTCAGCTTTTAAGCTTGCTCCTCCAACTAATCCTCCATCAATTTCTCCGGTTTCCATAAACTCCCTGATATTGTCAGGTTTTACACTTCCACCATAGAGTATTCTAATACTTTCTGCAGTCTCTGAGTTGTATAACTCACTAATCATCTTTCTAATGAACACTATCATCTGTAGAGCATCTTCAGTAGAAGCCGTCTTACCGGTGCCTATTGCCCAGATAGGTTCATAAGCAATTACAACCTTGGCTGCATCTTCAGCTGAAATCCCTTTAAAATCTTCAATTAGTTGAGTTTTAACCTTCTCTTCCTGAACACCTTTTTCTCTTTCTTCAAGAGTTTCACCACAACAAAGTATAGGTGTAATACTATGTGCAAGGGCACTGATTACTTTTTTATTAATCATTTCATCGTCCTCTTTGAAAATCTCTCTTCTCTCAGAGTGACCGATTATTACATAATCCACTTTTAAATCTTGAAGCATAGTCGGAGATACTTCTCCGGTAAAAGCTCCACTTTCTTCAAAGTACATATTCTGAGCACCTAATTTAATGTCCGTACCCTTAAGAAGCTTAGAAAGTTCACTTAAGTGTACAGATGGTACGCATATAAGCTTTTCTACATCATCATTAAATTTATTTGAAACTAATGCTTTTGTAAACTCGACAGCTTCCGATGTTACAAAATTCATCTTCCAGTTACCCGCAATTAATGGTTTTCTCATTGCTACCCCCTATGCATTTTCAATAGCCGCTACGCCCGGTAATTCCTTTCCTTCCAAGAATTCTAAGGATGCTCCTCCTCCGGTGGATACATGAGTTATTTTGTCTTTATATCCTGCAACTTCAACTGCAAGAGCTGAATCTCCTCCTCCTACAATTGTAACCGCATCCGCTTCAGCCAATGCCTTTGCAATGGCAAGAGTTCCGTTACTGAAAGGCTTAACTTCGAACACTCCCATAGGTCCGTTCCAAACCACTGTCTTAGCCTTAAGAATTTCCTCTGCGAACAACTCTGCAGTCTTAGGTCCAATATCCAGCGCTTCTTTGTCCTTTGGAATGCTATCGATATCTACGATTTCTGTCACTGCATCTTTATCTATCTCATCAGCTATAACGCTATCAAGTGGAAGAAGCAGCTTAACTCCGCTTGCCTTAGCTTTTTTCATGATTTCATTCGCAAGATCTATTTTATCTTCTTCAAGTAGCGATCTTCCGATTTCCTTTCCTAGTGCTTTTAGGAAAGTATATGCCATACCCCCACCGATAATTACAGTATCTACCTTGGTTAGCAGATTTTCTATAACACCGATTTTATCACTTACTTTTGCTCCACCGAGAATTGCTATAAACGGTCTTTCAGGGTTCTCAAGAGCTTTACCCATAACCGACAATTCCTTTTCAACCAACATACCAACGGCCGATGGAAGTATTGAAGAAACACCTACATTTGACGCATGAGCTCTATGAGATGTTCCGAAAGCATCATTTACATAGATATCTCCAAGCTTAGCAAGCTGCTTAGAAAATTCTGCATCATTTTTTTCTTCTTCATTTCTATATCTTGTATTTTGTAGTAGGCAAACATCTCCCGGTTTCAGCTCATTTACTTTAGCCACTACTTCATCATCTACTACTACATCACTGGCTATGAAAGCAACATCTTTTTTAAGGAGTTCTGAAAGTCTTTTCGCTACAGGTTCCAATGTAAACTTTGGATTAGCCTCTCCCTTAGGTCTTCCTAGATGTGACATTAAAACTACAACTGCACCATTATCCATCAAGTACTCAATAGTTGGAAGAGCTGCACGAATCCTTACATCGTCCGCAATCTCGCCTTCTTTTTCTTTAGACATCGGTACATTGAAATCCACTCTGACAAGCGCCTTTTTACCATTAAAATCAAAATCTTTCAAAGTCTTTTTATTTAACATAATCCATCACCTCTTGTAAAATTTAAAGCCCAGCTAAGCCGGGCTTTACCTGAGAATACCAAACTTATGAGGTTTAGTTCCTATTAATATACTACGATTATTTAGTAGCTACAAATCTAGCTAAATCAACAACTCTTTGTGAGTATCCCCACTCATTGTCGTACCAAGAAACTATCTTAGCCATATTGCCATTAACCATAGTAAGATCTGCATCAACGATTGAAGATCTTGGATCTCCTTGATAATCGATAGACACTAGAGGTTCTTCAGCAAAACCTAGTATACCTTTTAGATTGGTTTCACTAGCTTCTTTAAGTGCTGCATTGATTTCCTCTTTAGTAGCTTCTTTTTCAAGTTCAAACACAACATCAACTATTGAAACAGTTGGGGTCGGAACTCTTACTGCGTAACCATTAAGTTTTCCTTTAAGTTCAGGAAGTACTAATGCAACAGCTTTGGCAGCTCCTGTGGTAGTTGGAACCATGCTAAGTGCTGCAGCTCTAGCTCTTCTTGGATCTTTATGTTTATTGTCATGAAGATTTTGGTCATTGGTATAAGCGTGAATTGTAGTCATTAAACCTTTAACAATACCGAATTTCTCCATTATTACTTTTGTAAATGGTGCTAGACAGTTAGTAGTACATGAAGCATTTGAAATAATATTGTGATTTTCAGGATCGTATTTGTCTTCGTTTACACCAAGTACGATTGTAATATCTTCACCTTTTGCAGGAGCAGTTACTATTACTTTTTTAGCTCCGGCTTGAATATGCTTAGAAAGTCCTTCATAATCTCTAAAGGCACCTGTTGAGTCTATTACAAGCTCTACTCCAAGTTCTTTCCAAGGTAGGTTTACCGGATCTCTGTCAGAAACAATTTGAACTCTCTTTCCATTAATTATAAAAGCATCTTCTTCAACCTCAATAGTTCCATCAAATTTGCCATAAAGAGAGTCATACTTGAAAAGTCTTGCTTCAGACTCTAAATCTCCAAGTATATTGATTGCTACCAGTTCAACTTCCTCAACCTTATCCTCAAATAAAATTCTAACAACATCTCTACCTATTCTTCCAAAACCATTTAATGCAACTTTCATTAACTAACCTCCTTATATTATAGCTTTCGCTATTTTAGACATTCCATAACAGCTTTTGCACAGTCTAAATCCATTATAATATAGACATCGGATCTGACCTTGCAAAGCGACACAATTGCCTCAGCTTTTTCGCTTCCTGGAAGCAACTGCAATAGCAGTTTTCACCTTCTTGTAACCATCCAGACTCAGTCCTATGGAACCTGTTTCGTAGATTATATTTCCATCCAGGTCAAAATAATTACCAAAAGCCTCGCTAACTGCTCTTTCCCTTTCCAACAATTCAACATTGTTGGAACTCAAACCTCTTCTCTGTGACATTATGTCAGCTCTTCCCACGCCAAATATCAGCAAATCAATCTCGTTTACTAAACTATTATACCTTTGTATCTCTTCATCCTGCTCTATACCTTGCATCAAATCGCTATCGATATAGTCGGGAAAGTTAATAATAAAGTAATCTGCCCCCAGTTTATCTGCCAGGATTTCTACTATAGAGTTTGCTTGATACTTGTACTTCCTGCCAAGACTTCCTCTCGCCGGAACTACTATTGAGTCGGGATAGGATCTGTCAACATTCATACCATCAACTAGTGACTTCATAGTACTGCCACCTGTAATCCCAATAACCTGTTTGTTTTCCAAAAAATCGTGGATATAAATTTGGGCTCTACTTGCAAATTGCACCTCATTTAAGACACCTGCCACAGAAGCATCTATAATGTGAACATCGGTAATGCCCAAACTCTTAATTAGAGCATTTCTTATCGAGGATAGGTTTTTGAACTCATGAGCATACATTTCACTCATTCTTAGTACCTCAAGCCCCTCCTCTGTAATATACATACCCATTTCCGAGGTTTTAATATATTTAAATTTTTGTAATATTTCCGATTGATTCCTGACCTGGCGTTCATTTATATTTAAAATCCTTGAAATAGCACGCCTTCCAATAGGTTGATTACCTGAAATAACCTTTAGAATATCAATTCTAGTTAAATACATTTCCGCCATTTCGGGAATCAATTTCATCAAATCTGAAATTATCATGCAACCTCCGGGTTCTTTTTGTCCCAAGTGATTAAATTTTATCCCACCGACTCCATATCTTTACATAAATAGTATAGCATATAATTTATAAAAGTAAAAGCTAATTTATAATAATGAGGTTTTAGTAAACTCCTTCTGTCATTAATCTAGTATATACCCCATCTATTAAATATTTTTAAAATATATGTTTTATTTATAATTAGGTAAAAATCAATTTCATAATAAAGACCTTCGCATTTACGCAAAGGTCTTTAACACCATTTGTATGATCAAGCTGTCTTCTATATTTCGAATATCTCTCGATATCTATCTTCCGAACTCTTACTCTGTATTTTAAAGTCGACGATTTTGTTAGGAAGTTCACCGAGTATTGAAAGAGCTTCAGATTTTGATATATCTTTTGTATTGACCTCTATGCTACTACCCTCTATCTTAAATCTCGTATCCGTTTTAATCGATTCATCTACTATGTCCTTTTCAAAACTGAATATAACTCTCTCCTCCAGCTTTAACTCCTCATACATAAGTTTTCCGTCTTTCAAAAAGTATACCTTGCTCGTCATCATATCTATCTCAAATAGATTATGAGATGAAATGAGTATGGCAGTCCCTTCGTTTGCAATATCTATAAGTAATTTTCTGATTTTCACTATATTTGAAGGATCCAGCCCGTTCATAGGTTCGTCCAGTATCATAAGCTTAGGTTTTATGACTGAAGACAGTGCAATCAGCAAATGCTGCTTCATCCCAAGCGAATACTCTCCAACTTTCTTCCCAATATAAGACTCAATATTAAATTTTTCTATAGTTCTTTTTACAGTGCCTTTGTCTATTTTATAGACATTCATTAGGATGTTGAAATGATCATATCCTGTCAAATAGGGATAAAGCACTCTTTGGTCTGGAAAATAAGACATATCTTTATAATTTGAAATATTGGAGTTATCCGAATTAAATACCGTGATCTTTCCGGATGACTTAGGTATTAAATTTGAAATTGCATTTAAAAGAGTTGTCTTACCGCTACCATTAGGTCCCACAAGCGCATAGATTCCCGGTGAATCGATTTCTAAATCAATACCTTTTAACACCGGCTTAGAACCATATTTAACGACTAAATCGGTAATTTTTAAAATACTCATATCCTTCTCCTCTCCTTTCCGGAGTATAAAACGCAGCCTATTATCATAATAACTATAGAGATGATTATAATTGTAATACATCCTCTGTAAAAACTTATTCCTGTATTTTGGAGCTGTGATGCCAGTTTATTATTTACGATATCACCCGGATTTAAATAAATAAATGGATTCAATGAATTAGGCAAAAACTGTCTGCTTATATAAAAACCTAATCCCGCTATACCCATGGTCAATACTGTATTCAAATAAGTATTTTTAACTCTTAGCGACAAGAGATTGGACAGTGACTGTAGGAAAAGCAGTATTAGTAAGCCCAAAACAAAGTATTGGAACAACACCTCGGACCTCGGCATCCACTCAAAACTTCCACTTCTTCCCATATAATTAAATACCGGATATCTGCCATCTCCAATTCCATATATTGCACTTAGACCTAAAAAAGCTAGCAATTGTATACATATATAGACTATGGATGATTTTATCACACTACTTATCCAAGATACGAAGTATATATACCACTTCTTTATCGGCATCAGATTATAGAAAAGCTCTGAATTATCATCCTTAGTCTTCTTTGTAAGTCCGCCCCCTGTGAGGATTATAGCTGCAAGAACCATAACTAGAACCACATTCTCCCTATATGCATAAAGATAATATCCTATCGCAGACTTATCATAACACTCTATAACCTCACTATCATTATGGAAATGAAAAACCTCCAGTGACTTACTCGTAGGCAGTAGATTTCTATCCTCCATATATTTCAATTGAGTTTTTGCATATTCGTATCTTGTGTTGTCGAATTTATGCTCTGATTGATACGAAAAAAGTACATTTTTGTCAACCACCAAATCATAAGTATCTTTTTTCGCTGCAATATCTAAGAATTTGTTCTGCTGTGCATAAAACTCTGTCGCACTTTTTTTATTATATGCGACAAGCCTCTTAGCCGCATCATAATATATACTATTTAAATGAGGCCCCAATAAATTCCATCTATGGGATTCTTCTTCATAGGCTTCAGTTTTATCATTTTCTTTCAGTTCATTAATCCTGGCTAAAGCCTGTTCTTTACTAGAATCATATGCACTTTGTTTAACTACTACATCCATTTTTAATTCTTGTATAAAAGCCGTTTCGGTTTTCAAGTATTTCCTTCCGGAAACTTGGTCTACTACAACCCCAAAACATAATGCAAATAGCAGTATCCAAACTAAAGATCCACTAAGTTTGTTGTTTAAATCATTTATAATAAGTGATCTTGTTTTTAATTTTAGCCTTCCCGACACCGTTTTAATAAGTCCAGTTCTAAAATCTTTTAAAATATAATTCAAAACAATTACTATAAGTATAAATACCAGGATAAAAAGTAGGGAAAGAATTGATTTTTCTGCAAGCATCCATCCATTTTCTATGGATAGATAAGCCACCGGCGAGTATATATTAATCCTCGCATTTTGTGACAATACATTTATCATATATAAGAGCATGGTTATAAGAACCATCGATATACGCATTTCTCCGATTATCTTTAAGAACAGGAAGTACACAGTTAGAGTCGCCAATAGGTATAGTGCAAAATATAATTGTTTGGAAAGCACAACATTCCATATCTTAGAAATAGTTCCTGTTTTCTCAATAAGTACAGGATAATCAAACTCTCCTAAAGCCCCTCCCTTAAGGTAATAGACAATAAATACTGCAACACTAAACAGTACGATATAAACTAATACATACGATAAAAATAAAATGAATTTTCTAAACACAATCTTAACCCATGCTATGGGCATAGTGTTTTCAAGCATATGCTCTTCTACCACTTCTTTCATAATGAGCACGAAGAGAAATATAAAAAATAATACTGCAGGTATCCCCAAGTAGATTACTGATAATTTATGTAATGCTTGCATTGGAGTATTAAAACTGTTTTCCCTTACATATCCGTATCCAAGCCTTTGTATTTCACTGTTCTGAACTATATAAAGATCCGGTTCCCCCGGATAAAAAGCTTCTATCTCTTTCCCCAGTTCACGAAACTCTAATACTTTTTCGTCATACGCAATCCTGGCATTTACAATTTCCAAACCGGTTGATTTTTGATTTGACTCAGCAATCGACTTTTGGCGTAGTTTATTTTCTATATCTTTTAAATGTAAATAATCTTTCCCAAGTTTAAGTTTGCCAAAATAATTACTTATGCTGCCGGCTACATCGGCATTCGTTTTGGATTCAAACCTGCCTATCTCTTTTTCAAGTGAATTGATTCGAAAAAACATAAATAAGATTATTAAAAATAAAAACACCAGTACCAGTAATGGATCTTTACGTCTATAGCTTTTTAATAGTTCTGTCTTCATATGCCAAACCTCCAATTAAATGGGTATATATCTTATTTATTTAATTAAATATTATAAGCATTTCTGAAAAATTGAAATCCTACTCTAATTCTAACACAATACTATATGGGCAACCCATATCAGTTATATAACCACCATAAAATCCTTTGTAAAGTCCAGTGCCATCATCATATCCATAGTAGTATCTATTCAGTCTTCCACCCCATCCCATATCGCAGTAATCTATATACAGCGGGGGTATATGATTATAGTACCTTTCAATTTGAATATACCTTTTAGCTTGAGGCATAATCGATTCTTCATTTGCGTTAAACGCTAATGCAGAGCTTCCCATTATCGCAGAAAAAACTAAAACTAATACTAGCATATAAACCAATCTTTTTTTCATTTTTTTCTTCCTTTCTATGGTTTCTCAACACTACCTATATAATAAGATATATACCCAATTGTATTCTAATATATATATATATATGTCAAATGCACATCCGGCAGCCTAATATGCATTTGAAGTCGTGATATGTTTTTTAATTATCATCTATTTACACCTACAATGGAATACTTTATCGCTTAAGTTCTGGATTATATTCTGACATGCCTAGTTTTAATTAAAGTGGGTCTTTAGTATTGATTAAACTATTCCTGATTTAAGTATTTAAATAAAGTCTTTCTTTGTATCTTTCTAAGTTTATTTACTTCATTGTACACCGGTTTTATTCTCTTCTAGAAATAAAAAATCCTTTTTCCTTCAACTCTATAGTGTTTTTTATCCCTTCGGCAATCATCTATCCAGTCGAGCTTCTCCCGGTAATTATAAAATCTTTATAAAGAAATCATATCAATATCATAATATGATACAATACAATTATTAATTACTGGAACGCTTATTAAATATATACAGTTTTTTGTTACACTCTAATAAATTCAAACGCTAGGTCTATTTTGCATTTTAGCTGGCTTAGATAAAACTATTTTACTTATTCTACATAAGGAGGCTATTGTGAAAAAAATAATTGATTTTTACGAAGAAAAAAGAAATCTGCTCAATATGATTATACTAATGGTGGTGATTTTAGGATCTTTCTTCCCTTACTATGGTAGAATTTTATTTGGGTATTTGGTACCTGCCTACCTATTTCTATCACTATTGTTTTTTATTTATAAAAAAAGAGTTCCGGAATCAATAATATTTATATCCTTATTTGCTTTAATCATTTACTTTAGTATTAAAAATGCATATATTGTTTTATAAAGCATTTTTAAAAATACTTTTTTAAAAACTGACTAAATAATCAAACATTTAAAAAGCATTAATGCTTATGATAGAATTATCTCTAGATAATCTATAAATATAATAAAACTTATCTTTAAATCAAGGTGCCGGTGATGAAATTATTTTTCATAACCGGCACCTTAAATCATAGTAGTTTTTATTAATCCTGTGTTATTAATAACTCGCCTTCATATGGTTTTAAAAATTTTTCAAGTTCTTGGACGGAAGCTCCTTTGTCCAAGTACATATTTTCATCTTTTGCAGACAGTATTACAGGCATTCTGTCGTGAATATACGCCATCTGATCATTTGACTCGGTCGTGATTATTGAGTATTGATAGACCAAAACTCCGTCTATATTCATGGTTTTATAGATTCCCGCCATTGAAAATAAATCTAACCCGCTTGGTTTAATCCTATTTCTCACTTTTTTACCATCTATGGTCTCCCACTCATAAAAAGAGGTCGCAGGTATTATACATCTACTCGTCATAAACGGCTTTTTAAAAGTTATCTTTTCACTTACGGTCTCTCCTCTTGCATTTATAAGAGGTCTTTTAGAGAAAGTAGTCAAAAATCCCCAGTCCATAAATCTCAATTTTCTATCCATGTCCAGAACGGGACTTTTATTCATTGGGAATATTTCATCTCTTCCGTCATATTCCAAATCTTCCATTTGCATCTTATAGTGTTTTAATATTGCAAACACATCTGCATCTAGTGAATATCTTCCACACATATTATAAAAAAGCAGTGCACGTCAAATAACGCAGCACTGCTGTCCTCCTTATTTTAATAATTCTTTCGCTTTAGCATATACATGTTCAGTGGTGAAATTAAATCTCTTAAATAATTCTGCCCCCGGCGCTGATGCTCCGAAGTCGTCTTTGGATATAACTATACCGTCTTTAACATATTTATGCCATCCCATTGATGAAGCCGCTTCAACGGATATTCTGTTTCTGATTTCTGAAGGCAGTACTGACTCTTTATACTCTTCGTCCTGCATTTCAAACACTTCAATAGAAGGCATTGAAACTACTCTGATTCCATATCCTTCAGATGCCAATGTTTCAGCTGTTTCATATATCAGTCCAACTTCTGAACCTGTCGCCATCATGATTAAATCTATCTTCTCGCCAAAATCTTTTAAAACATATGCACCTTTATGTGCGTCTTTCCCTGTACTGGGAAGGTTTTTTAAGCCTTGTCTGGTAAGTGACAGTGTTGTCGGTCCGTCAGTTCTTCTTATAGCATAGCTCCAAGCTGCAGCTGTTTCTCTGGCGTCACATGGTCTAAAGTTCACAGTATTTGGTATGGATCTAAGCATTGGTAATTGTTCAATAGGTTGATGAGTCGGTCCGTCTTCTCCTACTCCTATGCTGTCATGAGTAAATACATATATTACTCTTTGGCCCATAAGTGCCGACAATCTCAGTGCAGGTTTTAAATAGTCACTGAAAATCAGGAATGTTGCACAATAAGGAATTACTCCACCATGTAGTGCAAGTCCATTTGATATAGCTGCCATGGCATGCTCTCTAACTCCAAAGTGAACATTGCTTCCCGCATAGTTTTCTCTTGAAAAACTGTCTCTGTTTTTCATTTCTGTTTTATTCGAAGGTGCCAGGTCTGCTGAACCTCCAAATAGATATGATATTTTGTCGGCAAGTCTATTTAATACTTCTCCTGAAGAAGCTCTTGTCGCCATATCTTTTTCAAAATGATAGAATTCTTCAGAGTCCATATATTCTTCCGGAAGTTCACCATTTAAAGCCTTCATAACTTCTTCATACTTTTCAGGATATTTACTCTTGTATTCTTCTAAAAGTTTATTCCACTCTGATTCGTATACTTCTCCTTTTGCTGCCAGTTCACTCATATGAGCCCTGACTTCTTCAGGCACTACAAATTCACCTTCTTCAGTCCAGCCTAGGTTTTTCTTAAGTCCAATTACATTTTCTTCACCCAGTGGCTCTCCATGAGCAGAAGCCATTCCTTCTTTTGCAGATCCGTAACCTATCTTGGTTCTTATTTCAATCAATGAAGGCTTGTCTGATTTCTTGGCATTGTTAACAGCTTCTAAGATTTTATCCAAATCATTTCCATCCTCAACTAATTGAGTATGCCATCCTAATCCGTCATATCTGGTTCTTACACTTTCTGTAAATGCAAGCGAGGTATCCCCTTCTATGGTTATATTATTTGAATCATACAGTACAATCAGTTTAGAAAGTCCAAGATGACCTGCCAGTGATGATGCTTCATTGGTGATTCCCTCCATTAAACATCCGTCACCCACTATTGTATATGTGTAATGATCAAAAAGTTTTATATCATCTGTATTATAAGTTTTTGCCAAATGAGCTTCTGCCATCGCCATACCGACTGCCATTGATAGACCTTGTCCCAGCGGTCCGGTAGTAGCTTCAACACCTATAGTATGACCGTATTCCGGATGTCCCGGAGTTAAACTGTCAAGCTGTCTAAAGTTTTTTAACTCCTCCATGTCAAGACCATATTCAAATAGATGTAATAGTGAGTAGATCAGCGCTGATCCATGTCCTGCTGACAGTATAAATCTGTCTCTGTTCGCCCATTTAGGGTTTTTAGAATTATGCTTCATTACATCTGCCCATAGCGTATATGCCATAGGTGCTGCTCCAAGTGGTAACCCCGGATGTCCCGAATTTGCCTTTTGTACTTGCTCAGCAGACAATACTCTTATTGTATTAATTGATAGTTCTTTTATATTCATTACCCGCCTCCATGATAATTATCTTTCCTCATATCAGTTTAACAGTATTAGTTAAAGTCTGCAAGTAGAACGGTATATATTAAATATATTTTTAATTCTAAACATTGATTCTGCTTTTATTCTCCAAATTTATTTATATTGTAAAATTCGGGAATAGGGTACTTGAATTCGAACATATGTTCTTGTAGAATATAGTTAAGAACTAAAGGGAGGTGAATTATGCATAAGATTTTTCATATAGATGTAAATTCGGCATATCTATCCTGGGAAGCTGCCTATATGATGCAAAGAGGTGCCGCTGTCGACCTTAGGGATATTCCGTCAATAGTAGGTGGTGATATCGAAAAGAGACATGGTATAGTGCTTGCCAAGTCTATCCCTGCTAAAAAATACGATATCCAGACAGGAGAATCTGTAGCCTCGGCAAAGATAAAATGTCCAAATCTCGTAAGTGTCCCTCCCAATTATGAAAGGTATATCATTGCGAGCAATGCACTTGTAGATATAGTCAAAGAATACTCTCCCCTGGTTCAAAGGTATTCCATTGATGAGATGTTTATGGACTATATTTCAAGTGATGGAGATCCTCTCGCCACTGCTCATATGATTAGAGAGAGAGTAAAAGAAGAGCTTGGCTTCACTGTAAACATCGGAGTAGGCGACAATAAACTCCTTGCCAAGATGGCATCCGATTTTCAAAAACCCGACAGAGTGCACACCCTATACAGAAATGAAATCAAAGAAAAACTTTGGCCTCTTCCGGTGAGAGATCTTTTTATGGTAGGTTCCAGAACAGAAAAAAAGCTGATTTCAAGAGGAATTGAAACCATAGGAGATTTAGCAAATCTAAGCAGAGATTATATAGAAGGATGGCTAAAAAAGCCTGGGCTTACCATATGGGAGTTTGCAAACGGCATTGAGTCATCAAATGTCAGAGTCGATTCACTTCCAATAAAAAGCGTCGGCAATTCAACGACTATTTCTTTTGATGTCTGCAGTGGAAAGGAAGCCTTGATGGTCGTATTGGCACTTTGCGAGATGGTCGCATTAAGGCTTAGAGCCATATCCATGAAATCTTCGGTCATCCATGTAGGCTATAAAAACAGTGAATTCCGACATTATGGAATGGAGAGAAAACTGTACTCACCTACAAATGCAACTGAGTCGATTTATAATATGGCCAGAAAAATTTTCAGAAAGATATGGACAGGCGAACCAATCAGACATATATCTGTTAGAGCAGGTAGACTTACAGATGATAAGGCAGTCCAGCTTTCCCTTTTTGATGATTACAAAAAAGACTATGATAATTTAGACGAAGCCATAGATTCCATACGCTTAAAATACGGTCTGAAATCCATACACCGTTCAATATTTTTAAACTCGGGGATTTCGCCGGTTATTGGAGGGGTTATAGAGGAAGAGGAGTATCCGATGATGTCGAGTTTGCTTACTTAAGAGTTTGGGGAATATAGAGATTAGAAGATTAAAAGATAAAAGACATGGTGTCGGAATAAGTTGTAATTTTTCTTCCGTTCCAGGTTTTAAGAAAAAGCCATTTATTGCTCTTCCAGAGATTCCAATACCGCTTCGCTTGAAAGAATAGAAGGGCAAAAAGTTTTTAAATTTTTCTTCCGTTCCAGGTTTTAAGAAAAAGCCATTTATTGCTCTTCCAGAGATTCTAATACCGCTTCGCTTGAAAGAATAGAATCAAAACCTTACAGGACAATAAATGGATTTTTCTACTAAAACCTTCCAAAGTCAGAAAAATTTAAAATCATTTCCCTGGGTGTACTGAATGTAGCGACGAGAAGATGTCGCTTTTATATGATATGTTTTTACAAACGACTTCAAGTCGAATAAATTTAAAATCGTATTGCTAGGGTGTCGCTTTTTGAGTGGTAGATTTTTCTATTAAATCCTTCCATAGTCAGAAAAATCACAACATATCCCTCTTTTGGATAAAAAATCTCTTTTTTATACATGGGGACCGAAGTTACATATAAAGATTTTTCTTTGATACCATAGGCCCCACGTCCGATAAGATCACATCTCCCCTACAATAAAACTTAAAAACCTTATATCAAAACTTGTAAATCTCAGCTAAATTAACCACAAAAAAAGGATTTGATTTTATGAAAGTACTTATGAAAGAAATTGAAGTAATTGCTTATTTTAATCTCAAGGGATTACCTAATCCCATACGTTTTAGAATTGATTCTCCTGAAACCTCCTCTCAGGAAGTCATCTCAATTGACAGCATCCTACACATCGAACAGACTAAAAAAGCCGGAGTTTTGATGCTTAGGTATGATTGTCAAGGGATTGTAAACGGGCTTATGAAGCCTTTTCAACTCGTTTACGAAACTACTAAGTATAGATGGTATTTATTTAAAATTTAGTCCAAAACCCGGATTGAGATGCTTTTCGAAATTATGATAGGTTTCATGCAAAGAATTCCCAAGAGCGAAATGATTGGCTATAATTCGACTGCCAAAAGATGGAGCTAACAAAGAGCGACATCTTTTCGTCGCCACTTCTAAAATCTATCCTAACACATAATGTTTCTTACCTCTAAATCTGTGAGGTGAATCGCCTACGCGACTCGGAGGGAGAGAAAAGCATAGATTGTAATTACTTTAGCTTTTTTAGTCACTTCGTTTAAAATTTATATGATTATTTAGATTTTGGAATCAATCATAGAGCTGTGGGGAAAGTTGTGAGTTTAGCGGTAGTTAGAGATAAGTTTAAAATATAGCGGTAGAATTCTTCGAATTCGGCAGTGCGAAATAATCTCTGTAAATTATTTATTTCCTATAATTAGTTAATGTTTATGAGGGTGGATTTTACTGCCCTCATTATTTATTTATATATCAAGCTTGATATATTGTCAATTTTTTCTTTGCAGAGCCTGAGGTAAATAATAAGAGGAGCCACCGAAGGGGACCATTGATAAGGGTTCTAAAAAATGGTACACTAAGCCGACGAAGGCAAAATACATACTTATCAGTCTTTGCTTCGCCTTCGGTATTTACCTTGCACCATTTTTTAGGTTCTTTGTCAATGGTGGCGGAGTGTGTTAGTTCTCTAAATCATGCATTATTCTCAATTCTCCTACTATTGATCCCCAACTTCTTAATGGAATATTCCATTTCTTTGCAATTATATTTGTAGCTAAGTATAGTGCTTTCATCAGTGACGTAGCACTTGGGAATACTGATCTATTACGGTTTAACCGTCTGTATGAGCTATTTAAACTCTCTATAGCATTCGTAGTATATATTATTTTTCTAACTTCCTTAGAATACTTAAAGATTGGCGTTATTGAATTCCACTCCCTTTCCCATCTATCCATTGATCCTGGATATTTTTTATCCCATGCTTCAGCTACTTTCAAACGATTCTTATTTGCTACTTCTTCGTCAGGTGCGTGATATATTGTTTTTAAATCATTTGCAAATTGTTTTCTATCTTTGTACGATACGTATTTTAATGTGTTTCTTACCATGTGAACTATACAGGTTTGCCACTCAGCTTTTGGATATGCCGCTGATATGGACTCTTCTATACCTATTAGTCCATCTGAACAGATGATGTAGATATCTTTTACTCCTCTGTTTTTTAGGCTATTTAGGACTCCTAACCAGTATTTACTACTTTCGTTTTGTCCTACATATATTCCTAATACTTCTTTAAGCCCATCTTCGTTTATTCCGAGTATTATATATGCTGCTTTCTTTGATATTAAACCCTCTTCTTTAACAGAAAAGTGAATAGCATCAATGAACACTACAGGATAAGTCTCTGACAGTGGTCTTTTTTGCCAGTCTTCTATTTCCGGCAGAATTTTGTCGGTTATGTCTGAAACCAGTCCATCACTAACTTCAAATCCATAGATATCATAGATTTGTTCAGATATTTGTCTAGTACTCAAACCTCTTGCATACATTCCTATTACCTTATTTTCTATCTCAGATATGTCTTTTTGTCTCTTTTTTACAATTTGAGGTTCAAAGCTTGAGTCTCTATCTTGAGGTACTGATATTTCAGATTCACCCATACTTGATCGTATTCTTTTAGTTTTGTATCCATTTCTAGAGTTTTCATTGTCACTTCTTTGGTTTGTTTCATATCCTAAATGGTGCTCCATTTCGGCTTCTAACATGCTTTCTATAGTATCTCCTAGTAAATCCTTAATAGCATCATGTATGTCCTTTGCTGACTCAATTTCATACTCATTGATTAGATAAGATATGATTTCTTTTTTTCCTTCACTTAATTTTTTTCTTCTTGCCATTTTAAAAAGCCTCCTATGTTATTTTTATTTTAACTAATCATAGGAAGCTATTCAATATTTACAGACTTTTTTTCGCAGTCTCTCGAATTCCTTTTTATATCTCTCCCTCAGTCAGCACAGCTGACAGCTTAGAAAGTCAACCAAGTGCAACACTTATTTATGATATACTTCCATTGGTGATTTCCAGTTTAAACACTTTCTAGGACGGTTATTAATCAACCCAACTACTTCTTGAAGCTCTTCTTCAGATAACTCATGAAAATTATATCCTTTAGGATAGAAAAATCTAATAATATCATTTGTATTCTCATTTGTTCCTCTTTGCCACGGTTTGTGAGGTTCTGCGAAATATACTAATGTTTTAAGATTTTTTTCTAAATCCTTAAATTCTGAAAACTCAGATCCATTATCGAATGATATACTTTTAACAACTTTGCCCTGCATTGCTTTTTCAATAGCTAAACGGGTTGTGTTAACCTTTCGTGAATCGACTATGGTTGCTACTAATAGTCTTGTTTTTCTGTCTACTAATGTTACCAATGCTCCTTTACCTATACCTCCATAAACAGTATCACCTTCCCAATGTCCAATAGTTTTTCTTTCTTTTATTTCTTTTGTCCATTCTGGGATAATACGATCTGGATGTATCGTATTGTAAGTATTATCTTTCTTATTCTGACGTTTACCACGTCTTCTCAAGTTTTTCTTAACACATACATCAGGTAATTCGTTTCTCTTTAGATATCGATAAATAGTGGATATTCCAACCTTTAGACCAGGGTGATCAATCATTAATCTTTTAGCAATTTGTTCTGGAGACCAATACATTGAAAGCTTATCTACTACATAGATGTACTTAATACTTCCTGCTACTAATGCATATCTACGATTTTGCCTGCGTCTATGAATAGCTAAGCATTGGGCTCTCCAAGAATTATATTGGTATTTATTATTACTAGGCCTTCTAGGCTTATACTTTGTGCGATTTCTGCTTATCTCTCTACTAATAGAAGATACATTTCTTCCTAGAAAATCAGCAATTTTTCTCATGCTATGACCCTTTGATAAAAGCTCCTGTAGGTATTCTCTTTCTTCTTGCGTAAAGTGAGAGTATGATGACATATTTTCCTCCTAAGAAAATTGTATGTGGTGATTACATTTTACACGAGTATGACAATGTTGTCTTTTATTTCTTATAGGTGTTGCACTTCAAATGATAACATAAGCAGCTCCCTCGTCAGATGGAGCCACAAAAGAACGAAGTAATTGGTTAGAATTCGACTTCCGTCAGATGGAGCTAGAAGACTTCTCAAGCGCAGAATGATTAGTAAGAATGCAGTAGTTCAAAAATAGAAGTGTTGGCAATCACTTAGCCTCCCTCTGACGAGGGAGGTGGGTTTGCGAAGCAAACTCGGAGGGAGAGAAATACAAAAAGCGATATCTCCTCGTCGCTACCTCAAAATCTAGCCTATCAAAAAAAACGGCCAATTGGCCGTTTTTTACTTTAAACTTACATTCTTCTTAATATGCATTACATCATAATATGAGATGAGTCCGCTTAATATGATGATTGCCATCCCGATATAGCTCGTCTGTTTTAAACTTTCTCCAAATACAAGTCTTCCGAGTATTGTCGAGATAATAACCCCTACATAGTCAAATATACTGATTGCCGATGCATCTGTAAATCCATAAGCAGTTGTTACGAAATACTGTCCCATGGCTGCGAACACACCGATCATGAGCAGCTGAAACAGCTGAAGCGGTGTTGGTATTACAAAGTTCATAAGCATAAAAGGTAGCGAGAATATACAGGAAAGGAAGGAAAAAATAAAAATAATCGTCATTCCCGATTCCTTATTCGATTTTCTTGAAATATAGCTTACGAGTACATATGCAGATCCGGCAAAAAATGCTGCCGACAATGCAACCAGTGACGGAAAGATTTCCGAATTAAACTGGGGATTTATTATTATTAAAGCTCCGACAAAAGCGAAAATCAGTGCCAATATACGAACTTTAGTAATATGTTCCTTTAAAAATACAACTGCAAGTATTGTTACCGCAAATGGCGCCAGTTTTAATAGTGATTGTGCATCTCCCAAGTAAAGATTATTGGTGGCATAGAAAGTCGTAACTACCCCCATAAACCCAAACATAGATCTGAAAAGAAGTAGGTGCCTGTTCCCTTTATGACCAAAATACAATGATCCACTTTTCTTTACCCAGTAGGCAGCGATAAATAGCATGACAAAATTTCTAAAGAAAACCTGTTCCATCAGTGGTATTTTCCCACCTGTCATCTTAACCATAACGCCCATCAGTGAAAATGATGCGGTAGATGCAATTAAAGACAGAATTCCTTTCGTTCTATTATCCAATATCTACAACTCCTTGTTCTCTTTTTCATCCTCTGCAACTTGAAGTATATTGTCTTTATAATATGCTGACCTGGAAGGTAGATTACGCTTCGCAAGTCTTTTTTCAGTAAATTCTCTAATCAGTGAATAAATCAGTACAAAGACCGGAATTCCTATCAGCATTCCCAAGAATCCGAATAGACTACCACCGACTACAATTGCAAAGATTATCCAAAATCCTGACACTCCCAGGGATTCACCGTGGATTCTCGGCGCCAATAGATTTCCGTCAATTTGCTGAATAACCAGTGCAGCAATTACAAACCAAACTACCTTAATAGGAGATTGGAAAAGTATAATAATCGCTGCAGGTATAGCACCAAGCCATGGTCCTATCCATGGAATCATATTGGTAACTCCAAGCAAGAATGCAAGTAATCCGGCATACTGTACCTTCATTATGAGAAGTACTATGAAAAATACAATTGCAACTATAAGGGTATCCAAACCCTGTCCGAGCAAAAATTTCTTCATCAAATTATGCATTCTGGAAGCTAAGTTTATAGTATAATTCGCCTTATCTACACTCATCCACGAATAGAGAATCATTTTGGACTGCGCAGCAAATTTTTCTTTTTCAATCAGTATATAGATTGAAATAATAAATCCTAAAATAAAGCTTGTCACTTTGGACATAGTGGAACTAATAAAAGATCCTACGACAGGCAACATGCTCTTAATCATATTGTTGATATTTCCCAAGAATTCTCTGGCTTTCTCGTTGAATTCATCTATAAACTCTTCGCTTAAATTCAATTTTTCAAAGGTTGCTTCCGCCCAGTCAATGACTTCCGAAATATACCTTGGAGTATTGTCTATCAAGTGACTTATGGATTTTACGGCTTGCGGTACCGCATAATTCATAATCGCAAATATAATTACCAAAATAGTCAAATAGGTTAATGCAATGGCTATGGCTTTTCTACGCTTCTTACTTAATCTTAGAAAAGGTCCACGTTTTAATAATATATGTTCATAAAACCTAAGCAAAAAATTAAGTATATATGCAATAGCTCCTCCAATGAAAAATGGACTTAGCATGCCGAGCACTTTATTTATCCCATTTAATACTATTCCAAATTGGTTGAAAATTACAAAACATGCTGCACTCGCTATTATGACCAAAAAAGCATATACAGCAATTGTAGTATATTTTTTATTCCAATTAAGTTTCAAAATTATTCCACTCCCTCTCTAAAAGAGTTATGTATTGATTATACACCATTTAATCATGTATCTACAATATTTAAAGATTTTAGAGCTAATTGTTTTAATAGTATCCGTTATTATTAAAACTTTTCTTTGAAATTTAAAGTAAATAAAAAAATCGTATCATCTACAAATTAAAATCTATCTCCTTTGAAAACTTGACAGGAGATAGATTTTTGATTTAAAAAAATTGTTACAAACGGATTTTCCTACACTTTTATAATTCTCTTAAAACTATAATATTTTTTTTACCCTTCTCTGCAGTTCCGGAACTACTTCTTCCTCAAACCAAGGATTTTTACCAAGCCATCTAAAATTAAGAGGAGATGGATGAACTATCGGAAAGTATTTTGGAAGATAATCCTTGTAAGCCTTAACAGTTTCAGTTAAATTCTTTTTTACATCCTTACCTAAATAATATTTCTGCGAGTACTGACCGGTTAAAACTATCAGCTCTACATTGGGCATAAGATTGAGAAGTTTAGTATGCCATTTTGCAGCAAAACCTCGTCTGGGAGCTTTATCTCCTGATTTACCCTTTCCCTGATAATAAAAATCCATTGGTAAAAGTGATATTTTGGTTTTATCTCTGAAAGTCTCTTCATCTATTCCAAGCCACTCTTTCAGTCTATTTCCACTTTCGTCCTGCCATGCAATACCGGCACTTTGTGCTTTGATACCCGGAGCTTGACCTATTACTACGATTTTAGCTTTTTCATGTGCAACAAATAAGGGCTTATACCCAAGTTCTTTAAAATGAGCATTTTCGGGGTCTTCTTGGATTTCACTTCGAATCTTATCTATTTGATTCATAATCTTCCTCCTTAGTATAGTTTATGCATCACAATAAAACATATTTTCCGTATAAATAAATTTCACCAAACCATATGTTTGGTGAAATCTAAGTGTTTCAGGTGCTTTGCCCGATATGTCTTCAGTTGAAAGTTCAATCTAGTATTTTATTTGCTATTAATTATATACCCAATATTTCTAATATTTAGCAGAATACTAAAATGCCGGAACTATTGCTCCTTCATATTTTTCTTTAAGGAAGTCTTTTACCTTATCAGTATGAAGAGCATCCATTAGCTTTTTGAATTTTTCTAGGTCTTTATCTGCGGTTCTAACAGCGACTAAATTCGCATATGGTGAATCAACCTTTTCCATAATCAATCCGTCTTCTACAGGATTAAGTTTTGCCAAGATAGCAAAGTTGGAGTTTATAACAGCTGCATCAGCATCTGTATAAGCTTTAGCAATTGACGCTGCTTCTAGTGCAGTAAATTTTAGATTCTTAGGATTATCTGTTATATCATTTTCAGTTGCATTTACATCGCTTGGATCTTTTAGTTTAATAAGTCCTGCTGACTCGAGAAGTAATAATGCTCTGGATCCGTTTGAAGGATCATTCGGGATTAGAATCTGTGCTCCATCCGGAAGTTCTTCCAATGATTTATATTTGTCAGAATATAGTGCTATAGGCTCAATATGAACATTTCCTATTGATACCAAATCCAAGTTTTTAGACTCTGTCATATCCTTAAAATATGGCTCATGTTGGAAGAAGTTTGCATCTATCGATCCATCTGCCAAGGACATATTTGGGGTTACATAGTCGTTGAATTCAACTATTTCAACCTCTACTCCTTCTTTTGCAAGATCGTCTTTTATTAATTCAACTATCTCAGCATGCGGTACCGGAGTTACTCCAATTTTGATTACTACCTTTTCTGCTTTGTCGTCTTTCTTTTCTGTTTCTGCCTTATCGGTAGTTTCGACCTTATCAGTCTTTTCTTCCACTTTCTTTTCTCCACCTGTACAAGCAGTAAGTCCTAATGCCAGTACTAAAACCAATAACAAAATTTTCTTCATAATTCCCTCCTGTTTATCTTTTATTCAAATATATAGAAATCCTAGTTCCAACAAATTGAACTATTTGAACTAGTACTACTATCACTATTACAGATGCCCAAAGTATATCCGTCTCAGATCTAAAGTGTCCATATCTTATTGCCACATCTCCAAGTCCACCGCCACCGATAGCCCCTGCCATTGCAGAATAACCGATTATATTTATTATCGTAATCGTAATCATATTTACCAGTGAGGGCAATGCTTCTGGTATGAGTACCTTTAATAAAATCTCTCTCTTACTTGAACCCATCGCTTTAGCAGCATCAATGACACCCTTATCCACCTCGATAACCGCCTGTTCGAACATTCTGGCTACAAAAGGAGTCGCCGAAATTGATAGTGGTACTATAACAGCCTTAGTCCCTATGGTCGTTCCAACTACTAGTCTGGATAGTGGAAATAATACAAGAACCAATATGATAAATGGTATGGAACGCATCAGGTTTATTATTCCATCTAAAAATGTGTATAATTTCAGATTTTCCGAGATTCCGTTTTTTCTAGTGGCGACCAGTATCATACCAAGCGGAAAACCAAGTAGTACAGCGATTAATGTTGAAAATGTAACCATATAGATGGTTTCAAACGTAGCTTTTAAAATCAAATCCGTCATCTTATCGCCTCCACATTTATTCCCTTGGCTCTTAAGTCATTCAGTGCCGTAAAAATCTTTGCTTCATCTCCCCTTAGCTCAAGATGTAGATATCCTACACTTGTGTAGTGGAGCTTATTGATATTTCCCGACAGTATATTGACCACTATTCCATAATCCTTGGCCATAGTCGATACTATTGGTTCTTTTGCAGTTCTTTCATCAAAAGTCAGTCGCACCAATATTCCTTCAAAGTCATTGGAATCATATATCTCATCTTTAACTTCAGACCTCAACCCTTCAATAAAGGATAGAGTTCTACTCTTCTTAGGATTTCTAAAGAGTTCTTCTACAGTATTTTCTTCTATTATTACCCCATTTTCCATAACTGCTATCTTATCGCATATATCCTTTGCGACTTCCATTTGGTGGGTAATCATAATAATCGTAAGTCCAAGTTCCTTAACCGATTTTCTAAGTAAATCCAAGACAGATTTAGTATTAGCCGGATCCAGAGCCGAAGTTCCTTCGTCGCTTAATAGGATTTTAGGTTTTGTTGCCAAAGCTCTGGCAATTGCAACCCTCTGTTTTTGACCACCTGACAGTTGTGAAGGATAGGAGTTTTTCTTATCTACCAAGTCGACGAATTCCAATAATTCATTGACCCTATTTTCTATATCCTTTTTATTCATTCCTATTATTTCAAGAGGATAGGCTATGTTTTTCGCAACAGTTCTTTGATGAAATAGATTGAACTGCTGAAATATCATACCTATTTCTTTTCTATGCTCTAATAATTCCCTATCATTCATAGCCGTTATGTCCATGCCGTCTACAACAATCGTGCCCGATGTAGGTTCTTCAAGCCTGTTGATACATCTTACGAGCGTGGACTTACCAGCTCCACTCAAGCCTATAATCCCATATATTTCACCCTTATTAACTTTAAATGAAACATCGTTTAAGACTTTGAGAGTTCCGCTTTCAACCTCAAAATCCTTGTGTAAATTCTCTACAACTATCATATGTCCTCCAATAATAAAAACCTCTACAATGAGAGGTTTATAAAACTATCTCATCTTCCGGAATTAGCACCAAATCTAATTGGTTGCCGGGTATCATAGGGCCGGTCCCTCCACCACTCTTGATAAGATTCATATTCAATTCTATTTCATCTGCATAAAATGCTTGCAATTAAAATCAATTTTTACTATCATACAACAATAAACTTAGCTTGTCAAATGTATTGACCCATTAAAGCGAATGCTTATAAAAAATGTTAATTTTTTTATAATTATGTTCGGATTTATTTTGTGCAAATTTTTTAATTCATAACTCCTGTTCGGCTAGCTGAGGAACGGATATACTTTACGAAAGTATTAAATGTAGATGAACTAGCTATTTTCTATTTCCTTAGCCAGTTTGCTTTTTACGAGAGTTTTGTTTTTAATTTTTCTCAATAGTTCAAATGGATTTAAGCTATACGATAGACGCTGTTTACAGTAATTGACCCATTCAATAAATGCGAATAGCAGAATTAGAATTCCTACTATCGTTGAAAACCAGTGACTATGCGTTAATAATAGCACCGGCAAGCCTAAAGACAAAAGCACACTATCAATTAAACTCAACACTTTGTAGATGCGACCTGCTTTTTCTACAAATGTTTTACGAACTGTAATCCTCTTATATAAAATCCACCAATAAAAAGCCCCTTGAACGAGAATAGCACCTAAAACAAAAAGCGGATATACCATGGATTTCATCAAATAAGTTCCTGTTTCAAGCTTTGAAAATCTAAAATAGCAAAACCAGAACACGACTACTGCAACAACCTCGCCTGTATATAATCTTACCAATTCTTTTTTTATCCGATTTTTTATGTGTATTTCCCCTATGACTGACTGAATTGTATCACGGTAATAAATCATATACAATTTTTTAACAGTAGAACCTTATCATTTACAGCTTTTCAATGTCTAAAAATGCTACCGGTCTTTTATATAGTTCGTCTTTTATTCAGATAATCATAGCACACTAAGTTCCAAATAGATACTATTGGCATTCTCAACAAGTTCTTCTGAATAGCAGGAGTCTTCAGCTGCAACTGTATATAATATGCTGTTATAGCTCATCTTTATCGACCTTTTTAGGTATTCATCGACCTTGGATCCATTTATGCATCCCACAGCTATATAATTGATTTTTGAATCTTCCATGGCAGCATCCAGGATTAGATTTGAAAGCATCTCCTCTTCCCCGGGTTTGCATAAATAGTATGAAACATATCTATAATCGAGTTCCCTTCCCTCAGCCGGCAGTACCGGGTATCCATATAATGGTAGTAAATGCCTAATATACTTGATATAGGCATACTTTCCTTCGTAGGCATGGAGGATCTGTTTTTTATCCGATCTGCTCTTCAAATATAAGGCGCATAAAATTTCATCACCTTCTGAAACTATTCTAAAGTTCTTATAATCGAGATTGTCAAAATCCAGTTCAGGATATAGGTAAAAGTCCTTGCCATACTTATAATAAAAGCTTTTGAGTGCGTCTATTTCATTTTTTCTTATAGGTCTTATACCGGTAATTATCTTTTTAAAAGGTCTTACTCTCGGTATAATCCATACTCTATAATCAGCTATTCGCATATACTCAGGGAAGTTCTTTCGCTTCTTGCTTACCAGTTTTTGAAACACTTCATTGTCCGACAATATAGTCGTTATAATGTATTTTGCTCCATTTTCTGAAATCCAATCCATCATAATTGAGTATGCATCTATCAGCCTAAGAGTTTTTCTTCTAAAGTCGGGACTGACTCTTAATCCGCTAAGATATGCGACTTTCTCCAATCTTCCGCCTATATACATATTGCTTACATTACAAACCCCAAACCCCGCCAGTGAATCGGTATTTTTATGCCTACAGCATAGGATTAAGGTCTCGTCTCCGTCTTTATAGAAGGATTCCACAGGATTTTTCCCTCTTGTATAAAGTATCTGTAAATCCCCCTTAAAATCAGGGTTTCTTAAAAGGGCATCTATGTCCGCATTATCTTTTATTGTTGCAGGATAAAAATAAAACTCATCATTTCGGATATTCATCTAATCCATCTCCTATTGGAAGCATCAGTTTCTCATCTATTTCTTTTTTTAAGTTGAAGTTTTGAGATAAAAACACAAAAGTAGTAATAATATCCTTGTATCTCCGTATTGCATTTAGAGTTCTCTTGGGCAGCTTGCTTAAGCTGAAGTATCTATGTCTTATTTCTCGACACTTTTCAGTAACTCTACCTTCCATGTCACCTTTGACGATATATGGGATATTCCCATAATTATAGCCGCTTTGTAGCCACCATTCGGGATGAACCAGTCTATTTTCACTTAGAAGTCTATCGTGCAAACCGGTTCCTGGAAATGGCAATAGGTGATTGAAAGCCACGAAGAAAAAATCATGTTTTGCTGCAAATCTCAATGCAGCTTCATAATCCTCTTCAGTCTCATAATCATAACCAAAGACAAATGTAGCATAGATTCCAATCCCATATGAGTGTATCTTCTCTGTGAGATAATCTCTTTCGTCAGATTGAAAAGCCCAAGATTTATTCATTTGTTTTAATATATTAGGGTTCATGGACTCAAATCCTATTAAAACAACCATGCATCCACTTCTCTTCATCCATTTTAAAAGTTCATCATTTCTGGCCATGGTAAGCGAGCCTTGTCCCGACCATCTTATCTTTAGTGGTACAAGTGCTTTAAAAAGCTCGATTGCAAACTCTTCATCTGCTACTATATTATCATCCACAAAAAAGATATATTTCTTTCCGCTCGATTTTATATCGTTTACTATATCTTCAATATCCCGTCTATAGTATTTTTTCTTGTAAGCTGATGTTATAGTGCAAAACTCGCAATTAAAAACGCATCCTCTACCTGTTTCTATAAGAGCTAAAGGAGAGTATTTCTTATTTCCGTATATTCTCCTGTCCGGAATCATCCCCTTCTTAAATCCGTTCTCACCATAGTAGAACTTTTTCAAGGTGCCATTTTCTATATCGTCCAATAGTTCATCGATGATGAGTTCTGCATTGCCTATTACTACTGAATCTCCATTTTTTATTGATTCTTCGGGCATGAGAGTTGGATGATAACCTCCATAGATGACCGGAATTCCCCTTTTACTATATTTATTTCCTATTTTGTATGCCCTTCTGGCAGTGTACATTTCTACAGGAATTATAACTGCATCGGTATCCTCTTCATAATCTATAAGTTCAATCCTGTCATCATAGAAGACCATTTCAGCTCTTTCGTTAATCATGGATGCAAGAGTACTTATGGTCAAAGGTTCCATCAATCTCCACGTTTTTATATAGGGCTTTCCTGATTTTTTACCGATTGCAGGAAGTATAAGTGTAATTTTCATTATTTTCCTCCAAGGATCATTCCCTGTTTTTTATAGACTTCCTTTCTAAAAAGAGGGTTATATGCCATATATACTCCAAGTCTATAGATATTTCTCATATTGGTCTTTAAATCCAATGCTCTTAAAAATATGGATTTCGGCTTGTTAAATTCCTTCCTGCACATAAATCCAAGTTCTGTCAACTCGTCAGGCGTCATATTTTTAGGAATGTATGGAGCATGATTAAATCTAAAATCATCGTGAATCCACCACTTCCCGTCATATAAGAGTCTATTTTCCGACTTCAATCTGTCATACAATCCTGTGGAAGGATAAGGCATAATTACATTAAATGCAGCAAAGGCAAACTTATTTGCAATTGCAAAATCAAGAGTTTCTTTTATGGATTTTACAGTATCATTATCATGGCCTATTGTAAACGCAGCCCATGTTTGATGCCCAAAATCTCTTAATATCTCTATCGACTTTTTATAAAATGGATCTCTTGTATTTCCCTTCTTGTCCATTTCAACAAGAGAGTTTTGAACGATTGACTCAAAGCCAATTACATTTCCCAAGCATCCACTTTTCATCATCAGCTCCATAAGTTCTCTATCTTCGAGCATACTTATCGAAGCTTGTGACACCCATTTAATCTTTAGTGGAATGAGAGCCTTAAAAAGTTCTTTCGCTTTCTCATGATTGTATACTATATTGTCATCTACAAAAAATACTCTTTTAAGATTTTGGCTTTTGATTTCGTCTACCACATCTTCTATAGCTCTACAGTGGTGTTTGCCGGAGAAAAACACTGAACTTGCACAAAACTTGCAACTTCCACCGCATCCTCTGCTAAACTGCATTAAAGATAATTTGAGATAACCCTTGTTTTTAAATATATCTCTCCTGGGAAATACTCCATCCTGTACCACTGTGGTTCTTCCTATATACCTAGCCTTTAATCTATTGTTTTTTGCATCCTCTATAAGCTCCTTCCAGACCGTTTCGGCATCTCCTATTACTACAGAATCCGCATGTAATTCCACTTCCGAAGGCAGTAGTGTCGGATGCATGCCTCCCATCACCACTTTTACTCCACGTCTCCTAAATTCAGAACTTATCTCATAACTTCTCTTGGCAGTAAAAGTTTCGACTGTTATTGCCACTAAGTCAGTGCTGGCATCATAGTTTATTTCTTCGCATCTGTCATCATAAAATACTATATCTACATCCTCGGGTGTAAGTGCTGCAAGGATTCCAATTTGAAGCGGTTCCATTCTTCCCTCATCCACATAGCTGCCACTCATCATTCTACCCATATTCGGTTTAATCAACGTCAGTCTCATAAATTTACTCCTTGCTTTTTGTGGATTTCTCTTCTAGAGACCAGATTTGTCATGAGAAATACCAGTGGATGTATCCTATTCACATTATTTGCCAGCCTTTGGATTATGGATTTATATGAATAAAACTCTGACCTAAGCATATATGCACCTTTTTCAAGTTCTGTTTCCGTCATGTTTTTAGGTACAATCATACTCATTCCATATTTATAATTTGGATTTAGCCACCATTTTTCCATGGTTAATCTATTTTCGTTTTTTAACCTATTGTATAGTGGAGTTCCCGGCATTGCCATAAGCGGGTTAAAGTTTGCCAAATAGAATTTATGTTTATTGCAAAATTCCTTTATCTCTTCAAATGAATCGATATCGTCGTAGTCATAACCCAGTACAAAAGTCGCATAGATTGCAATTCCATGCTCATATATTTTAGCAATCTTTTCATCATAGGATCTCTTTATATTAACACTCTTTTTCATTAGTTTTAAATTTTTATCTCTTAGACTTTCAAAACCTATTAAAAGAAGTATGCAGCCAGACTTTTTTATTAGCTTCAACAATTCTTCGTCATCTGCAACATCGATGCTTATTTGAGCTGCCCATTTGATATTTAAAGCTTCTATGCCTGTTAAAAGAGCTATCAAATCTTCCCTGTTATGGAGCAGATTGTCATCTGCAAAAAATATAAGTTTAAGCTTCCTGTTTTTAATCTCCTCTATGATTTGTGCCGAAGACCTGTATCTAACTTTTTTATACATGGAACTTACTGAGCAGAATTCGCAGTTATACTTGCATCCCCTGCTTACTTGCACAGCTTTTAATATGGGATATTTTTTATCTTCAAATATCGAGGTATCGTAAACTGTATTTTCAAAGCTTATAAATTGACTGATATAGTTTCTTTTATAAGCTCCATCTTCCAAATCAATTATAAACTCAGGCCAAGTGTCTTCAGCATCTCCTACAAATACGACATCTACGTACTCCGATGCTTCACCGGGCAGAGATGAAGAGTGAAATCCTCCAAGTGCAGTTTTTACACCACATTTTCTTGCATATTTAGAAATATCATATGCTCTTTTTGCAGTAAAACTGGATGCTGTCATTATTATCCAGTCATAATCTTCAACATTATAGCTGTCCCCGAGATTCTCATCTTTAAAATCTACGTGAAAATTATCCGGTGTGAGTGCTTTAAGAATTCCGAATGCCAGCGGTTCCATGGCATCACTTCTTGGAACTCCACCGATTGAGAGCTGCAAAAAGAGCATCTTTATATTATTTTCCATCACGTTTAAAAACTCCATTTAATTGGTCTGTTCGCTTTCTCATTCAATATCACTTATATCTATCATCTTTTCTCTCGTAAATTCCTCAAGTTTATCCGCATAATGTCTGTAGGCCAGATTGGTCATTATAGATAATGGAATCCCAAGATGAGGTCTAAGAATTCTATTTTTTATATGATTAAGTGTATAGGTATCTCTCCAGGCTCTTATAAGTCCATCATTTAACTGCTTTACAGTCATATTCTTCGGTTCAAAAACCACATGTTCAACATCATACATTGCCCAATGCCTATCAAAAATTCTGTTTTCTGCTTCTAATTGAGCGTAGAGTGGTGTCTTTGGAAATGGAGTCAAAACAGAATACCTCGGTAGATCTATCTTTAGCTTTTCTACCATTTCTACAGTTCTGTCAAAGATATCCGGATTATCTTCATCTGAGCCGAAACAAAAAGTTCCATTAATCATAATGCCTGCATCATGCATTTTCTTCATCATTTCAAAATAATCTACATTCTCATTTCGGTATTTATTCATAGCTCCTAAAGAAGAGGTCGCCACCGATTCAAAGCCTATAAGTAGACCTTTACAACCGCTCTTAACTAAAAGATCAAATAATTCTCTATCATTTACGACATCTGCAGTAGTAAGTCCGAACCACCACTTCTTAAGAGGTATGAGTGCTTTAAACAGCTTAATTGCAAAGTCCCTATGCGCTATTAGATTCACATCTATAAAGAGAATTGTCTTAGTTCCTATTTTTTCAATTTCACTTACGATCTCCGGTATAGGCCTCTTATAGACATTTTTACTGTGAAGAGCATTTACAGCGCAAAAAGTACATTCATTGCTGCATCCCCTACTAGCTTCCAGTGATGAGGAGGTGATGTATTTCCCTTTTTGAATCAAACTTCTCATTACGGGTCCAAAGGATCCATTTTCATTTAACTTACCATGATAGAACCTTTTTATATCTCCTCTTTTGATATCCTCCATCAGTTGACCTATTACACCTTCAGCAAAGCCTATGATAACGGCATCTGCATGCTGAATAGCCTCTTCGGGTAATAACGTGGGATGCACTCCGCCGAGGATTACAATTTTACCTTCTCTTCTATATTTGTCTGCATATGCATAAACTCTGGGTGCAGTCCCGGTGATGGCCGTCATAAACACGATATCAGCTTCCAGATCACTTGGAATTTTCTCTATGGTTTCATCATATATGCGAACGTCATTTTCTTCAATTTCAGACAAAAGACCTGCAATTGTCGTCATTGTAAGCGGTGCATAGTGTATAGCTTTTTTAAAACTGCCGGTATATCTATGCATTGCCCCGGCAGGTGATGTTATCACTATTTTCATTGTTTAAAATGAAGTGACCTTTAAAAGCCACTTCCAGTCCTTTCTCACTATATAATGGGCTAAATTTTATGTCCCCTAATTTCATTTTTTCACTTTTCTTACTAAAATATTCTTCCCATGGATCCTCGGTTATTATGAATACTTTTACATCTCCAATTTGTCCAAGTTTCCTTGCATAGTCATAATGAAAATTCTCTCTTAGTATGGTATCTACTTTAGATTTAAATCCTGCCACATTAAGAGGAGGGTTTTGCATAAATACGCAGTATGACATGGGATTTATTCCAAAAGGTGCGAGAACTGCAAACCCTTCTACTTCCAGTCTTTTAAATAATTCACCTACATGGATTTCATTTATCTTTTCTCCATAATAATCACTTATATGTGCTTCCTTGCCTAAAAACTCTATTATTGGCAGTCCCTTATAATGACCACTGACTTTTATGAGATCATAGAGCCTGTACCTGTATAAACCCCCGGAAGTGGTCAGTAGGACACTATAAGTGTTTCCGGAAACCAGATTATCAGGCAGAAATATCTCACCTGTTTTTAAGTCCATAAACTCAAAGAAATGTGATTTATAAGATAAAACCTTACCAATCCCTTCCAGTGGAAATGAAATAATTCCCTCTGTAGCCAACAGTCCCTTTCCTTGAAATAGGGTCTTTGGAAAAAGCTTTTTTAAATCTTCCGCCATCTTCCTAGAAAATCCATCTTCCCAACAGCTTATAAGCTTTAAATTAGGCCAAAGTTCATTATAGTCATGTCCACTGAATCCCTTTAAAATCTTTGCTCTGGAAACTGTTTTATTATTGGATTTAAATCTCATAAATTCACCATTTGACAGTTTCATCTCTCCAGTTTCAAAAGCTCTGATTAATTGTCTTTTATACAGCTCCAATTCAGAAAGCAGAACGCTCAAAAAGCTTGGATTCCATATCGATATAAAACTCAAATCTTCTGCCAGTACTAAATAGTATAGAGTCAAAGTCGCAAAATCTTCAGCCCTCAAATGTTTAACCTCATTTGGAACTGCAAACACCCTTGATAGGAGTATGCTTTGTAATTTATTGAAATATCCGCTATCTTCTTCAAATCCAACAGGTATTTTTATTGGGCTGTACTTTTCATTTTCTATAATTGGTGAAATAGACCAATAATGCTTTCCCTTCTGAATCTCAGGATAATTCATGTATAAATCATAGAGCCATGGTTCTACTCCATTCATAAACTCAGATTTTAAACTCCCGGTATACGGTATATACTTGCTCGGACTACTCGATCCGCTAGATTTTTCATAAAGAAGAATCTTCTCATCTAATAGAGTCTTTTCCCCTGTTTCGTATTGACAAGTAATAAAATCTTCATGGCTGTCATAATCGCCAATGGGTACCACATTAACATAATCCGAAATAGAATGTATTCCTTTAAAATCATACTTTAATCCAAACTCTGTATTCTCATTTTTCCTAATTATCGATAGGAGTTTCGATTCTTGAACTCCCATAAAATCTTCTATACCAGAATTAAAACTGCGATAAGCACTTTTAGTACTATGCTTAATTAATGAATGCTCAATCATCTTTCTCTACCATTTTATAAAATGCAGCCTTCATATTATCCGGTTTGAATTCAGCAATACAAACGAGTTCATCTCCATTGATATATCCCGGATTCGCCTTAACAAAAAACTGAACCTCTTTTTTCCTAAGAGCCTTATGATCCGCATCGGAAACGCCCGTCCTGACATAGTCATTTTTGCCGGTATTTTTTATTATTCCAAGCTCTTCATCATAATCAATTCCATATAAATACCCAGCATAGAGCTTCATTAAATCTCGTTCTCTATCCGGGGTCTCCACTTTATAATTTGGATAATACTCATTTAAATATAATGACATATACCTATAAGTCTTATGTCCCTTACAAACCAAAAACCAATATAAACTTCCCAATTCATCCATATACTCTTTAACAACACGAGAAAAAGTTCTCTGGAGTCCCAGTGACATAGCCTGTGAACTATGAACAATCGTATCCCCCGAGAAAATCCCATATACATCTTCACCATTATAATTAAACTTCAATAACTTATAGGTCGAAAAACCGTAAATCTTACCATCTTCTATAAGTAGAATTACACTATCCTTCTTCAGTAAATCATCCACAAACTTATTAAAATTCAAATTCTCATAAGACTCTTCCATCAGAAAGTACATTTCATCTATTTGAAACTGTTTTAACTCTTTAGGTATTACAACTTTAGTCTCCATATTCACTCCTGAATAAATAAATTCCTATTAACAATTATATCATATTGTTTTATGTGAGCGATACAAGTATTACTCCCCCAAGAACAAAAAACCTAGGCTACAATTACATAAGATAAATTGGTCTTGGAAACACACATGGAAGTGTGGGCACTTCCTCTACTTCTTTAATAGTATTAATTGTCTAATTGGTTAGTGGTGTAGATTGGGCGTGAGTTTAAAGTATAAAGGTAAAATTCTTCGAATTCTTTTTGTATGTCTCTCCCTCAGTCAGCGAAGCTGACAGCTCACCGGAAGAGTTGGATAGTCGTGTGAGATTGGGCGTGAGTTTAAAATATAAAGGTAAAATTCTTCGAATTCTTTTTGTATTTCTCTCCCTCAGTCAACCGAGTTGACAGCTCCCTTTCCAACCTAATCAATTGAGATGCTTTTCGAAATTATGATAGGTTTCATGCAAAGAATACCCAAGAACGAAGTGATTGGCTAGAATTCGACTGCCAAAAGATGGAGCCGAAAAAAACAAAATACAAATTAATCTTAAAGAATGTAGTTTTTGAAGATATTGTGTAAGTCTTTGAGAGCCTCCATCTGACGAGGGAGGTGGGTCGCCTAAGCGACTCGGAGGGAGAGAAAATACAAAAAGCGACATCTTCTCGTCGCTACATAAATAGTCTAATTTCTAACCTCAAACCTCTTACATCTGCTTTTCTGGTAGGCTTCATGCAAAGAATTCCCAAGAAAGAAGTGATTGGCTAGAATTCGACTGCTAAAAGATGGAGCCTATATAGAAACACGAGAGCGGAGATAATTCGATTGCCAAAAGATAGAGTTTTAAACAAAAAACAGCAGAGGAACTTTCTTCTCTGGTAGAGTTTATTAACAATCAAAGAGCTGTCGTTAGACAGCTCTCAGTTTTAATTATTAGTATTCGTAGATTAGGGTTACTGTTGCGTTGACTTTTAGTTCTCCGGGCATGAAGCTTGTTGATGATTCTTCGGCTTGCTTCATATTCATGTCATAGCTTGGAAGTGGTGAGAATCCTCTGCTTCCCTCTACAACTTCTACTGGTCCTTTGATTTTTATTTTCATGCCATCCGCTAGTGCTTGGGCTTTTATTTGTCCTTTTTCAATGGCATCTTTCATTGCTTCAACATAGATGTTTTCTCTTTCTTCGTCTGTAATACCGAAGGTCATACTGTGTGAGCTATTGGCTCCATTATCTACTGCTATATCCATGATAGCTCCTGCTTTTTCCATATCTCTTACAGTAACATTTATAATATGCTGTACATTATATCCTACAATTTTTGAGTAGGTTTCATGGTCGTATTGCGGATACATATTATAACTTGAAGTTTGTATATCGGCATCAGCTATACCATTGTCTTTTATGGCTTTCAATAATGCATTCATCTTGGTAGTATTGTCTTTTTGTGCATCTTTTAGGTCTTCAGCATTTGTAGTAATGCCCAAATTCAAGTATGCTATAGACGGTTTAATGGATTTTGTACTTTCACCTGTAACTGTTAGATGACTCTTGCTTTCAGCTTTATCAATTATCACTTTCGGCTTTTCCTCACTTGCTACTTCCTTCTCTTCAGTCTTGACTTCATTTTTATCTGGTTGAGCACCATTTACCGGTTTACAACCCACAATAGCTAATCCAAGTAGTAATAATACTACAAGTATAGAAATATTTTTGGATATTTTAGTAGTCATTTCGTCCCCTCCTTTTAAGACCATCTTTGGTCTTCTACATATAAAACGTATAAGTCATTTTATTGTGACAATCTTAAGTTCTTTTTATGAAACTATGCTTACAACTTGGACATGTCACTTTTAATTTCCCTTTTCCTCTCGGTACTCTGAGTTCTTCCTTACAATTAGGGCAGGACATATAGACATAGTCCTTAGTTCCAAATAAGCTTCTTTTCAGTTTTAAAAATGGGGCGATAAACTTTCTTTCCATTTCAAAATATGCAGCCTGTTGCCTTCTCATCTTCGGAATATCCTTAGAAAATATTCTCATATATAGTAGTATCAATATCACTAAACCGATTAGACTTGCGATTTGACTCCCCGGAACATCCAATATTCTAAGTAATATGGTAATGACCATACTGGCTATAAAAAATATTTGCAGCCTTCTTCCTAAGAGATCAAGTCCGTTACGACCTCTCATAAATTCCATAATTTTGTACTTTAAATTATTCAACTAATCAACTCTCCTAATATCTTCGAAATATCTCCATAAATTACATAGTCAGCCAATCCGTCTTGAGTAGTCGGCTCCATATTCATCAGAATCAGCTTGTTTCCATTATAATACCTCAGTAATCCGGCAGCAGGATATACTACCAGTGAAGTCCCTCCTACAATAAATATATCGGCATTACTTATGGCTTCAATTGCACGATTAAATTTATCCATATCGAGTGGTTCTTCATATAATACTACATCAGGCCTAACGATTCCTCCGCAGGAATCACAATGATCTATCCCCTCTACTTTTAAGACATAATCCTGATCAAATGTCTTATTACAATCAACACAATAGTAATCGATTAAATTACCGTGGATTTCTATAACATTTTTGGAACCCGCCATCTGATGTAAGCCATCGATATTCTGCGTTATAACTGCATTTAGTCTACCCTCTTCCTCGAGTTTTGCAAGGGCTATATGTGCTGCATTAGGTTTTGCATCCGGGTATATCAGATTCTTTTTATAATATTCGGCAAACTCGTCAGGATGAAACTTAAAAAAGGTGTGACTGAGCATGTATTCGGGAGAATAATTCGTCCCACTTTTTTTATTATATAGTCCCGTGCTGGATCTGAAATCCGGAATATTTGAAGCTGTCGATACACCGGCTCCTCCAAAAAACACTATATTTCTTCCATTTTTCAATATTTCTTTTACTTCGTTTAAAACTTTATCCATTGCGACCTCCTCTTAGTCAACAAGACGGTGCCACTCTGTTCATAGCTATTTACTCTTCACCATAAAACAGTTCCCATTCGCTTCTAACAATAGAAAAAACATATAAATCCCGATACTCATTTCTGAGTTTTTGATGCTGTCTTAGAATACCGTCAAATTTAAAACCCAATCTTTTAGGTATTCCTTGAGATTTATAATTTGTATCTGCACACATTATTGTAATCTTGTTAAGTCCATATACCTTAAAACCCATGTGCATTACGTTTAGAGCCATTTTAGTCATAATACCTTTTCCCGTAAACTCAGGAATAAGCCAATAACCAATCTCACCCCTATCGTCGTATCGCGATAACCTTATACCGCACATACCAATTAGTTTGTCTTTATAATATATACCCCCTTCAAAGCCCATACCCTTCAAAAACATATCTTGCCAGGTATTTATTGCCTTTTTCTCGGATTCAAGAGTAAGTGTGGTAATAAAATCCAAGTATTCGCTTAAATAATCGGCATTTTCTTTCATGGTATTATATAGCATTTCAGCATCTGTAATTGGTATTACTCTAAGTTCATAATCTTCAACTTTTAAAATCATATTATTAAAAATACCGGAATGGAGTTAAACTCTCGCCATCCCATGTACTTATAGCCTCCATAAATTTATCTTCTAAAAATAATTTCATACAATCGTCCATGGACATAGATTTATTTTCTATATTCAAAAACTCTTGCAAATCCATCCAATAAACCTTGCCTTCATGCGTTGATTCAATCAAATTTCCTTCAAATTCATTGGAATAATATAAAAGTCCAATCTGTTTAGAATCGTCAGCCAGATTAATCCAGTGAACAAACCCTTTAAATCTCGGATTCTTTATAATAAGTCCCGTCTCTTCATATACTTCTCTAATTACAGAATCAGTCAGTGATTCCATAGACTCCACATGGCCCCCGGGAAAAGTAAGCCCTTCCCACCCTTCCTTGACCGTCTTGTCCAAAACTACGACTCTATCTGTATCAATATCATGTATCATACACATATTCATAAGTTCAACTTTCAAAATATCACCTCTATTGAATACAATCTCTATTTATAATATATACCATATGATGAGAATTTGAAAGAAAAGTATTTAATGGAACTACTATTTATAAATAATTAAATACTTTCCTTCAAACGGATAAAGTTTTACTTATTCTAATAAATGCCTCCTGTTTTTGAAAAACAAATAAGTAGCGCATATGGGAACTAAAATTAACCAAATGGGTGCGAAAATAATTCTTCCAAGCTCCAAATCCATCAGAAACATAGGTAAGATAAAGCCCCAAAAATTAAATAAAATATGCAATATTATAGCATACCTCAACCTATTTGTTTTCAAAGTCAGCTTTGCCCAGATAATTCCTAAGACAAAAGTCGAAAACATCTGAGGCAGTCCTTGAGAAATCAAATGAATTAATCCAAAAAAAGCAGCTGATAACAATACTGCTCCTCGTTCACCATATTCCAGAAGACGGTTAAGTACCATTCTTCTAAATAAAATCTCCTCAAAAATCGGATTAAATATCAGTAATAAAAATATGGTATACCACTGCTCTAAAACTGACATACTTGGAATTGATTTCACAGACTGAATACCTACTAAAATCAAAACAGAACTAAAGAAAAAAGAAATAAAAATTCCAAACCCTGACTGAATTACTATAATCTGTATCAAACGCTTTAATGGATAAGACCTGCTTCTATTTAAATCAGTGAATTTAACCCTTCTTAAAATCAAGTAAGATACGGGCAACACTATAAGATAAGGCGCTACAATCGTCCTTAGTATCTGTTCAAATATTGGAGATATCCTTGGGATTATATTTGGTATAATCCCAAATATAATGACTCTAGATAATAACACCCAAACAAATATGGATATAGAAACCAGAATTGCTGAATTATACTTTGTTTTCAACTATACACCTCCAATATAAAAATCCATTTGCATTATAGAACTGTTTTTTAATAAATTTCAGCTCTACTTAACTCGTCAAATTTTTATACTCAATATCTAAATCCTATCATCATTAACCTTTCACTTAGCTAAATAAATGCAGTTTCTCAAATTGTAACTATCATTATATCACCCTTAAGTAAAATAAGTATAAATTTATTATTGATATACTATTTGAATTATTGGGTATAGTACTTATAGAACTTTTTTTGGAGGTTGACGTGAAGAAATATATAAAAAAACTTTGGAAAGATATTGAATATGATAGTGAATCAGTTAAAACTATGTGGAACAACAGAGCTGAATCTTTTAGTAAAAAAGCCGATGACGAAGAGCATTATGCAGATATTAAAGGTCTGGTAAATAGACTGGACAATCCTAATGAAGCTAGCGTTTTAGATATAGGTTCCGCCGATGGAAGACATAGTATTGAATTTGCAAAGCATACAAATAATGTACTCGGAATCGATATTGCAGATAATATGGTAAAAATAGCGGTAGAAAATGCATTGAACTCGGGCATAGAAAATATTGAATTTAGAAATCTAAGCTGGGAAGATGCTGATATAAAGAAGCTGGATTGGAAAAATAAATTCGATTTGGTTTTTGCAAATTTCTCTCCTGCAATCCACAGCAGTAAGGCTGTATTAAATATGACAAAAGCTTCAAAACAGCTTTGTTATATCAGTCAGCATGTTCAGAGAATAAATACTTTGAGAGATGATATCTTGGTAGAATTCGGTGATTATAAAAAATCTACCATGATGAGAGACAAGATTATAGCTGCCTTTAATACGCTTTGGGAAAAAGGTTATCTTCCCGAATTGACTTATGATAGGCGAATCACAAAAGCAGAATTACTACCTGAAGATTTTGAATCCTTTATAAAATCCTTGGATCTCAAAGAACCCGAAAAAGCTCTGGAGTATTTGAAAGGAATATCTAAAAACGAGAAACTTGAGTATGAGATCATACATCTCAATGCAATTATGATTTGGGATGTAAGAAATAAGTAAATTCTAATATATTAATGACCTCTTTAACCGGATTTAGCCGATTAAAGAGGTCATTGTTCTTAAAGCCTATTTACTTTGTGTATTTTCCTCCGCGTGATTGAATAATCTCGTCCTATCAAGACTCCATATTCTGTCGCTTACCTCGCCTGGATTCAATTTGTCCATTTCAGCTTCCATTATTGTAACTGAAGCATCCATTATATCTATATGATGTAATAATTGTGCCTCTATGAACATCGGCGTAACCACAGCCCCAAACTCAGGTCTTCCATGATGAGAGAGCAATAAATGCCTAATTAAATTTTTCTTACTCTCAGACAACTCATATGGTTCCAACATCAATAGACCTATTGGAATATGTCCCAGGAGTGAATTTTCAAGAGTATAGTCCTCGGGCATTCCCATCTCTGAAACTCTGTAACAGTTTACCTTGCCGATATCGTGTAAGATGACACCTGCAATCACATAATCAAAATTCACATGGTTTTTATACACGGATCTAAGTGCCAATGCAGATGCTAACATTCTGTAGATATGGTATCCGAGACCATTAAGATAATCATGGTGCACATTCATCGATGCGGGATAAGATATGAGCTTATCGACATAGTCATTAAATATCGAATTGACAAAAACTCTGAGCTCAATATCGTTGATTTGCTCAATTCCATTTATAATATACTGTTTTATCTCATCATAATCTATGGGTGCAGTAGGCATGTATTCCGAGATATTGAACTCTCCGTCATTTGCCTTTCTTATCATTAACTTGTCAGACTTGTCTACATTAAACTGTTTTGAATCTCTGAATAATTGACATTTTCCTCTGGCTACTACAAAACTTCCATTTCTTATATCTAACGCATCTATTTCGCTTTGACTAGTTTGCCAGATTTTAACATCTATCTTGTCTTCATTATCGTATATCTTTAAAGAAATGAAGTTTTCACCATTAGAAGTAGTTCCCTCTTTTATATCTGAAACAAATCCAACTATATATTGATTCCCTTGACCTATTACTAAGTTCTTTATTTTGGTTTCCATAATTACCTCCCTGATACAATAAAATTATATACAATTTTATCATATCTTTAGTCTTTAACGAAAGTCTATCTATTTTAGAAGTAGGAATTCTATGAAAATCCAGATATTAGTACTTTTCTCTCCCTCCGAGTCGCTTAGGCGACCCACCTCACAGTTTTAGAGGTAAGAAGTTAGAAGGTTAGAGGTTAGATTTTTACTGTAGCGACGTAAAGATGTCGCTTTTTATATTTCTCTCCCTCCGAGTTTGCTTCACAAACCCACCTCCCTCGTCAGATGGAGGCTCTTAAAAACTCACAACAAAAACCTATAAAAAAGGTAGCGATGAAGAGATGACGCTTTTTGTAAAGAAAGTCTATCTATATAAAAAAAGAGCCAAACGGCTCTTTTCTAATAAGTTTCTTTAAATATTTCAAAATGATCTTGAGGATGTGCACATGCAGGACATAGGTTTGGAGCTGATTTGCCTTTGTGGATGTATCCGCAGTTATTGCATTTCCACTCAACTGTTTCTTCTCTTTCGAATACTCTACCTGCTTTAATATTGTCAAGAAGTTTTTGGAATCTTATTTCATGTCTTTCTTCTACTTCTGCAATCTCTCTGAATACATGTGCTATTTCTTTAAATCCTTCTTCTTCAGCGATGTCGACAAACTTCGGATATAATTCAGTATGCTCTTCATTCTCGCCGTTTACAGCAGCTTGAAGATTTGATGCAGTATCTGCAAAGTTTACAGGATAAGCTGCTTCTATTTCAATCATTTCGCCTTCTAAATCATCCCTTAAGAATTTATAGAATCTCTTAGCATGTTCCTTTTCATTTCTTGCAGTTTCTTCAAATATCATTTGAATTTGAACATATCCATCTTTTTTTGCTTGACTGGCATAATAGGTATATCTCATGTTTGCTTGAGACTCACCTGCAAATGATGCCAATAAGTTTTTTGCTGTTTTTGTGCCTTTTAAACTCATAAATTTCCTCCTCCTTCTTCAAACTCCCTACCCAAGGCGTTCAAAGATTTTATTTACTAAGCTCTTGTTACACTGATTTTGACAACTTTGCCGTTTAAGTCTAATTCTTCACCGTCCAAGTCGTCTGTTTTTATTATATTAATTGCCAATATCTCATCTTTGATAAAGTCCATATGCGTTTCTACCGCTTCTTTCACTTCATCATCAGAAGTATACTCAACAACAATATTATCTATTACATCAAAATCATTTGATTTTCTTAGCTGCTGAACTTTAGAAATGAATTCTCTGGCATAACCTTCTAGAACTAATTCCTTAGTTAGTGTAGTATCCAGGATGACAAATACATTTCCTTCCATAACTACATCAAAACCCTCTTTGGCACTTACTCTTATGTCCAGGTATTCTTTAGGTATGGACATCATCTCTCCGCCTAGTTCCAGCTCCAGGTTTCCACTTTCAGCTTTTTCAATCAATTCAATTGGATTTGCTGCATTAAGCAGATTTCCGAATTCCTTAATATTTTTACCAAGGATTTTACCTGCAACCTTGAAGTTTGGTTTCAGATTATAGTCCATAAACTTGCTTAAGTCAGTCATAAAGGTAACTTCTTTAACATTAAGCTCTTCTTTTATTAATGGAATAAGGTCACTGATTAATTCCTCGTATTTTCCGTCAACTACCATCTCACCAAGTGGCTGTCTGACTTTTATTTGAACCGCTTCTCTTGAAGCTCTTCCAAGAGTTACCAGTTTTCTTACGAGGTCCATCTTTTCTTCTAGATTTTTATCTATTAATTTTTCATCAGCTTCAGGTAACATTTCAAGATGAACTGATTCACTTCCTACTAGATTATTATATAGCTCTTCAGTTATAAAAGGAGTAAATGGAGCCATTAATTTTACAATACCAACCAGGATTTCATAGCAAGTAGCATATACCGCTTTTTTATCCTCATCCATTTCAGGACTCCAGAACCTTCTTCTATTTCTTCTTATATACCAGTTAGAAACATCTTCAATTACAAATTCAGATACCTCTCTTATAGCTTTTGTATATTCAAAACTATCCATATCTTGGTGATAGTTTTTAACAAGTGAATTGAATTTTGAAAGTATCCATCTATCTATTTCAGCTCTATCTTCAACTTTAATATCATAATCCCTTGGATCTATATCATCTGTATTTGCATATAGCTGGAAGAAATTATAAACATTTCTTAAAGATCTAAAGAATTTACTCTCTACTTCTCTCAATCCATCTACGTCAAATTTTGTTGGTACCCATGGAGGAGATACTGACACGGAGTAAAATCTCACGACATCCGCACCATATTGGTCGAATAACTCTATTGGATTTAGAGTATTTCCTCTGGATTTTGACATCTTCTTACCCTCTTTGTCGAGAATAAGATCATTTACCAGCACATTCTTATATGGTGCTTTTCCGGTAGTTAATGTAGAAATTGCGAGAAGCGAGTAGAACCAACCTCTTGTCTGGTCTATACCCTCATTGATAAAATCTGCAGGGTAAAAGTCGTCAAAATTATCATAATTCTCAAATGGATAATGATGTTGAGCAAAAGGCATGGCACCAGAATCGAACCATACGTCAATTACATCTTCTTCTCTGGTCATACGACCGCCACAGCTACACTTTAGATGTACATCATCTACATAAGGTCTGTGAAGTTCTATAGACTCATCTATATCTTCAATCGCTCTTTCTACTAGTTCAGCTCTTGAACCTACACTAGTAACTTCTCCACATTCTTCACATTTCCATATCGGGAAAGGTGTACCCCAGTATCTAGATCTTGAAATTGCCCAGTCGTTTAGGTTTTCAAGCCAGTTTCCAAATCTCTTTTCTCCGATGAAATCAGGATACCAATTTACTCCATTATTATTCGCAATTAATTGATCTTTTAATTTAGTAACCTCTATATACCATGAAGGTTTTGAATAATAGATTAGAGGAGTATGACATCTCCAGCAGTGCGGATAATTATGTTCTACTTTTTGTTTTCTAAGTAGTTTGTCATTCTCTCTCAGATACTGAATAATATCTGGATCTGCATCCATTACAAACTTTCCGTCCCAAATAGATCCGACAAATTTACCTTCATCGTTGACCGGATTTATCATTGGAAGATCATATTTTCTACCTGTCTGATAGTCGTCCTCACCAAATGCCGGTGCAGAGTGAACAATTCCAGTACCGTCTTCTATGGTTACATAGTCAGCCAAAGTTACTATAAATGCCTTTTGATTTACAGGGAAGAACGGAAGTAATTGTTCATACTCAATATGTTCTAAATCTTTACCCTTAAATCTCTCGACTATTTCATAACCTTCACCGATTACTTCATCCACAAGTTTTTCAGCTAGGTAATAGTATTCGTCATTGTATTTAACCTTCACATAATCTACTTCAGGATGAACAGTTAGAGCCACATTTGAAGGTAGAGTCCATGGTGTGGTTGTCCAAGCTAAGAAGTACTCATTGTCTTTGTCCTTGCGTTTAAACTTAACATATACAGTCTCGGTTTTAATCATTTCGTAGCCTTGAGCTACTTCATGAGAAGCAAGTCCGGTTCCGCATCTTGGGCAATATGGAAGGATTTTTGCACCTTCATAGATAAATCCCTTCTTAAACATATTGTCAAGAAGCCACCAAACAGATTCTATATAGTCATTTTCAAGAGTTACATACGGATTGTCCATATCAGCTAAAAATGCCATTCTTTCAGACATCTCTCGCCATAGTTTTTCATATTTAAAAACGGATTGTTTACATTCTTTGTTGAACTTCTCAACACCGTATTCTTCAATTTCCTTCTTGCTTTTTAGTCCAAGTTTCTTCTCAACTTCAATCTCTACAGGCAGACCATGTGTGTCCCAACCTGCTTTTCTGTTGACTCTGTAACCCTTCATGGTCTTATATCTACATGTCAAATCCTTAAGAGTTCTCGAGATAACATGATGTATACCTGGAGTTCCGTTCGCTGTCGGAGGTCCATCATAGAAAATATACTTATTATCTCTCGGTCTTTCTTCCACCGATCTATGTAATAGATCGATCTTTTCCCAGTATTTAGATGTTCCCATCTCCCGGTCTTTTACCGGCAATTTTGATAAGTCTTTAAATTTTGTCATTTTCCCACCCTTTATAATAAAAAAACGTCCCTTATTCAAGGGACGATATAATCGCGGTACCACCATTGTTGCAGCAAGCTGCCTCTTTAGATGCTTAACGGGCATTAGTCGCAGTGGTTTTTATCCCACTGAGCTCCGGGGTGATCTTCAATTAGTCTAGACCAATGGCTTCCACCAACCGCCACCTCTCTTTAGGTTTCAACAAATCTACTCTTCCCTTCAACGCATTACAAAATAATTATATAGATATTGTCACTTGATGTCAAATACTTATAGCTGAAATAACTGTTTCATTACAAAAATATCTAATAAAAAAATACCTACTATATTGTATTTCGCACCTAAGCTCTACTAATCATTCATTTAATAATTATAAATTGATATTTTAAATACTTTTTAATACTTATAGGTGTATACTATATACATAAAATATTAACATAAACAGAGTAGGTATAATTGCGTTAAGTGCTCTCGGATGGGATGTAGCCGAGGGACGAAATGAAATTTCATGCGTTAATTTGCCGCTTCCGCTGTTCTTTTTTTGATGCCGGAAGCAGGACTACCAAAATGGTTGTCCTCTTTTTTTTATGTACAGGAGGTGTCTATGTATAAGAAGCGATTTTTAATTATTTCGCTTATCGCCTTTTTACTTATTGCGATTTTTAAGCCACTTGGTTTAAATCAAAATCAGGCGATAGTGCTTGCTTCACTCGTTACGGCTGTAATTCTTTGGGCAAGCAATGGTCTACATAAGAGTATCGTATGTGCACTTTTGATATTATCTTTTAGTATCTTTTCTAATACTAAACTCTTGAATATCATAAGCTTTGTGTATTCAGATACGATGCTGCTTATTATCTTCACCACATTATTATCAGTGGGAATAATGAATAGTGGTGCAATTAATGGATTTATTGAGAGAATTTTTTTAAAAACCGGAAACAATATTTTTACAATTCTTTCAATCCCCTATCTCTTGGGTATAGTTTTGGTGTTCATCATACCCCAAGCATTTGCAAGAGTTATAATACTGGGAAGTATTTACTCTTCACTGATTACCTACAGAGACGAAAATGAACAAAGAGCGAAAAGAGCCATACTGTTTAATGTATTTTTTGCAATTACCATGACCTATATGATGTTTATAAATGGTGATATTGTATTAAACGGAGCAGCCCTTGGATTCTCTACAGAAGCAGTAAACGCTGAACTTAATCAGTTTAAATGGTTCACACTTATGGCACTGCCGACACTTGTCGCATCGGTTTTATCGATTGTACTATTGCGATTCATCTTTAAAGATGATTTAAAGTATTTTAGTTCTGATATGATAGTAAAATCAAAAACTGAAAATATTGACAAAAGCAGCAAGCTCGCAGTAATACTATTGATGGTGGTCGTAATCCTTCTTTGGATATTTGAAGATATTCACCATATAAAACCGTGGATAGTTTCGATGGTTGCTACCATTATCATGTTTGCCATGAGATTATTAAAAAAGGAAGATTTGAAATCAGTAAATCCTCATTTCTTACTATTTTAAACCACAGTATTCAGCATCGGTAAGGTCTTGGGACAAGCGGGAATCACTGAAATCATATTCCAGAAACTAAGTTTAATTTTGGCAAATCCCAATAGTCCCTTATACTTATTGCTAATAACCATCGTCGTAATGGTGCTTCACTTATCAATCGGTTCATCGGTAGCAACCATGTCTGTCGTACTGCCAATACTGGTTCCAATGGCAGAAAGTCAAAATATAAACGGAATTGTGATTACCTTACTAACCTATATCACTGTAAATGTTCACTTTTTATTGCCCTTCCATCATGCTACAATGATGATAGGATGCGTTAGAGAATATTATCCGGATAAATATATGACAAAACTCGGAGCATATATGTCTGTTGGCGTATTGGTATTTATATTCTTAATATACTTACCTTGGTGGAAACTAATGGGATTATTATAGAGGAGAAAACATGAATAAAGCTATATTTAAATTTAAAGGTAAAACTATGACCGGCGATAAAAAAACTGTAATTTGTAGGATTTTAAATGTCACACCTGACTCATTTTCAGACGGTGGAAGGTTTTTCCAAACAGAAGATGCTGTAAGGAGAGCTCTTGAACTAATTGAAGAGGGAGCTTCCATATTGGATATAGGAGGCGAATCAACCAGACCTGGATCGCATTATATAGATATCCAAGAGGAGATTAATAGAGTCGTACCGGTAATTAAAGCCATAAGAGAAGTATCGGATATTACAATATCCATAGATACATGGAAATCAGAAGTTGCAAAAGCCACCATAGAAGCAGGTGCAGATATAGTAAATGACATAACCGGATTCCTGGGAGATCCTGAAATGGCAAAAGTGGTTGCTGAAACAGAAGCTGGAGCCATTATCATGTTCAACCCGGTAATTGCCCGACCTGAACACCCCAGTTCTAAAAACTTTCCTAAATTCGGCGGAGAAAACGCATTTACCGAAGCTGAACAAGCACAAAATCTCGAATTGGAAATCACAGAACTGATGAAAAGGTATTTTGAAAAATCAATTGAAAGAGCGTCTCTTGCAGGAATGGATAAAGACAGAATGATGCTGGATCCTGGAATCGGTTTTGGCTTGACTAAGAAAGAAAATCTGATGCTGATAAAAAATATAAATCAGATTCATGAGATGGGCTATCTCTCCTTCCTGGGTGTATCCAGAAAAAGATTCATACAGAACATCCTGGAAGAAAATGGTTTTAATACAGATATAGATACAGAAGAAGGATTTGCTAACAGAGACCAAGCCTCATCTTATATCTCAACTATTGCCGCAATCAGCGGAGTTTCAGTAATAAGAGTCCATGATATCAAAGACCACAAAATGGCACTTGCAATAGGCAGCTCCATAGCCTTTGCAGAACTGGAAGAAGATAAAATATTTGCACAATATAAAAATGCTTAATAAAATCCCGGCTCAGTGCCGGGATTTGTTGTGAGTTTGGTGGTAGTTAGAGATGGGTTTAAAATATAAAGGTAGAATTCTTCGAATTCCTCTTTTATATGTCTCTCACTCGAAGAGTTGAGAAGTTGTCGGTTGTGAGGGATTAGTCTTTGAGAGCCTCACTCTGACGAGGGAGGTGGGTTTGCGAAGCAAACTCGGAGGGAGAGATTTACTAAAAGCGACATCTTTTCGTCGCTACATTAATAGTCTAACTTCTTACCTCTAACAAACCTCTGTTTTTAATAAGGGCACTTCCTCTATCTCTGAAAGTCTTAATTGCTGAAATGGATAGTCGTGTGGGTTTGATCGTGATTCTAAAATATAGCAGTAGAATTCTTCGAATTCCTTTATTATATGTCTCTCCCTCAGTCATCGCAGCTGACAGCTCCCTCGTCAGATGGAGCCGATAAAAAAGCGACATCTTTTCGTCGCTACATTAATAGTCTAACCTCAAAACTCTTATGAACAAAAAACTTCTACACAGAGAACTACCACATATTCTTAATTCACAATCGAGTAGAGGCTAACTAGTAGCCCCTCTCACACCACCTAGCATGCCGTTCGGCACTAGGCGGTTCAATTAATTCTAACAATTTCTCATGTAGTAGTCATAAGGGTCTACTAATCCTCGTCGGATTAGTAGCTCTTTTGTTATTGCTCTAACTACACATGTTTTAGTACATACAAAGTAGTACCTATCACCTACATATGAGCTTAATCTCGCTAGATCTTTTCCTATTCCTAGCTTTTGTAGTCCCCATTGTCTTTTACTTGGTACTTTCCACATTTTCCAGATAATCATTCTAAGTCTGGTTCTTAATCTCTCACTAATCTCATTCATTGCTGATTTCATAGACCCTATTTTGAAGTAGTTTATCCATCCACGTATGACGTCATTTAGTTTTGATAGCCTGAGTGAAAAGTCTACAGACCTTCTTCTCTTTGTTAACGTTTTAATCGTGTCCTTAAATTTCCTTATGGAGTCTTGATGTGGTCTTGCTTTCCATCTTTGTGTTTTCTTGTCTTTCCAAAATCCAAATCCCAAATATTTTAGATTTATTGGTTTTGTTATTTTGCTCTTTGTGGCATTCACTTTTAGACTTAGTTTCTTTTCTATCCAGTTTGTTATGCTTCTCATAACTCTTTTGGCAGAATTCTCACTTTTGACTAGTATCACACAGTCATCTGCGTATCTAGTGAATCTTAATTCTCTTTTTTCTAGTTCTTTGTCTAGTTGATTTAACATAATGTTGCTTAGTAGTGGTGATAGGTTTCCTCCTTGAGGTGTTCCTTTCTTTGTTTCTTCGTATTGACCTTTGTTCATTACTCCTGCTTTTAGGTATTTCCTAATCAGTGATTCTGTATCAGGGTCTTTTATTATGTTGTGCAGATAACTCATCAGTTTATCTTGTGGCACTTCATCGAAAAATTTCTCTAAGTCTATATCAACTATCCATTCATATCCTTCATTTAGGTAGTATAGTATTTGTTCTATTGCCATTTGTGTACTTCTATCTGGTCTAAAACCGTAGCTATATTCTGAGAATTCTTTTTCACATATTGGGCTTATTACTTGGACTATTGCTTGTTGTATTATTCTGTCCATTACTGTTGGGATACCTAGTTTCCTAACTCCACCATTTGGTTTTGGGATTTCTACTCTCAATACTGGTTGTGGTTTGTATGTTCTTTCTCTTATTGACTTTTCTATTTCTTTCCAGTTTTCTCTAATGTATGCCTCTATTTCCAATACGGTTATTCCATCTATTCCGCATGTTCCTTTGTTTGATACTACTTGTTTTAAGGCTGCATACATATTTTCCCTGTCTAGAATTTCGTCAATTAGCTTTCTTTCCATTGCTGCACTTTGCTCCTTTCCGCAGGATTAGTATATTTTATCTTTCAAGCCTTGAACCACGTATACGTTATGGTTTGTACTTTGTCAAATTTTCCTAATCCACATACATTTTACTTGGTGCGATTAATTGTTCAGTCCTTCCCGTTCACACGGTACTATGACCTCTGCTGACTTCTCATAGTTCGTTGTTACTACTTTTTCGTCTATGAGACCTCACGGGATAAGTCTCAGTACTTTCATCGTTTACTTGCAGGATTTACGCTTTGGGTTTACGGTTATCTTTCGGGACTTTGTTGCCTTTGGCCAACTTGCCCACCTTTTACGCCTCATATCCTGTTCCTGTCCGTCAAGCCACGATTTCGCTATTGCTTCTTCTCCCCCACATCTCACGATATGAAGCTTGCAAGTCGCTATCAGATTCGTCGATAACTACGCTCTTTAGGGAATTTCACCCCAGCATTGAGACATGCCCGTCATACCAAAAAAATCCCGGCACAACACCGGGATTTTTTATAATTTTCTATCCTATTAAATACTTTCCAATTTGAGACATAATCTCTTCCAAGTTGTCTCTGTCTTCGGGTGTAAATCTGTCCTTAATCGGAGAGTCCAAATCCAAAACTCCTACTACCGTATCATTTAAAATAATGGGTATTACCAGTTCGGATTTAGAAGCGGAGTCACAGGCAATGTGTCCTGGGAAGTTATCAACATCCTCAACTAGGAAAGACTTTTTTTCACTCACGGAGCTGCCGCATACTCCTTCTCCAACCTTAATTCTATTGCATGCCGGCAGTCCTTGGAAAGGTCCAAGGACTAGTACATTTTCTTTTATCAAATAAAAACCTACCCAATTCAAGTCCTTTAAAGTGTTCATCAAGATTGCCGAAATATTCGACATATTGGCAATCGGGTCAGTCTCTTCTGAAAGCTGCTGCGAGATAAGTTCTCTAATATAATCATATACTTCACTATTAGTCATATTATCAGTCGGCTTTAATCGATACATACTAACTCCTCCACTATAATCCTAATCTGTCCTGCTCTTCCCTAAGTTTAACTATTAGAGAATCTTCATCCAGTTTTACCATATCGTATCTTATTATTTCGTCTTTTTTAACATCTACCAGAAGTTCTGTTTTCTTGCCTATGAGCGCAATAGGTAAATAGTTTCCACTTTTTTGCTCCTCATGCGTGACCAGAGTTCCATAGACCTGTTTACTTCCCATACCTTCCAATTTCTCACCTTTTTTAAGATCTCTTTTAGCTACGGTGACAACATCGGCAACCTGACCTTGCAGTGGTACAATGGTAGGTTCTTTTTCAACGATTGCATCATAAATCGTAATAGGAGTTTCCAAACTGGTCAAATGATATGGTCTGTATAGAGAATAATTTGGTCCATCTCCCATCTTGAGGTATTTCATTAGCTCCTTAACTTCTTCAGCTTCGGAAGTTACAATCGCAAACACTCCCGGGGCCATCCCAAAAGCAAAATCCACTATCCCGTATTTATTTAAAACACCGCCCTGCGACTTCAATTTAAATACATTTGCTATCTCTTTTGGATTGGTAGTCACACCATGGCAGCCCATAATATCGGGTACGAATCCAAGTGCATTTGCCACGGAGTTCAGTTCTATCATAGTATTTGTACCATCGATAAAACTGGTTAGGATTTTAGGATACAGTCCTTTTTTTAGTGCTTCTTCTCTAACATCATCTTCCGTGATGTACTTGTTCATAGGATTATTTTTACCCTTTCCTACAGCTAAAAGCTCAAAGCCTAGACTTATTGCAAAGTCTGCCAGCTCTACTATGGCACCCGGCTCGTCACCTGCCGATCCTGTATAAACAACATCGTTCTTCTTAGCTATCATATTTAAAATGGGACCGACTACAGCATCGCATTCTACATTTAGCATTATTACATGCTTCCCGTTATTCAATGAATCATATGCCATCTTTGCTCCAAAAGGAGGATTTCCGGTAGCATCTACCATTGCTTCAATTTTTTCCAATTTATAACCCAACTCATAATCTTCTGAAACGATAAATTTGTCTTTTTCAATGGCAAGTTTAGCTTCAGTTAGAGAGTTGGTCCTGATGATGTCCTGTCTATCAACACCCGCAGTTATAAGCGCTTCGTATGCCTTTTCAGGTACTTCATCAACTATAAGTGAAGGTCTCATCCCGTCTATCCTCGACATTTGATGAATAAGACCTCGTCCCATTTTCCCGACGCCAACCAAACCTATCCTAACTTTATCGCCCATTAAATTGAGTTTTGTTAGTTTTCTCTTCATTCTAAACATATATTTCTCCTTTATAAAGCATTTGCTGCAGCATATGATGAAGCCCATGCCCAGTGCAAATTAAAACCACCGCAGTCGCCGTCAATATCCATTACCTCACCGGTAAAATACAAACCCTTTATAAGTTTTGATTCCATCGTAGTAGGATCAATTTGAGTTGTATCAACACCTCCGGTCGTCACTTGAGCACCGTCAAATTTCCACGGACCTTTAATTTCAAAGGTACAATTTTTTAATTTAAAACACAATTCCTGTACCTCTTCATACGACATAGATGAAGCTCTCTTCCTGCTGTCGACTAATGATGGTACTACATAATTAATTATATTTTTGTGAATGGAACCTACCAGAGCTTCCAACACATTTTTATCTCCTGCAATAGAAAATCCGTAGACGTATTTTATAACCAGTTCCTCAAGACTCAGTTCCGGAAATAAGTCCAGCCTAAATCTTGGATTTCCGCTCTTTTGGAGTATTTCTATTGCTCTCCCGGATAATTGCAGTACGGCAGGACCGGATATCCCATAATCTGTAAACAATACTTCATCCAAATCATAAGCTATATTTTCATCTGCATCATCCAAGTACAAACCTGCATCAAATCTGGTTCCCGAAAGTTTCTTATTGGGATTTTTAAGCTCCATCTGCACAATAGAAGGCCCTATGGGAATTATATTGTGTCCGAGCTTTTTTGCAAGTTTATAGCCGCTACCGTCCGATCCGCTCTTTGCAAGCGTACTTCCTCCTGTAGCCACAATTACACTGTCTGTTTTATATACCCTTCCATTCGTACAAATAACTTCAAATTCATCATTATATTTAATATCACCGACTTCACTATTATAAAATATCTTAACTCCATTATTTCTACAAGCCATAAGCAGCACTTCCAGTATCGAGCTCGATTGGAGAGATCTTGGATAAGCTCTGCCTTTACTTAGGAGTTTATTTACAATTCCATAATCTTCAAACCAATCTACAGCATTATTATAATTGAATTTAGAAATTGCAGAATAGGCAAACTTTTTATTTTTGCCATGGTATCTGTCTATAGTGATATCAGTATTTGTGTAATTACATCTTCCATTACCTGTTGCCAGCAGTTTTTTACCGGGTCTATCATTTCTTTCCAAAACGATAACCTCTATGCCCTTTTTAGAAGCCTCTACTGCTGAGAATAGTCCGGCGGCACCGGCACCAATTATTATCATGCTATGCCTCCAATAATTTATTTAATTACTTTACCATATAATTTTACCATATCAAAGGAAAATAGTCATGATTTTTTATCGATATTCGATAAATTCGTTTACTGCAACTCATATGTTTGGGTTATCTTTTATTTGAAAGCTAAATTGTAAATCATTTGTAACTACTTTTATTTTTTGTTATGGTATCATGTATATAGACATTAATATAGGACGGTAACCGAGCCAACGTTTTTGTTCATCCTCCCAAAGAATACAAAGACTACCATCCTATATAAACTTAGGGACTGTTGATATGCAGTCCCTTTTTTGTCATCCTTTTTTCCAAAATCGGAATTTGTATTATGCAACCCTAGTCATTAACCTTAGATTTAGACAAGCAAAAAGCAGATATCGATCGATATCTGCTCTTTTTACGCTTAGTTTTAATGTATTATGATTTAAAATACCCGACTATCTAAAATCGAATAGTTTAAAGTATAATTTTAAATCCGGTCTATTAAACCCCTGCTACTCTATCTTTTAATACATCAAATAATTTTTCTTTATCTTTTTCAGGATGTCTCCTTGAAATATTTTCAAGTGCTATTTTTGCCCCAAAGTCCATACCTTGGCAGCCTGCCAAAAGTATTAAGTCTCCTTCTTCTACCAGATCCAAAACCTTATCGATTGCAGGAGTCAGCTCTTGATAAAGTTCATAAGGAATCTTAGCAACATCCATTTTTTCTTTAAATATAGCTTCTTCACCTTCTGATACCACATCATGGTCTTCAACTATCTCGACACTCTTGGTAGCAATAAAGGTGTCGAACTTCACTCTGTCTGACCATTCAATAATGGTATCTACATTCTCACCATTTACTGTTACTCCTCTATTACCTCTTATTGCATAAAGCATATGTGCCTTATTATAGGACATCATAGATAAGGTCTGAAGTGTCATGGCTATATTTCCCATATTAGCAAAATGGTCATCTACTATCATATATTCATCATCATAGATTAATTGGAATCTTCTCTCAATACCATAATAGCTTTCAATTCCCTTAATGATTAAATCCATATCCAGACCAAGTGCGATAGCCATGGAGATAGCTGAGATTGAGTTTACGACTGAATGATAACCTGCAACTTTTAATTCTACAGGATACTCACCTTTTGCTGCTCTACCTTTTTTAGTCTCAAAATCCCTTGAAACAACAAGAGTATACTTTCCAAAACCTGTAGAGATATCGATGTCTTTTGCATATACATCTGCAGTATCATCTACATCACTGAAGGTAATAACCTTACCCGGACACTCATCTATCAGACTCTTAACATGTGCATCTTCAAGATTTAAAATTACAAAAGCATCTTCCTTACATTCAGTTATCAGCTTTTTCTTTTGTTCGAAATAAGATTCAAAAGTTCCGTGTTGATCTATATGTTCTCTGGTGATATTGTTCATACATACGACGTCAAATTCCGTACCATGTACCCTATACATCTCTTGAGATATAGAAGATACTTCCATGACTGTAGTTTCAATACCTGCATCCAAAATCTCCTTAAACAGACCTTGAAGTTCTAAACTCTCAGGTGTGGTCAGCTTTGATGGAATCTCTTTGTCTCTTATTTTATACATTACCGTTCCTATCAAGCCAGATTCAACTTCAGAAGTTTCTAAAATACTCTTTAACATCATGGATGTAGATGTTTTTCCGTTTGATGCTGTGATTCCAATAAGAGTCATATCCTTAGAAGGATGGTCGTAAAGATTGCCAGAAATAATCGCCAAGGATTTTCTATTATTAGGTGTTTTGTAAACCGGTATATTTAAATTATCTATATCTTTTGTAACTACGACAGCAATGGCTCCGTTTTCTATTGCATTGTCAATGTACTTATGCCCGTCAGTTTGTAAACCTTCGATTGCAACAAATAATCCACCCGGTTTTATCAGCTTTGAATTATAGTTGACATTGGTGATTTCAAGATTATCGTTCGTATTGTACTCCGTTAGAATTTCTACTCCGTTCAATAAATTTTTTATATTCAAGATTTCACTCCTCTTTGTATTAATCAAATAGATTATACTCAATATATAGAAAAAGGGCAAATGATAAAGTTCAAAATATTATTGTTATAATTTTGAATATTGGGTATATATATCTTGTATGAAAATAAGAAAGGAGTACAAAATGCCAAAATTAGAATTGTATATCAAACCAACATGTCCATATTGTATGAAAGTAGTCAGATTTTTAGAAAAAAATAATCTGGATATTCCATTACTAAATATAGACGAAGACAATAAATATCGTGAAACCTTGGAATCTGTTGGTGGAAAGGTTCAAGTTCCTTGTCTGTTTGTAGACGGTAAACCAATGTATGAATCTTCAGATATTATCTCATATCTAAAAGACACATTGGTGAAAGGACAATAATAATTAATAATTATATGAAAAGCCCGATTTTCGGGCTTTTATAATACAGTAAAGGAGGAATATTGTGACGGTTAACTATCAGGATGTGCTGGATTTTTGGTTTGACGAGAAAAACATACCGCTCCAGTTTAATGGTGGTGAAGAATTCGATAATGAGATAAGGTCGAGATTTCTTAAAACTTGGGAAAAAGCATCAGAAGGTCTATTGGTCGATTGGCGTGAAACATTGAACGGCAGACTTGCGGAAGTAATAGTGCTGGATCAATTTTCACGAAACCTTTGGCGAAATGATATTAGGACATATACACAGGATAAAATGGCGATAGCTCTTGCACAGGAAGCACTTAAACACCCTGACTATCCTACTCTTGATCCCATGATGAAAAAATTCTTCTTACTTCCCTTTATGCATTCCGAGTCGCTTGAACTCCACGAATGGGCGAATAAGTATTTTCAACTTCTCGGTGACGAGAACACCCTTTATTTTGAGGAACTCCATCTGGAAGTATTGAAAAAATTTGGTAGATACCCTTATCAAAACGCTGACTTGAATAGAGAGTCGACTCCCGAGGAATTAGTAGCACTTAAAGAAGCAGCAGAAAAAGGCGGTTTTTATAGACCTAAAGAATAAATCCGGTTAATAAAATACCGGATTTATTCATAAAGTCTTTTGCCTCGTTTTTAACAATGATACTAACTTGAAAGAATGTTATTATATATGTTAATATTAGAATAAGAAAAGATAAAAATACAGGAGATATTTAAAATTTACCAATTATTTTGAATGTTTCAATGAAAAATATAAACGTAATAATGGCAGTACTTTTATGTTTGGATTAGCTACATAAATTAAACATAATTAATATTTCCTAAAATTTGATTTAGTATTTTAAAAACCAGGGAGGTTATCACATGGAAATTATGAAGGAGTCAGTCAGCGGAACCCTTCAGTCAAATGACTGTTTGGTCAGAGTATTACCGGGAACCGAGGGTGTCGATTTGAACCTGTCCAGCTCTGTAATGAAGCAATTTGGAGATCAAATCGAAAAAGTCATTATGGAAACTCTAATTGAGATGAAAGTCGAAAATTGTAAGATTATCGTTGAAGACAGAGGTGCACTTGACTGCACAATAAAAGCAAGAGTAGAAACGGCGGTGAATAGATCAAATGAGTAGAAGATCACTTCTTTTTATGCCCGGTAATAACCCGGGAATGCTAATCAATGCTGATATTCTTGGAGCCGATACAGTAGTTTTCGACCTTGAGGATGCAGTGGCACTGGATGAAAAAGATGCAGCCAGAACACTTGTAAGGAATGCATTAAACACCTTAACTTTTAAACATAGTGAAGTAAGCGTACGTATCAACCCTATAGACTCACCATACTGGGAAGCGGACTTGGAGTATATCGTTCCTGCTATGCCTGATTCTATCGTAATTCCTAAAGCTTCTACCGAAGCAGTACCCATGGTAGAACAGAGAATTGAAGAATTAAGAGCAAAATACAATGTAGAAAAAGAAATAGATACCATATTATTGATTGAATCTGCAAACGGAATAATGGATATTCAAAACATCTGTAAATCTTCCAAACTTTTTACAGGATTAATCCTAGGTGCAGAAGACTATAGTAGTGATATGGGAGTTGAAAGAACAAAAGGTAATAAAGAAATCGAATATGCAAGATATGTACTGGCAACCGCTGCCAGAGCTTTTAGAGTTGACGGCATTGACACTCCATACACCGATGTTGACGATATGGAAGGATTAATGGAAGATACCGGATTTGCAAAGAGCATAGGTCTTGGCGGAAGACTTTTAATCAACCCAAGACAAGTTGAATACGTTCATAAGGTCCTCTCCCCAACTGCTGAACAAATAGAAGAGGCAAGTAATATCCTTACTGAATCTGAAATAGCTAAGAAGCAGGGACTTGGAGTTTTCAGCTATAAAGGAAAAATGGTCGACCTTCCTGTAATTAAGAGGGCTGAAGCAACTATTGAAAATGCTAAGAAATGGGGGCTTATAAAATGATAAATTCAGTTGGTAGAAACGGATTAGACAGACCATTTGAGGGTGCATTTGCAAATGTAGTACCCGCAGTTTATGAAATAAAAAAAGATAGAAACAATAAACCCACTTTTAGTAAATCACTTGATGAAGTATTGGATAGGCTTCCTCTAAAAGACGGAATGACCCTAAGTTTTCATCATCACTTGAGAAACGGTGACTATGTACTGAACATGGTTATGGAGAATATCCATAAAAGAGGATTTAAGGACATAAAAATTGCAGCAACATCCATCTTCCCTTGCCATGAACCACTTGTGGAAATGCTTGAAGATCAAACTGTTACTAAAATATATGCTTCCTATTATTCCGGTCCCGTTGCAAAAGCTGTAAGTGTCGGAAAGTGTAAAGATATATGTGTGGTATCAACTCATGGTAGTAGACCAAGAGCAATACTTGAAGGTGAGCTCAAAATCGATATAGCCTTTATAGCATCCCCTGCTGTTGACAAAGAAGGAAATATCAGTGGTTCAGATGGACCTTCTTCCTGTGGTGTATTGGGTTATGCCATTGCTGATGCCGAGTGTGCAGAACATGTAGTAGCACTTACTGACTTTATTACTGAAAAAGTGGAAAAAATTGAAATACCCGCATTTTTAGTCAATGAAATCATAGAACTCGAAAGCATTGGAGATGCTGAAGGTATAGTAAGTGGAACGACCAGGATAACTAAAGACCCGGTCGGTTTGAAAATAGCAAGAGATTGTGCGACACTTATTGAACATTCAGGACTTTTAAAAGACGGTTTCAGCTTCCAAACAGGAGCAGGTGGTACATCACTGGCAGTTGCATCTGAAGTTAAACTTCTTATGAAAGAAAAGGGAATTAAAGGTAGTTTTGCTTCAGGCGGTATCACAGGATATCTGGTAGAGATGCTTGAAGAAGGATTATTTGAAGAACTCTACGATGTTCAGTGCTTTGACCTGGCAGCTGTTAGATCCATTAAGAAAAATGAAACTCATCGCAAGATGTCGGCTAATGAATACGCCAATATAAATAATGAAAACAATATAGCTTCCAAACTGGATGTAGTTATATTAGGGGCAAGTGAAATTGATCTCGACTACAATGTAAATGTAACTACCGGTAGTGACGGAATCATCCTGGGAGGATCAGGAGGACATGCTGATACTGCAGCAGGAGCAAAACTGTCTATAATAGTATCAAAGCTTGTAAATGCAAGAATAAGCTGTTTAGTAGATAAGGTTATGACGATAACAACCCCTGGAGAAACTATTGACGTACTTGTTACAGAAAGAGGAATTGCCATAAATCCTAAACACGCTGACTTAATCGAGAAGTTAAAAGAAGAGACTAATCTTGAAATACTTCCTATCGAAGAATTAAAGAGAATTGCCGATGAACTAACAGGCATACCTAAGAAATTTGAATCTACATCAGATATAGTAGCCATCTCTGAATATAGAGACGGAACCGTACTTGATGTTATTTATAGGGTCGAAGAATAGTCTTAATTTTCATCACACAAAACCTATAGAATTCTTTTATTCTATAGGTTTTTAATTAGACTTGAAGGATGTGGTTAATTGGATTATAAGGAAAACTTAAAGGAATATATAAAAGAACATTTAAAACCCGTCATCTTTGATGATGTGAAATTATTGGAAGTATCCAAAGGTAGAGTGGTAATCTCACTTGAAGTGAATGAGAGACTCTTCAATGCTTATGGTATAGTACATGGAGGTTTATTATTCACCCTATGCGATACTTGTGCAGGAATAACCGGAAACACCCTTGGCAAAAAATCAGTAACACTACAAGCCGGTATTAACTATATCAAATCGGTTAATACAGGAAGTATAAGAGCAATCTCCGAGGTATTGCATAACGGAGGTTCAACCATGGTCATAAATGTAAAGGCCTATAATGATGACGATCAGCTACTAGCTGACTCTAATTATACTATGTATGTAATAGATAAATAATAAAAAGAGGTGATGTTTTAAAAATGGAGTATAGAGTTGAAAGAGATTCGATGGGTAAAATCAATGTACCAAAGGATGTTTACTGGGGAGCTCAAACCCAGAGAAGTTTTGATAACTTCCCACAAGGTGTTGAGACCATGCCTTTAGAGGTGGTGCATGCACTGGCAATAGTAAAAAAAGCAGCAGCAACAGCAAATAATCATTTTGGTAAATTAGATAGTAATAGAGCAGAAATAATAGGAAGGTCTGCAGATGCAATAATTAAGGGAGAACTAGATTCACACTTCCCTCTATCCGTTTGGCAAACAGGAAGCGGTACTCAGACCAATATGAATGTCAATGAAGTAATTGCACATCACGGAAATGAACTTGCGGGAGTTAAACTGCTTCACCCAAATGACCATGTCAACATGTCACAAAGTTCAAACGACACCTTCCCTACAGCAATGCATGTATCAGCATCACTAATGATAATAAGAGAACTATTGCCCTCATTGGAACATGCCATAGAGATTTTAGACGATTTAGAGAAGCAGAATGAAGGGATAATTAAATCAGGAAGAACGCATCTTCAAGATGCAACACCAATAGCTTTTTCACAAGAGATTTCAGCTTGGAAACATATGCTGGTAAACTCCGAAGAAATGATAAAAACCTCACTTAATTTCCTTAAAGTCTTGGCAATTGGCGGAACTGCAGTAGGAACCGGATTAAATGCTCCCAAGGATTTCGGTGTAAAAGTAACTGAGATAATCGAAGAAATCACAGGAATTGACTATAAAAACTCCACTAACAAATTCCATGCCCTAACATCATTCGATGCTCTGGTAAACGCACATGGAGCATTAAAAGCACTTGCAGCCAACTTGATGAAGATAGGAAATGATGTAAGATGGTTAGCGAGCGGTCCCAGAGTTGGGATAGGCGAAATAACAATCCCGGAAAATGAACCCGGCAGCTCCATAATGCCCGGCAAAGTCAACCCCACACAGGTTGAATCATTGACGATGATTGCAGTCCAAGTCATGGCAAATGATACCGCAATCGGAATAGCAGCATCCCAAGGAAACTTCCAGCTAAACGTCTACATGCCGGTAGTCATCTACAACTTTTTACAATCAGTAAAACTTTTATCTAAAGGATTAAACGGCTTTTGTAAAAACTGTCTAATCGGATTAAAACCTAAGAAGGACAAAATGTGGAGAAATGTTAAGAACTCACTGATGTTAGTAACATCACTGGCACCTCAAATAGGCTATGATAACGCAGCAAGCATTGCAAGATATGCTCACGAAAACAATATAACCCTAAAAATGGCCGCCAGAGACTTAAACCTCCTATCCGAAGAAGACTACGACAAACTAATAAAACCTGAAGAAATGGTATAAGAAAAAGCACGGGAAACCGTGCTTTTTTGTATTGAGATAGGTAGTTGAGAATTTGCAAAGCGACTCGGAGGTGGCGAAAAGCTTACCCTTGCTTAAAAGTAGCGGAGCTGCCTCAGCTCCATTTTTGTATCTATATAACTATGAGACATGGAATCACTTATGCAACTAATTTTGACCACACAAACATAGAAGTGAAGGGCACTTCCTCTACCTCATTCATAGGTTTTTGTTGAAAGTCCTTGAGAGCCTCCCTCTGACGAGGGAGGTGGGTTTGCAATGCAAACTCGGAGGGAGAGAAAAACCTAGACTGCTATTACTTTAGCTTCATTGTAGTGCCTCAGATTGAAAATATATATTATTAAATTGGTTTTGGAAACAAACGTGGAAGTGTGGTAGAGTTGTCAGTTTGGCAATAGTTAGAGATGAGTTTAAAATATAAATGTAGAATTCTTCGAATTCTTTAATGTATCTCTGATTGACAATTTACATAATTAAATTGGTCTTGGAAATACACATGGAAGTGATGGCACTTCCTCTACCTTAATCCATTAAATTCCACAACTATAAGACAAACAAAAAAGGAAAAGCACATTAAACGCTCTTCCCTTTTCCTATCTCTAATTTAATTTCTAATTTTTCCTATTAACCCAATCACTATAAGAACCAACGTATATTTTCGGTTTAACGCCGATTTCATGTAAGAATGCTGCATTTACAGTAGCTGACATTCCGGATCCACAGTATAGTACTACATCCTTGTTCTTATTTAACTCCTTAAAATGCTCCTCAACCTTTTCTATCTCAGGAAGCTCTCTCGTCGCCAAATTTGTATAGCAGTAATTACCAGCTCCGGGGATATGACCGGGAACATGGTCCACATCGTCTTTAATTCCGTCGTATCTTTCGCTGTCTCTACAGTCTATGAGCACCAAGTCATCTGATGTAGAGTTTTCATTAATAAAGTCAAAGTCTACTATACTTTGATAATCTACCTTAAGTCCTTGTCCAAGGACATGCCTTAAATCAACTTCTCCCGATGAAGTTTTGAATCCACTTTCTCTGTAGCCCTCAAGACCTTCATAAAGGACATAAGCCTCTTGGACTCCAATGAGCTTCATCATCCACCACGCTCTGGTCGCATTCATTAAATGAGAATCTGAATACACTAAAACCGGAGTATCAACTCCAATCCCCATTTTAGAAATACCAACCATGAAATCCTCCATATCTGGAAGTGGTCTTCTCCCCCCATCTTCATTTGGGTCTCCTGAAAGATCAGCTTCCACACTTAAAAAATACGCATTTTTTATGTGCTCTTTCAGGTATCTTTCATAGTTTTCTACACCTGAACTCTCAGTAATGTGTAGATATACAGTATCTTCCGGAAGTTTTTCCAAATCTTCTGAATTAATAAATACTCTCATGCTTCCACCTTTCCCCTAGTTTATTCTTTCTGGTCATCTTTCGTTACACACTGTCCTCTATTATATCATATGAATGTATTAAGGTAAAAGTTAGAGGTGATTGGGTTTGTTTAGGTGGGGTTTGATGTTGGGTGAGCATACTATTTTTAATCTTATCAATTTTATAATCGTTCTTAGTTTCTGTAAATTGTTACTAATTCTATTTATTAACGGAATAATCTAATATTTAATTCAAATATCGCACCGAATATCATATGATATTCGGTGCAGATTCGATTCCGAGATTATCTTAAACTTGAGACTGATTGTTTTCATTGTTTCGTAAAACTAAGGAACTACTCATATAAATACTTCCTTTATTCGGAAATTGTCATTCTTTAGTTTTTTATAATTGTGAACATGTCATAACAAAAATTATATCAGATGCAATAACGACAAAATAGCATCGCTTTTATAATTATCAAATAAAAATCTAATCGAATTATACATATAATTTAAAGCACCTAGACTAAATAAAAATGTCCAAAGTCTAAGTGTTTTTATTTCTATAATTATTTCTAGCTTTTTAACTTCATTCGATTAATGATAAAACTTCAAAATGGATTTTCATTGCTATTCATATTGATTTTTATAGTTGTTTTGGAATGTTGTGTCTTTCCTGTTTCAGTTCCAAAATTCAATGATTATTAAGCTTTATTGGCGTAAGTAATTATATTTTTGTTCTCTTTTTGTAAATGCTTCCTCCCCACCCTCTAGAATATCAAAAATATGCTCGCGTATCCCTCTAGTTTCTAATATATAATCATTGTTATCATTATATTCCTGTGTATTTTCTAATGATCCATTAATATATTGAAATATCATATTATTTCTATTCTTTTCAAGTTCGTTGTGCTGATTTGCCACTATTATATTCTCTGCATCTGATCCTACAACAATATTTGGGTTATGTGTAACAACAATAATCTGTCGTTCTTTTTTCGTGTCAAGAAGATATTTTCTTAGTTCATGATAGATTGCTTTGTTGTCTAAACTATCCTCAGGTTGATCTATTAGTACAGGCTTTTTGTCGTCACTAAACTCTAATAGTAACTTTAAGATTACAAAGGATTTTTTACCTTGAGACATGTTAGAAAACTCATCATTTTGATATGTGATAATATAATTCACATTAAACCAGTCCGTTAAAAATAGGTCTTCTATAAATTCTTCTAGATTTTTATTGGCTCTATAATTTATAGTGTTGGTGAAGAAATATTAGTTTCTTTGCTGGCACTATTTTCTTTTAAAAAAATAAAGACATAGTGACCAATTTCCTTTATAATTTAATCACCACAACAAAAAAATAAGGAGGCCACTATGTCTATTAGTAATTATATCTTAAATTTATTAGATTTAAAAGATGAAAATATTGAGATTTTTGAAAAGGTCGAGAAGATTAAAAAGAAGAATATCTCTTACAATTTGATTTTTGGCCGGCTTACCTATAATGCTTCTGTTTGTCCCGTTTGTGGTAACGTGCATAGCCCAAGCATTATTAAACACGGCACTAAGTCTTCTGATATTAAACTTCTTCCTTTTAATGGCGAACCTACTTTCTTGAGACTTAAAAAGCAGAGATTTTTATGTAAGGAGTATAATTCTACTTTTATAGCTGAAACTGATATTGTTAAAAAGAATTGTTTTATTTCTAATAGAGTAAAAGCTCATATTACAACTAATTTGACCATGAAAGTAAGTGAAAAAGATGTTGCTAGTTTACATTATGTTTCTCATTCTACGGTTTCTAAATGTGTAGATCAAGCTTTTGAACAGTTTAAGCCTAATTATCAGTTTTTACCAGAACATCTATGTTTTGATGAGTTTAAATCCACAAAAACTGCTAAAGGATCTATGAGCTTTATTTTCTGTGATGCTATTACTCATGATATTATCGATATTGTTGAAAACAGGCAATTACACTATCTTAAGCGCTATTTTTCTAGGTTTAGTGAATGTGCTAGAGAATCGGTTAAAAGTATATGTATAGATATGTATCAGCCATACATTAGTCTAATTTCTGATCTTTTCCCTAATGCTAAGATAGTATTTGATAAGTTCCATATAGTTAACCACTTATCTAGAGCATTGAACAAAACAAGAATAGAAGTTATGAATGGTTTTTCTAAGTATTCTATGGAATACAAAAGGTTAAAAAGGTATTGGAAGCTGATACAAAAGCCTTATTTAAAGCTTAATTCTACAGGTTTTAGAAAGTGGATACATTTTGAAAGATGGAAAAGTGCTAGAGATGTGGTTATGGATAGTATTAGTGTCAACAAAACACTTCTAAATACTTATGATTGTTATCAGATTCTTTTAAAGGATGTAGAAAACGGAGATATTGCCTCCTTAAAGGCACATTTAGAATATTATTCAGATGAGGTATCAGATGCTATGAAAACTAGTATTAACACGCTTTTAAAGGACTTTGAGTACGTAAAAAATTGCTTAGAAGTCAATGTTACAAATGGATGTTTAGAAGGTATTAATAATTTTATTAAGTGTTTAAAAAGAGTTGCTTTCGGATACAGGTCGTACTATCATTTTAGGAATCGAATATTAATTTGCAAGAAAATGATAGTACCAAAAGACACTGTAAGTGTAAAAAACGTCAGGCAGCTAACGCTGCCTGACATTAATAGTTTGTGATTAATTTATATACCAACACTATTTGACAAAGAACCTTTTTATTTTGGTTAAAAGTAAGAGATGTATTTGAAAAAATACCACTTAGCATTTTAATTTGTTCCTCTTTATTATTAGACATCATTATGTTTTTAAAAGTATCAGGCAGTGCGAAATAATCTCTGTAAATTATTTATTTCCTATAATTAGTTAATGTTTATGAGGGTGGATTTTACTGCCCTCATTATTTATTTATATATCAAGCTTGATATATTGTCAATTTTTTCTTTGCAGAGCCTGAGGTAAATAATAAGAGGAGCCACCGAAGGGGACCATTGATAAGGGTTCTAAAAAATGGTACACTAAGCCGACGAAGGCAAAATACATACTTATCAGTCTTTGCTTCGCCTTCGGTATTTACCTTGCACCATTTTTTAGGTTCTTTGTCAATGGTGGCGGAGTGTGTTAGTTCTCTAAATCATGCATTATTCTCAATTCTCCTACTATTGATCCCCAACTTCTTAATGGAATATTCCATTTCTTTGCAATTATATTTGTAGCTAAGTATAGTGCTTTCATCAGTGACGTAGCACTTGGGAATACTGATCTATTACGGTTTAACCGTCTGTATGAGCTATTTAAACTCTCTATAGCATTCGTAGTATATATTATTTTTCTAACTTCCTTAGAATACTTAAAGATTGGCGTTATTGAATTCCACTCCCTTTCCCATCTATCCATTGATCCTGGATATTTTTTATCCCATGCTTCAGCTACTTTCAAACGATTCTTATTTGCTACTTCTTCGTCAGGTGCGTGATATATTGTTTTTAAATCATTTGCAAATTGTTTTCTATCTTTGTACGATACGTATTTTAATGTGTTTCTTACCATGTGAACTATACAGGTTTGCCACTCAGCTTTTGGATATGCCGCTGATATGGACTCTTCTATACCTATTAGTCCATCTGAACAGATAATGTAGATATCTTTTACTCCTCTGTTTTTTAGGCTATTTAGGACTCCTAACCAGTATTTACTACTTTCGTTTTGTCCTACATATATTCCTAATACTTCTTTAAGCCCATCTTCGTTTATTCCGAGTATTATATATGCTGCTTTCTTTGATATTAAACCCTCTTCTTTAACAGAAAAGTGAATAGCATCAATGAACACTACAGGATAAGTCTCTGACAGTGGTCTTTTTTGCCAGTCTTCTATTTCCGGCAGAATTTTGTCGGTTATGTCTGAAACCAGTCCATCACTAACTTCAAATCCATAGATATCATAGATTTGTTCAGATATTTGTCTAGTACTCAAACCTCTTGCATACATTCCTATTACCTTATTTTCTATCTCAGATATGTCTTTTTGTCTCTTTTTTACAATTTGAGGTTCAAAGCTTGAGTCTCTATCTTGAGGTACTGATATTTCAGATTCACCCATACTTGATCGTATTCTTTTAGTTTTGTATCCATTTCTAGAGTTTTCATTGTCACTTCTTTGGTTTGTTTCATATCCTAAATGGTGCTCCATTTCGGCTTCTAACATGCTTTCTATAGTATCTCCTAGTAAATCCTTAATAGCATCATGTATGTCCTTTGCCGACTCAATTTCATACTCATTGATTAGATAAGATATGATTTCTTTTTTTCCTTCACTTAATTTTTTTCTTCTTGCCATTTTAAAAAGCCTCCTATGTTATTTTTATTTTAACTAATCATAGGAAGCTATTCAATATTTACAGACTTTTTTTCGCAGTCTCTTATCCTTCTACTAATTGTGAGTATTCATAAATATTATCTTCTCCGAATATTTTTTGTAAGTAATCTACAAACTCTTGTTGTACTGGTATAGTTATTAATAATGCTAATCGTTTCTTAGCTCGAGAGCATCCTACATAGAATAGATTTCTATTTCGAATATATGCATCATAATCTTTTTCACTTAATCTTTCTGGATCCTTATACAAAATTTTTTCAAACCTATAATTATTCCAACCTTTACCCATAACCATTAATACATTATCATATTCAGCACCTTTTACCCCATGATTTGTTGCGTAAATAGAATTTTCATTAAGAAAACCCAAAGCTTTTACGACTTCACTATAATTTATTTGATATATACTATCGTTCTTTGATTTTTCTTCTGAACTATTGTAATCATTATATTCTGTCAACACTGAATCAGGTAAAGGAATAATTTTACTATCATCTACACATTTAATTACGTCATAGATAGTTTTATCTCTTGAGCGTTTTAGTTCCAAATAAAATTTTTTCCAATTCAGCTTAGAATTTCTAGTCACTAAAGGTTGTCTTCGAATGCCTAAAATCTCAAACAATTTTTTAACGTTATTTTCATTCAAAGCACTATATATAGGCTCAATATATTGATCACTGAAGTTCCACCGAGGGTAGAATATTGCCTTACGGAATTAGGTCAAAGCCTTCTTCCTGTTATTGAATCCCTGAGAATTTGGGGTATTGAGTATAAGAAAAGCATTAACCAATAACATTATAAAAGGAGAGTCCCTCAGGATTCTCCTTTTGTGTTTCCATCTATTAAGTAGTCTCGCTAAGTTCTTTTTTGTATAATTCATTAATCTTATTAGCTTTACTTCTGATAATTAAATTAGTAATAAATAATACTATATAGATGCCAAGTAATGCCCATGATTTTTCTAGCCATTTATCCATATACTTCCACGCCACATCTGAGAGAATTCCAGTAAAAAGCATCATAGTAAAAAATCCAATTATATAGAGAATAATTAACCTGTCAATAATATTACCTATGATTTCATATAGATTTTAATAATAGATGGGATAGTTTAAACGAAGTTAAAACAATTGAGTTCTATATCCCAAAGCCCATCATCCTATTTGTAATTTTTTCTAATCGTTCATCAAAACTTTCGTTTTGGAATTGCAGCTCCCCTTCTACTTTTCCATCCTTCATCATCAACACTCTGTTTGATTTTGCAGCGACCTTTGAATCATGGGTTACAAGCATGATTGTCATTCCATTATCGTTTAGCTCCTGGAATAAATTCATGATTTCTTCCGAGTTTTTTGAATTTAATGCCCCGGTTGGTTCGTCGCCGAATAGAATTTCAGGCTCGTGCAAAATAGCTCTGCATATGGATGCCCGTTGGAGCTGCCCGCCAGATACATCTTTTATATTCCTGTTTTCCAATCCCGATATACCTACAGAGTCCATTAGATGTTTTGCACTTGAAATTAACTTTACTTTATTTTTTCTATTTTCGTCATAGCTGGGAAGTATAATATTATCTAATACGTCTAGGTTTTTCAGCATGGTAGCTTCTTGGAATACGAATCCCATTTGTAGCCGCCTAATATCTGCTACTTCCTCTTCATTTAGTTTCGATAAATTACTTCCATTAAACAACACTTCACCAGAACTGATATCATCCATTCCGCTTATGGAAAACAGTAAGGTAGATTTTCCTGAACCAGACGGTCCCATTATGGTGAGAAACTCTCCCTTTGTAATATTCATATTTACTCCATCTAAGGCAACGGTTTTATTTTCACCTTCTCCATAATATTTAACTATATTATTAGCTTCTATTATATTTTCCATTTATTACTCCTTTATATAATCAGAAATTTTCATTTTACTAATGGATTTTACCCCAAATGATGAAGCCAGCAAAACGAAAAATGCCAATGTTAACGGTGCTAAAATAAGCACAAAAACATAATTCAGAGAAAATTGTAAATCAGCTACACCAAATGCGCCCAATAGTGCACTTGTGAGAGTTTGTCCCAATGTGCCAGCTAAAATTGTCCCCATAAGAACCCCAAAAATTAGTAGAAGTATCGAGCCTATATGGTATTGAAACTTTATATCTTTAGATGAAAAGCCTAAAGTTTTTAATATGGCAATATCTCCCCTCTCCTTAGAAACTAGCATTTTCACAAACAAAACTGTATTTAAAAACACTAGGAATATTGCAAACATAATACCCACATAAGATACCGTACTTATTGATTTTATTGTAGAACCAAATACCTGATCAATATTTTCTTCTATTCCTGTAATTTTGGCGTTTTGGAATTTAGATTCATATTGCTCTACCTTGTCTGTAACATTTACACCTTCATTAAAGGTTACTGGAATACTAGTCCACAAAGACTCTTTTTCATCATCAACAAATGTTGCATGACCAGTTTTACCCCCATTTGTAATGTCTGAGTATATTCCCGTTATCAGCAATTCCTTTTCCATTCCATCTACTATTAAGGTGATTTTATCCCCTATATCCTTTTGCAATTCTTGAGCATTCAAGTGAGAGATGGAAATTTCTCCATCTGAGGTTGGAAATTCACCCTTAACATATTTGGGAATAAACTTACTTTGATCCCCTAAAACGACCTGTAATCTTCCCATTACGCCATCATCCAGCTTCATTTCATACTTTTTCCCATGCTTTATAGTGTAATCTGACACTTCCTTATCAACATTTAGAGCATTTAAAATATCACTGGTTGTATTTTTCATATCGCCGCTTTCCTGAATAGTAATTAACAAGTCGCTCTTACCAATCCCCATATACGATACAAAGTTTTTTGAGCTAATCGTGCTATGGATATTCCTAGGTAAAACCATAATAAAGGTTGAAAGTATCAATACAAGTATAAATGTAATATAAAGTTTTTTCCGTGTACTTATCCTTTTTACACCTAGAAATACATCGGATGAAATTAATTTTTGATTCTGCAACTTAAAGCCTTGCTTGCCAATTTTACGTTTTATTGTAGCTTCATTCCTTAAGGCTTGGGTTGGGCTAAATTTTTTCAAGACATTCAATACTCGATTTACATACCCTATTGATAGGATAAAGACGAATAAAGACAGTAAAAATCCTACAATTAGACTCATACCTGCACCTCGTCCACCACCTAAGTTAAGGTATATGGGTTCTAGGAAAAAGTCCATCAATACTAGTGATAGTATAAAGCCTAATATGCAACCAATTATGGATATTGCTAAATATCTTCCTAGGTAGATTTTCTTTATTTCAGAATTCCTAATGCCAATGGCTTTCATAACACCGATTTCTCTAAATTCATCTTCTATTTTTGAATTTAACGTGAAATTTATACACAAAAAGCTGATAATTATTAATAAAAAGCTAATTAAAAATAGAACCGCAATCATAATCCCGTCACTTATTGCATTGATAAGTTTAAACAGGGAATGTGTGATCGTAGGTCCATTTGATTCTAAATTTGCACTGGCGTATTCGCCTTCAAATTCTGTTATCGTACTTACATCTTTAAGTAAAAATTCTACTAGGTATTCCACACTCCCAATAGATTTAAGTTTTTCAAAATCACCTTCATTTATTAAAAATCTCTTGGAAGATGAAAGTGTTGAGTTCATTTGAGAGTCCCTAATTGGTCCGACGACATTAAACTCCTCGCCATTTACAACTATTTTATCATTTATATGAATTTCACCACTTAATATGTATGCTAAGGGAACGTAAATTTCCCCAGATTTAGGATTTGCTATTTCATTGTCTAATGTAAGTAAAAAATCAAAGTTTTTATTTTGGAAAACAAAACCATTGTCTTGTGAATTGTTGAGAAATCTTTCTCCGTTAATATAAATGTCACTACTATCTACATTTAAAAATACTTGAACTTGATAATCTGAAATTTTATCGTTGTTTTTTGCAAAATCGTCCATTCTGCTTTTGTTGAAATCGCCAATGTGCATCTGAAGGTAATGGGGTGTTTTTGCTACCTCTAGTAGTTGGTTTATGGAAGAGTTTAAGTTGACAAAGATAATTCCAGAAATACTTAATAAAAAGCTATTAAACAAAATAAATAATAGTATGGTAATACTATTAAATTTACTTGATTTTATATCATTCCAAATAATCTTTTTATACATAATATCTCCTATCTTATATTTATTACCTAAATTCCACGTGTGTTTTTTATTAGCTTCAAAAATCACTATTTCACGAAGAATTTAGACTGCTTCTCACGCATTGTAACATTATTTACGATGGTTTGTCAAATTAAGTGCAACACTTCGTGTTGAAAAACCTCTAAAGGTGTTTTCCAGTCAAGACACTTTCTTGGCCTTCCATTGATTTTAAGCAAAGCATCAACGAGTTCGTCTTCTGTGATCTTTGCCAGATCGGTCTTTTTCGGGAAGAACTCACGTAGTAAACCGTTACTGTTTTCATTGGTTCCTCGTTGCCAAGCACTATAAGGATCGGCAAAGTAAATAGGAATGCCATAGGTATCTTTGATTTCCTCGTGACATGCGAATTCCTTTCCTCGATCTGAGGTAAGGGTTTTAAGTGATTCTCCCATGAATCTCCATAGTGTCTCTATGCTTTTCATCATGGAGGCAGCTGTACGATCAGGCATCTTAAAGGCTAGAAATAAGCGACTTCTCCTTTCGGCAAAAGTGGCTAAACAGCCTTTACTCTCGCCTCTGGAGGACACCATAGTATCAGCTTCCCAGTGGCCAATGGATTGTCTATTCTTGACCTCTTTAGGTCTTTTGTGAATCGAGGTACCCACCCGAAATCTACCTCGTGTTTCTACTGGTTTTCTGCGTTTTCCTTTATGACGCAGCACGGTAAGATTCACGCGAAGAACGCCGGAGTAGATCCATCGATAGATCGTTTTAACACACAACTTACCAGAAGGAGACGGCCTACAATCTGTTCTGGTGACCATGTGGCTTCGAGTTTTTCTTCAATCAGACGGATCAGTTCGTGAGTTGCTTTGCCTTTACGGCCTACCTGGTTTCGACATTGCAAGTATTGCTGATGTGCTGCTTCAGCTTCATAGAAATGATCTTTGAAGCGGCGAAGTTCTCGACTTATGGTGGAAGGACTTCTAGATAGTTCTTTAGCGATAGTGCGAATGCTATGACCTTGCTTATGTAAAGTATCTAGTCGTCCGCGTTCAAATGGTGTAAGATGGTGGTAACTCATTAGGGGGCCCTCCGTGAATAGTTTAGTGGTAAATCTATTTTACACGAAGTTTCCTAATGAGTTTTAACTTTTCGGACTGTTGCACTTAATATTACAATCTATCATATTAAAAAAATAGACCCCTCCATATAGGATCTATTCTAATTTCTAAACTCATTATTGTTTTTTACTTCTATGCTTCTTTATATACTTTTTGTTATTTAGATTTAATTTAGCATTTCCAATCTCTTCATCACTAAAATACTCCTGATTATACACAATGCGTAAATTTTTCTCTAATTCACCTTCGTCAAACCAAGGCGTTCCAGTTTTAGTCCTAGGCATTCCATCTCGCTACGTCCACAGCCATTATAACTTCGCCAAACTTTCAGACTTTGAAGCCACAGTTGAACTGCCAGTAAAGGTTCTTCAAAGTCTAAATGACGATACCATAAAAAAATTTTAAAAAAATAAATTTTAGTTTTTAACTTGCTAGCATAAATTTGCTGGCAAGTTTTTTATTTTTTCATCATCTTGTTCATTTGTTAAGTCCATGTAAAATCTCTTGGCATATGAATGTATTTTTTCTTATAGGGTATATTAAAAATAATAGTAAGAGTATTTTAATAAAAATTTTTATCAGATGAAAGTTTAAAAAATATAAAAAATTCAAGGAGCCAGATATGAAAAGAAAAACTTTTCTAACTTTAATAATTGGACTAACCTTTCTTCTAACTTCTTGTAAGTTTATAGACCAGGCAGTGGAAGATACCTTTGCCCAGCAACCAGAAAAACTAATAAAAGACCAGGCAGATGAAGAAAAATTCTTAGGAAAAATTAAAGGAGCCTTTTTTGATGCAAGTAATGAGAGAGTTTCTTCCTTCTATATAATTGAAGATGCAGAAGATAAGATGGGCTTTGAATTTCCTACGAAATTAGCTTCCTGCTTCCGCACTTACCTAATAGACAATGATATTAACCACTATCTAGCCAAAGAAGAAGTAGAAGAAATTCTTAGATCCTATAAGGCTGACAACCTACTTTTAAATAACGACAATCTCCACGCCCTAATCGAAGACCTAAGGGACCAAGTAGGGGCCAAAGATTTTTATATCTATAAGAAAAATATTAGGGTTTATAATCACAGCCTCTATGTCTATGTAATAGACCCTGAAAATCAAAATCACGTCGACTTGTATTACTATAATTTGTCAAATGACAGCTGGCATATTATTCCAGAAAAAATTAAAGCTGATGTTGACCCAATGGAAAACTCAATCTTGTTATCTGAAATAAATTTTTCTTCCTACAAAAAAATGGTAGATAAAGGAATTGAGCTTTTAAAAGAAATTGGCGACTACAATGAATACAATCTAATGACAGACGACCTTGGCTTTGATTCAATTTACACACCCTACAATGGACCTGACTTACTTTTTAAGGCAAGACTCCAAGGCTCAAGAGAAGACTACGACCTAACCTTTGATGCCGATGGAAATCTAATAGAGAAAGAGAGGCGTTAATATGGCATTTCTATTTTTACTGTTGTTTTTTATGTATATCTTTCCAGTATTTTTTCTCGGAGTGCCAGTTTTAAGGACGACTCCAATCTTTGCTACTATACTATTGGTCCTTGGCATAATTCTCTGGTCAATTCAAACTTATAAGATTTCAAAATTTATAAGTCTGCCAAATAAACTAGCCAAGAAACACCTAAGGGTCCAAGAAAATGGCAAGCCAGTTCAGGCTAAAATTTTGGCCTCTGAAGACTCAGGCTTTTTAGAGGGAGATACTGAGAAAAAACTCTTGGTCAGCTTTCCAAACCTAGCTGGCAACCAAGTTAAAACTTATATTAGCCTAGTTGATTCAAAGGTCCACGAAAGAAGATTTGAACCAGGCAAGGACCTTGACCTAAGATTAAATCAAAATGGCTTTGACCCTCCCCTGACTCATGGAGGCGGCCAGTACCAAACTATTGTTAGACCTTGGGCTTGGATTTGGCTGATCTTTAATATTGTCTATATGATAGGGCTTTTTCTCCTTTATTATTATTTCCAAAGCGACGGCTACGGCTGGAGATTTTTAAATCCCTTTAACTCCTGGCTTTGGGCTCCCCTTACTGGAATCTTTATGTTAAGTGTTTTCCAAGGAGCCCTAGTTAACGAAGATATTGTAGAGGCCTCCTATCAGTTTAAGTCTTTTAAGTCTCGCAAGGACTTTGGCGAGCTATTATTGTACGGCCAAGTGACCCAAGGAGAAATAATGACCTATGGTCAAACAGGTCTTTATATAAACGAGCAACCACAAATCCGTTTTAATCTAAGATTCACTAACGCCCAAGGAGTTCAAGTAGTAAAAACCTTTAAGACCACAGTTCTCTTAACAGACCTTGGCCAGCTAAAACTTGGAACAGTAGAAGTCCTTTACCTGCCAAGAAGAGATGATATATTTATGGCCCAGTATTTAGAAGAAGAATAAATTTAAATTCACAACTTGCTAGCACTAACCTGCTGGCAAGTTTTTTTGTAAACGATAGATTGTAATATTAAGTGCAACAGTCCGAAAAGTTAAAACTCATTAGGAAACTTCGTGTAAAATAGATTCACCACAAAACTATTCACGGAGGACTCCTAATGAGCTACTGCCATCTTACACCATTTGAACGCGGACGACTAGATACTTTACACAAACAAGGGCATAGCATTCGTTCGATCGCCCAAGAGCTATCTAGGAGTCCTTCCACCATTAGTCGAGAACTGCGCCGGTTTAAAGGTCAGCCCTATGTAGCCGAAGCTGCACATGAGCAATACTTACAAGCTAGAAAACTAGTTGGCCGCAAGAGCAAAACAACGCCAGAGCTCCTAGAACTCATCCAACAAAAACTCCAGGACACCTGGTCACCTGAACAGATTGTCGGTCGTCTTCTTTCTGGCAAGTTATGTTTTAAAACGATCTATCGATGGATTTACTCTGGCATTCTTCCCGTGGATCTTGAGGTCTTGCGTCAGAAAGGAAAACGAAGGAAGCCAGTAGAAACACGAGGTAAATTTCACCTTGGTACTTCCATTCACCAAAGGCCTAAAGAAGTTAGGAAAAGGACATCCATTGGCCACTGGGAGGCCGATACCATGGTGTCCTCCAGAGGCGAGAGTAAGGGCTGTTTTGCTACCTTTGCGGAAAGAAGAAGTCGTCTATTTTTAGCTTTTAAGATGCCGGATCGTACAGCTACTTCCATGAAAAAAAGCATTGAAAAACTATGGAGGTATATGGGAGAATCTCTTAAAACACTAACATCGGATCGAGGGAAGGAGTTTGCATGTCACGAGGATATCAAAGATACCTATGGCATTCCTATTTACTTTGCCGATCCCTATAGTGCCTGGCAAAGAGGAACCAACGAGAACAGTAACGGTTTACTACGTGAGTTCTTCCCGAAAAAGACCGATCTGGCAAAGATCACAGATGATGAACTCGTGGATGCTCTGCTTAAAATCAACAGAAGGCCAAGAAAGTGTCTTGACTGGAAAACACCTTTAGAGGTTTTTCAACACGAAGTGTTGCACTTAATTTGACAAACCATCAAACAATCGAGTAGAGGCTAACTAGTAGCCCCTCTCACACCACCTAGCATGCCGTTCGGCACTAGGCGGTTCAATTAATTCTAACAATTTCTCATGTAGTAGTCATAAGGGTCTACTAATCCTCGTCGGATTAGTAGCTCTTTTGTTATTGCTCTAACTACACATGTTTTAGTACATACAAAGTAGTACCTATCACCTACATATGAGCTTAATCTCGCTAGATCTTTTCCTATTCCTAGCTTTTGTAGTCCCCATTGTCTTTTACTTGGTACTTTCCACATTTTCCAGATAATCATTCTAAGTCTGGTTCTTAATCTCTCACTAATCTCATTCATTGCTGATTTCATAGACCCTATTTTGAAGTAGTTTATCCATCCACGTATGACGTCATTTAGTTTTGATAGCCTGAGTGAAAAGTCTACAGACCTTCTTCTCTTTGTTAACGTTTTAATCGTGTCCTTAAATTTCCTTATGGAGTCTTGATGTGGTCTTGCTTTCCATCTTTGTGTTTTCTTGTCTTTCCAAAATCCAAATCCCAAATATTTTAGATTTATTGGTTTTGTTATTTTGCTCTTTGTGGCATTCACTTTTAGACTTAGTTTCTTTTCTATCCAGTTTGTTATGCTTCTCATAACTCTTTTGGCAGAATTCTCACTTTTGACTAGTATCACACAGTCATCTGCGTATCTAGTGAATCTTAATTCTCTTTTTTCTAGTTCTTTGTCTAGTTGATTTAACATAATGTTGCTTAGTAGTGGTGATAGGTTTCCTCCTTGAGGTGTTCCTTTCTTTGTTTCTTCGTATTGACCTTTGTTCATTACTCCTGCTTTTAGGTATTTCCTAATCAGTGATTCTGTATCAGGGTCTTTTATTATGTTGTGCAGATAACTCATCAGTTTATCTTGTGGCACTTCATCGAAAAATTTCTCTAAGTCTATATCAACTATCCATTCATATCCTTCATTTAGGTAGTATAGTATTTGTTCTATTGCCATTTGTGTACTTCTACCTGGTCTAAAACCGTAGCTATATTCTGAGAATTCTTTTTCACATATTGGGCTTATTACTTGGACTATTGCTTGTTGTATTATTCTGTCCATTACTGTTGGGTTACCTAGTTTCCTAACTCCACCATTTGGTTTTGGGATTTCTACTCTCAATACTGGTTGTGGTTTGTATGTTCTTTCTCTTATTGACTTTTCTATTTCTTTCCAGTTTTCTCTAATGTATGCCTCTATCTCCAATACGGTTATTCCATCTATTCCGCATGTTCCTTTGTTTGATACTACTTGTTTTAGGGCTGCATACATATTTTCCCTGTCTAGAATTTCGTCAATTAGCTTTCTTTCCATTGCTGCACTTTGCTCCTTTCCGCAGGATTAGTATATTTTATCTTTCAAGCCTTGAACCACGTATACGTTATGGTTTGTACTTTGTCAAATTTTCCTAATCCACATACATTTTACTTGGTGCGATTAATTGTTCAGTCCTTCCCGTTCACACGGTACTATGACCTCTGCTGACTTCTCATAGTTCGTTGTTACTACTTTTTCGTCTATGAGACCTCACGGGATAAGTCTCAGTACTTTCATCGTTTACTTGCAGGATTTACGCTTTGGGTTTACGGTTATCTTTCGGGACTTTGTTGCCTTTGGCCAACTTGCCCACCTTTTACGCCTCATATCCTGTTCCTGTCCGTCAAGCCACGATTTCGCTATTGCTTCTTCTCCCCCACATCTCACGATATGAAGCTTGCAAGTCGCTATCAGATTCGTCGATAACTACGCTCTTTAGGGAATTTCACCCCAGCATTGAGACATGCCCGTCATACCAAAAAAGCACTCATCTAGAGTGCCTCCCGTAACGATTTTTTCATAACCAGCGGAAGCAGCAAAAAACCGCATGAACAATCATTTCCTTCTATGGCAACATCCCATCCACAGACACTTAACGCTCTTTGCTTACTCTGTATATTACATTAAAGATATAACCTAAAGTAAAAAATGTCAAGAAAAAACATGCCCCTAGCCAATAGAGACTAGGAGCATATTAATATTAGTTTAATATATCATCTGTTAAACTTGCTGGTCCACCAACTAGGGTTAAGTTCATTCCCTTTACATATTCACTTACTACGCTTGGCATAGCATTTTTGCTAGTAAGGACAAGGGGAGCTTTTTTAGCCCTTGATAGGGAGGAAGCCACAAGAGCATCTGGGAAGATTTCTCCAGATACTAGGATAGCTTCTTTAGCATCCTTATAAGCGTATTTTGCTACTTCTACAGATGTAGCATATCTATCCATACCTGAAAGTCTAGTTACAGATTCTTTTGTAAGTTCTTTTTCTTCTATATCTTGAGAAACAGAATTTGGACCACCAACTATAATAATCTTATCAAGTTCAGTATCTACAAGCTTTTTAATACCTTGAGGAAGAGCTGATTTTCTAGTCAAAAGGATTGGTTTTACTTCTTTTGCAGCTAGAGAGCCTGCTGAAAGAGCATCTGCAAAGCCTTCACCTGAAGCTAGGATAACTTCTCCATCAAGTTTAGTGATTTCCTTTAGCTTTTTATAGATTAAAACTGAGGTTTCATACCTGTCTTCACCTGCAAGTCTTTGGTATTTGTAGCCTTTAGCTTCTATATCTTTTTCTAAATCTTTTGATAAGGTATTTTCTCCACCAACTAAAACAAGTTCTTCTACTCCCAGTCTCTTTAGTTCAGCTTCAAGACCAGCACTAAGTCCATCTTTATTAGAAAGTAAAACTGGTCCATCATAAGCTGCTGCTAACGCTGAAGATACTAAAGCATCAGCGTAGATTTCCTTGCTAGCTAAAACTACTGTTTTTGCCTTGTCAAAGCTCTTTTCGCTAAGCTTTATAGAAGTTTCTAACCTGTCTTGGCCGGAAATTCTATTATCTTTTACATTTGGTTCAGTTTTGTTGTCTCCTGAACCATCAGAAATATTTGAATAATTTGGTTTTTTTGCCCACTTCGCTTCAAGCTTTACATCGCCTGAAAATGGTTTTGATAAATCCACTTTTTGTCCATTCAAGTACCAGCCCATAAAGATATATCCCCTTCTCACAGGGTCTTCTATAACTTGACTTAATAGACCATTTTTTGCTTCAACTTCTATTATGTTACCAAAGCCATCATCAAGGCTGATTGTGTAAACAGGTGTTTCAAATCCAAAATTGATTATTCCTGAGTAAGTTCCATAGAGCTCAAATGGCATGGCATCTGAAACTATAGTACCAAGACTAGAGAATGGTACCCTTACCGTCATACCTTGCTTATAAAGATCTTTTGCTATAGTCACCTTAATATTTTCACCATCAGATATTACTTCTATTCCTTTGGAATTATTTTCCGTTACAGCTGCATTATATAGGTCAACTGCATCTCCAATTTCAAAATACTCAGATATACTAGGATCAAGTTCAGTGTTTCCATCAATGCTAATCTTCTCTCCATCTGCAAGGATGACTGGGTTCTTAATAGTAAATTCGATATTATCATTGCTTTCAGTCTTAGAAATAACTTCTGCTTCTAAATCAGTCTCTTGTCTATCTAAGACATAGAAACCACATGCTCCATTTTCTCCTAAGTTCTTCAATACTGAAAGATCTAAAATCTTGTTTTGGGTAAAATTCACTGTTTCTGCGCAGATATTAGCCATAGGACTAAAATCTGAAATCTTATTTAAATAACCTTTAATATCATTTAGCTTTGTCATATTAGCAAGAACTGAAATATCTTCTACTTGGTTAACAGCAAAATTTAACTCCTTCATTTCTGTCATATTCGCTAAAGCAGATATATCTTTTACTTTATTTTTATATAAGTATAAAGTACTAATTTTAGTTAGATTCTTTAAAGGACTTATATCTTCTATGCTATTTCCCCTTAAAACAAGAGTTTTAAGATTAGTTAAATCTGCTAGTGGACTAATATCACTTATATAAACTAGGTCTTGTAAATATAAAATTTTTAAACTTTTCATATCCTTTAAAGCTGAAATATCAGTTAAAGTATTTCCACTAGGGTCTGGTGCATCATAAGGACCAGTATAGGCACCATTCATTTGAAATTCCTCTAAATTTGGTTTTTTACCTATTCCATCAAGTGATTTAATAACATTGCCACTCATTCTTAAAATCTTTAAATCTTCAAGCTTTTCAAGAGGGCTAATATCTGAAATTTTATTGTTGTCTAGATATAGCACTTTAAGCTTGGTCATTCCTGCTAGGGCTGAAATATCAGTAATTTGGTTATCAGTAACTGTTAATTTTTCTAATTCTGTAAAATTTTCAAGACCACTCAAACTTGTTAGACCATTTGATGTAACATTTAGATCTTTCATCTGAGTCATATTTCTAATTATACTTAAATCAGTTAAATCATTGCTCTTTAAATACAATTTAGTAACTTTTGTTAAGTTTTCAATTAATGCTATGTCTGGTGCATGAAGGCTAGATAAATGCAAGTCTTCTACGTTCACAGCAGTTTCAAGTCCCTTTATGCTAGTTGCATTTACAGGATTGAAGTCAGCGTCAAAAAGTGGACCAACTCTCAAATTCTTAATATTTTTCATATCCCCAACAGTTGGTTCATAGCCAGCAGCTATTTGCTCTTTAGTTATCGCCTTGCTAGGGTTAAATAAGTTGGTCTCGTCTTTTAAGTTATTAAGTACTTCCTTCATAACATTTGGATCTTCAAATACCACCTTGCTATTGTCATCTACTTGAGCTGCTAGGGAAGAGTTTAACCCAAAAGATAACCAAAAGACAAGAATTAACAAAAATGATAAAAATTTTCTTTTCATTTAATCACTCCTTATATAATAATTTGAACATACTACAATTATATGGTCTTGTTAGTTTAGAGTCAATTAATCTTTTTTTACATTAAATTTTGTAGAAATTTATAAATTTCTTGAAATCCTAGATCTTACAACACCTATTGCACCCATCACTAATATGATACGTTCCCCACAACAAAAGTCTTAAGTATTATCACTTGGTTTTACAAACAAATAGATAATGATTACTTGCCCCTAATAATTCTTCTTTGTCGCAATGAGCAAGGTGCCAATCAATATATCTTTCATAAGACAAGTCACTCATATTATCAATTTGTTTTTGTAACAATTCAGAAAATCCACTGGTAGCAATTCTTCTAATGATTGTAAGGTTTTCCATTTCAAGCATTTCAATACATTCTGATAAGGTAAAGAATATAAAAGGTCTGTTAATAAGTCTTTGTGAGTTAGGGTTATATCCTTCTGTTTCAAAATAATTTGATTCATAAACCATTTCCGTCATCGGAATCATATCATGGTTGATAAAGGATACTAGGATATAACCTCCATCCCTAAGAACACGCTTTGCTTCTTTAATTGTTCGTTTTCTATCTTCTTCCTTAGACAAGTGATACATCGGACCAAAAAGCAGGACCAAGTCAAAATAGTTATCCATTAGCTCGGTCATGTCTAGTGAACTTTTATTTTTAACTGTAACATTATGAAATTTATTATTTATAATTTTTTCTTTTAATTGATTATAGTTAGTAGTTGCAGGTTCGTAAGCGACAACTTCATTTACTCTTTCAGCTAAAGGAATAGTATAAACTCCAGTCCCTGCTCCAACATCTAGAATTTTTGAATCTTGATTAATAAGATTAGAAATTTCTTTTAATGTTGTAATCTTTTCAACTTGCCCTGATTTACTAAAAAGTCTTTTTTCTTCATCAAAAAATTTATATAACTCCTCATTTCTTTTTAAGTCATCATCTATTTTTGCAATTTCTTGAATATCCATATCATACTCCTTTTACTTTTTTGTAGAGTGTCAAAGCTGTGTATTCATCGTTTTTTCATGCCGTTGTCATAATTATGACACGAGACCCACAAGCAGGATCAAGTATCTTACCTTCAGTTGGAGCGAGAACTTCAACCATATATTTTACAACCGTTGAAGGTGTAAAAAACTCTCCTCCACCTTGACCTTCCTTAAGAGCAAATTGACCTAAAAAATATTCGTATACCTCACCAAAAATATCGGTTTCAGTATCTGTCGGAATATCTTCAAAATTCTTTAAAAGATCTGGTATTACACTTTTTCCTGTTGCTTGATCGACCAAAGTGTAGTATTCGTCTTTAGGAAGAACATCATTTAAGTCTGAAACGTATTTCTCAATTTCTTCCATTGCTTCTTTTATAATTTTTGCAAAATCTGATTCCTCCGGAAGATTTAATAAGTAGTCATATCTTGCAACATCTGGAAGATAAAATCCACATTCCTCAATGGCAATCTCAGAAATAGTTCTCTCAACTCGAGTTCCTTTTTCACTTTCGTAAATCTTTTTTATATCATCTTCGTATTTTTTATATTTACTGTCTACAAATTTCAAAAAGATAATACCTAGTATTGGAGTTGCATATTCAGAGGCTTTAAGACCTGAGTTCGCTCTTAGATTATCAGCAGTGCTCCAAAGATTATCTTTTAAAGTTTTTAATCCTTCATTAGTCATCTTTTACCATCCTTATTCTCAACGTTATTATCTCTCATATATGCTACAATATCCCCTACATCACATTTCAAAGCCTTACAAATTTTCCCCAAAACATCCATACTGACCGTTTGATTTTTCCCTAGTCTTGCTAAAGTCGCAGAAGATACTCCAATCATTAAACGAAGATCTTCTTTTTTCATGTTTTTCTTTGCGAGTAACTTCCATAGTTTTTCATAATTAAAATCGGACATATTAATCCTTCTCTTTCTTAGAGTTCATTCTTTATTATTCTAAAGATTATTATACCATATCCGCTATTTATTCAAAGCTTAAACTCTACTCTTGTATTATTTCTTTCTCTTTATAACATTATCCAATTCGTACTTGCATTGGTTAAAATATTCTACTAAGTTCATCAACATTACATTGAAATGATAATATTCTCCAAATATCTTTATTTAATAGTGCTATGATTTGTTAATTTAAATTATCAAAAACCTGCTTACACAAAAATACTTCAAGCAGAACGAGCTACCTGAAGTAAAAAGTTAGTGATTTGTTTGTATACCAACATTTGATAAAGATGCAAAATAATTAAAACCCATAAACAAGCTCTTTTCTTTTGGAGTAAAAAAGCGACTAGATTTTCTTTTTCTAATCGCTTAGGTGTTAATATTCATTTATTGTGCTAATTGATAAACTACAATATATTGTTACAAATCAGAAGTTGTGCCACTTGGTGTTTGCGTACTGTCCGGTGATGTCTTTTCCATCCAACCAAATCATATTTGGTGAACCCTCATAGTTGCCAACTATTTTGATGAAATTAATCGATTCTTCGCTGAATCTAGACTTTAAGTACTTTACGAATAGCTTTTCATCAGATCTATTTGTTTTCTTCCACTCATAGAAATCAACTACGAGCTCATCAAAATGATTCCATATATCATTTGATACTTGATATAGAGATACCTCAGCATCTGCACTTAGTAAAATCATTTTATTTTCTGCCACGCCTTGTCTGATACCTCGCTTTTCTCATACTTGTTTTCTTAAATTTTGCACTCTATTTTATTCAATCAAAAATTTCTGTCCAAATTAGAATAATCTTGAAATTTTCAAAATAACCCTAAGTAATATACCAATTATTGAATTCGTACTTTATGGAAGGTCTAAAGCCTTTGAATTAAAGAAGTTGCTGCTCCTAACATACAGAATAGCATTTTGATATACATCAACGCCATTCCCATGCTAAGAAGAAATGTCAGAAAAGGAGTCAGTATTGATAAGATATAGGTTACGGTTGCCCACACTTCTAGGTTTGTATCAAAAACAATCTAATAGTGCACAATTTCAAATTGAAGATAATGCAGTATACTAAAAGTAATAGCAGCCTGTCTTTTCTCTTCCTTCTTGCGTAAAGTGAGAGTAGAATGACATATTTTCCTCCCAAGAAAATTGTATTTGGTGATTACATTTTACACGAGTATCACAATGTTGTCTTTTATTTCTTATAGGTGTTGCACTTCAAATGATAACATAAGCACCTCCCTCGTCATAGGGAGGCTCTCAAGGACTCATCTCTTAGTACAACCAAACTCACAATAACCCCTCTTCCCACAAAAAAACAGTAGATCCGAAAATCTACCGTTTTTACTCTAATAATCAAATTCTATTTTAACTTTACCTTCTTCCATATTGACTTCGTTGAAGACTTCTATTAAGTCGTAACCGTAATCGCCGAGGTTTCTAAAGATGGTTGAAACATTGATTATGGTTATGAAGGTGGGTATTGATTCGTATGATAGGAGGTCCCATAGGGCATCCAGGTTTTTCCCGTAGTAATCGGGGAGTCTCAGTTTTTCCTGAAGGTATTCATGTGTTGATTCTCTGTCCTTCATCATTTTTCCGTCTAATGTTATTCTCTTCATTTTATCTCCTCGCCTAGGTTAATCGAATCTCAGTTCTTCGAAAGTGTTGTAATGATCCGGTGAATAGAAAATTAATCCGTCGTTTGAATAGACGAGTCGTTCAGCACCTCTATGCCCTCCGGAGTAGTTGACATCGCATTCATAATAGGTTCTGCCGGATTTATTTGGTAGTTTCTTTTCTCTATTGCCAAATCTGTCACCTCCGATGACTCCCTTATCGGTTACATCCCAAAGGTTTCCTTCTCTACTTTCCCAGCCCAGTTTTGCAGCTTCGCTTTTGGTTAGGTAATTTTGAGGTAATTCGCCAAATTTATGGATGTACTCAGCGACTTCCTCTTTCTCATAGTAACTTTTACCCTGAACTACCGAAGCTTCTTCAGCTTTATCTTCTTGTTCTACTTCTTCACTATCCGCATAATCCGTTTTTTCGTCATCCTCTTTGTCTTCCGGTTCATCCAAGTTGATGATATCCTCTTTCGCAGTTTGTGTTTCTGTCTGTTTGATACCGAAGTAGCCGCAAGCTGTACTAAAAAGCATGAATAATGCTAAAATTAAAACCAATATCTTATTCTTTTTCATAATTATCTCCAAACACCAAATTAAAATATCTTACAAGTTCACTATAAGCGTATTCTTCCGAAAATTCTCCCAGTCCGTCCAAAATACTCTTATAATACCACTTGTGTAATTCCTTGTCCTTCTCATTAAATCTATCCCAAACATCGCTGCCGGTTCTGGTTTCATCAAAGTAGATATCTCTGAGATTGGCCAGTTTATCGGCAAGCATGACTATCTTAGCTTCTCTTGGGGCGTTTTTTAAGGATTCGATCGTTTCTTTTTTTCTCGTCATCCAAGTATCAGAAGGGTCTATGCCCTCTCTTTTGTCCTCAGTTTCATGTTCGATAATCTTTAGAACTCTTTCACCGAATTTTTCCCTTATTTCATCTTCGCAGACATTTGGACAGTCCTCGAGTGTGTCATGTAAGAGTGCCGCAATTATTATATCTTCGTCATTGGTTAGAGTTGTTGTGATTTTTGCCACCTCAAATGGATGAAAAATATAAGGTATACCGGTTCCCTTTCTATATACACCATAATGCGCATTGGTCGCAAATTCAATGGCTTCATTTATTTTGCTGTATAGTCCATTTTCTCTCATAATATCCTCCCGGTTTATTATACGACTTCTATCAAATTTCCTCCCAGTTCTCCGGCTAATACAGGATCACATGTAGTAAAGATGACCTGATAATCATTGGAGAATTCCTTCAGCATCTCTATTGACTCTTTTCTTCTATTTATGTCCATATCATTTAAGACATCGTCGAGAACGATAAAACTGTTCTTTGGAAAAAGATTTTCTAAAAGCGATAGTCTAAGCGAAAGAGCTATAGTGTCCTTAGTTCCTTTTGATAGATGATTATATTTTACAACATGACCCTCACTATTTACAAACTCAACTTTCAATTCATCTTGTAATTTATTGATTCTGATTGAGTCTCCAAGTATCCTCTTGAGATATTTTTGCATGGATGAATACAGACCGGAAATTGGATTGGATTCCATTTCTCTTTTGGTTTCATGGAAAACATCCCTAATTCTTTCCAGTGCGTTTAATCTATTTAATAATCTTGTAAATTCCTCTTCCTTATCAGCTAAATCTCTCTTGAGCTCCTCATATGATATCTCGGGAAGATTAGCTTCCGCTTTATTATACTGTATTCTGATATCAGTTTCTGAATTAAGAAGTTCGGAATATCTGGCATTTACTCTTTTTGCCCTGTCAAAGAATTCATCTGCAGAAGTAAAACCTTCGGGCAGTTTCTTAAGGCCGTTTAACTCCCTATTAATGCTCTCTCTTTTTACATAATTCTCGCCATGCATTAGAATCGCATTATCCACCGATGTGTATTTTTCTAAAAGCGCTGTAAGTTCTTTCTGAGTTGTTGCAGTTTCAATTTCGAGTTTTCTAATCTCTCTGTCAATTAGCACGAGCTTTGAATCTACTTCCTCTTTAGAACGAAGTTCCTTGACTTCCTCCAGCTTACCGAATTCGGATTTCATCTCTTCCAAGTTGCCGGTCCCGATCAGCATATCCTTTTCTTTATCTAATAATCTAATCTTATTGTCAAGTTCCACTTTTCTCTCATATTTGAGCTTGGCTTCATCTAGTGTATCTACATTCATGGATTTGTATATCTCGTTTAATCTTTTCTTATACTCGGTATTCTCAACGATGATGCTGGTTACATCGAGTTCTTTTAACTTGACTTCAAATTCAACTATATCTTTTACTACCAGCTTTAAGTATCCGCCTAAATCAAAATTCTCACTGTTTAAGTACTCTAATTTCTCATTCATTGCATCGTATAGGTTAATGTCCTGGGCAATGCTCTCATCAAGTACTTCCAGTTTGGCAGACAGCTGAGATGCGGATAGTTTTCCGTTATTTATAAGTATATTTCTCTCCAGGTTTTCAGCTTCTTTAAGTAGTTCCTGTTTAATATTTTGAAGTGGTTCACGCTCACTTATTAGTTTGGTGCGTTCACCCTCATTTTTTTCAATCTTAGAGAGTATTTCTTTTAATTCATTTCTTCTTTTTTGTGCTGAAATTTTTATAAGTTCCTCATTCAAGCCCTTTTGTTCTATACGCAGTTTTTCTAGTTTTTCGACATCAGTGGCTTGCTTCTGCTCTAATGCAGGCCATTTTGAAATCACCTGTTTGAGTTCGGTCTCTACCTTCTTAATATCTAAAAGGTCCCTTTCAAGCTCCGACCTCTTTCGTATGTCTTCCGATGAATCGTCAAAAACTTTCTTTTGTTCACTGATTGTTTTTAATTCTTTAGATACTTTTCCCAGTTCTTTGGTGATTTGTTCAAAATATTGCTCGCTTTTAAGTGCATTTTGCATATCGTTTTTCAAGTACTCTTTATTATAATACGATTGAAGTATCTGCCCGATATTCTTCTTATACGGATTGTTAATGCCCCTATTATTCTTAGGTCTCACGGACTCAATATCCCAACTATTCGTAAGATTACTGATTCTGTCATTAATACCTTCTTCAAGTTCGTCAATAGAGACTCCGTCCAGTTCCATAACTGCTTTTGACAGAAAATTTACTACATCTGTTTTAATCTCATCTGTTGTAAATATTGTAACTAAGGGACTTGGATACTTTTGTGATGAAAACAAAATATATCTATAGGTAGCAGATCCAAATTCAAATAGATGATTTAAATTCATATTGATATTGTCTTGATCGTGTATTCTCTGTCCTGTTTCACTCACTAGCTCAGAGTGCATTTTAGCTCCCCATGACTTTTTTAATTGGTATTTTTTGTTGTTCACTTCAAAGACAATGGTACTGTCAATGGTATCCGAAGAATTTACCGGAAAATAATTGGCGATAAATTCTTTATCTGTAGTTCTGTTTAGTTTTGCATTTTGAAAAAGAGTATTATAAACTGCATCGATAATAGTAGATTTTCCGGCTTCATTCTTTCCGTAGAGTACATTCATTCCGTCCACAAATTCGTATTCTCTACTTCTAAGACCTGCGAAATTATCAGTTTTAAATTTCTTAAGCTTCATCTAAACACCTCTTCTACTATCTTCAATCATCTCAAAAGCTATCTGTAGTGCTTCTTCATCATTTCCAAGTTTATTAAGCATTTTGTGAGGAAATGAACCTTCTATAAAATAGTCTCCTATATCTTCTTTGGTAAGTCTGATTTTCAGTTCATCATCGGCCACATCCAAATAAGCCAGGTAGGACTTCAGCTCATCGTATTTCACGTTTTTAATTTCATAAAAGTCTCTGTCAAGCATGCCCGAAATCTTTACCCTAAGTAATTTATTGGCATTTTCTCCGTTTGAATACATGCTGATCAGCGATTCTAAATCCTCAATCGAATCTATTTTAAGACTTATGTCCTCAAATCTATACTCTCCGCTGATGTATCTACTTGAATTTATATTCTTGTTCTCGTCTATCTCTATCAAAAAGCCCGAACCTTCGTATCTATAATTCATACCGTCAGGCTCATGGGTTCCGGCATTGTAGATTCTGTCTTCACTCGGTTTTCCGTCTGCCGGATATGGCACATGTGTATGCCCTATTAACCAAACATCCATCGGTATGGAAGTAAGTTCTGCTCTGGACATGTAAAAATAGTTCCCTTCCAAATCAGGAGTAATGCCCTCGAATGCACCATGTGCAATACCGATATTAATCCTGTTTTCGTCCGGTTTTTGAGTCGAAATCCACGCAATATTATTAGATTTGGAATGTTTACTGTCACAGTGAGCAGGATATACTACTGCATTGTGTCCGTACTCGGATAAATCATATGGTTTAAATTCCTTTAAAAGTATGACTTCATCTGACATATGGTCTATGAAGTTTTTCCAAAGTTTTTCATTTCCGCTATAGTAATCGTGGTTTCCCGGCAGCACTAAAACCACGCCGGTAAATCTGTTTAATTCATCCAATGCTGCTTTTACGAGCTTTTCCGGTATATTTAAGCTATTGAAAAGATCGCCTGCAACTACAAAAAGATTAGCAGCATTTTGATTGGCAAACTCTACCATCTTCCTGATTGAACCAAGCCTTGCATCTATTAATTTATCTCTTATATCATCCGGGTATTTCGCAAATTTCATACCCAGATGATTGTCAGAAGTATGAAATATTTTTATACTCATATTACCTCCAGCAGATTGTAAATTTCAGTTAAGTTTTCTATATTATAAGTTGCAATACTGCTCTTGTATCCTTCGGGATTAAAATATACACTGTCTATACCCACACTTGAAGCTCCCCTTATATCTGAGCTTTCAGAGTCTCCTATCATCAATAATTCACCCTTTGAGTATGGCTTAATTCTGTCTATTATCTTTAGAAAAAATCTGCTATCAGGTTTACTGTGCCCGATTTCTTCCGAAATAAAGTAATCATTAATATAAGGTTTTAGTCCCGATACTTGAACTCTCCTAATCTGCACATTATAAAACCCGTTGCTTGCAATATATAATTTATAATCACGAGACAAGTTTTTACATAATTCTAGAGCTCCCTCTACGGTGTTTTCTGATTCAGATAGAGTGTATAGAAAGAATTCGCCCATCTCTTTGGGGTTGGCATTGGACTCCATTTTTTCTATCAATCTTCTGAATCTGTCAATTTTTAACTTATCCATCGTAATCGTACCGGCTTCAAGCTCACTCCAAATCTCCTTGCTTATCTGCCTATAGTATTCGATAGCTAATTCATGATCATTTATATTAAATTCAGTTAATGTCTTTCTTATTACATGATGCTCGGATGAACTGAAATCCAGCAGTGTATTATCGGCATCAAAAAGTAAATGCTTATATTTCTTAACCATATGCCACTCCTATATAAAAAGAAGCTGAATTATATCTTCAGCTCTTCTTCAACTTTTTTTGCTCTTGCAATCCAGGTATGATTTATTTTAACTTCCTCTATTCGTCTAATTTTCTCCATCAACAGGTCCGGATTTGATTTAATCTCCTCTAGCTTGTCAGATATGGACTCATAGCTATAGTCAACACAAAAACCTATGTCGTTTTCACTTACAAAATCGGCGCTGGCGGTATCATTTGATACAAGAATAGGAAGATTATTTCCCATATATTCAAATAATTTATAAGGTACCGCAAAGCTTAGATATATATTTGGTTTTAAAGTCAGCACACCTAGATTTGACTTGTCGAGCTCTACTTGTAAATCATCACCCGATAAATGGACTACTTTTATATTATCATTTAGTTTAGGATATTTATCTTTTTGTCTATCCCATTCTCCTTTACGACAGCAAATGGTAAGCTTTATTTCTTTTATTTCGTTAACGGCTTTTATAAGTTCCGATAATTCGTATATGCCACCGATTCCCCCCACATAAATCAATTTAATTTCGCTGAGGTTTTTATGAGTTGTCGTAGTCTTTTCGAAACCCGGAGGTAATGGTCTGGATATTTTTCGTAAATCTTCAGGCAAATACTCATTCATAGCCATATGAGGTAGGTACAGGACATCCAGATACTTCGAGTATTGTCTAAGATCGTATTCATACATCTTGATAGCCAGTAGATATTTCAAGCCCTTGACTGAGTTTCTGTAAAGCGGAAACTTCCAGTGCATATCCCTGTAAAACAGTCCTATCTTTTTTCCCTTCGCTTTTAAGTACTTAAAGAAACCAAAATCCAAAGTCGGATATGTGGGAAGGTGATGACTTTCAGTTAACAGAGTCGGCATAGTCGAGCTCTCAGAATACATAAAATCATAGCTTAAGCCATCATTTATCTTTTTCTTAATCTCGTCTATCTGCCCGGCTCTAGTCTTAGCATCACCCATGACAAAATCTACTTCATATCCGATTTCTCTAAAAGCTTCGAGCATTTTAAATGGTCTAATATGAGAAGCTGATTTCATCTCAGGCATTATTTTATTTGGTACATGAAATATCATTCTTGCCATAATTCACCTCATATATTTTGAGAGATAATACTTACTATCCTCTTTGCCGCATCTCCACTACCATATATATTTTCTTTAAAGTCTCCGGTCTTTAATCCGCTAAAAGCATCATAGATGTCAGCTCCACTCACAAGTACATTTATACCCTCATCCACCAGCTCTATCCAGCTCGTATCCGGCATTAATACCAGAGCTTTTTTACCGGAAAAATAAGTCTCCTTTTGATAGCCTCCACTGTCAGTAATCGCAGCATATGCATGCTGTGTAAGTCCCATAAGTTTTAAATAGTCAATTGGAGGCACGACTAATATGTCCTTCAGCATTGAGCTAAGTTTAAACTCTTCGATTCTGGCTTTGGTTCTGGGATGAATTGTAAAAACTATTGGAATCTCACGTGCGATTCTTCCTACTCCATTTAGTATTTCAGTTAAAGTTTCTCTATCATCCACATTAAAATCTCTATGCATCGTCATTACAATGTACTTCCCTGGCTCAAGTCCAAGTTCTGAGTGGTAGCTTTTATCAAATGTCGGTCTCATTTTAAGGAATATATCATACATTACATCCCCTGTGAAATGAACACCTTCTCTGATCCCCTCGGCTTCAAGATTCTTCATACCCCATTCACTAGGTACAAATAAATACTTTGAAATTCTGTCTGTTAGCACTCTGTTTATTTCTTCCGGCATATCCTTTGGATGCTGTCTAAGACCCGCTTCAATATGGGCGACACCTATCTTTAGTTTGGCAGCAGTAAGAGCTCCTGCCAAAGTCGAATTTGTGTCTCCATATAAAATTACAAGCTCAGGTGACTCCTTTAACATAAGCTCTTCCAAAGCAATAAGCATTTCCCCGGTCATCTTTCCATGACTACCACCTGAGAGTCCCAGGTTATAATCGGGTTTCCTCATGCTCAAGGTTTCAAAAAAACTACCCGACATATTCTCATCATAGTGCTGACCGGTATGCACTAGAATCTCATTAATTCCTTCTACTTTATTAAGCTCATGTTGTACTATCGCCTCTTTAACAAACTGAGGTCTCGCACCGACGATTGACATTATTTTCATTTATTCACCTTTTTTTTTCCTTCGTTATATTTCTTAGCCAAAATATTTACATTATCGTATTGTGGCTTCAACTCAACTTGTTCAGGTTTTAGTTCGTATTTTTCAGCCAATGACTCGTCTACCTCTTTTTCAGACATCTTTATTTTCTCCGGATACCTAAAATAGGAATCGGCATTGGGAATTGCTTCACTAACATCCATTCTGTCATCATATATAAATGAAGTTTTTACATTCGCAATCGGATACATTGGCAGCTCTTCATATAAAAGTTTTTGTACTTTATTATATGCAATTTGTGCTTCTATATAGTCCTCTTTGCCATCTGCTTCGTCTAATAATTTGATTATATCTTGATTGTAGTAGCCTGAATAATTGTGACTTCCATCTTTCTCAAAGAACTTTCTATAAGCATCAGGACTCTTCATACTCTTATACTTGTATAATGCATAGTCAAATAAATCAGTGTTTGCATCTACAAGTCCTTCAAAATATTCTTCTTCAAAAAGAGGCGCAATTTTAAAATTGAGTTCTTGAGTTCTGAATAGTTCCTGAAGTGTTATTGCAATCCTCTCTTGAAACTCGCCTTCTTCCATCTTAAAACCGAAATGAAGTACTTCCCCTCCATTTTCTACTTGGTATCTTCTAAGTTGATTAGCAGTCTCACCTGTTTGAGCATTAAAATACGCATTTTGAGGTGAGGTGTACTTAGTAGTAATTCCAAAAATTGAATCAGCTGCTTTAGTGTAATTAGTCATACCAAAATATCCGGTTAACGAATTAGGAGTTAACATATCTGCAACTAAATGCCTAAGCTCTGGTGTATTCACATGTTTTCTTTCAGTCTTGAACACCATTGCTATATCATAACCTTCTTCAAATATCTCATTTTTGTAAAGTTCATTTTTAAAAGATAATGTGTCATTTGGCAGTATATAACCCACTTGCATATTATAATCAAGTAAATCGTATCTATTGGTATAAAAATTGGCTGAGGATCTAAGTAATATTTTTTCAAATTGTGGTTTTTCGTATATGGAATTTTCAAAATAAACCAGTTCAATTACCTCTGTATTGTATTTTTCATCGATTCTATATTTACTAAATGCATATGCTGAATTTCCGATTAGCATTTCAGTTTCATTTGGAGAAAATTCTTCTTTTTCTTTTCCTTCGTAAATATGCTTAGGTAAAATCTTTATCTCAGATAGTTTTTGCAAGATGGATCCTGAGTATCTATCAAGTTTGAGTTCAACAGTATTGCTATCGATTTTATTAATCAAAATCGGATTCCCATCAAGGTACATATAATCGTTATAAACAGTATCTCTATTATCTATAAGGTATTTGTAGGTATAGATGATATCATCGGCAGTCATCTCTACTCCATCATGCCATTTAATTCCTTTTTTTAGTTTAATTGTTACCTTCTTATTGTCAAATTTTACATCTTCTGCAAGGATATTTTCGATTTTATCTTTATACTCTTCTGTTTTAATATCAAATAGCGGTCTATATAACATAGAGATTATTTTTCCTGAGGTAGGGTTATCACTATAAAATGGATTCATATTGCCGATAAAACCAATCATTCCGAAAGTCAATTCTTCAGGTAGTTCACGATGATAAGTATACTCTCTTTGGAAGATTCTTCTTCCAATCGCGAAGTCTGTTTTTTCAATTTTTTCCTGCTTTAATTCATTTCCAATTTCTTCAGATGTTCTGGTTGTATCCCTTCCGGCACAACTTACAAATGATAACATTAGAATAACTATTAAAAATTTATATAAATACTTTTTCATAATGATTCCTTTCTTGAGGTTTATAGTATACTAATATAATATAATAGATATAGATACTATACAAGGTCTTTTATATTTGAGCTTTTGTGATATAATTTAATTAGCCAAAAGAAACGAGGAATTATAAATGATAAACTTAAATTTAATGAATCTTTCGATTCTCTCTATAAGTATAATAACAGCTATTTTAGGTACTGTATTATTTAAAAAAGCAGCAGGCAACTTAAATCCTGTTACAATTAACCCAATCTCAGGTGCCTATTATTTTTTACTATTATTATCAGTTCTCGGTACCACTTTGTTTATGGTAGGAATAACTCACCATACTTCAAGATACATGAAACACCATGATATGAAAATAATAGCTTGGCTAACGGTACTTGTCCTTTTCATTGTATTTCCAGCGATTATTATAGCATTAAATAAAATTTTCAAATTTGATACCAGTAGGAATACGGATTATTTATTGAAAGAAGTTTCAATTCATGAAGCATCAAATGCTGAATTTATCACTATGGTTATTGCGACAATAGTCGTAGTAGGGGCTGTAATCTATACCTATGTAACTATCGGCATACTGAACAGTCCTATATATAATATGATAATTGGAACAGATCCTGTTGAACTTGCAAAACTTAGAAATATGGCTGATGCAGGATTTCCAGGCAATCAATATATAAAAAATATATTTGCCATCGCATTGACACCATTTATATCTTATATAGCTTATATCTATATGAGAAAAACTAAAGAAAAAAGGTGGATAATACTTTTTGTAATTCTATTCATAGCTTCGAATCTTATAGCCTTTTACAATATACAAAAAGCTCCCATCATTATATACTGGGGTAGTTTTGTAATACTGTCTATATATTATGGAGACAAAATCAGCTTAAAGCATATACTGGCAATCGGTATAATATCTGTTATTGCTATTATCGCTATGTATACTGTTATAACGGATGCCCCTTTAAAGAAAACTCTAAGTTTTAATGGACCGATGAATAGAATAATTATGACTACACCTTCAGCATATATACTACATTTAGAAGTATTTACTTATAGGACAGACTTGTTAAACGGTGCTAGCCTTCCAAATCCAATAGGAAGACTTCTCCTCGGCCATCCATCTGTTATTAGAAGTGGTAGGGTAGTCATGGAAACTATAAACTTCCTAGGTATAAGACTTGGAACTTCAGGTGTATATAATGGATTATTCCTGGGCGAGGCATTCGCAAACTTTGGAAAATGGGGAATATTTGCATCTATGCTTCATATCCCTATAGTATTCTTTGTAGTGAATTTAATATTCAACAAACTTAAAAAAACACCTATAACTGTAGCACTATTTACTTTTTGGACAGTTAATCTATTATTTACTTTGAATGGAGGATATACTGATTATATATTTTCTATGATTTGGACACTGGTAACTTTAACCGGAGTTGCAATGTCCGTGTTTACTTGGTTATTACGAAAGATTAGGATTTAAAGAATTTAATAACTTTGATCTTATTATAATTGATAATCATCATAATACCTTTTTCTTGTAATAAAAAGAGCTTGGGTGGAAAAATTCTTTCCATCCAAACTCTTTTTTTATAGTATTTCTTCAAGTCTATCAGTTAATCTGTTAAAATCAAAATCCTCAGCTGCAATTAGTGCATTTCTACTGTATTCATTGTATTTATCAGCTGACATATTATAAAAGTCAAGTATACCTTCTGCCAGATACTTTGGATCAATAGGTTTTACTGTGTACCCTGCTCCGTATTTTTCGAGTAGGTCATGTCCGCATTCTACATTAGAAATTGTAGGCTTACCTGAAGCAAAATATTCGAAGAGCTTATTTGGACTTAGTCCGTACTTAAACAGTCCGGGTAAATGTGCGAGTGATAGGATATTTAAATCTGCACGACTTAGGATATTGGGTATATAGTCTTTCTTGACCTTTCCCATGAACTTAACATTTTCCAGTTTATGTTCCTCTACATAAGCCTTAAGATTCTCCTCTTCGGTACCATGTCCAAATAGGTATATATTTATATTATCTTTACCGGCATCTCGTATTATCTCAGCTGCCTTTACAAGAGAATCAACCGCATTGGCTCTTCCCATTGCTCCTGTAAATACAACTTTAAAGTCATTACCTGAATACTTAGGATTGTCGTAGTAATTTGAAATCTTTTGCTTAAAGTCAAATAAGTCTATTCCATTATTGATGTATCTCACTTTGGAACTGTCTATTCCAATATTCTCAACGTATTCGGCACCACCGGGAAAAGTAAATATTAGATTATCGGCTGCAGTATAAGCATTTTTTTCTATCATATAGAGTATTTTTGCTACAGGATGATTTTTTGAAAATTTTCCCATTGCAACAAATGTTTCCGGCCAAAGATCCCTGGTTTCAATTAGTAATTTGGCATTTTTCATTTTTGCTATTTTTTTAGCAGCTAACCAAGCCAATGGATGAGGGCCTGAAGCATAGACGACATCGCAGTCCCCAAAATCCACATATGACTTTTTTACTCCAAAATAGTATTGGAGCATATTTTTTACTCTAGCTCTTCCATTGCCAAAATAATCACTGGTTTTTATAAAAACAAATTTAACCCCCTCTATATCTTTAATAATATATGGCGAAGTTCCATCTGTATTGTTTATATTTGTATTGTGTATAGTTGAAGCTGTAAATACCGTTACATCATAACCTCTTTCGATAAGCTTTTTGGCAAAATTAAAATGCCTTAAATACTTACCTCCTTCCGGAGGTTCGGCATAATGATTTACAATCCATACCTTCTTCATAATGACTCCTCTATTTTTTAATCTAAATCAAATCACATATCAGTAAATATTATATAATACACATTTGGTTTAATCAAATTAATTGTGCATTAGGAATGTAATTAAATATTTAACACAATTCCCCTAAGTTTTGCAATATGTTAGTAACAAAAGTCAATTTATGTATATCTTTATTCTTTTAAACCCATTAGTAATGGGTATAATAAAATTGAAAATGATTTCCCATCGTTTTTATACTATTTGAATGGAGGAAAAAAATGAAGAAACTTCAAAAACTAGGTAGAGCTTTGATGAACCCGGTAGCTGTACTACCGGTAGCAGCGATACTTATGGGTTTAGGTTATTGGATAGACCCTAATGGCTGGGGTGGAGATAGCCAGATAGCTGCTTTCTTAATTAAATCAGGTGCGGCAATACTTGATAATCTTGGAATTATATTTGCAGTAGGGGTAGCTTACGGTCTGTCTAAAGACAAGGACGGAGCTGCTGCATTTAGTGGACTTGTAGCATTTTTAGTTGTAACCACATTATTATCTCCGGGTGCAGTTGCACAGCTTAGAGGAGTAGCACCTGAAGAAGTACTTGTAACTGAAGGATTTGGTAAAATAAACAATGCCTTTATTGGTATACTATCAGGTATCATAGCTGCATTATGCTATAATAAATTCTCAGGAGTTAAGCTTCCTGAATTCTTAGCATTCTTTAGCGGAAGAAGACTTGCACCAATTATGACTTCTTTCTTCATGTTAATCGCATCGGGAATACTATTCTTCTTATGGCCTGTAATTTACGGAGGACTTGTAACTTTTGGTGGTGGAATTCAAAAGTTGGGTGCTATAGGTGCCGGAATTTATGCTTTCTTTAACAGACTTCTTATTCCTACCGGACTACATCACGCACTTAACTCTGTATTCTGGTTTGACACAATTGGAATCAATGATATCCCTAACTTCCTTGGCGGAGTTAAATCGACAATTCCCGGAGTTACAACCGGTATGTACCAGGCTGGTTTCTTCCCAATAATGATGTTCGGTTTACCGGGAGCAGCATTAGCTATGTATCAAACTGCTAAACCGAATAAAAAGAAAGTTGCACTTTCACTATTGACTGCAGGAGCATTTGCTTCATTCTTTACAGGAGTTACAGAGCCTCTTGAGTTCGCATTTATGTTCTTGGCTCCAGGACTATATCTAATCCATGCAATTCTAACCGGAATTTCAGTATTTATTGCAGCTACTATGGGCTGGATGGCAGGATTCGGATTTAGTGCCGGATTTGTAGATATGTTCTTATCCGCAAGAAACCCTCTTGCAACACAGTGGTATATGCTAATCCCGTTAGGACTAGTATTCTTTGCAATCTACTACTTTGTATTTAGATTTGCTATAACTAAATGGAATCTTAAAACTCCTGGTAGAGAAGATGATGAAGACGATATGGCCGGAGAAGGTAAAGAACTTGCAGCAGACACTGATTTTAAAGCCATGGCTTCAACAATCCTTGAAGGACTTGGAGGAGCAGAAAATATCGAATCACTTGACTACTGTATAACTAGACTTAGAATGGAAGTAAAAGACAGATTATTAGTAGATGAAGGTAAAATCAAGCAAGCTAAAATCTCAGGTGTAATAAGACCTGCCAAGAACTCTGTTCAAGTTATCGTAGGTCCACAAGTACAATTCGTAGCCGATGAAATGAGAAAAATGTTATAAAATAAAACAGAAAAGTCGCTTCGGCGACTTTCCAGACTGAAGACAAACCCTGATTAAAAATCAGGGTTTGCTCTATTTTGACAAATCTATTAGCAAAGTTCAATATTTTTCTTAAAACACCATTATTTTTGGGTGGCTTTTTATCTCTTTTACTTAAGATTATTGCTAACTTTTTCATATTTAGGGTCGCAAAAGTAAGTGCTGCTTTCATATCCATTTTCTTTATACCTACCATATTGGTATATCTAAATCCATGATATTCCTTTGCACTCCCAAATTGCCTTTCTATTGTTTCTTTTCTCTTTTTATATTCTGCTTTCCCTTTATATGTATACCGGTATTCTTCTGAAATATCAAGATAATCTTGCCAGATATGTCTAGTTATTATCTTTTGGTGTTTTTTACTACTTGTACACCTTCCTAGGTACCCACAGTTTACACAGATCTTTGGGTTGCTCTTGTACTGCCTATATCCTTCTTTATTTGTGGTTGAGTATCCTAATACTTCATTTGCTGGACAAAGGTAACAGTTGTAGTATTCGTCATACACAAAATCTCTTTTATAGAATGGGTTTTCTAGTTTTGGTTTTGTTTTTTGCCTTGTGTATGGAAATACTGGAAATACTCCATCATCAAACAGTTCTTTCGCTATTGCCGGGAATTTGTAGCCTGCATCCATAACTAGTTTTTTAGGGTTCAATCGTTTTAACTTTTCATCAAAGAAATCTTTAAATGTTGTTCCATCGTGTAAGTTTCCAGGATATGATTTAAAACCTAATATCCATCCATTTTTATCACATGATGTCTGTACGCTGTATGCAAATACTTCTTTATGTTCACCTTTATGGAATAGTCCTGCTTCAGGATCTGTTGTGCTTTTTGTTACTTCTTTTAGTTCTTCATCTTTATCTTTAGGATCAAATGGCTTTTTATCATGTTTTTTTCTATCTTCGTTTATTTCTTTTTCTAACTTTTTTTGATAGTATTTTACCTCTTTTTTCACTTTTACTTTAACAACCTTATACCTATTGGCATGTGCTTTAACATGTGTTGAGTCAACAAATTGGATATTTATATCAACTAAGCCTTCTTCAATGGCTTGTAGTAGTATGTTTTGAAAAATATCTTCAAATATGTTTGTCTCTTTAAATCTTCTTCTGTAGTTTTGACTAAAAGTTGTGAAATGAGGTATTTTATCGTAAAAATCAAAACCTAAAAACCATCTGTAAGCAAGATTTACTTCAATATCTTTAATTGTTTGTCTCATGCTTTTTATGTTGAAAAGGTATTGGATTAAGGTAATCTTAAGCAAAACAACGGGATCTATACTAGGTCGTCCGTTATCAAGACAGTACAAATCTTCAACTAATTCATATATGAAATCAAATTTAATGTATTTATCTATTTTTCTAAGTATATGATCTTCGGGAACCATTTGATCTATTGAAATCATTTGAACTTGATCAACTTTGTTTTTAGAATTTTTAAATAGCATATTAACACTTCTCTCTTAGTGTTATATATACCCAAAACGGCTTAAATTACACATAATATGGCATTTTTAGAACAAAAAAAGCACAGCTAGAAATTTTTTCTAGCTATGCTTTGTCAACAGTCTGAAAAGTCGCTTCGGCGACTTTCTCTTTTTATGGAGGTCGTATGAAAAGATTATTTGATTTAAATCCGTCTGATATCCCAGGAATTAAGGCAAGAGATCTATTGAACAGCATAAAAGCATGTGAAGGTAGAGCTTTTGTTTCAGAGGTAATAGCGCCCTTCCCTGCTGTACTTGGTGATATTTCAAATCCCGAACTCGCAGCAGCATTCGGCGCGGATATAATTCTTCTAAATATGTTTGACCTTGAAAAAGCTTTCATCTTCGGAATAGATGCTGTTAATCCGATAGAAGCAGTTTTTAATCTTACAGGCAAAATAGTCGCTGTAAATCTTGAACCTGTTGACGATACTGCAGAGCTTTCAGTTGAGCGTAGTCTGGTAAGTCCCGGTAGGACTGCCGGCATAGAAAATGTAAGAAAACTTAAAAATATGGGTTGTAAAATGATAGTATTGACAGGAAATCCTGCTACAGGAGTAACCACCGGACAAATTGCAAAATCAATTTCCCAAATAAAAGAGGAATTCGGAGATGAAATAATCGTCATTTCCGGTAAGATGCATAATTCCGGAGTTGCAACCGAAACCGGCAGCTCTCTTATAGATATACCGTCTATTGATATGCTCATAGATGCGGGCTCAGATATAGTCTTGCTACCTGCACCCGGTACCATCCCCGGGTACTCATTAGCGAGAGTATCTGACTTAATCAGCCATGTCCACAGTCGTGGCAAACTTGTCATGACTGCTATCGGAACTTCACAAGAAGGATCTGATCTCCAAACGATAAGGTCTATTGCTATAAATGCTAAGATGGCAGGTGCAGATCTCCATCATATAGGCGACTGCGGTATGTCTCCCGGTATTGCAAGTCCCGAGAATATCATGGCATACTCCATAGCCATCAGAGGCAAAAGGCATACCTATAGGGTTATGAGCAGGTCTGTAAATAGATAGGCACAATATGTGAACAAGGATTTCTAAAATCCATTTATAAAAAAACTCCAAGCAGTTTTCACTGCTTGGAGTTTTTATCTACTAATTGTTTTATCCCAGTCCTTATTTAGCTTTTATCCAACCTAAGTCTATCCAATACTGTAAATCTCTTTCGGGTTTCTTCCCATGTGGAAGTTTCTTTAATACTCCCTTTTGCATCATTTTAGACATTTGAAAGTATAATCGTGCTTTTATACCCATAGGTCTTGGGGAAATATCTGTAAATTTCCGAGCAAATGAACGCAGTTCTGACTCGAATTTTTCTCGTCTCTTTTCTGATATTTCACCCCATTTAACTCCCTCCATCATACCAAAGCCAATTTTCTCAATTCTCGAAACTCCAAGCCACTCCATGGATATTATGACATCTTTTTGTGCTGCTCTATTAGGAGCTCCTATGCTCTGTGTAATGATGACTGCAGTTTTATTGAACATTTCAGGCTTAGGTCTGTGCGCAAACCAATGGACGCCAAAATGGTCAAGCAGTGATTTAATATGTCCGGGTGCCCTAAGTACATATACGGGATAAGCAAATATGATAAGATCGGCATCTATCATTTCATTCCAAATCGGACCTACTTTATCATAATGAGGACAACTACCCTCATCTTCTAAAAAACATCTTTTACATCCCGTACAATAATCAGGTCCGTCTTTTGGCAAATAAAACTCCGTGAGACTTTTTGGCTTTAGTTCATCCAAAAAGATTTCTTTTAGATTATATGTACATCCCTTAACTTCTGTTCCGGTTATTACTACGCATTTCATTTTTTCACCTCTTATACGATTAGAGCAATCAATAATCGCTTCTGCTCTATTAATTACCCTAAAACAATCCCCTAAAACAAATGCAAAATCGTCGATATAATTATACTCAGTGAAAAATTGAATTTCTGTTTTAAATATTTCACCTTCATGATAGAATATATAGGTTAATAAAGTGTGCGGAGGAAATATGAGTATTTTACAAGTTACAAATTTAAGCCATAACTATGGCGGAAGAGAAATTTTAAGGGATGTTAATTTTCGGCTGCTAAATGGTGAGCATGTGGGTCTCATCGGTCCTAATGGAGAAGGAAAATCATCTTTTTTGAATATAATAACAGGTAAACTTCAGCCCGATGTTGGAGAAATAAAATGGGCGAAGAGAGTTAGAGTCGGGTATTTAGACCAACATTCTTATCTGAAAGAAGATATGACGATTAGGGATGTCTTAAAAGATGCTTTTGCTTATTTGTTTGATATAGAACGTGAAATTGAAGAAAGCTATGCTGAAATGGTCAATGTAGATGAAGATAAAATGAATGCCTTATTGGAAGAGGTCGGTACTCTACAAGATATACTGGAACATCATGACTTTTATCTTATAGATGCGAAAATTGACGAGGTTTCCAGTGCCATGGGAGTAGATGCTTTGGGCTTGGATAATCCCGTTAATGGTCTAAGTGGTGGTCAGAGGTCAAAGGTACTATTATGTAAGCTGCTATTAGAAAAGCCGGACATACTGCTACTTGATGAGCCCACAAATTACTTGGATGAGGAGCATATAGAGTGGCTTAGAAGGTATCTAAAGGAATACGAAAATGCTTTTATACTGATTTCACATGACATCTCATTTTTAAACTCCGTAATCAATTTAATCTACCATGTAGAGAATATGGAACTTAACCGATACGTAGGCGATTACGATGACTTTTTAAGGCTCCATGAAGAAAAACAGAGACAACTAAAGGCTGCATATAATAGACAACAACAGGAAATCAGTCAACTTAAGGATTTCGTTGCACGTAACAAAGCCAGAGTAGCCACCAGAAATATGGCAATGTCTAGACAGAAAAAGCTCGACAAGATGGATATTATAGAACTGCCTAGAGAAAAAGCAAAACCCGAGTTCAGGTTTTTAACCAAATCAGCTCCGGGTAAATTGATTTTTGAAACTAAAGATCTAGTAATAGGATATGATTCACCTCTAACCAAGCCCTTAAATCTTAGGATGGAAAGAGGTCAGCGTATAGCTGTAATTGGAGAGAACGGTCTTGGAAAAACGACTTTGATAAAAACTCTCCTTGGTCTTATCCCACCTATCTCGGGCAATATTGAAAATGGTCAAAATATAGATTTTGGATACTTCGAACAAGAAGATTCTTCAGACGGATCCAGAACTGCCATAGATGAGTTATGGGATGAGTATCCTTCACATACTCAAGCTTCCATCCGATCCATGCTTGCGAAATGTGGTTTAACTACTGAAAACATGGAGGTCCTTGTAAGAGTTTTAAGTGGAGGAGAAAGATCTAAGCTTAGACTTTGTAAGATACTAAACAGACCGACAAATGTTCTCGTACTGGATGAACCAACAAATCATTTAGATCCGAAAGCTAAAGAAGAACTTAAACGTGCTCTAAAGGAGTACAAAGGCGGAATCTTTTTAATCTCTCATGAGAAGGATTTTTACGAAGAAGTCTCCAATGAGATATGGAAAATGAGCGACTTTATATAAATACTTTTAAGGATAATTATATATATTGTAAACACATTTATTTATGATTAGCAATAATAGGAGGAGATTTTTTGATATATGTAAATAATTTGGGCGTGCGTTTCCCGGACAGGATACTCTTTGATGATGTCAATTTGACATTCTCACCGGGAAACTGCTATGGAGTAATAGGTGCCAATGGAGCCGGTAAGACAACTTTTTTAAAGATTTTGTCCGGAGAAAAAGAAGCTACCTCAGGTGATATCACTATTGCCAAAGACAGTAGGATGAGCATACTAAAGCAGGATCACTTTGCATTTGACGACTATACCGTCTTAGACACGGTAATAATCGGAAACAAAAGACTATATGATATAAGAGAAGAGAAAAATGCCATCTATGCTAAGGAAGATTTTAATGAAGCCGATGGGATTAGAGCATCGGAACTAGAAGCTGAATTTGCAGAATTAAACGGATGGGAAGCAGAATCAGAAGCGGGCATTCTACTTCAAGGACTCGGAATCGAAAACTCACTTCACGAGAAGTATATGAGAGAACTCACCGGTAACGAAAAGGTCAAAATCCTCCTGGCACAAGCATTATTTGGCAATCCTGATATACTGCTTCTAGACGAGCCTACAAATGATTTGGATATAAAAGCCGTACTCTGGCTAGAGGATTTTTTATCTACTTTTGAAGGGATTGTAATTGTAGTAAGCCATGACCGTTACTTCCTGAACGAAGTTTGTACCCATATGGTGGATATCGACTTTGGCAAAATTAATATTTTTACAGGTAACTACGACTTTTGGTATGAATCAAGTCAGTTAGCTCTTCAGATGGCAAAGGACAGAAATAAAGCAAAGGCAGAAAAGATAAAAGAGCTCCAAGCTTTTATAGCTAAGTTCTCAGCCAATAAGAGCAAGTCAAAACAAGCTACCAGCAGAAAAAAACTACTCGACAAGATAAGCCTTGATGATATCAGACCGTCCACCAGAAAATATCCATTCGTAGGTTTTACACTTAGTAGAGAGGTCGGAAACGAAATACTAAATGTTGAAAACTTGACAAAGGTAGTGGACGGAACGGTCCTTATAGATAAACTCAACTTCAGAGTCAATAAAAACGAAAAGATTGCTTTTATTGGAAACGAATTGGCTATAACCGCCCTATTTGAAATATTGGAAGGTTATGATACTGATTTTAAAGGCGAATTTAAATGGGGACAGACTATTACCCATTCCTATTTCCCTAAAGACAATAACGAATTTTTTGAAAATGTAGACCTGAATCTAATAGACTGGTTGAGACAATACTCCGAAGAACAAAGTCAGATATATCTTCAAGGTTTTCTCGGAAAAATGCTGTTCTCAGGTGATGATGCACTAAAGAAAGCAAAAGTACTATCAGGTGGAGAGAGAGTAAGGATGATGTTTTCCAGAATGATGCTGACTCCTTCAAATGCTCTTATATTTGATCAACCCACAAACCACCTGGATTTAGAGAGTATAACAGCAGTTAATAATGGGCTTATTTCCTTTAAAGGAAATATTCTCTTCACATCCAAAGACCACCAATTTATAGATACTATCGCAAACAGAATAATCGAGATACTTCCCGATGGAAGCACAAGAGATAAAACGACCGGCTATAATGAATATCTGGAAGAGTACTATGTAAAACAATAGAACCCCTGTTCTGGGGATAAAAAAAGACAAACCCAAATTAAACCGGGTTTGTCTTTTGTTATATGGATTTTAAAGGTAGCGACGAAAAGATGTCGCTTTTTGTATTTCTCTCACTCGATGAGTTGAGTAGTTGTCGGTTGTGAGGGATTAGTTTTAAAGAGCCTCCCTCTGACGAGGGCGAGATACACAAAGAAGAATTCGAAGAAGTCTACTACTATATTTTAGACTCATCTCTAACTACCGCCAAACTGACAACTCTTCCCCCCCTTCCACTTTTGTGTGGTCATAAATTAGTTGCATAAGTGATTCCATGTCTCAATTGTAACATAGGTACAAAAATGGAGCTGAGGCAGCTCCGCTACTTTAAAGCTAGAGTAATGGAAGCCTTGGTTTTCTCTCCCTCCGAGTCGCTTAGGCGACCCACCTCCCTCGTCAGAGGGAGGCTCTCAAAGACTTACACAATATCTTCAAAAACTACATTCTTTAAGGTTAATTTGTATTTTGTTTTTTCCGGCTCCATCTGACGAGGGAGCTGTCAGCTATGCTGACTGAGGGAGAGATATAAAAAGAAGAATTTGAAAAATTCAACCATTATATTTAGACTCACGACCAATCCCACACGACCACCCAACTCCTCAGCTAATCCAGCTCCGCCCTTTATTACAACTGAATCAATTTCTCGTATTTAAGGTTAACTTCGCTTGGGATTTGATGTGTTATTATAAAAATGAATTTATCTTTTATTTCCATAATTTCTCTAAAAGCATAAAAAGATGCGAAATTCAGAGTAATTATGAATTTCACATCTTCTGATTTACTATCTATACCAGATTTATAATAAGCTATTATTTTCTTAGCTCTAAAATGATATCTTTAAGTAGTTCAGGATCAACAATTTGATATAATTCTTCTCCCGATTTACCTTTTGAACCAAATGCAATCTTAGGATTATTCGCAATGGTCGGATCTTCCTTATTGGTAAATGCCCCAACATGAACTTGACTCGGCTTTAATTCACTTTTTATCCATTCCAAATTATGAGTTCTGACTCCACCTGAAATAAATTCTATCCTGCCGTTTGAAGCTTCTATCAATTTATCTAGTAATTCCCGACCTTCTTCCAGGGTGTTGGCTTGACCTTTTGTCAGTATCCTCTTAAAACCAAGTTCTATTAAATCTTCCATGGCTTTAAAGGGATCAGGTACCACATCGAAAGCTCTATGAAATACAGCTTCGGCTTCGCCTATTACATCGATAATTCTCTTACATGCACTTTTATTTACAGTTCCATCCTCATTCAATATCCCAAAAACTATACCCTCTGCTCCATTGTCAGCAAAGAATTTAGCATCTGTAATCATGACTTCTATATCTTCGTCACTATAGTAATATCCACTTTCTCTGGGTCTAACCATTACCATAAGTGGGATATTAATAAGTTCTTTAGCTCTTTTAAACATTCCATACGATGGAGTTAGGCCTCCCAAACACATTGAAGTAGTAAACTCAACTCTATCTGCACCGAGTTTTTCAGCCAATATAGTATCGTCGACACTACCACAACAAACTTCTATTAACATATCTCACCTCTTTTTTTTATAATGATTGGTTGCTATCATTATATTTACTAAACATATTATTTTATCATTTGATGTAATAATCCACCATCAATTAATATATCCGAACCAGTAATAAAGGATGCTTTTTCGCCTTTCAAAAATTCTACTGTATTTGTAATTTCTTCAGGCTTACCAAATCTTCCTATAGGAGTAATAGCAAGCATTTGGTTCATGATTTCAGAAGCTTCTTCCATTGCAGCTGCTGACATTGGGGTTTCTATAATTCCCGGAGAAATAGACAATAGTCTTGCTCCCTTGGCACCGAAATCCATGGCAAATTTTGTAACCATTAGGTGATTACCTCTTTTACAGAAATTATACGCTTGATTAGGATCGTCCAGATAGAATTTTAGAACTTTGTAAGCACCTTCCAAATCTGGTTCTGCCAAGTACTTGTCATATATTTCATTTGGTGGTACGACATAGCCCATTATTGAGGCTATCAGTATCAACACCGTATTCTGGGTTGCATATTCAAGAGTGGTGTCCAATACTTTTTTAGCTCCTAAAAGATCTATTTTAAATACCTTCTCTCCCGTCACACCAACGCCGCTTATACCTGCCGCATTTAAAACACAACCTAAATCTCCTTCCTTAGTTATTTCTTCAAATAATTGTTCTACTTCCTCAGGTTTAGATATATCAGACACCTTATAATTTGCATCAACACCTAAATCTCTCAGCTCTTTACATTTTACACTTAATTTTTCTTCATTTCTGCCGGTTATATATAGTTTTTCTCCTACAAATTTTTTGGCACATTCAAAACCTATGCCACCACCGCCACCGGTGATTAGATTTACTTTAGACATATTATTCTCCTTTCATTTTGTATACCACTTATATTACATATACCCAAATAGCAGCCATAATAAATAAATGCTTCTTTAATTATGATTTATACTATGGTATTATATAAGGGACATATTTTGTCATTTTTAACGATTCTCTTAAATATAGAAAGGAAATCATCCATGAAATCATTAATGATACAGGGCACCACTTCTTCCGCAGGAAAAAGTACCATAGTTACAGCATTATGTCGAATATTTGTTCAGAAAGGTATTGATGTCTTTCCTTTTAAAGCACAAAATATGAGTAGAAATTATATGCATACAAATACAGGCAAGAGGATTTCCTCTGCCCAATTCGTTCAAGCACATGCTGCTAGAATAGAGCCGTCTGAATTAATGAATCCCGTTTTATTAGTACCGGAAACCGATGTAGGATCCGAAGTGGTAATTCTTGGTAAGAGTTATAAGTACATGAAGGCCAGGGAGTACTTTGAATACAAAAGTGAATTAAAAGAAAAGATAAAAGAAATATATGACGAAATCTCATCAAAGCATGAGTTAATAGTAATCGAAGGCGCAGGTTCTCCTGCAGAGATAAATCTAAATGAAAATGACTTCGTCAACACGGGTATGGCAGAGATTGCAGATGCTGATGTACTGCTTGTCACTGACATTGATAGAGGAGGCAGTTTTGCGTCTCTTTACGGCACGGTAATGCTTCTAAAAGAAGAAGATCGTAAGAGAGTGAAAGGATTTATTATCAACAAATTTAGAGGTGATAAATCACTTCTGGACAGTGGTCTTAAGATGATAGAAGAACTCACAGGTATACCCGTAATTGGAGTAATTCCCTATACTCATCTGGAGATAGTAGATGAAGATTCTCTTATTGAATACAGAAAACATGCTCATTGCTGTTTTGATCCGGTAATGCTGGAAGATGAAATCGAAAGATTGGCGGGAATCGTCACAGAAAATATGGATATAGATAAAATATTAAAAATGTTAGAGGAATAATATGATTGTTTACACGGCGATTATTGCCGACTGGTTGTTTGGAGATCCTGTGAATTTTCCACATCCGGTTCGACTAATGGGAGCAATAATATCTCTTGAGGAAAAGATAATAAGAAGATTTTGCAAGACTGCCACAGCTTTAAAGCTGGGCGGTCTATTTATCGTAGCTTTAAATATTGCAATATCCTTCTTTGGGATACACTATCTCATACAGCTTTTCGATTTTAATAAATATCTTCAGCTGGTAATAAAGATTCACCTCGCTTATACAACAATCGCCGCAAAATCTCTAGGTAAAGAAGCGTCAGAAGTAAAAAAAGAAATGAAAATCTCCTTAGAACGTGGAAGAAGCAGACTAAGATATATAGTAGGAAGAAATACCGATAAATTAAGTCAAGCAGGTATTATCAGAGCTTGCGTTGAGACTATAGCGGAAAATACTTCAGATGGAGTTATTGCACCGATATTTTATTTGATTTTCGGAGTACCTTTCGCATTCGCATATAAGATGATAAATACCATGGATTCAATGTTGGGATATAAAAATTCCAAATACCAGGATCTGGGTTATTTCCCTGCCAAAATAGATGATTTGGTTAATATTATCCCAGCCAGACTCACATCACTATTAATGATACTCTCCTCAGTGTTCTCATTCGACATGAAAACCGGATTTAAAACGACAATGAGAGATCATAAAAAACATACCAGTCCAAACGCCGGCTACCCTGAGAGTACTGTTGCAGGACTTTTGAATATCCAACTTGGCGGTGGTTCTTTTTATGAAAATATATATATTGAAAAGCCGTATATTGGAGATGCTATCAGACCTGTCAGAGCTAAGGACATAGACGATACGATCAGGATAATGTATAGATCGGAAATACTGTTTATGATTTTATATGCAGCTTTCTTATTTATTACAAAGGTTGTGATTAAATGATTCACGGTGCAGACATATTGAGCTATAAAACTGATAAAGACTTGATTGATTTCAGTAGCAATATTAATCCACTGGGTTATCCTACAGGACTTATGGATTTTATCATCTCTGAATTCGACAATGTTAAATCTTACCCTGATATTCAGTATAGGGAACTTAGAGATTCTCTGTCGAGATACTTGAAAACAGAAGCCAAGTATATAGTCCCCGGTAATGGAGCGATGGAAATCATAGATGGAGTTCTGTCTAAATTCAATAGATGCATCATACCCTATCCCTCCTTTATCGAGTACGAGCTTAGAGCTAAAGAGAATAATTGTGAAATAGAATTTATCGCTCCTAATCCTGACCTATCTTTAAATGTGGATATTTTAAAATCCATAATAGAAAATTGTTCAGATGACGGATTTAAAAACTGTTTGATAATAGGAAACCCTAATAATCCGACAGGTTATGTTTTAAGCTTGGAGGAGATAAAAACCATACACTCCCTATGTATAGAAAATGAAGTTACACTCATCTTAGATGAGGCTTTCTTCGAGTTTACTGATTCTAATTATGACACAGTGGAATATGCGAATAGCATGAATTATAAGAATATCATAATAGTCAGAGCTGCTACCAAGTTCTTCGGACTACCAGGAATCAGACTAGGATACGGAATTATGAATGAAGACAATGTAAACTTCCTTAAACATTCTTTAAACCCATGGAGTGTCAATTCATTTGCCGAATCTGCCGGACGTTATATCTTTAATGACAGAGTATATATAAAAGAAAGCGTGGAATACATAAAAAAAGAGCGTGAATTTTTATATGACCAAATCTCAAATCTAAATTCTTTTAAAATATTTAAAAGCAGATCCAATTATATGCTGTTAAAAGCTATGAAAAATGATGTTAATGAATTATTTGATTTTCTGCTCCAAAATGGTATCCTAATCAGGCTATGCAGCACTTTTAGAGGATTGGACAATACCTACATAAGAATTGCAGTGAAATCTCATGATGATAATTCATATCTAATAAAAAAATTAAAGGAGTTCTACAATGCAAAATAGTTTTAAGTTTTTTAGAAATACCGACTGTATGTACTTCCCATGTCACAAGGTAGAAGATGATTCTGAATTTAACTGTTTATTTTGTTACTGCCCTCTTTTCTTAATCGAGGACTGTAAAGGAAATCCAAAATGGAATTACGGATTTAAAGACTGTTCAAACTGTCTCGTACCACATAGACCTTCAGGTTATGACCACATAAATAATATACTTAGAGAAGAAGTGTTTAGTAAAGCTGTAGAAAAAGAATTTGAAAAAAGAAAAAACGAAAAATAAAGTTATCAGTAATGAATATTCCTAACTGCTCAGACTGTAAAAAGCCCTAATTGAGAATAGGGTTTTTTTAATGTTTAAGATTGTCTTAAAGTTAGATATAAGGGTTTTAGGAATTAAGGATGAGGAAGTGCCCCCACTTCCACGTTTTTAAAAAGAAGTTAGACTATTAATGTAGCGACGAAAAGATGTCGCTTTTTGTTAATCTCTCCCTCCGAGTCGCTTAGGCGACCCACCTCCCTCGTCAGAGGGAGGCTATGCGATTGCCAAACGATTCGATCTTTTATAGGCTCCATCTGACGAGGGAGCTGTCAGCTACGCTGACTGAGGGAGAGATATACAAAGAAGAATTCGAAGAATTCTACCTTTATATTTTAAACTCATCTCTAACTACCTCCAAACTTACGACCAATCTCACACGACTATACAACTCCTCGGGCGAGATATACAAAGAAGAATTCGAAGAATTCTACCTCTATATTTAAATCCTATTCTAATTGTATATTTTAATTTAATCATTTATGTACATTTTAATTGTATTATTTACAATTTTTCTATATGAGAACATTACTTATCAGGAATCAAATATTACATAAAATTATATTAGTAAAATATAATACAAATTAATCTAGGTTCATAAAATACATAAATAAATAATCTTCTGCAAACATTTTCTTTGATAGTGAATATCCTTCCCTATTTTGTTTTCATCTTAGATATGTTTATGGACTTTTATTTCACTAAATTATTTATTACTTTTCAATTAGGAAATATTTTGTAAACGGAGTATATCCTACTATTTTTGTCAATTTTATAGTTTATGGTAAAATATATCTCTTGTAATTTTTATATCCTGGAAACTTTTTCCGAGCTATTTTTTATGTAATTATTTTTAACGATATCATATATATTTATACATTTATTCATGTCTTGAATTCACACTAGTCTCGTATAATCTGATTATTACTAGTGTACTATCTACTTTACCATGCAACCATAGGTATATTATTCATTTTTCTATTGACATTTTTCACAAACCATTGTAACATTTTAATATCGAAACTAAGAAAGGAGATAAAGATGAGTTATAAATTGGTGTATAAACCATTGACCGACCCACAGAGGAAAGTCATTGGTGAGATTTTAAAGAGGTATGACTTAATTGACTTTTCCGTATTTATATGCGTTATTCCCTACTATTTTCTCACCTTTCGTATTATATCTATGCTTATTTTCGTATGATTATTATATGGAATTATTTATGCTAATTACTTCTTCAATCAAAATCCATTCCCATTATACTTCTATTCTCCATAATTCTTTTAGTATACCCCTTCTAAAATTAATTCTCAATTCTCGTGAATATCCGTACAAAATATTTTATAAGCAGTCATTCAAGTATCTTAATCTCAGGTTACGGCAACTTCTCATTAACTATCAATTGAATATTTCAACTTATTATATTAATACATGTATTTATATAGTTAATGTGTGTATCTAGCTTATTTGTATGATTATATATAATTTATTGTAAATATATATGTAAATTACTTTAAAAATGTGTAGCCTGACCCCGTTTATTTTGTATAATTATTCGCTGTGTTGGGATTTTTGAGTGTATTTAACTCTTACGGCTGACCCCTTATTTTTATGAATTGGTTAAGATGAAAAAGGACCTATCGACGTGATAGGTCCTTTGTTTAATAAATCTTACTTTTGATTATGCTTGGAATTGTAGATTTCCTTATATATTTCATCTACTAATGCGAAGTTTTTGTTTATGTCATAGGTGTCCAGCACGTATTGTCTGGAGTTTATTTTCATCTGATTTAATAGTTCTCTATCATTATACAATTTCTTTAATGCTTCGGTAATAGCTCTACTGTCTTTTTTAGGAACTGTTATGCTGGAGTAACCCGGCTTAGTTGCTTCAGGAAGTCCACCGACATTTGAAACTATGGTTGGTGTTCCGCAAGCTCCTGCTTCTACTGCTGCAACTCCAAAACTCTCGCTATCAAGTGTTGATGGAAATACTGCAATATCCATCTTGTTAAACGAATTAACAACCCCATCTCTGTCCAGGAATCCTAAGAACTCTACTTTTTCTTCAATGCCAAGTTCTATAGCAAGTGCCCTCAATTCATCTTCTTGTGGCCCTTTTCCTCCCAGAATTAGTTTCGTATTTTCAGCACCTGTTTCCTTAATAAAATCGCTATAACCTTTTATTAAATACTCGATTCCGTACTTTGGATAAAATGATTTTATTGTACCAATAGTAAAGTCCGAAATAGGATCTATGTCCAGTGGTTTATAGATACCTGTGTCTACTCCGAATGGCGTTACGCCTATCTCTTTATCTGTATATTTTGCAGTTTCTTCTCGCATTGCATCAGAAGTTGAAAGTAGGATGTCTGCATTCTTAAGATTCCATTCCAGCATTTTTCTTTGAAGGGTGCCTGAATTAGGAAAATCATAAACATCAGATCCCCAAACTGAAAGGATATAAGGATGCAAATTTAATAGAGAAGCAAGTAATCCGTAGCTCGTAGCATAATGAGCGTGAATTATATCCGGATTTTCCTCTTTTATTATACGCTTAACTCTACCTATTTTAGTTATATAATTTAACAGCTTGTTTATATGGCTTCTGTCTGTTAAATCCTCTATCCCTAATGAATACACCTTAGTGTTAGGTATTTTACCATCACCTAATGAAACTACTATGGTAGAGTAACCTATTTTAGTAAAGTGTTCACACCACTTATGAGTATGTACGCTAGATGCGTCAGCTAAATAACAAATTTTCATTAATCATTCCCCATTAATTTCTTTTATTATATATTTATCTTATTTTTTACATTATAAATCAATCTCTAAAACTACTGCTATTTAATTATATCATTCTTTAAAAATTTATCCAATTTTAAGAGTTTGTTAATCGAGAACTAAAAAATCTCCGGTTTTAAGTATGCCGGAGATTTATTGAAAACACAGTATGTTCTTGGCTAAATTAAGTCAAATATCTAAGATTCTTTAGTTTTACTCAATATCTTTTTTGTTTCTTCTATTTGTTTTTTTACAGCTACCGGTGAAGGTCCACCGTATACAGCTCTTCTGCTTAAGGATTTTTCTAGGGAGATGGCTTCGAAGAGGTCAGTATCAAAAACTTCTGAGAATTCTCTATACATTTCTATACCATAATCTTCAAGATTCTTTTTCTCTTCCGAAGCTTTCTTAATTATACCTCCTACTATCTTGTAAGCATCTCTAAATGGCATACCTTTTTCAGTTAAATAATCTGCCAAGTCTGTAGCTACAATGTATCCATTATTCGCTTTAGCCTTCATAGTATCGGAATTAACTTTTAGAGTATCGATCATACCTCTGGTGACTTTAAGCGTTTTGGAGAGTATGTCAATTACTTCAAAAACACCTTTTTTATCTTCTTGCAAGTCTTTATTATATGCCAGAGGTAAACCCTTCATGGTAGTAATCATACCCATGGTAATCCCTATCACAGTACCTGTTTTTCCTCTTGTAAGCTCTGCCATGTCTGGATTTTTCTTTTGAGGCATTATAGATGAACCCGTCGTAAATGCATCATCCAATTCTATATATCCAAACTCCTGGCTTGACCATATTATAAGTTCTTCACTAAGCCTTGAAAGATGCATCATGGTCATAGATGCACAGTACTCTGTTTCAATTACAAAGTCTCTGTCCGATACTGCATCCATGCTGTTTAGCATGGGTTTGTTAAATCCGAGGAGTTCAGAGGTTCTATGTCTGTCTATATTATAGACCGTCGTAGCAAGTGCCCCCGCTCCAAGCGGCGATTCATTGAGTCTGGTTTTAGCATCTCTAAACCTGCTCAAATCCCTGATTAACATCTGGCAATAAGCCATCAAATGATGTGCAAAAGTCACAGGTTGAGCTGCTTGTAGATGAGTATAACCAGGCATTATGCTGTCGATATTCTGCTCTGATTTGGCAATAATAGATTCGCAAAGCATTACAATTTCCGACTCTATTTCAGTTATCAAATTTCTAAGATATAGTCTAAGATCAGTAACTACTTGGTCATTTCTCGATCTTGCAGTATGAAGTCTCTTTCCGGCATCGCCAATTCTCTTCGTAAGCTCGGTTTCAATAAACATGTGAATGTCCTCTGCCTTCATGTCTATTTCCAAGGTTTTATTCTCAATATCGCTTTTAATCCCATCCAAGCCGTTTATAATAAGTTCCTCATCCTCTTTTGAGATGATATCGCATTCTGATAGCATTTTTGCATGTGCCTTCGATCCTTCTATATCCTCGCGAAACATTACATGGTCAACTCCAATAGATGAGTTGTACTCGCTGGCTATTGAGTCCAGCTCTTTAGAAAATCTTCCACTCCAGATACCCATTATTGCCCCTTTCCTCTACTTGTTCTTTTTCTCGTTTTTTATTCTCATCATGGTTTGAACTTTTATTGGAAGTGCATAGAGATTTACAAATCCTTGTGAATCAGTTTGATCATAAACTCCGTCCTCACCAAATGTCGCAAACTCTTCATGGTAAAGAGTATATGGTGAACTTGCTCCAGCATTGATGACATTTCCTTTATAAAGTTTCAGCTTAACACTTCCTGTTACAGTCTCTTGAGTCACATCCACAAATGCTGATATTGCCTTTCTAATAGTCGAGAACCATTGTCCATTATAGATAAGTTGTGCTAATTTATTTGCAATTTCAATTTTATAATGCATGGTATCTCTGTCTAAAGTCAATGCTTCCAAGGAATGAATGTGCATGATAGAGAATTGTAGCTCCGGCATTTTCATAAACTCCTCTGACCTTCATGCCGATAAGTCTATTTTCAACTATATCATCTATGCCGATACCGTTTTTCCCGCCTACATCATTAAGATATCTAACTATATCCGAACCCTTCATTTTTTGACCATTAACTCCAACCGGTACACCTTTTTCAAATTCAACGGATATATAAGTAGGCTCATCAGGAGCATCCTCAGGATTTACACTCAATGTCAACATATTATTCCAATTTGGTTCTGCTTCCGGATCTTCCAACTCCAATCCTTCGTGCGATATATGCCAAAGGTTTCTGTCTTCCGAGTAACTTGAATCCCCTGCTCTCTTTATTGGAATACCGTGTTCTTCAGCATATTTGAGTTCATCTTCTCTGGATTTTATCTCCCAAACTCTCCAAGGAGCAAGTATTGGGATTTCAGGATCAAAAGCTCTAATTCCAAGCTCAAATCTGACTTGGTCGTTTCCTTTTCCTGTACATCCATGTACTATGGCATCTGCATTTTCAGCATGAGCTATTTCAACGAGTCTCTTTGCAATTACAGGTCTAGCAATTGCAGTACCCAATAAGTAATCACCTTCATATTTTGCACCGGCTTTTAGTGCCACAAATGCAAAATCATCTATAAATTCATCAATTAAATCTTCAATATACAGTTTACTGGCACCTGAAGCAAGTGCTTTTTCCTCCAAACCATCAAGCTCTTCTTCCTGACCTAAGTCTGCTGCTACGCAAATAACTTCACATCCGTAGTTTTCCTTAAGCCAAGTGATGATAATTGAGGTATCTAATCCTCCCGAATACGCTAATACAACCTTCTTCAAATTCAATTTTTCCATCTTTTTACCCCCGTAATATAATAATAAAAAAAGTCTCTTTTCCAATTGGAAAAGAGACGTAGATACGCGGTGCCACTCCTTTTGATGAGATAAACTCATCCACTCAAGCCTTTTAACGCAAGGTATACGTATACCGCTTACTTAAAGCTCACGGTATATTCTCCATGTTCCTACTTCATACAGCTTCACGATAACCGGCTCCCACCTATCCGGTCTCTCTGGAATCATCCACAGTACTACATACACTTCATCGAATTAGTAATCATTATAATGCATTTGCTTTTTGTTGTCAACACTTTAATACTTTTATTTGCTTTGTAGTTAATTGCAATATCTTTATTCAAATTTCCTTTTTGGGCGTTTTCCATAACTTTTATCTCTTATAGCATACTAGACAATTACCTCTTTAAACTTCGTCAAAGTAAATCTCTTTATATCTTTTTTCAGCACCATGATTCTCTTTTCTAATATCTAAAATATCTGTTACTGCAGCTACTTTTTGCACAAATTCCGATAAATCTGCCCCGGCAGGATACCATATTTCATCATTCATAATTTGATAATCATACTCAAGCACTGCCTCTTTAGCTTTGTCAACATCGCTTACTTTAAAACAGTACATCGTCTCAAAGTACTTACTTATATCTTCCCTTAGAATTTTCCCATCTTTTAAGAAAATTATATCATTAATTAAAAGATCGATTTCCGATAGATTATGTGATGACAATAAAACACAAGTTCCCTCTTGAGCCATCCTTTTAAGTTCGCTTCTTACTTTTATTACCATACTCGGATCCAGTGCATTAAAAGGCTCATCAAGTATATACACCCTAGGTTTACTGATTATTCCCATAGTAAATAGTAGTTGCTGCTTCATCCCCATTGAATAACCTTTAACCTTTTTATCTAGAAAAGATCCTATCCCTAATACATTTACCGCTTCTAAAAGTCTTGATTTAGGAAGTTTTCTTATATTGCATATATATTTTAAATGATCCATGGCTGAGAGCTCTTCATATAAGGCCGAACTATCCGTCATATATGAAAGTGTATTGTAGACATTAAAGTCCTTATTCGATTGACTCGTAATCAGAACACTTCCACTATCTTCATTTAACAAGTTAGAGATAATATTTAGAAGAGTTGTCTTGCCGCTACCATTAGGCCCTACCAATGCTACGATACTACCCATATCTATATCAAAACTAATATTATCAAGAACTTGTAATTTCCCATAAGACTTGCTTAAATTAACTACTTCAATACCTTTCATCATATCCTCCATTATGAGTATCTCTTTTTAAAAACGTAATCAGTTATAGCCAATAGTATAATGCTCCAAACCAATTGAATTATCATGCAAGCATAGGGTTTCAGCAATATAGAATCGTATCTTATATAAGCTTCCACCGGATGTAATAAAAGGAGAATTAATAGCTGTAAAAGGTAAAACTCCGGTACCTCCAGATAATACAGAAGTACTTAGAAAATACCCAAATAAAATGATTATGATTATTATCAATTTTTTCATACTTATACTCTTAATATACATTGAAATTATTAAACTTACTGATGCTAATAATATTATAGAAGATATGGTTATTAAAACCAGTTCAGTATTTTCAATAATAATATTTTTAAAATTGATATCTATTTTAAAATTCTCTATTGGTGATATCTTTCTATCTTTAAAATATCTTAAATTATGTATATAAATTTCAGATTCCTTTAATTTTGGATTAAATGGATCTATATAGGGATTATCGTCTTTATATAACTCATTATCATAAGTGATATTCTTAATTAAGCTATAATTTATCACAGGGAAATCAGTCTCGTTTTTAACTCCCATTGTTGTCATTAATAACAACATCACTATTATTGCCATTATAAACACCAGTACACTACTAAATACTTGCGATAAATAAGTTGAAATCATGATTTTAGTTTTTGATATAGGTTGAAGAATTATAAAGTTAAAACCTCTATTTCTTTTGTCATCCTGTGAAATCCCTTCCCATACGACCAGCCCTATTATCAGTAGAACTAAAAGAATAAGACCGGTCTTAAAAATACTATTTACTATAAAACCTGAAGAATTGTGATAAGGTAAATAACTTAGATATCTTGATACATACTCCTCAAAACCTGTATCTTCGTGAAAAATAGTAAAGGAAGTATCTGATTTTGATAATGGCATATTTTTGTGTCTGGAGTTTAATTCTGAGTATATGTTTTCCTCAAAAATTAATGAATTTTTATTATATCTCAGTTCTTTTAGATAAGGTTCTTTATTCTTGAAGTCCGTTTTTATATTTAAAAGTCTTCTGTCAATAAAAGCCGATTCATCACCATTTTTCATGCGCTCATAAATAGAATTATACTGATCAAGTAAGATCTTATAATCTTGATCGTAAACATTTGCATTGTATAGCTCTTCATTACGAAGGATTGTGCTTTTTACTTTATCAAATTCATTAATCCTTAGATTATCATATGTTTTTATATGATGCACACTAATCCCTATTAGCAACACGGTTATAATAGAACTTAATAAAATTAACTTTCTTCCTCTAATCATTTTTAAGATTTCAAATCTAAACTGGGTAATAAATTTTCCATAAGTTTTCTCTTTTTCATATTCCCTAATAATATCAACTGTACTTTTTCCTGTTAATCTGCTCGAAAAGTCATATTTATGTCTAAATCTATTTGTTAAGAATATTATTAGTATGAATGATAATATACCGACAATGAAACCGATAATTGAAAACCACGAATTCAGTAAAAATTTATATGGATATTGTAAAAATATAGGAAGTGGAGGTAATTTATATCCATAGATTTTTTGCCAACTGTTTATATACGGAATGCTTAAAACATGAAGAATGACTGCAATTCCACATGTGATTAATAATATAGCAGTTTTACTTTTAAAGATTTCTGATGCAAAAGCCATAAAACCTACAAGCATGAAAAGATAACCTAAAAAGTTTAGATTCAATACTAATAAAACATTCCATAGTGGTTTTAAAATATAGTTTTTATCAATTTGTTCACTTGCAATACTTTCCCAGTTAAACTTAAAAATTGGGAGTTTATAATTCATTGGTCCAATCTCAATAGGGTAGTCAAAACTTCCCATCCCATCTCCAAAAACCATACAAATGAATATAGCGCTTATAGAAAATATTAATACGAATACGATTAGATTTATTAACGATACAATGCACTTGCTTATTAAAATGTGTTTTTTATCTTTAGGTTGTAAATATCTTATTTTACTTAATCCTGATTGTTTATCACCTGTAAAAATATCAGAAATAAGTATTATTAAAAAAACTGCAAAAAATACACCATATAGTTTCTTGCAAGAAGAGAGTAGAAAATTAGTTCCTTTTAAACTAAACTCATCATCTTCATATGAAAAATTATTCTCAATTAGATTTCTATGTAAATTGAGATCCCTTTCTATTTCAAATGGGGGTATATCTAAAGATGGTCTAAACTTTCTTTCTTTATAAATATCATAGTTTTCATAAAACGAGACTATTCTATGAGATAAATCCATACCCTCTTTACTTCTATGCCATAAATTTATATCTCTGATTGATTCTTGTAGATTTGTTAGTGGTTCCAACATCCATTCTATCTGCTCATTTGATAGATTTTTCTTGCTTAGATTTCTGTAGAACAACCCGGAATGTTTACTCATTTCGCTATAGTATCCATCGTATTTTTCAAAAATTTTAATATATATTTGTTCTGACGAGATTTTATTTGAAGCGAATAGTACACCGGATAGCAGTAAAGAAATTATTAAGAAAAGTATTAATCTCTGGACTGTTAAACTGCGTTTTAAATCCAGTTTTAAATTTGCCATACTTACCTCCTATTGAAAAGATTAAGCGTGGAGTATTAATAATAGTTAACGCTTGTATCTATCTACTAATCAGGTTAAGAACAATCATTACAAATCAAACCGCTAAAGCTAGAGCAGCTATTTGTATAATCATAAATAGAGCAATTACAAATATCAATATTCTACTTTTACTTCAATTTTTTAATCATGTGATCCTACTCATTTTCATCCACCCTTAAAGCTTTCATGACAAATGAGTCTCTTCTAATCTTTTAACATAATAATATCATATGTCTTTTTTTTGACAATTAATTATATTTAATAATTTTATGTTTTTAAAAATATACTCTATTTCTGATAATAGAATATCAATAAGGCAAGACCAGTATATACACACCGGAAATGTTCGATTCTATGCCATCAGTTTCACAAATTTCGCCTTCAAAATCAACTTCCCATTTAGCTTTATTATGATTAATTTTCTTGCTTTTAATATCCAAAAATCCTCTTAATTTACCTTCTCTATACCTAAGTTTTTCCGAGATGGAGAATGAACTGTCATAATATTCTGTTACTTTGATAGTTTTACAAAAGTTTTCCATACTGTCTTCGTTCTTTACTTCATCAGCATTTACCGTAAACGGATTAAATAGAAATAATACCACTAATAGTAATGTACATATCTTCTTAGAATGTTTTTTCATTTTTCCTCCTTTATTTGTACATAAATGTTTTAATGTTGATAAAAGCAGTGAACTTAAAATACTATAAAACTATCATTTTACCAGTTCCAATAATGCTTTTATCTCGTCACCATCTTTACTTGTAATCTTAAGTACGAAACTTTTAGAGTTTTCGTAAAATCTTAACCTGACTTTCTCATTAGGTAGAATTTCTTTTTTGTATAGTACTTTGATTGTAGAGTTTATCAATGTATCGGAACTAAAACTAGGAATAATCCTTTCGAGCCAGTTGAAGTATACTGCATTATTAACATGATTATTTGAATCAATATCCTCATGTGTAGGTGCAACAAAGGTCTGTGTACAATATATATCCGGCATATCAATTATCGGTAAATAGATTTCGAGTTCCGACCTTTTTAGTTTTTTTACATCTAAAGTCAGGTCTTTAGGTAATCGTATTATTGATCTTGTATTCACATCTATTAGAGACCACACTGCATATGCTTCCAATAATAAGCTGCCTTCTGAGTTAAATGCACTATATTTCCTAATTATAAAGAAACTGACATGACCTATTATCTCGGTACTTATTGTTATATTATCATAGATTTTTGGTAATTCTGAAAACTTTATATTCCAAGATAAAAGTACCCAGTTGAAATTTTCATCCATTTTCCATTCAGACTGATAGTGTAATGTCGATGTTTCTACCAATTCTTCCACTAGTTTTTGCAAGCTGAGTTTTCTATCTGTAAATATCTTATAACCGGCTTCCGGCTTTCTTTTGTAGTTTGTTTTAGTGTTCATAATAAAACACTCGAAACCGCAATACCGATTTCGAGTGTATTTTCACCTTCCTTAAATCTTAGTATTCTTATATTATTCTGCAGGCTCAAATTTCAGTTCAGGTGGTATCACTTTGAACATTTGATCTTCAAGCATGACTTTTACTTTTCCGTCTGTAAGTGCCGCTCTACCTTCATTTGAACTGAAAGTCGCATTGACTGTAAATTCATAGCCATCATCTGTTTTATTGACTCCGGTTACTTCATAATTTTCCGCTTTAAGTGCTTTACCACCCATTGCCTCATTGTACTCTCCGTAAGTCACCTGTCTTTCGCTTCTCTTAGTTAGTAGATAGGTTTCATCATAATAGGTATTGCTTAGAGCTGACAAATACTTAGCTAGTGCTGCATATGGACTTCTGCCCAGTATGTCCCTTAATGAAGCTTCTCCCCCATCTCTCTCATTTTGTAACATATCCATATTGAAATCGGGTAGGTTTGAAGGGTCCAGTGTCTGATTTGCACTAAATTTTGTCGTCTCTATAAAAGTCCTCGGGTCATATTCATTTACAGCATTCCAAACCAAGTATTCATCTATTCCCAATTCTATCCCGGCTTTAACTTGCTGTGCTATAACCTCCGGTGTGTAGTCTATATGTCCATCCACCCATGGAGCTGTAAAGCCTTGTATCCATGGTCTTATTTTTGCAGGTTTTTCAATTGAAGAGTTTTTCTCGAGTGCTTCCCTAAGCGACTGATTGAATACACCATACGGATGAGCATCAGGGTACTCATATCCGTACCAGCCCGTTGAATAGTGACTAGGATAAATCATAGGACTTATTATATCTACTCCATTGGCAATCTTTATCCAAGTCTGACCGATGTCTTCCGGTTTATCTTCCCAACTCTTGGTTATTATACCGAATACTGCTGCACCGACTTTAACACCATAAGGTTCAAGTTCCTGCTTTGCATACATTATAAAGTCATGAATATTGTCGTCTTTTCTCTTTCCGTCTCTACCCGGGAAATTGACAATTTCATTATAATATGCTGCATTGTCGGGGAATCTAATATAATCGAAGTGAATCTCTTTAAATCCTCTGAGTGCAGCTTCTTTTGATGCTGCAAGTACATAATCCCAGACAAATTTGTCATACTGGTTTACCCAAGGCATCCCTTGATTATCTGTATACTTTCCACCTTCATTTAATTGCATCGCATGTTCAGGTTTTATCTCAGGAAGTACAAAGTCTTTGAAAACAACTATACGAGCCATAGGATATATGTCGTGAGTTTTCATGTATTCCAATAATTTATTAAAATTATCTGATGATGCCGGCATTACAGTATCGAGCTGATTAAATACTTCGACATCCGAATTCCAAGTTAAATATCCATCATCACTCTTAATATCTATAACTAGAGCATTTATCTCAGTTTGATTACATATGGCAAGGATTTTTTCTAAATTGTTTACATTTTCAAGTCCTGCAGGCTCTGAAGCTACTTCGCCCTTTATATACTTGATATACTCTTCGTACAATTTAATATTGTCTTCAGAAAACTCATATGCTGCAGTAGTTTGAGTAACATAAAGTCCTTTAACATTCTTGTCTTCAGCTGTTTTAGTCTCTAACGGAAGCGGGACATAAAACTCCTTATACTTTTCTTTCCTCTCAGCTTCGAGTTTCTGTCTTTCTTCCTCACTTATTTTTTTATCTTCTTCAGTTTTTTTATCTTCATCCTTATCTTTAACAGGTTCTTTGTCATCGGGCTTTTTCGTATCAGTATCTTTGCCTTTGTCATCGGTGTCTTTCTTATCAGTCTCGACCGTTCCTGGTTTAGTCGTATCACCGGTTTTCGACTTACCAAAACTGCTTATCCCTCTGACCAGCAAAAATAAAAGCACTAAAACACCTACTATCACTGCCGTTGCAATAATATTGGTTTTTCTTGCTTTTTGCCTTCTTCTTTGTCTTGATTCTTCAGTTCTGTTCATATTGTCTCCCATCATATCTTTTGATATAAGCTTATTATACAATATTTGTTCAGATATAACAAACTATAATACTCTAGCCGGCATCAATATATTGCAATTTGTAGTTGAATAAGAAATTAATATTTTTTATCAAATAGGTGTGATATGGTTAATTAATTAAATCCCTATGGTTTATTTCTGATAAATAGGTTATAATATATGTGATAATATTTCCAAACTTTTGTAGTATTAGGAGGTAAAGCATTGAATTCAAAAAGTAAAGATACTCTTATAGTCGGACTCGCATTATTTGCAATGTTTTTTGGAGCAGGAAATCTAATTTTTCCACCAACCTTGGGTTTATTGAGTGGTGATAAATGGTTTCCGGCCATGTTGGGCTTTATGCTCACAGGTATTGGATTTCCGGTTATAGGAGTAATAGCAACTGCTAAAGCCGGAGGACATATAGAAGATCTTGGCGATAGAGTTGGAAAGGTTTTCTCTAAAACTCTAGGTCTATTGATAATGCTATCTATCGGCCCTCTATTGGCAATACCCAGAACTGCAGCAACCACTTATGAAATTGGACTTAGACCACTTCCCATAAATATAAGTCCCGCTGTCGGTTCAATAATATTTTTTGCAATTGTACTTTACTTTGTACTAACGCCCTCCAAGCTGATAGACAGAATAGGCGGCGTCCTTACACCTGTATTGATTATCGTACTATCAGCAATGCTGGTTAAATCATTTATAGATCCAATAGGTGTTCCAACAGACGTGAATGCCGTACGTACTTTTAAGATGGGTTTTGAAGAAGGATACCAAACAATGGATGCCATCGGTTCAATTATTTTGACCATTGTGGTCATCGAAGGTATCAAATCCAAAGGGTATTTAGAGCATAGAACAATTCTAAGCATGACAATTATAGCAGGAATAATATCTGCTATAGGTCTGTCTCTGGTATATGGCGGATTTGTATATGTAGGAGCCACTACAAGCTCTGTGGTTTCAAGCGATATGACTAGAATAGAGCTGCTTAACTTTATTGCCAGATCTCTCTGGGGTTCTTTTGGAGCTATTGTTTTGGGGATAGCAGTTGCACTCGCTTGTTTGACAACTGCAATTGGACTTACAGCTACAGTCGGTGCATTTTTCTCCGAATTAACTAAAAATAAGATATCCTATAATGCAATGGTTATCGGAATAAGTGTATTCAGTGCTGTAATGGCGACAATCGGGGTAGATTCAATCGTTTCTATAGCAGTGCCAATACTGGTAACAATATATCCTATGACCTTGGTCCTTATAATTATGTCACTATTCGATAGGTTTTTGAATAGAGCATCATATATCGGTGCCGTTTTGGGAGCTTTTATAATAGGTGCAATTCAAGGTATCTCTTATACAGTCCCAAAAGTAGCGGCAATACTGAATGCTTACTTCGGCCATTCCGTATCATATGCATTTACCAACTTTTTTGCGGTATCCAAGGATTTTATGAACTCACTGCCTTTTGCAGAACTTGGATTTGCTTGGTTAGTTCCAAGTTTATTGCTTGGATTGATATTTAGATTTGTCTCCGGTTTCATCTATAAATCTAATAATGTTACAAAGAGCACATTTTAAACTATCATGAATTTCCATACCGGTAATCATATTTAAAATTATCAGTATTTATAAGATTTTAAAAATTAGGCATTATCAAAACTCCTCGTTTTGACAATGCCTTTTTATTACCCGTAAATAAATCTATTTATATTCGTATAGCTCTTTATACCTTTCTTCAGCTCCGATTTCTTCTCTGCGTATAGAAAAAATTGTGCTAATATCCATTATCCTTCTCATTATCTCCGAAAATTCTATATCTTCGCAAGTTAAGACGATTTCATCCCCTCTTGACTCCATATTTTTCTCTTCGAACTCGTTAACTATCTTTTCAGCATCTTCAACCTTTAAGTAGTACTTGCCCTTTCTATAAATCGATATATCTTCTTCTATAAGTTCTCCATTTTTTACAAAAACAATATGATTTGTCATATGATCTACTTCTGATAGATTATGTGAAGATAGTAGGACGGTCTTTCCTTCCTCAACAAAACCTAGTAAGATTTCTCTCACCTTTATTATTGTACTTGGATCCAAACCATTAAAAGGTTCGTCCAAAACTAACAGTTTAGGATTATTAATCACAGCCATTGTAAAGAGTAGCTGCTGCTTCATGCCCAATGAGTAATCTGAAACTTTCTTATTTAAAAAATGGGTTACACCCAAGTACGAAGCCGCTTTTTCTATTGAATCTCCCCCCAGTTTATGAGTCTCGGCTACATACTTTAAATGATCGAAACCCGTCAAATGATCGTACAATACATTATTATCTATAAGATAGGAGTAGTCGTAAAATATAGAAACATCATTATTGGGTTTTCCGAGTACTTCAACGCTCCCGGAATCAGCTGAAAGAATATTGGCTATGATATTCATTAGAGTCGTCTTGCCGGAACCATTGGGTCCAACAAGAGCAACAATGCCGGGTTTATCTATTTCTAAGTTGACTTTGTTTAATACTATATGCTTACCATATGATTTGGTAATGTCGTTAACTTTTAGTACAGCCATTATCTAATACCTCCATTACTTTCTTTTAAATACCGTTTTATATGTGGTAATACCTACAAAAATCAACAATATACTGCAAGTTATAATTATTGCAATCGTAGATATCGGGGCTAATAAACTCTGATTGCTTACCATCTCAGCTTCACCCGTTGCTATATACTTGGGATTAAGCCATAAAAACAGTCCTGAAATTGCATTAGACATATTAAATAAGCTCAGAAGATACCCAACACCCACTATTAAAATCGAAACCGTACTTACTATCCACCTGCTTTTAATAAACAAAGATATCAGATTAGATATAGCAATTACCAGCACTGTTCCCAATAACAGTAAAGTCAGCATCTCTATATTTTCATCTACTATATCTCTAAAACTATAAGCTACTATACGCTCGTCCTTTTGAGGTTTACTTTGATTTACCGTTAGTAAATCGCTTCTCAGCCCATGCATTTTCCCGTCTTTGACAAATTCATTATGGTACTTAATTACAGGATAATCAGGCTCAAATCTCCCTCCCATTGATTTAATAATAACAACCGACAAACACAGCGAAATCGCTACCGATAATATTATTATCGTAGTCTTTGCCATAATCTTTGATATATAGATCCTCCAAGATTTTACAGGCTGTATATTCAGTAAAAATATTGACTTGCTTTTATGTCTCTCATCGGATATTCCCGTTCCGACTATAAGTAACAAGAGTAGTGACATAGAACTTAGAATTAGACCTGAAAATAAATTATATATAGTATAATCAATACTTTTATGGTAAGGGATTGTAATTTCTCTAATTAAGAAATAGTCACCGATAGACCTGGGATAATCAAATGGTGTTATCATTCCAGTTCTAATTTTGGATAAAGTAGTTTCTTTCCCTCTTGATTCAACTTCGTTTAACAGTGATTTTTCTAATCTGGCTGTGGTAGGTGTAAATCCAAATCCAGAATATCCTTGATGCCCTTCTATTAATTCAAGATTATAAAGTTTCAACAGTAAAAAACCTCTATCGTCATGCTTTAAATTTTCAGAGATTTCTTCCAAAATTTCAAGATTTCTTATATGGTTATTTTTGCTGGGTCCTTCATTGCCTTTTATCATTTCTTCTTCTAACATCTTGCTAAACTCAATGCTTGAGATAGTACTATTCCTAACTTTTTTGTACATAGAAAAATTATTTACAGCTGAGAAAGTTACCAGACCAATAAATAGTAACATAGTTATTATAACCATTCTGTTTTTAAGTATCTTTTTGATTTCAAAAATGTAATTCGGAAATGGTCTTATACTTTTTCTTTCAAATCTCTCCATCTTTTTTTCAATTTTATAATTCAAACTGAAATTCTTAAGATTTTGAACTTTTGGGTTCTCAGAAAGTTTTATAGTTCCCAGCATAATAACACCGGAATAAATTAAGCATACAATTAGCATAACTAAAAAATGTACCCTATAAGCATTCGACATTTGTATGGAAAACGGATAGAATAGTGGATTTAGATGAAAACCAAGTTTATTAATTGCCCCTCGCATAATCTGAGAATTATATGAACGAGTAGTTATATCATTTAAAAACAAAAAAGCAGGTATTATGACTGCACTCACTACCAGACCATCACCCATAAGATTTCCGGTTAAAAGCACTATAGACGAAATAAATATAGCCAGTATAAATACAACAAATACATATCTTAATAATATAATCCCTATGGAAATAAGTGTTATTGTATCTTTAAAACCAACTAAAGTATTTGGCACCGGATAATTTACAGTCCCTGAATTTTTGAACACCGCAGCTAGAACAAATGAAAAGACTAATATGAGTATGTATATTATTGTTATAAATAAGGTACTTACGGTAATCTTTGATATATTTCTCCTAAGTTTACTAATAGGTTGAACCCCTCTTAAAAAGTCGTTCTTTTTATTGACTTCTCCTAATAAAAACTGAGATGCAAAAAATATAATGAAAATCAGTATTGGCATTCCACTTAAATTTACAGCTACACTTTTGGCAAAGTTAAAACCACTTAATGAATACTCAGGGTCTTCATATGGAAGTCCTCTCTCACTAAGGTTTTTTACCCAGGTTTCTTTTTGTAAGTCAGCTATAGTATCTAAAAAAAAGCGAGAACTTTTTTTGTAGTCCCGATACTCATGATATACTCTATAAAACTCAGTCATCTTATGAGGAAGCTCTTGGTAGTCATCACCATCAAGAGTCAAAATCACCGAATCAACTGCAGCGGTTAATTTTTTATTGTAAACTAAGTACTCATCTACCTTTGCCATAGTATGTCCCAGTTCGAGTATGGTTTTCCTTGCTTCGTTCGCTTCTTCTTGCAGTTTTCTGTGATATGTTGAATACTCTTCTAAAACACGACTTCTTATTTGGTGCTGATTAATACTATTGTATCCAAAATTAAGAACAGAGACCAAAATAGAAATTATTACCCCGACAATAACCAGTTTTGATTTTAAAAGATTTTTAAATTCGAATTTTAATTCAGTCATTTAATCCTCCTTCTATAAAGAAATAGAGTAATTATATTTTGATATATATATCATTGTTCTTTTGCTGTATGCATTATCACAACTTGTTGGATTAGTCAAACCTTTAAAAATAAACATCAAAACTATGCCAATACATTAATATTTACACTTGGCATATTTGATTAAAATTTCATAATCGTCTTTTAAGTCCCTAAATCTAAAATTAAGAAATTAATCGGTACAATAATGGTATAGTCGTTAAGATCTGCCGAATAGCTCCTTATACCTCTCTTCTGATCCTACTATCTGCCTTTGAATATCTGTAATCTCGTACTTTTTAGAGATTCTATCAATGGCTTCTTGTAAGTTTAATTTACCGAGTTCAAATATTATTTTATTGCCTTCCATTTGAAATTCGTCTCTCGGTAACTCGATGGGATTACCATTTGTTTCCACTCTAATTTCATATCTCCTTCTTTGATAGTCAGAGATATTTTCCCTTAACACTTTCCCATCTTTTAGAAATAGAATATCAGACGTAAGCTGATCTATTTCTGCCAGATTATGAGAAGATAATAGGATGGTTTTTCCAATATTTCTAAGATCCGTTATTACTTCTCTAACTTTTATTATTGTGGTTGGATCCAATCCGTTAAACGGCTCGTCAAGAAGCAGGAGATTATGATCAGGAAGGAGTGTCATGGTAAATAGAAGCTGCTGCTTCATTCCAAGTGAGTATTCCTTAACTTTTTGATTTGAAAATCCCGTTATTCCCAAGATTTCTGAACATTCTTCAATTCTATCTTTCGGTAGTCCATGTACATCGCTGATGAACTTTAAATGGTCAAGTCCTGTTAGATATGGATATAGTACCGTATTGTCTATCATGTACGAAAATTTCTCATAGATTTTTGTATTTGTATTTACTATATCGTAAATTCTCACTTTACCGCTATCAGGAGTTAGAAGGTTTGAAATTATATTTAAAAGTGTGGATTTTCCCGAACCATTTGGTCCAACTAACGCAGTTATCATTGATTCATTTAGTTCAAAGTCTATACCTTTTAAGACCTTTTTTTTCCCGAAATTCTTTTTTATTCCATCTACTTCCAAGACTTTCATCTTCTTCCTCCTCTTGCCATTCTTTTAAATCCTACTAGTCCTATTAAAACCAATAGCAGACTCCATGCCAGAAGTACTATAATTCCCATGGGAGCATGTAAATATCCGATATCATATCTAAGAGACAGTCTGCCGTATACCACAGAGTATGGATACAACCACTGGAACGGAAGTAATCCGCTTATGAGACTATAGGTATTAAAAGTCAGTATATATCCCAGCCCACATATTAGAATCAGAATCGTTCCGCTAAGCCAACGATTAGTAATTATTGTAGACATGGCATTTCCTAAACTGATAATAAAAAGACCTATTGCCAGCAAAAGTAATGTGAGTTTAAGATTTTGTTTCCAGACAGGTGTATATTCTACTTTTATGGTTTCACTTTGATTAATTTCTTTATTTTCAATTTTACGCCCAAATTCATCATTAAGATTTCTCTTACTGAACTTTCTAACTTCTTTCGTTTCACTTGGTTTAGCTGAAAAAGTTTGAATCGGATAGTTTGCATCGTATAACTGCCCTATTTCCATTCCGTACCCCAACCATGTAAACCAAGACATCAGAACCAAAACTGCAAAGAAAACTATCATTATCTGTTTGCTCATAAAGATTTTTAATCTTTCCAGCGGCTGCATCAAAATTATCCTGAGCGATTTTCTCTCTTGCTCTCCGGTAAATCCATCGGTCAGCAACAAGCCTGTAGCAACAATCAGTATGACAGCTCCTATCCCGCTATAGAAGTAATTACCTACCATATGCATGGATGGATGGTATCTTTTTGAGTGTATAAGATAGTTTTGAAAATCGTTTAAGGTATTGAATTCATCATAAGGTGTTATTCTGATAGGAAATTCATTTAAAAGTTCTGATAGATGATTACCTTCACAGTTTTTCTCTTCTTGATTTACGTTTAACATAGTAGTCTCGTAAGTAAACTTATCTGAATCAAAGCCTCGAAATCCAAAAGAATTATTGGCAAAATTAGTAATTAAATTCTTATTTACTTTTGTTATCTCTTCTTTATCTTTTATAACATATGCACTTATATAGTCTTTAATTAATTTACTTTCAACAGGATCTTCATTAACACTGTTTTCTAATTGTGATTTTGCATTCAAAATCCTCAAATGAACTGTTTTCCCATATTCTTTTTGTTTAATAATCCCATAGCCCGAAAAGGCTATTAAAAATATAAAGAGATAGAGTATCAATTCATTTCTTCTTTTAAGCTTTAAAATCTCAAAATTAAGTAATGGAAATCTACTAATCTTACTTGTCTTCCACTTTTTTAATAATAGTTTTATATCGCCTTCTTTTTTTCTTGTAAATAGGGATTCGATAAATTTATTCTTCTCAAGTTTTGCAGCCAAATACAATATCGGGAAACCTAATAATATAGGTATTCCGAATAATAATGTAGTTTTTAAATCAAGGTAATCCGCAAGTAAATTATACTTTTCACCCAGTAGCGGAAAAGGTATAAACTTCTCCAAATGGGTAAGTGATAATATCACGTTATTGATATACGATATGATTGCAATGCTCACAAATCCCGAAAAGAGAACAAGTCTTGTTTCTTTAAAAACAATTGTTAGGAGTGCCAAAATTGAAAATATAAAAAATGCATATGCTGAGAACAGATATATCCATCTAAATAATAATTCCATAACTGAAATCTGTCCCAAATAGCTTTCATCAATCAATCTTAGGTTTTCAGGTCTCACCCATGCCTTGTAGTTGCTGAGGACTTCAGGATAATCGTAATGTCCCAGACCTGTACCAAATAGCTTACCCAGTATTAGACTTGTTAATGTCACCACTATTAGAAATAGTGAGAGAATTATTGTTAATAGAACAGTTTTGGCCAAATACGCCTGGAATCTACTTCCAGGATCCATCTTTCTAAGTTTTTCAACGCCGAGTTCTTTTTCTTCAGTAAAGATTCTCGAAGTTAAAACCAGGTAAGCCAGTAAAAGAGGTAAACCAATGATTCTGTTTAAAGTAATTTTTGCTAAATTAAAACCTGAAAGACTTAGGTTTGGATGTTCAAATGGATAGTTTTTGTCTACTAGAGTTTGGTTGAGAAGTTTTTGCTTTAAATAGTTAACTGAACCACTAGCCCTATTTTCAATACTAATCGACTTATCAAATCTTGTTATCTCGTCACTATAGAGCTCCATAATGCTAAGCAAAACAGCAGGAATTTGATCAGCCTTTTCTACATCTTCGGAAAGCTCAAATAGCTTCGTGAGATTCTCACGAAGCTTAAGCAAATTGTTTTGAATTCTGTTAAGTAATGGTATTCTCTCACTGGGAACTCGAGCTATAAGCTCTGGGTCATCAAAGTAAATAATTGATTTTTCAATATTATTATATAATTGTCCATACATTTTATAAAATGTATCTATATATAAAAATTGGTTTGAATAATTGTACAAAAAACTCATACAGGAGATGAATATTCCAATACCTATTAATATTGCTATTATTTTTGTCCGAAGAAGTCTTTTAAATTCAAATTTTAAGTATTTCATTTACTACTCCTTCTTAATATAATGTAAACAATTTGATTTTATTAAAACACAAAACTAAGATTTGTATTCTAAGTAAGTGTCTCCATTTTTATACCTAGCAATATGCATTTTTAGACCACCTTTATTAATCATAATTCTATTATCTTAGGTATTACATATAAGATTTTAATCGTTTTTTCTCATTAGCCATTTATACTAACTCCATTATATAGAATTGTGTTTTCAATGACAATTTTATAACCATATGATATCAATAATTTATCCAATTAATATAATCTCTAACATTTTCTATTATCGATTGTGATTTATCATCCAGATAGTAAGACAAATTGCACAAAAAAACACTTCAGGTAAAGTTTTTCACCCGAAGTGTTTATATTTTTTTATTGATTTGTCAACCAACGATTTTTAACAAATAGTTTCTTATTTACTTTTATTACCAATTATATCAAATACAGTATTTAATACTATTCCAACTATAGCTGCAAAGCTGATTCCGGACACCATTATGGTTTCAGTTATTTTAATACCGGGCATTATTCCTGTTAAGGACTGGATTTGACTGCTAAATAGTCCCAGTATCAAAATGCTCGCCATGACGATGATGTTCTTTAGGTTAAATTTAACTTCATTTGTTCTTATGGTCTTGACACCTACAAGGGCTATCATGCTGAAAAGTACTACTGAGATGCCTCCCATTACAAATACGGGGATGGACTGAAGCACTCCTCCCAGTTTTCCTACAAAGGATAGTACTATTGCGTAGACTGCTGCAAGCCTCAATAATGAAGGATCGTAGTTCTTGGTAATGGCGAGTACTGCTGTATTTTCACCATAGGTAGTATTTGCAGGTCCTCCTACAAGTGATGCAAACATGGTTGCTAGTCCGTCTCCAAGCAGGGTTCTGTTTAAGCCCGGATCTTTAAGGAAGTCTTTTCCTACTACTTGTCCATTTGTTTTGATGTCTCCAAGATGTTCCATAAATACTGCCAATACTATAGGTGCTATTGTCAGTATTGCAGGTAGACTGAATTTAGGAAGTGTCATATTAGGCACTGAAAACAGTGCTGCGTTTGCAATAATTCCGGTATCTACCTGATTTAAGGCAAGTGACGCTGTGTAGCCTACTATGACTGCTATCAGTATTGACAACTGTTTTACAAATCCTCTTGTAAATTTCTGTATCAATAGACAAGTACCAAGTGTTAATGCTGCAATCAGATAGTTTCCACTAGCCATATTCACAGCTGTTGGAAGTAGGTTTAGTCCTATTACAATTATCATCGGTCCTATGACCTGTGGTGGTAGTACTTTATTGATGTTCTCAGTTCCTATTCTGTTAATCACAAATGAAATGAGCACATAAATAAGACCTGCGACCAGTATGCCTCCTTGTGCATACGCCAAGTCTCCGTTATACATTTCCTTTACTTTAAGTATTACAGGAATAAATGCAAAAGATGAACCTAGGAAAACAGGTACTTTTTTTCCCGGTTACAAAGTGAAAGATAAGAGTTCCCACACCTGCCGATAATAATGCAACTGTAGGCGATAAGCCTGTTAGAATCGGAACTAATACTGTAGCTCCAAACATTGCGATAAGATGTTGTAAGCCTAGAATACTCCTTTTTATGCTCTCAAAAGCCTTAGGAACATTCCTTAATCCCTCATGTGCACGATCTGTCATTTTTTTCTCCTTTCCAGCCTCTCGGGACTGATTTAAAGTAGTGTTAAATTCTTTATCTTTTTAATTTTATCACTTGTCAATTTAAAAATCAAGTTTTATTTGACCTCATTGTAAATCAATTTTATAATTAAAGGACAAGAAGGGATTAAGGGTGATATATTTGTACGAAACAATTAACTATAGTTCAATCGACAATAAGGAATTGGAATCTTTTATTTTGATAGATGTTAGAACGGCTGAAGAACATGCTTTAGAGACTATACCGGGTAGTATAAATATGCCGATTTTCAATAATGAGCAGAGAGCTGAGATTGGGACGGTTTATGTCAATGGTGATGTGATGAAAGCCAAGGCTCTTGGGTTAAGATATGCCGGAGCAAATGCCGAAGAGATGTATTTGAGATTACATAGTTTGGTGGATAATTATGATAAACTGATTTTATACTGTGCCAGAGGCGGTTTTAGGTCTTCTGCTCCTGTCAATTTATATAAGAGTTTAGGACTTCCTATTTTCAAGCTTGAAGGTGGATACAAGAGGTATAGGCAGTATATCAATTCACATTTACCGGAGATTATTTCTCAAAAGAGCTTTATCGTTTTGTATGGAAATACAGGATGCGGTAAGACTGAATTGTTAAAAGAGCTAAAAGATATGGGTGCACCGGTTATCGATTTGGAAGATTTGGCAAATCACAAAGGCTCACTTCTAGGTACTATAGGTGAGGCACCTCAACCTACTCAAAAGATGTTTGACAGTCTTTTGTATAATGAATTAAAGTCACAAGATTCAGATGTGTTTTTTATCGAAGGTGAGAGTAAGAGAATCGGAAAACTCTTCCTCCCCGATATGCTTATGGATAAGCTACATTCGGGAATTAAGGTTAGGGTTGTTTCATCTTTGGAATCCAGGATAGAAAGAATAAAACAGGAATATGTACACGACAATGATCTCGAGTTATCAAATACTATCTCCTTACTAAACAGATATATCAGTTTAGAAAAAATAAACGAGTTTAAGGAAGACATCTATAAGCACGATTATGATCATGTTATAAGAGAACTCATCATTAATTATTACGATATGAAATATGCATCCAAAGATAAGGTTTTTGAGTTTGAAGTTGATAATGATTCAGAAGATGCTGCTAATAAGCTTATGGAACTCTTGAATTCAATAACCGGGTAATTTTTGTATAAATTTCGTTTTCTTTTTTGAGATATTATCATAATTTTAGGGTATGAATAATATAGGATAAGAGGAGGACGGTAATGAAATTACTTAAAAAGATAAAGTTAATAAAATCCCTGCAGCTGCCGAAGCTTGCTAAAATCGGTTTTTTATCGAGTAAAATCGGTATACGAAGGGCTCGAGGCAAAGATTTGTTTATGCGAGATTATAATGAGGAAGAAAATAAAAAAAAGTGAAATTCACTATTGGTGGATTTCACTTTTTGTTTCTGCCAGTCTTCTATAAATTGTGTTTGCATCTTCAAAGTGGAACTTACTTCCTGCATCATATGGCAATGCTCCTAGAGTTACAAGTATATACTGCTCTCCATTTACAATGGCGGTAGATGCAAGGCAAAGACCCGCTTGTTCGGTATAACCGGTCTTCCCTCCCAGTATCTTATAACCTTCGCTGTTAACTCCCTGCATGTAAGCAAGAACGGAGTACATCATATATACTCCCTCCGGATGTTCTTCCGTGTCAGAAGATATATAGAATGGTTTGGTAAATATCTTATTAAAGGTCTCGTCTCTTAATCCATATCTTACAATTTCAGCCATTTCTTTGGCTGTTGAATAGTTTTTAGGATCATGTAGACCTGATACATTTGTAAAATGTGTTCGCCTTAATCCGATTTCTTCGGATTTTTTGTTCATCTTTTCAACATGTGCTGCTTCAGAGCCGGAACAACCTTCTGCAAGTCCTACAGATGCTTCACCACCTGATGGTAGCATTGTTCCATATATTAGATCTCTAAGGTTTATTTTCTCTCCGGGTAGATAACCCGCCATGGATGCATCATCTGCAATCATATTATTATAGAGCTCATCTGATATAGTATGCACTTTATCGTAGTCTTCGATATTATCTATTGCTACCAATGTAGTCATCATTTTAGTCAATGAGGCAGGATATACTACTTCATTTTCCTTGATGGCATATATTATTTCACCGGTTTTTGCGTTCATTAAACAAACATTATTACTATATAGGTCTTTTTCAGATAGTTCCAGTTTAGTTATCTTTTTATTTTTTGCGGAGATTACCTTACTGAGTTCTGATCTTATTTTTTGAATTATTTTCTCACTATATATTGATCTGTTGCTTTCGATAAATATTTCGGTCGGTTTTTCTTCTTTATCAGCATCCGTGTTTTGCGTAAGCAAGTTTATACCGTAACCTTTATCTACCAATATAAAAGCACCGCTAAGAATAATTGTTATGACGCATATGATTGCGATTATTTTATTTCTTATATTTTTTGATTTACTTTTCATTCATTTCCCCTAAATCCGTTTTTTACTAGAGTTTGGTTTTATGATATGTTTATGTACTCTAACCACCATATTATTATAACATATATATGACTTATGTGAACGCAGATATGTAATTTATGCCGATTTTTTTTGAGTTTTTTGATTGATTTATGTGTTATAAGATTTTAATTAAGGCATTTTATTCTCCATAATATATAAGCGAGTAACTCGATTAGTTTTAATAAACGTATGAGTCTACTCGCCTTTGGTTTCTGTTTTCATTTTATTTTATCAATGCTGCTTTATTCAGTTTTATTTCCAGTCCTACATGCTGTCCTTCAACTGGGCAAAATGCTCCATCAGGTAAATCAACTCTAATGTCGCTAAAATGCTGGGTGGAAATATCTCGGTTTAGGATTACTATATTGCCCTTTACTTCGGGAATCACTCTTTTAACTGTAAATGGTTTAAAGTCTTCGTCTCCGGTTCTTAAGTTTAAATCCGAAGCTTTGATTCCTATATAATTGGCACCTTCTACATTTCCTTCAATATATATTCCAAAATCTTCAGCAAATACTCTATTTCCATCCTCTGTAGAGAGTTTACTATGATTGTCAAAACCAACAAGCATTGAATTTTCAATGGTTTTGGGGTTTAAAAATACAGATTTTTTATCTGCAAATACTTCCATCTTTCCGTGATTTAGAACGACTACTTCGTCACATATTCTATAAACTTCATCTCTATCATGTGATACCAGGATTGTAGGGATATCATACTCTCTTATCATTCCTATTATCTCTTCTTCCATTCTCCATCTGAGCATTCCGTCCAGAGCAGAAAATGGTTCATCGAGGAGTATTATCTTAGGGTCCGTTGCAAGTATTCTTGCCATTGCAACTCTTTGTTTCTGTCCTCCTGATAGTTGAGACGGGTATCTGTCAGCCAAATCTCCAATATAAAAAGAGTCCAAGAGAGATCTGGATATGTCTTCTTTCTTTTGATTATCACCTATAATAGCAAATTTGACATTTTCAATTGCCGTCATATGAGGAAAGAGAGCATATGATTGAAACATATAACCGGCCCGTCTTTTTCTAGTGGGTAAGTTGATGGAGTTTTCAGAGTCAAAGTATACAGTATCTCCAATAGAAATAAATCCTTCTTCAGGCGTCAAAAGTCCAGAAATGCATTTTAAAGTCATGCTTTTTCCACTTCCCGATGCACCAAGGATTGCTATGGTTTTTTTGTCGGTTTCAAAATCCATATTTAGATTGAATTTACCTAGTGTTTTATTTATTTTTACTTTTATCATTTTCCATCACCACTGAATCGTTCACTTTTTACATAGAAGTTAGACCATGTATTTAATAATACCATCATTACCAAGCTTATTCCAACTATTATTAATGCCCATTTAAATGCCAGTTCTCTGTTTCCACCTTGTACTGCCGTATAGATTGCAGTAGACATAGTCTGAGTTCTTCCGGGTATATTTCCCGCTATCATAATGGTAGCTCCAAATTCACCTAATGCTCTTGCAAAAGACAATATGATTCCGGCAATTATTCCGGGTCTGGATACTGGAACCATTATGCTCCAAAATATTCTTCTTTCACTTATGCCCAGTGTTCTGGCAGCATAAATTAACTCGGGATCCACTTGTTCAAAGGCTCCTAAGGCGGTTCTGTACATCAGAGGAAAAGAAACGATGGTAGCAGAGATGACCGTAGCATACCAAGTAAATACGATGTCGATGTTTAATTTTTTAAGTATTGCTCCGAAGATACCATAGTTTCCAAAAACTATAAGGAGGAAAAAACCCACTACCGTTGGTGGAAGTACCATCGGCAGTGTGAATATCCCGTCTATAATCCCCTTAAGTTTTTTCGTCTTCATAACATATCTGGCAGCATATATCCCTAAAAAGAAGGTTAGCAATGTTGCCAATAGTGCTGTTCTAATCGATATAAAAAAAGGAGACCATTCCATGATTTTACCTATTTAGCCTTATTGAATCCGTATTTTTCGAATACTTTTATAGAAGAGTCGCTTTTTAGGAATTCAATAAATTCTAATGCAGCTTCTCGATTGGCAGATTCTTTTAATACCGAAACAGGATAGACTACAGGTTTATGTGATCCTTCAGGTGCAGATGTAACTATGTTTACATTATCACCTTCTATTAGAGCATCTGTTTTATAAACAAGTCCAGCATCGGCTTCACCTGATGCAACCCAGCTAAGTACTTGTCTTACATCTGAACCATAAGAAACTTTTTTCTTTACTTCATCAAGTATTCCAAGATGATTAAGTATTTCTTCTGAGTATTGACCTACAGGTACTCCACCAGGCTCTCCCAGTGCTATCGTCTTTACATTTTCGTTTAATACGTCTTCAATTTTTTCGATTTTCAAATCGTCTCTCTTCTTGGTAGTTATTAATACTACATCGTTTACTAATAGATCTGATGCATCTGCTTCATCTACTTTACCTTTTTCGATTAAAGCTTTCATCTGTTTTTGAGCCGCTGAAGCAAATACATCTACTTTTGCTCCCTCTTCTATCTGGTTTTGAAGAGTTCCCGAAGCTCCAAAGTTGTATGTGATTTTAACATTTTTATGTTCAGTCTCATACATTCCTTTAAGTTCATTTAATGCATCTGTTAATGAAGCTGCTGCAGAGACTGTAAGTTCTACTACTTCACCTTCTTTAGTTTCTTCCTTAGGTTCTTCCTTTGCTTTGTCCTTTGTTTCTTCAGCTTTTTCTTCTACTTTTACTTCTTCCTTTTTCGCTTCTTCTTTGGCCGGTGTACAAGCACCAAGAACAAGGGTAAAAGCTAGAAGCATTACTACTAAATACTTTTTCATTTTACTTTACCTCCTTATTTTCTTGCACATTCTGCACCACGTCCTGTAAGTATTTCCAAGGCATGGTCCAATGTATTAAAAAACAAGCTTATATTCTCATCGACGGCTTTGGGACTGCCAGGGAGATTTATAATCAATGTGTTTTTCCTAATTCCTGCGACTGCTCTTGACAGCATTGCTCTATCGGTTATTTTAAGGCTTTCCATCCTCATCGCTTCCGGTATTCCGGGTACTTGTCTTTCGACTACATCCAGGGTGGCTTCAGGTGTTATATCCCTTGCGGCAAATCCTGTACCACCGGTTGTCAATACAAGGTTTATTCCCAGATCGGAGTATTCTATAAGTTTATTTGAGATTGTCTTTCTATCGTCCGGAATTATATCTTTTACTCTTATTTCATAACCCGCTTCTTTAAACCTGCTTTCGATTAATGGGCCGCTTTTATCTACTCTATCTCCTACGGCTCCGCTGTCACTTATGGTTAGAATCGCAAGTGTGTACTTAGGATAAGATGATACATAGATTTCATCACCGGTTTTTATTTCTCCACCCACTATTACTCTTGCAAATATTCCTTCTCTGGGCATTATACAGTCTCCCACTCTGGTCCTTATCTCGCAGCCGTGGTGACATTCTTTGCCGATTTGAGTTACCTCAAGTTCCACTTTTCCGCTCTTTAAGATGGTACCTACAGGTAGTTTTGATAGATCTATTCCTTCTACCAGAATATTTTCTCCAAATGCTCCATTCTCTATTTCAAAATCTGCCCTGGCTTCGAATTTCCTAACGGAGTCATATGACAACAAACTTATTTGTCTATGCCATGCTCCGGCATGTGAGTCGTTTTCTACTCCATGTTCTTCTATAAGTATGGCGGATTTAATGTCAGTTTTTGGGATGCCCTTAATATCGCTTATGCATACAGCTTTTATTGTTCCCATTCTATCCTCCGATTTGATTCATTCTTTTATTTTCTGTGTGTTCGGTTTTGTGTCCAAGCATATGTGCTTTGGGTTTGTCGTAGATTATTTCAGCTAGTTTTTCTGCGAGTTCATCGACAGATAATTTGTTTATAAAACCACTAATATCTACACCATAGTCATAATGTAGACATAGTTTTAAAAAACCTGTCGAGCTTAGTCTGATTCTATTGCAACTACCACAAAACTTTGAATTGAGTGCTTCTATAAAGCCTATATATCCTTTGAATTTGTCAAATTTAACATAGTTCGCCGGTCCATTTCCGAGTTTTCCTTGGTATGCTTTGGCGAGGCCGTATTTATCTTCCAATATACTCATAATGAGTTCTGATGAACTTCCACTGTATTCCGTTCCTTCTCCTATTGGCATGAGTTCTATAAATCGAACGGATATGGGTTTATTTCTTGCCAGATCTGCTAATTTGATAATGTCTTCAGGTTTTATAGGCTGTATCGGTACGGTGTTTATCTTGAGGTTCTCATATCCCAATTTTATTAATTTGTCTATACCGTCCAAGACCGTGTCTATCTTGTCAAATCTGGTAAGTCTCCTGAATTCTTCTGCATCCATGGTGTCCAGACTTACATTTATTCTGTCTATCCCTGAATCTACTAATTCGTTTGCCATTTTCCCGAGCAGTACTCCATTTGTCGTAAGGGTTACTTCTCTTGTCCCGGGTAGCGCTTTTAATTCTCTTATAAACTCAGGCACTCCCTTTCTGACCAATGGCTCTCCGCCTGTCAATTTAAAAGTGCTAATTCCTATTTTTATAAATGCACTACAAAGTTTGAGTATCTCCTCATATCTGAGTATGTCCTCATGCTTAAGAAGCTCTATGCCCTCTTCAGGCATACAGTAAATACATCTTAGATTGCATCTGTCTGTTAAAGATATTCTTACATAATCGATAACTCTACCATATCTGTCTTTCATATGCTCACCACTATCTAAAGAAATCGCCTGATTTCCCTCCGGATTTATGTTCCAGTTTTATATTTCCTATTTCCATCGATTTATCTATTGCCTTACACATATCGTAAATGGTCAATAGTGCTATCGAGCATGAATGTAGTGCTTCCATCTCCACTCCCGTTTTGCCTGTGGTCTTTACTGTTGATTTAGCTTTAATAATTCCAAGTTCACTGTCTATTTCAAAGTCTATATCCACTCCGGTAATCATAAGTGGATGACACATCGGAATGGAAGTGCTCGTAGTCTTGGTAGCCATTATACCGGCTACTCTTGCAACTCCCAACACGTCGCCTTTTTCTATTTTATTGTCCAATATATGTCTCAGTATTGTATTTCCTACTTTTATGGTTCCCGATGCTATGGCAACTCGCTTAGTCTCATCTTTATCTGAAATATCTACCATTCTGGCATTGCCGTCTTCATCAAAATGCGTTAATTTATCCATTTAAGCTCCCTTTCCGAATGAACACTCAGGGTATGTGCAGTCTTCACATTCGAGGCATAATCCTCCATGTCCGAGTGTAGAGATTTCCTCTTTAGTAACAGGGTCACCGGCAGCAACCCTTGGAAGAATTAAATCAAATACTGTTCTTTTACAGTACATTACGCATCCCGGTAACCCCATAATCGGCAGTCCTTCACTAGTATATGCCAACATAAACATCGCCCCCGGCAGTACAGGTGCTCCATAACTAATTATCCTGTCTGCGACTGATTTTATAGCTGCAGGAGTTTTGTCATCCGGATCTACGCTCATTCCGCCGGTGCAAATCAATAGGTCTACACCCTTTTTGAGTATAGCCTTTATCTTCGCGGATATGTTTTCAGGATTATCATCGCTTATCTCATGTTCAACGACTTCTATATTATATGCTTTTAATTTATCTATTATGACCGGAGTAAAAGTATCTTCTATCCTTTTATGATACACTTCATTTCCGGTAGTAACTACGCCCGCGTTTAATTTTTTAAATGGCAATAGCTTTAATATCGGGCTGTCTCCCACCTTTTCTTTAACTTCTATCATTTTTGATTCTTCTATGACAAGGGGAATAATTCTCGTGCCCAACAGCTTATCTCCGGCTTTGACGGGCATATTATTATGTCTTGTAGCTATCATCATTTCATCTGATGAGTTGACCACAAGGAGTTTTTCAATATCTACTTTGAGCAGTCCGTCTATTTCTGCAAATAGGTCTATCTTCCCCTCTTTGCATTCTGAAGCTCTGATATTATCATTTATGGTTATTTCTTTTAAGTATTCTGCGGCTTCATTTTCATGTATCATACCTTCGGTTTGTTCCCAAACATATAATCTATCTTTACCCAGTTTTAACAATACAGGTATATCTTCTTCTTTAACGATATGTCCTTTTCTGAATCTTGCCTTTTTGGTAACGCCTTTTACGATTTCGGTTATATCATGACAGAGGATATGTCCAACTGCATTTTTTGTCTCTATTTGTCTCATGCTTCCTCCAGTTATCTTCATTATTCTCTATGTAGAATAATACCTTAATTTAGTAAAGTAGTCAAGATATAGTATATAAGTCATTTATTTATTTGTATTATTTTATAACGATATTTAGATATTTTATTATATTTTTAAAACTTTTTTATTGGGGTAATATAATACTAAGAGCCTGGTTTAGCATCAAATTAAAATCGCATTTATTTTTTACATAATTTTAACATTGATATGATACTTTCATTCTATACATTATATAAAGGTGGGTTTTTTATGGATAAAAACTTTAATTACGATCTTTCTTACACACAAAACAGAGAATTATCATGGCTGGAGTTTAATATCAGAGTACTTAATGAGGCACATGATCCCGAGGTGCCGAGTCTAGAAAAGCTTAAGTTTATTTCTATTTTCACAAGTAATTTGGACGAATTTTTCATGGTTCGTGTCGGTTCACTGTTTGATTTATCAAAGCTAAAAAAAGAGAGACTTGATGATAAGACCGGTATGACCTATACTGAACAATTATCTGAGATTTTTAAAAAGATGCCGGAGCTATATAGGAGGAAAGACCAGGCTTATAGCGATGTGGAGTCACAACTTAGGTTTCAAGGTATTTCAAATCTAAAGTATGAAGAGCTTACAAAGGAAGAAAAAAAGATAGTGGATCTGTATTTTGACAAATCAATACTACCCATACTATCTCCTCTTGTCTTAGATTCACATCATCCTTTCCCACATCTCAGCAATAATACTCTAATTATTGTTGCAAATATGAAAGATGACACAAATCAGGCCTTCACGGGATTGATTCAAATGCCTGTAATCTTGGAAGAATTATTTTACTTACCGGGTACAGGCGTGCGTTATATTCTCACTGCCGAAATAATTCGAGCGAGATTGTCGGATATATTTAATTTCAAAATTATCGATAATGCAATTATTTCGGTTACGAGAAATGCAGATTTAAATCTGGAAGAAGATTTTGATGACAATGACGAAGATTTTAGATTGTACATGAAAAAGGCTTTGAAAAAGAGGAGCCGTCTTGAGCCTGTAAGGCTTGAAATAAACGGCAAACTACAAAAGAACACAGTGGAGTATTTAAAATCGAGACTCAATCTTAAGTCAGAACAGATTTACTATAGTGAAAGTCCTTTGAAAATGGATTATGTGTTTTCTCTTTTTGGTAAATTACCTCTTCCGCTGGAGAAGACTACTACTTATAAACCTTATACACCCGTATATCCCGTAGATTTGAACCCTAGTAAGAGTATTATTAATCAAGTTGTTGAAAAGGACAGATTACTTTTTTTCCCATTTGAATCAATCGATCCCTTTCTGTCTCTATTAAAGGAAGCTTCTAATGATCCCTATGTTATTTCAATAAAAATTACCATCTACAGGCTGGCCTCGATTTCAAAAGTTGCAGAGTATCTTGCACATGCTGCTGAAAACGGTAAAGAAGTTGTGGTTATAATGGAGCTTAGGGCAAGATTTGATGAGGATAATAATATAAACTGGTCTGAAAGATTGGAGCAGGCGGGCTGTACTGTTATTTACGGTTTTGAAGATTATAAAATACATTCTAAAATATGTTTGATTACAAGACATAAAGACGGAGTGATAAGCTATATTTCACAATTCGGAACCGGAAATTATAACGAAAAGACAGCAAAACAGTATACCGATTTATCACTTATAACGAGCGATTATAATCTCGGTATGGATGCTCAAACATTTTTTAGAAATATGATGGTCTCCAATTTAGACGGTCAATACAATCACCTTCTGGTTGCACCTTATTCTTTAAAGCCGAATTTGGTACATTTAATTGATGAACAGATAGCATTGGCTAAATCCGGCGAAAATGCTCTCATTAAGATTAAGTGTAATTCCGTAACTGAAAGAGATATTATTGATAAGCTCTCTGAGGCTTCTAATGCCGGTGTTAAGATTTACATGAATGTTAGAGGAATTTGCTGTATACTTCCTGGAATCCCGGGCAAAACTGAAAATATCCATATAACGAGTATCGTGGGAAGGTACCTGGAGCATCCAAGGATTTATATATTCGGTGAAGGTGAAAATCCAAAGGTATATATCTCCTCTGCAGATTTGATGACTAGAAATCTTACCAGGAGAGTGGAGATAGCATGCCCAATTTACGATCCTATTATAAAATCTAAAGTCATCGATATCGTGGACCTTCTTTTAACTGACGACAAAAAGTCCTCGGTACTTAAGCCTGATGGTAGTTATGTAAAGGTAAGTGACGAACCGAGTATAAGTTCACAAGATTATTTTATGGATTTGGCAGTAAAGTCCTCTAAGAAAAAACAGGATACACAGAAGGTTCAAAAGACTAAAAGAACAGTCACTAGCGAGAAGATCATTGTGAACAAGGAAGAAATTGTCACTGATGCTATATCAAAGATGTCGCTGTTTGAGAAATTTAAACTATTATTTTTAAAGAAATAAGAATATATAATAACCCTAAAAAAACACTATGTTGTCACTTTAAATGAAGTATTATATAATTAGTATTGTAATTTAAGATGATAGTAGTGTTTTTTTTGAAAGTGAGATTAATAATGACGGGTAAAAAGATTTTACAGGTTTGTTCGTATTATGAAGATATTTGGATATATAAGAGCTTGTTTGATCGTTTTGGAAGCCAAGGGCATGGACTACGATCTGCTTTTTTTTAAAGCTAAGGGAAAATCACTGCCTCCCTTGCCTGAAAACACAATCCTTTCTCAAGCTTTTAATTCAATAGACAGATATGTTTTTTCTGTCAAGCATAGAAAAGTCTATAATGATATTGTGACTAAACTCAATCCCGATAATTATTTCATGTCTCATGCTCATTCGCTAATGTCTAATGGTTATATATCTTATAGGTTAAAGCAAGATTATTCTATACCTTATATTGTTGCGGTTAGAAATACTGATATTTTCACTTTCTTCCGTTTAATGCCTCATCTGATACCTTTGGGAAGAAAGATAATGAATGATGCTTATAAGATAATCTTTATTTCTCCTAAGTATAAAGATTATATGCTGTCAAGATACATAAAACCAAAGGACCTCGAATCTATAGACAAAAAGTCAATTGTAATTTCAAATGGTATAGACGGATTGTTTCTGGAAGATTATGAACCTAAAGATAATCTTATAGAAGATACTATCAGGCTGATTTTTGTTGGAAGAGTTGATGATTCAAACAAGAATGTTAGAACTTTAGTAAAGGCTTGTGATTTTCTTTTATCCAAAGGACATAAGTTAAAGCTCACTCTTGTGGGCAGATTGGAAAAAGATATTTATAAAAAATTTATTCTAAATAGAGATTATATAGAATATCTGGGAACTCAAGATGTTTTAGGTGTAAGAAGCAGTTTGAGAAATTCCGATATTTTTGTTATGCCTTCCAAGCATGAAACCTTTGGACTCGTCTATGCAGAAGCTATGAGTCAAGGTCTTCCCGTAATCTATACTAAGAACCAAGGTTTTGACGGTTATTATCCTGAAGGTCAAGTTGGATATCATGTGGTTCATAATGACTCTAAACAAATTGCCGATAAGATTCTAAAGATAGTGGATAATTATAATACTATGTCTAAAAATGCAATAATCGGTTCAAAGAGATTTAATTGGGACAGTATCTCTGATGAATATATTATGATATATAAAGAATTACTTGAAGATAAATAATAGATAGGTGAATTATGAAAGTTTTTATGATTTCTCAAGGTTATCCGTCAACTGAATATCCAATGAATGGTATCCATCAATTTGCCTATGCAAAGGCTCTAAAAAAACACGGAATAGACGTAGTTTTTTTAGCACTGGATGTAAGGTCTTTTCGCAGGAAAAGAAAATGGGGTTATGAAGCTTTGAATTTGGACGGAATACCGGTATATGCTCTAAATATACCTCTTGGTAGGATAAGTCCAAAGCTAATGGGCAAGATTTCTTCTTTCGGTTTTACTAAATTGATGAAAAAGGTAATTGCAAAAGAAGGTGAGCCTGATATTCTTCATTCTCATTTTACTGAAACTTCCTATGCAGTTGCACTTTCAAATAAAGGTAAGTATGCGTATATAGTTTCAGAGCATTCATCTGCTGTAAACAAAATTAGTAAAACAGAAATACCTACCGAGCTGTACGATACTGCCTATTTCACATATCATAATTGTGACAGATTGGTAGTAGGTAGTCCGGTGTTCCAAAGCAGAGTCGAAGAGCTTTTTGACATCTTACCGATATGTATCCCAACCATTGCCAATACTGATTATTTTAACTTATCGGATTTTACTCCCGAAAAGTACAGAGTCGTATCTGTTGGTAATCTAAAGGAAGCGAAGGGTCATAGGGATGTTATTCAGGCCTTTCATAAGGGTCTAAAGGGTGTCGATGCAAGTCTTGTTATAATCGGAGATGGAGAAGATCGACGATTTTTAGAAACTATGATAACTGATTACAATGAACAAGATAGAATTACTCTTTTAGGTCAAAGGGACCTGGCTTTTATAGCTAAAGAATTTTCGCAAAGCAGTCTATTTGTTCTTGCATCTCATAGTGAAACTTATGGTAAAGTTTATGTTGAAGCAATGAATGCCGGTCTTCCAATAATTACTACAGAAAATGGTGGAAGTGAGCAATTTGTTAAATCCTTTAATGGTGTAATAGCCAAGGTTAAGGATACTGAATCTCTATCAAGCGCCTTTGTTTACATGTATGAGCATAGGGATAGTTTTGACAAAGAAAAGATAAGAGAATTTGCTCAAGAGAACTTTTCAGAGGATGTTGCAACAGACCAACATATCAAACTTTACGAAGAACTACTTTCGAGCTATAAATCATAATTTACTAAGTTAAATGTTTTTTATATTAGATAATAGCCATTAAATTTGGTATAATAAATGCTGAATCATTTTTATAATAAAAGTTCATTTACGTAACTGAAAGATGGTGTATATTTTGAAACTTGTAACAATAGTTATGCCCACATATAAAAGAGATCTTATATACGTAAAAAGAGCTGTTGAATCGATATTAAGTCAAACCTATACGAATTTAGAAATAATAATTGTTGATGATTCTCCTGACTCATATAGTAAAAGAGACGAAATCGAGTCTTATATCAACAGTATTAATGACCCAAGGATAATTTTTATAAAGAACGAAAAAAACCTGGGTGGATCACTTGCCCGCAATGTTGGAATCAATATGGCAACGGGATACTATACAACATTTCTGGATGATGATGATAGGTACTTGCCGGAAAAAATTAGCGCCCAAGTTGAGTATATGGAATCAACAGATCTAGATATGTCCTTCTCTAATATATTGATCATGACAATGAATGAAAAATTGATAGATGTAAGAAATTATGATAATGTATCTTCTTTTGAAAATAAGGAGTTTATCAAGTATCATCTAATGAGGCATGCTACCGGCACACCTACTTTTATGTACAAAACTGAGAAACTTCAAGAAATCGGCGGTTTTGACGATGCTATAATGGGTCAGGAGTTTTACCTGATGTTAAAAAGTATCGAAAAAAACCTGGCTATAGGCTATTTAAACAGATATGATGTAGTAGTATATAAACACAAAGATGATGCAATTTCAAAAGGCGAGAATAAAATAATAGGTGAAAACCTACTGTACGAAAGAAAGAAGAAGTACTATCATCTTTTCACCAATTCCGAAATAGCTTTTATTAAAATGCGTCATTATGTGGTATTAGCTATAGCTCATAGACGAAATGGTAATTATTTAGGATTTTTCTTAAACCTCGTTAAAGCATTTATCTGTTCACCTCTTCAAATGCTAAAAGAAGGATTTAAGTTTATAAAAAAAGTAATTGAACAAAGACGTATTTATTCTTCAAATTCAAATAGCAATGATTAAATATTAAAGGTAGCGCGCCAGAATTTAGTTGATTCTTACACCCTACCTTCTAAAGAAGCGGGATCAGGTTAGTTGTGAGTTTAAATATAAAGGTAGAATTCGACTGCCAAAAGATGGAGCCGAAAAAAACAAAAACCAACTAACCTTAAAGAATGTAGTTTTTGAAAATATTGTGTAAGTCTTTGAGAGCCTCCATCTGACGAGGGAGGTGGGTCGCCTAAGCGACTCGGAGGGGAGAAAAACCTAGACAGCAATTAGCTTAGCTTCTTTATAGTACCTCCTATTGAAAATGTACATAATCAAATTGGTTTTGGAAACGAACGTGGAAGTAGGGGCACTTCCTCTACCTTATTAAGATAGTTATGGGTTTGCGAAGCAAACTCGGAGGGAGAGAAAATACAAAAAGCGACATCTTCTCGTCGCTACTTAATAAATATAATTTCTTACCTCTGTTTTAGTTAATATAATACATAAGAAAAAAAGACCTACCACTCTGATAGGTCTTTTAGATTTTAATGTGCTATTTATAAGTCTATGCTTTAAAGAAAGCAGCATATGCTTTTTTAGTCATGTAAGCGTCAGCTTTGCTGAGAAGTTCCATTGGTGCATGCATGCTTAGCATTGGGGTACCGCAGTCTACAACCTCAGCGCCAAATCTTGCCAGGATATAAGCTATGGTTCCTCCACCACCTTGATCTATTTTCCCAAGTTCTCCCGTTTGCCAGATGACATTTCCATTGTCGAAAATGCTTCTGATTTCTTGCATGAATTCTGCATTTGCGTCATTACAGCCGCCTTTTCCTCTTGCTCCTGTGTATTTACTGATGCAGATTCCTCCACCTATTCTCGCTGCATTTTGTTTTTCAAGTACTTCAGGGAAGGAAGGATCCATTCCTACAGTAACATCACCGGATAGGACCTTTGATTTACTAAGTGCTCTTCTGGCTTCAAGCATTGCATTATTGTTTTCCAAGCTCAATAATTCTGCCACCATGTTTTCGAAGAAATATCCGTCCATACTTGTATTTCCAACAGATCCTATCTCTTCCTTGTCTACAAATAGACCAACGGAAGTGATTTCCGGATTTTCCATCTCCAGTATAGCTTCAAAACCAGCATATGAACATACTCTATCGTCATGTCCATGGGCTGCTATCATTGCTTTGTCAAGTCCTACATGTTTAGCTTTTTCTGATGGAACTATTTCCAGTTCTGCTACTTGGAAATCCTCTTCGATAATGCCGTACTTTTCATTGAGTAATTTCAGTATATTGTCTTTAACTTTTGTTTTGGATTCTTCGTCTTGATTTCCATATGAGGAATGTCCGAAAACTACATTAAGTTGTTCTCCGGTAACTCCTTCAGCGAGTGTCTTTGCCATTTGATCTTTTGACAAGTGGATTAATAAATCATTTATATAAAATACCGGGTCGTCTTTGTCTTCTCCGATATTTACAACTATCTCTTCTCCGCTTTTAGTATAGATTACTCCATGTAATGCCAGAGGAATGCAAGTCCATTGGTATTTTTTAACTCCACCGTAGTAGTGAGTCTTTAGTAGTGCAAGATTTTCCTCTTCATATAGTGGATTAGGTTTTACATCAAGTCTTGGGACATCTAGATGCGCTCCTACTATTCTCATACCTTCTTTCAAATCTTTACCCAATACCATTAAAACTGCTGCTTTGTTTTTGTTATTGTAGTAAATTTTCATTCCGCTTTCTAGTTTGCCTCTACTTAATGCATCTTCTAAGGATATAAATCCTCTTTCTTTTGCCTTTTTGATTATATAATCTGTAGCTTCTCTTTCCGTTTTAGAAGCATCCAAAAAATCCATGTATCTCTGTCCATATTCCATTATTTGATTATTTTCGTTTGCATCAACTTCATTCCAAACGTTTTTTCTTTCGTAACTTAGTTTCATAAGTCCTCCTAATTTTGATATATTATTGACTTTATTGACAATAACTATTTTAACATAAAAAGGTTTTTATACCAATCATAAATATACATTATTCTTTTTTGTATTTACTTATTTTTTTGATAAGTCTTGAAGTCTTATCGCTTATATGTTATTATTTTATAGCTTATGTAACAAGTGTTTGCTTGGCACCCACTTAAAAAATCAAGAAAGAAGGAAAAAAATGAATTCAAAAAAGTTATCTAAGGCAGCTTTAGTAGCTGCAGTCTATGTTGTGCTAACTTGGGTATTACCCATGTTTAGCTATGGTCCCATCCAATTCAGGTTCTCAGAAGTTCTGACTCTATTGGCATTTTACAATCCGATGTATATCTTTTCCATCACAATAGGGGCTGCAATCTCAAATCTGATGAGTCCTCTTGGTATTATTGATGTCTTCGTCGGAGCGTTTCACAGTTTCTTGTCGGTTTATTTTATCAGTAAATCCAAGAATATTTACATCGCAAGTTTATTCCCTGCTCTTTTTTCATTTATCATCGGTGCAGAAATCATAATGGTATCGGCTGAGAAGTTGAGCTTTTTTCTAATCACCGGTCAAATTATGCTCTCAGAGCTAATTATTGTTACTGTTATAGGTGTGCCTTTAATTAAGTTAGTTGCAAGGAATGAAAAATTAACAGAACTCTTAGAGTTTCAAAGATAAAAGGTTCTATAATTTTGGGTGTTGGTGGTGAAAATCTAATTTTCACCCTGGCACCTTTTTCTTGTAATAAAAAGACAAAGTGACCAAGAGCCAGGACAATTTAATCACCACAAAAAATCATCAGAATGGAGGTCACCATGTTTTTTACTAATTATAACTTAAATTTACTAGGTTTTGATGAGGAGACCATAGAAATCTACAACCAAATTCGTTCGGTGCTAAAGAAACGAGTTACATATCGGCACCTATTTCGTAAACTCTTAGGTTCTAGGGATTTTGTCCCTGCTACGATAATGCGGATTCTTCTCGGATAATTAAACATGACACGAAATCTTCAGATATTAAATTACTCTCAATCAATGGACAACCTTCTCTCCGACGCCTCAAAAACAGCGCTTTACTGCAAATAATGCTCTTTTACTATTACTACTAAAACAAATCTGGTAGAACCAAGTTGTTTTATCTCCAAGAGAGTAAAAGCTCACATAGTAGAGAATTTGACAAACAAGATTAGTGAAAAGGACATTGCGCTAGACATTCCATGGAATATCAAAAACTAAAACGATACTGGAAGATAATCCAGATGAACTACAAGGATTTGGATTTGGCGAAGCACTCGAAATGGTCGCACTTTGGAACCTGGAAGAGTGAACGAGATATTGTTCAAGAGAGTATAGCGGTAGATGAGTTGCCAAAAGAGACATATTATTCCTATCAGATTCTACTCATCGATATTAAAAGCGGAAATGTAGCAAGTCTACGAGCACAATTAGAAGCTTATCTTCTAATTGTAAGTAATCACATGAAAATTTGTATTAAAACACTAATTGAAAATTTCAGGTATGTAAAGAACAGTTTGGCGACTCAGATTACAAATGAATGCTTAGAAGCAATCAATTATTTAATTAAATGCATAAAGCGAATTGCATTTGGTTATCGATCTTATTTCCATTTTAAATAGGATCTTAATTATCAAAAAGCAGATTGCACCTAAAAAAATACCTCAGGCAGAACGCGCTGCCTGAAGTAAAAAGTTTGTGATTTAATTGGATACCAACACCATTTGACAAAGAGCCAAAACATTTTGACTAATTCATTTTTTACCAATTGATTAATTCAAAAACGGTTTCGTCCATTATGGAGTTAATTCCCCCTAGGATAGTTATCTTTCCGGCTCCGAGACCACTCATATATTCTCTTACTCCTTCAGGGATTTCGTCTTTCTTAATCAATATCATTGGAGACTTAATTTTGCCAGCTATTGGTCCTGCTGTGAGTGCATCAACTGCATTTATCCCGTTTGCAATAAAAGGATTCTTGGATGTATCGATGTATTTCTGGTTAATTAACAACGAAGTTTGGAATCTATCTGATCCACCAATTCTCTCTGTACTTATATCCATTGACTTAAGTTCATCTGCTAAACCGATTTCAATCGTACTTTCTCCACCTATAATTACGGCATTTGATACTCCATATTTCATTAATGTAGATTTAATATCTGAATCCAATGATTTTCCGTCGGTCAATATTACAGGGATATTCTTTTGTTTGGCAATTCCCGAAATACTTATTGCGTCTATTTCTTTGTACCCATTGACTATAAATACTTCAGAGAATTTATTATGCTCATATACTTTATCGGCGATGTTAACCGATGTAATATATCTATTTTTTCCATATATTCTTTCTGCATTTATAGACATCTCTTCAGATAGAATATCTATTACTCTTTGACCTATTGTGTTCTCTCCCCCGATGATAAATATATTATCAGGACTCAATCTCTTGATCTCAGACAATACTTCCTCACTTAAATTGTCTTTTTCTGACAATAGAACAGGTCCATCGTATTTATTTGATAGAGGTGACATTACCAGTGCATCGGTATAAGCATGACCGGCTGTTATAAACACGGTATTAGCACCTTCAGGGTAATATTTTTTGCTCAATTCTATTGCAGTTTCAAATCTGTTTTTCCCGCTTATTCTAATATAGCTGTCATTTTCTTTGATTAGGTTTACAGCTTTATAGGCATCGGGTAGTCCATATCCGTATCCCATATTCGGTGATTCAGGATATTCCCCATCAGTAAGTGGTACGGCTGAGGCTATCATTGCCTTTTCAATTTTCATTGGGCTTGCATTAGGATTATGCTGTTTCATAAGTGCTGCTAATCCTGATATATGTGGTGTAGCTATTGAAGTTCCATACATTTTTGCATAACCGTTATTAATTATCGCAGCTCTGATATTATTGCCCGGTGCTACAAGTTCAGGCTTGATTATTTTTTCGCTACTGTCAAATGCAGACGGTCCTCTTTTCGAAAACTTCGCAAGTTTTAAGTCGTCGTCTATTGCACCGACTGAAAGTGTATTTAGCAAGCTGGCAGGGTTTTCTATAGAACCGGGTTTTGCAACTGAATCTACTGAATTGCCTGCTGCAAATACCGGAAGTATACCAACAGATTTCCATGCCACTACTATATCTTTAAACCATGGATTTGCAGATGATTCACCGCCCCATGAATTGTTTATTATGTCCGGCGCTTTGTTCGGATCTCCACCCGGCGCAAGCATCCATTCTGCAGCCTTAATTATATTTGCATTTGTAGTGTTTTTATCTGCAAAAGCCCTTGCAGCAATCCATTTAGCTCCCGGTGCTACACCTACTAAAGGTGAGTTCTCACCGGATCCTGCCACTGCAATACTCACTATTGCCGTTCCATGGGAGTACTCATCAGTTGGCAGTTTAGAATCTCCAACTAAATCGAGCCAGGAATCCTCAGGATTTACTTCTCCTGTTTCTATATTGTATCCTCGCCATTTATTTTTAATTGCCGGATGAGTCCAGTCAACTCCAGAGTCTATAAATCCAATGGTAATTCCGCTACCATCGATTCCCAGGTCGTGTTTTACCCTATCTATCTTCATTTCATGATGATTCCACCCGGTCTCACCTGATGGAGTTGAAAGACTTGAAATACTCGATAATTCCATCTCTACATTATCATTTTTATATATTTTAGAAACTTCTGGCAGTTTGCTTAGCTCATTTATTATGTCTATATCCGCTTTTACATGGATTGCATTTGTTATAAAAAATGGAGAGTATTCTTTTACTTTTCCCGTTTCCAAATTATCTTTAAGTAGTTTAATACATCTTTCCTGATTACTGTTAGCGGCTCTTCTCAATTCGTTAACATAATCAGTCCCTAGGTTCTCAGGTTCAGAATCACGGATTGCAATATCTCCCGACAGATGTATATTTTCGTTTAAATAAACCAATACATCCAAATACCCTTTAGAGTTTCTATCTATATCTAAACTTATCTTATTATATTCTTCATTATTTGCAGATACTATTAAAGTACTTAAACTTAGTATCACAGCCAAAAATATACCAAATAAAGTCTTCTTCATCTAAACCTCCCATAAACATTGATTAATTAATCACGGTTTTTATTATATCATAAATTAAATATATTCGCTCATATTCTACACAATATAACTATCTGTATATGAAATCATTTCATTTTGTTTACAATTACAATATTAATAAATTACCATGCAATTTGGCTGATTAGATTAACTTAACTATGTCACTTGATTAATAAACCTGTTTATATACTTGTGGTACTTAACTATATTACATTTTTGTAATACTATTGTATTTTCAACTATTCAATAGCCTTAGATGCATTGTAACTTTTTTGTAACCTTTATTTTTAGTCAAATGATACAATTTAAAAAGTTACAAAAGTGTAACAATTTTTGTTTTTTTCATTAAAAATAGTGTACTTTCGATACTTTTTTTCAATTTTATTGTATAATTTTATGAGTTTGATTGACTAAGTTTCTATATGAATATAGAATTTAATTATGATGAAAGGATGATTTATTTGAGATTCGGAAAATATTCAAAGATAATTATTATTGTACTTATTATCGCTTCGCTATCAATAGTTACAGGATTTACACTGTTGAACGGTTCTAATATCGAAGAGATTGAGGATAGAGAAGTAGATACACAAGTTATCAATAGTCTTATTAAAGAAAGCTCGTTATTAAATGATGAGAATAAACTGGTTAGTGTTTATTATAAAGGAAAAGAATATAAGGTTTCTTCAATCAAGAATTTAAAAGAGTCATTGGAGGAAATAGGAATAAAACTAAGTGCAAATGACTTGGTATTTCCCTCTAAAGATGTAGATCCAAACAGCATTAATTATTTACTTATTACAAATTATGAAGAAAAGACTGAAGAAGTAGAAAAACCTATACCTTTTGAGACTATCGAGACCCAGGATGATAATATCCTAAAGGGTGAACAAGTTGTAAATGTTGAAGGTGAAGAAGGTTTATTAAAAGAAAAAGTTCTAAAGGTTTTTAGAAATGGTAAATTAATTAGTGAAAAGAAAGTATCAGAAGAAATTATAAAGCCTGCAGTTAATAAGGAAGTAGCGATTGGCACTAAGGAAGTTGAAGCTACCAACCTTGCAGAAAACCATAATAATAGCTCAAATCAAAGTTCTGATTTGGGATTTAGTTATAGCTACTATATAGATGTTCAAGCAACCGCTTATGATGCAAGTGTTGCTGACGGTATCCCCTATACCGCCACAGGCACCATAGCTAGACCGGGCGTAATAGCAGTAGATCCAAGTGTTATACCACTAGGAACCAGAGTATATATTGAATCCCTGGATGGTTGGCCAAGTTATGGATACGCTGTCGCTGAGGATACGGGATCAGCAATTGTAGGTCATATAGTAGATTTATTCTACGATTCTCACCAAACTGCTTTAGATTTTGGTAGAAGATCGGTAAGAGTATATATTTTAGATTAGAATACTACTCCCCCTTTTTTTGCAGATATCAATTGATGTCTGCTTTTTTTGTTTATATTTCAAGACTTTTTTTATAGATTTGATTTTTACTTATGCCATGTTTTTCTGCTATCAGTTTAACTGCTTCGGATTTCTTCATCCCCTCATCCAAGAGTTCTTTTAATTCAGATTCTATGTCGATTTCCGGTTTGCTGATTTCATAACGGTTCAAAACCATTGCAATCTCACCCTTTACTACCCTCTCAGAAAAATGGTCTATCGCCTGGCTTATGCTCCCCCTAAAATGTTCTTCATGAATCTTGGATATCTCTCTTGCGATAAAAATCTCTCTGTCAGAGAATAATTCCCCCATGGTTTTTAAAGTATCGAGCAGCCTATTAGGTGACTCGTATATAATTGTCAATCCGGGATATTGTGCAGTAGTGATAAGAGTTTCTTTTTTCTTGTTTAATTGTCTAGGCAAAAATCCTATAAATTGAAATACACTGCTATCAAATCCAGATAAAACCACTGCAGTTAGTGCTGCATTTGCTCCCGGAATGGCAATGACTTCCAGATTTGATTTATGTACTAAATCCACAACCACAGTGCCCGGATCTGAGATCCCCGGCATACCCGCATCTGTTATCAAGCCTATGTTAAGCCCACGATTCAGCCATTCAATGACATTTTCTGAACGACTCATTTCATTATGTTCATGATACGATACGAGTTTCTTTTTTATATTAAAATGATTTAATAGCTTTTGACTATGTCTGGTATCTTCACATAATAATAAATCGACTATTTCAAGTGTTTCTATAGCTCTTTGAGATATATCCTTCAAATTTCCAATCGGCGTCGGTATTAAATATAGTTTCCCCTTATCTGTCATAGTATATCTCCTTAATCTCTTTAGTGTATTTTCCTGCTTCATCGTAGATGTATAGTGGACTTTCTATCGTGAAGTTTTTACCGCCACCATGAATAAATTCAACAAGCACGAATTTGGCTCTTGAATCTAGAAAAGAATGAACATTTCTTAAACGTGAAGGTTCCAGATTATATTGTCTGGCATAGTCTATTATGTCTACAAGTCTATTTGCTCTATTTATCAAAAATAGTTTACCCTTATTTTTAAGATGCTTTTTAGAGAACTTAAAAACCTCTTCAAGCTTAAGACTCACTTCGTGAAAAGCTATTAACTTTGCCTCATTTTTATTTTTTATCCCTCGACCGTATTCTACATATGGAGGATTTGTAATTATATAATCAACCTTTTCCTGATCTATCACATCATTTATGTCCATATTTATTATCTTCACTTCCCCGTCGAGCTCATTTAATTCAACTGATTTATTTGCAAGAGCACATAAGGAGCTCTGAATCTCATAAGCATAAACCCTCTTTGGTTTATACAAATAATGACATCTCAGCGCGAGTATCCCCACCCCTGTACCTATATCAATAAGTGTTTTACCCTCTTCCATTTCGGCAAATGATGATAATAATATCGAATCGGCACCATATTTGTAAACATCTTCACTTTGTATAATCACATAATCAGTCCCGGGAATAAAATCTCTACTCTCCATCTTTCCTCCACTTAATCCCCAATATATTTTCCATTCTTAACATCAGTAAAATGCATCTAAAACTCCTTAATTCGTTCTCACGGATACCATTATATCAGAAAACAAATAACTCCCCAAATGAAGTCAGACCACACATAAGTTTTATCTCATACTAAGTCTGATATCACAGACAACTCTATCGTCAGTTGGAGCCAAAAGATCTCGAGTACAGAATATTTAGCAAGAATTCAGCATTTGAAAAATAGAAGTATGGCAATCTCTTAGCCTCCATCTGACGAGGGAGGTGGGTCGCCTAAGCGACTCGGAGGGAGAGAAAACCAAGGCTACCATTAACTCCAGCTTAGAAGTAGCGGAGCTGCCTCAGCTCCATTTTAGAATCTATATTACCTTTGAGACATGGGATCACTTATGCAACTAATTTATGAAGACATAAACGTGGAAGGGGGTAGAGTTGTGAGTTTGGCGGTAATGAGAGATGAGTCTAAAATATAGCAGTAGAATTCTTCGAATTCCTCTTTGTATATCTCTCCCTCAGTCAGCGTAGCTGACAGCTCCCTTTCCAACCTAATCAATTGAGATGCTTTTCGAAATTATGATAGGTTTCATGCAAAGAATTCCCAAGAACAAAGTGATTGGCTAGAATTCGACTGCCAAAAGATGGAGCCGATAAAAAACGACATCTCTTCGTCGTTACTTTAGTAATAATACCTTAAACCTCTAACTTATTCCCTCTGTTTTAGGTAATATAAAAAATAAGAAAAACCCTAATTTTAGTTAGGGTTTTTCTATAGTCTGCGGCTCATCATGAGGATGCACCGTTTTAGTTTTTTAGGAGCTGTTATTTACAGCTACTTAGAGTTTTATGGAAATGGATTTAGTCTTTATCTCAAAAATGCTCCTACAAGCAGTCCGTAATAGTTTCCTATTACATAGCCCAATGTCCCTACCAGTAGTGCAGGAACTATTAATTCAGTCCATCCCTTAGATACTGCCATGGCAGCTGCTGTTGTCGGTCCTCCGACATTTGCATTGGATGCGATTATTATTTCTTCCAGACTGAATTTAAATATTTTACCGAATATTATACTTACTATCATATTAATAAGAACTATAATTAGTGCAAATAATAATAGTAGTGGAGATTCTCTGATAATAAGTTTTAATGAAGCAGGAGCTCCAATTACTGTGAAGAACAAGTAAATTAGGAATGTTCCTATTTCTTGACTTCCTTGTATTTTTTCAAATTGCGGTGCGAAAATAGTTGCAAGTATCATTGTAAGTGTGGTAATTATTAAATATTTATTACCGAAGAACAAACTCATAGCTTCTCGTACTTTTGTAGAGTCTCCTATTGCTGATGATAGTGTATTGGCTATCAATGTAGACACTGTAACTATTGTAAAAGCGATTGCAATATTAGCAGCGATATCAAATAGCGAAATTTCTTTTGCTCCCCAATACTTAGCTGCCAGTGTCTTATTATAATCTTTTTCTTTATCTGAAGAGTTTTCGATTCTATCGATTAGAGGTGTACGGAATGAGTTACGGAAAAATGCGATAGCAGGCATTGCAACCAGTGCAAAAAAGTAAAGTGCCATTAGCAAGTTATCCGCTACTAATGCTGCGGAAACCGTTGCACCATCAACTTTGAAACTTTCAGACATTGCTACAAAGTTTACTGATCCGCCTGTGTATGTTCCTACGAACATTGGTGCAATATTTGATAAGTTAGGTATAGCATTTTTTAATAAAAAGAATGCTACTATACCTCCAAGTATAGTTCCAATACCACTTAATAGATATATGATTAAAACCCTACCGGATTCTTTCCATATCTTTTTGATATTTGCTCTAAATAATAGTAATGGTACAGCCAGCGGAACTACATATCCCCATACATTGTCATAAACCGGTGAATCTGCGGGAATGACATTTAAATTTGATAATACCAGCGCAATTAAAAGAGCTAGTATACAGCCTGTTACTTTGTTTGCCCAATCATATCTTTGCTCTAGATAGATTGCTGTAGCAGATGCAACAGCCAGTACAGACCAAAGTGCCCAAGTATTATCAGGACTTATAAAACTCGACATAAAATTCTCCTTTCAAACCACTTACATAGTTTAAAGTTTATCACTTTATAGGTCATATTGTAAAGAAATTTAGTCAGTTTATTATTTATTTTATTTTCTATTAATTTTTGTTTAAGTATTTTGAAATCAAAAAAAGCTCTCACTGAGAGCTTTTTAGTCATTTGTTTATGTATTCTGAATTATTCAGCGTGGATAGAATCAGTAGGACATACTAATACACATGCTCCACAATCTGTACACTCTTCTGCGTCAATTACGAAGATATCGCCTTCAGAAATACAATCTACTGGACATTCAGGTTGACATGATCCACAAGCTATACAAGTTTCATCAATTCTGTGTGCCATTAATTAACACCTCCTTTATTTTATTTCAAGTATATTATATACCATTGCTGCCTTAAAATCAACTAGTCTTCATCGTACACAAATTGTATGTCTTCGGATTCTCTGTAATATTTCATATCCTTCTCTTTTGTCACTTTGACATCGTTGATAGAATATGTTCTTATCTCTTCAATACCGTCAGCTGTTGCTAGTTTTACTTTGATAAGTTCCAATAGAACATATGAATCTATTATAGTACCTCTACCCTCTTCAGTTTCTACTATCATTCCCACAGGAGGTATTTTCTTCAAAGATTCCTCGTAGGTATCCTGCTCGTATTTCAAACAGCACATCAATCTACCACATAGTCCTGAAATTTTGGATGGGTTTAAGGATAGTGATTGTTCTTTCGCCATTTTAATGGACACCGGAGAGAATTCGCCCAAAAACTTTTTACAGCAAATAACTCTTCCGCAAGGTCCAAGACCACCTGTTATCTTAGCTTGATCCCTTACGCCAATCTGTCTTAATTCTATCCTGGTTCTAAATATAGAAGCCAAATCCTTTACTAAATCTCTAAAGTCAACTCTTCCATCAGATGTGAAGTAGAAGATTACTTTATTATTATCAAAGGTATATTCACAGTCTACAAGTTTCATATCCAGTTTATTTTCTTCTATTTTTATTTGGCAAATATCTATTGCATCTTTTGCTTTTGCTTTATTCTCTTCATGAATCCTGACATCTACATCGTCTGCAACTCTAATAACCGGTTTTAATGGTGCAACCAGTTCACTTTCGTCTATTTGCTTTTCTCCAACTACACAGGTTCCGAACTCAATACCCCTAGCAGTTTCGACTATTACATTTTGTCCAACTTCAATATCTATATTAATCGGGTCGAAATAATATATTTTCCCGGATTCTTTAAATCTAACTCCTATTACTTTATTCAAGATTTCCTCCATATTGCTTTTTTAAACTACAATTTATTTAAATCCAATGCTATTCTTTCTACTGATAATAAAAAGTTAACATTATTATACAAGTTTTTTTGCACTTCCATACATTTCACAATTACCTCATTGAGTTTATTATGATCTATATTTCTTTGAGAATAGTTTTCACTGATTCTCCTACTCAAATCCTCATCTCTGATATCTATTTGGTTAAAGAATGATATCATCCCAAGATACTCTATTATTACCGAAAAGAATTCCGCGCCATTATCCTTGTTTTCTTCTATCTCTTTCCTATGTTCGGCAATATAATTAATTTTACCTGCAATAAGGGCATCTATTAAATCGTATACAAAATTATAGTCTATATTTTGTGATTCTCCGGTTTCGCTTCCAAGTCTTATCAATTGACATCTTGAAAGTATTGTAGGTAAAAGTCTTTTCGAGGATTTTACTATGAGTATTATTTTACCATATCTCGGCATATCTTCAAGCAGCTTAAGCATGGCATTGGAAGATTCGACTCTTAGCTTATCCGCTTCATATATTATAGCAGTCTTGTATTTATTCTGAAAAGGTCCAGTTCTAAAAAAACTTATCAAATCTCTAATTTTATCTATAGTTATGGTTTTACCATCGGGTTTAATTATAGATAAATCTCTGGCATTTCTTTCTTTTGTGATATCAGAATTTAAATCATTTGTGTTTATATCATTGTATTTACTTATAAAAATAAGTGCTTCATTCAGTGCATCATCTGCATTTAAGCATTCAAATATATAGGCATGAGAAACCGTACCTGCCTCTAATTGCTTTTCAAGTATTTCCAGGTCAGAATATGTCTGTTTCATTACATCTTTCTCATGTCTATCATTGGCATAACAAAAATATTGGCATCAGCAATATCATCGTCAGGATTTCTTTTAGAGCTTTTTAAAATCGTACTCCTTATAATTTCAACACATTTAGCTACCTTTTCTTTTTCGGCTCCAATTATGATAGTGGTATTACCCTTTTTTCTAAATCCACCTGTAGAGCTTAGTTTGGTAGTATTAAACTCACTGTCTGATAGTTCTTTAGATACTTCATTAATAAGTTCATCACTTATTATAGCAAGTATTAATTTCATAACTATCCTCCTTATTATACTCTTATATAATCTTCTATATTCAATATAAATACTGTAGCCCCACCTATTTGAACTTGCATAGGTAACGGAACATAAGCATCCCCCGGCATTGAAACATTCAATAATGTCGTAGTGGTTCTCCTTGAGCTGCAGTTGTCTTTTATTAACTCAAGCGCTCTGTCCACTCTATCTTCTTCAACTCCTAAGAGCAGTGTAGTATTTCCCGCTTTTAGAAATCCACCTGTAGAGGCAAGTTTGGTAATTCTAAACTCATTCTCCATTAAATCATCCATTAGCATATGAACATCTTCATCTTGCACGATTGCAATTATCAGTTTCATTAGCTCCCCTCCATTTATTTAATATTATATCGATTACGTCTTTCGTAACTTCTTCTTCACTTTTTGAAGCATCTATCTTAACTATATTATACACTTTTTCGAATTCTTTATAAATCACTTCATATCCATCATGTATGCTTTTATGGAAATCATCTTCCAAGTTTTCCATCCTATCCTTTGTATCTCTTTTGCCTCTTCGTTTCAATGCCTCTTCGAAGCTTATATCAAAATACAGTGTTAGATCAGGCAGTAGACCATTCATAGCAAAATCGTTTACTTCTAATATATTATTTATACCCAATTTTCTCCCAATACCTTGGTAAACTAGTGAAGAAAGTACGTACCTGTCACAGAGAACATATTTGTCCTCTTCCAAATTCGTTTTAATTACTTCTTCAACTATTTGCGCACGAGATGCAGCCATTAATAAGGCTTCTGTCCGAGGCGACATATTACCCGTCTGACCAAGCAGTAATCCTCTTATCTCTTCACCTATATCTGTACCTCCGGGTTCTCTGGTTAATATATGTGCCACACCCATTTCACCCAAGATAGTGCTGACATTTTTTGCGATTGTACTCTTGCCGCATCCGTCAGGTCCTTCAAACACTATGAACTTTCCTCTCATATTACACCCCTACTATATCTATCATATCTTTATTTAATCCCACAATTGAGATCCCTTTATCTTTATACTTTTCAACAATTTCTACATGCTCATCGGTAATCAACTCTCCTGGGGCAAGTTGCGGTATTCCGGGAGGATACGGAATGATGTAGGATGCTGATACAGAGCCTACTGATTCCACCAATTTTACAGTTTTATTCTCAGAGTTAAAAGCTTCGTAAATCGGAATAATTTGTTTCGGTTCAATAAGTTTCATGTCCAAGTCTTCTGTCTCATCATAAGTATTATTGGACGCAATTTCTCCTAGTGCATCTTCAAGATACTTGAAATCGTCTTCTGTATTCATAACTGATGTCACTCCTATGACATACCTAAAATCAGCATATTCCATATTTATATTATAATCCCTATGGAGTATGTCTATAAGGTCAGTTCCTCTTATCCCTTCAATCTCAAAATGTATTTTTGTAATATCTCTGTCATAAAATAGACTTTCCGATTTATTACCGAGAAGTTTAATTCTATCTATTTTAGATATACTCTCATTAAATCTATTTATATTACCAATCAGTGTATCTAGGTCCTCTCTTCCTTTAAAAGAATCCATATAGGCAACAGCTTTTTCTATTGAAGTCATAAAAATGTAAGAAGGAGAGGTCGTTTGAAGCAGTCTCGAAACGGACCTTACTCTATCAATATTGACTCTATCTGAGCATATATGCAGCACTGCTGTTTGTGTTAGAGAAGGAAGAGTTTTATGAGCAGAATGTATTACCATATCAGCCCCGAGTTCAATCGCAGATTTAGGCAGTCTATCTGAAAAGCTCAAGTGCGGTCCATGTGCTTCATCTACGATTACGATTACTCCATTTTTATGTGCTATATCTATTATCTCACATAAATCCGAACAAACACCATAAAATGAAGGATGTAATAAAACGCAGGCTTTTATCGAGCGATTGTTTTGAATTAACTCCTTGAATTTGTGAACATCAATTCCTCCGACCAATTGAATACTACTGTCATACTCAGGCATTATATACTCAACATTTAAGCGTCCAAGTATGCTGCCATTATAAGCTGAAACATGTGAATTCCTTTGGATTAATACGGAATCTCCCGGTTTAGTTACACTCATCATCGCTATATGAATCCCACTAGTTGACCCGTTTACTAGATAAATGCTCTCTTTAGATCCATATACTCGGCTCACTTCTCTCATAGATTCAAATATTATCTCCTCAGGCTCATGAAGATTGTCAGTACCAAATGTCTCTGTGGTATCAAATGAAGGTAAAATATTAAAGTCCAAAAACTGATTCGTTCTCTTATGGTGACCGGGTAGTTGAAAATATATTGTATTTTTAGAAGATATATCTAATAATCTATCATAAATTGGCGTTTTAATGGTTTTCACTCTCTTCCGCTAAATAAATTTACTGCAATTTAAAATTTCTTATTTATAACTATCTTAATTATAATAGTAAACAGAATTATTACAAGTTTTATATTCAATTTACTAGGTCAAAGAGCGACTTTTCCCTAATTAGAGGTATTTATTTAATGAAAGCTTCAATAATAGTCTATATTTTATCAATATCTATTTATTACGATTAATTCACATTTATTATAAAGGCTGCCTTATTCCTTGACCCTCTTTATCTGTTTCGATATAATTAAAATTACCAAATATTTTTTTAACAAAGGGGGAGTAATAATGAAAAAAATATTAGCATTAGCTATGGTATTTGTAATGGTACTTACATTTGCTGCCTGTGCAACAAAATACAAAGAAGGCACTTATGAGGGTGAGGGTAAAGGATATAGTCCTGACGAGAACATAAAAGTTAATGTAACTGTTGGTGAAGATGGAAAAGTTAGCGAAGTTAAAGTAGTTAGCCATTCAGAAACCGATGATATAGGCGGTATTGCACTTGATTCACTTTCAAAAGCAGCTGTTGAAAAAAATGGTGCCAAAGTAGACACTATTACAGGTGCAACTGTTACAACTGATGGTTTTAAAGCTGCTGTTAAGCAAGCGTTGGAAAAAGCAAAATAAGATCTATTTGCTAAAATTAGAAAAACAAAAGGAGCTGTTAAAACAGCTCCTTAAACTTTTAAGGACCTATTACAATGATAGGTCCTTTTTTGACGATTAAATTAAAATTAATGGGAACTGTCTTAAAATTTAACCCCATATCAAGCACCTAAATTTTTAGCAAAAAAGGATATAAGTTAAGCCATAGCCAAGCATATTGCTTCAAACATATGTATATTTATGCTCTCATGAGCTTAATTACAGTGCTTTCGTATTTGTCAAATGAATAAGTAACCAAAACAGTTTAAAAAAGTGTACCCTGACCCCGTTTTTTTTTTAAAAAAGAAGGTAGTGTATCTGATTTTGTTTGTTTTGACACTACCTTTACTTATTTTATTTTTCCACATGCCAATCGTATACAATTTTCCCTAAATCTGCCAAGACATTGGACGCATAGGATAAGTTATTTGTAAATGCTGCGAAAATATAGGGTTCGGTATCATACACTATTCCGATATCGTTGTAAAAACCGTCATAATCACCTGTTTTATGTGCAATTTTTACTCCCTTTATCTCCCTTGTGAAATATTCGTTGTAGATAGTATTTTTCATATCATCAAGCAGTTTTTGATAGTATGGATTATTGTCCTCGTTGTTATATAATCTTTCCAGTACCATCTGACTTTCGTTTGGAGTTATATAATTTCCGTTGTATGAGCTGATTCCATATACTCTGGCTAGAGTGTCGAGTAGGTATTCGGCATGGTATCCTCCCAAAAATCTATACATCATATTAGTTGCTACATTGTCACTATGTGTTATCATAAGTTCGAGTAATTCTTCAATCGGATAACTGGAACCTATTCTTTCACCTTGCAAAATTCCTGTACCACCTTCTTTGTCATTTGCATAATATGTGAGTTCCATACCCAAATCCAATTCTTCTTCAAAAGCTAAGTCATAAGTCAGCATACAAATCGGTACCTTCATAACAGAAGCAGCCAAAAATACGTCATCAGGATTTATTCTAAGCTCCACTCCTGTCTTTAAGTTTTTATATACAAATCCGATATCATTAATATCTATGCTATTTTTCCTTAGATAAGTTTTTATCTCATTGTCTAATATTCCGGGGTTTTTATTTATTTTGGGCTTTTGTTTTTCCTCATCTATTTGATTTTTTAATTCTTCATCAGATTTAGCTTCAGTATCATCTATTTCCTCTGTATCCTCGTCTGCCATTGCACTTGTCTTTGAATCGTCTTCAGTAGTTTCAAGTTTTGGAATTTTTTCAAGGAAGATTTCTTTTATAAAAAATAAGGACATAGCTATTATAAAGATAGCCATAAGGGTAGATAATGCTATAATGAGATTTTTCTTTCTTCTTTTTTCTCTAATTCTTCTGAGTTTTATATCATGCCTATACTTTTGTTTTATCAGTCTATGCATCCTATTCTGTTTTATTTTCTTTTTCCTTGATTTTAAAGCCAATATAATCATCCCTTATTAAGTATTTTATGTTCGTCTGATTTTATACTAGTTTAATTATATTGTATAGCAAGAGTAGAACTATATCAAGGTATTGCATAGATTAGTACAGTTTAGTAAGCTTGTTACATTTTGGAGTTAAAAGGTATATAATTATAGTATATCTTTACGGAGAGGATGTGAACTATGGAAATTATAGCAGCTATAATAGGTATAGTACTAATGCTGATCATTGCAAAGGTACTGTCAGTATCTATGAAAATAATATTAAAACTATTGTTAAACAGTCTGGTTGGGGTTGGCCTTTTATTGGTTTTTAATCTATTAGCCGGTTTCTTCTCTTTGAGTATAGAGTTTAATTTTATAAATGCTCTTGTCGCCGGATTTCTTGGTTTCCCTGGGATTATCTTGCTTTTACTACTCAATAGATAGATTTTTTAGCACTTTTGCTTTAAACTAGACATCATCTATCTTATTTGGTATAATACACTATATGAGCCTAATTTAAGATATTAAAGGGGGAATTCCTATGGCAGAAATTAAACTTAACGTAGAATTACGTGAAGGTATAGGTAAAAATAAAACAGATAAATTAAGGGCAGAAAAGATTGTTCCGGGAGTTGTTTACGGAAAAGGAGTTGAACCTAAGACAATATCTATTTCTGAAAAAGAATTACACAAGGTATTCTTAAGTGCTGGAACTAACACAATAATAGATTTAGTATTGGGATCTGAAAATTTACCTGTTCTATTTAAGGAAGTTCAAAAACATCCTTATAAGAACAGATATACTCATGTTGACTTCTATATGATCGACATGAAGGAATCACTTAGAATTCAAATTCCAATCATTCTTGAAGGAAGAGACGATATTATACTTCAACCTTCAGTTTTAACACAACAATTAAACGAAGTAGACATCGAATGTCTACCGGTTGATATCCCTCAAGCAGCAGTATATAATGTTACTGAAATGCAGTATGGCGATCAAGTTCTAGTTAAAGATCTAGATATTTTCTCTAATGAAAAACTTACATTCTGGACAGATGCAGAAGAACTTGTTGCAACTCTACAAGAACCTAGAGAAGAAGTCGAAGAAGAAGAAACTGATGAAACAATCGACGCTGCTGACGTACCTACAGTTGATGAAACTGAAGATGAAGGCGCTGAAGAGGCTGATGAGTAATCAAAAATAAAAAGAGTCGTTAATAGTACGACTCTTTTTTGTTATACAATAAATAATTAATAGGAGGCTTGAAATGAAAATTGTATTATCAAAAGACTTTGAAGTTAAGGTTCATTTCGTACTTGAAGACGAAAAACTAACAATGCTAAGCGATGCAAAGAGAGATTATGCAAAAAACACTCTTGAATTTAAAGGTGAGAAAAAATCTGTCTATGCTGATTTGGGGCCTGGCTCCGATAATATCGTAGTTGTAGGTCTGGGCAAGTATGAAGATCTCAATCACGATGTTTTCAGATTGGCCGCAAATATTGCAGCAAAAACACTTGAGACTAATAAAGTCAAAGAAGCAAGTGTGATAATCAATAAATACGATGGTTATTGTACGAGAAAAATGACTAAATCATATATCGAAGGTTTCCTTCAAAACGATTATATCTTCGATGAATATCTAAGCAAAAAAACAGTAAAGAATGTCGAAACTATAAGCATAATCCCAATAGAAGGCAAGGACGAATCAGCAGAGCTTGCACTGGAGGAGACTCTTGGAATAATGGAAGGTGTAAACCTTACTCGTAAGTTAGTCAATACTCCCTCTATGGACATGTATCCGGAAGTGCTTGCAAAAATTGCTGTAGATGAACTTTCCGGTCTTGGCGTTGAAGTTGAAGTTTTTGATAAAGATAAAATAAAAGAACTGGGAATGGAAGCATTCCTTGCGGTTGCAGAAGGTTCAGAGAAAGAGCCTAAATTTATAGTAATGAAATACCTTCCAAAAGGTGAAGACAAGCCTGCTATTACTCTTGTCGGAAAAGGACTTACCTATGATTCAGGCGGATATGCTATAAAGCCTGCAGATGGTATGTATACTATGAAAGCAGATATGGCGGGATCAGCTTCAGTTGTAGGAGCAATCTATGCTTTGGCTAAGAATAAAACCGAGAACAATGTAATTGGAATTATTGCTGCATGCGAGAACATGATTTCCGGTGGTGCATATAAAAACGGAGACATCATCGGTTCTATGAAAGGCACTACCATAGATGTTGTAAACACCGATGCTGAAGGTAGACTTACTCTTGCGGATGCAATCTATTATGCAGCCACAAAGGTAAACAGTTCTTGTATAATTGATATAGCTACGCTTACCGGTGCTTGCGTAGTAGGTTTAGGTGAATACACTGTCGGTGCTGTTACTAATAATAAGGATTTATACAAAGAAGTAAAAAAAGCATCCAAGAGATCCGGTGAACACTTATGGTTGTTCCCATCCTTCGATGAGATGAGAGATTTGTTAAAAGCTGATTTCGCAGATCTTAAAAACTCTACAGGCAGATGGGGCGGTGCTATTACTGCGGGACTGTTCTTGGAACATTTTGCAGAAGAAAAACCTTGGGTTCATCTTGATATTGCAGGTCCAGCGTATTCCGATAAGGGCTGGGGCTATCTTCCTAAAGGCGCAACCGGAATTCCGGTTAAAACTCTTTACGATTTTGTTGCTAGAAAAGATATGCCGATTGACGAAAAATACCACAAGAATTAATAAGACAAAAATCCGATTTCAAACCAGGTTGAAATCGGATTTCTTTTAGTATTGGATAAGAAATAGTGGCGTTTCCACTTCAGAATAAAGTTTTAAAAATCCATTTGCATTTTCGATTAATAGGGCATCATTTTTATTTAGAACACCCGATTCGTTTTCAGTTTCAAATCTAATATCGCTATCAAAGCTCTGTATTAGATAGTTTTTTGAAGTAAGGGTTAAAACTTTTACATCCCTTAGTACAAAAGATTCCATCTGTGCATTCAAACCCTCTTTAAAAATCAAATTATAATCTCTGACTTTACTGTATCCTGTAACAGCCTCACTTCCATTAAATCCATAAACTTCGTATGGACTTAGTTTAACTTCACTACCTTCAACATCCAAGACGAGTTCACCATCAACAGGTGCTATATATCTCTTGAATCCCGTATAATCAGAAAATACTGATTCATCCAAGTCACAAGTAGCTGTCGATATCCTAAGGTCAAAGTTTCTCTTCCCCACTTCTGCACCTTTAGGTACTATGATTATCTCGGAGGTGGTTCCTCCTGACCATGTACTGGTTTTAAAGTCCGACCATTTTACTATACTGATTTTCATTTTATCACTCCTCGATAACTACTATACCCTTTTTATCGATATTGAAAGCATTTATTTGCCAACTTGGGAATGCAGATTTCAGATACTCGCTTAGTCCATCAAAAACGGCTGTATTATCTGCAGTTGTGATACACATCATAGTTGGGCCCGCTCCACTTAGATAACATCCTATTGCTCCTAGTTTGATAGCGGCTTTTTTAACTTCGTCGTATCCCGGTATGAGTGATTTTCTATATGGTTCATGAAATCTGTCCTTAAGTCCTACTCTTATCTTTTGCTCATCAAGCACTTCAAGCGCAGGTACAAGTAAACAGGCTCGGCTTACATTATAAATTCCGTCTGCTCTGGATATAACCCCTGGCAGTATCTCTCTTGCTTTTTCAGTGGCTAATTCAAAATCCGGTATAATCGTCAAAAACTTCAAGTCATCGTGAAGCTTGTGAATGGTGTAATAGACCTTGCTTTCATCCATTACCGATACTACTAAATTACCGAAGATCGCCGGTGCTACATTGTCCGGATGCCCTTCTATATCGGTGGCAATGTCTAGTAAAAAGTCTTTGTTAATCTCGCCTCTTATTCTATAAAGTGCTGCAGCAACCCCTGCAACAACACAGGTTGAAGAAGAACCAAGCCCTCTGGCCATCGGAACCTCTGCATTAATCTCAACTTTGATTGGTTCGGGTTCAAGCCCCAGTCTCTCATAGGCACGTTTGAATGCTTGATATACTAAATTATCTTCATCGAATGAATCGGCATGGCTAAAAACAAATTCATTCTTCATTTCAATCGCTAAACCAAAAACATCAAATCCGGGGCCAATATTTGCACTTGTAGCTGGGACACTAATCCTTAACATATTTTTTCTCCTGTATAATTTCTAGTATAGATTGTCTCATTTCATCCGGTTTATATACATCTTTATGTTTGATTTCGAGATACGGCAATTCTTTTAAAGAGTCCGGAATCTCTACCTTCATTTTTTCTGATAGTAATCTTAGTGAGTCAAATTCCAAATCAGGAACATCTTCTCCAATTGAGCTTAGTACCTTAGCCGGAAACTTAAACGGACTTGCAGTTGATGCCACTAGCATATGAGTCTTATCCCCGGTCGTTTCAATATATCTTCTAGCTGCAAAATAAGCTACTGCTGTATGAGGGTCGATTGTGTAATCACCATCGTAAACTTCTCTTATTGAGTTTGAAACATCCTCTTCGCTTGCAAATGCTGCAAAGAATTCGCCTTCTCCAAATTCATCCCATAGATACTTTTTGTTCTGATTCAGCTTTTTCATTGCTTCGGACACTTTTTTATAATCTCCATCCGTAATATGATAGAGGAGTCGTTCTAAATTGCTTGATATTAGAATGTCCATAGAAGGTGAAGATGTTAGGAGCAGTTCTCTTTCCTTGTCATACTCACCTGTTTCAAAAAAGTCGGTCAAAACTTTATTGTCATTTGAAGCAACTATTAGTTTATTTATGGGTAGTCCCATTTGCTTTGCATAGTACGCAGCAAGTACATTACCAAAATTACCGGTAGGAACAGCTACATTTATTTTACTATCATTATTGATTATACCCTTTTCTACAAGTCTTAAATATGCATTGATATAGTATACAATCTGAGGTATCAATCTACCTATATTAATGGAGTTGGCAGATGAAAAATTAAAGCCCAGTTCCATAATCTTGTTTTTAAAATCCTCATCTGTAAAAATATCTTTAACACCTGATTGAGCGTCGTCAAAGTTGCCATCTATGGCTATAACATGAGTATTACTACCTGCGTGAGTTACCATCTGTAATCTTTGTACTTCACTAACTCCGTCTTTGGGATAATAGACCATTACATCTATGCCATCCACCTCATTGAAACCTTCTAGAGCTGCCTTTCCTGTGTCACCCGATGTAGCAACCAGTATTAGAATCCTATTTTCGTTTCCTAATTTTTCTAAAGATGCTTTTAATAAATGTGGCAGTACCGAAAGTGCCATATCTTTAAAAGCCAATGTCCTACCATGATAAAGCTCAATAAAAGTCATGTCTCCAATGGTTTTAAGTGGTGTAACTTCAGTTGGAAACTTGCCGTCATACGCAGCTCCGGCTGATTCTTTTAATTTGCCTAGTCCAAGTTCTTCAAAATACAATCCCAGTACATATGAGGCAAGTTCCCGATAGGACATATTCATTAAGTCTTTTAAATCCATGAGCTTAGGAAATTCTTCAGGTATATATAATCCTCCATCAGGTGAAATTCCACGCACTATAGCTTCTGCAGCACTGACTGATAAGTTCTTATTTCTTGTGCTGTTATATCTCATTTAGTAGTCCTCACTCTCAAGTCTAACCACACTCGCATTCTCGTCATTTGCCAATTTTTCCTGCACTTCCGCAAGATTTACTCTTTTAGTTACTATTACTTTTGGATTTTCATTTAATTCTCTGTCTTTTAAATCATCAAGGTCAACTTTTCCATCGTCGTATCTTACATAAAACTCACCGCTTATACTATTGGAGTCAACATCTCTTCTTAGTCCGATTCCATATGTTTCAGGTTTTTGGTTTTGTAATACTATATCCATACAATCTGTAAGTACTGCATTGGCAGTTGGAAGCATGCCGGCACCTGAACCGTAAAACTTGAGCTCCCCTACCATATCACCTTGCACTGTTATAGAATTATATGCTTGATTGACAGATGAGAAGTAGCTGCCACTATGAACTGCAACAGGCTGTACTACAGCTTTAACCTTGTCATCTTCCACCCAGGCATCTCCTATCAATTTAATGACTCTACCTAATCCTTTAAGTAAATTAATATCCAGTGCATTTAATTTCGATATACCTCCCATGATGATTTCATCTTCCATAATAGGCTGTTTGAATGCAATAGTTGATAATATTCTCAGTTTTCTCATAGTATCGAAGCCGTCAACATCACTTGAAGGATCGGCTTCTGCATATCCAAGTTTTTGGGCTTCTTTCAATACATCAAAATAATCCGCTCCGTCTTGAGTCATATTGGTAAGTATATAATTGCAAGTACCGTTCATTATTCCTCTAACTCTTTTTACATCATTAAGTTTTATTACATCGTATAGAGGTTTTATAATCGGGATTCCTCCTCCAACACTCGCTTCATATAAAAAGTTCAGTCCTTTTTCTTTTGCAAGTGCAGTGAATTCCTCAAAGTATTGACTAATAACAGCTTTATTAGCAGTAACAACATGTTTACCAGCATTAAGTGATTCGGTTATCATTTTATAAGCCTCATCAATACATCCGGTTAATTCGATAACTATGTCAATCTCAGGATCATTTACTATATCTAAATAATCCAAAGTATAAGCTGATTCATTTAGTTTAACTTCCCTTGTCTTAGAGATATCTTTTACCAAGGCTCTTTTAACGACAAGCTCGACACCAAGGTATTTCCCAAGAGAATCTGATTTTTCTCCAATAATCTTCGCAACACCTTGTCCCACAGTTCCAAAACCCAATAATCCTAAATTTACCTTTTTCATCCTCATCTCTCCTTCTTTAAATAATTATTTAAATGCTCCATAAATAGCTCTAACAGCTTTTTCAAAATCTCTAGTCTCTATTCCTATTATTATATTCAATTCGCTTGAACCCTGAGTTATCATCCTTACATTTACTCCGGCTTCATAAAGCGCTGTAAAAATCTTGGCTGATGTTCCCTTAGTTTTGACCATCCCTCTACCAACCACAGTTAAAAGTGCCATTCCGGGGTATACATTGACTGTATCCGGATTACAATATATCTTAATTTCTTCCACTATCTTCTTCTCTTTGTCTTTAATTTCAGAATCTGCCACAATAATAGAAATTGAGTCGATACTGGAAGGGATATGTTCTATAGAAATATCATTGGCTTCAAAAATTGAAATAAGTTTTCTTATAAAACCTTTTTCAACATTCATAAGGGTCTTCTCAACGGAAATGACCGTAAAACCTTTTTTTCCTGAAATGCCCGTTATACTACCCTGTTTAATCTGATCAAAGTCATCATGTACTATCATCGTACCTGGTGCTTCAGGTTCATTTGTGTTTTTAATTTGTATGGATATTCCTTTTTTTCTTACAGGAAATATTGCCTCTTCATGAAGTACAGGTGCGCCCATGTACGATAATTCTCTTAATTCTTTATAAGTAACTAAACCCATTGGCTTTGCATCCTCTTGAATTTTAGGGTCCGCCATTAAGAACCCGGATACATCAGTCCAGTTCTCATAAATTGATGCTTCTACTCCATTAGCTACAATTGAGCCTGTTACATCTGAGCCTCCTCTAGAAAAAGTAATAATCTGGCCATGTCTATTTGCTCCATAAAACCCGGGGATAACTGCTCTTTCAACATCTTTAAGTTTTTCAGAAATAAGCTCTTCAGACTTATCATCATCAAAAACACCATTATCGTTAAATCTAATAATTTCTGATGCATCTATAAAATCTATACCTAGATAGTCAGCTAATAATAACCCATTGATATACTCGCCTCTACTGGCAACATAATCTCTGGAAGCTCCTTTAGATATATTTTCTTTGACTTCACTTAAAATAGGGTTAATGTCAATGCTTAAGTCCAGATCGCTACATATTTCAGTATATCTGGATTCAATAAGCTCAAACACCTCCTCAAAATTAAGATCATGAGATGACAACTGATGACTCATCAGTAGTAAATCAGTAATCTTATGGTCCTGTGAATGTCTTTTTCCCGGAGCAGATACTACTACAAATGCTCTTTCAGGATCTTGTTCAATGATAGATCTTACTTTTTTGAATTGTGATGAATCTGCCAGTGAACTTCCACCAAATTTTACAACTTTTTTCATCTTTATACCTCCATATGTTAAAAGGCACTCGTCCTCCAGGACGAGTGCCCAATGCATCGTTTCCACCTAATATATCAGTAGTAGCTATAACGTGGCTATCGCAACTCCTTATATGGGAGCGAGCTTAAAGGTGGTTTTCTAAATCCAGCATCCGGGAAATTTTCCAGCCAAGAATCTCCTTCTCTGTGAACCTTATGATTTATACTCTTCCTTGTCTATGCTTTGAACTATTTTAATACTTTAACCCAGCAATGTCAAGTGTTTATGCAAAATATTTTATTTTTAACGATTTTTTATCATATTTTTTGTTTAGCCACTTAACAATATTGACCTTAATGATTCTGTGATGTATACTATAGCTAAGGAGGAAACCAATGAAATGTCTCATATTAAGTAAATTATTTACTACAATTGATGAGCTTGATAAACAGCGTAAAATCGTCAGCTCTAAAATAGGAAAACCTGATTTAACTTGTTCAGAGCTTGTTTTTATAAATGCAGTTTTCGAAAACCCCAATAGCAACGCAGTCGAATTGTCTAAAGAACTTATGGTCACCCGAGGTGCAATTACTCAGTGGGGAAATTCACTCGAAAAAAAGAATCTTGTATCAAGATTCCTAAAAGATAGTAATAAAAAGGAAAAATATTATACATTAACTCCAAAAGGTGTCGAGGTAGTTAATAGCTATCGTGATTATCATAAAATTGGAAATCATGAAATATGTAAGTATTTTTCAAATCTAAGCAATGAACAGAGGTCTACGATAATGGATTTTTTAGATTATATTGCAATGCTTGAGGTTTGTGAGTTTGATTGCATGCATTCAAGTGAATGTATGGCTGATTTAGTATAATATACTGGGAGGGAGTATAATGTTGGAATTAATTGATATCTGTTACGAGGTGGAAACTGAAAATGGTAACGGAAAAAAACATATTTTAAAGAATATCAATTTAAGTATTGAGGATAATAAATATGTAGTTATTACAGGTCCAAACGGAAGTGGTAAATCTACTTTGGCAAAGCTGATTATGGGTTTAGAGAAGCCTACTTCAGGTAGGATAATTTTTGACGGTGTCGACATAACCAAAATGGATATCCATGAGAGAGCTAAGCTTGGAATAGGCTATGCATTTCAAGCTCCGGTTAAATTTAAGGGTTTGATGGTAAAAGATCTTCTTCGTATTTCTCATGGAAGAGATATCACAAGCGATGAAGCATGTGTGTACTTATCCGATGTAGGACTCTGTGCAGCAGATTATATTGAAAGGGAATTAAATGACAGTCTTTCCGGTGGAGAGTTAAAGAGAATTGAAATCGCCACACTCATGGCGAGAGAGGTCAAACTTACTATCTTTGATGAACCTGAAGCGGGAATAGACCTGTGGAGTTTTAATAATCTTATTTCCATATTTAGGAGACTCAGAAAGAAAACAGAAGGAAGTATAATCATAATTTCACATCAAGAGAGGATATTAAATATAGCAGATCAGATTGTGCTTCTACAAGATGGTGAAATTAAACGAATAGGAACTCATGATGAAATATATCCTATGTTAATGGGACATCCTGACGACTGTGAATGCTGCATAAGGGAGGTTGTTATATAATGAAAATCGCCGATCATATACTTGAAGTTGTTGCAGATTTAAAGGGTAAACCTCAAGGTGCGCATAATATAAGATTAAATGGTAAAACGAGTAGTAGACAAAGCACAAAGAATATTGAGATTGTAAATAAAACCGATAACCCGGGTATAGATATAATTATAAAGCCGGGTACAGTAAGTGAATTCGTTCATATCCCGGTAGTCATTGATACCGGTGGAATTACGGAAATGGTATACAATGATTTTTATATAGGAGAAAATAGTGATGTCGTAATAGTAGCAGGCTGCGGAATCCATAATGACGGGAGTCATCTAACTCAGCACGACGGTATCCACACTTTCTATGTAGGTAAAAATTCCAAAGTAAAATATGTAGAGAAACACTATGGCGAAGGTGGAGGTACAGGTGAAAATGTCCTAAATCCTATAACAGTTATTCACCTCGATGAAGGCAGTTCTATGGAAATGGAAAGTGTTCAAATAAATGGTGTAGACTCCACAAGAAGAGTTACTAAGGCAGATCTCGCAGACAATGCATCTCTTGTCACAAAAGAAATCATAATGACCAGTGGAACTCAGTTGGCGACCACCGATTTTCAAATAGAACTCAATGGTAAAGGTTCCAGTACAAATATAGTTTCTCGTTCAGTGGCAAAGGGAAAATCAAGTCAGGTTTTCACCTCTATTATTAACGGGAATAACGAATGTATCGGACATTCTGAATGTGATGCCATAATCATGGATGAAGCTACCGTCAAAGCAGTTCCCGATGTAACTGCGAAACATGTTGATGCAATGCTGATTCATGAAGCAGCCATAGGCAAAATAGCCGGCGATCAGATTAATAAGCTTATGACTCTGGGCATGAGTGAAGAAGAAGCCGAAGAAGAAATCGTCTCAGGCTTTCTAAGATAAAATAAGTGAGATAAAATAAAGAGCTACAAATAGCTCCTTAAATTAAAGTAGCCCTATCGCAATGATAGGGCCTTTTTTTCATAATTTATTAATCTGTAAAAATACCTAATTTAAAGTAAAGACTAAACACGTTTCTCATAAAAAAGAAGGTAGTATCAGATTTTAGTTTAACCTGACACGACCCTCTTTATTTTTATAATGCTTCATTCACCATTTCAATAACTTTTTCTATGGCTTCGTCAGCTGTTATTTCGGAGTTTTCTCCTTCTCTTCTGGTGGAGAATTCAACTACTCTCTCTCCCGCTTTTTTACCTACTGTGATTCTTAGCGGAATCCCTATTAGGTCTCTGTCTGCAAATTTAACTCCTGCTCTATCTCTTCTGTCATCAAGCAGTACTTCAATTCCTTTTGATCTGAGCTGTTTGTATATTTCTTCAGAAAGACTGTTTTGCTCTTCGTCTTTGGAATTTATAACTGTAATTATTGCATGATATGGAGCTACTACCAATGGCCAAATAATACCTCTTTCATCGTGGTTTTGTTCAATAATGGCAGTAACAGATCTGGTTATACCTATACCGTAAGAACCCATCATGAAATGTTTTTCGACTCCGTTTTCGTCTAGGAAAGTTGCGTTCAAAGGTTTTGAGTATTTCGTACCGAATTGGAATATATTACCTACTTCAATTCCTCTTGCAAATTTTAGTTTACTGCCGCATTTAGGACATTTATCCCCTTGCTTAGCCAGTACTAAATCTTCTGCAATCTCACCTGTAAAATCTCTTCCAAAATTGACGCCTGAAATATGATGATCCGTCTTATTTGCTCCCACTACCAGGTTTTTAGACTCGGCAATTCTCTTATCCACAATGATTCTTACTTTTTCTTTAAGTCCTACCGGTCCGGTAAATCCAGGCTCAGCTCCGGTTATCCTTCTGATTGTTTCATCTGTTGCCATTTCAATCTCATGTTCAGGAACTTCTAGATAATTTGCAATTTTGGTCATATTAAGTTCTCTGTCTCCAGGAATAAATACCAGTACAGGTTCTCCACTTACTTCAAGGTCTATAGCCTTACAAGTTTTTTTACGGCTAACTCCCATAAAATCAGCTAGAGCCATAATCGTAGTGGCATCAGGTGTATGAACTACCTTCATCTCTTCCATTTCTTCATCGGCATCCACAGGTGTAAAGATAACCTCAGCCTTTTCGTCAGTCGCTGCATAATCACAAGAATCACAATAGGCAATCTCACCTTCTCCAACCTCTGATAATGCTATGAATTCATGGGATTTATCTCCACCCATAGCACCGGAATCACCTTGAACGATTTTATATTCGAGTCCTAGCTTATCGAATATAGCCTCATACGCTCTCCACTGAACCATATAGGATTCATCTGATGACTCTTGATCGGCATCAAAACTATACGCATCTTTCATTAGGAACTCTCTTGCTCTATTTATACCAAATCTAGGTCTTTTTTCATCTCTGTACTTGGTTTGAATTTGATAAATTGTAAGTGGCAATTGTTTATATGATCTTATCTCGCCTTTGACAAGTGTAGTAAAATACTCTTCGGCAGTTGGCCCTAAACAGAACTGTCTATTGTTTCTGTCGTATAATTTAAACATCTCAGGACCGTAAACATCCCATCTTCCCGAATCTTCCCAAATCTCTTTTGGCTGAATTGCAGACATAAGTATTTCTTGCGATCCACAATCATCCATTCCCCTTCTTACAATTTCTTCAATCTTTCTTACTACTCTGTAACCAAGAGGTAGGTAAGAATAGATTCCCGATGCCGATCTTCTTATCATTCCCGCTCTAAGTAATAGTTTGTGACTTTCTACTTCTGCTTCTACAGGATTCTCCTTAAGTGTCGGCATATAAAATTTTGACATTTTCATAATATCCCTCCAAAAAAATAACTCCCGTCTACAAGAGACGGGAGATAACTCACGCGGTACCACTCTAATAGAGCTGTAAAGCTCCACCTTTAACAGCTATAAGGCGCTGACCCAACTGCTCCAAGACGGGTTCATGTACTATTTGATAAAGAGCTCACACCATCTCTCTTCTCGCTTAATCACTAGTTCACATTACTATTTCTTTTCATCGCATAAATATAATATCATTTATGATTTACTTAGTCAAATTAATAGTGTTTTTTATTTAATAAACAAACAATTAAACAATCTCTTTAGCTTTATTCTCAGATAAGAAACCCCGATAGTCTTCCTTATCGAGGTTTAATAGTATATTATTCTATTACGTATTCCTTAGCCAAATTAAACATCTCAACCCATGTTTGTCCGGGATTTAACTTAAGTGGATTGCCTTCAGAATCCTTGTATTCTGTCTTTGACTGTCTGTCAGCTTTGGACCACTCAATTTCAGTTACAATGCCGTCTGAAATATAATAACCCTTTCCACTTCCGATATTGCCGACGGTTCTATGTACACCGTTAGGATAATAGCCCATCTCAACCAGTTGAATTACTATATTCTTTGCTTTGATTTCTGTTCCATCCAATTCGTCTACATGCTGCGTTCCTGCAACATATCTGTCATAGGTCTTGGTATTTTCATCATACTTAAATTCCACAGCTGTGGATGAACTGAAATTCAAGAATACTCTGGTAGCAGGCTCTCCCTTTGGAGTAGTATCTTCAAGATTAAACTCAAATACACCTTTAGCTTCTCCTGAATGGAAGCCCATATTTTCAGCAGCCTGTCTTGCTGCAGATGTTGATGAATATGCATTGTGCGGAGCGACTTTCCCTTTGCTACTGTCCCTCCATATATAAGATCCGGCAACCTTCATTCCATCGATTTCATCGATTCCAAGATCATATACATCATAGTCTGCATCATCAGATCCGCCATACCTGGTAATAATACCGTCATATTCCATAAGACTGTTTATAAAGTATGGTCTTAGAGATCTGACCGGCCCTATTGATTCAACATCATTTGCTAAAAACAATGCCAAGTATCTGGTAATATTGCTCTCAACTTCATACTCGTAAATGGTTTCAGCTTTAGATAAACCCGACTGTGGTCTAGCTTGAACATGATTGTCTATCATAAAACCTATAACTCTGTTGTTTAAAACTTCTTTATCCACAGGAAGGCCTGATATTGGCGATTTCGGAGCATTTTTAAGCTCTTCTAATCTCTTGGCTTCTTCAGCAGCTTGTCTTTCTTCTTCCTCTTTTTTCTTCTTTTCTTCAGCTTCCTTTTTCTTTCTTTCCTCTTCTGCTTTATCTACTACTTCTGCATCTTCAGTCTTTTCTTTCTCTACATCTGCCGGTTTATTACATGCAGTAAAAAGCAAAAAAGTCGAAAGCAGAATAATTAATATTCTTTTCATATAGACACCTCTCTTCTGATTAATTATAACATATTTGGAGTTGGGTATCTATAAATACACTCTGATTTTTCTAAGTCTATGTTATTCAATTAACATTAATGAGTCGTTTTTTTATGTCTCTTGTTTTTAAAACACTACATACTTATCTATGGGTACTTTATGATTCTACTACTGTATGGTACAATAATATATAATATAAATAAGAACGAGTAGGAGGTATTATATGACTTTGAATTTATGGAATGATTTGATAAAGCTTAAGGAAACTTGTGAAATAGTAGATCTCTCACATCCAGTTGCTGCTGAAACTCCGCACTGGGCAGGATTTGATGCCGTTAAAGAAAGAGTTGTATACAATTTTAAAGAACATAGATTTTTAGCCAAGGAGTATACTATCGTAGGACAGTATGCAACGCATATCGATGCTCCTGTACATTTCTACGAACCGGGTAGATACCTTCATGAGCTAGAACTATCCGATGCAATTCTCCCATTAGTGGTAATAGATAAATCAGCAGAAGCAAAGGAAAATGCGAATTATGCGATAAACAAACAAGATATCATCGAGTTTGAAAAAGTATATGGCGAAATCCCGGAAGGTTCATTCGTTGCTCTTAGAACAGATTGGTGTAAGAGAGTTGAGAATTTCGACAATATTGACGAAGATGGTGTTTCAAATTATCCGGGATGGTCTCTTGAAGCTTGCAAATACCTGATTGAGGAGAGAAAGGTAAAGGCAATAGGACACGAGACTTCCGATACCGACGCAAGCATGCTCAGTAGAGAATCCGGCTGGCTGGACGTTGAAACTTATGTACTGTCCAAGGACATCTACCAAGTAGAACTTATGGCAAATCTTGACAAAATGCCGGCAGTCGGCGGCGTTATAATTGTAGGTTATCCTAATATTGTAAACGGAACCGGCTTCACCGCCAGATGTATAGGAATTAGGCCAAAATTAAATGAGTGATAGAAATTAAAAAACCCCGTTTTAAACGGGGTTTTCAGTTATTTTTTGATAACTTTCATTACAGAATCATTTCCGGAAACGGTTAAGTCGAGTTTTAAAATATCGTAATCGTCTATGTTTGTAACCACTACCGGCGTATGTGTGGAAGGAACTTTGTCTTTTATTAAATCAAAGTCTACTTCTAGTATTGGGTCTCCGGCTTTTACTTTATCTCCTTTGGATTTTAACGGTTTGAATCCCAAACCTTTTAGTCCTACTGTATCCATCCCAACATGTACCAGTATTTCACATCCGTCATCGGTAGTAATTCCGAATGCATGATGTGACTCATGAAGTATTGATATTACTCCATCAGCAGGACTTTTGACTATAGAGTCATCAGCTTCCACTGCAAATCCGTCACCCATCATTTTTCCTGAGAAAACTGGATCGTCAACATCTTCCAGTTTTATTAGTTTTCCATCGATTGGTGAAAATATTTCAACTTCTTTAGGTTTCTTTTTAAAAATATTAAACATATACATCCCCCTTTAGTTTTAAAATACCCAAAAGCCAATTATTAAAACATTCTATTATTTATTCTTGGCATTTCTTATACTTAAACCTATTTTTTCTCTCTTTCTGTCTATACTTATTACAGATACCTTTATAACATCTGAAACTTTCAAAACATCTGACGGATGTTTAATATATGAGTTTGAAATCTCGGAAATATGAACAAGTCCATCCGTTCCTACGCCAATGTCTACAAATGCTCCAAAATCTACGACATTTCTTACCGTTCCGGATAATATCATTCCTTCTTCTAAGTCATCCATGGTCAGTACATCTGATCTTAAAACCGGTGCCGGCATCTCTTCTCTAGGATCTCTTCCGGGTTTTTTAAGCTCGTGGATTATGTCCTTAAGAGTTGGTATTCCTATTCCTAAATCTTCAGATACCGTCGCTACGTCTATTTTGTCCAGATCCATCTCCATGACTTTTGCAGCTTCAGCATAAGATTCTGGATGTACTCCGGTATTATCTAGCGGATTATCCGATTCGGGAATTCTAATGAAACCTGCACATTGTTCATAGGTCTTAGGTCCTATTCCCTTAATTGTCCTTAATTCATTTTTGGTTTTGATAAGTCCTTTTTCTCTCTTATATTCAAGAATATTTTCAGCGATTTTTGCACTTATTCCCGCAACATATTTTAGTAATGCACCTGAAGAGGTATTTATATCAACCCCGACGGTATTTACGCAGGATTCAACAACTCCTTCGAGAGCTTCATCGAGTTCTTTTTGATTTACATCATGCTGATACTGACCTACTCCTATATGTTTAGGTTCTATTTTTACAAGTTCCGCTAAAGGATCTTGAAGTCTTCTTGCAATTGAAATTGCTCCTCTGATAGTTACATCCAAATCGGGAAATTCCTGTCTCGCTAGTTCTGAAGCCGAGTAAATAGAAGCACCGGACTCATTTACAATGACATATGCCAGTTTTCTGTTCGATACTTCCCTAATAATATCAACCACAAAAATCTCGGTTTCTCTACTGGCAGTTCCATTTCCCAGCGCTATTAATCCGACATCGTATTTCTCTATAAATTCTAACATCTTCTTTTTCGATTCTGAGATTCTTTCAAATGGTTTTACCGGAAATATTTGTGCACTGTCCAAATATTCACCGAATTCTGATATCACGGCAAGCTTACATCCAGTTCTAAATCCAGGGTCCATTCCGATTATAGCTTTGCCTTTAATAGGACTTTGCATTAGATAAGGTTTTAAATTATATGAAAATACTTTTATGGATTCACTGTCGGCAAATTCTTTTAATTCTTTTCTAATCTGCGTTTGAATTTGAGGCAGTATCAATCTATTGTATGAGTCTATTATCGCCTCATCTATTATATCTTTATAGAATCCTTTAGTGTTCTTATTGTAAATTCTTCTGATTTTATTTAAGTTGGAATCATCTTCAAGTTCTATTTTGATTCTGAGTTGATCTTCTTTCTCTCCTCTATTTATAGCAAGTATTCTATGAGCTGCTGCTGATCTTATTTTTTCGGAATAGTCGTAGTAATTGCTGTAAACTCCATTTTCTTCGGAGGAGTCAGTCTTTTCACAATTGATGATTCCCGTCATCATTCCTCTATCTCTGATATATCCTCTTATATCTGCGTTCTCGCTGACATCGCCTGCAATTATATCCTTTGCATAGTTGATTGCTTCTTCAGCGGAATTAACTTCCAATTCTTCATCTATAAATGTAGAGGCGTATTCATTTAATTCTTCCATACTCGACTCATTTAAAAGAATAAATTCGGCCAAAGGTCTTAAGCCTTTTTCTTCAGCAACTGTTGCTCTAGTTCTCTTCTTCGGTTTAAATGGAAGGTATATGTCTTCAACCTCTTGTAGGGTTTGAGCAGTGTGAATTTTTATTGTTAACTCATCATCTAATTTACCTTGATAATCTATTAGTCTAATTACATCCTCTTTTCGCTTTTCAAGATTTCTATAATAATTAAGTTTAGAATCGAGTTCCCTTAAAATTTCATCTGTTAGATTGCCTGTTACTTCCTTTCTGTATCTCGCTATAAAAGGTATGGTATTTCCTTCGTCGAGTAATTCAACTGATTTTTCAACTTGTTCTTTCTTAAGTTTCAGTTCATCGGCGATTTTTTCTAAAATATTCATTATTGCCCCCTTAACATTTGTATCTTTCCACTCATCCCATAATATGTATCAAAACAGGGTAAATACCCTGTTTTGTTAGTTGTTTTTAAGTTTTAACCTGCATTGACATTTAGGTATTCGTTAATAAACATATCTATATCTCCATCCATAACCGCTGAAACATTACCTGTCTCAGCTTCCGTTCTATGATCTTTTACCATTTGATATGGATGAAATACATAGGATCTAATCTGAGAACCCCAGCCAATTTGAGTATATTTCCCTTGTATATCCTCGATTCTCTCTTTTTGTTCCTCTTCTGCTATCTGCTTGAGTTTTGCATATAGCATTCTCATTGCAGTTTCACGGTTTGAGATTTGAGATCTCTCAGATTGACATTGTACTACTACGCCGGTTGGAATATGAGTAATTCTAACGGCTGAATCAGTAGTATTTACATGTTGTCCCCCTGCTCCGGATGCCCTGTAGGTGTCGATTTTCAAGTCAGAATCGTTAATATCCACTTTATCGGTAGGATTCAATTCAGGGAAGACATCAATACTTGCAAATGAGGTATGTCTACGACTGGAGGTATCAAATGGTGAAATCCTAACCAGTCTATGAACTCCCTTTTCACTTTTCAAGTACCCATATGCATTGTATCCATTTACCATAAATGTTACTGATTTAATTCCACCTTCGGTATCGGAGTTATAGTCAGTTATAATCTGTTTATAACCCTTATCCGATATCCATCTGGAATACATTCTCAGTAGCATTTCCGCCCAATCCTGAGCTTCCAAACCGCCAACACCGGCATGAATAGAAACTATGGCATTATTTGCATCGAATTCTCCTGACAGGAGCGATTTCAATTTAAACTGGGACATCAGTTTTTCTGCCGCCTTTGTTGAAACTTCAAGTTCTTCCAAGAACTCAAAGGACTCTTCTTCAATAATCATCTGAGTCATTATTTGTAAGTCCTCGAGTTTATCGTGTATCTCTTCATAATCATCTGTTATATCTTTTAAACTCTTGAGTTCGGAGATTGTCGCTTGAGCAGCATCTACATCATCCCAAAAGCCTGTAGCTGTAGTCTTCTCCTCTAGCTCCAATATCTTTTTTTTCTTATTGGCGATGTCAAAGTGAAACACCCAATTCTTTTATTGTTTCTTCAATATGAGAGATTCTATCTCGTATTTCATTGATATCGTTCATATATTCACTTCCTTAGCTGGTAATTCTATTTGTACTTTGATAGACTATTCGTTCTTACCACAGCATCTCTTATATTTCTTTCCACTTCCACATGGACAGAGTTCATTACGTCCAATCTTTCTTCCCTTGACTATGGGTTTTTGTTGTTCATCTGAAGTTCTGGTCGGTTTTGCCACAGCTTTTCTTTCCATTCTTTCAGGATTTTCTACATGGTAAAGCATCCTGATTGTATCTTCTATGATGGAATGATTCATATCTTCGAACATGTCGTAACCTTCTTTTTCATATGCTCTTACAGGGTTTTCCTGTCCATATGATCTAAGCCCTATACCTTGTCTTAGCTGATCCATTGCATCTATATGATCCATCCACTTGCTGTCTACGACTTTTAATAGGATGATACGCTCTATTTCTCTGAAGGCTTCTGAGCCGATTTCCTTTTCTTTTTCTTCGTACAGTTTTTTACTTACATCCAGGATATAATCCCTAAAACTGTTTCTATCAAAATCACTGATAGAAGTTATCTTAAGAGCTCCTTTAGGCAGATAGATATTGCCTAGATAGTTCAACAGTCCTTCTGTTTCCCATTCTTCAGGTCTGTCGGCAGATGCAAATGTCATCATGGCTCCGTCTACAAGCTGCTCCAACATTGTCATTATATTGGATTTCATATCTGCACCGTCAAGTACGGATTTCCTCTCTTTATAGATAACATTTCTTTGTAGGTTCATAACATCGTCATACTCAAGGACATGCTTACGAATACTAAAGTTATTTGCCTCTACTTTTCTTTGAGCTCTTTCAATAGCTCCGGTTAAAACCTTAGCCTCAATCGGTTCATCCTCAGGGAAAGTATTTCCGCCAATAAATCTCTGTATTGATTCTCCCCCGAATAATCTCATTAAATCGTCAGATAATGAAATAAAGAACTTCGATGAACCAGGGTCTCCCTGTCTACCGGATCTACCTCTAAGCTGGTTATCAATACGTCTGGACTCATGTCTTTCAGTACCTATGATAAACAGTCCGCCTGCATCTATTACTTTTTTTGCATTTTCATCTGTTTCTACTTTATATTTGTCTTTTAAGCTATTATATACTTTTCTTGCAGCAAGTATTTCTTCGTCTTTAGTTTCAGCAAAACTGTCGACTTCTTCAAGGATTTCATCAGAATATCCTTCTTTTTTCATTTCCAGTTTAGCTTTTACATCTGGATTTCCACCCAGTACGATATCCGTACCACGTCCTGCCATATTGGTTGCGATTGTTACTGTATCAAATGTTCCGGCTTGTGCAACAATTTCAGCCTCTCTATCATGATGTTTTGCATTTAGCACATCATGCTTAATCCTTCTTCTCTTAAGCATATTACTGAGTTCTTCGGATTTTTCTATGGATATTGTACCAACCAGAATAGGTTGTCCGGTTTGATGAACTTTTTCTATCTCATCAACTATGGCTCTTAGTTTTGCCTCTTCATTTATATATACAACATCGTCCAAGTCTTTTCTTACTACGGTCTTATTTGTCGGTATCTCGACAACGTCCATATTGTAAATTTCTGAGAACTCGGATTCTTCTGTCTTAGCTGTACCGGTCATGCCTGCCAATTTAGAGTACATTCTAAAGTAGTTCTGGAAAGTGATGGTAGCAAGAGTCTTGGACTCGCTTTTTACGGATACATTTTCTTTGGCTTCTATTGCCTGGTGAAGCCCGTCGCTATATCTTCTACCTTCCATAATACGTCCGGTAAACTCATCAACTATAAGTACTTCTGAATCCTTTACGACATAATCTATATCCAAGTGCATGGTATGTCTTGCTTTCAATGCTTGATTGATATGGTGAGCTATCTCCATGTTTTCAGGATCTGATAGGTTTTCTATGCCAAAGTACTTCTCAGCTTTACCGGTTCCTTGCTCGGTTAAGTTGGCAGTCTTTTTTTTTTCATCTACTACAACATCCACTGTTTCTACTTTAATTTCTCTGTCGAAAGGATCGACCTTATCTTCGCCCGGTTCGAGTTTTCTCATAGAAAGACCCTTGGCAAAGTTATCTGCTTGTTTGTAAAGGTCTGTGGATTTGTCTCCTTCTCCAGATATTATAAGCGGAGTTCTGGCCTCGTCTATAAGTATGGAGTCAACCTCATCGACTATCGCATAATGAAGGTCTCTTTGAACCATTTCTTCCTTGTAGACAACCATATTATCTCTTAGATAATCAAATCCGTATTGGTTATTCGTTCCATAAGTTATATCACATGCATAGTTTTCTCTTCTTTCATCATTAGTAAGTCCATATATAATACAACCTACTGATAATCCAAGAAATTCATAGACTTTTCCCATCCAGTCACGGTCACGCTTTGCAAGGTAGTCGTTTACTGTAACTATATGCACGCCTTTTCCTTCCAGTGCATTTAAATACGCAGGCAGTGTAGCTACAAGTGTTTTTCCTTCACCTGTCTTCATTTCTGCTATTCTACCTTGGTGTAGAATTAAACCACCGATTAACTGCACTCTATATTGCTTCATCCCAAGAACTCTATAGGACGCCTCTCTAACTACGGCAAATGCCTCAGGTAGAATGTCATCCAGAGTTTCACCTTGACTTAATCTATCCTTGAACTCCTGTGTCTTTGCCTTAAGCTCATCGTCGCTTAAAATTGACATCTCTGAATCCAAGTTCATAATGCTATCTATTATCGGGTTAATTTTCTTAATTTCTCTTTGATCGGAAGTTCCAAATATCTTTGCTAATAATCCCATTTTATCACCTCTTAATAATCTTCCACTCTTAATTTTACCACTTATAGTCATTAAGTACAAACAAAAAAGACACCACATAGGGTGTCTTATATTAGTGTTTATTAAAATTCAGGCTCTATCAAGCCATAGTTTCCGTCTTTTCTTCTATAGACCACCTGTACTAAATCAGTTTCAGCCTCCAAGAATACGAAGAAATTATGCCCCAATAGTTCCATTTGAAGTATTGCTTCATCGACAGACATTGGTTTTAAACCGAATCTTTTAACTCTAACTACCTGTGGTTTTTCTGAATAACTATCTACTTCAGGGGCGGTATCGGCAATGCCTTCGAATCTGATTGTCTCTCCTCCTGAATATCTCTTTTGGAAGCTTAGTCTTATGCTTCCTGATCTGTGCTTCAAGTGCATCCACTGCTCTGTCGAGTGAATCCATAAACTCTGCGGTATTTTCTTCGGCTCTAAGTATTGTACCGGGTAAGAAAATTGTAACTTCAACAATCTTTTGGTTCTTTACTATACTGAATGTAACATTCCCTTCGATATCTTCTTGGAAGTACTTATCCAGTTTAGAAAGTTTTCTTTCAGCCTTTTCTCTTAGCTGACTACCCACTTCAACATTTTTACCATTGTATTTCAATCTCATTTTCCTGCCTCCTTTAATAAAGAAAAATCTTTATTACTATTATAATAATACCCAAGTATGGACAATACTAACTATTAATGTAAACTTATCTAGATTTTTATAAATTAATTAAAATTTTAAATGAACTTTAATTAATTTCATCATATATTAAAAGGATATATGATTTATGAAAAAATCAAAATGTATATCTATCTATGTATATTATGAATATCCACTATGTGGATAACTTTTCAACATTGCTGTGGATAATGTTTATAACTTTGTGGAAAACTTGAAATTAACTAATTTAAATTCTGCTTAAATATGGATAAGTGGTTTTTTTAATAATTTTTTTATATGCATAATGCAATTTTCATCTCCTGGTCTTATGAATAATCTTTGAATTTTATCCTTTATATAGTTCTTTATATAAATTCATACACTATATATAGTTATTGACAGTTTAATTTGTGACATACTATTTTTACCCTATAATAGATTCTAAAAAATATGTGCATAGTTTTAAATATATTCATTGATATACATTTTTGGAAAGAGTCTCTAAAAATGCATTCTATTTACTTTGATACATCATAAACTCATTAAATCTTATCGACAATTTTATGGAATTACCCACAGTTCGTATTCTATTTTTAGTGTAATAATGTTATGATATAAATTGTGGAGGTGCATATGAAAAAAATCAATATTGACACATTAAACGAATTTAGATTTTTAAGTGGTTTAAAAATCTCACAAGATGAAATGAACTTGGCTTTTAAGGTAAGTAGAACAGATGAAGAGTCCAATACCTACAAATCCTGTATACATCTACTGAATACAGAAGATGATTCTATAATCAAATTAACATCTGAAAATCTTACCGGACCTTTCGATTTTCTGAATGACTCAAATATAATATTTGCTTCGGATAGGGGTTCATCGGAAAATAAAAAAAGTGATGATAGTAAAAAAGAAAAACACACAAAATTCTACAGTATTAATATAGGTGGCGGAGAAGCTTCTCTATATATGGATATTCCTAAAGATGTGGTTGATTTCACTCCTATAGACGAGTCAAAATTCCTTATTCAGTATAATTATGTTCCGTTCGTAGAAGATGACTCTATAGACTCTGATGATTACCTAGTTTTTGATGAGTTCCCTTATAGATTTAATGGTAAAGGTTATATAAACAAAAAGAGAACGAGACTTGCAGTATACGATAGGGATAAATCCGAAGTTATCGATATAACCGATGAACTTACCAATGTCAGTTTTGTAAAACTTAACAAATCCAAGACAAAAGCCCTTTTTACAAGTAATAGATATACTACCAGATTTAGTTTTAAGTCTGATTTAATGGAACTTGATTTGAGCACCAATAAAACAGATTTGCTCTTAAAGGATATAGAAGGATTGTGTAATCCGGATTATTTTGGAGATAAAATAGTTTTCCAATCAAGAGACAGATCAGTATACGGTTTAAATACGAATCCCGGTATCTATTTTTATGAAAATGGAGAAGTCAGATTAATGACCCCATCTTTTGATAGTAATTTCGGTAATTCTCTTGGGACAGACTTAAGACTGGGTTCAAATGACGATCCTATTGTCTATAATGATAAACTATACTTCCTCTCTACCGATAACGATGTGATTAATATGTACCATATGGATTTGAGTGGAAATATTGTAAAAGTAACCAATTCAAACGGCTCCATAGATGATTTTATAGTAGTATCGAAAGGCATCTATACAATCTATATGGATGAGAATTCGCCTCAGGAAATACATTTGTTTAATGACGGTTTTAAAAAATTATCTGATTATAATGGTTTTCTGAAGGATTACGAGATTTCTAAAGTCGAAACTTTTGAATTTTCAAATGACGGAATAGACTTCTACGGCTATGTCATCCCTCCTATCGCGAAAAAAGATAAGAACCCTGCAATCCTGTCGATACATGGAGGACCCAAAACGGTCTTTGGAAAGGTACTGCATCATGAAATGCAGTTATTGGCTTCACTTGGCTACTATGTTTTCTACATGAATCCAAGGGGATCTTGTGGTAGAGGTAATGAGTTTATGGATATTAGAGGTAAGTACGGTTCTATAGACTATGAGGATTTAATGAAATTTACTGACGAAGTGCTCACTAAGTACGATGACATAGACTCTGAAAGACTTGGTGTTATGGGAGGCTCCTATGGAGGTTTTATGACGAACTGGATAATCGGTCATACCGATAGGTTTAAACGAGCTTGTACTCAAAGATGTATTTCCAACTGGATCAGTATGTATGGAACTTCAGACATAGGTTTCTACTTTGTAGAGGACCAAGTAGATGGTACACCATGGAGAGATTTTGAGAATATGTGGAATATGTCTCCCTTAAAATACGCAGATAGAATTACTACCCCCACTCTTATAATCCATGCCGATGAGGATCATAGATGTCCACCCGAGCAGGGACATCAGATGTTTTTAGCTTTAAATTATCATGATATAGAGACTAAAATGGTGGTATTTAAAGGAGAAAATCACGAACTATCAAGATCCGGTAAGCCTCTTCATCGTAGGCGAAGATTAAATGAAATAGTAGAATGGATGACTAAGATTTAAATTAATCCACAAAAAACGCTGATTTCATGAACTAAAAAACGGAATGCATTGTTTCCTACTCGCATTCCGTTTTTATATGGCTCTATAATTTATAGTGTTGGTGAAGAAATATTAGTTTCTTTGCTGGCACTATTTTCTTTTAAAAAAATAAAGACATAGTGACCAATTTCCTTTATAATTTAATCACTACAACAAAAAAATAAGGAGGCCACTATGTCTATTAGTAATTATATCTTAAATTTATTAGATTTAAAAGATGAAAATATTGAGATTTTTGAAAATGTCGAGAAGATTAAAAAGAAGAATATCTCTTACAATTTGATTTTTGGCCGGCTTACCTATAATGCTTCTGTTTGTCCCGTTTGTGGTAACGTGCATAGCCCAAGCATTATTAAACACGGCACTAAGTCTTCTGATATTAAACTTCTTCCTTTTAATGGCGAACCTACTTTCTTGAGACTTAAAAAGCAGAGATTTTTATGTAAGGAATGTAATTCTACTTTTATAGCTGAAACTGATATTGTTAAAAAGAATTGTTTTATTTCTAATAGAGTAAAAGCTCATATTACAACTAATTTGACCATGAAAGTAAGTGAAAAAGATATTGCTAATTTACATTATGTTTCTCATTCTACGGTGTCTAAATGTGTAGATCAAGCTTTTGAACAGTTTAAGCCTAATTATCAGTTTTTACCAGAACATTTATGTTTTGATGAGTTTAAATCCACAAAAACTGCTAAAGGATCTATGAGCTTTATTTTCTGTGATGCTATTACTCATGATATTATCGATATTGTTGAAAACAGGCAATTACACTATCTTAAGCGCTATTTTTCTAGGTTTAGTGAATGTGCTAGAGAATCGGTTAAAAGTATATGTATAGATATGTATCAGCCATACATTAGTCTAATTTCTGATCTTTTCCCTAATGCTAAGATAGTATTTGATAAGTTCCATATAGTTAACCACTTATCTAGAGCATTGAACAAAACAAGAATAGAAGTTATGAATAGTTTTTCTAAGTATTCAATGGAATACAAAAGGTTAAAAAGGTATTGGAAGCTGATACAAAAGCCTTATTTAAAGCTCAATTCTACAGGTTTTAGAAAGTGGATACATTTTGAAAGATGGAAAAGTGCTAGAGATGTGGTTATGGATAGTATTAGTGTCAACAAAACACTTCTAAATACTTATGATTGTTATCAGATTCTTTTAAAGGATGTAGAAAACGGAGATATTGCCTCCTTAAAGGCACATTTAGAATATTATTCAGATGAGGTATCAGATGCTATGAAAACTAGTATTAACACGCTTTTAAAGGACTTTGAGTACGTAAAAAATTGCTTAGAAGTCAATGTTACAAATGGATGTTTAGAAGGTATTAATAATTTTATTAAGTGTTTAAAAAGAGTTGCTTTCGGATACAGGTCGTACTATCATTTTAGGAATCGAATATTAATTTGCAAGAAAATGATAGTACCAAAAGACACTGTAAGTGTAAAAAAACGTCAGGCAGCTAACGCTGCCTGACATTAATAGTTTGTGATTAATTTATATACCAACACTATTTGACAAAGAACCTTTTATATTTAATTATTCAATTTATCTGCATTATCAGCTTTAAGTTTTTTATCTCCACCAAAGACTGCCAATAGTACAGAAGCAGTTATTATGCATATTATTGCAATGGATTTTTGCAAGGTCAAAACCTCCGAGAAAAATACAAGCCCGAGTACAATACTGGTAAGGGGTTCAAATGTACTTAGTATGGAAGTTTTTTGTGATCCAATCAGTTTTATACCTATCTGGTAGAACACAACTGCAATTACCGAAATTGAGACTGCAAATCCAAAAGTTAAAACCCAGGTTTCCAAACTGAAACTGTAGACAAAACTTTGGGTTAATAGTGAGAATACCAGTGCTATAAAGGATGAAAGAATTGCCATATAAAAACAAATCTTGAAAATATTCATCCTATTTAAACCGCTCTTATCCAGGTAAAATGAATAGACTGCATAGGTAATCCCTGAAACAAAGGCAAGTGTAAATCCTATAAAGCTGTCAAGCTGGTCTATATCCATTATCATAAAGATTCCGATCATTGCGATTATAACGCTTATGAGTTCTATTCTATTAGGTTTTAATTTGTAAAAGTAAGCCAGTCCAATCATAATAAAGACCGGATAGGTAAAGTGTAATGTGCTGGCAGCTCCCACAGAGATATAATTATAGGAACTGTAAAGCAGTAGCGGTGTAGTCGAATATCCGAGTACTATTATGAGAAGTTTTTTAAACTCTGAAACACTAAGGCTCATATCCTCGCATCCCGTTTTAATCGCAGCTATATAGAGTATAGGTGTAGGCAGAAAAAACCTGTAGAAAACTAAGCTTATAGCATTTCCACCGCGTGCATATATCATTTTTGCAATTAGAGGTGTTACTCCAAAAATTATAGCAGAGGCTATTGCATAAAAATATCCTCTCTTGCTGTCTATATTTACTTTTTCCATCTATTTCTCCAAATTAAATTCATTAAAAATCAGCTCTCATGAGCTGATTTATCATCTTTTATATATATACTTTTCTCATCGATGACTTTGGTATTCCAATATTTTCTCTATACTTTGCCACCGTTCTTCTGGAGATGTCAATACCTTTCTCATTGAGCATCTCTGTAATCTTAGCATCACTAAGCGGCTTCTTCTTGTTTTCCTTGTTTATTATTTCTTCTATCATTGCCATTATAGCAGTTGAGGACACATCATCTCCTGAATCTGTTTTCATCTCTGTGGAGAAGAAATACTTCAGTTCCAGTATCCCCTGAGGTGTATCGACGTATTTGTCAGTCGTAGCTCTACTGATGGTTGACTCATGTAAGTCCAACTTTTCTGCAACTTCCTTTTGACTCATCGGAGCCAGGTACTTCCTTCCCTTGTCAAAAAATTCGACTTGGGTTTCCACTATAACTTCCAAAATCTTTAGTATAGTAGACTTACGCTGCTCTATACTCGAAATTATCCACTCAGCTGCATTCAGTTTTTTGGATAGAAACTTTACAGCTTCTTCATCACCTTCTGATATCATCTTCCTATAACTACTGCTTATATGAATTTGAGGAAGATATTCATCATGCATTATTATCTGATATTCTTCATCTACTTTTTCAATCGTTGCATCGGGTACGATATACTTTATTGGCTGATTGGTATTATAAGATGCACCCGGTTTCGGATTCAGTGTTTTAATGTACTCAACCTTCTCAAGTACCTCTTTTATCGAAATGCCCAGAGTTTTACTGATTACATTCATTCTATTGTACGCAATATCTTCCAGGTGATTTTCAATCAATTGTCTTGTAATTAAATCATCTGATTTAATCTGATGTAATAAGCACTGTTCAAGAGTTTCGCATGCTATCCCCTTAGGTTCAAACTCTCTGATTATTTGAAGAACATCCTCGATATCTTCTTCTGCGACTCCCATTTCATTTGCTATTAGAACGGGTTTTGTTCTAAGATATCCATTGTCGTCCAAATGGTCTATTATCTCTTCACCTATTCGTCTTTCCATATAACCTATATCTAGAACATTCAATTGAAATAATAAATCATCTTTCAAAGTCGAACTCTTAGAACTGAAATCCAGAAATGAATACTCCTGATCTTCTCCCGAGGACGAAGCTCCTGAAGGCATTGGATAGTCGTATCTATTGGCAAGTTCAAGTAAATTTTCTCGCTCCGTCTTCTTATTCATATCCTCTTCTATACTTCTGGTCTGTTCAGTCTCTTCAAGTTCCATCATGGGATTTTCGAGTGCTTGTTCTTTTAGAAAGCTCACTAAATCATCCATGGAAAATCTTAGAATTTCAATGGATTGCTTTAATTGTGGCGATAATATCAGTTCCTGTTTTTGATCTAAAAAAAGTTCTACTCCGTGACGCATAATATCATCCCTTTTGAAAGCAATAATTATAATTATTGTATTATTTGTCTTTTATATACTTATAATTATATTCTATAAATTCGAAAGTTTCAATTCTATAATCATTTACACCAGATGTTGTAAATTTAATAAACTCTTTATTTAACCTAAATAAACTATACGGTTATTTCTTAGATAATATTGTTTTTATCTAGTTTTGCCGATATAGGACAATTTAAAACTCAGATTTTATTTTCTTTATGGATTTCTACCAGTGATTAATTCTTTACCTAATTTATATGAGAAGTCAACTATGAGTTCAGATACATATGATCTTAACTTGAATATCCAATACTCAAAAAAACACCCCTATAACAAGACTTTATTTCGTCTGTTCTAGGGGTTTATAGTACTATCAATTATTTTACATATCTCTTGTCAGGATTTTCGTCATAGTATTTAATATAATCATAAAATTTTCTATCTGTTGCTACGCCGGGTACACTTATTCTCGGTATGATGTACTTTTCTTGATTAAATCTTCCCGGTGCTAATGTAGGATTAGGTACTCCGCCCAATATTATCTTATTCTCATAATTAATCCCATTATGTTCGCCTTTTTTTACTCTTTGATGCTCATCCTCACTTAGGCTTACACTGTATGGAATTGAAAATATATTTATATTGTAGTCGGTATTAATATAGCTTTCCAAATTATGTTTTTGAAGAGCAATCTCTTCTTCTATTTTATCAGGATGCTTACTAAAATCCTCATGAGTTAAAGTATGATTACCTACTATCATTCCAGATTCAATTATCATATATAACTTCTGCGAGATAAAATCTACCTGTCCAAATGGATATTTACTACTCACAAATATAGTTGCTTTTGCATTAAAGTTAGGAAGTTCTTTTTCCAATTCTTTTAAAACTGAGAATGCACATATCTTATTTAAGCTGCCGTCCCTGTTTAAAGCGATTTTACTCGGGGTGCCATCGTCAAAAGTCAGCACATAAGGTGTGTATCCCTCTTTTATATCGATATTATTATTATAATAGTCTTCTATTGAAATAGGCAGATATCCTCTATTATATAGATTTATAATATCAGCTCTTATTGCCCCTTCAGTTCTGCGATACCTGTCATTGTAGTAGTTAAGATCATGATACATCAAGACCATTATGTCTCCTTCATGATTCTCTGTCATTTTATCAGGTAGTTTTGTATTTTTTATGTTTTTATTGTCAAGTCCATAGATCTGGTGCATTACCGATTCTTCTATGGATTCTTCACCACCTAAGATCTGTACTTTTGAAAAGTTATAATTCTTTAAAAAGTCTAAAGCGTAAACATTAACATAATTTTGATTGGTCAAAAGAACATTCGATTCTTCAGAAGCAGCGAGCATGGCATCGGTGTAATTTTCACCATTGCATAAGGTCAGTTTTAAATCCTCATTATTATACATCGCAAAGCACTTAGCCGAAATCTCATATGGATTTATTCCCGTAATTTTTTCTATTGGACTTGAGTCCATATCCAATTCACCGACTTGAATAAATTGTCTACCATAGTATCTTAACGGCAAATTATCACCTACCAGTAGCATCGGTATCTTTTTAGATATCGCAATTTGATTGGCACTCACAATATTCTGAAAGTTTTTTCCCGATACCAATACCATTTGAGAATCTAAATCGTATAGGGCTTGAAGTTTTAAGAGAATCTTCTCCGAAGTCTCATACCTGTCACTACCTGATATTCTTTCAATTTCTACATCCAAACTGCTTAGCTGTTCTTCATTTACTGTTTCATATCCTCCAATTACTATCACTTTTTTAGGCTTTAGCCTCTTTATTTCGTTTAGTGTTTCAGTAGGCATTTCTTTTTGATTCGTAAGCAGTATTGGACTTCTAAGATTTCGAGCCAACTGCGATGAGGAAATCGCATCTGCAAATGCTTCACCACTGGCTAGAATTACAGTGTTTGAATTTTTATAGTTTTCTTTTGAAAGTTTAACAGCTGTAATATATCTATTCTCACCGGATATTCTATAAATATCAGTATAAAAATCATCAGCCTGTACTGTACTGTTCATTAATAAGATAAGTACCAAGACTGCTATGTATCTACTTAATTTATATTTCATTGATTTCTCCTTTAAGGTTAATCTACTCCTCTTTATAATAACATAAGTTACTTTAGAATGCCTTAACTTTACATAAATATAATATTCCATTATGGTTTTAATGCTGTATCTAAATTCATAATACATCTGTTATTCTTGACTTTTAGATAATTTTTGTATATTATTATAATAATTTACTATAATACAGTTTTAAAGTCAGTTGTGGAGTCAGCTGATTTAAATTTTAGGAGTGATATTATGATAAAAGTTGGAATTCTCGGATCCAGTGGGTATGCTGGAGCCGAACTGGTTAGACTTTTGATACAGCACGAGGATGTTGAGATCGTATTTGTCGATTCAAAGGACTCAGAGGATGTTTTGTTTACCGACCTGTATCCAAATCTATATAAGCATATAGATAAAAAGTTTACTTCATTGGACATCTCGGATAATCCATATTTTGATGAGATAGATCTGCTTTTCTGTGCACTACCTCATGGATTGACTCAAAAAGCCGTAAGTGCTGCTTTTAAAAGAGGTTTGAGAATAATCGATCTATCTGCTGATTTTAGATTGTCCGATCCCGCGGTCTATGAAAAATGGTATGATACTGCACATATTGCAAAAGATGAATTAAAAGAGGCTGTTTATGGACTGCCTGAAATCCATAGAAGTGATATCCCCGGTACAAATCTCATAGCAAACCCGGGATGTTATCCTACTTCTATTATTTTAGGCTTGTATCCGTTATTTAAAGCAGGACTAGCCCCAAAAGCACCGATTATTTCTGATAGCAAATCAGGTGTCTCCGGTGCAGGAAGAGGACTCAGAGACGGAAATCTATATTGTCAAGCGACAGAGAATATAAGTCCATATTCAGTAGGAACTCATAGGCATATACCGGAAATAGAAGAGCAATTGACAAAAATATCCGACAATCCTGCCAAGATACTGTTTACACCTCATTTGGTCCCAATGCAAAGAGGAATACTATCGACAATTTATTTAAATAATGAATTCAGCATAAGCGAGGAAGATTTACTTAAACTTTACGGCGAAACCTATAAATATGAAGCCTTTATTAGGATTCTGCCACCGGGTAGTACTCCCAAGACTAAGGCTGTAGCCGGATCAAATTACTGCGACATTGCAATCAAGGTAGACGAGGTTACTGGTTATATAGTAATAATGTCTGCTATTGACAATCTGATTAAAGGAGCCAGCGGTCAAGCCCTTCAAAACATGAATCTAATGTTTGGTTTAGACGAGTCTAAGGGATTGGAACAACTCCCATTATGGCCATAGTTTTCTAATCAAATTTACTAAAGGAGTTAATTATGAGAATAGAAGATGAAAAAAAAGCCCAGATTTTGATGGAGAGCTTATATTATATTAAAAAATTTCACAATAAAATTGTAGTAATAAAATATGGCGGTCACGCCATGATAAATGATGAATTAAAAGAGTCTGTAATTAAGGATATTGTACTTTTAAAATACATCGGAATGAATCCTGTTATAGTACATGGAGGCGGACCTGAAATATCCTATTACATGAATTTAAAAGGTCTTACACCTGAGTTTGTAGACGGTTTAAGGGTTACGACTCCGGAGATAATGAAAATTGCTGAAATGGTATTAACCGGCAGCATCTCACCAGATATTGCTGCACTATTTAATGCAAATGATGTACTCAGTGTAAGTATAAGCGGGAAAGACGGCAAATCGATTAGAGCAAAAATCAAAGATCCTAAGCTAGGACTGGTTGGAGAAGTAACCAGGATAAATACAAGATATATACTGGGACTGATCGAGGATGGTTATCTACCGATTGTCTCTCCTATTGCATATGGTGAAAACGGATCGAGTTTGAATATAAACTCTGACGAGGTGGCAAGGAGACTTGCTGCTGCTCTAGGTGCAGATAAATTGATTATGATTACTGATGTAGACGGTGTAATGAGAGATTATAAAGATCCAAGTTCTTTAATCCCGAGAATGACTGTAGCAGATGTTGAGAAAGCTGTAGAAGAGGGAATAATCTGGGGCGGTATGATACCTAAACTGGAATGTTGTACCGGCGCAGTCAAAGGCGGAGTCAGAAGATGCCATATTATCAATGGCAAGATTCCACACTCAATACTATTGGAGTTATTTACAAAAGAAGGGATTGGAACCATGATCACCGATAATCAAAGAGGAGTTTAATGGAGGTTATGATGAAAAAGAATACTAAGGAACTAAAAAAGATAAATACCGAACAATTAATTGAAGATGGAGAAAACTATTTAATGAACACCTACGGGAGAAATCCTATTGTTTTCGTAGATGGATATGACTCAACTCTAGTCGATTCTAAAGGAGATGAGTACATAGACTTCTTATCAGGGATAGCAGTAACCTCCCTTGGGTATAGCAATGAAAAGGTAAAGGAAGCTATGAAGTATCAAGTTAATACCCTCGTTCATACTTCCAACTATTTTTATATCGAACCACAGGTTGAGCTAGGTAAATTATTATGTGAAAACTCATTTGCAGATAAAGCGTTTTTCGGAAATTCAGGTGCTGAAGCTAATGAAGGGGCTGTAAAACTTGCCAGAAGACGAGCTTATAATAAATACGGTGCTCATAAACATGAAGTAATTGCAATGAAGAGCTGTTTCCATGGAAGAACACTGGCAACTTTGAGTATTACTGATAGTGAAGTCTATAGAAAAGGCTATGGACCACATCCGATGGGATTTATTTTCACACCCTTTAACGATGTAGAAGCTTTAAGGAAGGTTATCGGAGAGAATACTGCTGCAGTAATTCTCGAGCCTATACAAGGTGAAGGAGGAGTAAATCCGGTAGATGCAGAATTTTTAAAAGTAGCACGCGAGCTCACAAGTGAGTACGACTGTGCACTAATATTCGATGAGATTCAGTGTGGAATGGGTCGTTCGGGTAAATTATTTGCACATCAGCATTATGGAATAGAACCAGATATCATGACGCTTGCTAAAGCACTCGGCAATGGCGTTCCCATAGGTGCCATCCTGGCAAAAGGTGACTTCGCAGATGTATTTACACCCGGAGCTCATGGAACTACATTTGGTGGAAATCAAATCGCAACTGCAGCTGCACGCGCCGTAGTCAAGGAAATGCTAGATAGAGATATTCCAGGCTTAGCCGCTGAAACCGGAGAATACTTCAAATCTCAACTACTTAAATTAAAAGACGAGTTCAGTTTCGTAAAAGATGTAAGAGGCATGGGCTTAATCCTGGGAATGGAACTCGAGATTAAGGGAGCTCCAATCGTCAAGGAGATGCTCAGCAGGAAATTTGTAATAAACTGTACTCATGACTATGTACTTAGATTTATACCGCCACTAATAATAACCAGTGAAGAAATAGATTCCATGATAGAAAACTTAAGGGAGATTTTTAAGTCACAGTAAAAAGGGCTAATTAGCCCTTTTTAATTTTGCTTATAATTTTCAATATACCATTCATTTGCCTTTAAAAGCTGCTCATGGTATTTTTCATACTCAGGACTAAGTTCTCTTAAAGCCGGTACGAATTCTTCCACAAATCCCGCACTTTGATAAAATCCATTTAAATACTCCATCAATCTGTACATGGGACTGTTTTTATATTCATCAGAATTTTTATACTCATTCCAAAACTCTATACTTTCAGCATTTTCCTTAAAGAATTTATTGGGGTTTTGAACAGCTTCCTCTTTCCCATTAATAGTTTCCATAATCATCTCTTCCGTAATACTCGATGTCTGCTCTTCCAAGTATGCTTTTAAATCCTCCGGAAGTTCTAAATTGGGACAATTATCCAAGAATTCTATAATCCTTTTATATGCTTTTTCCTGTTTGACAGTCTCTATAGCAGTATCAAGGTATTTGGAAAAATTGTACATGATGAGTACGCCAAAATACCCCGGAAATGCTTCAAGAAGTCTTTCTCTAATACTGTATCCCCTTTCAATACCCATGAGTTTAGCTTCTATTTCTTCATAATTTTGATTTAAGCACAAATCATCTAAAAGTTCTTTTTTAGCTTTTTCCCTTTTGATATCCATATCTCTTCTCTTTGCAATAGAGGATAATATATCTGGATTGTCATTAGAAAGTATCAGTTTGATTTCATCGATTCCAATCGATAATTTCCGCAACACCGAAATCCTTCCTAAGTTTTCCAAATCTTTTTCACTGTATTCTCGGTAACCATTTTCCAGAACTTTGGGCTCCAATAAGCCTTTATTTGTGTAATAGTCTATGGCTTTTTTGGTCAGTCCCGTTTTTTTACTGATTTCATTGATCAACATATTATCACCTCATATATATAGTACACCGTCCCCTTAGAGGATGGTCAAGAGGTATTTTAAAATTATACTGCCACGTATTTTCTGATTGCTTTTTTATTTATAGCTCTTGCCGGAGATCCTACAGCAGTCACATACGCAGGTATATTGTCGAGCACGACTGAATTTGCACCGATTTTAGCATATTCTCCTATTTCTATATCCCCTAAAACAGCCGTACCGGTTCCTATTAAAACACCGTTTTTAACCGTTGGATGCCTTTTAACTCCCGCTTCCACCACCTATGCCGCCAAGGGTAACTCCATGAAATAGAGTAACATCATCTCCCACTATTGCTGTTTCACCTATCACGATTCCCATGCCATGATCCATTAGTATCCTTCTTCCAAGCACAGCTCCCGGATGAATTTCAATACCTGTAATTCTTCTTGCCCTATTCGATATTATAGATGCAAGTATATATCTCCCCTTCAAAAACAATCGATGAGCTATATAATGATAGGCTTGTGCTTTAACTCCGGGCGTAAAAAACAAACTTAAAAACAGTGATTTCGCTGCCGGATCCTTCTCGACAACATTTTTTGCTAATTCCAGTACATAATTAAAGAATTTCCTCATTTTCACTCACCAAACAGTTCGGTACTCAGATATCTTTCACCGGTATCCGGCAGCACCGTAACTATCCTACTCCCTTTCATCATATTTTTTGATAGCTCTATAGCTGCATATACATTGGCTCCTGATGAAATACCGCAAAGTATGCCTTCCTTTTTCGCCAATTCCCTAGCCGTCTCAAATGCATCTTCATCTTTAACTCCTACTACCTCACCTACTACTGCAGCATCGTAGATTGCAGGCACAAAATTCGCCCCTATTCCCTGAATTCCATGTGGATTCGGTTTCGCACCTCTAAGTACCTTTGATTTTTCAGGTTCAACAGCTATTATTTTAATCCCACTAACTACTTCCTTCAGTCTTTTTCCAACTCCCGAGATAGTACCCCCTGTTCCGACTCCGGCTACAAATGCATCTATATCTCCTTTAGTATCTCTTAGTATCTCCATCGCAGTATACTGAATATGAGCTTCTCTGTTTGAGGTATTTTCAAATTGATAGGGCATGTAATAATCATTTTCTTTGGACAATTTTTCTGCAAGTTTAACCGATCCTATCATGCCCTCTTCTCCCGGAGTCAGCAGTATCTCAGCTCCATATGCCATAATCAGTTTTCTTCTTTCAATGCTCATCGTCTCCGGCATAACCAGTAACACCTTATAGCCTCTAATTGCTCCTACCATGGCAAGTGCTATCCCTGTATTGCCGCTTGTCGGTTCAATAATCACCCCACCCGGTTTTAAGACTCCTGAGTCTTCAGCATCCTGTATCATCTTTAGAGCTGCTCTGTCCTTAATACTTCCTCCGGGATTACGCGATTCTATCTTTACAAGTATCTCTACTCCATTTGTACCTAAGCTGTTTAATCTCACCATAGGTGTATTTCCAATAATTTCAGTTACATTCTTATAAATCATAATTCTCTCCTCAAAATAATAAAAACCTCTCTCCTCGTGTTATTACACAGAGGCGAAAGGTTCGCGGTTCCACTCCGTTTAGACTGCAATTTATTTGCAGTCCATCTCTTGAGTACTTTATACTCCAGCTCTATAACGGGAGCTCCCGTATCATCTACTTAATTCGAATCAAAGCTCATTGGTGCACTTCAGATAGCATTTATATAGACCTTTCCACCTACCGGTCCTCTCTGGGTAAAAATTACAATCTTACTTTACCAAGTCAACGCCCTATTAATGATTGATTATAATATTTATTTTTATAAATGTCAATCCTTTTTATCCAAGAAAAAAGCACCCCTACCAGTGGTAAGAGTACTGTGGTTTTATTCTTCTTTTTCCTCAACTTTCTCTATGAAGCTGCATAGATCAATTGCTCTTTCCGCATCTTCTGGATTTACATAAAGATCATACACTTCAAGTGCACCGCCGGGATATAGATCAAATGGCAGTCTGTTTCCGGTATTGATTAAGCAAGGGATATTGTTATTTTCTAGGATTTCCTTAAGCATCTCTACATATATTCTAGTTCCGCTAAAAATCTTTACGGTATCCATAACTGCTCTCCTTTTCCATAAAATAATTATTATCTATAATTTATATACCCCATATCTCTTCTATCATATCAGCAGTTTCAAGCATCATGTCAATACATCCCAAGTCCTTTATATCGTCACAGATTACCGATCCGTATCTTTTCTCGAATCTAGTCATAAGTTCTGAGGATTTTGAGGCCAGAATTTCATTTTTATGAGGTGCAGAATGATTTGCAAATGCGGTTGAAAAACCCATCACAGAACCCGTCAATATCCCGCATACCGACTTTACCGCCATTCCTCCTCCAAAACCCGTTGCCATTCTAAGTTCACGGTCCGATAACTTTAAATCATAGTACTCGTTTACACTGCGAAGCATGACCTCCGCACAATTATACATATGAGGTGCACCCGTATTCCAATCAGCAGTATATTTCTTTACTACATCTCTAAGCATTTATGTTCTCCTCCTGTACATTTTGTAAATTACTTTCTACAGCTCTAATTCTACCTATTATTGAGACAAGATAAAGTATTAATGCTAACCATACAAATACGAAAGTGATAAGATTCGCTTTGGTAAATTCCTCACCATATATTAGTACACCTACCAATAATTGCAATGTGGGATTTACATACATTAATATCCCGGAAGTTGCAAGTGATGTGGTCTTCATTCCCTCTGCAAAAAAAATTAGTGGTATGGATGTTATAGCACCTGAAAGCGGAAGAAGTAATATTTTAAAACCGGTCAAAGCCTCAAAGTTCACACTTCCGGAGCTCGTCTTCCAAATCATAATAAGTATTGCAATGGGGAGTACAGCAAGGGTTTCTATAAATAAGGCAATATCACTGTCGCAGTTTATTTTCTTTTTCAAAGCTCCATAAATCGCAAAAGATCCTCCTATTGCCAATGCAAATACAGGTACTTTTCCATATGCTGTTATAGAATAACCAACCCCTATGGCTGCAATAAGCACTGAAATCCACTGTATGGCTATCAGTCTTTCTTTAAATACTATATAGCCGATGACTATTGCCATTATTGGATTCATATAATAAGCTAGACTTCCTTCGAGAATATGCCCGCTATGTATGGCTATTATATATAGTCCCCAGTTAATGGTTACCATGACTCCTGCAAGCGCAAGTATCGTGAACTGTTTTTTGTTCTTCAATACCCTGGCTACCTTACCTAGATTCTTTTTATATAAAATTATAATCATGCAAAACACAAAAGACCATAATATCCTGGATGCCAATACATAAATAGAATCCACAGATGAAAGCTGTTTCCAGTAAATGGGCAATAACCCCCATAATACATAACAGCTTAGTATATACAAAGTTCCTTTTCTCATAATTCTCCCTCAGCGCTTTTATTAACTAAATTATACCATATATTATAATGTCTAAAACGATTTGTATAAATTTAAAATTCGTCTGATATTTCCTTTGGATTTATAAGGGTATTATCAATTCCGATATTGAGTTAAGAATCATAAAAAAGAAAAGAGGATGTACCTATAGTGGTCACATCCTCTTAATTAATTACTTTTAAAATTATAGACGGGAATCAATCTGTCAATTATTTCAACCGTATCATCTATGGCTTCTATTATACTTTCCATTGGTTTGTAAGCATCCGGATCTTCATCCAAGGTTGCCTTTGAAACAGAGGTAGTATATATACCCTCCATTTTATTTTTAAAGTCCTCCAGTTTAAAGCTGTCTCTTGCATCTTTTCTACTCATAAGCCTACCTGCTCCATGAGGTGCTGAATTATTCCATACCGGATTTCCCTTGCCTCTACAAAACAGCGAACCGTCTCTCATATTCATCGGTATCAGTACAAGCTCGCCTTTCTTAGCTGAAATGGCTCCCTTTCGTAAAATCATTTCATCTAAGTCTATATAATTGTGAATAGTCTCAAAGCTTTCTCTGATTTCCAACCCCAGCCCCTTGGCAATTATTTCAGTTATCGTCCTCCGATTGAGTGAGGCATACTTTTGAACCAGTTTCATATCATGAAGATAATCATCCATATTTTTGTTCTCAAGATACATCAACTGCTTTTCGGTTCCGGAAATCTTCTTTTCAAATCTCCTTAACTCTTTTTTAAGATTTACCTTCGGATTTAATTCCAGTAATTCCTTTTCCTTTTCCTCTTTTAAATTCTCCATGGTAGTTTTTATGGCAAGCCTCTGATAGTGTTCAGCTACTTGAGATCCTAAATGTCTGGAACCGGTGTGTACTACCAAGTATAAAACACCATTTGAGTCTTTACCGACCTCAATAAAGTGGTTGCCTCCGCCAAGAGTTCCGACTGAATGTATTGCTCTTTCATAATCAATGTATCTAAGCGCTCTTAATTTCTTAATATCCAGTTCTCTCATATTGGGGTGCACTTTATTTCTGATATTGAATCCTGCAGGGATTTCTCTCCTGATAAATGAATCCAGTTCTTCAAAATTAATATTGGAATTGGCGAGTTTGGACGTCAGCATACCGCAGCCAATATCTACTCCTACCAGATTTGGCACCACTTTATCGCTAATGGTCATAGTCGTACCAATGACACATCCCAATCCGGCATGACAGTCAGGCATTATTCTAACTATTTGACCCTCTACCATCTTGTGATCCAAAAGGTTTTCTATCTGAGACAAAGTCTCCCGATCTACATCACTTGTAAAAATAATGGCATCTGTATACCTACCTTTAATATCGATAAACCTACTGATTATATTCACCTCCCAAAATGATTATTATTAATCTAAAACTCCTTATATCTATCTTATACGATTTTAATACAATATTCAAATCCATACTAAATATGAGAAATATGGTCATTACCACTTAAATTTTATTGGAAATAATTATATCCATTATTTTTTTCAATTAATTTTAATTCGATATTTTTATTCATATCTCAACATTACTTGACTTAAGTTTGGAAATATCATATAATCTAAGTGGTAACTACCACTTACTAAGGAGGTATTTTATTTGTTTAAATTTGATGAAAGTACGCTTGAAAAATATGGTGCAAAAACCACCTATGATGAAATAATACAGCAGCCTGAGCTATGGAGGGAGACAAAAAGCATTTACGATGAAAATATCGATGCCATAACTGCTTTTTTGGATTCCATAGTTTCAGACCAAGAGCTTAGGGTTATTTTTACCGGAGCAGGAACCTCAGAGTATGCAGGAAATTTAATATGTGATTATTTAAATTCAAAAAGATCATACTCTTTTGAGTCTATCGGTACAACCGACTTGGTTTCAAATCCGCATTTATACTTTAGAAAAGAGGTTCCAACTTTACTGGTTTCTTTTGCCAGAAGTGGAAACAGCCCTGAAAGTTTAGCAGCTCTTGATTTGGCCAATAGCCTTGTAAATAATATCTACCATTTGGCAATTACCTGTGCACGCGAGGGAAAACTTGCAGTAAATCTAAGCGATAAGGATAATGCATATGTGCTTCTAATGCCGGATAAGTCAAATGATCGTGGTTTTGCAATGACAGGTTCTTTTACCTGCATGGTTCTAAGTGCACTGCTTATTTTTGATAAAGCAGCTAAAGCTGAAGTGAATTCTATAGTCGAGAATATTATAGATGCAGCTGAAGATGCAATTTCAAAACAGGATAAACTCGAAGAAATTGTAAGTTTTGATTTTAATAGAATAGTTTATCTGGGTTCAGGACCTCTTTATAAACTTGCAAATGAGGCAAGGCTTAAGATACTTGAACTGACAGCCGGTCAAGTAGTGACCTGTAATGAAAGCAGCATGGGTTTCAGACATGGTCCCAAGTCATTTATAGATGAAAACACTTTTATCGTTTCATTCCTTTCAAGTGATGACTATACTAGAAAATATGATTTAGATATTTTAGAAGAAATATATGCAGATGGTATTGCTAAAAAAATACTTTCCCTTTCATCCATGGATCTCGATTTGAAATGGGACAATTTAAAGCTGGATATTTCGAATAATATTCCTGATGTATACCTGGCACTGCCATATGTAATAATTGCTCAGTTAATTGCACTTATGACAGCTATAAGAATTGGAAACACTCCCGACAATCCTTCTAAGACGGGAACGGTAAATAGAGTTGTCAAGGGCGTAATTATTCATGAATTATAAAGGAGATACTATGAGATATTCTGAAAACAAATATCATCTACTGGAAAAACTATCCGATAAAAATGGCATTATTGCTGCACTTGCAATAGACCAACGTGGAGCTATGAGAAGTATGATTCCTAATCTTGAAGGAGAAGAAAGGGATTCTATAATAAGAGATTTTAAAAAGAATGTTTCTGAGATACTCACTCCGTATTCATCTTCAATTCTACTGGATCCCATTTACGGTCTTGATTCCATAGAAGCAAGAGATTCGGATGCCGGTCTGTTGATGGCATATGAGGTGACTGGTTATAGGGATGATCTCAGAAGGCCTTCCCTACTGGAGGATTGGTCCGTCAAAGGACTAAAAGAAAAAGGTGCTGAAGCTATTAAAATACTATTGTATTATGATGTGGATGACAGCAGAGAAAACAATGAATTGAAAGAGATTTTTATTGAAAGAGTCGGAAGTGAATGTTTAGGTGAAGATATACCTTTCTTTCTGGAGATAATAACTTATGATAAAAACATTCAGGATTCAAAATCTAAAGAATTTGCAGTTCTTAAACCTCATAAGGTAAATAAGGCCATAGAAGAGTTTGTAAAACCTCGATACAATGTCGATGTTTTAAAACTTGAAGTACCGGTCAATATGAAATATGTGGAAGGCTATGGAGAGGACTTTGTTTATACCAAAGAAGAAGCTGCCATGTATTTTAAAGAACAATCAGATCTTTGTAGCATACCTTTTATATTCCTAAGTGCAGGTGTAAGTACTGATTTATTCCTTGAAACGCTTAAATTTGCACATAATGCAGGATCACAATTTAATGGAGTACTTTGCGGTAGAGCTACCTGGGCAGGCGGTTTACCGGAGTTTCTAAAGGATAGAGAATTGGGAAGAGAATGGTTACTAAATACCGGAGTAGATAATATAAATACACTAAACGAAGTTCTAAAGTCTACTGCCGTATCATGGAAGAAAAACATTGGCTAATAAGGATTCTCTTTATATTAAGCTATATAATTCTCTCCTTGACAGTATAAATTCTATGAAGCCCGGAGAAAGAATGCCTTCCGAAAGGACATTATGTGATGAATATAAGCTTAGTAGGACTACAGTTAGAAATGCAATATCTGAATTGGAGTCAAACGGTTATGTCAGTAGGGTTCAAGGAAAGGGAACTTTCGTTAGAGCTCAAGATTTGCTTAAGCATAATCTTTCAGACTACTACAGCTTTACCGATCAGATTAGGAGTTTAGGAAAGACACCCAAATCTGAAATACTCGATTTCCATATAAAAAAAGCCAATTCTGAAACTGCAAAAAATTTAAATATCTCTGAAGATGAATTGGTCATAAGATTTGTAAGACTTCGTAAATCAAATGATACACCCATGATGCTCGAGACTACTTATCTTAAGTATGAAGATTTTACCGAATTGACCAAAGTTCATTTGGAACAAAAACCATTGTACGAAATTTTTGAAAATGATTATAATAGAAACATTTATAAGGTAAACGAAATGTTCTCGGTTTCCTTGTTAAACAGCGAAACTTCTAAATTATTGGGAGTAAAGAACAAAGAACCTTGTTTGGCAATCACCAGAATAAGTACCGATGAAGATGAAAATATCATTGAATACACGACGAGTTTAGCTAGATCTGATAAATTTGTCTATCAAACTGAATACTACCCCAAGTAATGAAAAAAGGAGTTTATACGATAGATAAACTCCTTTTTTCATTTATTTTATTGTGCTTATAAAGTCTTCGATTAGGTTTAAAACTACCTGTCTTCTGTATTTTTCAGTGGATCTTTTGTCATCTATGGGGGTAATTATACCATTATAGAAGTCCATGATCTTTTTTGTTTTTGATTTTAGTTCACTTATTTCAAGTCCAATGAGTGTTTTCTCAAATTCAACATCTCTTACTATGACATTCTTAACAGCTCCTATGGCCATCCTGATATCTTTAACTATACCGTTTTCGGTATTTGCTACGCCAACAAAATCCACCTTGGATATGGAACACGCAGATCTGGGCCCTACTTTTTGATAGTATTCATTATTGTATTTGAGGTTTTTAAATCTTATCGCTCTGACCAGTTCATTTGATTTTAAACTCGTTTTTCTTGCATCAACTATAAAGTCGGTAATTGGAATTTCTCTACCGCCTTCTACGCTTTCAAGTTCCAGAACTGCATCAAATGCGTAAAATAGAGGGAGAGTGTCCCCAACGGGAGATGCATTGCAGACATTTCCTATAACCGATGCCATATTTCTAAGTGCAGGTGAAGCGACTTCCTCTACTATCAGTTTCAACAGATTGGGTGTATATTCATTTTCCAGTATCGTACTATAGGTGACACCCGCTCCTATTCTCACTTCATCGGATATTTCATAATCTACTATTTCAGCTACTTGGTTTAAGAATAGATAATTTGGAGTTCTGTTTCCTCTAACCATAAGATCAGTACCTCCGAAGTAAGGGATTACTTCTTCGTCTGCTCTCATTTTAAGTGCTTCAGACCATGTTTTCGGCAATCTGTTGTCTACCATAGTCCTTCACCTTCCTTTGAAGCCATTTTAACAGCATCTACAATCATATTATAACCGGTACATCTGCATAAATTGCCTGAAAGTCCCGTGCGTATTTCCTCTTCGGTAGGTTTCGGATTTGCTGAAAGTAATGCCTCGGTAGCCATGACCATACCCGGAATACAAATTCCGCATTGCACCGCACCTGATTTGGCATATGAATCGCTTATCATATTAAATCTTTCAGGTCTTAGCTTTTTAAAGCCTTCTATCGTTATTATCTCTTTACCTGCTATCGATCCCAATGCTACCAGACATGAATCAAACAGCTTTCCATCTACAAGTACTGAACAGGCGCCGCATTCTCCTTCACTGCAGCCTTCTTTAGTACCTGTAAAACCGAATTCTTCTCTTATAACATCCAGTAATCTCAATCCTGAAGGAGAACTCGAAACTACTTTATTGCCATTTAATACAAATTCAATCATTTCTATTCTTCCCCCATTCTCTCTATAATATACTCAGGTGTAACAGGGATTCTATATACTCTTTTATCAATTGCTGATTCTACTGCAAGTGCAAATGCCGGTGCAGCGCCGTCATGTGGTATCTCTCCGGCGCCTTTCCCACCATATGGGCCGAACTCATAAGGATTGTATACAAAATCTATATCGAAGTTCACTGTATCTAAACTCGTAGGAATCATGTAATTAGACATGCTCTTCTGCATTAGATAGCCGTCCTTGGTCTCCATTTTTTCCATAGATCCATAGCCGAGTCCCTGCAATAAACCCCCTTCCATCTGACCTCTTAAAATTAAGATATCAGCAGGTGTTCCTACATCAAATATCGCCCAGACTCCAAGGAGTTTTGTCATACCGGTTACGGTATCGAGCTCTACTTCAACTACATTGACTGCCCACGAATAAGTCGGGTAAGCATCTCCACAGAATTTTTCCATATCCCATGGTATTACATCTGCTTCATCTCTGTAATGCTCTTCAATCAATACCTCACCATCCCTCCATTCTTCCTTAAGTCTGGCAGCTGCTCTTTCTACTAGCCTTCCCACAACCATCAGTGATCTGGAAGCTACGGTAGGTCCAGAGTCCGGCACAATTGATGTATCGGGTTGTATAACTGAAACTCTATCGAGTGGAATCCCAAGTACATGTGCCGCTATTTTACTGAATGTAGTCTTTATTCCTTGTCCGATGTCGGTATTGCTCACTCTTATCTCTACATTGTCATCTTCGGTTTTTACTAAATGTATTACAGATTTTATAAAATCACTTTCCGCAGAACCTGTAAAGCCGCAGCCATGTAGAAATACTGTAAAGCCGATACCTTTTTTGTATCTTCCTTTTTGAGTCTTATACTCTTCATATTTTCTTAAATAATCGGATTTCTTTTCTATCTTTTCAACCATTTCGTCGAGCAGTACGGGCTCTCTGAATTTTCCACCTGTGATGGTGTCATCACCAGTTTTTACGAAGTGCTTCTGCTTGAATTTTAAAGGATTTTCCCCCAATCGTTTTGCAATATGATCCATGTGAGATTCTATTGCATAGATTGACTGAGGAGCTCCAAATCCCCTAAAGGCTCCGGTTGGTACGGTATTTGAAAGAACTATTGCTCCTCTGACTTTTATATTCGAAATCTTATACACTCCGGCTGCACAGATAATTCCCCTTTGAAGTACTACGCTTGAAAGTCCGGGATACGCTCCGCCATTCATAATCATATCAATATCCATTCCAAGGATTTCTCCGGAATTTGACATGGCTGTTTTTATTATCGTTCTGGACGGATGACGTTTAGTTGTTACAGTCATATCTTCACGTCTTTTAAAGATAACTTTTACCCTTTTACCCGTCTTATAGGCTGCCAGTGCAGTTTGGCATGCAAGAATGGACGGATAGTCTTCTTTCCCGCCAAAACCGCCACCTGTTATCATCTGTCTTATTCTAATTTGGTCTTTTGTAAATCCAAAAGCATGTTCTATCGCTTCATTTACATAGTAAGGACACTGCATTGAACCATCTATATTCATGATGCCGTCTTCATAGTATGCTATCATGGCTTGAGGTTCTATATATGCTTGCTCCTGATATCCGGTTCTAAATACTTCCTCGATTACATAGTCTGCATTTTCAAATGCCGAGCCGGGATCTCCATATTCGTACTTGTATTCATGAGCGATGACATCGCTTATTTCATAGTCCAAAATCGCTTCCACTTCTTCATATTCAACAATTACTTTAGCTGCCAGTTCATCGGCCTGAAGCTGAGTTGGAGCCAGTACCATCAGTATAGCTTCTCCGACATAGTTAACTTCGGATTCTGCAAAAATAGGTTGATCATCCATTATGACCTGAATCCTGTTTACCGCTACTGCATCTTGATAATCTACATAGTAACAACCATTAGGAAGTTCAGGTTTTTGTATGCTCAGAATTTTAGCCTTGGGCTTTTCAGATCTGACCATCTTCCCATATAGGAATTCACCCTTAATATCGTCGGTATAAAGAGCTTCCACCACTAAATTTAATATCATGGTCTTTTTTCTTTACTGCTTTAGATATTTCGTGCATAAAATCTCCTCCCTAAATAACGGGTACTTAAATTTTTTCTGTGAGGAATTGAATTTTTTCTTTACCATTTCTTATTGCAAGTATCTCGGCTGCTATCGATATTGCTATCTCCTTAGGCGTTCCCGTTGCAATATTTAATCCTACCGGCATATTGAGTTTCTTGACTTTATCAACGCTTACACCATCAGATAATAATCTGTCCCTCGTAAGTTTTACCTTCTTCCTACTACCCATAAGTCCAAGATATTCAAACTCACTTTCTATTACTGCCCTTAAAACCTCATAATCATAAGAGTGGGATGGAGTCATTATAATTATATACGCATTTTTTAGTGGGATTTCTTTTGAAAGATTGTCAAAAGGACATTTTATCTTATTTACATTTTCAAAAGCAGGGTGATCAAGATACTGCTGTCTATCGTCAACAATACTTATCTCAAAGCCTAAATCCTCAACCACTCCTACAAGAGCTTGTCCTACATGACCCGCTCCAAAAATGACCAGTGATTGTCTATTGTGAAAGTACTTAACATATCCACCTGTCCTGCCTCCACAGATCATCCCAAGATCTCCAGATTCTGAAAGGTCATGGCTAAAGCTGAAGTTCTCGCCCGGATCCATCTTTTCAAGAACTTCCTGGGTTACATTGTATTCAAATGAACCTCCACCAATTGTCCCGAATGTACTGCCATCAGGATATACAAGCATCATCTCTCCCTCTATTCCGGGTGATGATCCTGTATTTTCCGTGAGTATTACCAGTGCAACTTTTTTGTTTGATTCAATACTTTTTTTAAGTTCGCTTATGATTCTATAGCTCATTAATTCCTCCAAATATACTCAAACTCATCGACATCAAATAGTCCTCTATCAGTAAGTTTTAGACTCGGTATCACAGGCAAGGCCATAAAGGACAGTGCCATTAGCGGATCCATTTCACGTTTAAAACCGATATCATAACATATTGCCAATATACTCTTGAGTTTCTTATTTACTGTATTAATATCAGATGTAGACATTAATCCGGCTATTTCAAGTGGTAAACTTTCTAAAAGCTCACCGTCTTTTACTACGACTACCCCACCCTCTAAATCTTTTATGAACTCTATAGCGGCGAGTATATCTTCATCATTGCTGCCTATAATAATCAGATTGTGAGAATCATGAGCAATGGTCATGGCAAGTGCACCTTTAAAATCACCAAAGCCGGTAATGGCTGAAATTCCTACATTTTTTTCTCCAGTATGCCTATTAATCACTACAAGTTTTTTATACCCATTATCATAGACTATATCTCTTATTTCTAACGGTTTTTCAATTATAATTTTATCAGTAATCAAACTGTCCGGTATTGCTCCGATAATATACATTTTTTCATCAAAATACTCAGAATTTAACTTGAGGTCTTCTATTTCTATATCTGCAATGTTTACCGATTGTCCGACCTTTGACTCAGTTTTTATAGTTTTATTCTCATATTTCCATTCGTCTATGTTGATACCCGAGATATAAACAGAGTCTATATCAAAGTTTTCGAGGTCATTTAGCACTATAAAATTGGCCTTATAATGTGGAGCTATGGCTCCAATTTCTTTTAGTCCATAGGCATTAGCAGCATTAATCGTAGCCAGTTTGATTGCGTCAATGGGGTTTAATCCTTCAGATATTGCTATTCTTATATTATTATCTATACTACCTTCGGATATTAAGGATTCGGGATGTCTATCATCGGTACAGAAAAAGCATCTGTCAATATTTCCCGGAGTAATACCCTTAAGGAGAGTTTTCAAATTCTTTGCTCCTGTTGCTTCCCTTAGCTGAATATACATGCCCAGTCTAAGCCTTTCTTGCATCTCTTCAAGCGTGGAGCATTCATGATCTGTTTTTATCTTACCTGCAATATATGCATTTAATTCATAACTGCTTATGATTGGACCATGACCATCTATCATCATATCTTTAAAGCTTTCCAATTTATTAATAACTTCCTGGTCGCCTTCAATAACGCCCGGGAAGTTCATCATTTCACCTAATCCAAGTACCCTTTCATGTCCAATATATTTTTCCAGGACATCACTTTTTAATACTGCTCCGGATGTTTCGAAGTCTGTAACTGGAACGCAGGAAGGCATCATAAGATAAACTTTAAGCGGTAATCCTTCCGTTGATTCCAACATATAGTCAATTCCGTCAGTGCCTTTAACATTTGCAATTTCATGGGGATCTGCAATAATCGTACCTACTCCCCTTTTTAAGATTGTTTTTGAGAACTCTACGGGTGACACCATCGAGGATTCAATGTGTACATGTCCGTCTATTAATGTAGGCACCACGGTTTTTCCATTGAGGTTTACATTTTTGAGTCCATCATATTCACCAATAGCAATAATATATCCGTCATGAACAGCGATATCCCCTTCGATGAATTCTCCGGTGAATACGTTTGCAATCAATGCATTCTTATAAACTATATCAGCTTTAACATCTCCTCTAGCTATCTCTATTCTCGTCTTTATGTCCGGCATATTATCACCTCTTTTATATTTTAATAACCGGCACTCAGATATTAGAACTATCAGAGTGCCGATTATTATACCTTAGACATTTTTTAAGTTAGTATAGATTTTAATATAAATATTACAGCCAAAATATACATCAGTATTGATACATCTTTAGCCTTACCGGTAAGTACTTTTAATAATACATATGATACCATACCAAATACGATTCCTTCAGCTATACTGTACGCAAATGGCATCATTGTAATGGTCAAGAATGCGGGTATTGCTTCAGTGAAATCTTTGAAATCGATATCTTTAATTGGTTCCATCATGAACAATCCTACTATGATTAATGCAGGTGCTGTCGCAGATGCAGGTACGATTGCAAATATCGGGAAGAAGAATAGACTTAGGAAGAAGAAAAATCCTGTAGATAATGCTGTAAGTCCCGTTCTACCTCCATCAGCTACTCCCGATGCAGACTCTACATAAGTAGTAACTGTACTTGTACCCAATAGTGCTCCTACCGTTGTACCCACTGCATCGGCAAATAATGCACGACCTACTCTTGGTAGTTTTCCGCTCTCATCAAGCATGTCAGCCTTTGTCGCGACTCCAATCAAGGTACCGATGGTATCGAAAATATCTACAAAGAGGAAAGTAAACACTACTACCAGCATCTCAAATGTAAATATATTTGTAAATTCCAATTTCATAGCTACTGGAGCTATTGAAGGTGGAAGTGATACGATACTTGTCGGTAATTTCGTAACCCCAAGTATAATTGCAAGTACTGTGGATCCCAGTATACCTGCCAGTATTGCGCCTCTAAACTTCATTGCCAATAGTATTCCCGTGATAACTATTCCAAAAAGAGTTACCATTACCTCAGGCGATTTTAAATTACCAAGCGTGACTATCGTGCCTTCTCCTGCAACAATAAGTTTAGAGTTACTAAAACCTATTAATGCAATGAATAGTCCAATTCCAACAGAAACTGCTTTCTTAAGAGTCATCGGTATCGCATTAAATATTGCTTCCCTAATCTTAAATAATGACATTACTAAAAATATAAGCCCCTCAAGAAAAACTGCTGTAAGTGCAAATTGCCAAGTATGTCCGCCGCCTAGAACGACTGAATATGCAAAGAATGCATTAAGTCCCATACCGGCAGAAAGCGCAAAAGGATAATTCGCTCCAAAAGCCATTAAGAGTATCGCGATAACCGAAGCCAGTGCAGTTGCGGTGAAAACTCCACCCATATCCATGCCTGCATCACCAAGTATTAGAGGATTTACTGCAAGTATGTATGACATAGTCATAAATGTGGTGATCCCCGCCAGTATTTCCGTCGTTACTGAGGTGTTGTTTTCCTTCAGTTTAAACGTCTTTTCCAAAAACGTGTTTTCCATTTTTCTCCTCCATTCTTTTTTATTCTAAATTATAGATAATCTTCGTCCCTCCAAAAACCTATCGACTATATTCCTATCATCGCCACGATAGATAAACATCTCCAGCCTTTCTTTAAGTCCGGCACTATCTTTAAAATTATAGGAATTATCATCAATTATAAGTGCATCAAAACTATATCCGTTTTTGAACGAACCAACATCACCAAAAAACTTCCCGCCACCACGTGTAGATAGATAAAATACATCTTCCACACTGAGGATATCACTTTCATCACCACTATAAAGACTAAGGATTTTGGAAGCTTTGATTGCATCTACCATTACATCATTAATCTTTAGTGAATCCCCGGCAGCTATATCTGAACCCAGTCCCATATTGACACCGAGATTCATCATTTTTTTAGTCTTCATTATACCACTTGTCAAATTCATATTTGACGAAGGACAGTGTGCAATGAAGATACCTTTACCTATTATTTCAGCTAATTCTTCCTCAGTATTGTAAATTGAGTGAGCCATTATTGTCTTGGAATTTCTTACAAGTCCTCTTATAGTATACGCATCTAAATAATTTTTAGACTCCGGTACAAGTTCTTTTACCCATTCCACTTCTTTTTTATTCTCATTTAAATGAGATTGTACGGCCAAATCTCTCTCCTCGGCTAACTGCCCCAGTAATTCAAGCAATTCATCAGTGCATGATGGAATAAATCTCGGTGTTATAATTGGCTTTATCCTGCCGTCTATGGACTTATACTCATTAAGAATTCGCATCAGAGCATCCATGGATTGATCCTTGGTCTCCTGCAGATCACCAATGGAGTTTCTGTCCATATTTGTCTTACCTACATAGGCTGATAGACCTGCCTCTTCCAGCATTTTCATGAGCAGTATTGTAGCATCTGCATGAAGTGATGAAAAAATACAAGATCTCAATGAACCAAATCTATATAAATCGTATATCAGATGAGAAAAAATACGCTCGGCATATTCTAAATTGGCGAATTTTTCCTCTTCTGGATAGGTATACGCCTTTAGCCAAGGTAGTAATTCGAGGTCAAGTCCCAGTCCCATATTCGCATATTGAACTGCATGTAGATGAAGGTCAACAAAAGAAGGAATAATCAGTTTGTCTCCATAATCCAAAACTTCCAAATGATTATATTCCATAGGCAATGTTTCATATATTCCACTTACTCTTCCATTTACAACTACTATATAAGAATTCTCATATAGCTCTAGATTCCCGATTTCAGGAATATGGATTATATTACCTTTAACTGTAAAATTCATAATGTTCTCCATTATAATTTTTATGCTCTATCGCTAAAACATTTAGTAGTAGAGTATAACTTCTATAATCACATCATTTAAAGTTTACCCTAAATAAACTATCTCTACATCAAGGTATCCCAAATCAATATCGTTTAATAAGGATTGATAAAAGCTTATTGAGCTTTTATTATTACAATACTTCCTTACTCTATTATAGCATTTATTGTTCATAAATGCATTTGTTTTGTCATTTTGTCCTATCATGATGAAGATACATTATATTTTATTGACTAATTGTTCTAAGTGTAGAATAGTAGTATTTTTTTCTCATTCACTGTAAATCAAGAAAAGCCCACTTATTAAGTAAGCTTTTTTACACTATTCAATTTTATCTTTATCACCTTTGCTAATTACATTTACAACATGTTCACTTACTTGTTCGAATCCATTGGCTAAATTATTAGCTTTTTGGACGGCTAAGAGAATATTTTCATATCCTGTACATCTACACATATGATTAGCCAGTTCTTTTCTGAGTTCTTCCTTCGTATAATATTTCTTCCTTGCAATAATTTCGGTAGCAGAGACTATAAATCCTGGAGTACAAAAACCGCACTGAACAGCGGCTTCATCTACGAAAGCTTGCTGCACTATAGATAATGTACCATCCTTTAGGGTTATTCCTTCAGTTGTCCATATATCCTTATCTTCAGCCCATATGGCCAAATATATACAGGAGTTGTAGGATACTCCATCTATTAGTACTGCACAAGCTCCACATTCTCCAACCTCACAGCCCTTTTTTACCGAAGTAAGACTAAATTCATTTCTCAAAAAGTCTGTAAGCGAAGCTCTGACATCTACCATTTTTACAACGGGAACACCATTTACCCTGCATTTTACAAGCTTGTATTGAGGTTCATAGTTAAGTGCTTGTTCTTGTCTGGGTGCATAAGGTCCATAATCTGAATTATGCATTTTGTCCTCCTTTGTGTTCTGCTAAAATAACTCTTAAGCATCTCGCAGCTATTTCATATAGAATTTGAGTTCTAAAGTCTTTAGAGGCTCTCCAAGAATCTCTCGGTTTTAGTTCATCCAGAGCGAGTTTAGAAAAAGATCTGATATTTTCTTCATTTAGTTCTTTTCCCTTTAGAAATTCTTCTGCCTTATAAGCTCTTACCGGAACAGGTCCCGCAACTCCATAAGCAGCTCTGATGTCTTCTACTAGATTGCCTTCTGAAAACTTCACATTTATTGAACAAGTAGATGTAGCTATATCCATAGCATTTCTCATGGCATATTTATAATAATGTCCATAATAGTTTTCATAGGATTCTCTTCTTATTTTAACGGCGGTCATTAATTCATCAGACTTTAAATCCACCTTACCAATTCCTAGATAAAATTCCTTTATTGGAATTTCTCTATATCCATTTTCACCCTTTATTTCAATTATCGCATCAAATGCAAATAGTGTTGGAGCTGAGTCTGCAGATGGAGCACCATTGCAAATATTTCCACCAATTGTAGCTATATTTCTAAGCTGTGGACCTCCTGCGGTATCAACTGCTTCACCGAGAGTTTTACAGTATTTTTTAACCAAATCATTTTCGGTAATCTCAGTAAATGAAGTTAATGCTTCTATTTTTAAACTGCCATCTTCTTCAAGGCTCACTCCTCTGAGTTCATCAATTAGTTGAAGAGAAATGAGTTCTTGTCCCGCCATTTTTCCTTCGCGAATTTTAACCAATACATCGGAGCCTCCCGCTATAAAAATAGCTTCCGGATTTTCCACCTTCAACTTTATAGCCTCGTCGATTGTATAAGCTTCATATATCCTTTTTATATCGTACATTACTCCACCTCCAATTGATTGTCGATTAACCCGGCTTCTTTAAAAAGCGGATACAGGACATGCGGTGTCAATGGACACTGATTTACTCCTATTCCCGTTGCATTTAGGACTGCATTTCTAATTGCAGGTGCCGGTGAACATGTTGGAGGCTCTCCTAAGGACTTCGTTTTAAAAGGAGAGGTTGGCTCTGGATTCTCTATAAAGTAAACCTCAAGCTCCGGATGGTCCATCGTTGTGGAAAGCTTATAATCAAGTAGATTATTATTTAGGATTCTGCCTTTTTCATTGAATTTCAGTTCTTCTGACAGAGCAAATCCTATAGCCATGGACATACCGCCATGAACTTGTGCTTCAGCTAATCTAGGATTTATCAAGTTCCCACAGTCATGCACATTTATCAATCTTAATATTTTAACCTTTCCAAGCGAAATATCCACTTCAACTTCTGCAAAACTACAACCGAAAGAGTAGGCGTTGTTTTTTATAGTATAGGTAGATTCAGCTGTAATGTATTCCGAGTCTTCCGGCCTATAAAGTGTTCTGGTAGCAAGTTCTCCAAGTGTCATGAACTCTTTCCCATCAGTTTTCCTGATAATTTTTCCACCTACTATATTCAGGTTATGTGGAGTGACATTTGTTAATTGATAGGCTCTTTCTATAATCTTATCCCTCAAGATTTTTGCTGTTTTTGTTATTGCAAAACTTGCCATATATGTTTGTCTTGATGCATAAGCACCAAGTCCAAAAGGTGTTACGTCTGTATCTTGTGTTGAGATAATGTGGACATCCTTTAATCTTAATCCTACTGCATCTGCAGTCATTTGGCTAAAAGCTGTATCTGCTCCCTGACCAATTTCCGTTTCTCCAAGCTGAACTTGAATAGATCCGTCCTGATTAAGTACCATACGGCAAGACGAGGATTCCAGTGATATTGGATAAACTCCGGTATTATACCAAAATACTGCAGTTCCTATTCCCCTTCTAATATTTCCACTCTGATTTTTATATTCTTCCACTTTTTTATTATAGTCAATGGCTTCCATTCCAACTTTTAGACATTCTCTAAAGGAGTCTTCGTAGTTTACATTTTTCGAAAAACCATCTTCGTATCCCTTAGGCATAATGGTCTGAAGTCTATATTCCAATGGATCTCTTCCGAGCACTTTCGCTATATCGTCTATATGAGATTCCCCGGCAAACATGGCTTGAGGAATTCCGTAACCTCTCATTGCTCCGGCAACAGGCAGATTTGTATAAACTGTATATGCATCTCCCTCTATATTTTCGCAAGGATATAATTGGTGGAAACAGCCTAAACATTTACCTGCAACTGAATGCCCATGAGATGCATAACCTCCATTGCCGGAATAGATTTCTATTTTTCTCGCTGCAAAACTTCCATCTTCTCTTATATAGGATACGATATGAAATTTCATCGAATGTCTGGTTCTCGAGCTTACGAAGGTTTCTTCTCTCGATGACTCCAGTTTAACCGGATGTCCTCCGACTTGGGTTGTTAAAAAGGCACAAAGCGGCTCATAAAGAGCGTCCTGCTTATTGCCAAATCCTCCACCTATATAGGGTTTAATAATTCTAACTTTTCCCCATGGTATATCCAATGCTTGCCCGCAAATTCTCCTAACTATATGTGGTATTTGAGTCGATGCAATAACTACGATTTTACCGGCTTCTTCATATGCATAGGCTATATGGTTTTCTATATGGCAATGCTGAACTATTGGTGTTTCATACCAACCTTCAACAACTATCAGTCCATCTTCTTTTATTGCTTCTGCAAAGTTTCCTCGTATATTTTTACTATGTCCAATAATATTATTTGGGCTATCCTCGTGTATTTGAATCTTACCTTCTTTTAATGATTCAACAGGATCAAATATAGTTTCATACTCTTCGTATTCAACCACAATCAATTCAAGAGCTTGCTTGCATGCTATTTCGTCCTTAGCTATTACTACTGCTATATCATCTCCATAATACCTGACATGCTCGTTTAGAAGTCTTCTGTCGGCTTTGTCCTGATTAGACGGATCTGTTGACCATGGGTGTCCGGCAGTTGGGAAACCATGTTTTGGAACATCAAAACAGGTGATTATTTTAATGACCCCTTCGACTTTTTCTGCTTCAGTAGTATCTATAGAAATTACTTTTCCATGTGCTATTGTTGAGTGTAATATTTTTGCTGTATAGGCATTAGATACTATTAAATCTTCCGTATATCTTGCTCTACCTGTTACCTTGTCGTACGCATCTACTCTATTGACGTTTTTTCCAACATACATTACATCTCCCCCCTTCTTCATATAATTTAAAACCTTTTTCTCATTATAATACTTATAATTCAGTTTAGATTACAGATAAAAAGTAAATCAATATTTATCTATTTAATATAATTGATTAAATTCAAGCTGACAAACACTACTTTGTACTAAATACATAAATACTCTTAAACCTTAAGTCTACTTTATAAAATATTTGAGACATCCCTAATTTCTTTCAACACCAAAGAGATTAGCTATAGTATCCGGATTCAATTAGTTCCAAATTATATAGCTAATGGTAGATATGTAAAAGATACTCCAAATATCTTTGGCGATATAAAATCAGTGAATTAAATGAATATCATTAGTAGCGAGTTTTAGTTTGAAAACAACTAGAATTGTTGTATACTTATTGTTTCAAGAGACAATTCAGAGACATCAAAATATATTAGCATAGCAATGTTCAAATTCATCAATAAGCTATGATTAAATATCGATGATAACGATTCCAAATTTAAAATATTACAATGCTCAAATAATGTTATTTAGCTATTTAATGGTAAATAGTTCCGTCTTTGTTTAGTTTATCATCTTTTGCTCTTCTTTTCTATATTTTTTGATTGATTATCTCGTAAAACAGCTAAATATTTAGAAAAATTTATATCCTCAAAAATTCTTTAAAATATCTTTATAGGTCTATTTACACTATGGGTATCATGCCAAGACATCAAAAAGCTCACGTCAAGTGTGAGCTTTTTGATATTATTGTTTTCCATATATTATTGCTTTTCTTCAAATTGATCTCTTTCTTTTTGCTCCTGTACCAATGTCGTCTTAGGCATAAGGATATTTAAGAAGAATACAATTGTTGTAGCTATAACTACAGGAGATGCACCGAACACCATTTTGAACCACTGAGGGAATTGTTCCATAGCAGCATTGTTTCCGGTTAATCCTACACCAAGTGCTACAGCCAGTCCAACGATTGTAAGGTTTCTGGTAGTCATTTCTCCTTGAGTTATAAGTCTCATACCTGTCATTGTAATCATGGCAAATACTGATATAGTAGCGCCGCCAAGTACAGGATATGGAACTGTAGTCATCAATGCTCCAAATTTTGGAACTAGACCTGCAACAAGTATAAATGCACAAGCTATTTTAAATACATATAAGCTTACTACTTTAGTCATCGATACTATACCAACATTCTGGCTGTATGAAGCTGTTGGAAGTCCACCAAATGCAGAAGCGATTACAGAACAGATACCGTTTCCTTTAATAGCACCGGCTAATTCATCATCGGTCGCTTCTCTGTTTAAACCACCCATTGTGGTAGCTGAGAAGTCTCCTACTGCCTGAACTGAGTTTACTATATACATAACCACCATCGAAATGACAGCCGTTGAATGGAATTCATATCCGAAATAGAAAGGTCTAGGTAAACTGAACCAACCTGCTGCATTTAAGTTTTCAAAAGAGACCATTCCAAGTGCTAATGATGCTATATAGCCTGCAATCATACCTATTAGAATTGCCGCTAATTTAATCATACCCTTACCAAACATATTACATAGAAGTACAACTACAAGAGTGAATATTGCAACTCCCCAAAACTTCATTGCTCCGAATTCCGGATGCCCTACTCCACCTGCCATATAGTTTATTGCTACAGGATAGAGTGATAGTCCTATAGTAAATACAACTGTTCCTGCAACTATAGGCGGAAAATATGATCTGATTTGTTTAATAAATATTCCTACGAAAATTGAAACTATTGCCCCTACTAATTGAGCTCCAAATACTGCTTTGATACCGTAAGTCGAACCAATAACGGTTAAAACGGGTATGTATGAGAAGCTTATTCCCATTATTACCGGTAGTTTAGCTCCAAATCCTAGTACCGGTACTAATTGTAAAAATGTAGAAAATGCTGCTACAAGCATTCCCACTTGAATCATCATTACTTTTTCTTGAGGTGTTAAGCCTGTAACACCTGCTATGATTATCGATGGTACAATGTTTCCTACCAACATTGCCAATACGTGTTGTAATGCAAGTGGTAGGGCTTTGGTAAACGACGGTTTACCATCCAGTTCAAATACCGAGTTACTATAAGTTTTTTCCATTTTTACTCCCTTTTTCTTCGGAAAGAGCAGATGTCTGCTCTTTCCTTTATTTTTTATAATTAAAAGCAACAATGTCTTACATGTATTAAATAAGACTTTACTTAGGAGGTTCCAGTCTTGCCGGTTTATATGCATTTCCCATGTATAGACATTGTACTATTTAATTCTAATTACATTTGAGGCCAAATCTTAGCTGCGCCTTCTCTTGATCTAGCTAATATTGCTTCCTCATCTAAGTTTACAAATTGTCTATCCTTTAGTATAAGTTTACCGTTGATTATTACATCATTGGTCAATCTTCCCGTCATACCGAATAGAGCATGTCCGTAGAAGTTGTTTCCGCCGAATGGAGTCAATGGATTGTATTCCAATGTAATAATATCAGCAGCGGCACCTTTCTTAATTACACCAAGTTCCGGTCCACCAAGTACATTTCTGGCAATAACAGGATTGTTTATAAATTGCATAGTCATGGTTTGCATAAATCCTACTGTTGGATCGCATAGATGGTGTCTATGAAGTATATTTGCAACTTTCATAGATTCAAACATATCATGTGTATATGCATCTGTTCCAAGTCCCAATCTCAAACCCATTTCAAGCATTTTTATTGCTGGAGTACAACCTACTGCATTACCCATATTTGATTCAGGATTGTGAACACAGTTTGTGTCGGTGTCTCTTAGGATTTCCATTTCTCTAGTATTGATATGGATACAGTGAATAGCTAAACTCTTAGGTCCTAGTAGTCCCCAATCGTTAAATCTTTCAACTATTCTCTTACCATGAGTTTTTAAACAGCTCATTTGGTCTTTGATACCTTCAGCTACGTGAACATGGTATCCTGCATCTACGCCTTCCATTGCAACTCTTGCTTTTTCTAGAGTTTCATCAGATACCGTAAACGAAGCATGTAGACCAAACATTCCTTTAATCATATTTTGGTCGTCACCTTGATAAGCTTTAATAAAATCTACGTTTTCTTTAATCTGTTGGTTGGTAATTTCTTCTCCGTCTCTATCTGATACTTCGTAGCAAAGTGAAGTTCTTACTCCTATATCCTTAGCAACTTCAGCAATCTTAAATAGTGATCCTTCTGTATGATATGGACTTGCATGGTGATCTATTACGGTTGTAGTACCATTTCTAATAGATTCCATATATGTTGTATACGCATTTAATTCTGTATCTTCAAGAGTAAGTTTCTTGTCCAGGTTCCACCAAAGGTTTTCAAGGATTTCGTTGAAGTCTCTTTGAGGTTTGTCTACTGCCATCCCTCTTGCATAAGCACTGTAGATATGAGTATGAGCATTAATCATTCCGGGCATTATAAGTTTGCCATTTACATCAAGTACCTCTTCTCCTGGGTATTTGTTTTTTAAATGCTCAAATTCACCAACTTCTTCAACTAATCCATCTTTTACATAAACTGCACCATTCTCAAGAAAAAGGTTTTCAGAGTCATTTGTATACAGTCTACCATTTCCAATAATCATATAGATCTCCTTTCATATTTCACCACCATCACCCGATATCACGGGTGATGGCAGTGTTATTAAATTCTAGTGTTTAAGGTAAAATGCATAATCAGATAATAGTACATCCAAGAATGCTGCCAGATTTGCATCCAGTTTTCCATCACCTAGTTTGTGCTCAAATATCTTCTTATCAGCGTCTCTAACCTTGAAAGTATCTTCTGATAGTCTTAGGAATCCAGTATTTGTTGAGTCAACAAAGTCTTCCTCTGTCCAGAATACTGTAACCTTATCTTTGTACGGATCACCTGCATGTGGACAGAATACTCCACAGTTACCACATTCGTTACACATACCGTCTATGTGTACTATTTGATGATCATTGTTGAAACCTTTAACTTTTATAGTAACATTTGCTCTGTTAGGGCAAACTTCTGTACAGATTTCACAGATTTCATCGCACTTAAGACATCTTTCACCTTCTTGTTTACCTTCTAGAGGCATTTCCAAGATACCACGTTTAGCATAGATAGTCTCTTCAGTTTCAGGAACTTCAACCTTAACAAAGTCGTTTTCAAGTGATTCTTTAGCAAGTATATCCAAAGTTACAGCCTTGGCATCAGCAAGGGCTTTAACTATTGTCGATGGCCCGCTCTTACAGTCACCTATTACATATACTTTTTCTACTGAAGACTCTCTTGCATCGTTAAGTACAACTCTTCCTCTTTCGTCAAGATCAATTCCGTTTCTTTCGAAATCAGAAACGTCAACTTTTGCTCCGGTTGCTCCAATAACTGTATCAAACTGCATTTCTACAAATTCACCTGTTCCAAGTACTGCTTTTCTTCCACTTGCATCAAATTCGCCAAGTTTCATTTTTTCACAGGTTAGAACTCCATCCATGTATTTTGTAGGTGCTAATAATTCGAATATTTCTATTCCTTCTTCTTTAACATCATTGACATCTTCTTGCATTGCAGGCATGTAGGATTCAGTTCTTCTGTATACTACAGAAACTTTTTCTACTCCGTCTTGTCTATGAGCAAGTCTAGCACAGTCCATAGCAACGTCTCCTGCACCTACTACTGCAACAGATTTTCCTAAATCTAATCCATTTTCGTTCTTAGTTTCCCATAAGAAGTCAAGTGCATCAACTACATTTTCAGTTCCTTCTTTAACAGGAGAGTTTCCACGTTTCCAAGCTCCTGTAGCAACTACTACATAATCGTACTCTTTCTTAAGTTCGTTTAAATCGTAGTTAGGATCGCATCCAAATTTAAATTCTACTCCATTAGCTACTGCTAATTGGTAATCTCTTTCGATAATATCATAAGGAATTCTGAATTCAGGAATTATATAATTTACGATACCGAAAGGCTTATCTCTTTTTTCAAGTACTGTTACATTAACTCCGTTTCTTCTTAGGTATAGAGCCGCAGCAATTCCTGCAGGTCCTGCACCTACGATTCCTACATGAGCTTTTGTTTTAAGTTCTGAAGGTTTGATAGCATCTATTAGTGCTTTTTGAGCTTCATCAGTTGCTATTTTCTTCATACTTCTAATTTGAAGTGATTTTTCGTAGTCCACTCTTGTACATTTTTCTTGACATGTATGTGAACATAGTAGTCCAAGAATTGAAGGTGTAGCGTTGTCTATTGCAATTACTTTCATTGCTTCGTCATATTTTCCATCAGCTACCAGTTTTAAATACTCAGGAATCTGTTGGTTAATTGGACATCCACCATCTTTACATGGTGCCTTGAAACAATCCACTAGAGGTAGTTCTGTTTCTGTCTTTCTTGAACTTACTTTTTCTCTATAAAGTTTATGAGTTCTATCTGCATTTAAGATATTCTCTTTAACTTTTGCAAGGGTATCTACATTGATTCCATCGTAGTCTTTTAATACATCTTCACTTACTTTTGCAAGTTGATAGAATCTCTCGTATCCACCCGGTTTAAGTATGGTTGTAGCCATTGTGATAGGCTGAATTCCGGCTTCTAATAGTCCGGTAATATTAAGTGAATCAATACCTCCTGAATAAGATATCGGAATACTACCACCAAACTTCTCAGAAATCTTATATGCCAAGCTTATTGACAGTGGTAATAATGATCTACCTGACATATACATTTCTTCTGATGGAAGTTCGTTTCTCTTAACATCTACAGGACAGGTATTGGTGATTTTCAAACCGAATTTAAGATCATTTTCTGCTGCTACATCTTTTAATCTTTCGATCATCAAAACTGCATCTTCATATTGAAGGTCATGAGTAAAGTGGTGATCGGTAAAGGAGATGTAATCGTATCCTAAATCATTAAGTGTCTTTCTAGCATAATCATATCCAAGCATGGTTGGATTGAATTTTACGAAAGTGTGAAGATTTTTAACTGTTAATAGATAGTTTGCAATCTTCTCGATCTCATCTTTTGGACATCCGTGAAGAGTAGATAATGTAATGGAGTTTGATACTCTTGGAGATATCTTCTCTAAGTGCGTCTTATTGAACACCTTGAATTTGTCCAGGTTGTTTTCCAAATACTCGTAGCAAGCTTTGAATACTTCAGTTCCTGAAGCATCTTTTAGGCCTTCGATATAATTATCTATCTTTTCACTCTTAATACCTTCTAGATCGTATCCAACACTCATATTATAAGTGAAGTCTTTCTCTTCTGTTATTCCAAGTTCAGTCGCAAGTAAATGTATTGCAAAGTATGCTTTTACATATTCTGCGAATGCTTCTTCAACTTTTAGCTCAGTTGACCACTCACAGTTGTAACACTCGTCTTCTGCAAATATACAAGGTCTTGCAACTGCTTGTTGTATTTGCTCTCCGTCCATAATTTGAACTGTTTTAATTTCTATAAATCTTGCTCCTGCAAGGTATGGAAGCTATTATATTTTGTGCTAATTGAGATTGTGGTCCTGCTGCCGGTCCTACCGGTGTAGATAATCTTTCGCCGAAAACAGTCATAAACGATTTGGCATTTTGATAAAATTTGTCTTTTTTTACTCCAAAAATAGTACCATATTTCTCATATTCCTCAAGACTCCATTCGATTAGATGCCCGAAGGAAATCGGTCTCATAAATTCACTCATGGTTTACCCCCTAATTACCTGACTATCCAGGTTCCTGTTTGTCCTTTTAATCCATCCCCTGCTTTTTCAAGAGATGTTATCAAAGTCTTTCTACCCTCTTTTGATTCTGCAAATTCAATAGCTGCCTTGATTTTTGGAAGCATAGAACCTGCTGCGAATTCGTTCTTTTCAATATACATTTTTGCATCTTCAACACTCAACTCGTCAAGCCAAGTTTCATCTGGTTTTCCAAAGTTGATAGCAACTTTTTCTACTGCTGTTAATATTATTAATGTATCAGCGTCAACTGTTTGAGCCAGTCTTACTGAAGTAAGGTCTTTATCTATAACTGCATCTATTCCTGTCAGCTTTCCGTCTTGATAAACAACAGGTATTCCTCCACCTCCTCCGGCTATTACGACCGTTCCGGTATCTACCAAATAGCTTATTGCAGCACCTTCGATTATATCGATCGGATGAGGTGAAGCTACTACCTGTCTATAACCTCTTCCGGCATCTTCAGCTACCGATACCCCTGTCTTTGCAAGTGCATCAGCTTCCTCTTTGGTCATAAAGCTACCGATTGGTTTAGTAGGATTTTTAAATGAACTGTCTTCTATATCAACCAGCACTTGAGTTACCATAGATACTACATTGATATCCAGATTTCTCGATTTAATCTCGTTATGTAGTGCACATTGCAAGTGAAATCCGATATAACCCTCGCTCATTGCGCCACATTCCGGGAATGGCATTTCAGGGATCGTAGGATCTGTTTTAGAAGCAGTATCCATAGCTTTTTTAATCATACCGACTTGTGGTCCATTTCCATGACATATAGTCACTTGCACTCCACTTTCTACTAGGTCTGCAATCGATTTCGAGGTCTCAAGAACTGCAGCCTTTTGCTCATCAGGTGTATTACCGAGAGCGTTTCCACCTAGGGCTATTACAACTTTTTGTTTCATGGTTAACTCCTCATCTTTATGGAGGGGAGAATAATCTCCCCTCTCATTATTCTTTCTGTACTATATTACTCAGCTACGTATGCAGTTGGTAGAGCTGCATAAACTGCTGCACTTTGTACTAAGTCGTCTTTCCATGTAACTTCGTTTGGAGCATGTGCTTGAGCTTCAGCACCAGGACCAAATCCAATAACAGGAATATTATGTCTTCCCATGATAGCTACACCATTGGTTGAGAAAGTCCATTTGTCAGTAAGTGGTCTAGCTTTTCTCATTTCGATTTGGCTAGCAGGACCTTGTCTCTCATCTCCATATAGTCCTTTATGAGCAGCTTCTAAAGCTTTAGTTACTTTATGATCTTCTGGAATTACCCAAGTTGGGAAATATGCGTCTTGCTCATATGATAAACCTGTCCAAGATGGTCTAGCGTATTTGTATAGAGAAACTTTTGCACCATGCTTTTTAACTGATGGTAAGTTTTCAATTTCTTCTATACAGTATTCCCAAGATTCACCAGCTGTCATTCTTCTGTCTAGAGAGATAGAACATGAGTCAGCAACTGCACATCTTGATGGTGAAGTGTAGAAAATTTGTGAAGTAGTAACTGTTCCTCTTCCAAGGAAGTTAGCTTCTTTCCACTCAGGATTGTATTTTTCGTCAAGCATTTTTACAAGTCCTTTGATTTCAACGCCTTCAGCTGGGTTTTCGTTTAATGCTTCAACTTCTTTAAGAATGTCAGCCATCATGTAGATAGCGTTCTTTCCTCTTTCAGGTGCAGAACCGTGACAAGATACTCCTTGTACGTCTACTCTGATTTCCATTCTTCCTCTTTGACCTCTGTAGATTCCACCATCAGTTGGCTCAGTAGATACTACGAACTCAGGTCTGATATTTTCTTGCTCGATCATGTATAACCAGCAGTTTCCGTCACAGTCTTCTTCTTGAACAGTTCCTGTAACTAGTACTCTGTATTTATCGTTTAGAAGATCAAGGTCTTTCATTATTTTAGCGCCATATACTGCAGAAACAATTCCGCCTAATTGGTCAGAAGTTCCTCTACCACCGATAGTAGTCTCATCTTCGAATCCTTCATATGGATCGAATTCCCAGTTGTCGATATTACCGATACCAACTGTATCTATATGAGCGTCAAATGCGATTTGTTTTTCTCCTGTACCCATTTCTCCAAGTACATTACCTTGCTTGTCGATCCAAGCTTTGTTGAATCCAACTTTTTCCATTTCTTCTTTGATTCTTTTAGCTTTATCGCCTTCCTCACAGCTTTCTCCTTTAAGAAGGATTAAGTCTCTAAGGAATTTAGTCATATCTGCTCTATAACTTTCAGCTTGTGCTTTTATAGCTTCAAAATCTAAATTTAATTCTGCCATTATATAAATCTCTCCTATTCTTGTTTTATATTATTAGTCTATTATTTTACTCTTGGTACTGCAGCGTCTTTAAGTTCTTTAAGTGTTTTTTCTGCATTTTTCATTTTTTGTAAGAAGATCATAGCTGCTATTACATATGGCTTATAGCTTGCTTCTTTGTATAGAGGTATTCTATATCTGTCAAATACAGACTCGTCAACTTCTCCTTCTTCACAGCTAAGTCCTGTGATGTCTGCTGGTAGACAGTGCATGTAAAGAGCTTTTCCGTCTTTAGTAAGTTTCATTAATTCTTCTGTACAAGCCCAATCTTTATGATTAGCATTTTCTTTTAATAATTCTTGCTCAAGTACGTCTATTTCGTCAAATTTGCCGTCTCCGTAAAGAACAGTTCTCTTTTCCATTGCTGCAAATGGTGCCCAGCTCTTTGGATAAACAATGTCAGCGTTTTCGAAAGCTTCAGCCATACTATTTGTTTTGCTGAATTTTCCGCCGTATTGCTCAGCATTTTTCTTAGCAATTTCTTCAACTTCAGGCATTACTTCGTATCCTTCCGGATGTGCAAGTACAACTTCCATACCGAATCTGGTCATAAGTCCTATGATTCCTTGAGGAACTGATAGTGGCTTACCATATGATGGAGAGTATGCCCAAGTCATAGCGATTTTCTTACCTTTTAGGTTTTCTACTCCACCAAACTCATGGATAATGTGAAGCATGTCTGCCATAGTTTGAGTTGGATGGTCTATATCACATTGTAGGTTAACGATAGTTGGTCTTTGCTCTAGAACCCCGTCATTATGTCCTTCTTGAACATATTCAGAAACATTCTTCATGTATGTGTAGCCTTTCCCAATATACATGTCATCTCTGATACCGATAACATCTGCCATGAATGAAATCATATTTGCAGTTTCTTTTACAGTCTCACCGTGAGCGATTTGTGATTTTCCTTCATCTAAATCTTGGATCTCTAATCCTAGCATATTACATGCTGATGAGAAAGAGAATCTGGTTCTTGTAGAGTTGTCTCTGAAAAGTGAAATTCCAAGTCCTGAATCAAAGATTCTAGTTGAAATATTGTTTTCTCTTAAGTCTCTAAGTGCATCCGCTACTGTAAAGATAGCTTCTAATTCGTCTTGTGTTTTATCCCAAGTGTGTAAAAAATCCTCATGATATAGGTTTGCGTAATCCAATCCACTAAGTTTTTCAAGTAATTGCTCAAAATTCATTCTTCATTCTCCTTTTTATTTTTATTATTTTTATTATTTTTATTATTTTTATTATTTTTTATAAGTTTGGGTTTTTCCCATTCCAAACAATATCTCTGTAGTTCTTTGCATCTGTATCTCCTTCAGTACTGAAGAATAATACAACTGAGTTTTCGTCCAGTCCAAGAGCTTCTTTGAATTCTGCCAGTTCAGGTTTTTCCATGATTTGCGATACAACGCCTAGAGTTGCAGCTCCACTTTCTCCGGATATAACTCTCTTGTCATCTCCAAGTGGATTTCCTAATACTCTCATTCCGTGAGCTGCTGAATCGTCCGGTACTGATAGGTAATGTTCAGCATATGAAGAAAGTACATCCCAGCCGATTGTACATGGTTCTCCACAAGCCAGTCCCGCCATTATTGTGTCCATGTCGCCAGTTACAAAGTGTAATTGTCCATCATCCGCTTTAGCTGTCTTAAATATACAATTTGCTTTCTCAGGCTCTACTACTGTAATTACAGGTTTGTCATCTCCCTTATATACTGAGGAGAAGAATCCTGTAACAGCAGATGCCATTGAACCTACTCCTGCTTGTAGGAATATATGAGTCGGCTTAACTCCTTTAGCTTCAAGGTCGAGATAAGCTTCATAAGCCATTGTAGTATATCCTTGCATAATCCAAGTAGGAATATCTTCATAGCCTTCCCAAGCAGTGTCTTGTACCATTACATAACCAAACTCTTCTGCTTCACTATTACATAATCTAACGCATTCGTCATAGTTCATATCTTTGATTTCAGCTTTTGAACCACAAGCTCTAATATTTTCAAGTCTTTCAGTAGCTGATCCCTTTGGCATATAAACTATAGACTTTTGTTTAAGTTCCATAGCAGTCCAAGCTACTCCTCTACCATGGTTTCCATCAGTTGCAGTTATAAAAGTTACATCTCCTAGTTCCTTTTTAACTTCGTCTGAAATTAATTTTGAATATGGAAGATCATCCAAGTCCTTTCCAAGTAATTCCGCAATATATTTACCTATTGCATAAGATCCGCCAAGTACTTTAAACGCATTTAGACCAAATCTATAAGATTCATCCTTGATAAATGCATTCTTTAATCCTAGATATCCCGCTAAGTTTTTTAATTCTACTAGTGGTGTTTTTTCATACTGGTCAAAACTGGAGTGGAAAGCAAGTGTAGATTTAGCTACATCTTCATTTAAAAATTCTAATGGTGCTTTCTCTCTCTTACTTAGATCGTGAGTGACTACTTGATATTTTTCTGCCATTATCTCAACCCTTTCTTATGTTTGTTAATTTCTATCTACGACTACATAATGCAACATGCGTGCCAAGTTGTAAAATTTATTATATTTTATTAATTGTTTTTAAAGAGATTTTTGATTGAATTTATCCCGAAACAAGCATTGAATACTAAAAAATAATCAAACTCATTAGTTTTCTTGATGATTTCAAGGTAAAAATAAAGAACCCTAATTATCAATACGATAAATTTTATCGTAATGATAATCAGGCTCTCGAAGATATCATTTTCCCACATTCTTGGAAATTTATTTTTTATCAATTTGATAATTGTTTGAATTCATGCGATTTAAGCCTATCATTAAAGCCTCCAAAACTGCACCACCTATATTTCTGGCTTTATCGGATATCGTAAAACAGTACTTTTCAGCATCATCTCTCGGATCTATATCAGCTATCTTCGTATGTTTTCCAACCACTGCGCCGTCACGAATCATACCTCTTACTACTCCATCTATGTCGGCTTTTACTTCGACATCGTTTGCACACGCAATGACGTCTCCTTTTTTAACTCTTTCGGTTATATCTTTTACTACCTTGATGGTTGACTTCATAGGCGAATAATAAACTCTTTCATTATCATATCCTCCAATCAGTCCAGGTTTATGTGTATTTTCAGCAGCGAATCCCTCGAATATTATTCTTCCCAGATTATGTCCTCTATTAGTTTCAATTACATAATCCACATCGCGGCCGGCATAATATCCCGGTCCTAAGGCAATAGTAATCGGTGCCATATTTCTATTGGTTCCTATATTTTTCTTTGCAATCGTGGCGTCTATCACTGCAATGGGTTTTATTCCTTCTATAGAATTTCCTTCTACATCCTCTAATACAGGGATTATTCCCTTATTTATAGTGTCTAATGCTTCAGAGATGTCTTTAACCCTTTTTGCAGTCATATCTTCAACCTCGGTCAATCCGCTAACCATAGCTTCAGCAACAGATACTGTTCTTCTTATGCATAATGGATTGCCACTCTCCAGAACCAAGACGTTAAAACCGGATCTATAAAGTTTTTGAATGCAACCGGTAGCAACATCTCCTCCGCCTCTTACTATCACTATTTCTTCAATAATCATACACAATACCTTTCGTAATCTTCCATATTATCAATATCTATACCTTGTAGACCATCTTCAATTTCTATAAATTCAACATCCGGTAGATGCTTTTCAATAATCAGCCTGCCCCTTTCCTCTCCTTTTAACGCCATTAAGTCTTCCTTATATATAGAAGAGAATATCACAGGGCTTCCTCTCTTGGCATTATATACGGGTATCACTATACCTTTATCTGTTTTACCGAATTCCTCGATTAGTTTTTCAATCGTTTCAGCTTTTAGAAAGGGTTGATCGGCCACAAAAAACATTATAGCATCGAAGTCTTTCAGCTCCTGCATGGCCAGTACTATTGATCTACTTTGTCCCAATTTATAGTCTTCGTTTAGAATAGTCATAAAACCATGTTTTTTGCCGTAGTCGAGGATTTCTTTATCCTTAGAAACCAGTACAACTTTATCTAATTTTGCCTTACTTACTTCTTTAATAATGTATTTATACATCTCCATTCCCTTTACAGGGAGTCTAAGCTTGTCCGTTCCCATTCGCTTAGACATCCCCGAGGCTTGGATTACTGCACAAATTCTCATTTTTTAGCCTTTTTATAGAAAGTGTCTTCCATCGGTAATTTAGTCCTAAATATTCCATCTTTCTTATAGTATGCATTCTGAATTGCTGGTGCTGCAGGAATTGCCGCAATCTCACCGATTCCCTTTGCACCGTAAGCCAAGTCTACATCATTATTAGCTTTAAATATTACTTTTATTTCAGGTGCATCTGTTGCTCTAAGCAGTCCAAGAGTTCCGTATTTAACCTGAGGTATTCCGTTTAATAGCGGGAAGTCTTCAGTTACGGCATAGCCCATAGACATTAGTACCCCACCTTCAACCTGCCCTTCTGCAGTCGTTGGGTTAATTATTGTTCCTGAGTCATGAGAAGCCAGTACTTCTATGACTTTTCCTTCACGGTCTATAACTACAACTTCAGTAGCATATCCATAGGCTACGTGGCTTACAGGATTTGGTTTTGGTGATCCCATCGGATCAGAATCAAATGAATACTCTCCGTAGAATATCTCACCATTTAATTCGTCCAATGTCTTTGTTTTGAGAGCTTCTCTAAGTTTATTTCCAGCAGCTTTTACAGCTTCTCCTGTGAATACAGTCTGTCTGGATGCAGTCGTTGTTCCCGAGTCCGGTGTAAGTAGGGAATCAGGATGATCTACTACGATATCTTCCGGTTTTAATCCGGTCGAATTTATAGTCATCTGATAAATAATAGTCTGAAGTCCTTGTCCAATAGCTCCTGCTGAAGTTCTAATATGGACCTTACCGTCTATAACTGCAAGTTTACATCTTCCTATATCCGGAACTCCAACACCAAGACCTGCATTTTTCATTGCACAAGCTATACCTACATAGACATCGTCTCTTTTTGACATCTCCTTGTAGTAGTCTTCAACGGCCATAATAGTTTCGTATATGGAAGTTCCCTCATCAGCTATCTGTCCATTAGGTAATGATTCTCCAATTCTTACTGCATTTCTCTTTCTCATTTCCCATCCGGAAATACCAACTTGCTCGGCTAAATCATTGATACATGATTCCATTGCGAAGCAAGATTGCGTTACTCCAAATCCTCTAAATGCTCCTCCCGGAGGATTGTTTGTAAAGTAGGCTCTTCCTTCTATGTCTACATCTGTAAAACTATATGGTCCTCCTGCATGAGTACAGGCCCTTTGTAGAACCGGTCCGCCCAGCGATGAATAAGCACCTGTATCTGATATGATTTCGGCTTTCATTCCTTGTAGTTTACCGTTTTCATCACATCCAACTTTCATCGTAATCCACATAGCATGTCTCTTAGGATGTACATTTATACTCTCTTGTCTGGATAGGAGAACTTTCACAGGTTTCTGGCTAAGATAAGCCATAAGTGCTGCATGATGCTGTACCGACATATCTTCCTTACCACCAAATCCGCCACCCACATATGCAGATTGGATTCTTACTTTCCCCTCTTCCAAACCCAACATATCTGTCAGTTCTCTATATTCGTCAAATATACCTTGTCCACTTGTTATTACTCTAACTCCTCCGTCTTCAGGTATGGCAACTGCAGCTTCCAGGCTCCATGAAAGCATGCTCAGTAAACGGTACCTGGAATGTATGCTCAGAGAAGTATTTAGATCTTGCAAATGCAGCTACTACATCTCCACGTTTAAGTGCTTGATGGCTCATAACATTGTTTACAGGGATGTAGTGACTACCAAATTGTTTAAAGCCCTCACCATGAATCTGCGGAGCATCATCCTTCATTGCCTCGAAAGGATTATTTACAGGTGGTAATTCTTCATATTCGATCTCTACTGCACCGGCTGCTTCCTCAAGCATTTCTTTGGTTTCTGTAACGATAAGTGCCACAGCATCGCCTATAAACCTGGTCTCTTCCCCGACTGCAATCATTACGGGATAGTCTTTCTGAAGGTGACCTATATATCTGTCTCCAGGTATGTCATCAGCTGTATACACTCCAATAACGCCATCCATTTCAAGCGCTTTGGATGGGTCAATCGACAGAACTTTACATCTTGCTGCCGGCGGTCTTATAGCTTTTCCGTATACCATTCCCTCTACTTCATAATCATCTGCGTATTTCGCAGTTCCTATAGTCTTAGGTATTGCATCTACACGCATTGTTCTCTCGCCGATAGCTCCAGTATCAGTATTTTCCGGCACTTCATTTCCGGTCCTGATAAGTTCTGCAGCAATTTCTATGGCATCAATTATTTTGATATAACCTGTACATCTACAGATATTACCTCTTATTGCCTTTTTAATTTCATCTCTTGCAGGATTATTGTTCACATCTATCAATACTTTTGCAGCCATTACCATCCCAGGGATACAGAATCCGCATTGAACAGCCCCGGCTTTTGCAAATGCATAACCGTAAACGTCTCTTTCTCTTTCTGACAGTCCTTCGATTGTGATAATCTTCTTACCTTCAAGTTTTGATAATTTCATTATACAAGCACGTATGAGTTTCCCGTCTGCAATTACTGAACAAGCACCACACGCACCAGCTGCGCATCCGTCCTTTACACCCTTTAGTTTAAGTACTTCTCTCAAATAGTCTATGAGTTTTAAATCTTCCTCATGCTGATACTCTACTCTGTTTACGTTTAAATTAAACATAAGCTCCCCCTTTATAATTATGATTTGGTATCGTTATCAAATATATTAAATGCAAGTTTTATACCAATTAATCGATACACAAATTCTTCACATTATACTACTTTTAGTATATTAGTTTAGATTATACTCAACTATTTTTCTATATAATGTGGCTATTCCGATTCCCAGTTCTTTTGCCATTTGATTTTTTCCTTCTGTTGTATTGGGGTATAGTTTCATCGCCTTTTCTATCTCGTTCATTTCAAGTAATTTCAAGTTTCTAATCTTATCATCCAAGGAATCATTCTCAGGTTCCGGATGAAGTATCCCTCTAGGAAGGGTGTCATCATCAAGTATTCCGTCATCCATCATATTTACCATAAATTCCACGACATTCTCAAGTTCTCTGACATTGCCATACCATGGGAATGCCTTTAGTTTATTCATAGTTTCGGGAACTATGGTCTTGATTTCTTTGTCCATAAGTGCTGAGTATCTCACAGCAAATTCTCTGACCAAGATTTCAATATCTTCTCCTCTGTCTCTAAGCGGCGGTATGACTATAGGTATTACATTTAATCTATAGTACAAATCTTCTCTAAATTTCTTCTCTTCAATCATCGCTTTTAAGTCTTTGTTGGTAGCTGCAATAATCCTAATATCTAGAGGGATTACACCATTTGAGCCTATTCTGGATATCTTTCTCTCTTGGATTACTCTGAGTATTTTCGTCTGCAGGTAAAGCGGCATGTCCCCAATCTCATCCAAGAATATTATCCCCTTATTGGCAAGTTCAAATTTTCCGATTCTTCCATTTGGATCAGCTCCTGTAAAGGCACCTTTTACATAGCCGAAGAGTTCACTTTCAAGTAGTGCTTCAGGTATGGCAGCACAGTTTATGGCTACAAATCTCTCATCAGATCTGTTAGAGCTCTTCCAAATTGCAGTGGCAACCATTTCCTTTCCGGTTCCACTCTCTCCGGTTATAAGGACTGTAGATTTTGAGTTTGCAATTTTTTCTATACTCGACTTTAGATTGTTTATCTCCCTGCTGTTTCCAAGGATAAGTTCTGTCCCGCTGGCGTGAACAGTCGTGGTCATAGAGTATATATCGGACGATACTTTTTTACGTTCTTTAAACAGGAGTATCTTTTTATACATTTGATTATTGCTGATCTCGTATATATCTCCGTATACAAAATACCTGTTACCACTGAGTTTAATCTTATACTCTTTATAGTTGTTTACGGTATCTCCAGTTTCCTCTAATTCTATTTTTTCATTTTCTATTATTCGACTAATTCCAAGCTGCTTCTTAGCACTTGGATTAATCATATTTATATTATCATCATTGTCTATTATAATTGCACCTTGATCCATGTTTTTCATTATCAGACTGAGCATTTGTACCATCGCTTTTTTCTCTTCATCTTCGATAACTTCTATTACCTTAAGAGAAATAAAGTCCGCTATCTGATCAAGGTATTCTATGTAGTAATTAATATTCTTAAGTACATACTCTCTCATTTCTTCCGTTGTGCACACCATTCCGATAACCCCGAGTATATCTCCGTGGACATTGATTGGGGTTGATATCTCAAGAGTTTCTATACAATCGTGTTTATTTGGACAATTTTTACAGAGTTTATCTTCTCCTGGCTCCGTTATTATCATTCTCTGTCCGGTTTTTAAGACATGTTTGTAGATTTCTCCCCAATCGGATATATTGTCTCCAACAAAGTCTTTAAAAAATCCCGTTCCTGCTATTCTCGTTAGTTTATAATTTATTATTTCGACATCTACTTTTGCTATCTCAGTAGTAATTTTAGCGTATTTAGCTATTATATCTTGGATTTCTATCAAATCAAACATACTAACCCTCCATAAGATTATTTAGTATTTTTCACAACTCTAATGTCAATTCCAGCTATTTCATCCACAATATTTTTATATATACAAAATCTCTTCCATTTTTATTATATCATCATTTAGAGAATTTTTTTAATATATGTTAATTCTTTATATATTTTGTTAATAATATTTTACTTATTTTCTTTTGTTTGTCAAAGAGATTTAAAGGGTAATATATTATTATAGACTTAATTTGTATTGAAGGTGGTTTTATGATTGATAAATCGAATAAAAAACAATATTTTTTAGAATACTTTAAAATACTTATTAGAAAGGTAAAAACAGGTGACCTAGTCAGTTCAGGTGCAATGCTCGCTTATTTCTTGCTTTTCAGCATGTTTCCTTTTCTGATGTTCTTTCTTAATATCCTTGCATTTCTAGTTGAAGGACGAGAGTCGGAAATCTTTAGAGTTCTTAAATTTTTGCCCGACAATGTTATTTCAGTTATCAGACCTGTTATCGTAAGTTTGATTAATTCCAGTAGTGGTACGCTCTTATCCATCACACTTATTATTGCATTATGGTCAGGCTCTAACGGGATAATGAAGCTCATACGCGAGATAAATAATGCATTTGGTCATGAAGAAAGTAGGAGCTTTATAAAAGATAGAATTATAAGTATTCTGTTCACCATTGCTCTTTCTCTTATACTCATACTCATGATTTCAGGTAGGGTCTTCGGAAATGTAATCATCAATGCAGTTTATTCTTTTATAGGTCAAAACGAATACATCGGTATATTGTGGAATTATTTTAGATCCCTTGTTCCGTTATTATTTATGGTACTGGTCTTTACACTACTGTATAAGATTGCCCCTAATAGAGGACCTAAGACCAAGATTAAGCTTCTAGATGTTATTCCCGGTTCTATATTTACTAGTTTTGCATGGATAATACTGACTATCGCATTTGCTTACTATGTTGATAATTTCGGTAATTATGACAGGACCTACGGAAGTATCGGAGGAATTATCGTATTGATGACTTGGCTGTATCTTTCCTCTATGATAATGATTCTAGGAGCCTATATTAGTTCAGCTTTGATTGAAGTTAAAAACATGAAGGATTATGACAAGACTATACATGCAAGTATTAAGAAAACTAAAAAAGCTCGTAGTCATTGAAAACTACGAGCTTTTTTCTATTTTATTTACCTTTTATTTTTGAACTGTATAGTTTATCTACAAAGACTGCTATAGCATTGTCTCCGGAAACATTCGCTGCAGTTCCAAAACTGTCTTGGGTAATATAAAGCGTAATCATAAGTTGTTGTAATACTTCTGTTGTGATTCCAACCATTGGTAGGAATGGAAGTGCTGCCATTATAGCTCCACCAGGTGCTCCAGGTGCTGCTACCATCGCTATACCAAGCATAGCAATAAATCCAACAATCATGGTAACATTATGTGGCATATTGTTCATTAGAAGTACAGCTGTAGAACAAGAAGTAATTGTAATCATGGATCCTGCAAGGTGTATTGTAGCTCCTAGAGGAACGACGAAATTACGTATATCTTCAGAAACGCCGTTTTTCTCAGCACATCTTAAATTTACAGGGATAGTTGCTGCAGAACTTTGAGTTCCGATTGCAGTCATGTATCCAGGAATTTGGTTTCTAATAAGTGTAAACGGATTCTTTCCTGCATATGTTCCAAATACGATAAATAGTAATGAAACATATAGAAGATGCATTATAATTACTATTATAAATACTTTCCAGAATACTGATAGTACACTAAATACTGATCCTGAGTAACTCATATTTGCAAAGTTACCGGCAATATAAAGTGGTAGTAGCGGAATTATGATAGTATTTAATACTTTAACGATTATTTCTCCAAAATCTGAGAATGCTTCGTATAGGACCTCTCCTTGTCCTTTTGATCTAAGCCATGAAATACTTAGACCCATCATAAACGCAAATACTATAGCTGCAGTTACATCCAGCATTGGTTTAAGCGGGATTGTAAAGAAAGGTGTTAAACCTTCTCCTGCTTCTGAGATTTTCTGAACCAGTTCAGCAGTAATAAATGATGGGAACAAAGTTGAAGCTACTATATAAGCCAATGTTCCTGCTACAAGTGTGGAACCGTAAGCAGTAAGAGCAGTAATTCCAAGTAATTTACCGGCTCCTTCTGTAAGATCCGCAATACCTTTTACAACGAATCCAACGATCATTAGCGGGATTACAAAGTTTAGGAATCCGCTAAATAAGCTGGAAATTGTTATCAAAACTCTTAACAACGCGGGCGGTATGAACTTTAATTGCCCTAGGATTATACCTACGATAATTGCAATGACGAGTTTAGAAACAAGCCCCAGTTTGAATGGTTTGTTTGCCATTTTAAATCCTCCTTAAATAATAATTATACCTCATTATATCATAAGTTAGTGACTTTTAATACGATTTGTTGAGAAAATATCACAATTATTAAGATGGTTTAATATTTAATTAATCGATTCTTCTTCCCGATGTTAAAGCCATTATCTCGATTGTTTTAGGTTTGGATTTTTTAATTTCATCAGTCAAATGTTTCACTGTGGCACCTGTAGTAAGAATATCATCTACTATTAAAATCCTTTTCCCCGATAGATTTAAGTTTTTAAGTTTAAAACTCCCGATTAAGTTTTTCATCCTCTCAGATGAAGTTAATAGATGCTGAGGAGGGGTGTTTTTGATTTTCACTACCACCTCTGTATCATAGGGGATTCCGGATAACTCAGAGATCCTCTTTGACAAGAGCTCCGATTGATTAAATCCCCTTATATTCTCAGCTCTTCTATGCATCGGTACCGGTATAATAAAATCTATACCATCCAGTATTCCGGACGATTTAGCTCTGTCATACATAATCTTACCAAGCGATTTATAGAGATAGGCTTGACCTTTAAACTTAAATCTATCAATTATGCCACTCAAAAAATTATTTAGAAAAAGCGTATAATTAATTTTAACATCCGCCTCGTCGAAGTAAGACATGTCAACATAGTCCAGTCTTTTATTGCAATCATGGCATATGCCGTTTATATCAGCTACTTCATACTTACATAGGGCACATTCTTCTTCTGATATATACAATAATTCATCAATAATTTTCATTATATTTCTCCGAACAATTCAGCTTTTACTTTCATCCTATATGCTAAGGAAGAGTTTCTCTCTGCAATTGTATTATTGTCTATCATCCTCTTTAATACCTGCTCGTCTCCCACGAGGACTACGAGTTCTTTTGCTCTGGTTATTGCAGTATAGATAAGATTTCTAGTCATCAGCATATAGGGTCCCGGCATTATCGGTATTACTACAGCTTTAAACTCTGAACCTTGTGACTTGTGTATGGTGATGGCATAGCTAAGCATCAATTCATCTATATTCGTCTTTTCATATTTCGAAATCCTGCCGTCGTCAAATCTGATTACCAGAGTTCCTGTTTCTGCATCTATATCAGTGATTAAACCCATATCTCCATTGAATACGCCTTCCTGCTTGATTCCGTATTCATCAGTGTACTCCATACTGTAATTATTTACAGACTGCATAATCTTGTCTCCAACGCGGTAGACTTCATCCTTGAATTCTATTTCTTTTTTGTCTGTTTCAGGATTTAACGCACTTTGAAGGTATCTGTTTAACTCTTCAGTACCAACCAAACTTCTTTTCATTACCGACAGGACTTGTATGTCCTCTACAGAATTATATCCATAGAAGCCCGGTAATCTTCTCTTTACTAAATCTACAATGGTATCTGCAGTATGTTTCATTGAACCGGTTCTGATAAAGAAAAAGTCTTTACCTTTTTCATTTACTTTTGGAAAGAGTCCCGTATTAATAAGATGTGCGTTGGTAACAATATTACTGTCTTCGTCCTGTCTATATATGGTGTCCAGTGTTATCGTCTTTGCATAGCCCGATTCTATAATATCCCTTAATACATTTCCGGGTCCAACAGAAGGCAGCTGATCGATGTCTCCTACAAAAACAATCGAGGAGCTAACCGGTATTGCATCTACGAGTCTTGCAGTGATTTCGATATCCATCATGGAAGCTTCATCTACTATGATAATGTCGCCCGAAATCGGATTATTTCTATCATGCTCAAAAGTAAGGTATCCGTCGTCCTGCTTTGTATATTTTAATAATCTGTGGATTGTCGATGCCGGTATCCCGGTACTTTCTTCCAGTCTCTTAGCAGCTCTACCGGTTGGCGCACAAAGAACTACCTTATTTTCAATTGCACTTGCAATATCTACAACGGATTTTATAATCGTGGTTTTTCCCGTACCCGGTCCACCTGTTATAACTGTGACTTTATTTTTAAAAACTTCTTCAACTGCAGACTTTTGCTTAATATCCAGTTCCAGCTTATGGTCGACTTGAATATCCTTTAACTCAAAAGCTTCATTTTTCTTTAGATGAATGGACTGAATTAGCCTGGTTGCAACTAAATCTTCAGCATTATAAAGAGCTTCATAATAAATTAATTCCCTTCCATTTATGCTATCCTTTACCAAACTTCCGTCCATTATTTTTAACAGCATGACACGCTGAACTGATTCGGAAGGTATCCCAAGCATTTCTGAAGTTCTGACAACTAGATCATCGGTGTAAAGAAAGCAGTCTCCATTATTGATTGACGCCTGACCTAGAGTGTATTTGATTGCAGAGTAGATTCTAAATTCTGAATCAGGTGCTACCCCATTTTGAATAGCTATCCTGTCGGCTATTAAAAACCCGATGCCTCTGATATCTTCGATAAGCCTGTATGGATCGCGCGTCACCTCTTCAATGGTATCTTCTTGGTATCTCATGTATATTCTGGTTGCTTGACCTATAGTAAAACCCATTTCTTGCAGAAACAGAATTATCTCACGACTGTTTTTTTGCGACGCCAAACTTTCGGCAATTTTCTTTATTCTCTTCTTCCCTATCCCTTTAATCTCAAGTAATTTATAAGGGTCTTCTTCTATTATTTCAATAGCATTTTCACCTAAGTGATTTACAATTTTTTTAGCCGTAATCTTACCTATATGAGGTATCAGACCTGAAGATAAATATTTTATAATTCCTGTTTTGGTTTTAGGCATTGAAATACGAGCAGTTTCTACCTTAAACTGCTCTCCATACCTTTCGTGATAAACTATCTCGCCACATAAGACAAAGTTTTTATTTATTTCCGTGGCGGGCAATGGTCCGACCACCGTTATCTCTCCATCTTCAGTTTCAAATCTGGCAACGGTGTATCCGTTCTCTTCATTTCTATAGATTATAGAATTAATTATTCCTTCAATTTCCAGCATTACAACCTCAACTATCAATTCAAATTTATAAAAAAAGAGAATCTTAAGCAAAACAATTCATAAGATTCTCGATCATTTATTAGTCTGTAATTCTATCTATATTTGCTCCTAAACCTCTGAGCTTACCAACTATATTATTGTATCCTCTATCTATATGATAGATATCACCTACCGAAGTAACTCCGTCAGCAATAAGTCCGGCAAGAACAAGTGCAGCGCCGGCTCTTAAGTCTGTGGCTTTCACATTTGCTCCTTTAAGTTTAGGAACACCTGCAATCCTCGCCTCTTTTCCTTCGGTTACGATCAATGCACCCATCTTTTGTAATTCGGCTACATGCATGAATCTATTTTCAAAAACCGTCTCCTCAACCTTTGATATACCTTCACAAATTGTCATAAGTGCCATAAATTGTGCCTGCACATCAGTTGGGAATCCTGGATATGGAAGAGTTTTAATTCTGGTTCCCCTTGGTCTATCGGGACCTACAACTCGAACCTTATCTTCATTTTCGAATTCAGTAATAGTACAGCCTATCTCTTTAAGTTTTGCAATTACCGGTCTGATATGACTAGTTATAATATTGTCTATGGTGACATCACCTTTAGTAATTGCAGCTGCAACCATAAAAGTAGCGGCTTCAATTCTGTCAGGGATAATCTGGTGAGTACATCCTCTTAACTTGTTAACGCCTTTGATTCTGATAGAAGAAGTACCTGCTCCCTTTACATCTGCACCCATTTTATTTAAAAAGTTTGCTAAATCGACAATTTCAGGCTCTTTGGCAGCATTTTCTATAATCGTCTCACCCTTAGCATGAGTCGCTGCCATCATGATGTTTTGGGTAGCTCCAACCGATGGGAAATCCAGGTAAATTATGTCCCCAATAAGTCCCTTCTCAGCCTTCGCTCCAATCACGCTGGTATTCTCAACGATTAATGCACCCAGTGCCATAAAACCCTTTAGATGAAGGTCTATAGGTCTGGATCCTATAGCACAACCTCCTGGCATATGAGTCTCAGTTCTTCCGAGCCTTGCAAGAAGCGGTCCCATAACCAAAAATGAAGCTCTCATCTTGCTCATAAGAGCATATGGTGTTTGATATGAATTTAAATTTGCTGAATTTATTCTAACTGTATTTTCATCTAAATATTCTGTTTCAGCTCCAAGCTCATTTAAAACCTGAAGTATAACTTTAACATCCGCTAAATTTGGAACATCTTCCAGGATAATATCCTCAGTTCCCAGAAGTGAAGCCGCGATAATCGGCAAAGCTGAATTTTTAGCTCCATCTATTTTAACATGCCCCTTTAAAGGCTCACTCTTCCTTACTATAATCTTCTCCAAAACTAACCTCCGTAATCCTTCCTTTATTCACGCCTATTATTATAACATATTTTCAAAATATACTCATCAAATTTATAACCCACAAAGCGGGTCAGGCTTCCATTATTTTATTTTTTGCATATATATCCAATTAAATGTATAGCTCATTTAGTTCAAATTTTATTTCATTATATATATTTAATAAACCACTATCTATTAATCCACGCAAAAACTCACTTCTTATCCCCGATATTCGCGATCTTGATACATTGATGTTGTTTGAAATGCAATTATCATCCTCATCGCAGAATTCATCACAGAGCAGGACCATTAACCTCCTCTTATTTGCTAGACTAAGATGCAGTCTTTTTTCCTTGTTGTAGTTTTCTAAAATACTTTTTATTTCTTCTGATGCTATAGTCCTTTTTCCCTTCGATTCGACTTTATCTTCTATGTAGATCTCTGATTTACGCTCTTCTAATTCTCTACCTTTTAGATACTGCGCCTTTACATGGTCTTCATTTACTTCACCCAGTAACCATAGATATTCGGGCAATACTTCGTTTACATTTCTATCTATTATGTCAAACAAATAGTGGACATCGGCTATATTCTTTTTACTCGGCTTTAGTATCTCCATGTGACTTGACCATCTATAATCATTTAAATCATCGACTATGCCGGCTTTTTTTGGATTGTTGTTAATATAGGCAATTAAAGAAAGCAAATACGCATCGTCTGCAACAGGTTTAGATTTAAACCTTTGATGAAATACATGTCCTATAGAATTATATTTTTTATTAAAGTACTGAGTGTAGGATTGCTGGATTCCTTGCATGGTCTTAGATAGATCAACTTCACTTTGTTTGATAAGCAAGTGAACATGATTGTCCATAAGACAGTATGCTAGTAATTTAAACATATGACGATTCTTATACCTTTCGATTAGCTGTAGATACCTGATTCTATCATTGTCCTCATTAAAGATATCTTCTTTGTTATTACCTCTTGCAATGACATGGTGTATCATACCGGCTTGCTGAACTCTAAGTTTTCTTGGCATTTTATCACCTCTTATATAGAGTATAACATATTTATACATTTTTTAGTAGAAATAAAAGCCTGACCCCATTTTGTTGTTGGTATTGTCGCGTTTATCGAAATGGTAAAATGTATAAAATAAAGAAGAGCTGATGTTTTAGCTCTTCTTCGTTTTGGTATTTATTTGGTTTTAGCCATTTTTTGCTATTATTTCCTTAACCTTCATAAGTCTTGTTATCGTAGCTCTTTCGTTTTCGTCGAGTTTCATACGGATATACTTTATGGTTTCTTGAAGGTCAGGGATTGTCCTATGTTCTAGGGCATTTACACGCCTTCTTGTCTTTTCTATTTCATCGGCCATTAGTTGGCATGCTTTCTCAACTTCTGCAAGTTCCAATAATTTTTTCATTATATTATTGAGTTTGAGTATTGCATCGTCAAGTTCTGCTGATGTATGGGCATAACCGTATGGGTAGATATTAGCATCTTCGTCGTCACCGGTGTTGAATGTCATCACCGGTATATTAACACTCATGACGTTTTTCTGCTGTATATCAACTGTTAGGTTTTGCTGTGGAAAAGATACGGCTTCTTCGAGCATTTCAGGACTCATGACAGCACTGGCTAGTAGAAAGTCTTTGAATGAATCTCCCAGCTCCTTTTCAACGTCCTCACGGAGGCTTTTGTTGTGCCTTACCAATTCTATAAATCTTCTCATGAGCTCGTCTTGCTTGTCTTTAAGGAGCTTATGTCCTCTTTCGGATGTTTTGAGTCTGTTTTTCAACATCGTCATCTGCATCCTGGTAGGATTTACATTGAGCTTAGCCATCTAATCAGCTCCTTTAAGCTTTATTGTCCATGTATTTTTCAATATACTCGTCTCTAATTCTCTTAAGTTCGGTTCTAGGAATTATCTCAAGCAGTTTCCATCCAAGATCAAGTGTATCAATGATAGATCTATTTGTGTAGTATCCTTGGTCTACGTATTCTTTATCAAATTCAGTTGCGAATTTTGCGAATGCTTTATCTGCATCTGAAAGCGCTGAATCTCCAAGTATTACTGCAAGTTCTCTGGCTTGTATACCTGCTGTATAAGCCGCGTAGATCTGGTTCATCGTATCTGCATGGTCTTCTCTGGTCTTGCCTTTTCCTATACCCTTGTCTTTAAGTCTGGATAGTGAAGGTACTATATTTATCGGAGGTTCAATTCCTCTTTTGTATAGTTCTCTGGATAGTATTATCTGTCCTTCCGTGATATATCCTGTAAGGTCAGGAATTGGATGTGTTATATCATCCTCAGGCATTGTCAGTATCGGAATCTGAGTTATAGATCCGTTTTTACCTTTGATTCTTCCCGCTCTCTCATATAGAGATGCAAGGTCCGTGTATAGGTATCCCGGATATCCTCTTCTCCCCGGTACTTCCTTTCTTGCTGCAGATACTTCCCTCAGTGCCTCTGCGTAGTTAGTAAGGTCAGTTAAGATTACCAATACGTGCATTCCTTGTTCGAAAGCAAGGTACTCCGCACAGGTAAGTGCCATCCTCGGTGTTGCTATCCTTTCTATCGCAGGGTCATTAGCAAGGTTCATAAATAATACAGCTCTGTCTATCGCACCTGTTTTTGTAAAGTCATCTATAAAGAACTGAGCTTCCTCGAAAGTGATACCCATCGCAGCAAATACTACCGCAAATTTGTCCCCTTCGCCAAGTACTCTTGCTTGTCTTGCAATCTGAGCCGCAACATTATTGTGAGGTAGTCCTGATCCTGAGAATATAGGAAGTTTCTGTCCCCTAACAAGTGTATTTAGACCATCTATACATGATAGACCTGTCTGAATAAACTCTTCAGGATAGTCTCTGGATGAAGGATTGATAGGCGCTCCGTTGATGTCGAGTCTCTTGTCCGGAATTATCGCAGGACCATCATCGATTGGGCTTCCAAGTCCGTCGAATACACGACCGATCATGTCTGCAGAAACTCCAAGTTCAAGAGGTTTACCAAGGAATCTTACTGAAGTGTCTTTAAGGTTAATCCCTGAAGATCCTTCGAATAGCTGAACCATCGCTTTGTCGCCGGTGATTTCAAGAACTCTACCACGTCTTTTCTCTCCGGTTTGCATTCTAACTTCAACCAGTTCTTCATATTTAATTCCCTCTACTCCCTCAACAACCATTAGAGGACCTACTACTTCTGTTATACTTCTATAATCTTTAAGCATTTGGGATACCTCCCTTTGCAATCAACTCTTCCATTTCTTTTGTTAATTGATCCTTAATTGCATCAATCTCTTCCAATTTGTCTTCAGGAGTATTTTTACTTCTCGTAATTCTCTCTCTGACAGGAAGTGCAAGTATTTCGTTCAAATAAACTCCTTGAGCTAATGCTCTATTTGCTTCGTGACCGAATTTAAGGATTAATTGCATCATCTTGTTTTGTTTTTGTAGTGAACAATAAGTGTCTGTTTCGTGGAAAGCATTTTGCTGAAGGAAGTCTTCTCTAAGTGATTTTGCAATCTCAAGTTTAAGTTGGTCTTCTTCAGATAATGCATCCCTACCTACAAGTCTTACTATCTCTTGTAGTCCTGACTCTTCAGATAATAGTGCCATAGCTTCGATTCTGTGTTTTGCAAACTCAGGATCTATATTTTGGTCAAAATACTCATCCATCTTGGTTTGATATAGTGAGTATGAGTTTAACCAGTTAATAGCCGGGAAGTGTCTTGCATATGATAGTGCATAGTCAAGTCCCCAGAAAACTTTTACAATTCTAAGTGTCGCCTGAGAAACCGGCTCGGAAATATCTCCACCCGGAGGTGATACCGCACCTATAGCTGTAAGAGCTCCTTCTCTGTCGTCATTACCGCTTGCAATTACCCTACCTGCTCTCTCGTAGAATTCAGCAACACGAGATGCAAGATAAGCTGGATAACCTTCGTCACCGGGCATCTCCTCAAGACGTCCAGACATCTCTCTAAGTGCTTCCGCCCATCTGGATGTAGAGTCAGCCATTAGAGCTACTGAATATCCCATATCTCTAAAGTATTCTGCAATTGTAATTCCGGTATATATTGATGCCTCTCGCGCAGCAACAGGCATATTGGATGTATTCGCGATTAGTACAGTTCTCTTCATTAGAGACTCGCCTGTTTGCGGGTCAATAAGTTCAGGGAACTCCATTAGTACGTCGGTCATTTCGTTTCCACGCTCTCCACAACCTACGTAAACTACTATATCCGCATCCGCCCATTTAGCCAACTGGTGCTGAACTACTGTTTTACCAGAACCGAATGGTCCCGGAATCGCTGCAGTTCCACCCTTTGCTACCGGGAAGAAGGTATCTATAATTCTCTGACCTGTAACTAATGGAATATTAGGGTCGAGTTTTCTCTTATATGGTCTTCCCTGTCTAACAGGCCATTTTTGCATCATTTGTAATTTGTATTCTTTGTCACCACTGACTGTAGCTATGTCATCAGCAATTGTGTACTCTCCGGATTTGATATCTGTTATCTTACCGGAAACACCATGAGGTACCATTATTTTATGCCTTACTACGGCATTTTCTTGAACCTCTCCAATTATATCTCCAGGAACTACTTCGTCTCCTACTTGTTTAACAGGTTCGAAATTCCACTTTTTCTCTCTATTCAGTCTAGGTACTTCCACACCTCTTACAAGGAAGTCCCCGGCTGCTTTTCTAAGTTCTTCCAGTGGTCTTTGAATTCCGTCAAACATCTCTTCAATAAGACCCGGTCCCAATTCTATCGATAATGGAGAACCGGTTGTATAAACATCTTCACCCGGACCTATTCCGGTTGTTTCCTCATATACCTGAATAGAGGCTTGATCGCCTCTCATCTCTATAATTTCGCCGATGAGCTTATTCTCTGATACTTCTACTACGTCGTAGACGTTGGCCTCATCCATCCCCTCGGCTACTACAAGTGGACCTGAGACTTTAATAATTTTTCCAACTTTCAATATAAGCCCTCTCCTTTATAAAATATTTGATCCAACCGCTTTTTCAACATTCTTGTTTATTCTGTCCATACCGATATTAAGCGTGCCCTGATTGCTCGGTATTAGAATAATAGCGGGTATTAACTCGTCATTGTATCTATTTATAGTTTCCGGTATCATGCTTGCTAATTGCTCAGTGATGTATATAACTCCATATTCATCTCTGGCAAGAGTGTCTACAAGCTTTCTAGTTTCGTTAGCTTCTATAGCTGTAAAAACTCTTACTCCCAAAGCCTTGAAAGCTAAAACCGAATCCTTATCTCCAATAACTGCAACTTTATACATAAATATCACGCAACCTTTCCCTTATAAACTCAGGAGAAAGCTTATTTAGTTTAGAGACCAGTATGATTCTTATATTCTTAATTTCAGTTTCCTTGGCAAATATATAGGCCAAGATTACTTCCGGTCCATAACTTATAAGTTTAGTATCTTTCATGAAATTTAATTGGTAGTCGTCCATAGCTTTTTCAAATTCGGATAATCTACCGGTTTGTTCATATGCTTGGAATCCTTTATACAGTGATTTACCAATATCTTTTAACTTAAGCTTTTGTACTATACTGTCTATTGGTTCAAAATAAATCGCTTTTAGCTGATTGACAGAAATATTTCCGCCCTCAACCAAAACTGCATCTGCAAAATTCAGATCTTTATCTTGTTTCTTCATTCTGAAAATCGCTTTAATATTGCTGAAATCTATATAGTCTTTAGCATATTTAATAAATCTCTCGGACTTCGTTTGATTTGCCATTTTTAGCATGGTTTCGTAAAAATGGAGGTCTACTACCAGCTCCACGTACTGAGGATCTGTTGTAGTTTCAAACATACTGACAATATCGGTAGCGATATTATCGTAATATCTGTCTATGCCTTTTCTATCTCCGGCATCAGCTTTAGATTCTATACGATTAATATCTATTTTTCCTATATCGATTAGAAGCTCATCGGATTCTCTACCTAAAATATGATCCTTAAAAAGCACTTTGAAGTTATGTGCATCGTATTTTAATGAAGCAAATTCTACTATCTCGGGATATGGAGAAATCTCCTTTACATCCCTGTATAGTTTCTTAATTTCATACCCCAATGCCTCTTCATAATCTTCAGGTCTTTCAAGCTTATTAAAGGAGTTTGCGTAAGCAGTCTCATTTAAAACTCTTAAGACTTCATCCATGTCTTTAGCTTCAACCATTCTGTTAAACTGGTCTTTAGTTAGGAGTTTTGATTCCAGAACTCTGATTCTGGTAGAGCTCTGAATAAAATCTTCTCTTTTCATAATCTTACTCCTTTCCATCGAATAGTATCTTAGCTATTTCTCCTTCTAAATCGAGTCGATTAAAGTCTACTAAATCATTGAAATTATGATTTATAATAGTTTTTCCTGCCTGTATCGCAAAACCTGACTCAACAGTTTCACTATCTGAGACTTTTAACTTCGAATCCTTAAAAAGACTCTCTCTCCCCTTTTGAGGAATAATTATTTCATCACCACTTAGCTCCGATAATTTTAATCTATCGTCTACAAATTTCTTATATTCATCATCGCTTAAATTCATAAGCTTTTCTTTTGACAATTCGAACACCTTGTCCATAACCCTTTGCTTTGCACTTAGCTGTTGATCTCTGGACTTTAAGGATGCTGTAGAGACAATCTTATCTTTAGCTGCAACAGCTTCCTGTTTTGCTCTTTCAAGTATTCTATCCTTGGTTCTGATAGCTTCATCAACTCTGGCCTTGATAATCTTTTCTATCTCAGCACCTGTATTGACTTTTATTTCAGCTACTTGCTTTTTTGCATCTTCCAGTATTTTTTGGGTAATGTTCTCTAGGTTTGACATAACATCACATCCTTAGTTTTCTAGAATTTCACCTGGTTGAGTAAAATAAATGACATAACGAATGCAAGAATAGCGTATGTCTCAACCATTACGGCATAAATAATACCCTTAGTTTGCTGTTCTTCATTCTTTGCTAGTATTTGCATACCTGCTACTGATACTTTACCCTGAGCAATAGCTGATAGTAATCCTACAAATCCAATTGGCATAGCAGCCATCATAATGTAAAGACCCTCTTGTAGAGATAATCCGGTATTTAGTCTAGTCATGATAATCAGTCCGATTACGAAACCGTAAAGTCCTTGTGTACCCGGTAATAGCTGTAGTACTAAGGATTTACCGAACTTTTCAGGTTCTTCAATAACAACTCCTGCAGCAGCTTCCCCTGCAATTCCTACCCCTTTAGCTGAGCCGATTCCTGAGAATAATACAGCAATTGCAGCTCCTAGCGTAGCAAAAACCAATCCGCCGTTTTCTACTAAAAATTTTCCAATTAAGTTCACTTCACCCATTAATAATTCCTCCTATATTCTTATTTAATATTAATGTATTTTGCATCATTTTTAAATAAATTAAACGCCTTGCCTCCACCTTCATAAAACTTACCGAAAAACTCTACATAAGTAAGTCTTGAAGTATGAACATATGCAGACAATAAACTTAAGAACGCATTGAACAGATGTCCAAAGACAAATACTACCAGTCCTATTGCAATTCCAATTATATTCTTAGGCAACATACCTATGATCATGTTTATTGCAACCGCTATAAATCCACCGGCAAGTCCCAATGCCATTAATCTTGAATACGATACAAAGTCACCTACATAAGATGAGATTCCATATAATTCATATAATCCTCCAACCAGTCTTCCGACAGGGCTCTTGGAATCTCTTGCACCGAATAATACTATACCGACCATTCCTATAATCATAACCCATTTTGCTATATTCCCAACGCTTGAAGGAACAGAAGGTACCATGCTTCCGATTAAAAATACAATTGCACCCATCAATGCCATATACCAGAATAATACATCATAAACAGCATCCATCGGTTTTCCATCTCTAATCTTCATATATGCCTGTATTGCCATCGCATAGAATAGATGAACTCCACCGAAAATTACAGAAATCATCAATAAGCGTATCGCTTCATTCTGCGTATCGATTAACTTAAACGGCAACGACATACCAAATGCCGAACCGTAAACGAGTCCCCATACTATCGTACTTATACTTAGGAAGAAGAAAAATCCTACGAATTTCCTAAGGTTAGGTTTGAGATTAAATGCCTTTAAAGCTATCGTCGTTCCAATAAGAACGAGCACACCATACCCTACATCTGCCACCATCATTCCGAAAAATACCCAGTAGAAAATCGCAAAGAAAGGAGTGGGATCGATTTCGTTGTACTTCGGTAATGCATACATCGTTGTAATCGACTCAAATACCTCATTGAACTTATTATTCTTTAATAAGATCGGAATATTCGGATCATCTCTTTCGGCTTCTTTAATCTCTACATAGTATCTGTTTCCCAGAGTGTCACTTAAAACTTTTTTAAAGTTTTCCACCATATCAGTAGGTACATACCCCTGTGTAATGTTGACATCGCTTAATCTGGCAAACTTTTCAGATGCAGTAAGCTTTAATCTCTGGTTCATCATGTACTCATATGCAAGTTCCAGTTTTCCCAAATGGACAGTATAATGATCCAGTTGTTTCTCTAAATCCACTTTTTCTTTATCCAGGTTCGAAATTGAATTTTCGTGTTTTGATATCTCTTCGCTGGCTTTTTTCTGTCCTTCGATATCAATTTTGTTAAAACCGTTTTTCCTCAAAGTTTCAATAGTAGCATTGTATTCGTCATTGACAGTCATGACCACTACATATTCAAATGCTTTATCTTGAGAAACTTCTTGTAAATGAGTATACTTCAATTTACTTAACTCAATTTTGGTCTCTTCCAATTGCTTTAATGGAATAGTCCCTGCAAAAATCTTTGTGTCTTCGCCATCAGAAATATCCGAGATTTCTACATCTAGGTCATTCCAAGGCATTAGGTCTTCTATCTGTTGCTTTAAATTATTCGTATCTTGAGTGATCTCATCCAGCCTATTAGTGACTTCCTTTAGCTTATAATATAGATTCTCGTACTCTATATTTTTAGCTTCCACTTTCAAGCTGTGGCAATGAATATGTTTTAAGTCCTTGTTTTAAGGCCTTCAACCCTTTTAGCTCACCCGCTCTAGGCTTTAATACATCAATCATCCAGCTAAGCTTTGAGACATCCTCTTGATTCTCTTGAATCGATCCTGGAATCTGTATCATATCAAGATCATTAGATTCGGATAATTCGCTGGTATCAGCAAAGTGAACATACTCAAATCTTTGTAGTTCATCTAGTAGAGACTTTCTGTCCTCTTCAAAAGCAAACAGATTAAAACTACTCATATTAACTATTGCCATCTGATTTCACTATCCTCTCTACTATAATGCTTGCAGCTTTTTCTAGTGCAGTGTCCGATATATTGTCCAGTTTTTCAGACATATCTTTGCCGCTATTTAGAAGAGGCATTGCTAGTTCTTCGCCTTCTTTTTCAGCTTCAGATTTTAGTTCCCTGGCTTCATTTACTGCTTTATCGTAAATGTTTCGGTACTCTTCTTCAGCTTTTTTTCTGGCAGCTTCTATTTGCTCATTTGCTTCGGCCTTTGCAGACATAATAAGCTGTTCAGCTTCCTGCTCTGCCTTCTTTACAAGCTTTATCGCATCCATAGACTTCACCTCCATAATTAATTTGCGCATTCATGAAACTTAAATAAAAAGATATCGATTTCACAAACAACCCATAACTTTGATAAATAGAGAAAAGGCAAACTCTCCCCTATTTTAAATCTATATCCATTATACATCCGTGCGAAGTAGTTTGCAAGTATGATTATATGAGTATCAAGGCAATTTATCAGGTTTTCCATAACTTAAGGTGTTAAAGTTAGAAAAACCAATGCTTTACTTGCCTTCTACTTCGCTTAATTAATAATGTATAATATTATAAAATGACTAAACTACTTCGTTCCGAATAGTCTGTCTCCTGCATCACCTAGACCCGGTAGTATATAACCATGATCATCTAGTTTCTCGTCAAGACCTGCAATATAAATATGAACATCAGGATGATCCTTCTCAATTACGGCAACTCCCTCAGGTGAAGCTATAATATTTACGAGTTTAATATTCTTGCATCCTCTGTTTTTCAAAAACTGTATTGCAGCAGTTGCTGATCCTCCCGTTGCAAGCATTGGATCAAGCAAAAAGATATCTCTTTCAGATATATCGGTAGGTAATTTACAGTAATACTCTACAGGACTTAAACTCTCAGGATCTCTGTAAAGACCGATATGACCAACTTTAGCAGCAGGCAGTATACTAAGCATACCGTCAACCATTCCAAGACCCGCCCTTAAAATCGGAACTAAACCAAGCTTTTTACCCTCTAATTTATAGCCCGTAGTTTTTTGAAGAGGTGTTTGAATTTCCATTTCCTTAAGCTCAAGATCTCTGGTTACTTCATATGCCATAAGCATGGATATCTCTTTAACCAGCTCTCTAAAATCCTTAGGTCCCGTTTCAACATCTCTTAAAAGAGTTAATTTGTGTTTAATTAGTGGATGAGTAAAAACTGTTACATTAGACATTGTATTCTCCTTTTTCAATCGCTGTTATTTTATTAATTCTATTTTGATGTCTTCCGCCGTCAAAAGAACTCTCTAGGAAATTATCTATAATATCTTTAGCAATTTCTATTCCAGTAATTCTTCCACCTAAGCAGATGATATTGGCGTCATTATGTTGTCTGGTCGCCCTGGCTGTAAAACTGTCAGTACAGTGTGCCGCTCTAATTCCCTCTACTTTATTACATGCAATACTTATGCCAACCCCGGTACCACATATGGCAATCCCAAGATCCACTTCTTTACCTAGAACCGCCGTGGTAAGCTTATAAGCATAATCCGGATAATCTACGGATTCCAGTGAATGAGTGCCATAGTCTATAATCTCTATTCCCTTAGCCTCAACATGCTTTTTTATTTGCTCCTTTAAATCATATCCACCGTGATCGGCGGCAATACCGAGTTTCATATTAGCTTCCCTCCAATTTTTTAACTAATTTAATTATCAGTTCTTTCAATTCATTTGCTGTTAATTCATATTCTTTTAAATCTCCGCCATACGGGTCTGCAACATCGCCCGCTTTACCGGTTGTAAACTCTTTCAAACTATATATATTATCGAGACCCAGTTCCGATTTTAATAATCTTGATTGATCCTCAGTCATTGTAAGAATAAGTTCATAATCATCCATACCAGACAAGCCTTTAGATACATGATTCGCAATATCTATTCCCATACTATCCATTACGGTAATGGCATTTTTGGCAGCTCCCGAAAAACTTGGAAATAGTCCCATCGAGCTTGCGGTATAGTCTTTGGCTATAGAATTAAAAATCCCCTCCGCCATCGGCGATCTGCAAGTATTTCCGGTACAGATAAAAGCTATTTTTTTCACTTTTCTATCACCCTGTCTCCGGCAGATTTTTTTAATCTATTCATAATGGCAAAACCAAGTCCAGTCTCTTCGACTCCTTCAGCCAGTATTATATCCACACCCATTCTATCGAAATCCCTCAGCTTGGAGAATAAAACTCTTGCCATTTCATCCAAATCGTAGATAGAACCAACATTTAGTATTACATCCCCATCATAAAGAGGCATATTTTCTGTAAAAGTCATTACTCCAACTTTTTTACCTTCCTGTTTAAACTTGGCTATGTCTTCTTGCATCCTTGTTATTAAATCCGGAAGCTTTACGCTATAAACTAAGAGTTCGGCCTTAGGTGCATAATGCCTATATTTTTGTCCGGGAGATCTCGGCGTTTCACCGTCTTTAACTAAGGACCAATCGTAGTTGATATTGGGAATAATACCGCTTATGGTATCATATCCATAGTATCCCGGTCTAAGTATCTTTGGATTTACATCTACTACATCTACTACAGTGGACTCGATTCCAATCTTACATCCTCCACCATCTAGTATCATATCGATTTTACCGTTCATATCCACAAATACATCTATGGCATTTGTCGGTGAAGGTTTACCACTAAGATTGGCGCTTGGTGCTGCAATTGGTGTCCCCGACAGTTTAATCAATGTCTTAGCTATCTCATTATCCGGCATTCTAATTGCGACTGTATCTCCCCCTGCCGTAATAATATCAGGTACAATCTCACTCTTTTTAAAGATTATAGTTAGTGGACCAGGCCACAATTTCTCCATCAACATCTTTGCATTGACGCTGATTTCACTTACAAGGGGCACTACTTCATCAATAGATGAAACATGTAATATCAATGGATTATCAGAAGGTCTACCCTTGACTTCAAATATCTTTTTGACCGCATCGGGATTGAGTCCATCAGCAGCCAGTCCGTATACTGTTTCGGTCGGCATAGCAACCAGTCCACCATTTTTTATAATCTCTGCTGCAGTTTCTAATTTTCTTTTATCATTTTCTAAATCTAAAATATCGACTACCTTAGTCTCCACATCCGTCTCCTTATTTAAATACTGCTCATATAGGCTATAACTTGGGTCCATATGGATTACAAGTTCAATACCCGTTTTGTTTAAGACTTTTCGCTCAATACCGTCGATGATATCGTGGATTTCCACTACGGAGATATCTATGGGTATTTCAACATGTACCGATGCTATAATCTTACCTCTTCCATAATTATGAATTATCAAATCATGATAACCCTTGATGTACTTACCCTTCTCAATCTCCTTAACAATAGATTCGATTTGTTCTTCATCAGGTTGCTCCCCAACCAGAATTGACACAGTGGATCTTGCAAAATCCAAACCCGTTTTAAAAACCAGAAATGAAATCAATAGCCCCGCAATTCCGTCGAGGTTTTTACCTGTCCACACAGAAATAATGCCTGCTAATAAAATACCGGTCGTGGCTACAACATCGTTCAAACTATCCTTAGCTACTCCGTCGTTTAGAGTAGAATTAAACCTCTTAGCAAGCTTTGTATTATAGAAATACATATATACTTTTGCAATATTTGAAAAAACCAAGACTCCTATTGCCAGTGCACTGAAATCATAAGCTTCGGGATGTCTAATTTTTGAAATGGAATTCTTGAAAAGTTCAAACCCTACGTACATAATAATCATAGACACAAAAAGCGATGCTATATACTCAAATCTTCCATGTCCTTGTGGGTGCTCCTTATCTGCCGGTTTTTTACTCGCCAAAGCTCCTATTATCGCAATAACAGAAGTAAGTGAATCGCTCAGGTTATTGAACGAGTCGGAAATTATAGAAATACTGTTGGTAATAAAACCTACCACCAGCTTTGAAGCAAATAAAATTAGGTTAAGAGCAAGCCCCAAAGATCCGGACAGAGATATATACTCCGACTGAACGATTGGGTCATCTGTATCCTTATATCTTTTTATAAATAATTTCGCTAAATAATCTATCAATTATATACCTCATTTTTGTCTTATATCATTAGAGAAAACTATTTATCTATAATAATCTCCTATATAAATTATATATTTAAACTTGAATAGATACAAGTATAATCGGCTTAATTATGGGAAATAATAATTATATAATAAAAATCATTTGTATTTATCCCTTAAATAAAAAATTGTATCCACCATCTTTAAAACACGGTAAATTCACATTTTAAAATCAGTAAAAAATCAGATTTAACTCAAATAAAAATAAAAGTTTCAAAAAGCGTGACGACTTTTGAAACTTTTACTCTTAACCACTATTCTGTTTTACTATTAAACCGCTTAATCCTTTTTCTAATTTCTTCAAAACTCATATCGAGCTTATCATTTACTATAAGTGATGCAATACCATGTGCAAAAACGAATTGTTCAAACTTTTTATTATCCTTTTTCTCTTCATTTAATAATTCAGTAAAAATGTCGTTTTTGCCATCCAGTTTTTTAGATTTACTATACAGCTCCTTGAAGTTTCCCAAAAACAGTAATGAAAATAAATTCCTCTCTTCATATGCAAATTTCACATATTCTGAGATGGCAGTCTCCATACTCATGCCCGAATTAAATCTGTCATTGAATTCTCTATGAGTTTTATTGTAAATGGCGATTTTCAAATCATCCATATTTTTAAAATAAGAGTATATAGGCTGTACCGAGCAGCCCAAGGATTTTGATACAACACCAGTGTTCACAGAGTCAATCCCAAATTCTCTGGTAATTTCAAATGCCTCGCTTAAAATCATCTCTCTTGTAATCTTTTGTCTTGGTATTTTACTCACCTCACTATTTGTCTTTAAACCTATCCATAAACCCATATTTGTTCATTCTGTCATAAAGTGCCATCTCGGCATTAATGAGTCTAAATTCTTCAGTACAGAATAATATAACTACAAGTCCAAGTGCAAAACCACTATTATACGTGTTCATCCATCCATGTATAACCGCCAGATTAGGCGTAATTATTCCATATATTAATCCTAAAACTATCGTCTGTCTTAATCCAAATTTTTCAGTAACCGGTGATATACCGCTTCCCACATAAGTCCCCATCATTGTAGGTCTAGCAGCTATTTTGGTCATAGCTCCGGTGAGAAATCCTCCGCCTGTAACAATGCCATTTACTCCTCCGATTAAAAATCCTCCACCTACCATACCAATGATAAAAGGATAGATATATCTTGGAATCAAACCAATTACTGAGAATGCAGACATGGTGAAAATACCCGCCCACATCTCGCCATGCATTTTTGCTCCGGGCATTATTAAAAAATAAAGCAATCCTATTAAACCCAGAAGACCAGCACTTGTTATTGCAACATAAAAACCATGCGATTTAACATAGTCTCTTTTGGGGTTCTCTTCGATTAAAAGCTTAAGTGAATACACCAGTCCGCCATGACCTATAACCCCTATAATAATTAAATATAAAAACAATAATACCATGCTTATTACAAGCGGCATGCTATATGATTGGTCGACAAAAGGAGGATTTTCATAAGGACCATGTCCAAGACCTATCCCTTTAAGTAGTGAATTCATCAGTATCGCCACTACTCCGGCTGTAAATCCTCCAACATACATTGATTTTCCTCTAATCAAAACCTTCATAAGTTTTGCAAAATAAGCTATTAGAATTCCGGTAATAAAACCTACGATAATACCGAAAATAATCGCAAATAAACTCCCATAACCTAAAAACTCGTTGTGAAAAGCCAGGACCGAAACTATGGGTCCTACTGCAGATGCATAACAGGCCATCGGTGAATGAACCGAAAGCTTGTCTTTAGTTAAAAACGCATAGAAGTAGACTCCTAAAGTCAGTGGCAGCATGTTGAAAATTGTCTTTCCAAAAAAAGAGTAACCGAATACCATCAGTATTCCCGATATCTCTCCGGAACCGATTCTCGTTCTGGTTAAGACAAATAATGCAAGACTGATTACAACTGCCAAGCCCGAATTCACAAATGCCGCACCTATTCCACCTATATAAAAAGCGTCTGTATCTACAAGACCATGATGTATTATTAAAGCCTTCAATCCGTTAAGAATTTCGGAAGGAGTTGAAAAGTAAAATCCTATGCCTATTGAAAATACCGCAAAGCCAAATAGCACAAAGTATTTTATCAGCTCTTCCCTTTCCAATCTATTATTAACTAAAAGCCTCATATTAACTTACTGCAGCCAGTTTCTTTGTCTGGTCTTCTGTAATAAGTGAGTCTATCATCTCCTGGATATCTCCATTTAAGAATGACTCGAGCTGATAAATGGTCATATTTATTCTGTGATCGGTTATTCTACCTTGAGGGAAATTATAAGTTCTAATCCTCTCGGATCTGTCACCTGTACCGACTTGAGATCTTCTATTCTCAGAGATTTCAGCATTTTGCTCTTCAAGCATCTTATCATAAAGTCTGGTTTTCAAAATCTTCATAGCCTTATCTTTATTCTTAAGCTGTGATTTTTCATCCTGACACGAAACTACGATACCCGTAGGTATATGTGTAATTCTAACAGCTGAGTCTGTAGTATTAACTGACTGTCCACCATTTCCAGAAGATCTGTAGACATCAACTCTTAGATCCGATTGATTTATTTCAACATCGACATCCTCTGCTTCAGGCAGTACTGCAACAGTTGCTGTTGAAGTATGGATTCTACCACTTGATTCAGTGGTTGGAACTCTTTGAACTCTATGCACTCCCGACTCGTATTTCAGCATCGAATAAGCACCTTTACCATTGATCATAAAGATGGCTTCTTTTACACCGCCAACTCCTTGATCACTAAAACTCATTACCTCGGTTTTCCAGCCTCTGGAATCAGCATACATTTGATACATCCTATACAGATCTCCTGCAAAGAGTCCGGCTTCGTCTCCACCTGCTCCTGCCCTGATCTCCACGATAACATTCTTATGATCATTAGGATCCTTCGGAAGTAGAAGGATTTTAATCTCCTCTTCCTGTACTTCTAGAGCCTTGGATCTTTCATCGATCTCTTCCTTTAATAGCTCTTTCATATCATCGTCAGACGCTTCATTTAGCATCTGCTTGTCCTCTTCGATAATCTTATCATTATCTATATATTCTCTTGCTATATCGATTATAGGTTGAAGATCGGAATGTTCCTTACAATACCTTTGCCAAGTAGGCATATCCTTCATAACTTCAGGATCTATTATCTTCTGTTCCAGTTCATTGAACCTCTTCTCAATAGCCAGTAACTTGTCTTTCATATTTGTTCACCCCTATTTTTGTATGAGAATAAAATAATGATACCATGTCCTAAAATATTACATATATCATTTATATTTACCTTAATTACTTTTAAAAAATCTCTCAAATTGTACTATCTCTTAATTGCCAAAATTAACAATTTATAAATAATATAACCTATTCCACCTGCAAGTATAAGCCAAATGGGACTTACTTTTAAGTAGATTACAAGCACCGCAACGATTAGCACAAATACGAATTGTATTAATTTAAAATTACTTTTCGTAGATAGTATTAGAACTGAGGATGCCAAGAGTGCTACCACCGCTGCTCTAATACCTTTAAACATGCTGTCGACAAACTTCAAATCTCTAAAACCCGCAAAAAATGCGGCTATAGCAAGCATTATTAGGAATGAAGGAAGTATTGCCGCTACAAGGCATACCAATGCTCCCATAAAACCTTTCAGTTTATATCCTATGAAAATACTCATGTTTGCAGCCATAACTCCGGGCGATGCTTGAGCCATGGCAATTACATCTAAAAAATCGTCATCCGTCAACCATTTTCTATTTGTCACAACTTCTTTTTCGATGATGGGTATCATTGCAACACCACCGCCAAATGTGAACATCCCTATTGATAAAAAAACCTTAAACATTTGAAATAACATTATAACATGTTCTCTTTCTCATTTAAATTCCATAAGCCAATAAACCAATAAGTGCCGCCACCCCGATTACTTTAATGGGATGCCATTTTCTAATATGTGCTAAATAAAAAGATATTAAAAGTATGATAGCTGTACCGCCATCTATTATACTACTCCCTACTACGGAAAGCAGTCCTGCCAATATAAGCCCGACTACAACCGGTTTGAGACCTGTAAAAAACCAGCCCATATACTTGTTACCGGCGAGTTTCTTAACAGCCAAGTAGAATATAGACATAACCACAAAGGACGGTAATGTAACTGCAATCGTCGCCACAAGTGAACCTAAAACGCCATGTATCTTAAAGCCTAAATAAGTAGCCAAGTTAATAGCAATCGGTCCCGGAGTCATTTGTGATACCGCAATTATATCCACCAGTTCAAGTTCAGTCATCCAGGAATTATTAATAAGCACCTCTTGTCTTATCATTGGAATCATTGCATAGCCTCCACCGAAACTAAATGCACCAATTTTTAGAAATGCGATAAATATATCTATATATTCACCCAAATAATCACCTCGATTGTACTATTCTAACCAGCTAATCTACCGACAACCACCCTATCAAGGCCATTGTAATCTTTTATCAATTCTATACCGGTGAAATTACTATTTTTCAGCAAATCTCTAACAGCTTCACCTTGATCAAAACCTATCTCAATTATAATGATACCCTTTTTGTTAAGATAATAAACTGCTTTATATATAATTTCACGAATAATATCCAATCCGTCATCACCCGAAAAAAGAGCGTTCTCCGGTTCATAGGATAGCTCTTTTTCAAGTTTATCTCGTTCATTTTCACTTATATAAGGCGGATTGCTGACGATCATATCAAATTTTAGACCTTCAACAGCCTCATATAAATCAGATTTTCTAAAATCAATACCACTGATATTATTCAAGCTCACATTCCTATTGGATAGGTCTATACACCGCTCAGATATATCTACTGCAATAATCTCAGCCACTGTGTGCTTTGCAAGTGATATTGCTATTATACCCGTTCCGGTTCCTATCTCCAGTATCTTCATACCGGGTTTAGTTAAAGCTATCGCTTTTTCTACGAGTATTTCCGTCTCCGGTCTTGGAATTAAAACTCCCTCTTCAACTTCGACTTCAATATCATAGAACCACCATTTGCCAAGTATATACTGAAGAGGTATATGCTTTTTTCTCTTCTCTATTAAGTCGAGCATCTTTTCAAGCTCATCCGGTTTTAATTCTCTATTTGGATTTAAAAGTAATTCTTCCCTCTTATATCCATAAAAATGATTTAGTGCTATCGTTAATTCATTTTTATCCCATAATTTGAAAAGATCAGAAATTACCATTTGTCCAACTCCGGATTTTCAGGTATTACTTCCTTTAAAGCCGTTATCGCAACCTCTATCATGTCATCAGTCGGCTCTTTAACTGTGGCAATCTTTTGAATGAAAAGTCCGGGGTAAACCAAAGCTCTGGCAATCGGATTATCAGATCTTCCCAGAACCTTATTAACCTCATATGAGATACCCACAATGAGCGGTAGTGCTGCCAATCTAGTCAGCATCCTGACCCATGGATTTGGCCATCCGAAAAAGGATAGTACAACTATGGATATCAGCATCACGGAGAACAAAAAACTCGTACCGCATCTTGGATGAAGTCTAGGCTGAACTCTAACATTCTCAACTGTCAAATCAAGTCCTTTTTCATAACAGAATATGGACTTATGTTCTGCGCCATGGTACATAAACACCCTTTTCATATCTTCCATTAGTGATACAACTGAAATATATGTTAGGAATATGGCGATTCTTATCAATCCCTCTATTAGATTTAAGGCAACTGAATTTTTTATATAATTTTTGAATAGCGAAGTAACTGTTGTAGGTATGAAGAAGAACAGAACTAAAGCTACAACCACGGATAGAACCAGTGCAAAGACTTCCATGACCCTGTCCGTCTTGTCCTTAAAGATTCTCTCCATAAGTCCATCGCCCTTTTTTTCATTAGACTCGTCTTCTTCCTCTTCATAAAAGGATGCCGAATACATCAGTGCATCTGTGCCGATTCTCATCGCATCAACCAGACCAACCATTCCTCTTATAAAGGGAAGTTTTCCTATTTTTAATGAGATGCTTTTAGTTTTATCTACTTTAAGCTCAATTTCGCCATTCGGTTTTCTAACGGCAATTGAAGTTAAAATGGGACCTCTCATCATAATCCCTTCTATCAGAGCTTGTCCTCCGATACTAGTCTTTCTTTTTATTGTATTGTCTGTCATAATTCTCCATTATCCTTATAACAAAATAAAGGTTAGTGAAATCCACTAACCTTTTTTAGACCTAAGAAATTAATCTCTATTATATTTCTTCTTAAATCTCTCTACTCTACCACCACGCTCAACAAATTTCTGTCTTCCAGTGTAGAATGGATGACATTCTGAGCAAATCTCTACTTTTAGGTTTTCTTTAGTGGATCCTGTAGTAAATGTATTTCCACAAGCACAAGTAACTGTTGCTTCGTGATATTCAGGATGAATTCCGTCTTTCATTATTTTCACCTCTTTTAAAACAAAATAATTCTTACTAACTACTGAATTATAACACGAGTTGACATCTATTGCAAGATTTTTTATAAACTTATTTTAAAGTATTTAATATTTTTTCCTGCTCTTTATTTATACCCAATAAACCCTTGCCTTAAATATTTATCTATCGGCTTAAAACTCATTAAAGTATTCACATCACATGCATAAGTGCATGTGAATGCAGCAATTACACGTATTACTCTTAATCAAAATTTAAACCATATTATCTTATATTGCAAAGATTTTCCAAAATTAAATCACTCACGGAAGAAGGTCCTCCAATTACAGTTATATCTTTTATACCCGTATCAGTTAAATAGGATTTCACTACTCCCGGCAGTTCAGTCTTAGAACTTAACAGAATAGCCCCACTATTCTTACCTGCTAAAGGACCTGCTGTAAGTGCATCTACAAAATTGCTGCCGTCCGTAATAAAAGCAGATTTGATATCTGTAAGTCCTGATTTTGCAATGCTGACAGATGTATCGTATCTATCCTTGCCATAGAATCTTGTAACCTGCACGCCAAGAGATTTAAGCTCTTCTTCAACCTCATTTGAAACCGTATTAGGTCCTCCGGCAATTACAATTCTATCTATACCCCAATCCATAATTGACTGTTTTACAAAAGTATCGATTCTATCTCTTCCTATTAATAATATTGGAGACTTTTGACTTATTGCAATAGGCGTTAGCGCAAGAGCATCAGGATAGTTTTCACCACTGGCTATACAAATGGTATTGGATTTGTAACTATCCCTTAAAACTGTAGCGATTTCTACCGAGGTTTGATATCTGTTTGTACCGGATATCCTTTTTACATTATATCCATTTTGAGTGAGTTTCTCGGAGACTCCCATGCTTATGCTGTTTTCTCCTCCAAGTAGAAGTACATTGCTTGGATTTAATCTTTTTATCTCTGATAGTATATCATCCGGCAAATTATCTTTACCTGTAATCAAGATAGGCGAATTTAATATACTTGCAAGCGGCGCTCCTGCAAGTGCATCAGGATAATTGTGTGCATTTGCAAGAATTACCGTATCTGCGGAATCGGCGTATGTTCTACTGATGGCAGTTGCAGTTTTAAATCTGTCAGAACCAAATACTCTCTCAACTCTGCATATCTCAGGTTTTTCCGTCCTGCTTCCATATAATACCGATATATCATCGAAGAACAAGCTGCCCTTCGTATTATTGTATGCACTATCCGGTTCACATACCATTCTGATTCCCCAAACCAGTTCATAAGGATGTTTTGAGCTTGAAGGTATAGGTATCTCCACATACTTCCATCCCGTCCAGTCGATATACACTTCTCCAATATAATCTAGAGGCTTAAGCTGCATTCTGAGCCACATTCCACTGCCATTTCCATAAACCCAAGTACCGATCGCAGTCGGATAACCCTCAAGCTTTCCATATCCATTACTTGGACCGACTTCTATCGCAACCACTCCTGTAGCAGGTCTTGTCTCAAAATCGTAATCTATGCGCAGAGACCCTTCACCCGATTTGATATACTCAGGATTTGTATTAATAGAAGCAGATGCACTGCCGCCCCTTCTTCCATTGTCATTGAAAAATCTCCACTGCCAATTATCTTTAGCCAGTTCCCTATCAAATGAGTTTAAAAGAACAGGCTCCTTACCTATTTCAACAGGTATATCTACGCTAAGGTTTCCATAACTCACTTTGATGCTTCCCTTTGCTTTACCACTGCCTGCAGTAAATACTCCGGTTGATGAAATACTGCCTATATCTGCATTATCTACTCCGTAAGTGAGAAGTGAAGCCGGTATCAGAATTCTCCTATTTCCGGCTATTCCATAGATTTCAAGCTTTTCCACTTCATTTAAAGCAAAATTCAGCACCGGTTTTGAAGCTTCTATCCCGGTTATAGTACCGTCTACTTTTATATTGTACCTGGTACTGATTCCGCTTGGGTTATGTTTTATTGTAACAGTCCCCGTTCCATTCACGAGCCCTGCAGTAAATTTCCCGCTTGCATCCACACTTCCTATATTTCCTTCTACTGAGTAGCTTAAATCATCAGCACTTATCGCCACAGGATTATAGGAATTGTCTGTAGCCTTAGTGACCAGATTTATAGACTCTCCAAGAAAGACAACCGAACTATTTGAAAAACCGTCCCCATATACATGAAGTTTCTGAGCGCTGTTCCCATTCTGACGTGGTCTTACAAATAGCAGGGCATTACTATTAGATCTCTCCCTACCATCTGAAGGTTTATTTAAAAGAGTTGCATTTTCGTCTCCCGGCAGTGTTACATAAATAGTAGATGAGCCGCCACCATCAAAATTGTAAAGATTCGGATATGATTTACTCTTGGCATAATCCACCATATGTGAAAACCTCATACCTATGGCATGCCCCGCTCTCCTACCGTCACTTAGCATAAACTCAGTATTTTCATTGGAAGCGGTCAGCAAACCGGTTCTGGGATGAATATCAGAGGTATTGTAGTAAGTCTGGTTGTGCTGACCGTTTTCCATAAGGGTCATATAAATACCTATGGCCGATTTAACATTTGCCCAGTTTACATCTTGTGATTTATTCACAGCTGATATGCTCACATTCTGTCCCGGCTTTAATTGTGATATATTTTTAAAATTAGCCGATTTACTGCCTGCAGAGAGTACAAACTGACCTTTTCCAATTTTAGTCTGCTGCGTGCCTTGTACATTATTGACACTTACGACAGTCGTCTGTACTGTAGACCCAATCACAATTCCCGTATCAGATTCAGAATTTGCTTTTAAAACAACTTCGACTCCGGCTGCTTTTGATTTTGTGGAATCGCTAAAACGATCTGTTTGCAAGTAGACAGCTGTATCATTCGACTTTCTGTCTCTATTTAAATATGTCACAGATATATTCTTGTCTCCAGCCTTTGCCACTATGTCAAAATCAGCAGTTCCCGTTACTACTTTTCTGTCATGAGTATAGCCGAGCGCTTTTTTATATGCCGGTGAATAATGATGAAGTATTCCGGCATCAATCATAATCCCCTTTGGCACTCCTGTTGAAGTGTCGTAACTGTCACCATTAATCGCAAAAATAACTCTGTAACCACTCTCTTCAGCTGACCTTACAAGAGACGAAAGTCTGTCTCCACCATATATATAAGGACCAAAACTCGAAATAACTTCTAAATCATTGGTAGAATAATTGGTATCTATCAGATGAGTTTTTTGTATTCCTACATTATTATTTGAATTGATATAGGTCCAGTTTACACCGGGATATATCTCCCTAATAAAAGCATCCCTAACTTTTCCAATACCGGTTATTGAAGTGCCCGGAAGTATTTCGGATGCATGTGATGAAACGCTTAAAATACTAAGACAAAATAATAGAGCTATTAATTTCCCTATATATGTAAATCTAATTTTTTTCAAAGATATTCCTCCCAATACAATAATTTGCAGTATCTAATTATCTATTTTATCATATAGTAATTGTATACTACAAATTCAGACCCTTGGACCGAAAGATAGTTCTAAAAACTTAGATGTACTAGTAAAAAAATCCAATCAATTATAAAAATACCCGGCAATTAATTGCCGGATACTATTTTAAAAACTTATTCTATTATCGTTTACTATGCTTACAAAATTCTGGTTTGATTTTGTTTTAGCAAGTGTATTTATTATTGTTTCTGCTATGTCGTAATTGGTAGAATTCGAGAGCGCTCTTCTAATCTTTCTCATCGCTTCTAATTCATCTGCCGATTGAAGCAGTTCTTCTCTTCTCGTGCCCGATTTGTAGATATCAATTGCCGGGAAGATTCTAACATTGGATAATTCTCTATCCAGATGAATCTCCATATTGCCCGTTCCTTTAAATTCTTCGTAGATAACATCATCCATTCTGGAACCGGTATCTATGAGGGCAGTTGCTAAGATTGTAAGAGAACCGTTGTTTTCAATCTTTCTCGCAGCTCCAAAGAATCTCTTCGGTTTGTGTAGCGCCATCGGATCAAGTCCGCCTGACAGAGTTCTGCCGGATGCAGGTGATGTAATATTGTAAGCCCTTGTAAGTCTTGTAATACTGTCTAGAAGTATCATTACATCCTTGCCATGTTCAACGAGTCTTTTGGCTCTTTCAAGCACTATTTCAGAAACTCTTACATGATTTATCGGTAGTTCATCAAAAGTAGAGGCTACTATCTCGACTTTTTCACCAATTACAGACCTCTCCATATCAGTTACTTCTTCGGGTCTTTCGTCTATAAGTAATACTATGACATACATTTCAGGATATTGTTTTACAACTGAGTTTGCAATCTGCTTGATTAGAGTCGTCTTTCCTACTTTAGGTGGAGAAACGATTAAACCTCTCTGTCCTTTACCGATTGGTGAGATTAAATCTATCAATCTCGTAGAGAGTTGAGCAGATCCACCTTCTAGAATTATCTTTTCTATGGGATAAATAGGTGTTAGATCTTCAAATTGAGCTCTATTTCTTGCAAATTCAGGAGAGTCACCATTAACGGTTTTTACATATATTAATGGTCCAAACTTCTCCGATTCCTTCTTTTCTCTGGTAAATCCTTCTACATAATCTCCTGTTTTGAGTCTAAATCTTCTGACTTGCATTGGAGAAACGTAGATATCATCATCGCCGGAATCGAAATTGTCCGATCTTAAGAATCCGTAACCGTCTGAATGAAGATCCAGCACTCCCGAGACAGGGAGTCTGTTTTTATCTCCTTGCGACGTAGATTCACCCGTGTCTATTGCAGTTTCAGATTCTTCCGATTCATCTACAACTATCTCAGGTGCAACTTCATCATTTTGTTTGCTGTTTTCAGCAGTTTGTTCGATAATGGCTTCGATTAATTCATTTTTTCTATATCTGGTTATACCGGGTACCCCGAGAGCTTTTGCAATTACTCTTAAATCATCCAGTTTTTTATCCGCTAATACTTCTTCGTTAATTAACATAAATCACCCTATAATCTTATTATGGGAATCATATTTTGTCTTTCAGCATACTCAGGTTTTCTCGCAACCTTGTGAATAGCATTAATAAATCTAATAGTTCCTGTTTCTGCTCTCATTACCACTGAATGAGTTTTCACTTGACCTTTTGACACTTGCATGACTCCTCTTAGGAAGTCACCGTCTGTAACACCTGTAGCTGCAAACATACAGTCCTCACCTTTTACAAGGTCGTCCATTTCCCAAATTCTGTCAACTATTTCTATCCCCATTGCTCTACATCTTTGAACTTGTTCTTCGTTTTCCGGAACGAGTTTTCCTTGGAATACTCCACCCATAGCCTTAAGTGCAGCTGCAGCAATAACTCCTTCAGGGGCTCCTCCAATACCAAGCATCATATCGACACCTGCTTGTGGGAAGCAAGTAGAAATCGCAGTAGCAATATCGCCGGCACCGAACAGTTTTATTCTGGCACCGGTTTCTCTGATTCTATTTATCAACTCAGCATGTCTGGGTCTGTTAAGCACTGATACTATAAGCTCTGTAACGTCTTTATTAAGCGCTTTCGCAAGCCTTCTTATATTCATTTCAACCGGTAGGTCAATATGAACAGCATCTATTGCATCAGGTCCGGCAGCCAATTTATCCATATACATATCAGGTGCATGAAGAAGAGTTCCTCTAGGTGCAGCAGCAATAACAGCAATCGCATTATTAGCTCCATTTGCAACCAACTCAGTACCGTCAACCGGGTCAACTGCAATGTCGACTTTCGGACTATTCGCTTCCGCTCTACCGACATGTTCTCCTATATATAACATTGGAGCTTCGTCCATTTCTCCTTCACCGATAACGACAATACCGTCCATGTCAAGATCTTCAAGCATGGATCTCATTCCATCTACTGCAGCTTGGTCAGCCGCAATTTTATCTCCTCTACCAAGGTGTTTAGATGCCAGTATTGCAGCAGCTTCAGTTACCCTGACTAAGTTTAAAGGTAAATTTCTATCCATATTTTCCTCCTCATTGTATGTAAGGATACTTTCGTATCCTTTTGAGTCTTTCTGAGATTCACCAAATCCTAAATTTAGCTTTGGTGTTGTTTTTTATATTTTTTAGATGATTTTCGTAATGCGCCAAATCATTATTAAATATCAGTTTAATTTAGAACTACTTTACGCCTTCCCAATCTTTAAGGAATCTTTCAATTCCGATATCAGTAAGCGGATGCTTAAGCATTTGTTCAAATACCTTGTAAGGTATTGTCGCTATATCAGCACCTGTTTCTGCAATTTGCGTTACATGAAGAGGATGTCTTACTGATGCTGCTATAATCTCAGTTTCAATTCCGTAATTATAGAAAATCTCGGCTATTTGCGCTACCAATTCCATTCCATCAGTACCGATATCATCTACTCTGCCTAGGAAAGGACTTACATAAGTAGCACCGGCTTTTGCTGCAAGAAGTGCTTGATTGGTAGAGAAGATAAGAGTAACATTTGTCTTTATACCTTCTGATGTAAGCACGCTGCACGCTTTCAATCCCTCTTTAGTCATTGGAAGCTTGATAACAATATTCTCGTGTATCTTGGCAAGTTCTCTAGCTTCTTCAAGCATACCTTCCGCTTCTACAGAAATAACTTCCGCAGAGATAGGTCCATCCACTATACTCGAAATCTCTTTAATTACTTCCTCGAATACTCTGCCTTCCTTAGCAATAAGTGAAGGGTTTGTAGTTACTCCATCCAAAATACCCCATGAAGCAACTTCTTTAATTTCATCTATATTTGCAGTATCAATAAAAAATTTCATATATTCTCCTCTATGCTTTATTTATAGATCCGAAGATCTCCATTTTTTCTTTTACTACTTCTTTGATTGCAGCAGTTCCCGGTGCAAGTAGTTTTCTAGGGTCAAACCCCTTACCTTCTCTATCTTTACCTGCTTCAATATACTCTCTGGTAGCAGCCGCAAATGCCAATTGACATTCAGTATTTACATTTATCTTGGATACTCCAAGTGAGATAGATTCCTTAATCATCTCTTCAGAAATACCGGTTCCACCATGTAGTACTAATGGCATATCTCCGATTTGCTCTTGAATTTTTGCAAGTGCATCGAAGTCCAATCCCTTCCAGTTTTCCGGGTATTGACCGTGAATATTTCCAATACCTGCCGCTAGAAAATCTATGCCCAGTTCGGAAATTCTCTTACATTCCATTGGATCTGCAATTTCACCGGATCCTACAACACCATCTTCCTCTCCACCGATTGCGCCTACCTCTGCTTCAACGGAGATTCCTTTAGAATGTGCCAACTCGACAATTTCCTTGGTTTTTTCAACATTCTCATCTATTGGATAATGAGATCCGTCAAACATTACTGAAGTAAATCCGGCTTCGATTGCTTTTTTAGCTCCATCGTAAGAACCGTGATCAAGATGGATTGCAACCGGTACAGTAATATTTAATTCTTCAACCATTCCTTTAACCATGCCGACAACTGTTTTGAATCCACCCATGTACTTTCCGGCGCCTTCTGAAACACCTAGGATAACAGGGGATTTCATCTCTTCTGCAGTCTCAAGAACCGCTTTGGTCCACTCCAGGTTATTAATGTTGAAATGTCCAATTGCATACTTGCCTTTTAATGCGTCCTTTAACATTTTTTCAGCTGATACTAACATCTAATTACCTCCTAATATATTTAATTAATTAATGTTCTACGGAAAAACATAAGCTACTTAGCTCTAATGAAATAATACAAACGAAATAATCGAACTAAGCTAACGTATTTCACATCTATAAATAATCATACTAAATAATAGAAATTCGCTAACTCTACTATTACAATTATAACATAATTTGTAATTAAGATATAGTTTAGAATATACCTAAATGATAGAAAACCTATACATAGCTGAGGCCTATAGGTAATCTATAGGCCGGCTTTTTATTTAATTTATTTATCTCTGAAATCTTTAGCACTCTCTACCAAGCTTGTGATAAGCGGGTGTGGTCTATTTGGTCTGGATAAAAATTCCGGATGGAATTGTGCACCCATAAACCAAGGATGATCCACAAGTTCAAAGATTTCCATATACTTTTCATCAGGCGAAACTCCCGATGCAATTGCTCCGGTATTTATTAATTTATCTAAATACCTTAGATTGAACTCATACTTGTTTCTGTGTCTTTCATATATTAACTCATTATTATATATGCTTCTAGCTTTACTTCCTTCTACAGTCTTGCATGGAAGAAGTCCCAATCTTCTATCGTCTTTATCGCCATCTTCTCTAGGTGCATGAATAACATCGTCATCTCCTGAAGAGATGCTATCGCCTTTCACAGTCTCAAGCCCTGCAACATTAATCATTAAATCAAGTATTGCAGCATGCATTCCCATGCTTATTCCCAAGAATGGGACTCCGTGTTCTCTGGCATATTTAGAAGAAAGAATCATTCCCTTAAGACCTCTGTCTCCAAAACCAGCAGGGATAATGATAGCATGACTGTCTTTTAACTCTTCTTCATAATTATCAACATTTATCTTTTCAGCATCAATCCAGTTGAAGTTAATATTGACATCATTGGCAATACCGGAATGATTAAGTGCTTCGACAAAAGATATATACGCATCTTTAAGATCGATGTATTTAACTACCATAGTTATATTGATTTCATCTTCAATATTCTTAATTCTATCGACAAGTTCCTTCCACTCAGTCAAATCAACAGGTTTGGCATCCAAATTCAAATGCTCTACTACAAGATCTGATAAGCCTTGCTTCTCAAGCATTAGTGGAATCTCATATATGGAATCTGCATCACTGTTTTCAATGACTTCTTCCGGTTCAAGGTCGCAGAAAAGAGCAATCTTTTCTTTTGAAGCCTGATCTATTTCATGCTCGGTTCTTATAATTAAAAGATCCGGCTGAATACCGACACTTCTTAGTTCCTTAACGCTGTGCTGAGTCGGCTTTGTTTTAATCTCTTCAGATTTTGTTAGATAAGGTAGTAGTGTTACGTGAATATACATAACATTTTCTCTTCCGATATCCTTTTTAATCTGTCTGATAGCTTCCAAGAAAGGAAGTCCTTCAATATCTCCGACAGTTCCACCAATTTCGGTAATTACGACATCTACTTCCTGTTCGCTCGCAACTTTTTGTACCCTATCTTTTATTTCATTGGTAATATGTGGTATAACTTGAACGGTTCTTCCTTCAAAATACCCGTCCCTCTCCTTATTCAAAACAGCTCTATACACCATTCCGGTTGTAATATCGGAATGTTTATTTAAGCTTACATCAACATATCTCTCATAATGACCGATATCAAGGTCGGTTTCTGCTCCATCATCAGTAACGAAAACTTCACCATGTTGAAGTGGGCTCATGTTTCCCGGATCAACATTTAGATATGGGTCAAACTTTTGCAACAGTACTTTTAATCCACGATTTTTCAGCAATCTTCCAAGTGAAGCGGCTGTAATTCCCTTTCCTAAGGACGATACAACGCCACCGGTAACAAATATATACTTTGTATTCAAATTATACCTCCTGATAATACTTCCACCCTTTATTATACCAAAAAAAATATATCTATGTAAAGAACCACATTAAAGACTTGATAAAAAAATTTTTCAAATCATATTATACCTTTATTTTTTTCGTATTTTCTCTTTTTTATTCTGACCAATTGAATCCTTAAAATAATAATTATAAACACAGACATATAGGGAATTAACTCTAAAAGTTCGGGTTTTAAATTAAAGAGAGATTGATGATTCGATAATGTGAACATAAAAGACAGAACCACCGAAAAAAATCCTGACAATAGAGCCGAACCGCTGCTCATAACATCAATTGCAAGTCCGATAAATCCTCTTCCGGCCACCATGTCCCTCGAAAACCATGGCAGATATCCAAGCGTTAGTGATGCCCCTGCCATAGAAGCCAAGACAGAAGATATTAGCAATGAAATTAGCCTATACTTATTTATGTTTAAACCGCTGATTTTTGAAAATTCCACGCTTTTACCAACCGAAAAAATCCTAATTCCCAAGACGGTCTTTTCGTTGAAAATGTAGATTATGAAAATGGATAATATCCCTAAAATTGATGATATATTATAGTAGATTTCCTTCCCCATTATACTTACTGAATGTCTTGCGAAGGGTATAGTCTGAAGAGAAGTTGAGATCCCTCTGTCACCGAGCAAATTCAATAATATCGAAGTAAGTCCCATGGCTATGAGATTATAAGCAATCCCTGCCAAAATGGAATTAACCTTCAGTTTATTGTCTATAAAATACAAAATAAGACCTTGAACTAAACCCAGTACCATAGTTAGGATGAAAGCCAGAATTGCATTTTGAAAAAAGTGGCTGAATACTACTGCAAAAAAAGCTGAAATAGTCATAAGCCCTTCGATTCCGACATTGAAATAGCCCGACCTGGATGCGACATTTGCAGAAAGTGCTGCAAATAAAATCGGAGTTTGAATGATTAATAATGTACTTAAAAGCCCAAGATTTATCCCGGTCATAACTATCCCCTTTTAAAAAAGAAATCAAATACTTAATATAGATAATGTATCACTTGCTCCAGATTTAATCAATAGATACGATGAAAATACTCTATTTTATATCACTTTTAGTAAGATATCCACTTAGGTAGACAAAGCTAATCAAACATGTTATACTATAAATGTAAATTAATTGAATATAATCAGGAATTGAGTGAGAATCTCAAGCAGGTCCGCTACTGTGTGTCATTATGACGAGTCAGATACTGATATATTGGATTATCCTTGCGGGAACCAAGGATGATTATTTTAATACCCATGTTCCCATGGGTTTTTTTATTTAAACCCTAAATAATTATACTGACAATCTCCCAATGAAAAAGCACATGATATCCTTGGCTTTGTGTGCTTTTTCTACCTCACATAGAATAAATCCCACATGGATTTGTTAACATAAAAAAGCTGTTTCTGTTAATCCCCTTTTGAAACAGCTTTTTTGTTATTTTCTATACAGCTTCAAACTGACTATTATATAGATCGAAGTAGTATGATCCTTTAGCCAAAAGATCTTCGTGATTACCACTTTCTACAATATCCCCATCTGCCATCACTAATATCAAATCTGCATTTTTAATGGTTGACAGTCTATGGGCAATTACGAAAGAGGTTCTTCCCTTTGTCAATTTATCCATAGCTATTTGCACCATTCTTTCAGTCCTCGTATCCACAGAACTCGTCGCCTCGTCCAGGATAGTTAGCGGTGCACCATGAATCATTGCTCTTGCTATTGTTATCAGCTGTTTTTGACCTGCTGATAAAGAGTCCTTATCGCTCAGTATTGTTTCATAACCTTTGGGAAGTGTCTTAATAAAGTGATCAATGCCAACTGCTTTAGACACTTCAATAACCTCTTCATCGCTTACATTCTCTTTATTATATACGATATTTTCCCTAATGCTACCTTCAAAAATCCAAGTATCTTGAAGGACCATACTGAATTGGTCTCTGACATTTTCTCTCGGCACTTCTCTTATTGATTTTCCATCTATCAATATATCTCCATTCTCGATTTCATAGAATCTCATCAGCAGGTTTACGATAGTCGTTTTACCTGCACCTGTCGGTCCGACAATTGCGACTTTCTGCCCCGCTTTGATACTCGCCGAGAAATTGTTAATGACGGTTTTTTCAGGTGTATATCCGAATTTGACATTTACAAAATCGACATCTCCTCTTATATCCTCTAATAAACTAGGCTTATCTTCTTCATTTGACAATTCACTCTCTTCCAAGAGTTCAAAAACTCTTTCCCCGGATGCCGCCGTCCTCTGCAGATTATTGAAGGACTGAGCAAACTGGGATAGTGGTTGAGTGAATAATCTAATGTAGATAGTAAATGCTACGATGACACCGAAAGAAATGATCCCGTTCATAGCAAGCGTTGCACCGACGACACATACCGCAACATATCCAAAGTTTCCTATAAAACCCATCATCGGCATCATTAAACCGGAAAGAAATTGAGATTTCCATGCGCTGTCGTAGAGTTTAGTGTTGATTTCCTCAAAAACATTTTTTGATTTTTCCGAATAATTGTATACCTGTACGACATTGTGCCCAGAGTACATCTCCTCGATATGTCCATTGATTGCACCTAAGTCTTCTTGCTGCTTTTTAAAATAAGTTTGAGTTTTACTCATTATAAAAGCCATTAGTAAAATCCCTGCAATACCCGATACTATCGCGGTTAATGCTAAAATCCAGCTATTGTAAAACATCATCACAATCGATCCAAAAAACATAGCAAATGCCGTAACCAAATTACCAACACTCTGCCCTAAGGTCTGTCCAACAGTGTCCACATCATTGGTAACCCTACTTAACACATCGCCATGACTTGTATTGTCAAAGTATTGGAGAGGTAATTTGTTAATCTTACTCGATATATCAGATCTCATTTTTCTTGAAATCCTTTGGGTTACAGTTGACATAATAAAGTTCTGTGCAAAACCTAGGATTAATGAAACTGAATAGAATATTATGAGAATGAAACCCACTCTGCCAACCGCATCCATATCTATTCCCTGAGATACTTGCACACCATCCACTATTCGTGGTAATCCAAGTAAGATTATATCTGTCATTTCTCTAAGCTTATTCGGTCCGAGAATCTGCAGTAATGTACTCACCAGTGAAAAGATGAGAGCTATTAATATAGCAGGTACATAGTTCTTAGCGTATTTTATTAATTTTATTAAAGTGAGGCTAAAGTTCTTCGGTTTTTCGATTACAGCGCCACGTCCGGGTCCCATCATCGGTCCCTTAGGTCCTTTGTTTTCACTCATGCGGACAACTCCTCCTCACTCAATTGAGACAATGCGATTTCTCTGTACACTTCACATCTCTCAAGTAGTTCATAATGCTTTCCTATTCCTACAATTTCACCTTTATCTACCACCAGTATTTTATCTGCATCCATAATCGTGCCGATTCTCTGAGCCACTATAAATGTAGTAACCCCTGAAGTTTCTCTTTTCAAAGTACTTCGGAGAATCCTGTCAGTTCTATAGTCAAGAGCAGAAAAACTGTCGTCAAAGATATAGAACATAGGTTTTCTGGCTATGGCTCTGGCAATAGAAAGTCTTTGTTTTTGACCACCTGATAGATTGGTACCGCCTTGAGTGATTTCCGAATTATACTCATTACCCATGTTTTCTACAAAGTCCTGAGCTTGCGCTATACTTATGGCTTTTTTTACATCTTCCATGGTATTGTCTAAGGATTTGTCACCAAAATTTACATTGGATTCTACTGTCCCCATAAACATAAAACTCTTTTGAGGTACATAACCTATCATTCTTCTTAGTGCATCTAAATCATATTCCTTTATCTCGACACCATTTATAAATATCTCACCTTCGGTAGCGTCAAAAAACCTTGGAATCAGATTGATAATTGAACTCTTTCCACTGCCAGTTGACCCTATAAAAGCTATGGTTTCTCCCCTATTTGCAGTAAAACTTATATTGTGAAGTACATAATCGGAAGCATCCGGATATTTAAAAGATACATCTTTAAATACCACTTCTCCCTCGTAACCCGGTAATCCTTCCAAGACATCTCCCGATTTTATTCTAGCTTTCGTTTCCAAAACTTCGTTAATTCTCTTAGCAGATACCGATGCTCTAGGTGCAAGTATAAATACCATTACAAGCATCATAAAGGAAACAATGACCTGCATTGCATAGGATGAAAAAACTACCATATTTGAGAAAATATTTAATTTATCCATCATTTGAGCACTATTGATTAAAACAGCTCCTATCCAGTAGATAATAAGGGATAGTGCACTCATCATAGTTGTGATTACAGGCATCATTATAGCCATTGCCCTGCTGGTGTAAAGCTGAGTATCGGTCAGTTCATTATTTGCTATCTCAAATTTATTTTCTTGATATACTTCGGCATTATAAGCTCTTACAACAGGCAGGCCGCTTAAGTTTTCTCTCATGACGCGATTTATATTATCAGTTAAGCTCTGCATGATCCTAAACTTAGGATACACGAAATACATGACAGTTGCTATCACCGTTATCATCACAAGTACTACCAATCCGGTCGCTACAGTCCATTCAAAGCCTTTACCAGCAATTTTACTAATTGCCCATACGACCATAATAGGAGACTTAATCATAAGCTGAAGTCCTATAGTAATAATCATCTGGATCTGAGTTACATCATTTGTAGATCTAGTAATCAGACTGGAAGTTGAAAACAAATTGATTTCCTCCATAGAGAAAGAATCAACTTTGGAAAACAGCATACTCCTGAGCCTTGCCGAGAATGAAGCTGCAATTTTCGAGGCCAAATACCCAACTGTTACTGCAGATATAAAACTTCCCAATGCACAAATAAGCATTTTTATACCGGCAATCCAAATCTGAGACATTTCACTGCCTGGAGTTTGAGTAAGTCTTGTTATCTCAGACATATAATCCGGAAGTTTTAAATCGAGCCAAACCTGTGCAACGATAAAAACAAGCGCAAAAAAGCCCATGAAAAGCTCAGTTTTATTTAATTTTTTCAATATTTTTATCATAATAACTCCTCAAAATATAATGGAAAAACCTATTCCATATCTTCACTATTCCTTCTACTCATAATTTCCGATAATCGTCCGAGGATTCTCACATATTCACTTGCATCCTTTTCTCCAAGTTCTTTTAGATTTTCTGCAGTCTTTTTAATCATCGTATCCATATGTTTTTTTGTTTCTTTCTTCCCTTTTTCCGTCATCTCTATAAGAATCTTTCTTCGATCAGAAGGATCTATACTCCTTTTAATAAAACCCTTGTCTTCAAGTCCATTAAGTGCTGCAGCTACTCTTGCAGAACTGATATTAAGTTCCTCGGATAAATCACCGGGGCTTATTTTCTCATCCTTACTAAAAGCTAAACAGGCCATAATGCTCTTCTCTCCATGCATAGCATCAGTAATCTTCTTTTGTGGCTTTGATTTATATAGCCTTTGCATATATTCTAAGAGTTCTCTTGCCAAAATTTCGTAATCCATAATCCACCTCCTAATTACCTAACACTATTAGTATTATATATCTATTAGCTAATTTGTCAAGTCTTTTACTATGCAAATATTAACTTCCAAAGCTTTCAAAAATAAAAAAGATGGAAAATCCGAAGATTTCCCATCTTACTATTATTTGAAAGCATTTTGAGGTGCCCTATCGTCAAAAGGCGCTCTTTTGGTTCCGATTCCATGCTCATCTATATGATTGAATATACTTTTAAAATCACGCGTGTAACCACTGTGCCCCGTGCATACGAGATTTACATCCACTTCTTTTATCCTGTTTTTAAACTCAACAAGTGATTGCCTTAACTGTTTTGAATTCATATTAAAGAAATCAAAAAATGCATATCCTCCATTTTTATTTATGGCAAGAGAGTCACCGGTAATTAAAACCTTGTCGTCTACCAAGTAGCTAGCATGTCCAGGTGTATGTCCCGGAACATAGAACACTTCAATTTTAATCCCCTCTATATAGATAGTCTCACCATCTTTTAAGCAGCAGTACCTTCCGCTATATACAATTGGGTTTTTTATCCTCAGTGGTCCAAACACGAATCTCTCCTCTTTTCCAAGTAGCATATCCTCTTCGTTTTCGTGTATATATACACATGCATTCGGAAAAATTCTTGTACCTTTATCGCTGATTCCTCCGGCATGATCCATATCTGCATGGGTTATTAAGACCGTTTTTATTAATTTAGGATCAACACCTATTTTCACAAACTCCCCTTCCAAATCAGGGAAAGTTTCGTATCCTGAATCAAAGGCTATGGTAGTACCATTTTTAGTATAGAACCATATATTGACATCCCATTGTCTTATGCAGCTTACATTCTCCGATATAACCGAAGTATTTGCAGGGTTGAGCATACCCGTCCCCTCCAGCTTTCTGGGTTTTATATTATGTGCAAAAAAATTAATTATGCTCATTTTTCTATCTCCTAAATTATGTTTTAACCAATTCGTTAAAATCGATTATTCTGGTGCAGAGCTTGTTTAATAATGCCTTATCGTGACTTATGACCATCAAACCGATTTTTTTGCTATCACAAAGCTCGGTTATCGTCTTCCAGATATTTGCCTGGGTTATACCGTCAAGCATCGTAGTAATCTCATCTGCAATTATAAATTCAGTCCTTTTATCAAAAGCTCTTGCCATACAGAAACGCTGAAGTTCTCCTCCTGAAAGCTCAATCGGCCATCTGTTCAACCAATCATGGGATATCCCAAATTTTTCCATAATATACTCTTTTTCAATATCCGATTCTTCCAAAACTTTATGGATTTTCCATCTGGGATTGATGGATTTTTCAGGATGCTGATGAATCATTTGTACGGGATTGAATTTTAATTTATCATTTTGTAATTTTTCATTTACATAGATTCTTCCTGTTCGCATGGGCAGGTATCCTGCGAGCACTTTACCAAGTGTCGTCTTACCGGAACCACTATATCCTCTAAGCCCAATTATCTCGTCTTTTTTTATTTCAATATCCAAATTTTCAAACAGGATACTATTTTTATTATAACCAAAACTCAAATTTTCTCCAATTAGACTCATCTCGCCACCTCCATAAAATCATTGATGGGTTGAGCTGCCCATAGATGCTCAGTATAATCATCTATTTCATTATTGTTTAGAATATCCTCGGGTTTTTGTACCGAAACTACCCTGCCGTCTTTAAACACTGCTATCTTGTCTGCAACCTCCATTGCGCTCGGCATATCATGAGTAATAAAGATAACACTAATGCCCCTCGATTTAAATAATCTAAACTGGTTAAGTATCTCTTCCAGTGCTGCAGGATGTATCCCCGGAGTCGGTTCATCCGCGATAATCAGTTCAGTTTCTTCACCATAGCAAGTCGCAAAAAGTACTCTCCTAAGCATCCCACCGGATAACTCATATGGATACAAGTCGCATACATGTTCTTTTAGAGAGAATAGCTCAAGCAATTCAACGACTTCACTTTTGGACATCTTTTTACATATATTTATCTGATTGGCAATAGTCCTCGTAGGATCCAGATACTGTACAGATTGAGGAATAAATCTAATCTGTTTACCTCTAAGATTTCTCAAATCAAGAGAATCTATTCTCTTACCCTTGTATTTCATCTCATAGTTAACTATGGCATTTCCCGGAAGAACATCAAGTACCGCATGTGCAAGTAAGCTTTTTCCTGAACCGCTGGCTCCTACAATCGCTACAATTTCGCCCTCGTTTACTTCCAGGTTCAAATCAGATACCGGCTCAATAATTCTCTGTTTAGTACCCTCATAATACTGGATAAATCCTATGGATAGATTTGAAATTTCCAGTAATGGAGCTGGTACAACTATTTTTTCAGTATTCATCATAACCTCCTCTATTCATGTGACTTTACAGGGTTTAAGAGCAGTTCGAGTTTCTCTCCTATGACCCCAAAGCACTTGACCAACATTATTAAGAGAATTGCGGGCAGTAGTATCAGCCACCATGATCCTGTGGAAATATATCCCATACCTTCCGACAATATGATTCCCATGGCAGGAGTTTGAGGAGATAGACCAAAGCCCAAAAAGGTCAGTGCTGATTCGTGAAGTATGACATGAGGAAATAGAAGGATAAATCCGACTATTGCCTGAGGTAGAAGATGAGGAAGTATATGTTCTTTGAAGATTTCAAATCTACCCGCTCCCATCTGTCTGCTAATCTGAATATAGTTTTCTGATTTTACCTGCATAATCTTCGATCGAATCAACCTCGCAAGCGATGGCCAGTGAGTCAGTCCCACTCCGAGTATGATTCCTTTTTTACCTCCACCTACCATAAATGATAGTAAAACCATGAATACCAAATGCGGCATTCCAATGAATAAATCTATAATCCACGACACAATACCATCCAGGAATTTCCCTCCAAGTGCCGAGATTGAGCCAAGAGTCAGTGCAATGGCAACACTCACCACCGAGGTCAATAATCCGATTGACATCGAAAGCTTAAGACCATAAATCGATCTTGCAAACATGTCTCTCCCTAGCCAATCAGTACCGAATAGATGTGTCATTGAAGGTAGGACATTTTTAGATTTGACATCAGTACTTAGCAGTTTTTCAGGAATCAAAAAACTAAGCAGTATTATAAGAGATATAAAAACTATCGAAACCCCTATATTTAAAAGCATCTTTTGTCTATTATTCCATTTTTTAGCTATACTATTCATATGCAGCCTCCTTAATACGAGGATCGACAATTTTCGCGAAGATATCTGCAATAAAATTACCAAAGAAAACAAATAGTGAGCTAAAAACTATGGTTCCCAGAAGTAGAGGCAAATCCCCTTTCAAACCTGCTGTTGTCATTACCGAACCCAGTCCATGATATGCAAAGACTATCTCAGCAAGAGCAGATCCTCCAAATAGTTCACTGAAATATGAGAACTGAAGCATCAGTACCGGAATAATCGTGTTTCTAATACAGTGATGACTAAATAGTTCCCATGTACTCTCACCTCTTGCTTTGGCGAAGAGTATATATTCGCTATCAAGTACTTTGAGCATCTCTTCCCTGGTATGCATTGCCACATTTGCAATCCCCAGAAAACTAAGGGTTACACAAGGGAGGACAAAATGATGCAGTCTCTGAGCAAAAGTAACATCCTGTGAAAGTATGCCTATTGGTGAAGATAATCCAATTGGAAATATCTTAAGAATTACACCGAAAACAACTAAAAAAATCAAACCTATTACATTTGATGGTATGGATGCCAGTGTATAACAGTACCATTTGATTATTTTATCAGCCATCTTACCGGCTCTAAATGCTGCAACAGTTCCTAGTACATAGCCGACGATTCCGGACAATACCCATGAAGTCATCATCAGTATCAGGGAATTTTTAAAAGCTTCACTCACAACATCAAGTACCGGTGCTTTATATAGTCTGCTCATTCCAAAATCACCTTTTATAAGTGAAAGTATCCAGTGGAAAAACTGTTCGCTCATAGGCTTATTTAATCCCCACTGCTCCTCCACTTGCGCGACTTGTTCAGGAGTTGCATGAGTTTCTGCACCCAAGTACGCCTGTACAGGATCAATTGGAGAATAATGAGCCAGAGTAAAAGTTAAAAGGGCTAGCCCCAAAATTAAAAGAATCATTCTAAAGAGAATAATCGATACTTTTAACAATGCATTATCCTTTATCAAAATTAACCTCCTTTGGTCCATAATATACATGAATTGACCAAAGAGAACGCTCCTTGGTCAATTCATATGTTTAAAACCATCTATTTAAAATTTAAATTCACATTTAATACTGATACTAATCGAAATAAAAATTATTTCCATCCCCAAGTGTCCATATCATTAAACAAACCCCACTCATGTCCATGGGCATGAACTTGTTGTCTGCCAAGATCTAAACCTTCACGTACAAAATACACATGATCGATTCTGGTTAGCCAGATCATCGGAGCACTCATATTGCCTGCAACGCCTGAGTTTGTATCCTTGTCCCATTGAACCTTTTTCCAGTATTCATAGGATTCCAAAATATTTGCACTCTTCATTGCTTTCTCAAGATTTGCATCGACATTAGGATCGCTGAACTGAGGCATATTATTATATCCAACATCAATTAAATCACTTGAATAGTTATTATGAAGGGGACCCGGATGATGTCTTCCGCCGCCCCATAGGACAGCATTTGCTTTACCTATTTTAAAAATTTCATCCCAGCTGCTTCCAACTGCTTCTATATCAACTCCAAAAGCTTTTGCTTGGTCTGCAACCCCTATGGATAAATCGGATCTCAATTGATCTTGAGCATTGTAATACAGTTTAAACGATGCTTTTTTACCGTCTTTTTCAACGATTCCGTCACCATCTGTATCACTCCATCCATCCTCTTCTAGAATCTTTTTAGCAGCTTCAATATCACCATCTTTAATAGCAATATCTTCATTAAACCACGGAAGTCCATCACATACTGAAAATGCAGGCTTTCCGTAACCGCTAAGCGCAAGTTCACATAGATCATTCCTACTTAAACCGACATTTAGTGCTCTTCTTATTGCCACTTCAGAAGTTACATCATTTCCTACTTCAACCTCTACTCCATGGATTAAACCCTTGTTACCTGATGGAAGAGTTGGTAAAGTAATACCTCTTGAGTCAATGGACTCGCAAGCCTGAACCACCATTCCATCAATTTTCTGGTCGGCATATCTCGGAGGAGTTACACATATATCTAGTTCTCCAGTCTTAGCAGCAGCAACTGCAGCATCTTCTTTAAGAAGTAAGAAGGTCAACTTTTTAAAGTTAAGTGGCTTGTGATAATGAGGATTAGCCTCCATTATAACCTGCTCTCCCTCTCGATATTCCACAACCTTGTAAGCGCCTGAACCTATCGGGTTCTTAGTATAGTTCTCATCATAATGATTTGCAGGAACTATAGGTATCTCAGTAACTTGACTTACAAAAACACTCCTAGGTTCAGTCAGCTTGATAACCACCTTATTTTCATCGGTCTTTTCAATGCTCTCCATGAAAGACAAATCAAACGCAATCCCATCTTCCTTAAGCATTTCATAAGTAAATACTACATCTTCAGCCTTTACAGGATTTCCGTCTGAAAACTTCACATTAGGATTTAGAGTAAAACTCCACTCAAGTCCGTCTTCAGTTATACTGTAATCCTCAGCCAAATCGCCAATTAAATTTAGATCCACATCATACTTTAATAGCGAACTATGTGTCAGCCTGTGCTGTTGGTGAGATCCATACCTCTGCTTCGGATCAAACTTTCCCGAATCAAAAGAAGTCCCAACAGAAATAACAAGCTCATCCTTTTTCTCCTCGGTCTTCTCTTTAACCTCTTCCTTAGGCTCCTCTTCCTTCGCCTTCTCTTTCTCATCACCTTCAGTCTTACCGACTTCCTCAGTAGGCTTCGCCTTATCATCAGCAGCCTGCTCACTCTTACCACATCCATACAAAAATACAGACATAGCAATTATCGTCAACAATAAAACTACTCTATTAACTAACTTCATGTTACCCTCCTGTTATTGTTTTAGTTAGAAAAAGCTAACATATTCATGTTAGCATAGACTAACGAGAATGTAAATAGGGGGATGGGGAAATAACTGCAAAAAGAGGGTATTTAATAGTAATTATTAATTAAATACCCTTTTTTTTGCAGAATGATTGATAACCATAAGAAATTACACTACTCTCAAACAACGTGAAGTAACAGACGCCATGGGCGACGTTTGATAACCATAAGGTATTACACTACTCTCAAACGCTTTATTTGTTGTCGAGAGCGCAGCACAAGTTTGATAACCATAAGGTATTACACTACTCTCAAACCGGTATCAGCATCTCCAAACACAAACATACGTTTGATAACCATAAGGTATTACACTACTCTCAAACTAATAAGCATAGCTTCAGATGGTAGAGTCAGTTTGATAACCATAAGGTATTACACTACTCTCAAACTTCAAAGATTTTAAGACAGATATTTAATAAGTTTGATAACCATAAGGTATTACACTACTCTCAAACGCAAGCTTGGTTTGTTCTTCGTTTGTGTAGGTTTGATAACCATAAGGTATTACACTACTCTCAAACATACAGAAATCAGTAATGCTGTAATTAAGAGTTTGATAACCATAAGGTATTACACTACTCTCAAACTTTGTCATAGTCGTATTCGCCTAACCTGAAGTTTGATAACCATAAGGTATTACACTACTCTCAAACGCGCCTTGCGCTGTTTTTGCTGCGTATGAGTGTTTGATAACCATAAGGTATTACACTACTCTCAAACCCTACCTTATAATGTACATGTTTTATTTCGTTTGATAACCATAAGGTATTACACTACTCTCAAACGTTCCGGTTTAGGTTCTGGCTTTGGCTCTGGTTTGATAACCATAAGGTATTACACTACTCTCAAACCTGTTAAGGTGTTTATTGAATTTGCTTTCAGTTTGATAACCATAAGGTATTACACTACTCTCAAACATACCTGCGTGACTGCACTATTAGCAAGGTGTTTGATAACCATAAGGTATTACACTACTCTCAAACTATCGATTCGTTGATCGAAACATTTGAAATGTTTGATAACCATAAGGTATTACACTACTCTCAAACAGCAGCTTCTTTGACTGGGTTGACCAAGGAGTTTGATAACCATAAGGTATTACACTACTCTCAAACTGCTATGGGGTATTGAAAAAGCTATTATCGGTTTGATAACCATAAGGTATTACACTACTCTCAAACCTAAACCGTTAGCCTTTAAGTGTTCTATAAGTTTGATAACCATAAGGTATTACACTACTCTCAAACCCATGCCAATACCAAGTAGAGTATCTTCTAGTTTGATAACCATAAGGTATTACACTACTCTCAAACACTCACTAGACCTACTACGTAGGTCCGTTGTTTGATAACCATAAGGTATTACACTACTCTCAAACCTCAAACCTCAAACCTCAAACCTCAAATAATAAGTCCAAAGATAATAAACTTGATTAATTTGAGGTTTGTTCCAGAGTGCATTTCTGCTTGTCCACTACAACAAAGGTAATTCTTAGGTTTTTTATCTTTAATATATTTCACATAAATCCTCATCTATAGTATATCTCTTTTCTATCAATTTTGAAACCGCTCCACCATATCTTTCAATAAATATCGCATTTATATTTCTAACAGACAGTTCTTTTGTAAAATCACACCATTCAATATCAGAAAATAAAGATCTGGTATTTAAGTATACTATGGCAGATGGCATTAAATAGTCTTGAACAATAAGGGCATGTTCTAATAGTCTTTCTATAATATCTTTTCCTGTATCCTCACAAAACTTAACCCCTGTTAGTTTGAAAATATCTTCAATTTCTATAGAACAGTCAACTTCAAGTCCTATGCTATTATTAAAGATTATTTCATTAACAAAGGAGAGAATTGAACGCTCTAATTCTTGAAACCTATCGAACTCAGAAGAAATCACATCTCCTTTTAATTCAGCATAAAGTTTGTTTATAATTTTTTTATCATTTATCGATATTAAAAAAGGGCTTCGTACAAGATATAGTTCACTTGAAATTTTAACTTCTTTTAATTCATTTATGAGGGTAAACCCTCCCTCTAATCCTGACAACTGATTGTCTATATCCATTAGAATTCTTCTGTATAATTTGGGGTTCTCAATAATTATTGTGTTTAATCCCTCTATTTCTATGTTAAAATTCCACTCACGATGTGTTAATATCATAGAATCACCATCCTGTCGTCAGTATCTAGAGTTTCATTTTCAACTTCTCCCACCAAAGTTTGAATATTAGCAAATTGTTTCTCTGTCACAGATAAAACTTGAACAAGCCCTTTGGGTGGTTTCACTTTTTTTACCTTTTCAATTATCGATCTTTCAACACTCGCGTTCAATGCCAGCCGTACATAAACTGACTCCTGCATCATAAAAAATCCAAGTCTTATAATTTCTTTTCTGAATTTTCTGTACTCTTTCAAATCCGAGGATGTTGTCGTTGGTAAATCAAAAAATACTATTATTCTCATATATCTATAACTCATACTGAATCCATTTTATTTTTGTCAAATCTTTATATAAAAGAGCATCCATAATTGATTTCGTATATATGCTAATGGCATTAGTAAGCACTTGTCTTTTATTATTAACAAAAACGTCTTTATGTAATACCGATTGCACAATACGCTTTTCCTCCTTTCCAAAAGCACCAAATTTATTATCATATACAATGACATCGACAATTGGTCTCACTGGCTCCATTAAATCTGATGATAAGTTAAAAGGATTATGCTGACTTTTATGGTGAATACCTAGTTCGGTTAAATAACCACAGATTTTTATTTCTCTATTAAAACATGATAGGATGATCTGATAACCATAGTCTAATGCTGCATTTGTTACAGTTTCATCTCCCCGAATAAATTCATTAGAGAATAATCCGGCAAAATACACTTTCGCTGAAAGACCTTCTCTATTTGTCTTATCATCAAGGGCAATATCACTTAGGTATGAACTTAGTAGGTCTATATAGTATTTGTCACATTTTTTAGCTATCAAAACTTGCCTCTGGTTAAAGATTTTTTGAAATATTATATTGCTCCATAGCGCTTTCATGAATCCATCATCCCAATTAAATTGGGTAATTATCTTCTTACTGCAATCATGGCAACCATGATAAGGTAACAATTCAGATATTGGATTGTGTTTTTCATCACATATAACCACTCTTATTTTCTGTTTTGAAAGTTCTGAAAGTAGAGCAGTTGTCACAGATACCTGAGTAGTTTCAATCATAAGTAGTCCTACTTCACTTAAGTGAATCCTGGTGGTATGATCCTTAGACCTTACCACCAAATGATTCATCCTTAAGTCAAGTTTCGATCTTTTAGTTATATGAACTGTTCTCCAAGTCATATTCTATTCAACACTTTCTTGTTAGAATAAAGACCCGTAACTGAATCATTAATTATAATTAATTCAGATTTTGTAATATTAGAATTAATTTTAGTCCTTCCTGCACTTTTGCCTTCACCTAATAGCCTTAAATCTACTCCAGACTTGCACCCATTTCTAAAATAATTATGAATTTCAAACAGTACTATACATTTTTCACTTTCATTAAGCTTTTTAAAAGTACTTCTTCTTATTTTTAACTTTTCAAATAAATTAGTTGGTCTTTCACTAAAGGGTCCTTCTGATAATAGATATAAGTATTCATCGTATAATGAAAGTAATTCTTCGGCTGTAAATACCTCTTTTTGTAGGTTATTATCTGAATCAATTACCAATCTTTCTTTGATAACTCTTCTAAATATTTCTGCGTTATTCTCACTTAGCTCTATTTCTTTAGCCAGGGAAACTAAAATTGATTTATCCGATCGTCCATTTAAATATAACGGAAAACCGTTATACAATACTTTGCTATTCATTTTTATTTTCTTTTCAATGATTCTAGGATTAATCAGGTTAAGTATACTAGTGCAATACATTTCAAGGTCACTATTATTCTTAATAACTCTTGAGTACTGAATATGAACTTGTTCTAGAGTGATTTTTTTCTTATTTTTTACTAGATGTTCAACCAAAAAGAAAAATGCACCATATATATTGGTATATCCACCATACTTACTAAAGTCATGTAATCTTTCATCACTTACTTTAATTGGTGAGAGTAGAGTATTTACATTTGTTTTTCTGCGTAATGTCGCATCAAAAAGTTCCCCCTTATGTTCCACGGGCATTCGGGTAACATTAACCGTGGGTCTTTGCAATGTCTTTTTAATGAAAGGAAGATGGTAGTCTACATCCCAAGCGACATATCCATTTCTTTCAACTTTATTGTTAAAGAATCTTTCAAGATTATAAAATCTTTCTTTTCCTTTATCTCTGTTAGTTTTGATATAGTTGTATGGATTTGCAGTAAATTTTGTATGATATGCATTTCCAGCTACTATGTTTAAAAAAGCATCATGAGCATGATGAAAATTGTTTAGTTCTCTACATTTTAATAAGTCAAATTTGTGCCTAAAATCACTTACTACTCTAGATTTGGTATAAATAATTTCTGTATCAGGATATATTCTTTTTAGTAACTCAGCAACTGCTTTAGTAGATTGACCTGTTTCTACTAGTTGTCTATTAATAAATCCTGCAAGCTCCTCATTAGTTAGAGGTTCTTTTCTAATAAGTCTGTAGAACTTATTTGCAGTAATAAATCCTTGCTCTTTTAAGCTGAACCAGAATCCTGTCATGTCTTTCCTTATATTATTTGGAATCGGATATTTGTCCTGTTTTATCTTCTGATTTATTTCTTTTTTTACAAGTACCAAATTGTTTAAGCTATCGTCTTTCGTTAGTGATCTAGGATAAATATGATCTATATCATATAGCATAAGTGCATTATCTTTTTCATTAATAATCATTTCTAGATCTATCTTTTCACCAGAGTACATGCATCTACCTTTTTGTGTGTAATATAGATATAGAGCTTTTGCTCTTAAGTTTCTATCATCATAATTTTCCAGCTCTTCAATAAATTGACTTACATCCTCTTTACAGTTCTTATAAAGACTAATCAGGTCATTACGTCTGGAATCTTTTCTTTCCTTAACAAGATCAGGACTTCTGGTCATCTCAACAAAGATACGCTTAGGTGGTGATTTTCTTATTTTACTAATCTCTTTGCAAATAGTTATGGCTTGCCATACAGTTCTTTTTACACTTGGTGATAAATAAACATCTTCCATTAAATTTTCGTAACTTATCTTACCAATTTCTTCTTCCACATCGTTCATTTTTTCAAGTTCTTCTTTAAAAGAATATTTCGAACTTAGTAACTGCATTAGATTATCATTAGTTTTTTCTAATGCATCGATAATACTTTCAAAAATCTCTCCAGTTTCAAAACTAGTTCCCTTAACTTCACATAAAAATTCTTTAGAAAGCCTTCCCCAGCCAGTAAAGTTCTTTCCATTAATTTTTCTAAGTTGTTCTTTCGAAAGTTCACCTTTGTATTTATCATTGATTTTTTTTCTTACTATTTTGCCTCCGGATTCAAATATACATTTCCATAATATTATTTCTTCTACCATTCCTTTACCTGGTTCAAAGTCTAGTTTGTCTCCAATAATTTCTTTAAAGATATGATATGAGTTGAGTGATGATTTAAAATCTCCATCAATTCCTGATATAATGACATCATCAGCATTGTCTAAGCCGTTTATCTTAAGATAGCTGCGCAGTTTCTTTTGAGTAACTTTCTTATTTGTTTTAAACAGTTCGTTGTATATCTTTATTTTTAGCTCTACTGTTATCGGCTTCCCATCTATTTTTAAGTTATTTAACTCGTTTAGAACTTCAAATTTTTCATACAATAAAGAATCCTTTGGAATTACATCAGCACCAAGTACATACGTGCATTTGTTTGTCATCCTCCTTATAAATCTTTCTGCTGATGCTTCTTCGTCTACGACTTCTTCAAAGTTCCAAGGTAGTATCTCTTCATCTCTTTTCTTTACAATCCATGCATTCCCTGTTCCCCCGTTATATTTTGAATGAAAAGCATTTAAAGGTCCCACATAATATGGAATTCTAAATGTCATAGTTTTTTGAATCTTTTCTATTACTGATAAACCTGTCTCATCTTTCTTTTCAAGAAACGGATGATGTTTTGAAGCATTTTTTAGTATAATATCCAGTTCAGTTTTATGAACTTGATATGGTATAACGCTATTGTCCGCAGTTCTTAATTTTGGTAACGCTGCTTTTTCATCAAGTCTATTTATTATTCTTTCAAAAATAACTGTATCTTCTGAATTAACTTTTAAGCTCTTTATAATTTTATTAAAATATGAATTAACTTCTTCCTGATTACATAAAGTATCAGCTTTCTTCCTCCCTTTATAAAGTGTGCTGACAACATATGATGCATAATTGTTTTTTATATTTGGACTATTAAAGCAGTTATTGTATTCATCTTTCTTATATTTTTTTATAAGGTATTTTAAGTCCACTAAATCTAAACCATGTTGTGTATAGCTATCTATCTTAGCATCCGAAATATATGAGTGAGACTCAAGAATACCGGACAATATCATCCAGTCATAAACAGCTTTAAGGTAATCTAGTAGGATAATGTTTTCATTTAATACTTGTTCATACATATCATGCTCGTCGTCAAAGGCAGCCGTTCTGAAGTCTATGTCTTTTTTCTCTGCTTCATCTAGTTCAGGGTCATTGAATAGTTGAGAAAGTTTTCTTTTGCTACCTATCATCACACTTAAAATATCCTTAAACTGTTTGTCTTTAGTTTCACATACATCAGCTAATAAATTTGATTTATCTCTCAAGTTTAAATCTTTATTAATTATGATTTTTTCTATTTCTACAAATTTAACTCTCGGGATTTCAAAACCAAACTGATCAAAAAGATAGTCTGACAACTTAGAAAATATTCCATCAAAAGCTTCATCAACCGAAAAATCTTGACCCTCAAAAAGAAAATGACCTCTATTTTTAATAATATGATGCAATGCTAGATATATTAGTCTTATATCTTTTTTGTCCTGGGATTCCATTAAATCTTTTCTTAAATGATATATGGTTGGATAAATATCGTAGTATTCTTTGTCAGAAAACGTACTATCATTAAATAAGGTATACTCCTCTTCAATAATCTTATCTTCTAAATGGAACTTACTCTCCTTTAGTCTCACAAAAAAAGTTGGATCAACTTTATATATCTCTTCAGCAAAAAGCTCTTGGAGTATACTGATTCTTTTCCTCTTCCTTTGATACCTGCGCCTGGAACTTCTATGAACTCTTCTAACCTCTGCAGTTTTAGCTTCTTCAAATAATCTAGTTCCCCACATATCTTTCTTATTAAATCTTTGTAGCTTATATCTATCGTCAGTTACTGCCCATCCTACTGAACTCGTGCCTAAATCTAAGCCTAAGAAATAATCTTTTTTACTCACTTGCATTCCCTCCCCATTTAGTATATAATAGTAAATAGCTTGATAACCATAAGCTATTACACTACAAGTTCAAACAAAAATTTATTCAAATCGCCTGAAAAGGCCTACAAAATGTAGACATAAGACTCGTAAGAGTCTTTTTTGTTTGCCATATTATAATTTTATTAACACTTTTATTATCTGTATTCCGTAATCTTGTTGTAAAAAGCATTGCAAACGTTTATATATATCATACCAAATCATACACAGAAAATACAATTTTCTGATAAAGTCTATATAATGGTGTAAATTAGTTTTACAAAAAAATATGAACCATCCCCAACCTTTTGGTATAATAGTTTCACCACAAAACTAACCAGGAGGTAAAAGAGATGGTCTGGCTATATTTTACACTAGATTCAGAAATAATTAAAGGTTTATTTTCAGCTTCAGCTAAAGAAAATGCTATTGCAAAACTCTTAGAATCAATTTTAAACCAAGTTTTAGAGGCTCAAGTTACTGAGGCAATCGGAGCTGAGCCTTATGAACGTACTGAAGAACGTACATGTTACAGGAACGGTTCTAGAGTTAGACAAATTAAAACTCGTGTAGGAACGTTAGAATTACTAGTACCAAGAGTTAGGGGTGGTGAGTTTTCTCCTGATTTATTCAATCGATATCAACGAAATGAACAAGCTTTTGTACTGGCTATGATGGAGATGGTAATCCAGGGTGTCTCCACAAGAAAAGTAACAAAAATCACCGAAGAATTATGTGGAACATCATTTTCAAAATCAACAATATCAAACCTCTGTTCAAACTTGGATCCTTTAGTTGATGAGTTTCGAAACAGACCATTAGAGTCACAATATCCTTTTATCGTAGTTGATGCTATGTATTTAAAATCAAGAGATGCAGGAAAAGTTAGAAGCAAAGCTCTAATGATTGCAATAGGAGTTCGCTCTGACGGTATCCGTGAAATTCTTGGTTTTATGTGTGGTGATAGTGAGACTGAACTAGGATGGAGAAACTTCTTTTCATCATTAAAGGATAGAGGATTATCAAATGTTGATATAGTTGTTAGTGATTCACATAAAGGCTTAAAATCTGCAATCCTTAAAGAGTTTCAAGGCAGCTCATGGCAGAGGTGTCAAACACATTTTAGTAGAAACATACTTGATGTATGTCCTACTAGACTACAGCCTGAGATAAAAAATCGATTAAGAGAGCTTTATGATGCGCCAACTACAGAAGTTGCCAGAACAGTATTAAATGATATCCTTGATGAATACTCAAATACTGCACCAAAGGCTATGGAATTACTAGATGCTGGTTTTGACGACATAACCCAAGTATTAAATATTCCAATAAAGTATCGAAAAAGATTAAGGACATCAAATATCATTGAACGTCTAAATCAAGAGATTCGTCGTAGAGAACGAGTAATACGAATATTCCCAAACGATGAATCCATGAACCGTTTAATTGGGGCAATATTAATTGATTTAGATGAGAAATGGAGTAGCGGGAGAATATGGTTGGATATGCATGAATACCATGAATCCAAACAAGATCAAGCCGAGCTTCAACAAGTTGAACCTACAAAGGTAGTTGCATAAGTCTGAGTTTAAGCTAATGCACCGCCAGCCTTGCACCAAGAACTTAAAAAACGGTAAGTGTTAACCACCGAAGGCGATAAACTCACAACAAAATGGTGTAATTATCCTTCGTTTTTTTAGTGTACCATTTTTTAAGTACTTGCCACAAGGCCAAGCCCTTCGGGTGGCTGATGTAATACCTCAGGCTCCAAATCTACAACAAATCAAAAAAATGAAACTGCTAATCAAAAGGTAAGATAAAACAATTTACACACTAATTTGGACTTGACTAATTTTGATAAAGTCTATATAATGGTGTAAATTGGTTTTACAAAAAAATATGAACTATCCCCAACCTTTTGGTATAATAGTTTCACCACAAAACTAACCAGGAGGTAAAAGAGATGGCTCAACTAAATTTTACACTAGATTCAGAAATAATTAAAGGTTTATTTTCAGCTTCAGCTAAAGAAAATGCTATTGCAAAACTCTTAGAATCAATTTTAAACCAAGTTTTAGAGGCTCAAGTTACTGAGGCAATAGGAGCTGAGCCTTATGAACGCACTGAAGAACGTACATGTTACAGGAACGGTTCTAGAGTTAGACAACTTAAAACTCGTGTAGGAACGTTAGAATTGCTAGTACCAAGAGTTAGGGGTGGTGAGTTTTCTCCTGATTTATTCAATCGATATCAACGAAATGAACAAGCTTTTGTACTGGCTATGATGGAGATGGTAATCCAGGGTGTCTCCACAAGAAAAGTAACAAAAATCACCGAAGAATTATGTGGAACATCATTTTCAAAATCAACAGTATCAAACCTCTGTTCAAACTTGGATCCTTTAGTTGATGAGTTTCGAAACAGACCATTAGAGTCACAATATCCTTTTATCGTAGTTGATGCTATGTATTTAAAATCAAGAGATGCAGGAAAAGTTAGAAGCAAAGCTCTAATGATTGCAATAGGAGTTCGCTCTGACGGTATCCGTGAAATTCTTGGTTTTATGTGTGGTGATAGTGAGACTGAACTAGGATGGAGAAACTTCTTTTCATCATTAAAGGATAGAGGATTATCAAATGTTGATATAGTTGTTAGTGATTCACATAAAGGCTTAAAATCGGCAATCCTTAAAGAGTTTCAAGGCAGCTCATGGCAGAGGTGTCAAACACATTTTAGTAGAAACATACTTGATGTATGTCCTACTAGAACTACAGCCTGAGATAAAAAATCGATTAAGAGAGCTTTATGATGCGCCAACTACAGAAGTTGCCAGAACAGTATTAAATGATATCCTTGATGAATACTCAAATACTGCACCAAAGGCTATGGAATTACTAGATGCTGGTTTTGACGACATAACCCAAGTATTAAATATTCCAATAAAGTATCGAAAAAGATTAAGGACATCAAATATCATTGAACGTCTAAATCAAGAGATTCGTCGTAGAGAACGAGTAATACGAATATTCCCAAACGATGAATCCATGAACCGTTTAATTGGAGCAATATTAATTGATTTAGATGAGAAATGGAGTAGCGGGAGAATATGGTTGGATATGCATGAATACCATGAATCCAAGCAAGATCAAGCCGAGCTTCAACAAGTTGAACCTACAAAGGTAGTTGCATAAGTCTGAGTTTAAGCTAATGCACCGCCAGCCTTGCACCAAGAACTTAAAAAACGGTAAGTGTTAACCACCGAAGGCGATAAACTCACAACAAAATGGTGTAATTATCCTTCGTTTTTTTAGTGTACCATTTTTTAAGTACTTGCCACAAGGCCAAGCCCTTCGGGTGGCTGATGTAATACCTCAGGCTCCAAATCTACAACAAATCAAAAAAAGAAACTGCTAATCAAAAGGTAAGATAAAACAATTTACACACTAATTTGGACTTGACTTTCTAAACTTTATTATATTTCCTATCTTTCTAATTGGTATCTTATAATTACTGAACAACTCTATTTCAGTTATCCAGTCATATAAACCCAACTCTATCAATAATCCAGTTATGCCTAAAAAAACAAAAATCCCAAAATATGGTGCTATTCTATGTGATAAAATTCCTCCAAGAGTTTTATAATAGTTTAGGAAAATAAACATCCCAATAACACCAAACACAACATAAAAAACAGAAAGTATCTTCTTTATCATTTTTTCTTTTTCTCCTCAGCTTTGTAGCTTTAATCCCAATTTATTTGGGTTCTTTGTCAAATAGTGTTGGTATATAAATTAATCACAAACTATTAATGTCAGGCAGCGTTAGCTGCCTGACGTTTTTTTACACTTACAGTGTCTTTTGGTACTATCATTTTCTTGCAAATTAATATTCGATTCCTAAAATGATAGTACGACCTGTATCCGAAAGCAACTCTTTTTAAACACTTAATAAAATTATTAATACCTTCTAAACATCCATTTGTAACATTCACTTCTAAGCAATTTTTTACGTACTCAAAGTCCTTTAAAAGCGTGTTAATACTAGTTTTCATAGCATCTGATACCTCATCTGAATAATATTCTAAATGTGCCTTTAAGGAGGCAATATCTCCGTTTTCTACATCCTTTAAAAGAATCTGATAACAATCATAAGTATTTAGAAGTGTTTTGTTGACACTAATACTATCCATAACTACATCTCTAGCACTTTTCCATCTTTCAAAATGTATCCACTTTCTAAAACGTGTAGAATTAAGCTTTAAATAAGGCTTTTGTATCAGCTTCCAATACCTTTTTAACCTTTTGTATTCCATAGAATACTTAGAAAAACTATTCATAACTTCTATTCTTGTTTTGTTCAATGCTCTAGATAAGTGGTTAACTATATGGAACTTATCAAATACTATCTTAGCATTAGGGAAAAGATCAGAAATTAGACTAATGTATGGCTGATACATGTCTATACATATACTTTTAACTGATTCTCTAGCACATTCACTAAACCTAGAAAAATAGCGTTTAAGATAGTGTAATTGCCTGTTTTCAACAATATCGATAATATCATGAGTAATAGCATCACAGAAAATAAAGCTCATAGATCCTTTAGCGGTTTTTGTGGATTTAAACTCATCAAAACATAAATGTTCTGGTAAAAACTGATAATTAGGCTTAAACTGTTCAAAAGCTTGATCTACACATTTAGACACCGTAGAATGAGAAACATAATGTAAATTAGCAATATCTTTTTCACTTACTTTCATGGTCAAATTAGTTGTAATATGAGCTTTTACTCTATTAGAAATAAAACAATTCTTTTTAACAATATCAGTTTCAGCTATAAAAGTAGAATTACATTCCTTACATAAAAATCTCTGCTTTTTAAGTCTCAGGAAAGTAGGTTCGCCATTAAAAGGAAGAAGTTTAATATCAGAAGACTTAGTGCCGTGTTTAATAATGCTTGGGCTATGCACGTTACCACAAACGGGACAAACAGAAGCATTATAGGTAAGCCGGCCAAAAATCAAATTGTAAGAGATATTCTTCTTTTTAATCTTCTCGACATTTTCAAAAATCTCAATATTTTCATCTTTTAAATCTAATAAATTTAAGATATAATTACTAATAGACATAGTGGCCTCCTTATTTTTTTGTTGTAGTGATTAAATTATAAAGGAAATTGGTCACTATGTCTTTATTTTTTAAAAAGAAAATAGTGCCAGCAAAGAAACTAATATTTCTTCACCAACACTATAAATTATAGAGCCTTTATTTGTGTATTACCATTTGGAAGCATTCAGAGCACAAAAGAACTGAGCTTTGTTGTCGAAATAATCTATATTTATATCTTTACAGTAATCAGATAAAAGTACTTTCTCATTATAATCTATACCTATTTCAACACCTTCAACTTTTTTTAATAATTCTTGCTTTCCTATTGGAAATGATATAAAAGATTGTTCAAGCGCTTTTATAATATTATGATTCTTTGCTCTATACATTTAGATCCCTCATTTCTTTTAATCTCACTTTTAATATGATTTGATTCATTAAGCATATACTTTTTTATTAATATTTAGTGGCGCTATAAAATTTTAAAACTATTAATAATTTTTGTTCTTAATAAATATTTACAGATTTAGTAATAATTTTTATCAGTCAATGCTACAGCTCTAACTGGAGAGCCAGTGCCATTTCTAATTTTTAAAGGTAACCCAAAATACAAAAATCTACTGCCTTGTAATTCATTTAAATTACATAGGTTTAAAGTGAAAGTTATATTATATTTAGCAAATACTAGATACGCAGATTCTTCTGTGTTGTTAGGAAAGACATCGATAGATGGGCTATCTATTCCAATATTAACTATTCCATTTGCTGCTAAGTACTCTGCACACTCATATGACAATCCAGTATGCTTTGCTTTTAAACCGCTATAACCATACACTGGATATGTCCTATTATAGTGACCAGTATATAATAATAAAATATCACCTTTGATTAATTCCAGTCTATGATTAAGCAAACTATTCTTAACATCTTCCACTTCTATTAAGTTAGGGTGCCTTTTATGAGAAACATTTATACACATACCACTTCCATAAAAATTCTTAAGGCTCATATTGTCTATTGATTGTCCTTTAGAATCAAAAGCTGAAGGTGCAATTGAATGAGTTGCTACTCTTTCTGATATTAGTAAATTTCTAGCTGAAAATCCAAGTGTTGTCGATCCAGTTACTTTCATATTTTGTTTATGCGTTTGGTTTATCATAATAAACGTTTTTTGACTTCCAATATCACTTGGCATTTCTTGATAAATTTCTTGCGTAAGATCGATAAGTTTGTATTTCTTATTAAATTTCATTTCACACCTTGCATTTCATTATTTCAATATTAATGGTAAGTTACTTTATTACAATAATAATACTTCACTTACTATTTGAAAATTAACCTTGGTAAATATAAGGTAATACTAGGGATATACGTAATAATGATTAAAGCTAATATACTCAAAATTACCCATATCCAGACTGTTTTCATTAAATCTCCCATTGGGATTTTAGTAATTCCAGAAGCAATAAATAAATTTAGCCCAAAAGGAGGGGTAAACATACCTATAGCACCATTTACAACCATTACCACTCCAAGATGTACTGGATCTATATTAAACTGTATCGCAATTGGTAAGAAAAGTGGTGCCATTATTGTAATTATTGATGCCGGATCTAGGAACATTCCTGCTATAAGCATTATTACATTCATAAGCAATAAGACCATATACTTATTATTTGCGAACACCATTATGCCTTTTGCTAAATTTGTTGGTACCTGGTATCTAGTTAAAACCCAAGCAAATATACTCGCCCCTGCTAATAAAATCATATTTTGTGCTGTAGAGATTGCAGATTCATAGCTTACATTAAATAGCTCTTTAAAACTGAGTTCTCTATATATAATACAGCTAACAAAAATCGAATAGATCCCTGCTATTCCAGCCGATTCCGTAGGGGTAACAAAACCTCCATAAATGCCTCCAATTATTATAATAGGTATCCCGAGGACCCATATTGCTTCTATTAGCGAATTCCAAATCTCTTTAAAACTTGACCTTTCCTTCAATGGAACTTTATTTAATTTAGCATAGATATAACACCAAATCATAAATATTCCTCCATATATTACACCTGGTAGAAACCCCCCCATAAATACTTGTCCAATTGAAACTCCAGTAACTGATCCATAAACTATCATACCAATAGATGGTGGTATGATAACCGCAACAGATGAAGCTGCCATAATTAAGCCAATAGTAAATCCTTTTCCATAACCAGACTCAACCATTATTGGCATCATTATTGAACATACTGCAACTACTGTGGCTGGAGCAGAACCACTTACAGCTCCTAAAAACATACATGTAATAACTACTGTAAATGCTAACCCTCCTCTAACATGACCAACTACAGCATTTACAAATTTTAACAACCTAGGAGCTAAACCACCTTGATTCATTACATTTGCAGCGAATATAAAAAACGGTACTGCCATTAAAGAAAACTTGTCAACTCCCGAAAACATTCTCTGAACAAGAATTATCGGATCCAAACTAGTAAACCCAGCTATAATAACAGAAGATGATAAAGCTAAAGTCATAAAAATCGGTAGCCCAATTACTAAAAAAGCTATGAACAAAATAAATAGTAATATTATCATAATGTTTTATACTCCTCTTCTGTCAAGTGATTATTATCTTTATTGGTAATAATATAAAACGTTTTGCGAACTGAGTACAATAAATACATAAACATACTAATTGGAAGACATAAATATATAATGTACATTGGAAGATTACCCATTGTTGCTGATACTTGCCCTGATTTTCTTGTTGCTACTACATATATTATCGAATAGTATAGGAAAATTGATGAAAATAATATTCCTATACAGTTTTGAAGTATTAACAAGTATTTTAAGTACTTCTTATTGATGGTATGATTAATAATATCCACCGATATATGAGAGCCATTCTCCACACAAAATGCAATTCCTATAAAAATAATCCAAACTATGAGATACCTCAAGGTTTCCTCTACCCAGAAAATTCCAGATTTAAAAAAATATCTAAGAATAACATTAACGAATAGAAGTGTGCAAGTAAATAACATACAACTCCCTAGAAATATTTTACCTACTCGTTCTACTATCTTCATTTTTTCACCTCTTTTAAAGAGTAGTGTGTTAGTAAAAACTTAAGTTTTACTAACACACTTCATTTTATTTAGTTGCATCCACAACTTTATCTAATAGCTCGCCTCCTACTATATCTCGAGCAACTTCATATACAGACTTTACTGCTTCTCTCATTTTTTCTCTTTCATCATTATCTAAGTAAATAACTTTCGTACCAGACTTTTCAATCTCTTCTAAGTACTCTTTCTCAATATTCTGAATAGCTACTCTCTCAAGGTCTGTAACATTTTTAGCAACCTTATCTACTAGTTTTTGGAGATCTTCAGGCAGATTCTTGTAAAAATCATTACTCATTAATAGTAACTGTGCCAGATATGCATGTTCAGAATATAAAAGATAATCTTGTACTTCATAGAGTTTTAATGTGGCAACTGTAGCTAAAGGATTTTCTTGACCATCAACTGTTTTTTGTTGAAGAGCATTATAAAGTTCAGTATAATCTATTGGAAGGGGGTTAGATCCTAGGCTTTTAAATTGTTCCATAATAATAGGACTTTCCATCGTTCTCATCTTTAACCCCTTAAAGTCAGCCAAGTTTTTTATTTCCTTACTTGATGTAAAGTGTTTAAAACCATCTTCACAAATAGATAAACCACGAATTCCTGTAGGCTCTAACGTATCTAATAACTCTCTCCCAACATCACCGTCAAAAATTTTATATGCTGTCTCTCTATCAGGGAATAGGAATGGAAGATCCAAAATTTGTAGAGATGGTGCGAAACCTGTAATCCTTGCTGAGGGTATGATTGACATTTGTTGTGTACCCATTTGCATTCCTTCATACATATCAATATTAGAGCCTAATTGCCCGGCAGCGAATATTTCAACAGTAATCCTACCATTGCTTTCTTCTTCTATTTGCTTCTTAAATTCATCTGCAATATTAGCTTGCGGCGTATCAGGATTGAATGGGTGTCCGAAAATAATATTATATTTTTTGTCTGTATCCTCAACATTTTTCTCATTATTATCTTGTGCTTCATTTTGTTTTAAATCAGTTTTCTCAGCACACGCTGAGAGACCGAATATAGTAACCACTATAAAAGCTATCAATATTAAAAATTTTTTCATCTAAGTACCTCCTATATAATTGAATTCTTTATTTAATTTTTACTTATACCATGTAATCTAGCAGTAATTTTTTCCATATAATTCACTTTCATCAGCGAAATCGTTATCTTTAATTACATTCTTTATAAATTTCTATAGTGATTATAAAACAAATTGATTATCCTGTTATTTATATGCATTATAGTCTTCAATACCTAATCCAATTCCTTTTTGATCCGGATGAGCTGCTCCACGATGTCTATATGACCATATAAAATTATTTTGTACCGTCTCGGTTCTCAATTTATCAATAATTTGAGGGTATAAATCGGCCTTTATCATCCATGGTATACCAAGGGGGGCTTCAGTTATGATTGTTCCATCAGGATTTACAATCATGCTTCTACCTATGTTAGTTCCTGTTGTATTAATATCTACACTACTTGATGCAACAACATAAACTTGATTACAGTATGCTCCAGCTTTATTTGTAATCTCCCACCCTCTATCATATGGAGACATATAATGAGTAATTCTAATAATGATATTCGCACCATTATATGCCGCTTCTCTCCAAATCTCAGGATAGTCACCATCTGCACAAATAATCATTGCGATTTTGGAACCTTTCGGTCCATCGACAACTGGACACTTACTTCCAGGATAAGACCAATCAACTGGCGAAAACTGATTCATTTTGCAATACTTAGATACTATCTCCCCATTACTGTTTATTAGTATAGCCATATTTCTATATCTATGACCTTCGTACTCATCTACAAGTATGCTAAAAACTCCCCATACATTAAGTTCTCTACACTTATCTTGAAGTGTAAGTACTTCAATCGAGTCTAATTTTAGTAACGAATCTTTCCAGTTTGGACCTATTCCTTGTAATCCGAACTCAGGTGTTACAATTAAATCAACACCAGGAAATCCACCAACTGCTTTTTCCATCCATTCACACAATTGACTTAAATTATGCTTCATATCTGATGGTTTTTGAGCAGTTTTTGGTGCAATCTGTATTACAACTGTACTTAGAGACTGCACGGTAAACTCACCACTAATAGAATAAGCATTTCCAATGTTCAATGGTATTTCTCCTTTCTTTAAATCTTATTCATCCCTGTCTTTACTTAACTTTATTTTGTGTATCTCCTCCTCCTATCCATGGATCTACACCATCTTCCCACGCTTTTATATAATCATTAATTTTTAATAACTTGGTAAAAATGCTCAAATCATTTAATCCATACTCGTGCATTTCATCTGTTTTTGAATGAACACCATCTGTAAGAGTAATCACTTTATAAGCCTTAGCGAGACCATCTGTAGCTGTAGATCTAACACAAACATTTGTCCATACACCTGTTAAAACTATTGTATCTACTCCTTCTTCTCTTAGATATAAATCAAGGTCAGTATGTGCAAATCCACTATGTCTTCTCTTTTGAACTATATATTCATTATTCTTCGGTTTTAACTCTTCTATAAAATCTGATCCCCAAGTTCCTTTAACTGCATGTACAGGCCTTACTTTGAAATCAGCGTCATCCTCTCTATGTGCTTCTTGGATATGAACAATTTTAATATCTTCATCATCTCTTGATCTTATCCATTCTAACAACCTCTTAATGTCTGGAACGATTTTCTCACCGTTTTCACATCTCAACGGTGCTTTTTCTCCAATAAAATCATTTAGCATATCTATCACTAAAACTGCATGTTTTGCCATTATATTTTCTCCTTATCCAGTATTAAAATTCTATTCTACTATAGGTCCTAGTATCTCATAATTATCAACGTCAAAGATTCCTTTGTCTGTCAACTTCCATTTTGGACTTGTTGATAATGATAAGAAAGAAAGATGCATAAACGGAGCATGAACTCCACATCCTAACTCTGTTTTGGCTAAATTTTCCAAATTTCTAACCTTTTCAGCTAGTTCAATTCCATTTAATTCATCGGTAATTAATCCTCCAACCCTTAGTGGTAAATCATCAATAACTCTACCTTTGTCAGCCATTGCTATTCCACCTTGGTTTTCAATGACTCTGTTGATTGCTATCAGCGCATCTTCATAATTAGTTGCTACAACCATAATATTATGAGTATCGTGTCCTATAGATTCTGCAATCGCTCCGCTATTAAGTTTAAAACCTTTAACAAAACATTTACCAATACCATTTCCTCTACCATATCTTTCGACATTTAACATTATAAGAGTATCTTTTTGGATTGAAGCTTGAACTATACCATTTTGACTAGCTAGAACTTCAGTACTCTTTCCAGATAGGTTTTGATCCGGAATGAGTTCAATGCATCTCACTGTCGGATTGGATTTATCTGATTTAATATATATTTCTTCTAATGAAACAAATTCCCTTTTTACTGAATTTTTAACTGTATCTGGATAAGTATATTCCGGTATATCGATTAGTAATTGATTATTATATGCTACAAGTTTCCCGTCCAAAAATACACCTTCAACAGTCATTGATTTCAAGTCACTTATTATAGCTAAATCTGCAAACTTCCCAGGAGCTATAACTCCAACATCTTTAAAGCCGAAATATGTTGCAGGATTAATCGTTACCATCTGTATTGCTTCTACAGGATCAACTCCCTGAGCAACTGTCCTTCTAACAATTTCATTCATGTGTCCCAACTCATACAAATCACTAGATACCATATCATCTGTTGCCAAAATGCAACGTCTTGAGTCGAGCTTCTCTTCAGTGACTGCTCTTATGCATTCAGCCATATTTTTTTGAGTTGAACCCTCTCTCATAAAGACATATACACCCTGCCTTAACTTTTCAACACATTCATCTTTTGTTGTAGTCTCGTGACATGAGCATTCTCCACCTGTTGCAAGTATATGTGCTGCTAGTTCATTTCCAAAAAGTTCAGGAGCGTTTCCGTCTACAACCATTCCCTTACTTGCAGCATACATTGTAGATGCCAATAAATCATCATATACTTCTGGAGTTTTATCATAAACATGTTGAGCCAAACTAACACCTTGTAGTTCCCCTATGCCTATGATATTGTTATAATCTAACAAATCCTCCATATCCTTTGAGCTAACATCTACGCCTGGTGTTTCATATCCCGGACAATCCGGAACTAAAGCCGGAACAACCAAATGTACTTTATTTGGTACGGTATTAATTTCATCCGCCATTGCTTTCATCCCAATAGGTCCGAGCGCATTTCCAATCTCATGCGGATCAGCTACAAGAGTAGTTGTTCCTGATACGATGGATAATCTTGAAAACTCTGTTACTGTTAACATACTTGATTCGAAATGCATATGTGAGTCAATAAAACCAGGGGATATATATTTCCCTCCCATATCAATAACCTTTGTGTTTGGACCTATAAGTTTTTTACAGTTTCCTATCATTAGGATGTATTCGTCTTTAATAGCGAGGTCACAGTTTTGAATTTCTCTTGTAATTACATTTATGACTTTACCATTTTCTAGAACAGTATCAGCAAAATCATTTTCTCCTAAGAGAACATCAATCAGTTTTCTATATTTTATTCCTTTTTTTATAAATTCCGTTTGCAATCACTTCACCTCACTTAGTTAATATTATCAACTATCCCCACTATCGATGCATCTATTGGCGTTTCTCTATCGTTACAAGATAGTCTGGCAGCAGTTCCACTACTGACAATTACTATTTCACCAATTCCAGCACCTACAGTATCTACACATACGAATGCGTTACCTTGATCTTCATATGCTTGATTTATGGGTTGTACAATCATTATTTTATAACCAACTAATTTTTCATTTTTCTTAGTTGCTATTACAGTGCCCTTAACTTTTCCTAACATCATATTCATTCACCAACCGACTTATATTGTATTAATATAGATTTTTCCTTAACGTAGTCTCTAGCTAGAGGGGTTAATTTAGATCCAAAATCTAAAATCAGTTTATTTCCATTAATAATCTTCTTGAGATCATTAAGTGTAATATAACTTCTCAATCCGACATTAGAGTCTCTTTCACCATTCTGCATAATAGAATTTTTATAAATCGACTCAATGTCAATTACCCCAAATTCATTTAATGACTTTTTGATATCTTTAATCTTGTGTTTAAGTCTATTATTGCCCAGTTTACTATCTAGTAGATTTAATTCAGAAAAATCAATTAGTAACTCTTTTTCATTTAAGATATGTTCTACAATACATTTTTCAACCAGATTACAACTATAGAGTCCTGAAAGATTTGACAGAACCGATACATGTGGTTGAATTAATAAAATTGTATTATACTCGTTCGGATTATTAATAACCTTACTACTATTATCTAAGTCAAAAGAACTAAAGTAATCTACCTCTTGAAAACATTGCAATTTCTGACTAATATCAATTGAATTATGATTTTTGACACTGTAATCAATAACGAGCATTTTTTGCATATTTATCCTCGTTTCTGCCTACAATCATTTAATTCTTATTTGTAGTTTTCTAATATTTTCTTCTCAACTTCTACATGTGGTCTTGGTATTACATGAACTGAATGTAGTTCCCCTGCCGCTCTAGCTGCCTCTGCTCCAGCATCAACCGCAGCTTTTACTGCTCCAACATCACCTCTAACCATTACAGTAACAAGACCAAATCCAATTTTTTCATATCCAATTAGATTTACATTTGCTGCTTTAACCATTGCATCTGCAGCTTCAATAGCTCCTACTAATCCTTTTGTTTCAACTAATCCCAATGCTTGTCCCATTATAATCCTCCTAATTTACTTTTTTATTTTTTATTTTGTGTTTTTGTCAGTTTCAATAACGTTTGAGATTTCTTCTTTTTCTTCTGAATCTAAACCTTCTTTGTTTTTTAAGTTGTTTTTAAACTTTTCAATAAGTTTTTCCAATTCATCATTCGGTCTAGGTATTACCGAGCTATAAAGTACAGTTCCTATGCGTGTAGCAGCATCATTTGCAGCATCTATAGCTGCTTGAACCGCTGCCACTTCTCCAGCTATCTGTATGTTAACACCCACTACTCCTCCACTACCGATTATATTTTCCACTCCTAAAAGAGAAACTTCGGCGGTTTTACAAGCAGCATCAAGTGCCGTTACAGCTGTCGCTTTACCTACAACTTCGATGGTTCCTAATGCTTGTTTCATATTACCTCCTATAACCTACTTAATTCTTCCAGGCTAAGTCGTCCTTTATTTAGCTTGCCATTCGAATTATGTATTGTCATGTTATTGTCTTGTGTAGAATTTATTACTAAATTATCAAATGAATATCTTTTACTCATATTTTTCTTATTATCTACACTTTTATAACCCAATTCGCTTGTAATCGGTGGAATTACTGAACCATCTCCAAATATCTTCTCTAATACTTTCATTGCTAATTCACTTGGCATTTTCATTCCCCCTAATACAATTTATTAACTTCAGTATGTGGTCTTGGTATGACATTAGCAGAGATAATTTCTCCCAATCCCCTAGCAGCATCACTTCCTGAATTTACAGCAGCTTGAACAGCTGCTACATCTCCTTCAACACTAACAGCTACAACTCCAGAACCGACAAATTCGATATCGACAATTGTTACACTTGCAGTCTTTACCATCGTATCCGCAGCTTGTAACGCCGATACCAAAGATCTAGTTTCAACAATCCCCAAAGCTTCTCTTATCATTTATTACCTCCTTAATACTCACTAATTGATGCCTTATGATATAAGTCATTACCTGGATCCGGCATAGTTGCATCAATTCCAAATTTATCGGTTATGCCTCTTGCCACATGTGTTGGCTCTAGGGGAGAACCTTTTGCTCCAGTTACAATAACATTGTCTAAACTGGCTTGACTTCTAGTAGTGATGGCCCATTCAACATCTGAAGATGAAAAAATATCAACATCTTTATCTACCACAATTACATTTTTCACATCTGAAAATGTACCAAATGTTCCAAGTATACATGTTTTTCCTTCTCCACGCTGTGTGTTTTCTATACTAACTACAGCATTAAACCTATATCCGCCACCTTCCGTAATGTAAACATCATGGACTCCAACAAGTCTTTCAAGATTTGAATATAATTCCACTTCCCTTGTTAGTCCATTGGTTAAATGCTCTTCCCTACACGGGAATGCTACTTGGTAAATTGGATTATTCCTATGCATAATCGTATCCACCTCTATTATTGGGTGTAATGCTTTTTCACCATAATATCCCATCAGTTCACAGAAAGGACCTTCATACTCAAATCTATTAGCTCTGACTTTTCCTTCCAATACTATTTCACAGAAAGCAGGTACCAATAAGTCTTTTGATTTACATTTTACAAGTTTTAGCGGTTCTCTTCTTAAGGCAGAATCAACCATATACTTATCTATATCAAAAATATTAGAATTGATTTGACTAGCCAAGCAAGTTTCTGCATCGTACCCCAAGAAAATTGCCACATCTAAATCCTTTCCACTCTCCATAGTCTTCTCAATAATTTTATTTAACCTAGGTGATGCAACGAGTAGACTTAACTGATTTGCACCATTAAACTGTAGTCGTCTTATTGATGTTAAGTATTTACCGGTTTCAGGATCTTTTACAACTAGAACACCTGCAGTTATAAAAGCAGCTGAATCCTTTTCATGGAACTTTGTGAAAGGTATTACAGCATCTAGAGAGATCCTATTGGATATAATATTTTCATAAATAGGTCCATCATTAACTATTTCGTAAGGTTTTGGATTTATTATTGCTTTGGAAATTTCTTTAATCCTTTCATCGTGATTAAATTTCAAGAGTGAAAAAAACAACTCCCTATTTCCATAGAGTCCACCAATAACCCTGTTTTTATGATCGACATTTTCAAATAGAGTAGGCACTTTATTATCGGTTTGCTTTAATATTTTTCCTAGTTCAAAGTCTTTTTTTACCTTATCTTTTATCACTCTTAGTTCATTCTTGCTTTCAAGTTCAGATATTAAACTCCTAAGCATTTGTCTTTCCATATTTTTTCCTCCTTCCTTTCTATAATCCATCCCATCTTCTTACAAGACTATTTTCAATACCCATAACGTCTAGTATCCTACCAGTTGTATTGACTATTGAGTCTTCCAAAGATTCAGGTTTTGTATAAAAACTTGGTATAGGAGGAAATATAGTTGTGCCTAACTCTGATAATTCCAGCATATTTTTTAAATGGATTGTGTTAAAAGGAGTTTCCCTGACAACTAGTGTTAGTTTCTTTTTTTCTTTCAAAATAACATCTGCTGCTCTTGTAATCAAATTATCCGACATGCCATTGCTGATTGCGGCAACCGTTCTCATGGAACATGGAGCAATTATCATTCCGTTTACTTTGAAAGAACCACTTGCTATACGAGCACCTAAGTCTCCAATATCGTACATATAATCACATAGAAAGCTTAAATCTTGCAAATTCATATTAAGCTCTTGCTTTAGAACCACCTCTCCCATATGACTCGCTACAAAATGAGTTTCTACTCCTACTTTTTTTAATGCTGCTAGGATGGATAATGCATAGATAGAAGCACTACCCCCAGTTAATCCAACTATTATCTTCACTTTTACCTCCTTTATTCGGTTGCGACATAATAATTTGCAAGTACCATGCCAAATTAAAAAAGTTATTTACTTTTCTTAAATGTTCAATTTTAAACATTTATCTCTTCTTAGACAACATTTTTAAAATTTAATCACTATAAATAATTATAAAAAAGTACTGATTTGAGTGAAAATTACTTGGTTTTATTCAAACTTTTTGCAGTTGCTCAATTATAAATAATAAATTTTATTTTAAATTATTATTTTCATGTTCATAATTACTTATTTGATATTATTTTAATAGTTTTTAATTAAAAACAAGCGACAAATTGGAAAACATTTCCATATTCATGAAATCCTTTCCGTTTTATCACTTGTTTATTTTTTGTATTATATTTATTATGACTTTAATTTATTTAATGTCTCAATAATCGCATTCATCGTTCTTAACTTGAAAATATTACAATTATATTATTTCTATAAGCAACTATCTATAAACTCGAATAAAAGACTATATTTCTAAAAGACACTTGAAAATAATAATTTTACTATTACATGTTATATTTTACCATTATCTAGTAAATTAAGTTCCTCTTTATATATTTTTAGTTTATTTCGTATTGTTCTTTCCGTAACCCCTAAAACTTTTGCCGCACTTACTCGGTCGTAGTCATATTGTTTTAGGGTTTCTAATATAATAGTTCTTTCTGCATCTTGAAGGCTGTCTCCTAAAAAAATAGGAATTAATTTCTTTGCTATTCTATGATTATGATCCTCGTCTTCTATGAAATCTTGCTCCAAGTCAATCTGATCTAAAACTCCATCATTTGAAAGAGCAATGGCTCTTTCAATTATATTCTCCAATTCCCTGATATTCCCCGGGAAACTATATTCGGATAGTTTCTTACAAAATTCATCAGAAATATTATCTATTTTTTTACCTAAAAGAGTGCTGTATTTGTAAATAAAGAGTTCAATTAACTTAAAAAGATCTTCCTTTCTTTCTCTCAGCGGTGGGACATGGATGTTAATAACATTTAATCTATAATAAAGATCTTTTCTGAATTTTCCTTTATTTATCAGTTCTATTAAATCTTGATTGGTTGCTGCTATTAGCCTTACATCAACTTTTTTTGGACTAGACCCTCCCAATGGAAAAACTTCTTTTTCTTGAATTACTCTAAGTAATTTTGTTTGAAGGGCTAAATCCATTTCTCCTATTTCATCAAGTAAAAAAGTTCCCCCATTTGATAATTCTATCATTCCTGCTTTATCGCTTGCGGCTCCAGTAAAAGCTCCCTTTTTATAGCCAAATAATTCTGACTCCAGTAAGTTAGAGGGAATAGCAGCACAGTTAATTGCGCTAAATCTATTCATTTTTCTATTGCCTTGATAATGAACATGTTTGGCTAACATTGTCTTCCCTGTTCCACTCTCGCCTGTCAAAAGTATTGTGGAATTAATATCCTTAACCTTTTCAATTGTTTCTATTACCCTTTTCATTCCGGGAGATTCTGCTATTATGCCGTAGTCTGAGTACTTTACATTTAGCCTTTCATTTAAATATTCTATCTCTTTATATAAGTCACTAAATTTTAATCCTTGTTCTATAATAAGCTCAAGCTCATCCAAATCGACAGGTTTATTAATATAATGAAATATACCTTCTTTAATTGCCTTTATTATTAAATCAACACTACCATATGCTGTCATCAAAATTACAACACAGTTGGTGTTAATGGATTTTAATCTACTATAAAGATCCATTCCTGATTCTAGTCCAAGTTTTAAATCCGTTATAACAAGATTAATAAACTCACCGTTGTAAATATCAAGTGCTTCTTCGATATTTGTCGCAGTAAAGATATCATACTTATCTTTCAATGCAAACCGTAAGGTTTCACATATTAATATATCATCATCAACGATTAATAATTTCTTCATTTAACTCTCCCATATATTTTAACAAGCTCAGTGTTACTTTTGTTCCATTTTCAGTACTGTCAATATTTATTGAACCTTTATTCTCTGCCATTAGCTGATGGCATATATATAAACCAAGTCCAGTTCCTGTATCTTTGTCGGTAAAAAATGGATCAAAAACATAGTCTATCTTCTCTAAACTAATTCCAGAACCTTCATCGATTACTTCAATATTAAAAGATTTTTCATCATCACTTCTTCCTGTCTTTATAATAATTTTATCCCCGTCCTTCGATGCTTCTACAGCATTAAGTACAACATTTGTAATTATTTGCCTCAAGTTCTTTTTGTCGACCCAGACTAATTGATTTTGTTCTATTTCATTAAGGATATCGATTTTTTTATTAAATTTCATAAGTTTAATTGTTAAATCAACAACTTCCCTACAGTCAATTACTTCCATATATGGTTTTTGTGGTTTAGTATATTGCAGAAGCTCATCTATTAGCTCGTTAATTAATTCTACTTGTTGAGGTAAATTGTTTATTATAGACTCTCTAAACTTTGTATCATCATAAAGTTTTGGTAATAAATCAACATAATTTTTTATAGATGTCAACGGATTTTTAATCTCATGAGCTACACCTCCTACAATCCTACTTAAAGATTTTAACTTATTATAGTTCTTCAGTTTCTTATCTGCTATCCTTGCCTTAGTTTCATTTCTAATACTTAAAACTGCACCATTTATATTTCCCAAATTATCATGGACTGGAGTTGCACAATAAGATAGGTATAAATCTTGTTCATTAATTCTGGTCTTTACATTATTCAAGATACTCTCTTCATATCCATCCATAACTCTCCTTATAATTGCTACTGGAATGATTCCATCAATTCCAGAAGATAACACATCTTTTCCTACCAGTTCTATGTTGCCAAAAAGTCCTGCTGCTATCTTGTTTGCTCTTATAATTTTCCCGAAAGCATCTATATATATTACAGCTGTATCAGTATAGTCAACAAATCGCTGATCAAACCTACTTATTATAACACCAAACCATTTCTCATAAATTCTATTATATTCACCTGTACTAATAATTATTTTAAGTCCTTCGTTTATTAATTCCATTACCTGTTTATTATAAGGTCTTACAGCATAACAAAGCTTAGACATTTCAATTGGTTCACCTATAGTCATAACCTCTTTATCCTTAAAATGCTTGTTCATTAAATAGAGAATGGTCATTCTGTTTCCAGCAACAGCATCAATATTTCCTTTGAATAATTCATCTAGAATAACCACATGATCTGAGTAAAGCTTTAAATCACCAATTTTGATAGTCTCTTTTCTTTCCTCAAGAAAATCGTGTGTAACAGCATCCTTTTGAACCCCAACTCTCATGTCTTTCAACTGTCCGAAACAAACTGAATTATTGCAAGACTTATCAACAAAAAACGAATGTGAAACAGTAAGATAACTATCTGAAAACTCTAAATATTTTTTTCTTCCTTCAGACCAGAATATTCCTTGATATATGTAATCAAAATCTGACTTAGTGAACTTAATAACCTTCGCCCAGTCTATTAATTCTATACTTGACTCCAATCCCAAAACTTTGCAAATAGCATTAGTTATATCTGCATTAAACCCCATAATCTTACCATCTTCTATATAATCAAATGGGGGATAGTTACTCTCCCCTAAAAATTTGTATATCATGATACCTCCCTCTTTTGATTAGATATTTAATCTTAGAAAATTTTTACTGTTAACTTGTTTTTTACATCCCGTATAATATAGTATGCAATTATTAAGCCAAGTATTCATCAAATAAAAGACTGTTATATTATCAACTATATAACAGTCTTTATATTATTATTTGATATTCTCTTTTAATTGATTTGAAGTCACAACATCACCGATTACATAATCAATGTTTTGCAAAAAAGCCTCATGCAGTTGTATGCTCGTTCCCGCAACAGCATCTTCTACTACTATTGGTTGGATATCACGTTGTATAGAATCAAATGCAGTCCCATAAACACATACATTAGTAGCAACTCCAGTAATTATTAAACAGTCCCTATCAAAAGCTCTCATAAGGATTTCTAAGTCAGTTAAATAATAACCACTATATCTTCGCTTTTTTATTACATACTCATCATCTTTTGGTTTAAGTTCTTCTACTATTTCTACACCCTTTGTTCCCTCAACACAATGCTCAGGTTCACTTCGTATTAACTCTAATCCAAAATCTATTTTTTGAAATCTATGTTCTTCTTGAGTATAAAATACGGGTATTTTCAAAGAATGAGCCCATTTCTTTAAATCTTGAATCACAGGTATTAATTTTTTCCCATTTGGACATTCTATAGGTGCTCCTTCTTGTATAAAGTCATTTTGCATATCAATTATAATCAAAGCACAATTTTTTGCGTTCACTCTTGCTAGATTTGAAATACTCATATTCTCCTCCTAAAATATCATTAATATAAATTTTACTACTAGACCCGCCAACATCCCAATGAACGGATCTACTAACGCAGTTACTAAGCTTGTAACACCAGCGATTGCAGGATCTGCTTGAACTGCAGCAAAGATATTACTTGGAAACACTATTACTGCACCTAAAATAAACAAAAATCCACATATAGTCTCATTTTTTATGTATTTCGCAATTCTAGGTAAAATTTTAAGTAACAATACAACCATTAATATTAACATCATAATTATTCCACTCATTTTGGGGTTGGGAGCCACTGCAGTTCCACTAATAATTGCTTCTACTGGACCACCTCCGAATAGAGCACTTACAGAATCTCCAATACCAGAGTATATAGTTATGAAATCAACATTAACTTTTGTTTTTGCCAATTCTCCAGTTATACTACCGTAAGCTATATTCCCACCGATTTGCAATGTAACTAAGGCCAAGGTATTTCTTATTATTTTTTTTGTTAATTTTATTTTTAATAAACTAAACTTTTCGTTTTTTAGATCTGTAACTTGATTACTGACGTTGTTTTTATTAATAATATTGTCCAACAAAGCACTACCAAATACACAAAATACAATGGTCATAACTAAATCTTTTGAGATGAAGTAGCTTAATAATGCAATGGCAAGTGAAGTTCCTCCTACCATTTTATTGCTTTTTATCATATCGATTGATACTTTACAAAGTGTTATACCAACTCCCGCCATCATTCCTTGTAAAATTGCAGGTCCAATAAACTGAATAGTAGGCTCTAAAAGTCCTAACACTCCTATTATAGTCATTACAATCCCAGTAAAAAATACTATGTTCAACCGTTCTTGCCTATTATCTCCTAATTTACCAGCTAATACAATGGATTCAGCTTGGAAAGATATTGGTGCTATTTGATTGAAAGCTACCATGCCGATTATTCCTACTCCAAAAGCAATGGCTGTAGGGAATGCAGCAAACCCATAAGTTAAAGCTAGTAAACCTTGGGGTAGTCCATTCATAACAACAGCAATTGCTGCTAAAATATCTTGAAAGTTCATATTCTCTCCTTTAATTATAGTAATTTTATCGATTATCTAAACAAATTTCACAAATCGTCCCAACCTATTCGTGTACACAATTATTGAACAGTATAAATATCCAATATAAACCAACTTACTACCACTTCAGTTCCATATTCTAAGCATTGGTTTTATACTTGTATACCTCTTTCAATAAGTCTTTACAAAGTTCTAAACTCGCATCAACATAAATCACTATATTAGTATATCGATAAATATACTTGCTTTAACCTAGGTTGTTTTTAGTATAGCACTAAACTAAAGTTATGTATAATACCGATTTGCAATCGTTATTATAGCATTGTGCTATATTACCTTGCTATAATTGTTTATGATGTATATAATGATATAAAAATAATATAATCTATATAGAAAAGGATGATATGAATAGTATGAAATTTAATATTTATAAGTATGTATTAATATTAGCAGAAGAGCGGAACTTTACAAAAGCTGCAAAGAGATTATATATATCACAACCATCATTAAGTCAAATAATAATGAGGGAAGAAGAAAGACTTGGAATGGAGTTATTTCATAGACAACGTAACTCTATAGTTCCAACTATTATAGGAGAAGAGTATATAAAATGGGCTGAATTAATTTTAGACATTCGAAATAAGATGGATAAAAGACTTCAAGCTGTATCTAAGTCAGAAACATATATTATAAACATAGGAATCCTGCCTGAATGCTCTGCCTTTATATTACCAACACCACTAAAACAATTTAGGGAACTATATCCGAATACAATTGTAAGAATATTGGAACTCAGTAGTAATGATTTAGAAGATAAACTAGAAAATGATGGGCTAGATTTTATAGTTGGACTAACTCATCCAGATGCAATTCGTTTTAAAAATATCCCACTTTATAACGAAACAATTGTACTTGCATACTCAAAATACAATCCTATTATAAATGATGCATTAATGGAAATTAATTTATCTGATTTAGAAGATATTCCCTTTATTACTATGAATGAAGGGCAGTTTTTAAATAAAGTCACGTTCAATTTATGTAAAGAAGCTGGGTATCTTCCTAAGATAGTGACTGAATGTTATAACCTTGAGACCGCATTACACATGGTTAAAGCAGGTGTTGGAGTAGCATTAATTCCTGATTTAATGATAAACTTAGTCGATGGCATAAAAGGTTTGAATTTAAAAGAAACCAAAATGAATTCTCAGATTTCTATTGTGTTCCAAAGAGAACAGTATTTAAGTAGACAAGTATTAAAACTGATTGATTTGATTAAATACAACGCTAACAATAGTTAGCAATTAATTATACTCATTCGATTAAATCTCTTCAGATTGTATATATTTTTTTGCAATAACAATAATCCATCTTGATAAAGTCTATATAATGGTGTAAATTGGTTTTACAAAAAAATATGAACTATCCCCAACCTTTTGGTATAATAGTTTCACCACAAAACTAACCAGGAGGTAAAAGAGATGGTCTGGCTATATTTTACACTAGATTCAGAAATAATTAAAGGTTTATTTTCAGCTTCAGCTAAAGAAAATGCTATTGCAAAACTCTTAGAATCAATTTTAAACCAAGTTTTAGAGGCTCAAGTTACTGAGGCAATCGGAGCTAAGCCTTATGAACGTACTGAAGAACGTACATGTTACAGGAACGGTTCTAGAGTTAGACAAATTAAAACTCGTGTAGGAACGTTAGAATTGCTAGTACCAAGAGTTAGGGGTGGTGAGTTTTCTCCTGATTTATTCAATCGATATCAACGAAATGAACAAGCTTTTGTACTGGCTATGATGGAGATGGTAATCCAGGGTGTCTCCACAAGAAAAGTAACAAAAATCACCGAAGAATTATGTGGAACATCATTTTCAAAATCAACAGTATCAAACCTCTGTTCAAACTTGGATCCTTTAGTTGATGAGTTTCGAAACAGACCATTAGAGTCACAATATCCTTTTATCGTAGTTGATGCTATGTATTTAAAATCAAGAGATGCAGGAAAAGTTAGAAGCAAAGCTCTAATGATTGCAATAGGAGTTCGCTCTGACGGTATCCGTGAAATTCTTGGTTTTATGTGTGGTGATAGTGAGACTGAACTAGGATGGAGAAACTTCTTTTCATCATTAAAGGATAGAGGATTATCAAATGTTGATATAGTTGTTAGTGATTCACATAAAGGCTTAAAATCTGCAATCCTTAAAGAGTTTCAAGGCAGCTCATGGCAGAGGTGTCAAACACATTTTAGTAGAAACATACTTGATGTATGTCCTACTAGACTACAGCCTGAGATAAAAAATCGATTAAGAGAGCTTTATGATGCGCCAACTACAGAAGTTGCCAGAACAGTATTAAATGATATCCTTGATGAATACTCAAATACTGCACCAAAGGCTATGGAATTACTAGATGCTGGTTTTGACGACATAACCCAAGTATTAAATATTCCAATAAAGTATCGAAAAAGATTAAGGACATCAAATATCATTGAACGTCTAAATCAAGAGATTCGTCGTAGAGAACGAGTAATACGAATATTCCCAAACGATGAATCCATGAACCGTTTAATTGGAGCAATATTAATTGATTTAGATGAGAAATGGAGTAGCGGGAGAATATGGTTGGATATGCATGAATACCATGAATCCAAGCAAGATCAAGCCGAGCTTCAACAAGTTGAACCTACAAAGGTAGTTGCATAAGTCTGAGTTTAAGCTAATGCACCGCCAGCCTTGCACCAAGAACTTAAAAAACGGTAAGTGTTAACCACCGAAGGCGATAAACTCACAACAAAATGGTGTAATTATCCTTCGTTTTTTTAGTGTACCATTTTTTAAGTACTTGCCACAAGGCCAAGCCCTTCGGGTGGCTGATGTAATACCTCAGGCTCCAAATCTACAACAAATCAAAAAAAGAAACTGCTAATCAAAAGGTAAGATAAAACAATTTACACACTAATTTGGACTTGACTTCCATCTTTGGATAGGCAACCTTACTTTAAACAAAATCATGTTTTATCCTTTTGACTTATAAACTTACCAATCTATAATATTACTTACTTTTATTAGTTTAAATTTATTAGTAGCTTTTCATTTTTCCTTTATCAACTATTTAATCTCTCACCAACTTACAATCCTTTAACCATTGGATTCCGTTTTGGTTCGTTGAATCAAGATATCGCTATCGTTTCTTCTTTCAACACTTTAATATTTGAAACATTCAAGTTACTATCAGATTCGTCGATAAGTACGCTCTTTAAGAATCTCACCTCATCATTGAGACGTGCCCGTTATAAAAAACCCCTCAATCCCATTTCCGGATTTCGGGGTTTGTTTCTCAATATTATGAGTTTTATATTATTCTATTAAAAATCTACATCTTTACCTTCATAGATATATTTAAATAGTTTTTCCATGTTTTCAGGATCTATAGTTCTTGGGTTGGTTCCTGTGCAGGCGTCTACTACGGCATTTTTAGAGATTTCAGCGATTTTTTCTTTGAATTCTTCTTCAATTATACCGAAGTCTTTAAGATTTAAAGCTATTTCAAACTCTCTGTTTAATTCACGAATCATTTCGATTAATTCTCTGGTTACTTCTTCGTCTGATCCGGTTAGGTTTAGGGCATGGCCTATTTCAGCATATCTTTTTAAAGTGTTTTCGTCTTTCATATTGTACTGAATAACATATGGTAGGTACATTGCATTTGCGTAACCGTGGATGATGTGGCCTGTTGAGAATATTGCGCCTGTCTTGTGAGCCATTGAATGGACAATTCCTAGAAGTGCATTTGTGAATGCTTGTCCTGCAAGGCATTGTGCATAGTGCATTTGCTCTCTTGCGTCTTTGTCTCCATTATATGATTTTCTCAAGTATTCAAAGACCATTTGAATAGCTTTAATTGCAAGTGGATCTGTAAATGGGCTATTTGCTGTAGAAACATAAGCTTCAACTGCATGAGTAAGTGCGTCCATTCCAGTATATGCAGCTAGGTGTGCAGGCATTGTCTCTGGGATAGTTGGGTCAAGTATTGCAACATCAGGTGTAATTTCAAAGTCTGCTAATGGGTATTTAATTCCCTTATTGTAGTCTGTGATTACTGAAAAAGCTGTAACTTCAGTTGCTGTTCCAGATGTAGAAGAAACTGCAGCAAATCTAGCTTTTTTTCTTAGTTTAGGGAAATTAAACGGTATGCAAAGTTCTTCAAATGTTACTTCAGGATACTCGTAAAATGCCCACATAGCTTTGGCTGCATCTATTGGTGATCCTCCACCAAGTGCTACTATCCAATCAGGACCAAACTCTTGCATTTTTTTAGCTCCGGCCATTACAGTCTCTACTGAAGGATCCGGCTCAACATTTTCAAATAGTTCAACTTCCATGCCGCCCTCTTTAAGATTATTGACAACTTTATCTAAGAAACCGAATCTTTTCATTGAACCGCCACCAACTACTACAATGGCTTTTTTACCGCCTAAGTCTTTAAGTGCATCTAATGCACCTTCTCCATAGTACATATCTCTTGGTAATGTAAATCTTTTCATATAAACAACTCCTTTTATTGTTAAACATTTTTCATTCAAGAATAAATTATACTCCCCTACTGTTTTGCTGTCAATTTATTAGTTAATGTTTTATCCTTAAAAGTTGTTATTTTGCATTTTCTTATAAAACATTATTTATCATGTTATTTTAACACTTTATAACCAGCGTTATTAACATAATGAAACCCCAAGAGTTTCAAATCTCTTGGGGTTGTTCAGTTACTCTATTTTCTAATATCTGCTAGTTTGGTTTTCATATCCAAAAATAAAAAATTAATTCATAAGGTTTTTATATTATTATTACTTTAGTTTCCATTAGGATATGCATGCATAACTTTTCCATTCATCGACTATGTCGTCAAGCTGTTTGGCAATATAACTAAATTCACGATTTAAATCTAAGGTTCTAATGTATATTTTATTGCCTCCTATTACATATTCACTATTTGGAGATATTTCTTCATCTGTCTTAGCATATAGTAATAGTCCTGAGATATCACCTAAATTATTTATATCTTCATTTTTTACATAAGTAAATATTTGATAAAGATTATTCGATCTGAGTGTGCTCTTATTGTACTGGCTATGTGTTTGCCAACTCTTCGAGTAATATTTTGTGTCTATTATAAGCTTTTTATTCTTACTTTTTAGAACTATATCCGTTTGCATTACCGGTAAGAAGCTTTCTATACCCTCTTCAATATCCCAAGGTATCTGAGGAGATGAGACAGATAGTCCACTATGATGTTTCTTATAATACTCTCTTACAAAACTCTCAAACAGTGCATACATTCTTTGCTCATCTAAGAAATTCGCCATCTTATGTTTGCCTTTTTGAGTAGATAAAATCAGCCCACTGATTACATAATTGCAAATATTAAGCAGCATCTTGTAGTTTTGATTACTTTTGTGAAATATTAATTTATTCCACATAATCTTATCTACTTCAAGTTCATCTACTTCTCCGAAAAATATCATAACACTTTTTAGTGCTTCCCTATTCTCTTTACTCACTCTATTTTCTCTAATTAATAGTAGAGAAGTAGTTTTTAGTATCTGATTAAAAATATTGTTTTCTGAGAATTCATCAAATTCACAAACCAAGGAATGTTTTTTCTGTATATTGTTTTGTAAGGATCCATAGATATCAAGCTTACCTCGTAATGTCTTGAGATTTTCAGTTCTTGATATATATTCCCTATATAGTCCTTGTTTAAGTTGAGCAGAGATTCCTTTATATAAAATAGCCGCAAATAAATTATGGATTTGTTCAAATTCTTCAATTTCTATTTCTTCAAAATTCTTTTGATTCAGTACCTTAAAAGCATATGCCAACATATAGTAGATATTCTTAATTAGAATATGTTTATTTTTGTTCATCTAGTATCCCTAATAATTCATTTTTCCACTTTACATAGTTGTTTTCGTCATCAAAAAAGTACTCTTTTAGCATAGGTAATAAATCATAATTAATAACAAGTCTGATCCAATCATCATCAGATACCGTCCTACCGCAAAAGTAGCTATGCCCTATACAAAATCCTCTTCCAAGTGAACTGTCTTTTTCTATCGCATTATTAAGATCTTCAACTTTACTTATCAGCCTATCAAAGCTGTCGTGATTTAGCGTTTTCTGATATTCTTTAAATCCGATTGACTTAAAAGCCGGTTCCATTTCAAAAAAGCTGAATCTTCTCCTAAGAGCATAATCTATCATTGCCAAACTTCTGTCCGCTGTATTCATCATTCCGATGATATAGAGATTTTCAGGCACACTAAAAGACTCTTTACTATATGCTAAAGTCAATTTCTCTCCTCTTTTATCAGCTTCAATTAACATCAATAACTCTCCAAATATCTTGCTTAGATTCCCCCTATTAATCTCATCAATGATAAAAAAGTATTTGCTTCCCGGATTCTCATTCGCTTTTTTGCAGAATTTATAAAAAATACCATCTTCAAGCTTAAATCCATCATCGATAGGCTTATATCCCATAACAAAATCTTCATAAGAATAATTTTGATGAAACTGAACCACTTCTATCTTGTCATCATCTTTTTCTCCTAAAATAGAGTATACAAGCCTTTTAGCCATAAAAGTCTTGCCAACTCCTGGAGCGCCTTGAAGTATTATATTCTTTTTTTCATCCAGTAAATTTACAAGCTCGATGTATTTGTCTTCTTCAAGATATACATCCTTTAAAAAGTCTTGTTTTGTGTATTTTATGACATCCACTTCTTCTAATTCATATAATTTTATCTCTGTGAAATCAAATTTTTCTAAAGCTTTTTTAAGTTCAGGGCGAAGTCTCCATTTATATATTCCATCATCCTTATTTTTTGTATATCTGCCTAGGTATAGAATTGGCCACCATTTGGAATTTTCTGTATCTCTTTCCATTACCGGACAACCAGTTTCTCTTGCTATTCTCATCGCTAAAGAACTCGATCCTGAATTGTATAGATTTATATGTCCACCATATTTTTCCGAAAGCTGTTTACAGGTAGCTGAACCTCCTATATCAAGCATTCGTTTCATAATACGTAAACTTTGATTATTGAAAATTCTTTCATTATGAAGTAATTCTTCCCATTTTTCTGAAGATATTCCAGGATGATAATGTTCAGGAAACCAACCTTCAAGAGTATTGTTTTCGTCATTTGCCTTCACGTCTTTATATTCTCTACTTGTAAAATAACCGAAATCTATCGCCAAAGTTTTTGACTCGGGATCAGGATAGGACTTATCAGACAAGAAAGTTTTAACCATCTCCTGTAGCTCTTCATCTTGCTTTAAAGCCAATGAAATCTGATTATAAAGTTTATATCCTTCTAATACATTATCAACTTTCCCATTTCTTTTTGGTGTAAATGAGCTTTCGATTATTTCTGCAAGTCTTAAATACTCTGAATATTTATATATATAGTATTTATCAGGATACTTGAGCCATAAATATGTACTTATAGCATTTATATCTTGATAATGGTTTTTACCAGGTTCTCCAAACTTTTCATTAAGATCATTTGCTGTAATCATAAAATTACCAATCCTAGTTTCTAGCGGTAAACTTTCATCGTAGAGAATTAAAAACATTTCTCTAACATCACTTTCTGCAGCTTCAATTAATCCTAAAAGTACCCCTATTGGAAATCTATTATATGATGTCAACAAATTGTCTGTCATACTTAATGATTCCTTTACCATCTGGTAAAAATCAGACGTTTCTATATCCCAATGTTCTTGAAAATGCTGTACAGCTTCCCATTTATATACTTCCACCTTCCAATCTGGTGTTGGAAAAACTTTTTTGTACTCAGTTAAAACTTGTTTGAATTTAGTTTCGTTATACATTTTGCCTCCAGTTAAACAATTTTTTATTTACTGTATTTTTTATGAAATTCAGTATTATTTCTCAACTATATTTATTTCACACGTTAACTAACCGATAATTATATACATATAATACCATAACTCCCACTTTTTCAACAATCATCCCCAAAGGTTAGACAATGTATCATTTGTAAAATTTTTCTATACTTTTCACATATTTTTCTCAATCTATGCATTAAATTTAACAAATGTGGTATAATAAATAGTGTAATATAATTAGAAAGGTGGATTTGAAATGGCAAAAGAAGTTTTTAAAGCAGTGGTTGAACCTAGAGAAGGACTTACAATGGCTTGTAAGGTTAGAGAGTTTGAGATGTTGCTTGATGAACCTGTTGAGCTTGGAGGAAATAATAAGGCTATGAACCCTGTAGAAGCTCTACTTTCTTCTCTTGGAGCTTGTAAGGCTATCGTTATGAGATGTTTTGCACCTGCTCACAATATTAATCTGGTTGATTTCAAAATTGAGCTTGAAGGAGATTTAGATCCCGATGGATTCCTTGGTAAAAATCCGGAAGCAAAGATTGGTTTCTCTGAAGTTCGTACACATATAACTATAGATGCTGAGAATACTCAAGAAGAAATAGAAGCTTTTATAGAATTTGTTGAAAAGACATGTCCGGTTCAAGACACATTGGTAAACGCTGCTAATTACAAGATTATAATTAACTAAAAAAGATGGCAAATCAGATTTTATAATTTCTGATTTGCCATTTTTGTTTAAAAGCTTAATTAGTGCATATTATAAAACTACATTTTCATATGTGCCTAATTTTAGTATTTTTTCCCCTTCCATTAAAACTTCACCTTTAGCAATAACACCATATAGCGACAAATCTTCATTCAGGATTAATAGGTCTGCATCAAGACCATCATTTAATCGTCCTTTTTGCTTCGAGATTTTTAGGGCATCTGCTACATTTGAAGTAAAGAGCGAAATTACATCTTTCATACTATGGCCTAAACTTACTAGTTCCTTGATTTCTGCCAAGAGGGTATCTATCGGTGTGACACCTATTTTTACTAGATTACCTGCATCGTCATAACTTGACCAAGATCCATATCCGTCAGAGCTTACAGTTATATTTTTGAGGGGAATATTCTCTTCCTTGGCAATATCTAAAATATCAGATATCGATATTTCTGAAGGTATACCACAGGTTATATCAATAAAGCCACCATTTTTTGCAAACTCAAGAGTTTCAAGACAAAGACTTCTCTTTCTATTGATATGAGTAGGTCTAAATACAGTCACGGGAAGATTGGATAGTTTTATTGCCTCGTTTATCTCACTCATATTATATTTTCCGCTACCCATATGGACTGTAACATGTCCTGATTTACCGGATAACATACCTGCAACCCTTGCTTCAGTTCCAAGCCTTGCAAGTTCACGTACCGATATTGCAGAATCTCTATGGTCATTGGTCGCAATTTTTACGCCAATTATCTCTTCAATAAATGTTATATCTCTCTTAACAGAACCGGTTATAGTAGGTGAAGGATACTCATAAGCTCCGGTTAATGCATATGCCGTTATTCCTTCTATGTTTAAAGCCTTTGCTTTTGCAACTAGATTCTCAACAGATCTTGTAGTGGAGTCAGTCCCTAGCAGACCAACAACTGTAGTAATTCCTGCTTTTATAAATGAACTAAGCTGCGCTTCAGGAACCCTTGTATTAAATCCACCTTCTCCTCCACCACCGGTAATATGAACGTGCTGATCGATCAGTCCCGGAATTATTATTTTCCCGGAAGCATCTATAATTTCGGCATCTTCTATTTTAGGGATATCTTTACTGATCCTTAGTATCTTCCCTCCACCGATTAGGATATCTGATTTACCGATAGGCTCGGGTGTGTAGAGATTTCCACCTTTAATTATTTTAATCATAGTTTCTCCTTTGTTCTCGACTTTAATAACCTCATCACTTCAATCAAAATATTCAAAACTCTATTTTTTTCAGAAGTTAAATGCTTATCTAATATAAATCTATATTCTATTTTATTAGAAGATTCATAAATTCTAAATATTTCACTAAGTCGAGGTATAGGTTTCTCTTGTAGGGCATAATCCTGTAAATAAATTTCTCTACTTACATAATATATTCGATTAAGTAGCTTAATCAGATTCAATTTTTCATCTTGGTTTAAGGTATCTTCTAAACTTGTAAATAAACCCCATGTTTCCTCAACCTTATCTATTAATGAGTCCAGATTTTTAATATAAAAATATTCTTTATTATATTCATTAAGTGTATCATATATTAATTTAAACAATTCTTCTATATTGAAGGCGTTTAATCCATAAAGTAATAGGTCATTAATTGCAGAAATATATAGAATTGTATCCTTTTCCAATACATCCATGTCAGAATATTTTAGTAAATCTTTTTCCGTATGCCACCACCAACTCATAAATGTATCGTTTGTTGTATCCGGGTGGTTTTTTTCTAATGTTGATCCCCAGATAAAATACGGTGTTATTCCAATATTTTGAAAGGATTGATCCCACCCACGAACTGTACCTGAATAAAATCCTATTTGATTTGTAACTTCAAATATCTTCTGCTTCGATAATTCAATCAAGCTAGGCCCCGAACTGATATTTGTGTAGTCATTAGCTCCTCTTAACCCTGGCATATCAATATTTACATATGCTATGCACCCTTCTAGAAGTTCCTCGAATTTATCAGCTGCATAAGCAGAAGAACCTGCATATCTTCCATTTGAATGACCTGACCACCATGCAATCTTTACTCCTATGTTAAATTTACTTATTATACTTTTATAATACTTTGCCAGGTATAGTGCAAGTGCATTTCCAGTACCATTATCGGTCGCACCATAATGCCATGAATCGATGTGATTACCAATTAATATAAATTTACCATCGTTATCATTCTTAGGTTCAATATTTGCTTCAAGAATAGGTATTAATTGTATGCCTTCTTCTAAAACTGTACACATTGATACATCAATTCTTTCGTAAGATAGTTTTTCAACAATTTTCTTACCATATTTACCATTAATAGCGATTATAGGTATTCTTGGATAATAGTCTATATCTTCGTATCCTGGAGCTCCCCAAATCGGATTATAAATTCCCTCATGTATTTCGTTTTCATTACCGTTCCAGTACTGAATAAATCCTATTGCTCCCCTGTTCTGGACTTCAAGAACCGATATGGGATTTAAAGACTCACTGATTACTATTTTGTTTTCTAAATCTTTTTTTAAGTCTGTTTTTTTAAGATTGTATTCAATAATAGAATCTATTAAACTTCCCTCATCAATATAGATTAGTTCTCCTTTGATTTCTTTGCCAAAGGTATTCTTTGAAAAACTCCTTGTCTTAGCTTCTATTTCTGTTTTACTTGAATCTTCTAAAATATACAACTTCCCATAAACTGGATTGCTTAAATAAGCAGGATATTTATATAAAGTATTTGATATACCACACTTATTTAGTTCTTCTTGAATAAACTCTAGAGCATTTAGTTCCCCTTTCCCTCCAGATAATCTATCATATTTTACAATGTTATTAAGATAATAAGTAAGTTCACTTTTATTAATGTCATGATCTATCATTAATATACTCCTATCTGTCTAGCTTTATTTTTTTAAACTCCTCAATAAAATCAACTAGATATTTAGCAGTTGCGTTTAACATACTCTCTCCTTCTTCTTTTGTTGCAAAAGCAGGATCATCTTTACCAAACCAACCACTTTCTACTACATCTCTAACATCTCTCATTATTTTAATGCTTGCACCTTTAAACTCCACAGTATTTATATTTAAACATTTTAACTCATCTGTTAAATTCTTATAATCCAATGGTACCACTTCATTTAAGTCAATTAAATCTTCATCTATTGCCATAATTGCAGAAGCTTCTTCTCTTCCTGCATGCCCTCCAACCCATTCATTATTGAGTTGTCCAGCTAAAACCCACCAATCAACAGTTGCAGCAATGCCACCTCGATTGTAGAGTTCCAGTGCAACCATATCAAGCGAACTATCATTACCTCCATGTCCGTTCAAAAACACGAATTTTTTGATTCCTTGTTCAAACAATGAAAAAACTATGTTTCGTACTACCATTTGTAAAGCATCATGTCCAATATTAATTGTCCCAGGAAAACTCTTATGATGTGGACATACTCCATATGGTATTACTGGCAATACTATTACTTCAGTTTCTTTTTCTATCATCTCTGATAATCTTTCTGGTATTAAATAATCTGTCCCTAAAGGACCATGCGTTCCATGATTTTCAACACTTCCAACAGGTAAAATTGCTATATCTACTCTTTTAAAGATATTTTCTGCTTGTTTCCAACTCAAATGTGATAATTTCATTATATACCTCCAAATTCACATGGACAAAAGTGATGAAATATCACCTTTGTCCAATTTTGATTAGTTTTGTAATTTATAATCATCTAAATAATTAAAATGTCTATCTATTATTTCATCACTTGGTGGATTTGTAACTAAACTTACTACGATCATAACTATTGATCCTATTGCTGCAGACACAATTAAGGGATGAAAACCAAACGCTAAGTTTTTGAATTTAAATGTTATAGAAATCATTATTACTACTGTAACAATTACTGAAGATATAGCACCTTGTAATGTAGCTCTTTTCCAGTACATCCCGAAGAGTACAGGAATAACGAACGCCCCCATTCCACCAAAAGCGAATAATATTATCTGGAATATACTTGCTGGTCTAAAAATACCAAATAAAATAACTACAATACCAATTGCCACTGTTACGAATTTTGATATCTTCATAACATCGTCATCTGTAGCATCTTTATTAATTACTTTCTGATATAAATCCCTAGTTATCGCACCTGTTGACATAATCAAAACACTGTCAATAGTTGACATCCCTGCTGCGACTATTCCTGCAATAAACAATGATGCCATGAACGGATTTAATCCTCTTTGTAATATCATAGGGACTATATTATCAGATTCTTTTCCAACCAATCCCTTAATAAATACCGATGCATTCACACCTGACCATTCTATCAATGTAGCTGCAAACCACATTCCCAACGTCCCAAGTAATACTGCTTTAAACATTGTTTTATGATCTTTCATGGCGAAAAATTTTGTAAAAAGTTGTGGTTGTCCCATAGTAAAGAAACTCCACAAAACTATTTGAGAAACATAATTTTGCCAAGGCATATAATTGTTTCCACCAGGGAATGAGAGCATTTCTGGACTTGTAGAAGCTAAAGTTTCATTTATGCTCGACAATCCACCTCCCATTTTTACAGATAATACAAATGTTATAATAGCTGTACCAACCATAAGTAAACCTTGAATTACATCAGTAATCATTGCCCCTCGTATTCCACCAGCCATACAGTAAATAATTACAATAATACCCATACCTACAACTCCTACCCATACGGGTAAACCTGTAAAGACATTTACTATTACACCAGCTCCTATTGTTTGAGCACCCATGTTAGGAATTAGAAAAATAATCATTAATATAGCTAATAAGATTCGTATTGTGTTCGATCCATATCTATCAGCTAAATAATCCGCCATAGTTAAAAGATTAAATTTTCTACCCATAACTATCAATTTCCTACCGATTAATATGGCGGGAATTATCATACTAAAAACTAAGCCTGGAACTGAAACCGCTAATCCTGCATAACCAACATTATAAATTGTTCCTGGTACTCCCATAAATGTACTCATGCTATATTGTGTTGCAAAGTACGCTAATCCACTAACTAAAGCGCCTGCTTTTGCATTCATAACAAAAAATTCACTCAAGCTTGTAGTTTTTTTTGATGCATACCAACCTATGTATGCCATACCAATTAAATACAATGCTAACACAGTATAAAATGGCAATGGTGTAGCTTGTACAGAATTATTCATAATCTTGCCCCTCCTCATTATTAAATATTTGGTATTCTTTCCTAGCCAATGCTTGTCTTGAATAGATGAATATTAAAACAAAGGTCATTGCTGTATGCACTATCCACCCAACTAAAAACAACGGAATCCCAAGTATTGACGGGATGTATCGTGTACTATAAAAGAATGGAAATGGTAGCATGATAAGTACATACATTGCAAAGAAAATCAGTATCCATTTTTTTTCAAATTTTTTATAATCAGAACTCATATTCTTAACCTCCCTATTAGTTTTATAATCTAAGGAACTATCCTCCTTTCATTTTTAGAATTCTTATTTAACATATAATGCACATACTATGCCAAAATAACACTTTACTATATGTTAGTATTTTTAGTGCTTTTCATGCATCCAAAGCCATAAAACAAAAAAACAAAGGGGTATTCATCCCTTTGTTATCCCGATTGTCCCATTATTTATAAAGACTCTGTTTTCAAGTAATTAAGTCCTTTTATTGTAATTTGTAGTCCTTTCCGTCCTATGCAAATATCAACTAATCCATTTGCGCTCATATTATTTATTATCTTACGAACTTTGCTTTCTGATATTCCAGTTAGCTCAGATAAAGATCTTCTCCCAATAGGGATATTCATCCCATTATAATTTTTTATATTCTCCAGAATTACTAAATCAATATTTGATTTTACCTGTTTCATGGTATTTAAATTTTGAAGTTCAATTGGCAAATCAACTTCCTCTGGAATAGTATTCTCTGCTATATTTATTAAATATTCAACTACATTTCTTAATTCACGTATATTACCTGGCCAATTATATTTGAGCATAGCATTCTTAATCTTAGAAAAATATTGTTCCTCATCAATATTATTATCTGGATGAAAATTCTTATAGAATGAGTGTGCTAATATCATTATGTCGTTATTTCTATCTTTTAAAGAAGGTATATGAAATGGTAAAACATTTAATCTATAATAAAGATCTTCTCTAAATTTTCCTTCTTGTATAAGCTTTTTTAAATTTTTATTGGATGCAGAAATAATACGAACATCAATGGGAATTACTTTATTAGCTCCAATCCTTCTCACTTGTTTTTCTTGTAATACTCTCAATAATCTAATCTGAAAATTTACCGGAGCATCACCTATCTCGTCCAAAAAAATTGTACCTCCATGAGCCTGCTCAAATAATCCTCTCATACCACCTTTTTTTGCACCTGTAAAAGATCCTTCTTCATACCCAAATAATTCACTATCTAATAAAGTGTCTGGTAATGCAGCAAAATTAATTGCTACAAAAGGTCCTCTTTTTCTTTTAGAGGAATTATGAATTGCTTGAGCAAAAAGTTCTTTTCCTGTTCCACTCTCTCCTTGTATTAAAATAGGAGAATCAGAACTTGAAATTTTGAGAGCTTTACTCTTAGCATTTTTAATTGCGACACTCGATCCTTCAATATCTCCAAATGTGTATTTTGCAAAATGTTGTGATAAAACAAGCTTCCTACGCAATTCTTCCTCTAACCTTATTATTTCTGTCACATCTTTTAATGTATAAACTTCTCCCTTATGCTTACCTGTGTATTTCATTCTCCTCTTTTTAACAATAAATTCTTTATCTTTAATCTTAATAAACTCTTCTTTATCTGTTCTACTGTTTGAAAGTGCATCGTCTACAAATTTTTTTAAGTTCTTGTCAAAACTATTAGACAGTAAGATGTTTTTTGATATGTTGAAAATCGTCTCAGCTATGGGATTAAAGACAGTTATTTCTTTATTTTCATCATAAGCAATAATACCATCATTCACAGTATTTATTATCGTTTCAAATTTTAGGCTAGAATTCTTTTGAGTTTCCATCATTTGTTCTTTTTTCTTTATCAAATCTATAATATCAACAACATACTTTGCTGATAGAATGTTTGCTTTTTCATCCATCAAGTTAAACTTGATTAATATTTCTACCAATGTTGTAAAATCAATATTTCTAGTCTTTATGTCAACTATTTTATTAATATTCTTTGGCACTAAATCTATTTCTCCTACTGTTACTGCAATATTACAATCAACGTATTCTGTTATCCCCGGATAATAAGGATGAAATGTAATAAAATCTATACCTAGTGCATAAAGTAACTGAATAGTCTCATTAGCAGTATCTTTTAGATCATTAACTAATAATACATCACTTCCTTCTTTAATGCTGAATAATTCACTAATCTCATGATAGTTTATAGACCTTCTTGCTATTAAAATATCAGATTTCTTGTCTATATATTTTTTTGCATCATCGTAGATACTTTTACTAGTTATGAGTATTAAATCATCGCTAATTTGGGTGTGTATTTTTTCATCCAAATGAAATCCACGTATAGCAATTTTATCTCCAATGAGGTTATGTATTTGACTTTTTAAAACTTCAAGTGTAAGTTTTGTACTTGTAATAATCGTTAATCCCATGGTTTCCCCTCCTTCCTTCACTCTTAATCAGTTTATCATATATTGAATTTAAATTGTATTTATTACATAAAAAAATAAAACAACAACTTAATACTAGCACATTAGAAAGTTGTTGTTTCTTAATATTTAGAATTTACTGTTCAGAAATACTTTTTCGACATAGGGAGAATTCATAACTCTAAGTATACTCATATACCCAAGTGTAAAACTAACTATATCTCCTACTTTATAATCAACATCTGCTAAGGTACAATCTAATATAAAATGGTCTGAGCTTCCTCCCAAAATTCTTAAAGAATCATCTTTTGGTATAATAAAATCGAAATCAATATCTTGGCTCCCTATCGCGCAAATCATCCTTTTGATATTACCCCTATCATCAAATGAGGGTACTTTATTGAATGCATTTAATGCAAGTTTCCCATGTGGTATTGAAGGTTTTTCTTTAACTTCAATTACTTCTGCCTCAAGTGTAAAAGCATCATTGTAACAGCCAGGTATAATTTTATTAAATGATGCTTCTGTGCCAAGTATTAAAGCCTCTCCTAATCGTATATTATTTATACCATGAAATCTTTCAGTCTCAATCAAATAAAAAGAAGATGAATTTCCACCAGATAACGTATTTACATTCAGCTTATACTTGTCGGCCAACTGCTTAGTAGTTACTGTTAACTCTTCAAGCGTTTTTTCTGTAGGAATTATAGCTCCAAAACACTTCATATTTATCCCAAAACCTACAATATCTATGTTTTTAAGCCGCAGGGTTTCTTGAATTATTTCTTCTAATTCAATCAAACTATAAACCCCTTCTCTCAAGTCTCCTTTATCTATCATAATGATTATTTTATGTCGTTTACCATTTTTTTGTGCAGCTAAGGACAAACCTTTAATAGTTTTTATTTCCGTGTTGTAAGAAATATTACAATATTTTACTACATCTTCAACTTCTGACAACATTGGTATGCGGATTAGAACTTTTACAACATTGTAACTCTCTAGTTTTTTGAGGTTTAAAATCCTAGAATCTCCAATTGTTTTAATTCCAGCTTGTATCATCACTTCAACTATTTGTGGATCTGCACAGAATCCCTTCGTTATAGCTAAAATCTCGATTCCATGTTTTTTACAAATCTCTAAAACTATTCCTGTATTTTCTTTAATCTTTTCTAAGTTTACCAAGAGTCTAGGGTACATCCATGCATTCCTTTCTAGTACATTTCATTAGTCCTTTCTCAATTTCACATCTGGTTCACTTGGAATTGCAAAAAATGGTATATACTTATCAAATCCTGTTATAGTTAATATAAGTATTGAAGCTACTGCTATCATGGCCATATAATTCTTTGAGATAACTTGTATAGCATTAACTTGCTCTAAAGGATAAACTGTATTTGCTATTGTAACAAAAAACGCCATATATACATGCCATGGTACTAGTTGAGATCCAAATACTCCCATAGCATCTGAAAAAGTAGCATTTCTTAAATCTAATTTATACATATTTTCTTTAGAAGCTTCAACATTTTCGTGAGTCATTTCTCTAATAATCGGCCCAACAGTAACTATTTGTGCCATTTCATCAGCCAATGCAGCATTTCCTATCAATGTAAATATTCCATTATAAAACATAAGTTGTCTTACACTTTTACTTATCCTTAAGAAAAACTTAGATATAGGTTCAAAAGCATGCATAGCTGACATAATTCCTCCAAAAGCACCAATCCATAACATCATCGCTATAGAAATACTACCTGCATCTTGAAAACCTGTAAGCACTAATTCTAAAAATTCTGATACACTTCCTATTGTGCCTGCAATAAGACCTAAAACACAAGATAGTATTATTCCTGCACCTAAACATATTAGAGTTGGTTTCGCCATAAAAGCTAATGCAATAACTGCTAGCATAGGTATAACCATATAGTAAGGTACACCAGATTCTACCTGATTTAACAATGCTACTGCAGCTGGACGTTCTTGAGCAAGACTTTCAAATACTTCATTAGGTATTGCAGCAATAGCAGCATTAGCATCCCCTTGTACCGATGAGAGTCCCATGGTAGAACTTACAAGAAATATTACTAGTGCACTGATTATCAAAAGTAATCCTGACCATACACCTTGATGCCTAACTCTATCAGTTATTTTTACTCCTTGTAAACCTGAACTCACTACTGTAGTATCAGATATTAATCCAATATTATCACCAAAACATGATCCTCCAGCTATAGATGCAATTACTAATACTATTGGTCCATTTACTATATGTGCTAGCCATAAAAAAATTGGTGCACAAGATGCAAATGTACTCCATGAAGAACCAGTCGCAATTGATAACACACAAGTTACAATAAACCCAACTGTAGCAACCGTTTTCCCTGTTACTCCAAGCTTAAGTGCTATTAATATAACTGATGCTCCAACACCAGTAGCCATAAATGCCTCCGCAACAGCATAAGCAAACATAAGTACAAAAAACACCATAATCATTTCTTTTACAGCTTCAATACCTTTGTCCATGGCCTCTTCGAATTTATATTTTTCTACAATTGCAGCAATTATAACCGCATAGAAGAAAGCAATTGGTGCAGCTATTAATAACTCCATTCCATATACCATTAGTCCTGCTAGCAAAAATATAGGTGATATTTTAATTAACGCCATAATTCTCCTCCTAGAATTTATTAGTTACTTTATACAACATATCTCTTCCATACCCAATCTTAACTTTGTAATAACCCGAAAAATCGTCGTCGATTACATCATTGCCAGTATATATTATTAATGGCCTTCCTCTTAGATTAATTAACTTACTTATATCTGCAAGTATTCTTATATTCTCCTTTCCTATTTTCCGCAAAACTACATCACTTATTTGTTGATTACCTCTTCCAAATATAAATCCTTGTCCTCCAGTTGGTGTGATATATAGTATGCACTTTCCCTTTTTAGCGAATTCTAATAAGTCTTTTTCATTACAATCCCTTCTTATTAGCTCTCTATTCCTTATAACATCTACACCAAGTAGTGAGTAATCAAGACTTAATTTTTTCATTATATAGCTAGTTGTTGTACCTGCTCCAATAAAATAATAGATATCATTTTCTAAATTATCTATTACATCCAAACTAATTGCTTGTAGTGTTTCTTCTTGCGAAAGTGGAGTAGGTGCTTTTTTGTTTTGTAAATATTTTTCTTTACGTGGAATTTTCAAATATCCATATAAATCAGTTACTACTATATTATTTCTATACATTTCTTCATTTAGATCAACGACCTCTTCTAATCCTGTTGTTAATCCTTCAATTAAATACTCTTTCGTAAGCTTACCTGATACTTTAGGGTTTATTGCAAAAACTGATGAGTGAATTTTAACACCTGTTGGTATTGCTACACAAACAATGTTTTCTTTTATAATATTAGCAACCAATCGTGCTGTTCCATCTCCGCCTGCAAATAATAATATATCAATATCATAGTTTATTAAATTTCTCAGGAGATTTTCACTATCTTTTTCTGTTGTATAAATTATTCCTTCTGACTCTTTATACGCTAACTCATATTTAAAGCCAAGTTGTTTCAGAACATTCTCACCCAATTCACCTGCTCCTGTTATGAACATAACTTGATCTTGTATTTCATTTAATTCTTTCAATGATTCAATGACTTTGTTAGGAGCGTTTGGTAACGCCCCTAATTTTATCGCCTTGAAAAGAGTATCTTTCCCGTCTGTACCCTTTAACCCTACTGAACCTCCCATGCCCGATATGGGATTTATTAATAACCCTATTTTTTTCATATTACTTCCCAATTTTTTCTAGATACACCCTCCATGTTGGACACCAGTTCTCAGGATCATCTAAAGATGACTCATCCACTCTATGAATCGTACTCTTTGTAGGTGCATCTATTATAACCTGCGGATTTTCATATGCTTCATCAAATATTTGATGCAATGTAGCCACATATTCATCAAGATCTTGTTTTGAAGGCGTCTCTGTTGGTTCAAGAGTAATGGGCTCTGGTATATATTGAGGATGGTGACTAGACCAAATATGTTTGCAAAAATCCATCATTCTATTTGACACTTCTCCAAACCCTATTCCTGTTTCATTTTTCATTTTTTCAATGGTATATCTGTTTTGCTCAATTCTTTGGATATTATCAGGATATGGATTACTAATTGCTTTGTGCTCTAGTACTTTTTTCATTAAATACAGATTATTTAACGCTGCAACTTTCCCGACTTCATATAAACCATCAGCGCCAAGACTCATCATCCATGCATAAGCCTTTACCATAACTTGTGGTGTACCTAAAAACATTTTTACTCTACCAATGGTATTCTTAAGGTTATAATTTAAGAAATATTCATCATTTCTTTTATCTATGAGTGGTACTGGAAGATACTCTATTAATTCTTTTACAACCCCTATCGCACCCGATCCGGGACCACCACATCCATGAGGTGTTCCAAATGATTTATGCATATTAAAGTAACAAATATCAAAACCAGCTTCTTTTGCTCTGGCTATTCCAAATAAACCATTAGCATTCGCTTGATCATATAAACATAACCCACCATTTTCATGTATTATGTCTGTGAACTCCTTAATTCTAGGATTGTATATTCCAGTATCTTCAGGATTAGCCACAATCAGACCAGCAGTTCTTTCACTAACTGCATTTTTGAATGCTTCATAATCTGGATGACCACTTTCATCTGCAGGTATATATATTATCTTGTAACCTTTTAAAGCTGGAGCCGCTGCATCAGAAGGGTGCGAATACAATGTAGTTATCATTTCATCTCTTTTTTCTTCTTCGCCTCTTACTCTATGATACATTCTTACTATTGATGCCATAGCCATCGTTGCTTGGGAACCACCACCTGGTTGAAAACTAAATTTATCCATTCCTGAAATTTCTTGCATCATTAAGTCTGACTCATGCATTATTTTCAGTATGCCTTGTAGTGTTTCAACTGGTTGTTCTGGATGCAAAAATTTAACTTTATCTCTATTTGCTAAATCGTCATTTACAATAGGATTATATTTGACTGTACATGTCCCTTGACCAATTTCAGGGTTCAGATTTCCACCAAGTACTTCTTGTGATAATCTAAGATAGTGCATTAAAACTCGTTTTTGGTTTATTTCAGGTAATTTAGGTAGTTTCTTTCTTCTTAATGATTTAGGAATACTATCTACTCCATTTCCAACAATATCTTCTATAGCTTTTTCACATTTTGGTACTAAAATTCCTCTTTCTCCTGGTTGATGAAGTTCAAAAATTATTGGTTCATTCCACCTTGCTTGGTGAACATCTCTAACGAGTCCTTCTCTATTAATAGCTTTCATTATATTACTCCTTTACTCTAAATAATAGTCGATAATTCTTTAATAAGCTGATCGATATCTTGTTTGAAATGAACTTCTGTTACAGAAAAAAGTGCACAATTTTTTAATTCAGGAAACTTTTCACTAAGATCAATCCCTCCGAATATGCCTTTTTTAAGTAGTTCTTCATTGATTTCTTGAATAGTCTTCCCGGTGTCAGAAAAATCTACTACAACATCTCTGAAGTTAAATGAATTAAATCGTTTGCTTTTAACTCCATCTAACTTTGATAATTCCGATACTAGATACTGTCCTTTCTGAATAATATTTTGACCTAGTTCATATAATCCTTTTGGTCCCATAAGCGAAAGATATACACCAGCAGTAATCGCAATTAACGAAGTTTGTGTGCCGACATACTCTTTTCCTTTTTCTCTTAAATCTCCAAATGATGTCCTATCATATGCAATATCTCCAAATCCATATTCACCTTCTTTAATAGTTGGTGCAATTCCAAAAAGTCTTGAAGGGAATTCAAGAACAAATTTAGGATCATTTAAAGTTGAAATAAAACCAGACTGACTTCCACCACAATTCATATTATTACCAAGTGATTGCAAATCTCCTACAATTATGTCTGCTCCAAATTCTCTTGGAGATTCAACTATACCTAGACTAATAGGATCTACCCCAACTATTAGAATGCTTCCATTTTCTTTTGTCATTCTTCCGATTTCATTAGCCTCATCTTCAAAAACTCCAAAATAATTTGGATTCTCAAAATATACTGCTGCTACTTTTTCATTTAATTTTCTTTTTAAATCTTCAAGGTCTAATCTACCTGTTTTTTTACAATAATCTACTAATACAAGTTCAACACCTGGATCACAATAATTTCTCATAATCAATAACTTATTAGTGTCTATGGAACCATTAACCAGTACTATTTCTCTTCCTTTAATTCTAGATGCCATCCTTGCACCGGTTGCTGCAGCTTGAGCCCAATCAAATGTTGGTACATTTACCACTTCCATATCAATTAACTCTGCTAATAAGGATTCATATTCAAAAAGACTTTGAAATCTACCATGATCATTGTACGGTTCACCAGCATACCCACTCAAGAACTCAGCTCTTCCATTTATCTCGTTACAAATAGCAGGAACATAGTGATTCCAACATCCTCCACCAAGAAAACTAATATACTCATTTGCTGTCATATTCTTATTAAGTATCCTATCTACACCACGTACTAATTCATATTCAGATTTATAAGGTTCAGGTAGATTCATCTTTCTATTAAGTTTCAAATCCTTAGGAATTTCAGCATGTAAATCTTCCAATGATTGCAGACCAACCTCTTTCAGCATCTCTTCCTGAATTTTTCTATCTGAATTAGGAATATATGGGTGATTCTTATAACCTATGTTTTTCATTTTCTTCCTCCTCTTATGCTATTCCTCCACCATCGACAACCAAAGCTGTTCCAGTTATCCATGATGATAAATCACTAGACAAAAATAGTACCGCGTTTCCAATATCCTCTGGCATACCTATTCTCGCTAATGGTCTACCTACTCCACAGTCTTTAAGATATGCGTCCATATCCTTTTCTCCAGTTTGAACACCTTCATCTCTCAACATTTCAGTATCGGTATCCCCAGGGTTAACCGAGTTTACTCTAATATTATCTTCTCCATGATCTATTGCCATCCCTCTTGTCATGTTAACAATTCCACCTTTTACGGCATTATAAGCTACAGCAAGATTACCTCCTTTTAACCCCCATCCAGATCCACAATTTATAATACTCCCACCTCCACTTTTTCTCATCAGTGGTATAGAGTACTTACTCATTAAAAAAGTCCCTTTTAATCCTACATCAATAACAAAATCCCATTCTTCTTCAGATAATTCAGTAATCTTTTTTCTAACAGTTGCCCCTGCATTATTGAAGAGTATATCTAATCTACCAAATTTTCTATCTACTTCTTCAATACAGCTTTTACAACTACTTTCACTAGTTACATCACCTTGAATGAACATCACATCTAGTCCTAAATCCATTAATTCCTTTTCAACTTTTTTACCTTTATTCTCATTTGTGCCTACCATTACAACAGTCGCTCCATGTTCAGCTAATACTTTAGTACTTCCTAACCCAATTCCTGATGCTCCACCAGTAACGACAGCAACTTTTCCCGTTAAATCTAATAAATTTTTCATATACCCTCCTATTTAGTCGTTTAACTAAAGAGAATGCAAATGCCATGCCAGAAAAACGTTTGCATATTATTTTGTATTATCTTTGTTGAAATTTAAACATCTATTTAGTAAATTTAAATTCTCTTCCTTTGTTAAGTTTGACATTTTAAATTGATATGGTAATATATAATTGTCATATATGTCAATTTTATAGGTTTTTATTGCCAAAGGAGTCAAATATGAAACTTGTTAAACTAAAACCAATAATTAATCAACTACTTGCAACTATGTCTCACTTAACAAAAGTTGAATTTGCGGTGTTTAGCTCTACCGCTGAATTAATAACCTGTACACCTATGTACTTAGAAAAAAAAGGGAAAAATGTTCATTCTGAATCTATTTATGAAGTAATAAATCAAGGGAATGTTATTGTAAACAAGCCCGGGGAAATGAAATCATGTCTTGGATGTAGGTTTGTAAATAACTGCCCCGCAACTATTGAAATCCTGTCTTGTATAGATTTGAAAGATCACCCAATTGGCGTATTAAGTTTGACCTCATTTTCAAAAGAAGGTCATAAAATGATTGAAGAGGACATTAGAGTTTACTCAAGTATTTTAGAAAACATAACAAAACTAATTGTAATGTATGCTGAGCACGAAGAATTGTACTCTAAAAATGACGCTCTACATAAAGCTATAGAAAACCTTGTAAATACGGATCAATTTAATCATATTATTATTGATTACAAAGGATCTATAATTCACATGGATGCTAAAATTGAAGAATTATTTCCTACCTGTGAACTCTTATACCACAATATTGAAACCATATTTCCCATTGATTTGATTAACTGGATTCAAACCACAAAAGTTCCAAAGAGGAAATATTTCTCATCAAAGACCTTTAGTGGAATGATTTATCTATCCCCGCTCGAAGTAAAAGGAACGATAGTCGGATATTCCATTAAAATAGAAATAGATAAAGAAAACAAAATCTATGAAGGTAGTACTTATCTAGATCAAATATTATCTAGTGACAAAAAAATCGAAGATATAAAGAATAAAATAGTTAAAATTTCTACCTCTCCTTCCACAGTTCTAATTACAGGAGATACTGGAACAGGTAAGGAATTAATAGCTAAAGCAATACATTATACTAGCTCAAGATTATCTGCTCCTTTCGTCCCTCTAAACTGCGCAAATATTCCAGATAATCTATTTGAAACAGAACTGTTTGGATATGAAGAAGGTGCATTCTCTGGTGCTAAAAAGGGTGGTAAACCTGGAATTTTTGAAGTTGCAAATGAAGGAACAGTATTTTTAGATGAAGTTGGAGAACTACCTTTGCATTTACAAGCTAAGCTTTTAAGAGTATTGCAAGAAAACGCTATTCAAAGAATAGGTGGTTTTTCGATAATACCTGTTAATATTCGTATAATTGCAGCAACCAATCGTAACCTTGAAGATATGATGCAAGAGGGATTATTTAGGGAAGATTTATTCTACAGATTGAATGTAATCCCTTTACATATACCACCTCTTACAGAAAGACCAATTGATATCGAGTTATTGACTCATCATTTTATCGAAAAATACTCAAAACGATTAAACAAATCTATACTAGGCATTTCAAAGGAATGTATGAGTATACTAAAAACCTATGATTGGCCGGGTAATATAAGGGAACTAGAAAACGCAATCGAGTATGCAGTCAATTTAGAAGATAAGGAAATTATTAGTATTAATTCGATTCCAAGTAGGGTGTTTGTAAAAAAAGAAAATCCTCAAGAGATTAAAGAAATAGTTCATCAAACTGAATATGAACTATTGATAAATACTTTAGATAAACATGGTTGGAGTTTAGATGGAAAAACTGCTAGTGCAAAAGAGCTAGGAATAAGTCTAAGAACACTGTATAGAAAACTTAAAACTCACGGGATTTAGTTACTTAATACATTTTATAAACCTTACATTAATCATAAACAAGAGTAAGTCAATTAAGAATTACAAATATTCTTATACAAATTTCATAATAACTTAGTACATTCCACGACAAAAACCACTTACTGCTGCAATCAGTAAGTGGTTTATAGTTTGTATGATTTTTTAACGTAAGAAAATTTCTATTTAAATCTGTCCAACAATTAAGTAAAGGACGATGCTATGCCACCTAAGACTCTAAATCAGTTCATCTATTTAGGTTTTATAAAGCGGCTTCTTATATTCCATCTTTTCTTTATTTTAATTCCTGTACTCATTTGTTTTTTCGTGTAATGTAATTTCTTATTACAAGTATATTTTACATTTAACTTGTGTATAAAATGTATGTTTTTTGCTACAGTTTTGTAAAGAAATTTCAATATTTTGATAAATTCTTCAAAACCAAAGTTTTTATATTTTTTGACTGAAGTACGAATAGTATAGTTCCTCTTACAATAAATGTTTTTTGGACGACAAGACTTCCGAGGATAATTTCTGCATTTCTGTTCGATGCCGCTCTATCTGTTTCAGATGCAGTTTTCAAATATCTTTTTAAAAATTCACTAGACTCGCCATATTATAGCTCTAGTCGAAAAACTTAAAGAAAAACATATTGGAGTCATGATGACAACACATTTTCCCGATTATGCCCTTCAGTTAGAATGTACTACAGCAATACTGGACAATAAATCCATAACAGCGATTGGACCGGCTTCAGAAGTCATAACCAATGAAAATATGTCGTGTATCTACGGCATCGACGTGAGTGTATAAAAAATAGGAGACAGAAGTTTTTGCATCCCCGGGAAATACGATTTTAATAGAGTGCTGCTTTAAAATTAAATATTTACTACCGCCTAGTCCCTATGTCGACTGGGCTTTTTATTTTTTTGGCAATAAATTTTCACTTTCTACTATTTCATCTTTCCTAATTATATGATATGATTATGGACACAATTTCTCTTTTCTATAAAATTTCTAATAATAATGCAGTTTAATTCTGCAACTCAAGGAGGTATCATTTGTTTAATAGTAATGACCCTTATGATGTAGAAATATGGCAAAATAATTATGAAACAACCGGTAAATTTCTAAAAGCTGATCCTTGGAAATATTTTTCTGACAATAACATGCTCATTTATTATGTAAGTGATTACGCCACTATGTGTTTTTGTGTTTTATCAAAACCGACAGAAGAACCCTTAAGTATAAAAATATTTGAAGACCAACGGATGGCATTAAACTACCTTGATGCTAAATATAAGAATAATATAAAAGATAATGATTTTTCTGATTATTATTTTGAGTACACCGAAGTCCTATTCGACAAGCCTGAAAATATACCCGAAGAACAATTAGAAATCTATTCAGATTTTAATGTGTTTACTAATAAGGAAGAGCTATTACCTCTCTATATTCTTAGAAATAGTGGCTTTAAACCTATTCTTTGCTGTTATGACGACCTTTTAATAATAAATGAAATATTGGAACAGGTGGTAGTGATTATTAATAAAATAAATTATGGTGAACTAAGTACCAATACCAATGAAGGCTTTTTTGGATATGTGTATTATAATCAAAATATCCATACTTGGGACTATGATGAAACCCATATTGATAGTGATTTTAACTCATTTCACCGTTTTTACCTAGATGGAGAAGAACTAATAAATGAAATTAAAGATACTCCTATAAATTCTCATTCAGTCGAGCTTGATTTGTTTTATTTAAATGGAGAAAAATATTGTATTTATGAAAGAAGACAAAAAAAGCTGTTAATTCTATCTTTTGTCGATAGAGAAACCCGTAAATTATTAGATTTTACAGTAATTGAAGAACCTGAGCGAGTCCCTTATATTATAGCCGACTTCGTTACCAATGACTACATTCCAAAATATGGACGAATGAAAAAAATATTATACAGAAGCAATATAGTTCTTCCATCACTAATAAAACTTTTTGGACTATTCGGTATAGATATGGAATACGATAATTTATATGCTACAGATGAATCCATTAATGAATTAGGCTTTATGTAATTGATAAAGGTAGTGTGTCAGAATAAATAAATTCTGATACACTACCTTTTTTAATTCATTTACTAGGTAGAGGAAGTGCCCACACTTCCACGTTTGTACGCTCATGAATTATTGGTATTTGATATTCAATGGAGCAAAGGTTAATTAGTTGCAAAAATGGAGCTGAGGCAGCTCCTCTACTTTCAAGCAAGAGTAATGGTTGCCTGGGTTTTCTCTCCCTCCGAGTTTGCTTCGCAAACCCACCTCCCTCGTCAGAGTGAGGCTTTCAAAGAGCTCTCAACTAAATCTATGAAAGAAGTAGAGGAAGTGCCCACACTTCCACGTTTATACGTTCATGAATTATAGGTATTTCATATTCAATGAAGCAAAGGTTAATTAGTTGCAAAAATGGAGCTGAGGCAGCTCCTCTACTTTCAAGCAAGAGTAATGGTTTCCTGGGTTTTCTCTCCCTCCGAGTCGCTTTAGCGACCCACCTACCTCGTCTGGCAGTCGAATTCTAGCCAATCACCTTGTTCTTGGGAATTCTTTGCATAAAACCTACCATAATTTCGAAATGCATCTCAATTGGTTAGGTTGTTAATGGAGGCTCTCAAAGATCTCAAAACTAAACCTATAAAAAAAGTAGAGGAAGTGCCCCCACTTCCACGTTTGTACTTCAACGTACCCATTTAATCTCAGGTATTATTTCTAAATAGCTCCTTTTCCCTAGGCTTTCAGTACATTTTTCATATTATTTAAAGACAGGGCGATGGTCGATGCATTGTGAATGAGAGCTGATGTTGTCGGCATCATAAATCCGCCTACGCCGAGCAGTATAAGAGCTGCATTTATCCCTACTATCCACTTATAGTTGGAGTCTATTCTTTTCATAGATTCCATACTTAATTTTCTAAATGTGACTAATAGATTTAAGTCATCCTTCATCATCATTACATCGGATATCTCTCTGGCGAGTTCCGCACCTTGGTCCATTGCAATACCGACATCAGCTGCCGATAGAGCCGGTGCATCATTTATACCGTCTCCAAGCATCGCAACTGTATTGCCATTATTTCTAACTTCTTCTACATAATGAGCTTTCTGATCGGGCAGTACCTGTGCATAGTATTTGTCGATTCCCACCTTTTCAGCAATCGAACTGGCTACTCTGTCATTATCTCCGGTCATCATAACAGTCTTCTTGATTCCAAGTTCTTTTAATCCGCTTACGACTTTTGCTGCCGACTTTCGTAAAGGATCTTCTATAAGCAAGACTGCCTCTAGTTTATCCTCAACTGCATAGAAAAGGTGCGAGTATTCTTTTGGAAGATTTTCATAAACTTCTAGATATTCTTCCCTTACATGACATCCTTCGTCCTGGAATATAAAGTGTTCACTTCCTACCATTACTTTAAGTCCATCCACATAAGACACTATGCCATGAGCTACTATATACTCTACATCGGAGTGCATCTCCTCGTGTTCCAAACCTCTTGCTTTTGCTTCGTTTACAACAGCTCTTGCAACGGAATGAGGGAAATGTTCCTCCAAACATGCAGCAATCCTGAACTTTTCGTTTACATCACCTGGACCAAAGTTTACGATATCTACAACTGAAGGTGTTGCTTCAGCGAGCGTGCCCGTCTTGTCAAATACTATTGTATCAGCTTCAGCCATGGCTTCGAGATATTTTCCACCCTTGATATTGATATCCAGCTGTCTACCTTCTCTTATAGCCGATAGAACGCTGATTGGTATTGCGAGTTTTAATGCACAAGAAAAGTCTACCAAAAGCACAGTCAAGGTCTTAGAGATATTTCTAGTGAGAAGCCATACCAAACCGGTTCCAATAAAAGTGTATGGTACAAGTCTATTTGCCAAATCCTCTGCCTTATTTTCAACTTTTGATTTTAAGTTCTCGGAATCTTCAATCATTTTGACAATCCTGTCATAACGTGTTGTTCCGGACAACTCTTTAACGCAAATGGTGATTTCACCCTCTTCAACAACCACCGTTCCGGCATATACATAGGAATCCACCTTCTTATGAACCGGCGTTGACTCTCCCGTAAGTGAAACCATGTTTACCATGGCATCACCCTCTACGACCAGTCCATCAAAAGGTATCATATTTCCCATGTTAACGACCACATTGTCTTCAACTTCTATAAGTGATGAATCAATAAGTGAGCTCTCTCCATTCGTCTTAATCCAGACCTTGCCGGTATTTAGTGCCATGGTATTTGCCAGGTCTGTAACTGACTTCTTATGAGTCCATTCTTCAAGTATTTCCCCAATAGTCAAAAGAAACATTATTGAGCCGGCAGTTTTAAAATCTCCAAGCAAGAACGAAGTTCCAATCGCTGTAGCATCGAGCACTGATACATCGACTTTCCCTTTTGCGAGCGACTTAAGACCTGTATAAATAAACTTTAAAGACCTTATGGCTATATATGCAAATCCAAATACCTGAGGCATAACAGATTTCATAAAATACCTTAAGGTTATCGTCTTAATCAGTTTTTCTTTGTATTCTTCATTTAATTTTCTTGAAGAATGCTTTCCAAACCTCTCAGGAACAGTGACATTCTCATAACTAAAATCATCCAGTTTTTTAAGTAGTGAATTTATGTTTCCCAAATATGTTATCGCCACCCCACCTGTTCTTAGGTAGGTTTTGACCGATGTTACAAATGGCAATCTCTTGAGGTAGTACTCAATACAATCAGCTTGATCAAAGCTTAGAGCACTGGATTTCATACGAATTCTTACCCTACCCTTAGCCATATGTTCTAGAGTATATTCCATATGTGACCTCCTCTTCTTTCATAGATTTACTTAAAAAGGACCTGAGCAAAATCAAGGTCCAATTTAAATTCTATTATTCGTTTGGCTCTTCAGTTTTATTCATTTCCTCAGCATATGCAGCTTGTTCTGTATTTTTATCAGTTTCGCTGTTGCCTTGAGCATAAGAAGCCTCTGCAGCAGCTTTAGCCGCTTCTCTTCTAGCTCTTTCTTCATTTATAAGTTTTGCTTCATAAATAATATCCTCAGTATGCTCTTGAACAGTGGTTGCTGTTTTCACTACCTCGTCCTTTGCACGAAGAGCTGCTGCCATACCCTTAGTATAGACTTTTTTAGCACGTTTTCCGGATAGTACCTTAATCCCTGCAGTACCGAAAAGTACACCTCCTAAAAATATTCCAACTCTTTTTAGTTTTAAATGGTCTAACATAAAATCCTCCTGTATGTATATATTTGATAATCCCTATATTCACGGAAGTTATACAGCCCTACCCCATGATATCGATTATCATTATCATTATAATTTTACCAAATATTTTTCTTTTTGTCACCATTTTGGAGATATATTTTAGTTATCACTAACCATCGTTAAACCTTGATATATACGGTAAATATAAAAGACATTTCACCCCGGTCATAAAGCACCGTTTTGAACTGTCTTTTTAAATATTTATTAATATAATGCGATTCTCTTTTCAGGAACTACATACATTTTATCTCCTTCTTTAACGTCAAATGCCTTATAAAAACCCTCAGATGAACTAAGGGCTGCATTTATTCTTACATTGTTTGGAGAATGTTCATCATGCTGAATCTGATCTTTAATCTCATCATCACTTACTATACTTGCAAATGAATACGCATAATTGGTATACATCTCCTTCAATGCATTTACATCATCTGACAGTATCGACGAAACTACGGAAATTCCACCAAGATCTGCTATATTTTCTCCAAGAGTGAGCTCGCCATCTACCTTGTGACCTGGTATAGCTTCAAAATTCCCGTAATATTCGATGAACTTATTAGAGAGTTTATTGAATTCATTATGGTCACTATCCGACCACCACTGTCTAAGATTACCTTTTTCATCGTATTTTGAACCATTGTCATCAAAAGCATGCGTAATCTCATGACCGATTACAGCACCTATGCCACCGAGGTTTTTAGCATAACTTTGATTTTCATCATAGAATGGTGCTTGAAGCATTGCTGCCGGAATCACGATATCATTTGTAAGATGATCATAATATCCATTTATAGTCTGTGGTGAAATACCCCATGCACTACGATCCACAGGAGTATTTACTTTCTCAGTTTCTAATTTTGCACTCCATTTATTTATAGCTACAATTTTGTCTATAAAACTACTTCCCTTGCCACTTGTTTTTATTACACCTTCATTAACCCAGGTCTTGTATTTATCTGGATATGCAATCTTTAACTGCATTGTTTCAAGTTTTTTAATTGCACCTTTCTTACCTTCTGCACTCATCCATGTCAAATTCTCAATTCTCTTTTTGTATGCTTCTACGATATCTTTAACTATTTTTTCTACTGCTGCTTTCTTTTCAGGAGAAAAACTTCGTTTTGCATATAAATCTCCTATTTCTTTCTCAGCCGCTTTCTTAACGGCATCCCATGCAAGGTCTTCCCCTTCGGATGGAAGCTGATTATACTCTGCATTAGCGCTTACATATTCATTATTTAAATATGGTGCATAGTCATTTAGCAACATGACTAGAGAGTAGTTCTTTAAAAGTTCCAGGTTTTCTTCTGTAATATATTTATTTAAAATCGGTAGCATTTTCGGATTTGTAACTATGATATTCTCGTATCCTGCTCGTCCACTATTCTCTAGATAAGAATTTACATTAAGATTTGGCATCTTCTCAGTAATCTGTGCAGATGTTAAATAGTTAATTACCTTTTCAGTATCATATAATTCATTCTTAGACAGTGAATTTTCTGCAAGTTCCTTCTTTAAATCTACAATCTTAGAGCTCCATTCTTTGGCTTTATTTGAGTCCATACCATTGATGCTTAGTAATTTCTCTATATATTCTTTCATTTTATCTATTGTTTCATCATCTTGCATATGCTCTTTTTTTGCGATAAGATGTGGGTCTTCCATCACTAATGCATGTACATTTGTATCTTTAACATTTGGTTCAGGATTTAGTGAAATTAAACTCTTACTGCCCAGCTCCTTTTGAATCTTCGCAATAGCTGAAAGATATGCATCGACAGAATTAGCTGCCTTTAATTCATCTATATATGTGGCAAGAGTACCAAGTCCAACTTTTTCTCTAGTTTGAGAGTCCAATGCACCTTTGTATAACTCGGCAATAGCTCTTTCTACAGTGCCTTCCTTGTACTCTTCCCTCTTATTTTTAAATCGTCAGAAGTTTTCATAAGGTCCTCTTCAATTTTGCTTTCCATATCTGCAAAATGATCCCATCCTTGAGAATCCTCTTCCTGTACTTTATCCTTTAACTTTTCATTTTTAACATATTCATAAAAATTATCTTACGGTCTAACAGTTTCATTCTTAGAGTCAGTCCCTTTTTCATCTCCCACTTCCTTGGAAGTATCTTCTTTAACTACATTTTCTGTGGTTTCACTCTTAGGTTTTACATCTGTTTTGGTCTTTTCTACATTTTTACCACAAGCTGATAATAATGCCGTAACTGAGATAATCCCAACCAGCATAATCGCTATAATTTTTTTATTCATATCATTCTCCTTTAATCATATTTCAATACTCAAATTAGAAAATTTATCTTCTTTCTAAAGGAATTATAAACTGGAAATATGTACAATTTATGAAGAAAGTATTACTTATTTAACTTCTAAAAATTATCTGTATCGGATGCAAATCCCATATCCTTGCAATGATTATTTTTTTAACCTATACTTAATATAAGAACCAGATATGGAGGTTAATATGCCATTATTAATAGTACATGACGACATTACAAAACTTGAAGTCGATGCCATTGTGAATGCTGCGAATAGAGAACTTAGCATGGGCGGAGGTGTTTGCGGTGCTATTTTCAGAGCTGCAGGACCCAGTCAAATGCAAGCTGCTTGCGATGCACTATCCCCTATAAAGACTGGCGAAGCAGTTCGTACTCCGGGTTTTAATCTGCCTGCAAAAAACGTAATTCATACTGCCGGACCTATATATGATGAATATCAAAGAAGTGAGTCTAAAAAACACCTGAGTGATGCATATCTGAATTCATTAGAAATCGCAAAAGTTGAAGGTTATGAAAGTATTGCCTTTCCTCTGATTTCAAGTGGAATTTATGGATACCCTAAGGCTGAGGCTTTAGAAGTTGCCACTGATTCGATTAAGAGTTTTCTGGATGAATACGACTTGGATGTCTACCTAGTAATTCACGATAGAGATACATTTGAAATAAGTAAAAGTCTTGAGGAAGAAGTATCGGAGTATATCGATAATAGGCTAAATATAATGCCGGTATCTGAAGAAATTACGAGATTTGAATATGAAAAATACCTTGAATCATATACTGTTCAAAGCATTGAAACGGATACAGAACCCACAAGAAAATCAGAGTCTAAAGACTTAGATGAAGTGCTATCTCAGTTGGATGATAGTTTTTCCACAACATTATTAAAATTAATTGACTCAAAATCCATGACAGATGTTGAGGTCTATAAAAGAGCTAATATTGATAGAAGACTGTTTTCCAAAATAAGATCTGATGAAAACTACTCTCCAAGTAAACGTACTGCCATAGCATTATCCATCGCTCTTAAACTAAATCTCAAAGAGACTAACAAACTGCTTGAACTTGCAGGATTTGCACTTTCTCCGAGCTGTATTTTCGATGTTATAATCGAATACTTCATTATAAACGAAAAATACGATATCTTCGATATCAACGAGGTACTCTTTAAATACGAGCAACCGCTACTAGGTAGTTAATTTGTCGCTTTGAAAGCGACCATCTTACACATCTTCCATGTTATTATCTAATTAAATAAAACAAGGAGGACAAAAAGATGAAAGCAAACAAAAAAACTATAACGGAATTAGTATTTATATTGGACAATAGCGGATCTATGGACGGACTGGAAAGAGATACAATTGGAGGCTTTAACTCCATGTTGGACAAACAGAAAAAGCTAAATGATGAATGTTATGTGACTACTATCCTTTTCAATCATGAGTTTGAAGTGCTTCATGAAGGTATCAGAATTGAAGATATCCCTCATATTACTGAGAGAGAATACTATGTAGGCGGCATGACAGCATTATACGACGCAGTCGCGATGACCATACAAAGAATGCCTCTTTACCGTGATTTGCCTAATAAAAAGAAACATAATCGCAAAGTACTTTTTGTCATAATCACTGATGGTCACGAAAACTCAAGTAGAGAGTACAGCCAGGCCGCTGTTAAATCCCTAATAGAGCATAGAAAATCTGAGTTTGGATGGGAATTCATCTTTCTTGGAGCAAATATCGATGCACCTAGCGTTGCAAAAGATATAGGAATTGATACAGAGCGTTCAGCTAATTACATTGCAGACAGTAAAGGAACGGAGCTTAACTTTAATATACTCGAGTCGATGATTTATGAATACAGAAAATTCGATAATATATCTGACAATCATTTGAATAAGATTAGAGATGATGAGAAAAAAAGAAGATAGAATGAAGGAGCTTTGAAATCTTCAGATTTCAAAGCTTTTTTTAATGTTTTGTTTTTGACCTACCTATAAAAAATGTGGTGTGAGAGGAAGTAGCGACGTGAAGATGTCATCTTTTGTTTTTTATGGCTCCATCTTTTGGCAGTCGAATTCTAGACAATCACTTCGTTCTTGGGAATTCTTTGCATGAAACCTATCATAATTTCGAGAAGCATCTCAATTGATTAGGTTGGAAAGGGAGCTGTCAACTCGGTTGACTGAGGGAGAGACTAGCAATGAAGAATTTGAAAAATTCAACTTTTATATTTTGAAATCTTTTCACTTGGTATACTGAATGTAACGACGTGAAGATTTCGCTTTGTGTAAATCTCTCCCTCCGAGTCGCTTTAGCGACCCACCTCCCTCGTCAGATGGAGGCTATGTGATTGCCCCACTTCCACGTTTGTGAGCTTTTTAGAGGCCTTCGAAGAATTCTACCTTTATATTTTAATCTGTTTTGTCATCATAATCTTAAATGTGCTTTTATCTAAGCACCCTCTATTCCTCAATTATTGCAATGGCTCTTACCGGAGAGCCGTCGCCGGACTTTATTTTTAACGGTAGACCTATGAACATAAAAGTCTTTGATTTAGGAATTTTGTCCAGGTTCACCAAATCTGTATAAGTTATTATTCCATGCTTCAATAACTCCCTTTCCAGTTCTTCGTCTAAGTCTCCGCCGACAAATCTCGGCTTGGATTTAAGAATCCTCTCGAGGTCTTCAATCCCAATCATTTCTTGAAAAAGTAATCCGATTCCCGGTTCCCAATCGTCTTTTCTGGCTACCAACTGAGCTTTTCCCATAAATCTCTCTATGGGTATTTCATCAATCGACTCCATGCCAATATGCATATGCGAAAAGGCATCTACATGAGTTCCCGTATGAGAGCCCATCTGAATATAGCTAAGCTCCCAAGTATGAGAGCTCATAGTTTGAACTTTTTCTATTTTCACTTCCGGATCTCCCGGGTAAACATGCATTCCTTCTTCTATTGTACGACTTAAATCAATTATCCTCATCACTCTCACACCCTTCTCTTTAGTAAAATTACCGTTCTTACTAATATCATTTTACCCAATTTTTCTTATATCTACTTTTTTGCAAAGAAAAAGAACTGAAAACTTAGTTCAGTTCAAAATCGTAGACTACGCCCAATTAGACCAGAATTCTTCTATAGTCTGCCAGCTTTTTCCAAGTTACTGTCTTTTATAACTTCAACTTTCTTACCTTTTATCTCTAATGTACTTTCTGTACTGAGATGGTGCTAAGCCTATTCTTTTTTTAAATATCCTACTGAAGTAGTAAGGATCATTATACCCTAAAAGTAAACTTATTTCCGAGATTTTATACCTGTCCTCGGCTAATAATACACATGCGATGTCCATTTTAATATCAATAAAATAATCTATAGGTCTTTTTTTCGTGTATTTATAAAATATATAGGAAATTCGATTTGTACATGTCTTGCAATGCTCTGCCAATATACTCAGGTCTATTTTCAGATTTGGATTGTCGTTCATAAAATCAATAGCATTAAACAAGATATCCAGGTCTTCATTAGCTCTTTCAGGCTTTCCAAATAATGTCCTGAAGAAGTCTTGAAATAAAAGATGGATTTGTATCTTATCCGGATATTCGGTCTTCTGAATTTCATATATGGAAAACAGTATCTCGTGGAGTTTCTTGGAACCTCCCAATATTACCCTAAACGAATCCACTTCCACATCCGAATAATAGAAAAGATTAATATGCTTAAATACTCCATCCTCGGTACACTTAAAAGATATCTTGGTACCGGCTTTTATATTAAAGAAACTATTTCCATCACAGGGATACTCAATTCCGTCCATAGTAATACATCCCTTATTCAAAGGCATTACTATGGCATTGTACACGGCAGGATATTCGACACTGTCTCTATGATGCTCAAATACCGAAACATGATTTAATCTCATATCTCCCAAATCATATAGTTCTTTTAATTTACTTAATATAATAACCTCACACCAGTTCTTTAAATTCCTATGTATTTTATCTTTTATATACTTTTTCTCGATTGTGTATTGTATTTAAAAATCACTGTAATAATATTATACCCCCACCGGTTAGTTATGTCTAATATGGTGAGGGTATATTTAAGTTTTATAAAATTCTAGTAAAATACCCGGATAAATTTATGCACCGGTCTTAGTTGCCTTGCTCTGTACTTCTCTTACTTTAGGCATTAGGATTATAATAATCAAAACTCCCTGTATTATCATCGTTAAATCCGGACTTATACCTGTTTGTCTGGACATAATATTCATGCCCGTTCTAATATAGGCAATTAAAAGTGATGAAAAGATAACCTTTATGGGATTTTGTTTTGCCATCAGTGCAATGAGAACTGCATCCCAACCAAAACCCGGCATTCCGAGCCAGTTAAACCTCTTAAATGCACTGAGAAGGTATAATCCTCCGGCCATACCGGATAGTGAACCTCCAATAAATTGAGAGAAGATGGAGATTAAGGGTGCATTTATGCCGAGATTCCCGGCGTATTTTAGATTATCTCCCGTAATTTTAAGCTTTAAACCGAATTTTGTTTTGTATAGTACAAAGTATATAAGGATTGCAAGTGCTATTGCTACTAAAATCCCCAAATCAATATTTCTAAATATAAAAGGCAATTTAGCTGTTTTGGGTATTTCTTTGGAGACTATCATCCCGGCATTCGGATCCCTCATATGATTGGTTAAGTAATAGTTGGAGAAATAAAATACTATATAATTAATCATTAGAGAAGCTATGATAATATCGGTTTTTAAGTATTCATCAACAAGCGCACATATAAGACTTACAATTCCTCCGGCGACTGCTGCCATTGTAATTACAAGAACGGGATGTAATGCAGAAGACACTATAAACTGAGTTGCTATTATGGACGCAGTTAATCCTCCCAATATAAAGGAACCTTCACCCGACAGATTAATCTTTCCGGAATAGAGCATCATGGTAAATCCAAGACCTGCTACCATCAGTGGTACAGTTAGAATGAGTACTTCTGTAATACTTCTGATACTACTCACCGGTCCTATAAATAAGTATTTTAATGCTGTAATAGACTCCCCGGTCATCATTATCATAGCTAATAGTAGGAGAGTAAAGGTAACTGCTATAATTGTTATTCCTCTTCTTTTAAGCCTTTCCACTTTTACCTCCAATTAGTTTTACTGCAATTTCAGATGCAGTAGTATCCCTTGTTTTTTTAACCTCTCTTATCATTCCGTCAATCACTATCCCAATCCTGTCGCAAATCTCTACTAAAGTATCCATCTCGGAACTTATTAGAATAGTTGCCGATCCGCTTTCAGCTTTTTCCTTTAGCAAATTCTTTAAATTATAAACAGATGCAATATCCAGTCCTCTCTCAGGTTCGTGAGCTATAATCAGTTTTGGGTTTACTGAAAACTCTCTAGCCATAATGAGTTTCTGGAGATTCCCACCGGACAAACTTCCTGCAGTGGCATTTTTGTCCTTACATTCTATCCTATATTTTTTAATACATTTAGCTGCATTTTGCTCTAGCTTGACCTTATTCAAAATACTCTCCGATGTCATTTCCGGATTTATAAGATTTTCTGAAATACTTAATGTTAAAGCAGCTCCCTCATTTATCCTGTCTCTGGGTATATACGAGATACCAGCATTTCTTCTTTTTATAGTGGAGTAGTTACTAATGTTTTCACCATCAAGGATTATTTGACCCTTGTTTCTTTCAAAGCCCATAATCCTTCCAATCAATTTCTCGCTGACTGCATTTTCAATTTCTGCAATCCCAAATATTTCTCCTCTTCCAATTTCAAGACAGTTTATCCCATCGATTTCTATTAATTCGCCGTCGCAGATTTCAAATCTTGTTCGTGTAATCTCTTTATCCTTTTCGGATTTTACAAAATCCAAGTAATCACCGGAAATCATTCTCTCTATTTCTTTTAATTCTGGCTTATCATGATAAAAACTCCCTATGACTTTCCCTTTACTCATTATGGTAATTCTGTCCGAGATTTCAACCATTTCTTCTAAATCATGAGATATGATTACTATGCTTTTCCCCGATTCTTTCAGCCTTTTTAAAATCTTAAAGAATTCATCTTTCTCTTCTATATTGAGTATGGTCGTAGGTTCGTCAAAGATAAGGATATCATTATTTTGATATAGAAGTTTTAGTATAATTGCCTTTTGTTTCTCCGACATATTGAGTTTTGAAGACTCTGTATCGAGATTCATATGTATTTTGTACATTTCAGATATCTTTGAAATTTCCGATTTAGTTTTATTCCTATCAAAAAATGAGAAGATAGACGAAAATTCGAAGCCAAGAGCAATATTTTCAAATACTTTCAGTTCATCAATGAGATGGGGTTCTTGCGGAGAATATCCTACATGGTTTGATGCTTTTGCCTCACCTTCATTTACCATTTCTATGCTTCCCGAATCATAATCAAGTAGACCGGACAGGATTTTCATAATAGTAGTTTTACCTGCACCGTTTTCCCCAATCAGTGCATGTATCTCACCCGGGTATAGATTAAGGTCTATATCTATATTTGCTCTTACTCCATTGGCATAGGTTTTATTCAGTTTTTTAATTTTGATAATTGGCTTGGCATCCATATTCTCTCTCCTTTATAACTGCTTAAATGTTATCATATGCGGAATATCATGTCTACATAGATTTTAGTTATTTATAAATGGCAGTATCTAGAGTTTATGGTATAATAAATAGATAGTATTTAAGTATTTTAGAGAAGGAGAATATATATGAACTGGAAAGACCAAAGAAACCTGACCATGCTTGCCGATTTTTATGAATTTACGATGGCAAATGGTTACCTTGAAAACGATATGCATGATATAGTTGCATATTTCGAACTTTTTTTTAGAAATGTACCTGATAACGGAGGTTTTGCTATAGCAGCTGGACTTGAGCAGGTTATTGAGTATATCCAAAATTTAGAGTTTACAGAAGAAGATATTGAATACTTTAAATCTAAAAATATTTTTTCAGAAAAGTTTTTGGATTATTTAAGAAATTTTAAATTTACATGTGATATCTGGGCTGTCCCCGAAGGAAGAGTTGTTTTCCCGAGAGAGCCTCTTGTAATCGTTAGAGGACCTGTAATTCAGGCACAGATGCTTGAAACCATGCTTCTACTGACTATAAATCACCAAAGTTTGATAGCTACGAAGGCCAACAGAATAGTTAGAGCCTCCCAAGGAAGAGCTGTTATGGAATTCGGATCCAGGAGAGCTCAAGGTGCGGATGCGGCAACATATGGTGCAAGAGCTGCATATATTGGAGGTGTGGTTGGTACTGCAAATACCATTGCAGATAGGGATTTTAATGTTCCGGCACTTGGTACCATGGCGCATTCTTGGGTGCAATTATTCCCAACTGAATTAGACGCATTCAAAGCCTATGCCAGAGTATTCCCTACCAATTGTGTACTTCTCGTAGATACTTATAATACTTTAAAATCCGGAGTACCTAATGCTATCAAGACATTTGACGAAGTATTAAAACCGCTGGGCATCAGACCTAAGGGAATAAGACTTGATAGTGGAGATATTGCATACCTTTCTAAAAATGCCAGAATTATGCTTGATGAAGCGGGCTATGAGGACTGTCCAATCGTAGCATCCAGCTCACTTGACGAATATAAGATTAGAGATATGCTGCTTCAGGGATCTAAACTGGATTCATTTGGCGTTGGCGAAAGACTTATTACCTCTATGACAACACCGGTATTTGGTGGAGTATACAAGATCGTAGCCATAGAAGAAGAAGGAAAAATAATACCTAAGATAAAAATCAGCGAAAATATAGAAAAGATTACAAATCCTGGATTCAAGAATCTTTACAGACTATATGACAGATCGACTAATAAAGCTGAGGCAGATCTTTTAACTTTACATGATGAAGTAATCGACGATACAAAACCGCTTGAAATATTCCATCCGATTCACACTTGGAAGAGAAAGACACTGACTAATTTCTACTCGGAAAAACTACTTGTTAAAATCTTTGAGAATGGTAATTTAATCTATGATATGCCAAGCTTGGATGAGATAAAGGAGTTTTGTCATAAGGAAGTAGAATCATTATGGGATGAGGTTAAGAGATTTGAATATCCTCACACTTATATTACTGACCTAAGCCTGGACCTTTGGACTATCAGAGATACAATGCTTGCCAGTAATGATAAAATTTAGAACAAAAAGAAACCTCGGAAGCACTAAGGCTTTCGAGGTTCGTTTTTATTTTACGCTCTCTATTATTCTTTCTATATCTTCGTTTGACTTACCAAAAGCTGATTGAACTTCAAGTTCGCCGGCAATCAATCTCTTTTCGGTTTCCTCTATTTCCATTTGTATATTTTCAGGGATCATCTTTTTATAATTGTCGTTCTTTATAAGCCCAACTGCACCTTCTTTTATTCCCAGCACTTCTTCCTCGCCAAATTTAAGCTCACCGTTTTTATACAGCTTGATGGCTCTTTCAATTGCCTTATCTACATTTTTAAGCATTGAAGTCGGGATATGAGCTGATCTTGGTTCTCCAACGAGTTCAGCTTGGTCTGAGTCAACTCCTATGGCATATTTATTTGCTTCAAGAGCTGCATCCAGCTGACCTAGTCCTGCAAGAGATGCTACATTGAAACCAACGTCGACTCCGTCATTTTGGTATTGAACAAGAGCAAGTGATTTACCCTTCGGAGCATCAAAGAAGTCATTAATGTAAGAAACCACAACTTTTACATTTGTATCGGCAGCTACAGCTCCCTGAATGTATCCAACTAAAAAGTCGTTTATAACCGGGTTTGACATGCCACCTAAGAATCCGATTTTGGATTCGCTTGGATCAATTTTCGGGTCACCTTCTACTTTGCTGAGTTTTGCCGCTAAATAGCCTGCCAAATAAGAACCTTCATTTTGTTTAAACTTTACCGAATAAACATTTCCATATTTTCCTTCAGTATAATCAAGTGCATCATCATATATGATGAACTTTTGTTTAGGATGAGCTTCAGCTACTTCCATTAGTGGTTCAACCATTTGCCAAGTACCAACTATTATAATATCCCAATCTCCTGATTCGGCATACTCGTATAGTGTCGGTAAATGTTTTGTAGTATCATCAGTCATCTCAACTGATTTATACTCAAAATCATCTTTAAGCTGAGCCTTTAGATTCGACAGTCCTCTCTCAGCAGAATCGTGAAAAGATTTATCACCTAGAAAACCGTTAACCAAATGAGCAACTCTGACTTTTCCCCTACTGACAATGATGTCTTTTTCCTTTTCCGGTTCCTTGGTTTCCAATGCACTTTCTTCAGAGATTGTCTTTTTCTCTTCGACTTTTGGAGTATCTTCTTTTGTTTCTGTTACATTTTTCGTTTTTTGTTCACATGCAGTGAATATAAGTACTAAACATAGTATAATTCCTAAAAAGTATTTAATCTTCTTCATAATCAATTCTAGAGATTTAGATCAAAAGACCTAAATCTCTAGCGCTACCTCCATCATATTAGTAAAACTTTTTTCTCTTTCTTCTGCTGTTGTAAGAGTTTGGTGTACTAGTGAATCTGAAACTGTAAGTATTGTAAGTGCATTTACCCCTGCCTTTGCAGCATTACAGAACAGTGCATAAGACTCCATCTCTACTGCAAGCACGCCCATTCCTGCCCATTTTTTCCAACTTTCCGGATTATCATCATAGAATATATCCGATGTCATGATATTTCCTACAAAATGTCTCAAGTTCTTCTCCTCAGCTATTTTTACAGCTTTATAAAGCAGTTCCCAAGATGAGATTGCTGAATAAGTTCCATTCAATCCGTATTGAGAAGCATAACTGGAGTTTGTACATGCAGCTTGTGCTATAACCAAATCATATAATTCAAGTTCAGGTAAATAAGCACCACAGGAACCGACTCTTATCAGATTTTTTACACCATATTCGTGAATTAATTCATAGGAATAGATACCTATAGAAGGAACTCCCATTCCTGTTCCCATTACAGAAACTTCTTTTCCCTTGTATTTTCCTGTAAATCCAAACATATTTCTTACAGTGTTAAACTGTTTTACATCGTCGAGAAAATTCTCAGCTATATACTTTGCTCTAAGTGGATCTCCCGGCAATAGTATTTTTTCAGCTATATCTCCCTTTTTTGCACTATTATGTGGTGTAGTCATATTAACCCTCCTATTTTTAATAATTAAATAACCATAAACAACTTGTAATATTGTTCACTTCTAGTATATCATAGATTCATGAACTGATTTATTAAATCTTTTTATAGCTTTAATATTGATATAATATGTAAATTATGAAAGGAATAAAATATGGAAACCAAGAGAATACTTATCGTAGAGGACGATTCTGAAATAAATAAATTATTATCTATAATAATCTCTGAGATGGGACATGATTTTGTTTCAGCCTACTCAGGTACAGAAGGCTTGTTGCAGCTGGAAAATCATGATTTCAACTTAGTTCTTTTAGATTTAATGCTGCCGGGCATGGACGGTATAGAAGTGCTTAGTGAAATCAGAAAAAAGTCGTCTATCCCCGTTATTATTATCTCAGCAAAGTCAGGAATTGAAGATAAGGTAAAACTACTTAAGATAGGTGCAGACGACTACATGACCAAGCCTATTGAAAGAGCAGAAGTAGAGGCCCGCATTGAGGTTCAACTAAGAAGAGAGGTTAATTTTAGGCATGATGATATGGATCTAATAAAATATAAGGAGATAAGCATAGATAATAATAAGCGAAAGGTGAGTCTTGATGGTGTGGTTGTCGAACTTACGAATTCCGAATATGACATCCTGCTCTTAATGGTACAAAGACCTGGTCATGCATTTTCAAAATCTGAAATTTACACAGGTATTTGGAATGGACCGTATTTAGGTGATGACAATACTATAAGTGTTCATATTTCAAATATTAGAAAGAAATTCTCCAAGATTACCTCAACAGAATACATCAAAACCATTTGGGGAATTGGCTTTAAACTGGAATAAAGTACCGAGCTGACAGTCATAGATTTTGATTGCCGGCTTTTTTTATACTTTAATCTTTATGATTTCTTTAAACTTTCTTTAAAGTATATTAAAACCGCTTATTTTATAATAAAGCCATAAGGAGGATCGAAATATGAATACAATAATAAAAACGGATAACCTTACAAGAGTCTATAAATCAAAAGCAGCATTAAGTGGCATAAATTTCAGTTTATATGAAGGAGATATATGTGCACTGATTGGAAATAATGGTGCCGGAAAAACTACTCTAATGAAAACAATAGCCGGAATAATATTTCCGAGTAGCGGAAGCTTCTCATTATTTGGAGATACAGGTTCGGAGGTTTTAAGGCAGAGAAAGAGAATAGGTTTTGTCTTGGAAAATAATTTCTTTGAAAATTATAATGCGTATCAAAATCTGGACTATTTCAGAAGACTAAAAGGTATAACAGATAAGAGAATAATTTCAGAAGTTCTAAGAATTGTAGATATGGAAAAAAACTCTAAAAAGAAATTTAAAGAGTATTCCACAGGAATGAAACAAAGACTCGGTTTGGCCCTAGCGCTTATGTCTCATCCGGATGTCCTCGTACTTGACGAACCTACAAATGGACTTGATCCTGAAGGAATAAATGATATGAGGAGACTTCTCGTAGATTTAAATAGAAACGAGAACATAACAATCTTAGTTTCAAGCCATATTCTTTCGGAACTTCAAAGTTTTGCAACCAGATTCGTCTTCATCGATGAAGGTAAGTTGGTTGGAGATATCAGCAGGGAAGAATTTGATAATTTGAACACCGGGAAAATCCTGGTTACAGTTGATGATGCAGCAAAAGCTTCTCAGATCTTAGAATCACATTTTGATAATATAAATTATTCGGTAATGCCAAACAATACCATCTCTATAACTGACAAGATAGAAATTAAGCAGGTCAGTAAGGTTCTTATAAATGCAAATATTGGTATTTACGAAATCAAAAATGTACATGAGACTCTGGAAGAACACTTTCTAAATACAGTAGGAGGCAAAAAATGATAAACTACTTAAATGCAGAAAATAATAGATTTTTAAAATCCAAGACTTTTCATATAACAAATTTAGTATTACTGTTATTGATAATAGCCGGAACAACTGCCGTCTATATATCTTCAGGTCAGGCACCGGAAAACGCCTCTCCTACTCCTGCAGATGTGTATTTTAGAATAACTCTCGGAATGGTTACAATGATAATATTTGTGAATATCATTTATGCATCTGTATTAAATTCAAAAGACCTGAATACAATTCCCCTCGCTCTACAAAACGGAGTTAGTAGGAGAGAAATATATATTACAAAGCTAATCATAATTCTCTTTTATATTCTAGTTACAGAAGCAGTTTTCATGGGTATAATTGTAGCATTTAGTGAACTGCTATTTAAGTCAGGAGATATGAAATTATTATCAAGATTCATTTTCTCATACTTAAATCTACTTCCTATGATAATAAGCTCCCTTGTGTTGACTTATGTACTAATAGTCAATAAAGTAAAAGAAATATTCGCAACAGGACTAGTGTTCTTATTGTTCGGTGGTCCACTGAAGTTTTTGATATTGATGATTGGCAATATATACCCGGACGTTCTAAAAATAATGCCCTACACGCCAACATATATTATAGAAAAGACAATATTAATGATTGCATTTGATAAGGTCGGTTTTTACAAAGAATCCTATTTAGTTGGATTAGTTATTACTGTATTGTGTTTAGGAATAAGTTATAATATATTTGTCAAAAGAGATTTTTAATAGATTTAGGAGATCGAATGATCTCCTAATCTTAATATAGAATAATAAAAAGAGGATCTAAAAATGATTTATTTTACAATTGCTTCGGTCATAGCTCTTATAATAGTCTCAGTTTTATTGTATCTTCATGTCCAAAATAAAAAGAGTATGACAAAACAGATAAGAGATATAATTGAATTTGAACAAACAAACTACAAAGTTCAGGACCTAGTCCCGCTCAAAACTTATAGTGAACTAAATTTTGAGATAAATAGACTACTTGAAAACATAACAAATGACAGAATCCAGTTCAATAAAAAGACCAAAGCATATCAAGAGGAAGTGCTCAATATTTCACATGATTTGAGAACACCCCTGACGTCAATGAAGGGATTTATGGATATTATTGAATCGAAATATCGAAATGGTGAAGATATTAGCGAGTATTTAGCAATTGTAGACAATAAAATTGAAGTCCTCAACAATCTGGTGGAAACTTTTTATGAAATATCTCAAATTGAGTCGGATGACTATTTAATAGAACCTGAGTTTTTAAATTTAAACGAACTGATATCCGATACCATGCTTGCATTTTACGGCGATTTTGAGATGAAGAAATTGGATGTCGAAATGAACCTTTCAGACGCATTACCGGATCTTTACCTGGACAGAAAGCTAGTCCTCCGTGTAATAACCAATATAATACAAAATATCTTAAAATACGGGAAAACTCACTGTGGAGTAAAAACAATATCTGCTGAAAATGCAATTCAATTGGTCTTCATAAACGACATAAGTGAAGATCTCGCACTAAATGAAGACCTTGAGAAAATCTTTAACAGATCCTATACAGCAGATAGTTCTAGAACCAAAGGCAGCCTCGGACTGGGTCTTGTAATAGTAAAAAAACTGGTAGAACTACAAAATGGTAGAATATCTCCACAACTGGAAGATAATATCTTCCGAATAACCATCGAATTTAAAAAGTAAAAACCTATAAAAAGATAGCCGAAATTATACAAATAATTGAGGCTATCTTTTTTTGCGATAAGTATTAAGATTTTAATTATCTTGCTTCACTTATTCTTTCTGCTTGTACTTCATTTAAACTACCCATTTTCTTTAAAGCCCCTTGTAGCATCCAATAACAAGACACCAGCATTATCAAAACTCCAAAAAACTTAATTACATCTGTTAATATAAAATATTTCCCTAAAAATCCACCTAATAGTGCTCCTAATGGTGCAAGAGCCACGGACAATCCAATCATTCCTCCCATTGCACCGGCAACGCTCTCTTTTGGAATCATAAGCTGAACTATGGTTTGAGAATAGATATTTAACATACCGATAAAAACCCAGCCCGCTGTAAAAAGGAGTATGGTAATAATGCTGTTTGATGCATGCATAGAATCAAATAAACTCATCCCCATCCAAGCTAAACCTGCCAATGCAATACCATATATATATACTTTCCCAAGTTTTATTTTTTTGACATACCCTAGATTTGCAATGAAAGAACCCAATAGTATCCCTATTCCTGAAGCACTTAAAAATAAACTATAGTAAAGTTCATTTTCTGAATATGCCGGAAGTATCGAATAGATTCCCGAGGCAGCAAAGTTTATTATAATCACGCCTAATAGAAGTGGGAACAGGATTTCATTTTTCCACAGTTTTAACCCACTCTTCAGTCTTGAAAAATGGCTACTTATCAGATTTTCATTTTTACTAGAACTGCTTGAATTTACTTCTGAAACAGCCCTAGACAAAAATAGAAACAAAAAAGAGTTAATAAAAAAAGTCGCACTGTCTATATAGTAAGCACTCATTAGACCGTATGCTAAGATGACAACACCGCTTAGTGCATTAAAAATAGCATCTGTCCCTTGATATGCAATACTGAAAAGTGAGTTTGCAGCAATCAGTTTACTTTCATCCATAATCTTTGGTAAAAGGGATAGCTGACCCGGATACACTAACTGGTTTATAAAGCTGACAATCGGCATTATAATAAGAACATGGTAGACTTCTAATGCTCCCATAATTTTAAGAAGCGGAATGATTAAAAGCAATATACCTTGGCACAATTGCGAAAGTATTAAAAATCTCTTCATATTGATTCTATCTAGTATAGGACTTAGTATGAGCTGAAAGATTCCCATTATCGATGTCAAGAAAAGTGCCAAGCCGGTATATAAAGTCGACCCGGTCATATTGTAAACCAGAGACATCGTTGCAATCGTATAGATACTGTCTCCAAAATTAGTGATAAACCTTCCCAACAAAAGCAATAAAAAATCATAATTCTTTAACATGTCGTTCTCCTTTAACGTTGTAATTTATTTTTCTGTTTGCCATTTTTTTATGACCTCTCGGTCATTTAAGTAATCATAAAATTATATGCATGTGTTTATATATTATTTATCGTTGTAATTATTTTTACTGTTAGCCTTTTTTAATGACCCTTTAAAGGGTCATTAATCAATCTTCCATAGATTAAATCTTATACTGTCTTTTCCTCCATTGTCCACTGAGTATCTTTTTACCAATTCTTTAAATTCGGACATGAACTGTTTTTCATCATCCATAGAAATGCTGAAAACCTCACTTTCCCCATTTAGAAAATTACTAAAAATACTCGGGTCCGGAACAAAAGCAAGAGCTGTCGGAAGATAGTATTTTTGTACTATACCATTTACCATATCAGTGTCCACAACTTCAATAAAACCCATATCTTCCATAATTTTCAGATGATAATGTATCCTGCTTCTAGGAATCCCCAGTGAGTTTGCAATCTCTTGACTGTTTTGTGGAGTCTTCCCAAGCTTCATCAGGATATCTACCCTTAGTGGATCACTTAATGCCTTAAGTTCCTCTAAATCACTTATATAGTATATTTCTTTCATATAAAACACATCCATTTAATTATATTCTATTACTTATAAACTAGTATACAATATAAAATAGTTACTGTCAAATATATTTTATCGTTTATTAACTATTTTACGTTTGATTTATTCTTTATGATTTGATTTCTTTCTTTGATTGTTTTGTATTATTTTTTGTTCGCAGAAAAATATAATTCTTTAAAGTATGAATGGTTTCTGATTAGCTCTTTAAACCTTCCTTCTCCAACTAAACGACCATGATTCAATACATATATTTTGTCATAATTTTCTATGATTTCTTTATTTAGTCTATGTGCTATGGAGATTATTGTTAGCTCTGAACTTAACAGCTTTTTCTCAATCTTCTCAAATGTATTTATGTCCAGGGCAGAAGTGGATTCATCTAATAGAATTATTTTCTTTTTGTTTAGTATTCCTCTTGCAAGAGATAATCTCTGTTTTTCTCCTCCGGAAAATGAGCTTGAATTCCTGTCTGTCTTGTATTCCTTTCCTCCTTCAAGTTCATATACTCTATTTTCAATCTCTGAGAAACTCAATGCAAAGTCTATATCTTCGTCTTCTATTGTTTCAAAAAGTGTGGTGTTTTCTTTTATACTACCATCAAAAAATACCGGTTTTTGAGGTACATATGAAATATTATCGTAAATATATTTAGAATCCAATGTCTTAAAATCTTCACCATCAATTGATATATCACCGGTATACATCGAAAAGAATTTTAGTAACAGTTTTAAAATTGTGCTCTTACCCGATCCACTGCCTCCAACTATTAAATATTTTTTCCCTATCTCAAAATCCAATGAGATGTCCTTTAATATTTCTTTATTACCGAGTGTTAAGATCACATTTTTAAAAGATATATTGTTTTTTATTGGATTGCTTGGAATTTTAAACTTTTTATCAGATTTTACATATATATGTTTTTCTATATAATCATCGCATCCTTTTATCTTAGGTAGAAGACTACTGATTCCAGATAATGGACCTAGAATATTTCCGGACAAAAAGCTTATCGTAAATACTTGTCCTATTGTCAAAAAACCCGATATTCCCAAATACATGGCAACTAGTAGAGAGCTGAATACTACAATTAATGCTGATATATTTCCAACCATCGACACTATATCTATAAATCGAAAGGCATCCCTCTTATTTAATGCCATCTGATCATTACTGTCCATATGTTTATTTATTGCTTTGTCTTGTGCATTGTATGTTTTAAATACTTCATAACCCGAAATTATTTCATTTAAACTCATAGTATATGATTGCATACTGGCATTATATTTAGCGACTTTATTCCTTAATTTACCCATAAACATTTTAGGAAGTAATATTGGAAGTAAACCTATTACTAGGATGAATAAAGTTATATATGGACTTATTACCATTAATGTATATAGGGTTACAACTAGTACTATCATCTGATTTATCAATAAAAAGATAGGTTCAAAGAACTGTTTTTCCAGTAAATTTATCTCATTTATTAGTAGTGAACTATAATAAGAAGGCTCTTTGGAGATTAAGTATGCCATTTCTTTATTAATATTCTCTCTAAATATTTCCGTTCTTGTATAAAACAGTATTTTAGAGTAACACTTTTTTTCAAGTAGTTTGGATATTAGATATAAAACGAGAGTCAGAGTTAGTACGTATAATACTCTAATTAGATATAATCTAAATTGATTTTCATCTTTTAAAGCTATGTCAAAGCCTTTCCCCATCAATTTAGTAACTTCGGTAATGAAAATTGTATAGGCAAATAGAGCGATAATCATCATTGTCAGAATTATTTTGTTTGTTATGAAAGCTCTAACTAAAACACTGTTTTTCTTATTCATGTTTATCACCATTATTCTCGAATTTTAATTTTTCCAAGCCATGACTGTTATTGTTCAACAGTTCTTCATAACTTCCACTTTCATTTACTTTCCCATTCTTTAAGAATAAAATTTCATCATATTCACGAATTAAGTGATTTACTCGATGTGAAATAGAAAAAATTGTTCTGTCGGACTCCAACAACTTCTGTTCAACTTCCAGTGCTTTTATATTATCTAAGGCAGATAATGCTTCATCCATTATTAAGATTTCCTTATCCATAACTATTGCTCTCGCAATTGATATTCTCTGTTTTTCACCTCCGGATAAGTTTGAGCCTCCTTCTTTGACCGGTTCGTAAATTCCACGTTCAAATGATTTTACAAGTTCACTCAAACCTGATATTCCTACAGCTTTTTCCACAGACTCATCAGGGATATCTTCATTAAATAGAGTAATATTATCCTTCAAATTTCCATTCATCACAAAGACATTTTGATCTATAAAAGCTATCTTATCCCAAAACTTTTCAATATTTAGCTCTTTTAACTCAGTGTCATCTATAAGGACTTTTCCTTCATAGTCTTCCTCATACCCCATTAAAACTTTTAAAAAGGTTGATTTGCCAGATCCACTTTCTCCAAAGATGATATATTTCTTGCCCTTCTCAAATCTATAATTGAAATTATTAAGCACTTCATTATTACCATATGAGAAGCTAAGATTATTGAAAGTAATCTGTTTATTAAACTCGAAGTCAGTTCCTACTGAGTCTTTATTTTTTATATTCTTCTCTAAAATCTGATTAATCTCTCCTCTGATTTTCTTTGTAGAGTCAATCATGGATAAATTTATAAGTATCTTGGATAATGGTTCTCCAATATTATTTACATATCCAAATAGCACCGTTGCAAGTGACAATAAGAGTATTCCGTTTATGCTGTCATTTACAAAAAACAATAATGATACAACTTTTACTATGTATACTGCCAAGAGAATAAATGTATTATTTGTCGCCTTCCATCTCTCTTCGTATAACCTGATATCTTCATAATTTTTTACATCTGTTATGTACTTATTTATAAAAACATCATCCTTATTGTATGTCTTGATTAATTCTATGCCCTCAGAATATTCCAAGGTCTTTTCTGTTAAAACTCCTAAACCCTTAGCAGTTTTTTGCCCTGAATCATTTATTACCTTCCTAAATATAAATTTCTGAATTACTGATGGAATTAAAAGTATTAAAACCAGAAACACATACCTGATATTGATTCTCCCTATTGCCACTAACATAATTAAAAACATCGATAGACTATTTATTATATTTAGATAAGCTTCTAGGAATAATGATTCCAACTTTTCAACATCATTGATAATTACCGATAATAGATTCCTCTCTTTCAGCTTTCTAGCCTCGGAAAAACTTGTCGAAAAAAATTTTCTTATAATGTCTTCTCTTAGTTTCTTAGAAAACTTATAAATGATATTTCTTTTAACAAAGATACCTATGATATCCAAAATGAAAAGTGTTGCAATAACCAGCATTGTATAAATAGTTATCTGGTATGCCGCATCCATATTTGAAGATTGTACTGTCTCTGTAATAAGTCCATAGATTTGAAACAATACCACTCCAACAAGTCCTGTTATAACTGAGAAAATTGTATATATTAGAATATGTGTATTTATTTTTTTAATATTGTTTTTCAAAGATATCACCGTCTTTTGTAATTATAATACTCTTCTAACATCAATTATAGCATTCTTGTTCATTCTAAGTTCTATTTCAATAGGTTCCTCAATTTCTTCTTGATTCAAACTCATTTTTTGTAATTTTATAACATTAACCGGGAACTTTATTCTCTGAATCTCCTTCTTTTCTAAGGCAAAAAAATACAAGCTTTTCCCTAATTCAAACATTACATCTAAGTGTTGATCATTTATTTTCTTCTTTAATCTGTTTTTAATTATTTCAATCATTTTCACATTATTATCCCTTAATTCTTTGTACAAATCTATATCTTTTTTTGACTCTCTTAAGGTCTCAATACTATGTATGATTAAATCTTCGTTATTTTTATACATTCTTAAATAATCATTATTATACGCTTCTGAGTATTTCTTATATATATACTTAAAGTACTTATTCATGAATAATAAATTTGCTACAAAGATATCTAGATGTTTGAAATTCAGTCTAATCTCAGTATCATAGGTATAAAAATTCGAAAACAATGCTTTATGCTTTCTTATCAACTCAACCATTTCACTTAAATATCTTTCTTCGGCAGGAAAAGCATTGATGTTTTTTTCATCAAAATACAGTAAATTTTTAGTTTTTCTCATTTCTTCGGTTTTTGGTAAAACCATTAAAGGATGCATTTGTATATTAGTAATTCCTAACTCTAACATTTTTGATACAAGTCGCATCGAATCTTCTAGGTCTTCTATAGATTCATCTAAGAAGCCATATATAAATGAACACGTCACTCTATACCCTTTCATGGCCAGATAGCTTGTTTTTAACAATATATCATCTATTTTTATGTTTTTGTTTATTATTCTTTGCATTTTAGCTGAACCCGTTTCAATCCCTAGGTATATATTTCTACAGCCCGCTTCATACATAATATCAATTATTTCTTTACTTAGAGTATCAACTCTAGCAGAACATCCCCATTCTATATCTAACTTCTGTTTAATCATTTTCTCGCATACAGATCTAACTAATTTTTTATTGAGAGTAAACAAATCATGATTAAAAGAATATCTTTTTATACCGTATTTGTTCTTAATATATTTTATCTCTGCTACAATATCATCTGGACTTTTCAACCTATACTTTCTTTTCCAATAATAACTAGTACAACAGTAACTACATGAAAATGGACATCCTCTTCCAACATCTACTGGATAATAATATATATCATCTTTCAAATATCTATCCAATATATTTTCATCAATTAAAGGAATTGTTTTTAAGTCCACTAGTTCAGTATGCATAATATTATTAAATATCTTATTTCTAATTTCTCGTTCTAAAGGTTCTACTTTGCCATGGATTGCCATGTTTCCTAAATGGAATAGTTTACTTTCTAGACTTGTCATGTTCAAGTTTTTTGTCGTAATAAGTTTTCTTTTTGCCATTGTCAATTCTTCATCACTCACACCGCTAAAAGTTATCTTATTTAATTCTTCAATAACTACCTTAAAAACCTCCTTGCTTTTAGATTTTTCAAAAACCGATGTTAACCCTAGTGTGCAACAATCCTTATACTTCGCTACAAATCCACCCATAATATAAACTAAACTTCTTACCTCTCTTAACTCTTTATATAACCTATTACTTAAAATAGGGTCAGCTAAGATTATTGAGAGTAATTCTGTATATAATACTTCATTATTAGCGTATATAGGAATTCTAAATCCAATAGATGCAGTGTTGTTATTAGTTACACTATTGTTATCATAATATACGCCAGTTTCATTATCAGGTAACTCACTATAAACTTTGGTCGATCTGTCTTCTAAACTTTGAAATTTCTCATAAATTAAGTGTTTTAATTCAGAGTAATCTATATCTCCAACTACAATAATAATTGTATTCTCGGGTGTATATGTATCCCAAACTAACTGTTCTACCTCATCTATCGTAAAATTATTTAAATTTTGAATAGACCCTAGTATAAGCTTACCTATATCAAAATTGCCATACAAGGCTTGTCCTGTTCGTTCTGCTATCTGATTAAAAGATGAGAAAAAACTAGAAAGTTCTCTTTCTATAACTTTTTTTTCTTTTTCAAAAACAGTATTTTCAAATTTAAAATTTTTTATCATAGCTAACATAGTGTCAAGACAAATTCTAATATTATAACTCATAGTTTCAAAGTAAAATCTAGTACACTCCTTAGTAGTCGATGCATTACACATGATTCCATTTTCATTTATTTCATTAAAACAATTTTTTAACTGAGTATTATGTATATTATTTCTATTAAACACCATATGTTCTGCAACGTGTGAAATTCCATTATTATCTATATGTTCATTCCTACTTCCTTGTTTTATCCACATACCAATTCCGACAACTTTTGCTTTTGGTATTTTATGAAATATAACTTCAATCCCATTATCTAAAAAAAACGTAAATAATTCATTCATTATTTTCTCCTATTTCCATATAGCTATCTATGTCTTTATACACTTGTAATTAACATCGTTTTCTCTCTTTATAGCTCATATCCCCCAATGTTAGAGTACTTTGTAGAATAATTATTGTCCTTTTCTACTACATAAGAGTTTAAGCTTAAAAGATTTACAAAAACTACAAATAGTAGTAAAATTAAACATGAGTATGTTTTTAATAACTTTTTCAATTTTCCCCTCCACAAATATTATTACTAGGAAAATATTACAACGAAACACAACTTATTTCCAGTTGGAATTACAACTTGACAAGTAGGTGAATTTATGTTATCTCATGAAAAGATAGGAAAAAATTTAAAGTCTATACGTACTAATTATGGTATAAGCATTGAGACAATGAGTCTAGAAACCGGAATTTCTCAAAGTGTCATCAAGGGGATTGAATCGGGTAATAATTCGATAAATCTTTATACCCTTAATATTATCTGTTTGTTTTTGGGAGTTGAGGTAATTGAGTTAATGAATAATAGTATAAGCGAAGAGATCCTGATATTTAGAAAAACTTTGAGTAAAATAGAAGATAAAATTCACAAGTATGACTTTGCTAATATTACTGCTGACTTAAGGACATTGAATGAAATCTCGAAACTTGGAAGTATATCCCAATTGTATGAAGTTGATTCTATTTTAAGTTTTTACTACGCGCTGGACTTTTTTGCAAAAGAAGAATACTCTGAGTCCATAATCACATTAAAATCAAGTTTGAATAGAAGTAGCAAAAGCCTTCGTAATTTAACTACAGTAATTGATAAGTCACGAGTCGACATGTTAATCGCTATAAATTTAGCATCAAAAGGAGATTTAAGTGGTGCAATTAAACTTGAACTGGATCTTATTTCTCAAAACAAAGATCCCATCGTTAACTCCAAGATTCGTCTTAACTTAGCCAAACACTACTATTCAAAAAAACAATACTTAAAAGCTTATGAATTAACTTTGGGTAATATAGATATGCTTAAAAATAATAAACTATTTAGCAGATTACAAGGTGCCTATTGGATGAAAGGCATTTGTGAGTACATGATGAATAAAGAATTCTCCCAAAGTCTTAAAACAGCCATACATATTGCTCACTCATTTAATCTGACCAATCAATGTAAACTATTTATAAACTCCGCAAAAAACGATTATGGCTTAAATATACAGCTCCCCTAACCCCTATATGCCAATGCAATTAAATAAATAAAAAAGAAAATAATATTTTCTAGAATTTTGAATCAAAAAAACAAAGATAAACCCAATGACCCTAAGGTTTATCTTTGTTTTTGTAATGAAATATCTAATTTAATTATCTTTTAGGGTTAATGCAATAGCTAAAGTAATTGTAGCCTTGGTTTTTCTCTCCCTCCGAGTCGCTTAAGCGCCCCACCTCCCTCGTCAAATGGAGGCTATTAAAGACTAAAATCCATTGTTGAAAGTTCTACAATAAACATTAGACCATGGATTAAATTCAAGTCTTTTAATCTCTTTACCTAAATAAAAAACCAAGCCATTTATGACCTGGTTTGGTTTTTCTTTATTTGTTTATTATTCGGTTTCCTCTTGTATTTCTCTACCGGGTAGTATTAGGTTTAGGGCTATGGCGAAGATGGTGGCGGTGGTCATTCCGGATCTGAATATTATTTGGACAGTTTCAGGAAGATGTGATAGGATTTCAGGTTTTACTGCTACTCCCAGTCCAAGTCCTAATGAGATTGCCAGTATCAGACTATTCCTTTTATTAAAGTCTACTTCTTGAAAGTTTTTAATTCCCCCTACTGCTATCATTCCGAACATTATGACTCCTGCTCCCCCGAGAACAGGGCTTGGCATTATGTTTACAAGTGCTGCAAGTTTTGGAAATACTCCCATAAGCATAAGGATTCCTCCTGCAATTGCAACTACATATCTGCTTGCAACTCCGGTTAGAGGTATAATTCCTATATTCTGACTAAACGAAGTATTTGGTCCCGCTCCAAAAATACCTGCCAGCATCGATCCTACTCCATCCCCGAGCACAGATCCCGAAAGCTTTTTAGAGCTGTACTTTTCATCACATGCTTTGAATATCAGCAGTCCTCCTCCGATAGTCTCAACAGTTGTTACTAAATATGCAGGGACAAAGGCCAATAATGCGGGCAAATCAAATTTTAATCCATACTTCAATGGCTGAGGCATTACGAAATAGCCGGCTTCAAATACTGATGAAAAGTCTATCATATTCATAAATGCAGCGAGTATATATCCCACTATAATTCCGATAAGTACTGCAGCTGAGCTGAAAAATCCTTTACCGAACTGGTTTAATAATATGATTACTATCATAACTGTAGCTGCTAGAAATAAATTCTTTAGTATTCCGTATTCTCCATATCCTCCAATCCAGTCTATGGCCACAGGTATCATTGTAAGTCCAATGGAAACTATTACAGTTCCGGTTACAATTGGAGGAAATATATTTCTTAACTTTTTAATAAATCTGCTAAGTATGATTTCTATAAATGATCCGAAAAATGTAGCTCCAAAATATCCCGGTAATCCCAATGTCGAAGCAACTGCGATTCCCGGTCCAACAAATGTAAAGTCAGTTCCCATTACCATAGGAATCTTTCCTCCTACCGGTCCAATACCCACAGCTTGGATTATGGTTGCAATACCTGAGACAAATAATGTCATACTAATGATATATGTATTTTGTTCAGCTGTTAATCCGAGTGCGTTTCCAACAATTAGCGGTACTGCTACAATCCCTGTAAATGCCGCAAGTATATGCTGGATTGCAAGGGCAATTGACAATGCCAATGGCGGTTTATCATCCACTCTGTACTTTATTTCCGATTCTTCTCGGCTCTTTTTATCTACTCCATCTGTCGTTAAATGCTCCATATATTCACTCCCCTTTAATAAAATCTCTTACTAATTTTATCACATAATTGGAATGAAGTTAAGTTAATGTTTTATCAATGCTGCATATAAAAAAACCGATACAAAAAGTATCGGTAATTTTAAACTTAAGCTAAGGCTCCATCCAGTACCAAACCTTCATTCCATAGGAATTTAGCATGGTCTATTTTCAATGTATCGTCTTTTGCTTCGACGCCTTTCTTTACGTAAACCTTAACTCCATCCACATTATACTCGGTGTAATTGTGGTCATCCGAGGGTATTCCCACCAAAACTGATGGTCTATATACTACGCCTGCTCAGGAGCTACAAGCAACAACTTCTGCTCTTACAGCTTCCATCTTATGTTCTTGGATGTATTCTTTAGCTTTTTCTGTAATAATTATTTTCATAATATTTACCTCCTTAGTTTTATTATAAAGTATATCTACTTTATGCGATATATACCCATATTTATAAGCTTATAAACAATATTTATAATACGTTAATTTCAATGTTATAAGGATATAGTTTAGAACTTTATGATTCCCGGTACTTAAAGCGTCTTTGATTTCTCGCAAGTCTAAATTTTTCATTTTAAGAAATGATAAATTAAATCTTAAAAATACAGTATTTTAAAATTTTCCATTATACCAATAATTTGTAAATAATTTTATTTGACTAATGTATAAAACTATGATAGTATGTATGAAACTAAATACACAGTGTAAGTTAGAGGCTGCGGGTGCAAAGAGTAGATTTCGAAAGGTGTAACCGCCGAAATGCCGAAAGGTGTTGGGACCATGCTTAATAGGTATGGTACTGTCAACGGGAGATGCCCATTTCCCGGTTGGTGAGCTTCTTACATTGAGGGCAGAAGGAATATCATGAGTGCCTTTTGCTCATGATTTTTTTGTATATTTTTTTATTTAAAGGAGTGATGGGATGAAGCTATTTGGAACAATGAGTATCAAAGAAAATGAATTAATTATAGGCGGTATAGGGGTAAGTGAGCTGAAATCCAAACACGGCACTCCTCTTTATATAATTGACCAAAAAGGATTTGAAGATAAAGCCAATTTATTCATAAATAATTTTAAATCTAATACATTTGATACGAGAGTAATTTATGCATCCAAGGCATTTATGAATCTATCAATTGCAAAACTCGTATCTAAACTTGGATTATGTATTGATGTAGTAAGCGGCGGAGAGTTATATACAGCTCTTAAAGCCGGATTTGATCCTAATAAAATATATTTTCACGGCAATAATAAATTGTACGATGAACTAGTCTTAGCAGTTCAAAATAGAGTTGGAACCATTGTAGTAGACAACGAGTATGAATATGATTTGCTTAGCGGTATATCAGGAGAATTCGAAACAGTAACAAGAGTGATTTTAAGAGTTAACCCCGGCATTGAAGCTCATACACATGAATATATACAAACTACAAAAAATGATTCCAAGTTTGGTTTAAGTATCTTCGATGATAAAACTATGGATTTTATAATCAAAATGAGTTCTGATCCGAATATAGATTTTGCAGGTATTCACTGTCATGTAGGATCGCAGGTCTTTGATGAAAATACTTTCTTAAAAGAAGCAGACGAGATGATAAAATACGCTAAAGAAATCGAAAATGAAGCACAGGTTGTATTTAAAGAGCTTAATCTAGGTGGAGGATTCGGTGTCTACTATACAGATGAAGATAATCCTTTCGAACTTGGAAGTTTCTTAGGAAGATACACTAAACACATAGAGCACAAGCTTTCCGAATTGGATCTTAATCCTGAAATCATAAGTATTGAACCCGGAAGATCGCTCATTAATTCATATGGTTCAACTCTTTATACAGTAGGAGCAATTAAGAAAACAATGGCAGGTCTACCCTATGTTTTCGTTGATGGAGGAATGACCGATAATCCTAGACCATCACTATACCAGGCAAAATATGAAGCTGTTATAGCAAATAAGATGGATGATACGGACCTTGAATCCTATCGTATTGCAGGAAAATGCTGCGAAACAGGAGACATCCTAATTAAAGATGCCTCTCTTGCAAACCCAATGCCCGGTGATCTGCTTTTAATAAGTTCTACAGGAGCATACAATTATTCGATGAGTTCAAACTATAACAGAATACCTAGACCTGAGGTGGTCTTTGTAAAAGACGGAGTTTCGAAAACGGCAGTAAAAAGAGAAACTTATGAGGATTTAATAAGAAATGATGAGGTGATAGATTGAGTAGGGTTGTAATGAAATTCGGTGGTTCATCAGTAGCTACATCTGAAAAGATGAAAAAAGTTTCAGAATTAATACTCAAAAGAAAATCTGAATATGATGATGTAGTAGTTGTAGTATCTGCAATGGGAAAAACCACAAATAATCTTATAGCACTGGCTAATGAACTTAGTGATGAACCAAATAAAAGAGATATGGATATGCTTTTATCCACAGGAGAAATGGTTTCTGCTTCACTGATTTCAATCTATCTGAATTCGGTAGGACATAAGGCAATAGCACTTACAGGTTTCCAATCAGGTTTTAAAACCATCGGTGAATACTCCAAGAGTAGAATCGAAAAAGTCGATACCGAAAGACTGGAATCCGAATTAAATGATGGAAAAATTGTAATAGTAACCGGTTTTCAAGGCATGAATGAACTTGGAGACATCACGACACTTGGAAGAGGCGGTTCTGATACCTCTGCTGTCGCTCTAGCAGCTTCACTTGATGCAAGCTGTGAAATCTACACTGATGTTAAGGGGATATATACAGTAGATCCACGTATAAGACCAAAGGCTCGAAAGTTAGAATATATCACTTATGAAGAGACTATGGAGATGGCAAATCTTGGAGCGAAGGTAATCGAACCCAGGTCAGTAGAAATGGCAAGTAAGTATTCAGTTCCTCTTTATATAGCACTGAATACAGGAGATGTAAAAGGCACATATATCAGTACGGAGGTGGATAATTTGGAAAAAAGCGCCATTACGAATATATCAAAAATAGACGGAGTCCTACTCGTAAGCATGAGTGAACAATTAGGAGTTGATTCCAAGATTACAGAATGTTTTGTAGAATTGGCAGTTCAAAACATAAACCTTGATATCATCAGTCACTCGCTAGATGACGAAGGTAAGCCTATCACCTCTTTTACAAGTACTGTAGACAATAAATCCAAAATTGACAGCATTCTAAATAATATGGATATCAAACACAGATTTACCGAAGATGTCAGTAAAGTATCAATCATCGGAACTGCAATGCGAAATCAAGTAGGAGTTGCAGCAAGGGCTTTTAAAGTATTTTTAAGTGAAAATGTTGATTTTTATGAAGTTTCTACATCAGAGATAAGCATTTCTTATGTAGTGGATAGCGTTAATGCTCTTAAAATAGTAAATGCACTAGCAGACGAATTTAATTTATAATTAGGAGGAAAATGATGAAAAAAGCGAATTTGGCAGTAGTTGGAGCAACAGGAATGGTCGGTAATACCATATTAAAGGTATTAGAACTAAGAGATTTTCCAATAGAAAATCTGTACTTATTCTCATCGGCAAAATCAGCAGGAGAGGTTATCAACTTCAGAGGTAAAGACGTAGTCGTTGAGGAACTGAACGAAAACTCATTTGACAGAGACATCGACATCGCTCTATTCTCAGCAGGAGGAGCAATCTCAGAAAAATATGCACCACTTGCAAATGAAAAAGGTGTAATAGTTGTTGACAACAGTTCATGTTTTAGAATGGATGAAAATATACCGCTAATGGTGCCGGAAGTAAACCCTGATGCACTTAAAGAAGATTCAATGCTGGTATCAAACCCTAACTGTTCAACAATTCAATCTGTAGTAGTTCTTAAACCACTTTACGATGCATTTGGACTAAAAAGAGTTGTCTACAATACTTACCAAGCAGTTTCAGGATCTGGAGTTGCGGGAGTTAAAGACCTGGAAGAAGGAACATGTGACAACTACCCATACCCAATTAATAAAAACTGTTTACCACATATAGACTCATTTACTGAAAACGGCTATACAAAAGAAGAACTTAAAATGATCGATGAGACACATAAGATACTAGGTGACTATGACATCAGAGTAACTTCTACTACAGTCAGAGTACCGGTTAAAAACTCACATGCCGTAAGCATGAATATCGAATTTGAAAAGCCATTTGAACTGGAAGAAGTATTTGAAGTATTAAGAAATGCACCTTGCGTAGTTGTTGAAGACGATGTAGAAAATCTTGTATATCCTCTACAGCAAAACGCAGATGAAAAAGACGAAGTATTTGTAGGAAGAATAAGAAGAGACTTTAGTGTTGACAACGGAATCAACCTATGGTGTGTTGCAGACAATATTAGAAAAGGAGCCGCTACTAATACAGTTCAAATCGCAGAACTGATTTTAGAGAGGTTGTAAGCTAACAAGGAGGATAAAATGTTATTTAGAGGATCAGGAGTTGCAATAGTTACCCCTTTTAACGAAGACGGTAGCGTTAATATGGAAAGTTTTGTTACACTTTTAAATTTTCATCTTTCACATGGTACGGATGCCATAATTGTAACAGGCACAACAGGTGAAGCATCCACAATGACTGAGGATGAAAAGTTCGCAGTTATATCTAAAGCTGTCGAGGTTGTAAATGGTAGAATACCGGTGATTGCAGGAACAGGGAGTAATAATACGGCTGCTTCGGCAGCCTTCAGTAAAAAAGTTGCTGCTCTAGGAGTTGACGGACTACTGGTAGTAACTCCATATTACAACAAGACAAGTAAAAGAGGTTTGTACGAGCATTTTAAATGTATCGCAGAAGCTGCCGCTCCTGTCCCGATTATTCTCTACACAGTTCCGGGACGAACAGGGGTGGAAATCCCGGTAGAAACGGTTAGTGAACTTTCAAAAATTGATAATATAGTAGGAATTAAAGACGCAACCGGAAGCATCGGATATGCGATAAATGTAAGAAATAACACACCGGATGATTTTGCAATTTATTCCGGAAACGATGATATGATAGTACCTCTTTTATCTGTCGGAGGAGCTGGTGTTATATCTGTACTCGCAAACTGCATGCCTCAAGAAACTCATGACATGATAGAAGAATTCTTTAACGGAAATGTACAAAAAGCTACGAATCTTCAGTTAAAACTAAATCCTTTCATTGACGCATTATTTGTAGAGACAAACCCTATACCGGTAAAAGCGGCGATGAATAAAATGGGATTTGATGTCGGTAGTTTAAGACTTCCTCTCTATGAAGCTGAAGATTCTACAAAAGAGCTTCTTAGAAGAGAAATGATGGCACTTGGAATAGTTTGCTCGTGATATTATGAAAATACTTTTATCAGGAGCAACCGGACAAATGGGAAAGGCGATTACCGAGGTAATCGCCTCCCATAATACAGACCAAATAGTGGCAGGTTTTGCAAAAGATGTCAATGATGCTCTTCCCTATCCGGTTTATAACCATTTAGAAATTTCAGAAGAAATAGACGTAATCGTTGACTTTTCGTCTCCTGCAGCACTTAGAGAACTATTGGATTTTGCCGTTTCAAAAAATATCGGCATAGTCCTTGCATCTACAGGTTATTCAGATGAAGATGTTTCTGTAATTAAAGACGCATCTACAAAAATACCTATTCTTTATTCAGGAAATCTAAGCCTTGGAGTAAATGTTATGCAGATAATCGCTGAAAAACTTGCATCAATGCTAGAAGATTTCGACATAGAGATAGTTGAAAAACATCATAGGTATAAAGTAGACTCTCCTAGTGGAACTGCCAAGATGCTATTTGAAGCTGTGAATAAAGGAAGAGACAATAAGCTTAACGCACTTCAAGGAAGAGACGGATTCTATAGCGAAAGAACGGTTTCAGAAGTTGGAGTATCATCACTTAGAGGCGGAAATATAGTAGGTGAACATACCGTTTATTATTGCGGTGAAGATGAAGTAATAGAACTTAAACATATTGCGGCATCTAAAAAAATATTTGCAAATGGAGCAATAAAAGCTGCGAGATTTCTAATAAATAGAGCTCCCGGCTTATATAATATGAATGATGTATTAATGGAGGTTTGATGAAAAAAATAAGAATTGGAATCGTAGGATATGGAAATTTAGGTAGAGGTGTTGAAACCGGTTTAAAATACGCTGAAGATATGGAATTAGTAGGTGTATTTACAAGAAGGGATGCATCTGAGATAGAGTCTGAATCTAAAGTTTATAATTTAAAAGAGATTGATAATTTTAAAGATTCTATAGATGTTTTAATCCTCTGCGGCGGATCAGCTAATGACATCCCCGAGCAAGCACCAAGACTTGCAGTTGACTTCAACACAGTTGACAGCTTCGACAACCATGCTCATATACCTGAATACTGTAATAAAATGGACTCGATATTAAAGGAGAATAAAAGGACATCCGTAGTATCTTCAGGCTGGGACCCCGGACTATTCTCTATCAACAGAGTTCTCTCAGAAGCAATCCTACCGCATGGTGAAACATTCACATTTTGGGGAACCGGCGTAAGTCAAGGTCATAGTGATGCAATAAGGAGAGTAAGTGGAGTAAGTGCAGCGGTTCAGTATACCATACCAAGTACTGAACTTATAAACGCAATTGCAAATGGTGAAAAAGTAAACTACAACTCTCATACAGCTCATAAAAGAAAGTGTTATATTGTTGCAGAAGAAGGATCAAACTTAGATACCATAAGAGAAACCATTGTGAACATGCCGGATTATTTCGTAGGCTATGAAACAGAAGTCGAATTTATTGATATGGAAGAATTCGAAAAAAATCATAAAGGCATGCCCCATGGCGGAAAAGTTATAAGAAGAGGATTCACTGACGATGTAAATATGTCCCTATATGAATTCTCATTAAACCTTAACAGCAATCCTCAGTTCACAGCAGCCGTCAACATTGCATACGCAAGAGCTTGCTATAAACTGCATAATGAAGGCATCTACGGAGCAAAGACAGTGTTGGATGTACCTATTCGATATCTGTCACCAAAATCATATGATGAATTATTAAAGATGATATAAGTATAGCAGCGAACAATATTCGCTGCTATTTTTATATTGACAATTAAATTAAAATGCTTGATAAAACTTCACTTCATTTTCGCGCTGAAAAAAACTCCCTTAAATTTAAATGCTTACACATTTAAAGGAATACATCATTCACTATTTGGTATTTAATTAATCAAGCTTCGGTAATTTCAGTATTACAAATAATCCGGTTAGAAATAGTGGTAGAATTCCAAGAATAGAATATCTAGGGATTTGTGTTATATCCGCTATTAAAGCCATTATCAAAGGTCCAAAAACTGCTGCGAATTTTCCGAATATATTGTAGAATCCGAAAAACTCATTTGAATTTTCTTTTGGTATTATCTTTGCAAAATAGGATCTTGATAGGGCTTGGATACCACCTTGAGCTGATGCAATCAATAATCCAAGAATAAGAACATGTGAAACGGAGGTTATAAGATAGGCAAATATTACCACAATCATATATGTTATTATCCCTACTATTATCATAAATCTAGTGCCATACTTTTCGCTTAATTTCCCATATATAATTGCTGATGGGAAAGATACAATCTGTACGATTATTAATACTCTTAAAAGCAAAAATATATTTAAGTTTTCTGCACCGATTACTTCCCTTGAATAAGGCACAACCATCCTTATTATAGTATCTACTCCATCGATATATAAGAAGTATCCAATGAGAAATGTGAATACTATCTTATGTTCTCTTATATTTTTTATCGTTCTAAATAGTCTTTTAAAACTATTAATTACAGGATTGGGTTCTTTTTCAACACCATACACTTGATTCACATTTTTAATAATCGGAATAGATAATAAACCCCACCATATTGACGTTATTAAAAACCCAATCTGATACCCAATTAAACGATCCATTCCCATACTAAAAATAATAAACAGGGATAACAGTCCGGGAAGTACGCTTGTGATATATCCAAAAGCAAATCCGCTAGTAGAAACACCATCCATTCTTTCTTCTGTCGTTACATCTACCAAAAAAGCATCATAAAAAATATTAGCTCCCGAAAAACCAATTGCAGAAAAAATATACAATAATACGAGCATTTGCCATATACCTAGTGGTATGATGGCCATAGTTCCGGTTGCGACAATTCCCAACATTAAAAAACTAAGGAAAAACTTCTTTTTGTAACCTCTATAGTCTGCTATTGTTCCCAAAACCGGACTTATTATAGCGATAATTATGCTGGATAGAGAATTGAAGTATCCCAGCTCCATTCCTCTTCCTATTTTAAACATGCTGAAATATAGCGGAAATAGTGCAGTTACTGCCATTGAATATGCCGAATTTGCACAATCATACAGAATCCAGCTCCATTCCTTTTTATTAAATTTCCCCATAGCTTCCTCCACTTTATAACCTACTCAACAATTCCTATTCATCTATTTAACATAATAAATTATCCAACTATATTAATCTGTTTGTATTATACTTTTATTATATCATGCGATTTGGTATATTGCATATATTAGATTAGAATACTTAAATTTAATCTAATTGTTAATAATCTGGGTATTGTTGGATTACTTAATTATGTTTCTTGGGGAGTTGGGTAGTGGTGAGAGATTAGGGATAAGTCTGAAATATAAAGGTAGAATTCTTCTAATTCCTTTGTTATATCTCTCCCTCAGTCTGCTATCGCAGACAGCTCCCTCGTCAGATGGAGCCATTCGAAGAACGAAGTGATTGGCTAGAATTCGACTGCCAAAAGATGGAGCTGGAAAACATCAGGCAGCTAACGCTGCCTGACATTAATAGTTTGTGATTAATGTATATACCAATACTATTTGATAAGGAACCTGATTTTTTACACTAAAACTACATTTTTTGAGATTAGTTTGCACAATGATAATATTCGCTTCTCTTCGTAATACCTATCACCAACCAGATCACTATTATTGCAACTAAAAGATGCTCGTATACTTGATTTTTTTTAGTACATCTCTTTATACTTTCTTAAGCCTGAGCTTTTATAAAGCCTTCACACTATAATATTTATTTAGAATTTAATATATACAGAATCAACCTGACTATAGTACCAGAATATAGCATAATTTGAAAAAACTATTTCTTTGTACAAAATTCAGATTACCCAACAAATTCTAGTTATTAGATCCATGTTACATAATCTTAATTAACATCTTCTATTCAATAATATGAACTGGCTAAAAAACCTGAAAAGCTGTAAATATTCTGCTTGCGTAAATTCTATCTTATTCTTAAAAAAAGTGCGATAATTAAAAGAATGCTTCCAATCGTGACCACTGTTAATCCTACTGATTTTAAAATAATATCAATTACTATTTCATTAGGCAGAGGTTGAAAAGTTTTATTGCTCTTTTGAAAATAAAGCCTAGTTTCAAATACACTCAGAACTAAAAGTACTAAAGCCACATACCAAAACTTAAGTTTAGCAGACATTAAATATATTGATATACTAAATGTTAGTAGAACTAATATATTTAATGCATATAAAGATTTTATAGAAATTTTTTTATTTTTCATCATTATTTACATTGATTAGTTACATAAGTCCAACCTACACTTGATACACCAGCAACTATTACAGCAGCCACAGGACCACCTACTAGAAATGCGGTTTTCGTATATAAAGCACTAACCGATGTTCCTACTAATCCTACCAAATAAGGACACCACCAAGGAGAGCCGTAAGTAATGTATTCTGGTGAGCTATATAGAATATTATTAAATGCCCCTTCATTATCCTTACCTAAAATCATTTTATTTCCATCTTCCTTTATAAATTCTATAGTTTCTGGAACAGAATCTACAGAGTTTACCCTAATTTCAGAGCTCAAGTCTTCATGAATTTGAATCAATCCTACGGTTGAATTATCATCATTAGTATAATAGATAAAGTCAACACCTTTTATGTTCATTACATTATGGTCAATCATGAAATTATGATGTTCTAATTCTTTAATTCTATTTTTCAAATCCTCATTGTTACTAATTAGGTTGTTATAGTAATCCTGATCTTTTATCTCAACAATTAAATCATCAACTTCTGATGCATTAACAGATGTAGTTACGATGTTGAAACATATTATCAATAACATTACTAAAGCAATCTTAATAGTTATAGTTTTTTTCATTATATTCCCTCCTAATGCTATTTTCCCTCGACTTGCTTCTTTAGTTAGATTTTAGTCATCTATTTTTATTAGAGCATCAAAATATCCAAATAATAGTTTCATGCTTAATCTGCTATTCTTCCGTATCATTGAGCAAAAACTCAAGCTGATAAGAATACCGGAATAGATAATTGGGCTGTAAAAAATTCGTCTTAAATAAACTTTATATACCCGTAGTAAATATTAACAATGCTTTTACACTAGGCAGCTGTCGCTGCCTGATATTTATAATTTGTGCTTAATTCCTATACTAACACTTTTTGAGAAAGAACCGTTTTAAATAAAATGTAGTTTCAATCATCCGAGATAGAATAACTTTAAACAATAAAACACCCATATACTCTATAGAAATTGAAACACCTACACCTACTATTGTTGAAAGTACTAAATCCACACCATGGTAAGTGGTTTAAATCTTTTGTTATTTACAAAGTAGTAAATAACAGGAGTTGTGATTCCCATACCTACATCTGAACTTATAAGAAAAACCTCGTTAAGACCACCTCTCGCAAAAAAGGCATTAAATATTGGAATAGATATAGCTGGAAACATTGCAATTATTATAACAGTTAAAAAAGTTATTTTTTAAGTATCTAAATTTTCGTTCGATTTCATTTTTCACCTACATTGCATTTTGTAATAATTTAAGATCCCTTCTTATTTAAGTATTTGTACATATACTAAAAACTTAAAGCTGGATATTTCTATCAGTCTAAATCCATATTATTGACTATAAAACACTAAGATTTTGATGATAGATATCCACCATACAGCTGCTGAAATTATTCCAACAGCAAAAGCAGCAAACCCACCACCAATTGCACTTGCTACTGCTGCAAAAACTGCCGTAATGCTTGAACATATCATTCCAAGTAAGAATGTTACATAGTTTTGTATTTAGGCTAGGTTTTGAATTAGTTATAATAGTTGTATCTGAGTCATAATCATCAATAGAGATGTGGGATTTGAATTTTCCTTGGTTTACGTACAGTCTTTCTCAATTTTCAATTCGTAAAAACCTTCTTTGAATTCGCCATTATAAAAGTTTATACTTCTAGCATCATATACTTGCCATCTTTAATTTGTATCATCCCTTCTATTCTTTTATCTTCATTATTATAATATATGACTTATGAATCCTCAGCAGATATGATGTTTTTTAATTGCATCCCAACTTCATTTAGATTAATTATTTCATCCTTAAGTCCTTCAATGTCATGACTAATTTCATTAATCTTATCTATATTATTTATTTCTATTTCGCTACTAGCTTCCTGTGCATATACTACAGTGTTATGCATTATAACTACTTATGCTATCACTATGCTTATAACCAAGATGCTGTCTTAATTAATACTTTCATTTAAATCCTCCTATTTTATATTATTCTATCTATAATAATGGTAAAATATCTATAACCGTCAAATAAATTTGATTAATTTCAGTTCATCAACACCTATCAAGCTTATAGTTTAATCTCCTAAAATAACTCTAGAACAAAAAGAACGCTTCATTTTAAAGTTATTGCTATGCCTATTAATTTTAAGGGATATTTAAAATTATATTTTTCCTGAGATAGTTCGAAATTTTTATCGCTTTTGTAAATCATAACATAGTTTCAAATTCACTTTTACTAAGAAGTACTACATATATACCAAATCTTAGATTCAGCAGAAATTGAACACATTTACACATACACATTAATAATAACAATATATTAAGAGCATATAGAAATTTTATAGAAGTCTTTTTTATCTATTCTATTCACACTATTATCTAATCAGTCTAATCAACTATGAAATTAACGTCTATGTTAGAATATTACATTAGTCAATAGTTTTTCAGATAGTCTATTATTTATAAACGTACTATTCAGCAATAATACCTCCTTCTTTTTTTATTTTAATATTATATTTAGTGTTTGTTAAAGAGAGCACATACTCTCTTAAATTACTACCTATGATGTTGGCATCACATGCTTATTGATATAAACCATTATATAGACTTTGTCCATCAATAATGATTATAACATCTATTATTTAAAATGATCAGATTCTTGCACAATCTGCTATTTTTCTGTTGCATTCTGTAAAAATAACATTCTAGACTCATAAATAAACTGGAAGTGATAATTTGACTTTAAAAAATTCGTCTTGACTAAATTCTATATATCCTTCGTAAGAATCAACAATACTTTTAACGCTTTCGATTCCAAAACCGTGTTTGCTTCTGTCTTTTTTATTTGTTGTTAATTCAACATTTTTGTACTTATATGAATTTATCATTCTACATTGAAGTACATGTCCTTCTTTTCGAATCATTATATCTAAAAATCTGTTATCCTTTTTTAAACTCATATTAGCTTCAATCGCATTGTCTAGAAGATTACCAATTATAACGGTTAAATCTCCCTTGTTCATTGGGATTTCTTGTGGTATGTCGCAATAAATATTTAAATTACTAGAATCGATGTCTAAATAGTCTAGCTTTTGATTTAAAAGGTAATTTATTGATTTGTTTTCTGTGAAAAGCTTTATGCTTTCTGATTCTAAATCTCTTATTATTTTTCCAATTAATCTATCTTTAACTTCAGGTTCAGAATCCTTAATATCAATTAGCATATTTTTAAAATCATGCCTAATTCTATTGATTTCTCTATTTTGTTTTTCAGCGATAGAATAATATTCTTTTTTTGCTTCAATTTTAAATTGAAGTTCATTCCTTTCCATTTCATACTTTTTTTTAAGTGCTTGTTCATAAATAGACCTATAAGCAAAAATAAATGAACTTACTATCATCATCATATTTATAATAATTGGCAATTGAAAATTTATATTTTTTAAAAATAATTCACTGGAAGTTGAGTAAATAATTGTCACCATAATAAATACCACAAAATATAGACTATATTTTTTATTAACATCTTTGAATTTAATCGGCTTAAAACTCATAATCATTAAAATTGCTAACAATAATACAATACAATTTATTATTATCGGCAGAATATAATAATCTTGATAATTTTCAATGTGTTTTAATGATAATTGATAGATTACTAACCAAATCAAAACTGTTAAAGCTATGAAAAAGAAAATGAAAGCAAATTTTTTTATATCCATTTGCTTGTAGTTAATTAGTCCGATTAAGAAAAATGCCTGAGTAATTAAAATATGATTCATCATCAAATCAATATTTAAACTACTGACCATTGTTTGGGAAATTATTATAATTACGGTCGATATTATGAGCGTGATATTTTTATTTTTTCTTTCGAAGAAATACTCAAAAAATAATACAATGGCTACGCATTTTATAGTTTCATTAAATAGATACAACAAAAAGTCCATCATAATTTCTTCAAACTCCATTTTGAAAGTGCAAATTTAAAGTCTCGATATCCGCTTCTACTAAAAGGGATACTTTCTCCATTAATCATTCTCGCTACAATTTGACCGTGTATTTCATCTGTTTGGGTAAGATATAAAGGGTTTATATACGAGGATTCACTTACTCTAATGAGCTGATTATCTAATCTACTTCTCAAATTTTTTAATGAATCATAAACTTCAAACTCATCAGTCCTAGTCGTAATACTGCATGTCCGACCTGTCCTTTTTATTGATAGAATATGATCGATTTTTATAATTTGTTTTTTATTAGCTACAGTTATTTCGAGTAGTGATTTTCCAGAAGCTCTATCTTTAATAATTTCATTTAGGACAGTCTTTAGCTTTTTATTATCTATAGGTTTTAGTAAATAGGCCATAGGCCTTGCATCATATCCAGATACTGCATACTTTTCATGCGATGTAATGAATATAATTTCTGCAATTTCGTTAGTTTCTCTAATCTTTACAGCATAGTCTACTCCATTTTCTGCACCTATTTCTATGTCTATGAAGTAAATATCAAATTCTTCTTTATCTCTAGCAATATCTAATTCTAAGCAGGACTTATATGTTTTAATTTTAAAACGGGTTCTAAAATGATTCTCAATAATTTCTTGAAGCTCCTCAATTATTTTTACGTCATCATCTAAAATTGCTACACTAATCATATCTCACCTCATTAAAGTTTATTAGTTTTAATTTTTATACAAGCATAAATAAATTCTAGTCTTTATCAACAAAAGAAAGCATGCTGTTTAGGGATATGCTTTCTTTATGATTCTATATTATTTTTTATATGAGACTAATTTTAGCTTTAAAAATTTATTCACATGTTAAGCCAGTATGTTATTAAATAATATAAAATAGTCCTACATTTTAAAATATTCTAAATTGATATCGTATTTTAGACTAATCCAATTTCGGAAGTCTCAATATTATAAATAGTCCAAGTAAGAATAATGGAAGGATTCCTAAGATGGAATATCTAGCTACTCCTGTAATGTCTGTTATCAAGGCCATTATAAGTGGTCCGAAGATAGCTGCAAATTTTCCAAATATATTGTAGAATCCGAAGAACTCATTTGCGTTTTCTTTAGGTATGATCTTTGCAAAGTATGATCTTGATAATGCCTGGATACCGCCTTGAGCAGATCCTACCATAGCTCCCAATATAAAGATATGGGTTACGGAACTTATAAAATATGCAAAAATTACACCGATAATATAGGTTATAATTCCCACTATTATCATAAATCTGGTTCCATATTTATTACTTAGTTTTCCATAGATAAGTGCTGCCGGGAAAGCAATAATTTGGATAATCAAAAGTATACCCAGTAATAGGAACATACTTAAGCTGTCTCCACCTAGTACGGTTTCAGAATAAGGTACTACCATTCTGATAATCGTATCTACCCCATCTATGTATAAGAAGTATGCAATTAGAAATGTAAAGACAACTTTATGCTTTCTAATATTTGAAAGTGTATCAATTAATCTTTTAAAACTGTTTACTACAGGTTTCGGTTCTATGTCTACCCCATAGATTTGATTTACATTTTTTAGCATAGGTACTGTAAATAATGCCCACCAAAGTGCAGTTACAACAAAGCCTATCTGATAACCTATAAATCTATCCATTCCCATTAAGTAAACAACTGCAAGTGATATCCCAAAAGGAATTACACTGGCAATATAACCATATGCAAAACCACTTGTCGATACTCTGTCCATCTTGTCTTCAGTAGTAACATCGACTAAAAAAGCATCGTAAAAAATATTTGCTCCGGAAAAACCAATAGCTGAAAGTACGTATAAAAATACTAATAATTGCCAAACACCATAAGGTACTAGTGCTAATGATCCCGTTGCCACAATTCCGAGCATGAAGAAGACAGTAAAGAACTTCTTCTTATATCCCCTATAGTCTGCTATTGTCCCAAGTATTGGACTCAGAACCGCAACAATTATACTGGCAAGTGAGTTAAAATAACCCAAATCCATACTCTGTCCCCTTTTAAACATCCCAAAGTAAACAGGTAATAATGCGGTAGTGATAGCCATGGAATACGCCGAGTTACCACAGTCGTAGAGTATCCAACTCCACTCTTTCTTGTTCAATTTACCCATACAATCCTCCAATCTATTCTTTGAGATAATCGTTTTCAAAAGGTCGAGTAGTGTGAAATCTCAAAGAACTTATTGACATTAAAATAATATGTGTCCACATCATTTGTTATTATACCATATTACTCAATTATAGGCACTTATCAAATACGTAAATTGCTTGTAAATTTTAAACTATCTTTCTAAAACATTCTAAAAGACGTCGATTCTGCACTTAGTCTGAGCTTGAAATCATTTTCATGATAATTTATATCATTTAATAACTCTTTTTTGAGAAATTATTATTAATTTTTCGTGAATTTGTTTAAATTTTATATTGACACATGCTTTTCTGATTGATATAATTGTATTATGTAAGAATTATTTATTACTTTTTTATGATTTATCAAATTTAATCGTAATGATAAAATCATGAAAACCTTATTATAAAAATTAGGAGGGATTTACATGAGTTACAAATATGTACCGGAACCATTCAGAATTAAAATGGTAGAAACAATCAAGATGCTTACAAAAGAAGAGAGAATTGAAAAAGCTAAGGAAGCTAATTACAATATGTTTAACCTTAGAGGCGAAGATGTATACATTGACTTATTGACAGATAGTGGAACAAACGCAATGTCTTCAAAACAATGGGCAGGCGTTATGGAAGGTGACGAAGCTTACGCTGGAGCAAAATCATACTATAAATTAGTCGATGCCGGTAAAGATATTTTCGGTTACGAATTTATTCAACCTGTACATCAAGGAAGAGCTGCTGAAAAAGTTCTATTCCCTCTTATGATGGGTCCGGGTAAAGTTGCTATTTCAAATATGTTCTTCGATACAACCAGAGCACATGTTGAAATCGCTGGTGCAAGAGCAATTGACTGTGTTGTTGCTGAAGCTAAAGATCCTAGCAAGAGAGCTCCTTTCAAAGGAAATATGGACGTTGAAAAACTTGAAAGATTAATCAACGAGCATGGTCCGGAAAATGTAGCATTAATCGTAATGACTATTACAAATAACTCTGCAGGTGGACAACCTGTTTCTATACAAAACCTTAGAGAAGTATACGAAGTTAGTAGAAAATACAATATTCCACTAGACATCGATGCTGCAAGATTTGCTGAAAATGCTTACTTTATCAAGCAAAGAGAAGAAGGATATGCTGATAAGAGCATAAAAGAAATCGTAAGAGAAATGTTCAGCTATGGTGACTCATTTACAATGTCAGCTAAAAAAGATGCTATTGTAAACATGGGTGGATTAATCGGTATTAAAGACAATGCAGAACTTTACCAAAAAGTTAAAGGAAATACCATTTCATTTGAAGGTTTCGTAACTTATGGTGGACTTTCAGGAAGAGATCTTGAAGCATTATCAATTGGTCTTTACGAAGGTATTGACGAAGATTATTTAAAATACAGAATTGGTCAAATGGAGTACTTTGCAGCTAAACTAGATGAAGCAGGTATAGCTTATCAATCACCTGTTGGTGGACATGGTCTATTTATAGATGCAGCAGCTCTACTTCCTCATCTAAAATACAATGATTTCCCGGGACATGCACTTGCAGTTCAATTATATATTGAAGCTGGAATCAGAACTTGTGACATCGGTTCATACATGCTTGGTAATGACCCTGACACAGGTGAGCAATTAGAGTCTGAATTTGAATTTACAAGATTTGCAATACCAAGAAGAGTTTATACACAAGCTCATATCGACATAATGGTAGATGCACTAATCAAGATAAAAGAAAATGCAAAAGACGTTCCTGGATACAAAATCACTTGGGAACCACCGATTTTAAGACACTTCCAAGCTCACTTAGAACCTAAAAAATAAAAAGCTGATCGAGAGTGGCAATGCCACTCTCGGTTTTAAAATCATATTTTTTTACTCTGAGGAAAACGTTTCGTATTCTCTCGGAGCAATTATTTTTTATTTAATGCTTTAATGATTTAAATAGGTTGAATAAGTAATCTTTTATGATATACTTAAAATAATAATATAGAAAAGGAGTGGAAAAATGGTAGATAAAACAAACAACCGTGACCATTGGAATAGCCGTACAGGATTTATACTGGCATGTGTTGGATCAGCGGTAGGAATGGGAAATATCTGGCTCTTCCCGTATAAGACGGGTAAAAATGGAGGAGCGGCATTCTTAATCCCATATTTCTTATTTGTAATCATCTTAGGTTATACCGGAGTAATTGAAGAGATGGCACTTGGTAGAGCTTACCAAAGTGGACCAATGGGAGCCTTTAAAAAATCTTTCGAAAAGAAAGGAATGGGCTTCGGACATATTATCGGTTTAATACCGGTGCTGGGATCTGTTGGTATCGCAATTGGATACGCAGTAGTAGTTGGATGGATACTTAGATTTACAGTTGGTTCATTTACGGGCGCTGTGACAGGAGCTGCAGACTCCGGAGCGTATTTCGGAATGATAGCAGGACCTTACGGAAGTTTGGTATGGCATGTACTTGGACTTATTATTACATTTGCAATAATGCTTCTAGGTGTATCTTCAGGTATTGAAAAAGTAAATAAATTTATGATGCCTGCATTCTTCTTACTATTTATCGTTTTAGCAGTAAGAGTTTTCTTCCTACCAGGATCAGCCGCTGGTTATGAATTCTTATTTAAACCGGATTGGTCATTACTACTTAAGCCAATGACCTGGGTATTTGCACTTGGACAAGCATTCTTCTCCCTATCCTTAGCGGGAAGTGGTACTGTCGCCTATGGATCGTATCTGTCACCTAAAGAAGATATTCCATACAGTGCAAAATTAGTTGCATTATTAGATACTGTTGCTGCTATGTTAGCCGCACTTGTAATTATTCCGGCGGTATTTGCATTTAATCTTGAACCGGGAGCTGGACCTCCACTGATGTTTATAACTATGCCTCAAGTATTTAAAGCAATGCCGGCAGGACAATTATTCTCAATCATTTTCTTCGTAGCAGTACTTTTCGCAGGAGTTACTTCACTTATGAACCTGTTTGAAACTGCCGTAGAAACCCTACAAACCTATTTCAAACTTTCCAGACTTGTATCTGTAGTAATAATGGCAGTTCTTGGCTTTGGAGTTGGAGTATTCCTAGAAGACGGTGGAAAATTAGGTGATTGGATGGATATGGTAAGTATTTACCTAATACCACTTGGCGCTCTACTTGCATCAATCGTATTCTTCTGGATAAACGGAGACGATTTTGCAAAAGAACAAGCTTCTATTGGAGCATCCAAACCACTTGGAGACAATTTTGTGTTTATGGGTAAATATATATTCTGTGGATTGACAGCATTTGTATTTATAATCGGACTATTCGTCGGTTCAATAGGATAATTTAGTTTTAAAAGCTGTATCAGAAATTTATACTTTCTGATACAGCTTTTTTGTTTTGGTAACTATTAATACTTAAAGACGACTAATTAATGAACATAAAACTTGGAAGTGTGGGGAAAGTTGTCAATCACATAGCCTCCGTTAACAACCTAACCAATTGAGATGCTCTTCGAAATTAAGGTAGGTTTTATGCAAAGAATTCCCAAGAACGAAGTGATTGGCTAGAATTCGACTGTCAAAAGATGGATTCAAAAAAAAGCGATATTTCTTCGTCGCTACCTTGAAAATCTAACCTCAAACCTCTAATTTTTCACATCTAAAATTGTGAGGTGGGTCGCAAAAGCGACTCGGAGGGAGAGAAATATAAAAGGCGACATCTTCACGTCGCTACATTCAGTATACCAAGTGAAAGGATTTCAAAATATAAAAGTTGAATTTTTCAAATTCCTCTTTTATATCTCTCCCTCAGTCAACCGAGTTGACAGCTCCCTTTCCAACCTAATCAATTGAGATGCACTTCGAAATTATGATAGGTTTCATGCAAAGAATTCCCAAGAACGAAGTGATTGGCTAGAATTCGACTGCCAAAAGATGGAGCCAGAAGACCAGAAAAGTTTAAACTTTATATACACAATCTATTGTACAAATGTAGGTGTTTAAGTATTGTCTTTGAGAGCCTCCATCTGACGAGGGAGGTGGGTTTGCGAAGCAAACTCGGAGGGAGAGATTTGCAAAAAAGCGACATCTCTAAGTCGCTACCTTCAGCTCCCCAGATGAGTTGAATAGTTTAAATATATCAGTAGAATTCTTCGAATTCATCTTAGTATGTCTCTCCCTCAGTCAGCGGAGCTGACAGCTCCCTTTCCAACCTAATCAATTGAGATGCACTTCGAAATTATGATAGGTTTCATGCAAAGAATTCCCAAGAACGAAGTGATTGGCTAGAATTCGACAGTTCAAAAATAGGAGTGTGTACATTTCCTCTACATTCCGAAATCCAAAACAGAACTCTAAGTTCACGAATGTATTTAACACAAAAAGCAAGCCCGATATCGATTATTCGACATCGGGTTTGCCTTACTATTTTAAGAGGTTGGGACGCTAATAACTAATTAATGTTCTATAAACCAATGGTCTAATTTTTACTTGGTGCTCCTTTAAGTTTGGATTTCTTTGCTCCTGGATAAAATTCAGGATTGTTAAAGAAATCATTTTTAAGATCTTTTATTTGGCCACTCATCATTACAAGTCCAATCATATTTGGTATAACTACCAGTCCTAGTGTTATATCCAAGAAAGTCCCTGCATTGTCGAAGCTTAAGAAGATAGCCAGGATTATCATAAAGGTTGACAACCATCTAATAATATTTCCTGCCTTAGTTCCGAATAAGTACTCTCCAAGTTTATCAGTATAAAAAGCTATAACTATTATCGTAGACATTACAAATAGGAATAGACATACTGAAAGAACTAACGATCCTATTGAACCAAAGCTTGAATTGAAGACTCTTTCAATTGCAACAGGTGAAACTGCTTTCATCTCTGCTGCACTCATTTCCGGATTCCATACACCTGTAGTAAGTACTAGTAATGCAGAAACTGTACATACGATTAGAGTATCTACTATTACTTCGAAACATCCCCAAAGTCCTTGTCTGGCCGGATGATCAGTGGTTGCTGCTGCATGTCCATACGGTGCAGAGCCCATGCCGGCTTCGTTGGAATAAACACCTCTGGCAATACCATTTTGAATAATTGCCTTAAGAGTTGCTCCTCCAACTCCTCCAACAACAGCCTTCGGATTAAATGCACCTACAATTATCATTTTAAATGCTCCCGGAATTGCGCTAAAATTCATAGCAAGAATAATAGCACCGAAAACTAAGTATATAACTGCCATAAAAGGCACCAATTTTTCTGTAACTTCTCCTATGGCTTTAACTCCACCGTGAACAACAAGGGATGTCAGTATAAAAATGGCTATAATAGCAATAGTCTTTATTAATCCCGTATTTGCCATTCCGAATGATGAACCCATCATTTCGATTGCACCAGCTGCAGATAGAGTCTGAAGAGTAATTGAAGGGAAAATTTCAATCATAAAGAAGAAAGCTGTAAATGCTCCTATTATCTTTCCTAAATTTCCTCCTATTCCCTCTTTTAGATAGTAACAAGCACCTCCTACAAAGTCTCCGTCCTTATTTGTCTTTCTGTACTTGATACCCAATGCTACCTCTCCAAACTTAGTTGCCTGTCCTACTATTGCTGCGACCCACATCCAAAATACCGCTCCGGGTCCTGCCGCAAATATTATCGTAGGAACAACTACGATATTTGCAGCTCCTATAGATGAAGCAAGGGCTGTTGTCATAGCCTGGAAAGCTGATACAGTTCCTTCTCCTTCCGTTTCCTTAGAGAACATTTTGCCAAAAGTCTCTTTTAGAATAAATGGAAGGTATCGAATTTGAAAGAATCCTGTTCTTAGCGAAATTATTAAGCCTCCACCAACTATTAGAATAAGTATCGGTGGTCCCCATAACCAATTGGCAAGCTTAACGAAAAAATCCATTTGTCTCCTCCTTTTTTCTACAGGCTTATTATAAGCCTTAGATTTTTATTTACGCAAAACGTTATCCATATAAAAATACATAGCGCATATACTTTTATGAATAACATAAAAACGTTTTCGTTAGTTCTTAGATTAATTATACATATCATCTTGATTCATTATGAGACAAATCCGAATTATTTTTTTGTATTAAAATGATTTTATAGATAGTCTATTTTATTCATAAATAAGCTATGCTATACTATGATTATATAATTATAGGAGCAATAATATGTTTTCTAAAGATAAAAATATTGTCGTTCAAAATGACATATCCAAATCTACGAGCATCATCAATAAAACAGTCTTAGCTATAGACCTTCAATATTTGACAACTCCTACCTATCCAATACTACACCAAAATGCAAGATTTTGGTATATTCTAGAAGGTAGGGGAAAATTTGAAATTCAAGGAAGGAAAATTGATATTGAGCCCGGTGTTTTAATCGGGGTTTTGCCATGGCAATGTACTGAAGTCATTGAAGTTATAGAGCCCATTAAGTACTATGTGATAGTCTATGAATTCGATCTGGTTAATGGTTCGATGAAAAACTCCTTGAATGTTCTAAAAGAGAACTACGATGTATTTGGAAATATTTACTCGAACACCTTCGTTAAATGCAATGAAATTCAATCGGAGTATGTTGAAAGTATATGCAATAATATCCAATTTGAACTGGGATTAGAGTCGGAGAAGAAAATAGTTCCTGAAAGACCGCTCAATAATATCTTTCTGTTCACTCTACTGGTTGATCTTTGCATAATATTTTATAGAGCCTCTCAAGATAAAAAGCTATCTGATACAAACGATTCTAAGCGCAGGAGAACTTCACATAAGATAGAGATTTTTCACTATATGTACTTTAAATTAAACAGTAGAATTACTCTTCAAGATTTATCAGATAGGTATTATATGAGCAGGTCTGCAATAAGCAAATACATCTATGACTCTATAGGAATATCATTTAATGAACTCGTATCTATAATGAGAATGGCAAGACTTTTGAATTACATTCACTTTTCAGATATGACGCTTAAAGAACTGGCTATGCTTCTTGGCTATTCAGACGCATCTCATATTTCAAAGTTCTTTCATTCTAAATTTAAAATGAATATTTCCGAATATAAGAACGCTAAATCTGAAGATATAAAAACACTTAGAATTAAAGAATATGAGAAATGCAAAAATGTCATAATGTATATTTTAGATAATTACTATTTAGATTTAACTCTGGATGAAGTTGCTATCGAACACAATCTGTCCAATGATGATGTCAACAATATCCTCGAGTATTTTATGGAAAAATCCTATACTTCATTTTTGAATTATGTAAGGATAATTAAAGCCTCGGAGATTCTGCTAAAAACAGATAAATCCGTTTCCGACATAGCTTTGGAAGTCGGGTATAATAATTCCAGAACCTTTAACAGAAATTTCATGAAGACATATAGCCTATCACCTACTGAGTTTAGGAAAAAGACAAAATGCCAAGATGAACTATTGTAAATTAAAAAGCCTGTAAATTACAAATCTCGTAATATACAGGCTTTTACTTTAAACTTTAGTCTACTCCGACCATTACATTAGTAGCTTTAATAACAGCATATGCTTCTTTTCCTACTTCAAGTCCTAACTCCTGGATTGCATTCATAGTTATAGTTGCAGAGATTTTATTTCCTCCACCAATATCTATAACCACAACTCCATTCACTGCTCCTTCAAGTATGTCAACGACTTTACCCTTTAATTGATTTCTTGCACTAAGTTTCATAATATTCTCCTTTTTATATATTAGTCTCACTTTATTTATTACCCAAAGATTCACTTATCGAAACACAAATTATAACTGTAGTTATAGGATTAGATTAAAGAATCAGCACAATTGCAATGTTCTTGATCCAAACCATCATTAAAAACTTTTACAAAAAGTTCGGTTAATGTGTCCTTTCTTTGATTCATCGTGGCATCTATATCATGACCTGCAATTTCTGTAGTCATTCCCGTACACCAGTTCGTGATTATCCCGACGGCACTATAACACATGCCGAGTTCCTTAGCCAGTGTAACCTCCGGTACATTAGTCATTCCAACGATGTCCCCACCTATCATCTTCATAAATCTAATCTCTGCAGCAGTTTCAAACCTTGGACCTTCAGTAGTCACATAGACTCCCTCTCCCGCTATCTTTACTCCTTCATTATAAGCCAGTGCATTTAACTTAGCTCTCATATTCTTGCAATAAGGATCTGACATTTCTACATGCCTTACTCCATGTTCACCGCCTGTAAAAAAGGTATGTTCTCTAACTTTTGTAAAATCTAGAAAATCATTTGCTATTACAATATCTCCCGGTACAAAATCCTCATTCATGGATCCTACAGCTACAGTTGCGTAGATATATCTTACGCCCAGTTCGTGAAGAGCTTTCATATTTGCCCTATAGTTAATTAAATGAGGAGGTATTGAATGGTCCTTTCCATGTCTTGAAATAAAAGCTATCTCAGTTCCGTTTATTTCAAGCACATCAACATCGACATCCCCGTATTCCGTGCTCACATTTATAGTTCTGCCTTCCCCAGCGCTGTAAACTCCTGTCCCACCAATTATTGCGTATTTCATGTAATTCACCCCATCAATAAAATTCTGTTTTCTCTTTTTTATATTCTTTCAGTTCATCCAGCATAAGTATGCCTCTATCTGTAACATATCCCGTAACAAGCTCAGGAGGAGTAATGTCAAAAGCGGGATAAATCCCTTCCACACCCTCAAGAGTAGTCCGTAATCCCATAAAAGAGGTAATCTCATTCGGATTTCTGAACTCTATGTCAACATCATTTATGGCCACATCATCCGGAATCCCCGTCACATAGTATGGAACTCCAAAATGTTTTGCAAGTATTGCTATTTGTAGCGTACCGACTTTATTCACCACATATCCGTCTGTCGTTATAGTATCTGCAGCAGAGGTAAATAAATTAACACCATAATGACTTATTGCCCAAGCTGCCATATTATCACTTATCAACTTAAGCTCAAAGCCCATCTCGTGAATTACAGAAGCTGTAAGTTTTGCGCCTTGTAAAAACGGTCTGGTCTCAGGCACTACAAATTTCGGTTTAATTCCCATCCTGTTTGCAGCTCTAAGCATGGTCCCAACCACAGTTTCTCCATAACATTGAGTCATAATTACTGAATCCTCTTTAAAAAGCGAGGCAAGATTATCCCCAACAATCTGCATTACCTTATATCTTCTATTAAGCGAATCAATCGTCCTGTCAAATATTGCTTGATATGGTTCTCGTCCATCTTTATCAGCATTTTTTGCAGCCTCTAGACATCCTTTCGTTACAACTCTCATCCTCGAAGTAGTTGTCGGTCTTGCAGTAGATAGAGCCTCTCCCGCATCTTCTAATACCGCCATAAGTTCATCGCCCTTAAGTTCTCTATTATTAAAAGCCGCAAGTGTCATCCCCATTCCGGCAGCAGTATAAGGACCTGCTGACTGGGTTACCATATCTCTTATCGCAGCAGCAACCTCCAAATGAGTTTTGCAGTCCACATATCGCTCCTCTGCCGGATAGTATCTCCTGTCGAGTATTCTGACGATTCCGTCACTAAACCAAGCAACATTTTCATATTTTAGTATCTTTGCCAAGTCGTAATCCTGTCTTTTCATAATCAACCTTTCTCTCTATCTTATCTATATTTTACCATTTATTGGATTCTAATACTAATATGCCCCATATTCAGATATTTAATCTACTTATATTATTTGCCTAAACTAACTATATTTAGTATGATAGTTTAGTGTAAGTTTTATACTGTTTCCTATAGTACATTGTTAAAGATAAGAGACTATTAATTACATAATTTTGCTTTTTGATTTCTCGTTGATTTAGGATATAATTAAGTAATATGACTACAGGAGGTAAAAGCTCAAGCTTTTGATTTATAATGAAAACATATCCCATTATGCTCAACTTAAAAAACAAGAGAGTTCTAATAGTTGGTGGTGGTTACGTAGCTACCAGAAAGCTTAAAAATCTAATCGGCAAAGGCGCAAAAATCACCGTAATATCACCTAAATTTACCGAAAGAATTTTAGAACTGCATTCTAAAAATTTAATAGCAATCGACAAGAGATATCTTACAATCGACATGGTCGAATACGTGAAGAGTTTCTTTATGGTAATCTTTGCAACAGATGATTATGAACTCCAAGATAGATATGAAGAGCTTCTCACCGATTCAAACCTGCTCTTTGTCCGAACTGATAAAAGAGATGCAAGCAGATTTATAACACCGACTGTAATGGAGATAGATAATATAACCATAGCTACATCCACTCAGGGGTTATCCCCTCTTTATAATAAGTATATCCACGAACAGATAAAAGAGAAAATAGATCTTCAGGAAATCGCCAATAAAATGGAGATGTACTCTGAAGTTAGGGAAATGCTCAAAATAAGATACGAAGATATTGAAGACAGGAAGTTAATACTTAAAAAAATACAGGATTGTAATTTAAGTGAACTTACAGAACTGCTGGATAAATTAAAACAAGGAATTGATATTTTATGAAAAAAAGAATAGTGATAGGAACTAGAGGTTCAAACCTTGCAGTTTCTCAAACAAATACGGTTAAAGAAATGATATTAAATCACTATCCCGACTATGAAGTTGAAATAGAAATAATAAAGACCTTGGGAGATTTAAGACGAGATGTGGCGCTTGATGCATTGGATAGAAAAGGCATTTTCACCAAAGAAATCGAAGATAAATTGATGGACGGAAGCATTGATATCGCTGTTCATTCTATGAAGGATATGCCCTCTGAAGTAAACAGTTCTCTTCACTTTCCCATAACCTTAAAAAGAGAAGATCCTTCAGATGTACTGGTTATGAAAGACGGAATTACACTGGAAGATATAAGAGGTGCAAACCTAAAAATCGGCACCGGATCAAAGAGAAGAATCCTTCTTTCAAGACTATTTTTAGGAGCCAATCCTACAGTTCCGATTAGAGGAAATGTCGAAACCAGGATAAGAAAAATCTATGATATGGAACTGGGCGGAGTTATACTCGCAAAGGCCGGAATAAATAGACTTAAGCTTAGTTCTTTGAACGAATATATTCTACCCAAAGACGAGTTTCTACCTGCACCTTGTCAAGGCATACTTGCTATTCAAACACTGAAATCAAACCGGGAAATAAACGAGATCCTCAAACCTCTAAACCACGATGAAACCTATTTTGAGATGACTGTTGAACGCGAATTCATGAGAACACTGGGCGGAGGATGTCACTCACCGATGGGTATATCTATCTTAAAAGACGGAGAATCCTATACGGTAAAAGGACTTTTCGGTACAGAGGATTTAGATAATTATATAATAGAAAGCATCAAAACTAATCGTGAAAATGCAGTAGCGGATTCCATCCTACTTGCAGAAAAGCTGAAAGAAAAAATCAGAGAGGTAAAATAATGGGAAAAGTTTATCTTATCGGGGCAGGTCCAGGAGACCCCGGACTAATTACAGTTAAGGGACTTGATATACTTAGAAAAGCTGATGCCATACTCTACGATAGACTCGCATCACCTGAACTATTAGACGAAAATAAAGATGCCTTGAAAATATACTGTGGAAAAGCTGCAGGTCATCACTCTATGACACAAGATGAGACGAATGAAAAACTGTATGAACTTTCAAAAGATCATGGTATAGTCGTCAGACTTAAAGGTGGAGATCCTTATGTCTTCGGTCGTGGCGGTGAAGAAGCTGTGTATTTAAAGGATAGGAATGTAGAATTTGAAATCATCCCCGGCATTACCAGCGGAATAGGCGGATTTGCATATGCGGGTGTTCCCGTCAGCTACCGCGAAATCGCAACCAGTATTCACCTTATAACAGGCCATCTTAAAGATGCTGAAGCAATAGACTTTAAAACCTATGCAAAACTTCAAGGGACCCTCGTATTTTATATGGGAGTTGCGAACCTAAAATCAATTGCCGAAGGACTTATCGAAGGAGGCATGGATGCTTCTATGCCGCTGATGGTTCTCTACAATGCCACCCTTCCGGACCAGGAATCTCATCTACTAACTCTAAAGGAAGTGGTAGAACTCGAGGATATGAAGAGATTTAAAACTCCATCCCTCATACTGGTTGGTGAAGTGGCCGGTTTTTCAGAAAAGATTAACTTTTTAGATTTTCTGCCTCTCAATAAAAAGAGAATAGTAATAACCAGAAGTAGAGCTCAAAGCAAGAGAACCATAGACAGATTTAGAGAACTCGGAGCAGAAGTGCTTTCCATTCCAACGATAAAAACAGAACTAATTGAAGACTATAATCTTGAATCGCTTTTGAACAAAATCCCGAATGGCATCATTGCATTTTCAAGTGCAAATGGTGTAAACTACTTTATGGACTTACTCTTGAGTAAAAAGGACATTAGAGCACTGGGTTCATATAGAATCGCATCCATTGGAAAAGAGACTACCAGAACTTTAAAATCCTACAATATCACACCTGATATAGAAGCTGTTAACTCAACCTCTGAAGGCTTTTCTAAAGAGATTCAAAAAAACAGCACAACTGGTGAGAGCCTAATAATTGTAAGACCGGAAGACTCAAGAGGTATTATTTCAAATATCTGTTCAGAAAACTTAAACTGCACAGAAGCTATTATCTATAGGACAGTCCCTGAAGAACTTGACTTGGGTTCCCTATCCGAATTAAAAGAGGGTTTTGACTTTATATGCTTTACCAGCTCATCTACAGTTCATCACCTTATGGAAGGCATTGAAAAGTCCTGTCTCAACACATTTGAGAAAGATTTAATATTAAAAGAAATATCCAAAAAAGCTGTATCAATTGGTCCTATTACAACAAAGACCTTAAATAAATACAATATAAAACCATGCATAGAATCACCGGAGAGTTCCGTAGAATCCATGGTCAGTTCCATTTGCAAAGGAGTTAAGAATGCTTAGATCAAGAAGACTTAGACAAACAGAAAACCTTAGGAGACTGCGTAAAGAAACGCATCTTCATATCGATGACTTTATCTATCCCCTATTTATAGTACCGGGAGAAGGAATCAAAAAAGAGATTCCTTCATTAAAGGATCAGTACCATCTATCGGTGGACATGCTTGAAGCTGAAATCAATGAAATTACGAGCTTAGGACTAAAATACGTCATGCTTTTCGGACTTCCGGAATCAAAAGACGAATTAGGTACTTCAGGTTTTATCGAAAATGGCACAATCCAAAGAGCCGTCAGAAAAATAAAAGAAGTAAATCCCGATATCGTAGTGGTTACAGATGTATGTATGTGCGAATACACATCACATGGACACTGCGGAATCCTGGATGACTGTGGCTGTGTCGACAACGACTGCACACTTACTTATCTTTCTAAAATTGCACTTTCTCATGCACAAACAGGTGCTGATATCATCTGTCCTTCCGACATGATGGACGGAAGAGTTGAAGCAATCAGAAAGACTTTGGATGAAAACGGATTTGTAAATACTCCGATTCTGTCACATAGTTCAAAATTTGCATCTTCTTACTACGGTCCATTCCGTGAAGCTTGTGACTCTGCTCCATCACACGGAAACCGTAAAGGATATCAGCTTGACTTCCACAATGGTAGAGAAGCGATAATGGAAGGTGAGTTTGATATGATGGAAGGAGCAGACATACTTATGGTAAAACCTGCACTAGCATATCTGGATGTCGTAAAAGCTTATCGTGAGAATTTCAATCTCCCAATAGCCGTATACAATGTCAGCGGAGAATACCAAATGCTTGTAAGTGCAGTAGATTCAGGCATCGTTTGTGAAGATATCATCTATGAATCACTTATCGCCATGAAAAGAGCCGGCGCAGACATCATCGTAAGTTACTTTGCAAAATACGCTGCTAAAAAGATTCAAAGCGGCGAATGGATCTAATATAATACTATAAAAGCGTAGATTTTGAGAAATTGGATTTAAGTGTCCAGTCTCTATAATCTACGCTTTTTTTCCTATATCCTCATCTCTAAATCCTGTAAAATAAAATGAACATCCTTTAAATTCCTCTTAATAGTCCTATCGGAGGTATAGGTCTTTAGCTTTTCTCCATTATTGTATCCAATGACTCCGTCCTTTACGCTGTCTATGTACCTGCTGTTTACATAGCTCATAGCACCGTCATTCTTTCCTATGGGCTGTCTTGTTTTAACAACTATATAAATATTTTCCCCATTGTAAACAAGTGGAATATTACGTTTTTTATCTAAATACTCACTATAATAGCGCCTGCTTTCAGCTAAATCCAATAGAAAAAATTTTGCAATATTACTAAGTACCGTCTTGATATTCCTTTCAATTAGTATTTCTTCGTCTTCCAATTTAATAATAGTCACATCTCCTATTCCTTTTTTATATACAGGGGAAATAGCCACTATTCCCCTTTTCAGAATGTCTGACCATTCTCTTCTTTTCGGCATATTATCCCTCCTTCATTTTATAGCTATATTTTACCGAACATATGTTCTTTTGTCAATCTAAACTTTTCCTTTTCTCCCAAACCGTGAATAAGCTACATACACCTATTTATAAGATATGAATAGGTCCATCTCTTTCTTTAACTTATTTCCCATACTCCTGTAGGATTGGATATGCCGGTAATAAATAGCAGTCGACTGCTCACAGGAGCAGAAATGAATAAAAAGATTGATAACGAAATGATTGAAAGAGCACTCAAAGGCTCTTTGGAAGACAAAGATACCATAGTCGAACTCTTGGAACCTCTTATTAAGTCGAGTATTTCAAGATACTACTATAGAGCTCACCTCTACGATGATTTGATGCAGGACGGAAAGCTCGAGATACTAAAATGCTTTAAAAACTTCGATCCATCTCAAGGAGTCTACTTTCTGGGTTATGTAAAAACCATGCTCAGATACTACTATCTCAACAGAAATAGGGATAAGGAATGTTTTTCACTTGATGAAACCAATGAAGAAGGCTTATGCCAATTAGAATTACTAGAAAGTGATGAGAATATCGAAGAAGATTATATCGAATCAGAGACAAATGATGAATTAAAAGCTGCCATGGCTGTACTTACGGAGATTGAAAAGTCCGTAATAGTGGATTTCTATTACAATAATCTTTCACTACATGAGATAGCCGACAAAAGGGGAATCAAGTACAGAACAGCAGTAAACAACAAGACTAGGGCGATATATAAACTAAAAACTCATTTTGAAGAAATAAATTTTAAATTTGAATGGTAATAAATTCCTGTCAGAGCAATATATGATTTGAAAGGAGTGATAAAATGGCAACAAAAAATCTTGAATCTTTAAGATTAAAGCTAATCCTGGACGGAGGAACTGTCGACGGAAAAATGGTAAGAGTCAACAAGACTTATAGCCAAATCAAAAAGACTGCGACAGATAAAAACCTACTTGGAGCAGCAGGAGAAATAGCGGGATTGCAAAACAAACCCGTTATCAATGTAGTCAGACTCGAAGAGTCAACACTGAGTGAATAATTGAAAGGAGGATTTAGATGGACAAGAAAATCTTAGAACTTGAGTTTAAAGACGCTCAAGACAAAAAATTCTTTTTAAGAATTGACGATCCAAAAAATGATTTGGACGAAGAAAAAGTATCTGCCGCAATGAGCAGATTGATTGGATTCGATGTATTGGCAAATAGAGAAGTAGATATAAAAGAAGCAGTTGCTGCCAGAGAAATAGTAACAACGGTTTCTGAATACTCTATTTAGTAGCTAGGTGATTTAATGGACGAGATACTTCAATATGTTTCAAACCTTGGTTTTCCAATAGCACTGTCGGTATACTTGCTCGTAAGACTGGAAGGTAAGATGCAAGCGCTGACTCAAAGCATTGAAAATCTAAGCGTGGCAATAAGGAGTAAAGAACTATAAAGAAAACTGCAGATCATTCGGTCTGCAGTTTTTTTATTCACTAGAACATTCCGGGTATATATCCCGTTAAAATTATCCCCACTATTAAAGATAGAGTATTCGCCATAAACGAGTAGAACCACACAGTAAAAGTACCTACCGGTTTTTCATCAGCTGTCTTCAACTTCGCCATATAAATAAATGCCTCAATAACAAATACCACAATTTCAAGCACTATATAAGCAAGTACGAAAAGTAGTCCCCCAAGGAAATACAAAACTGCAAATAACAGCACATTTAAAAGACCTTGAGTAAAGACATTGGTAAGTGCAATTGTCTTAAGCTGCTTCCTGTATTTGAATCCGAAGAGCAGAGCAACTGCCAACTCAACTGCAATAGTTAAAAGCATCCTTAGTGAAATCCCAAGCGCTTCTTGACCAATATTATATGATCTGACAGGATTTACAATTATCGTATTTCCATTAGCATTACTTATCTCAAAAGGTATGCTTACATTATAAAATGTTTTGAAAGCAAAAGTCTTTAATGGAGTTTCACTCACAATATAACTATCAGTAGCCGGTACATACATTAGTACCTTAAAATCATTAGGAGGATAATAACTCCAATGCATTTTACCATCTTTTAATTTGTAGTGATTATCGATATAAAAGTACCCATCTTCATCCTTAAACTCGCTAAACTTCTTAGAAATCTCATTTTCATAACTCTCTTTAGCCGAATAAGGACCATATCTCGATGTTTTCGATAATAGTGTTATGTACACTTCATTTTCAGGATTCCCACCCTTAACAACAATAGTCACTGAAGGCTTAGGTCCAACATCTGCGCTCGCCCTTACCGGATTAAAAAACCCGATTATAGCCAAAACTAAAAGAGCATATATCTTAAATCTTTTCATCTTCCTCACCCTTCCTAATGATTTAAATTCCATAATCCAAGTCATTAAAAGCAAACTTCCTATGCGCGTATTATATCATAGATTATTTAGGGATAGTGAAACTTTATAATGAAATTATGTTTTTTATTGTTTTGAGGTATTGCTTGGAGGTGTTTGGGATAAGTGTGAAATATAAAGGTAGAATTCTTCGAATTCCATTGTAATATCTCTAATTGATAATGAACATAATTAAATTGGTTTTGGAAACAAACGTGGAAGTGGGGGCACTTCCTCTACTTCTTTGATAGGTTTAGTTGTGAACTCTTTGAAAGCCTCCATCTGACGAGGGAGGTGGGTCGCCAAAGCGACTCGGTGGGAGAGAAAAACCTAGACAGCAATTACTCCTGCTTAGAAGTAGAGGAGCTGCCTCAGCATTTTTGAATCTATTTTATCTCTGTGTCATTAAATATTTAATATCCATAAATCATTAACTCACAAACGTGGAAGTGGGGGAGTCTGCTGAAAAAGCAACCTTTTTCCACATCATTTTTCTGTAAAATATTCGTGTATTTTATAAATATCTCAATTTCTTTGAATTTTAAAAAAACAGGAGCGATTTTATCACTCCTGTTTCATCTTATTTAATGCATATCGGTTAAAGTTGACCATCAAGGCTCTTAGTAATCCATTTTTACGCGCACTAATCAAGCCATAACTCTGCTGAGTTTTGCCTTCAAATACGTTCTTTAATTCATGGTTTATGCTTTCATGAACCGATCTCTGTTTAGCTATTTCTTTTGCACCTTCTTTTTGCATTACCGCTGCACACTTATTATATACTCCGTAATTTATTGTGCATTCTATTCTTTTTGCAACATATTTTTTCTCGGTAACGCATTCTTTTCGATCAGGACATATTTTACACATTTTAGAATTAAAGGTATATACTACTCGTCTTGTTATCTCAGAGTCTTTTTCTTTTATTTTGCATACTGAAACTGTTTCGTTTCCATGTTTACAGGTAAATTGGTCAGCATCTTTGCAATATTCAAAACCCTCTTTCTCTTTGTAACTCCCTAGGTTTATTGGGATATAGGGTTGTATTTCTTTTTCATCTGCTGTTTTAAGTATTTCGCCTTTGAAGTATGCTTTATCTCCTAATAGTTTTTCTGGTTTTATTCCCAGTTTCAATACTTTATCAAGTAGTTCTTTAAATTCCATACCGTCACAGTAGTTTCCGGGATAGGTATTAGTAGCTAGGATATATCTACTTTCTATGTCTGCTATTAGTTCGTCTTTGTATCCATAAAATACTTTGTTCTTACTTTTATGACCTACTCGTGCATCTGGATCTGATAATGAGTGCTCTTCTAATCCTTTTAAAAATCTTTCATCTTCTATTTTTTCTTTTAGTTCTGTTTTTAGTGATTGATACTCTTCCATTTCTATACTTATTTTTAAACCGGGGATTATGTTTTCTTCATCTTCGTTTTCTAAGGATTCAAGCATTTCTAGTGTTTCTTTTACTTTACTGATAACTGTTTTTACTTCTTCTTTTATTGATGTACCTCTTGGTATTTTGGGTATATCAATACTTATTTCTTCTGCTGTATTAAATTTAAGTATTTCATTTAGCTGTTTTAAAAGCTGATTAAGATATTCTCCAGGTGTTAATTTCTTGGCTTTTGATGCACTGTGTGTAGCATCTATACTTATTATTTTACCTTTAATCTCCTTCTTTTTGATTAATTGAATGTTTAAACATGTTAAGAGATTATTTAAGATGTCTTCATTTAGTCTTTCAATCCTAAATTTTGCTATCGTAGAATAGGTAGGTACATTATCATAAAGCCCAAGTCCTACAAATCTTTTGTATACTAGATTAGATTGAAGGTGCCATACTACTTCTCTATCTGTAAATTTTTCAAAGTATTGGAGTATGATGGTTTTTAACATCACTTCTACAGGATAAGCAGGTCGACCATTGTCTAAGCAGTAGCTATTGGTTATTTCTTCAACTATTTCTGAGAAATCAAAGTCATTTATATAGTCGATTTTAGATGTTGGACATCCTAATGCTTCAATTAGATTGTCTAATTCAATAGTATCTATAGTTAGTTGCTTATTTTCTTGGTCTTTTAACATGATAATCTCCCTTTAATATATTATATATATTATCTCATGAAATAGGGCTCTAATCAAGTGTTTTCAACGTTTTAATGGGTTTTAATCAAGAATTTTCGCTAGGGGTTTTTCAGCAGACTCGTGGGGGCACTTCCTCTACTTCTTTGATAGGTTTAGTTGTGAACTCTTTGAGTGCCTCCATCTGACGAGGGAGGTGGGTTTGCGAAGCAAACTCGGAGGGAGAGATTTACTAACAAAAGCGACATCTTCTCGTCGCTTCCTTCAGTTCCCCAAAGAAAAGATTTTGAATTTATTCGACTTTGAAGGATTTGGCTAAGAAAAATCGTTGTAGGAGTTGAAGGGCTTTGATTCCATTCTTACAAGCGAAGCGGTATTGGAATCACTGGAAACTCCGAAACAAATTTTTCTCCAAATCATGAACGAAGAAGAAATTTAAAAACTTTGAGCCCCTTCTTCCCTCACCGCATAAGCATCGCTCTCTTCATCTTTGTTCTCAAAAAAATCATCCCTTATATCCTTTATATGTTTTTTGTCAAATTCAGTTTTCATCGACTGGTAGATTACATCATATGCGTAGTTGAAGAACTCAACTATACTATCCTTTGCACTATCATCAGCTATCATATAGATTAAGTATAGTCCTTCTAGAATTGAGTATCCAACTGATGGATCTTCCTTGCCGTAAAATATGAGTTGATAAAAACTTAAGTATAATTCTTCTTGAGTAGAATAGGAAGTATAGATGATCTTGGCATTTTCGGTGCTTTTTAGCACAATAAACTTATTCTCGGTTGAAAAAAGCTGACCTAGTAGATTGGAAATCTTGCCTATGGCATTTATCGCAGTGTTCGGATCGTTGATTCCGGGACTTATTGCTCTTAGTGCAATTTCTATCAGTGTAGTAATCTCATAATGATAATCTTGAGACATGTTTTTCGTCTTATTGATTAGGAAAGAGTCCGATATTTTATTTAAAAACTCGCCCTTCTCCTCTTTAAGTTCATCAGGTAATTCGGATTCGGTTAAATTCAAGTCGGCTATGTAAACGCCTTTTGATATATACTCCCCTATCTTCTTATGAATTACCAGTTCGCAAGAAATATCACCAATTTGTTTCATGATTCCTTCAAAGTCTACATCGTAAAAATAGCCTGTCTTGTTTGCATATATACCAATTGTCTTGCCTATTTTTTCTTCTTCAAATCTTTGAGAATTCTTTCTTTGCTCAGCTTCAATTCCTACTAGTATCAAAGCTTCATCGTAGATATCCTGGATAAGATTTACAACTTTTATATCTCGAATGACCTGCTGCACGAATAACATGAATACAATTATACTCGTAATCGCATACACAACCCCTAAAGTGCCCGCAAATACTTTTTGCCCACTTGATACATATTGCATGATAAAAAGACTAAGTACTGAATAAAAGAAACCACCAATAAAAATTCCAATAAGACTCAATACATGCGGCTTATCGATAAACCTCTGAACAACTCTTGGAGTAAAGCTTGAACTATAAGTGGTCATAACAGTAAGTATTGTCGTAAAAGTAAAGGTAGCTACTGTTAGGAATACACCGGCTAGAGTTGATAAAAAAGATTTTGAAACATCCACTGACAATAGTAAAAATTGAGGCAGCATTGATTTGATTTCTATATCCTTAATATCCAAAAACCAAACAATCAGTATCATCACTAGAGATAGAACTGGAGACTGCGAAAAAAAGTCTGTAAATATTGAATAGCTTCCTATGATTAGTTAAAATAAAAATAACATAGGAGGCTTTTTAAAATGGCAAGAAGAAAAAAATTAAGTGAAGGAAAAAAAGAAATCATATCTTATCTAATCAATGAGTATGAAATTGAGTCAGCAAAGGACATACATGATGCTATTAAGGATTTACTAGGAGATACTATAGAAAGCATGTTAGAAGCCGAAATGGAGCACCATTTAGGATATGAAACAAACCAAAGAAGTGACAATGAAAACTCTAGAAATGGATACAAAACTAAAAGAATACGATCAAGTATGGGTGAATCTGAAATATCAGTACCTCAAGATAGAGACTCAAGCTTTGAACCTCAAATTGTAAAAAAGAGACAAAAAGACATATCTGAGATAGAAAATAAGGTAATAGGAATGTATGCAAGAGGTTTGAGTACTAGACAAATATCTGAACAAATCTATGATATCTATGGATTTGAAGTTAGTGATGGACTGGTTTCAGACATAACCGACAAAATTCTGCCGGAAATAGAAGACTGGCAAAAAAGACCACTGTCAGAGACTTATCCTGTAGTGTTCATTGATGCTATTCACTTTTCTGTTAAAGAAGAGGGTTTAATATCAAAGAAAGCAGCATATATAATACTCGGAATAAACGAAGATGGGCTTAAAGAAGTATTAGGAATATATGTAGGACAAAACGAAAGTAGTAAATACTGGTTAGGAGTCCTAAATAGCCTAAAAAACAGAGGAGTAAAAGATATCTACATTATCTGTTCAGATGGACTAATAGGTATAGAAGAGTCCATATCAGCGGCATATCCAAAAGCTGAGTGGCAAACCTGTATAGTTCACATGGTAAGAAACACATTAAAATACGTATCGTACAAAGATAGAAAACAATTTGCAAATGATTTAAAAACAATATATCACGCACCTGACGAAGAAGTAGCAAATAAGAATCGTTTGAAAGTAGCTGAAGCATGGGATAAAAAATATCCAGGATCAATGGATAGATGGGAAAGGGAGTGGAATTCAATAACGCCAATCTTTAAGTATTCTAAGGAAGTTAGAAAAATAATATATACTACGAATGCTATAGAGAGTTTAAATAGCTCATACAGACGGTTAAACCGTAATAGATCAGTATTCCCAAGTGCTACGTCACTGATGAAAGCACTATACTTAGCTACAAATATAATTGCAAAGAAATGGAATATTCCATTAAGAAGTTGGGGATCAATAGTAGGAGAATTGAGAATAATGCATGATTTAGAGAACTAACACACTCCGCCACCATTGACAAAGAACCTAAAAAATGGTGCAAGGTAAATACCGAAGGCGAAGCAAAGACTGATAAGTATGTATTTTGCCTTCGTCGGCTTAGTGTACCATTTTTTAGAACCCTTATCAATGGTCCCCTTCGGTGGCTCCTCTTATTATTTACCTCAGGCTCTGCAAAGAAAAAATTGACAATATATCAAGCTTGATATATAAATAAATAATGAGGGCAGTAAAATCCACCCTCATAAACATTAACTAATTATAGGAAATAAATAATTTACAGAGATTATTTCGCACTGCCGATTAAAGACTAATGTACTCTATATTTGGTTGGATAAGTGCAGGTATTCTGGGGATATTATTACTGCCCTTCATATTATTAAGATTGAACAAATATATTTTCAAAACTAAAAGCAAGGCTTTTTTCAACTCAATCATTGTTTTAAGGAGATTGCATAAACCGCTTGGAGTTTTGTTTTTAGCCGCTGCGCTATACCATGGATATTTGATTCTCGGTAGAATTACCCTTCATACCGGAACTGTTCTCTATTCTATATTAATATTGACAGCGGTATTTGGAGGCGGATATTACAGAACCAAGAATTCTAATTTCCTTAAATTACACAGACTATTCGCAGCGTCAGCTCTTGTAATGTTTTTAGTACACTTTTTCTATCCATATGCATTTAGTTAATAAAAGTGTTGTGTCTGGAATATAAAAACTGACACAACACTTTTTTATTTTGATAATACAGATTATCGCTGACAGTAGTTAAGTTTTGTAAACTTAGTTTAGAGAGTTATAACTTGATCAAGTTCTACATTCGCTAAGCATCCGTAAAGCACCGGGAAGCATCCTATGTCAGCACCTGAAATCAATTTGTCTTCAATCTCTCTTTCTAAAACGCATTGATCACAAGCAAGTAGTATCATCCCTGTTTCTTCGTGTAGTTTTTGTAATCTATGCCCAAGATCTGTATTTTCAAGAAGCATGAACGTATTATCGAAAACAAAGAACATACCGACTACTTCAGCTACATGATCTCCTGCCTCCATTTGAGGAATCACCATATCCCTCAATATTCTTCTCGATTCACTTGAACTCAATACATATGCTACTTTCATTTTTCATCTCCTCCTGATGTAAATATTTTTTTACCAACTTCAAAAGCTGTCTTTAAGTCCAGTCCAAAGCTGGTATCATAATCCAATTTATTGTCTTTAAAGTATTCCATCATTTCATTCTCCCCACGGAAGAAGTTCATGATATTTCAACAAGATGATGCCCATTCGGTATTAAGAGAAAGGTCTACATGTATAGCTTGTATGCTTTTGGGACTATATTCAACAATCTCACCATCTGAGATTTTGATATAAATAGGATCTCCAGTAACGGCACATTTAGATTCTATTGTCAAATCACTGTGGAATGTAAATGACGATCCTAAAGAGTCTATAGCACACATGGCATAGTAGTCTCTGCCGTCATCCAAAATTATACGATGCGCTGTCTGAATACTTGATACAGGATATGCAAATTTTACTTTATTATCTTCTACTACGATCTTTTTCTTTTTTATAAGTTTATTTACCATTATTTTTAAATCATATTCCATACATTCTAAATCCAGTGGGCCTTTTTCAGCTATCATGCGATTTAGTATGGTAATCCTAGCTTCTTTTTCGCCACTAGTAAGTCCTGTCTCTAAATTAATTACATTATTTATATCAATTTTTTTCTTCATGATTTCTCCATATTATTCAAAATCTCCTAATGAAATTTTGTCACTCAAAGTTCTGACCAGTTCCAAGAATTCAGGCGAAGTTCGATTTCTTGGTCTTTCAAGATCTATTTTCTGGTTTACTACGATTTCTCCTTCATTTGCAGACATTAGTATTACTCTGTCACTAAGATATACAGCTTCTTCTACATCATGGGTTACCATTATTATGGTCAGTTTCTCGTTTGTCCAAATTTCTTCTAATTCCGATTGTAGTTTTTGTCTCATTCTCATATCCAATGCACCGAGCGGTTCATCCATAAGTAATACTTTTGGCATGTTTGCCAGTGCTCTTACAAGAGCTGTACGCTGTTTCATTCCTCCTGATATTTGATGAGGATAAAGTTTTTCATGTCCTTTCAGATTGGATATTTCAAGTAAGTAATCCATTAAGATATTCTGTTTTTCTTTAGATACTTTCATCTGTACCATGGGAAACCTTATATTATCTTCCACAGTCATCCAAGGGAAAAGCGCATAATTCTGAAAAACAAATGCTCTATCCGGTCCTGGTGCTGTTATCACCTTATCGTCAAGTTTTACAACTCCGGTGTCTGCTGTTTGGAAACCGGCAATAATAGTAAGCATTGTAGTTTTCCCGCAGCCTGATGGTCCTAGGAGAGTTATAAACTCCCCATCAGCAACTTGAAAACTGATATCAGTCAAAACTCTATGTATCTTTCCATGATTATTAAAAGTTTTTGAAACATTATCAATTTTCAGTTTCATTCTTGATACCTCCATTTCGTCAATCTTTTGTTGACTATTTGTAAGATTTTATCAATAAAAAAACCTACAAAAGCTGACATAAACATCAGCGCAATAAGCACATTTGTCTGCATTAAAGACTGTGCTTCTACCATAGAGTAGCCAAGCCCGGCACTCGTCGCTATGAATTCCGCTCAGATTACGGACATCCAGCCACTGCCAATTGCCAGTCTTGCTCCTACGAGTATATCAGGCAACGCCCCTGGAAGTACGACATTTTTAAATATACTCATTTTACCTGCTCCCATACTCTTGGCTGCATTATAATAATCTCTTGAGATGCCTGATACTCCAGAAGTTGTATTTAATATTATTTGAAAAAGACCATTTATAGCTATCATAAAAAGAGTTGGTCCGTCACCTATTCCAAGCCAAATAATCGTCAGAGGCACCCATGCCATCATCGGAACCTGTCTTAGTGAGTGGATTAATCCACCAAAGACAAAATTAAAGGTCTTAGATAGTCCCATTGCAAGACCTAGTGGCACTCCGATTGCAAGTGCAATTAACCATCCCTTTATTACTCTACCAAATGTAATTCCAACATTCATCATAATCTTTTGGTCAAAAAGCGAGCTGACAAAAGCTTTTAGGGTCGACATTGGACTCGGTAACAATAAAGGTATTCCTATTCTCAAGGAAAGAACTTGCCAGATAACAATTAGCAGTACATAGAACAGGATTTTTATTAGATTCTCTTTAAGCTGAATTTTCTGAGCTAGTTTGGTCCATTTATTCTCAGCAATTTTACTTTCCATTCCTCTCTTCTCCTTTCATTTAGATTTGAATATTCCATCATGTAGTCTGTAATCTCCTCTGGCTTGGTCAATCTCTCTATCGCTTCATTATACGAGCTTACAAACTCACGAAATTCATTTGTTTTTATATAATCACTTTTTACTATTAGTACATAAGTTACATAATCTTCCTTCGAGGGTTCTATCACCTTTCCTTTTAGGTCCCCAAGTTTAGTGATGTCCATAATAACAGCATCTACTCTCCCTGTTTCATAGGAGTATGGCAGTGCTTGTGCATTCATTTCATGCAGTTTTACATCACTGTATTTTTGTATTATAAAATCCTTATGGAATCCCTTATTGGCTGTCATCCCTATTTCTTTAATTTTATCGCTTGAGATAAGTATAATATCGGAATTCATAACAAGAGGAGCATATATTTCAAAATCATTATTTACTGCAATATACTCCTCAGCAGCTTCTTTGCAAACTATTGCCATGGAGTATACATCCGTTCTCAATGCCCATTGAGAGGTTTTAGTTCAGCAATCTCTTATAAAGTATGGTTGTAATTCAAATCCGAGTTGATTTCTCATCTCATCCTTCATAAAGGATAAGACTAAACCGGAGATATCATCTCCGGCACCGATCTTTACTACTGATCCAACTGTAGTATCCCTATATTTCCTATTATCGACAATAATTCTCAGCGATAAAAGAATTAAAGCACATGTTATAATTATAGTTAATATACTAATCCAATTCGTTTGCCACTTTTTCAAACTCTTCATATGTCATTCCTAAAGGAAGTACTGGGTCTACTTTTTCTTTGATGAATTGATCGAAATCATCAAGTTCAGCTTCTGCGTATAGTTCTTTATTAACAACATCTTCAAACTCCGGAATATTTTTTATAAGATCCCATTTTTCATATGTTTTATAAGCGTGTTTAAATTGATTTTCATCTAATTTCCAAGTAATCGTTCTTCCTTCATTAACACATTTCATGTAGATTGTCTTCATAGCGACTTCTATAGGAACGCTATAATACTCAGCAAATATCTCTGCAGCCTTTTTTGGATGCTCATAGCAATATTTAACACTTTCAACATGAGCTTTTAAGAGTTTTTTAGCTAATTCTCTATGTTCTTTTATAAAATTCTTGTTCATAGAAAATGCACAACAAACCCCAATATCTCCATCCATTAAATAATAGGTCGAAATTATTTTACCAACACCTTCGTGCTCTGCCATGGATCCCCATGGATCACAACATGTATAAGCCTTAATCTGTCCTGTTGTAAGTGCAAGGTATGAGTCAGCATCAGAATCTGTGTTTACCAATTCATAATCTTCCGGATCAGTTGAAAGGTTCAAGTCTTGTGAATACCCACATAACCATCCTTCTTCTTTTGAAGGATCTCCTATAGCAACTTTTTGTCCATATAAATCTTCAGGTTTTTCTATATCGTTTGAAACTACTAAGTACATAGATCCTCCGATATGATTATTAGCTGCATAGACAATCGGAGCTCCTTCTCCATTTGCAGCAACCAATCCTCTAGCCCCTATGTAACCTGCATCCATTTGTCCTGCTGCCATTGCTTGAGGAACTTTTCCATTTCCGGTAAGTTTAACATTTAATCCATGAGCTTTGTAGATCCCTGCCGCTTCTCCAATGGGACCTGGAACCATATGGTCGCAGTTATAATATCCTACAGTTATTTGGTGTGAATCAACCTTATCTTTACTCTCATCCCCACTCTTTTCAACTTTATCTACTCCTCCTCCACAGGCAGTTAATAGTATTGAAAAAAGCACTAAAATTGCAACAAATCTTTTTTTCATATATACTCTCCTTTTATTTATTAACAACAATCTTCCATATTTTCACTAAATAAATCTCGAAGCTGTTTTTCTTCTGATAATCTATATATGGCATAACCATAGTTTCCGTCTTTACTTCCAGATACTATAAATTCCATTTCGTCTTTTTCATCTATATCTTTAAATTGTATTTCTACATTTTCGTATGGTGCAGGTATGCTCCCAGTAATAAAATATTCATCTTTAAAGTCCAATACAGCACACATAAAATTTTTATCCTGCTCATTATCTCTATAGACGACTACCAAATCAGGTATCAAGTCATTGTTTATATCAGCATAACCCGCTTTGACCGGAACTTCACTTTCAAAGACTTCTTTAAAATGTCTTAGCAGTTTATTGTTTTCTTCTACTCCAATATCAGTATCTAGTACTATCTCACGATTTATTGTGTATATAGCATAACCTCCAATTAAGATAGCTACGATAATTAATGTTGTGATTATTTTTTTCATTATGCGAACCTCTGTTCTAAGAAACATCTTAACTTTTGATACATTGCATATGAAAAGAATCCAAATATTATAGTTGAAGCAGCATACTTGCTCCACTCAGGAAATATTACCATTAGTTTATTTGCATAATTAATTGAGTAATCTATGGAACTGATGCTTATGGATGGTTTAAACCCAGGCATAAGTATTAGATTAGTTATATATCCAAAGAAAAGAGACAGTAATGTTACAAAACCACCATACAATATCGCTGCCCTTTTACCAATCATCTTATATATGCTTATAAGCTCCGCAATATTGGTGGAAGCTCCAGCTATTAGAAAAGTTACGGCAGATCCTGGCGATGCACCACTCGCAATCATGGCAGCAATAAAAGGTATATGCCCCACTGCACATACATACATGACAGATGCAAGTATTGCTATATTTAACAATGATAAAGCACTTGGATTCCCTAAATATTTTTGTATTAAAGATGAAGGAAAGGTAACCAGAATAAATCCAGCCATTAGCATACCCGATATTACATACTTACTTATGGTTAATCCAAAGTCGTTTATAACCCAGCTCATACCGTCTCTTAGCTTATCTGTAAGACTCCTTTCATCTCGCAATTCACCTTGCATATGAACTGAAGCATTTTCAAAGCATAATTCCTCTCCTGCTAGATTGTTTCCTACTATCCCAATAATAAAAGGAAGTATAAATCCTATACCTATATACAAGAGAGTAATATCCCTTCCTAGTAATCCATAGGAAAGTACCACCGCTATTGGATTTATAACTGGAGTTGAAGTCATAAAAGCTAAAACAGGTCCTAAATACGCTCCAGAATAATACATGCTAATACCTAGCGGTATAGTTCCACAGCTACATATTGGCAGAAACATACCGGAAATGGTAGTATATAATATTGCTGAGATTTTTTTGGTTCCAAGGTGTTTTAAGAACTTACCTGCAGGTAGTACATCATGTAGCAAGCCTGCAATTATGTAACTGCATACTATCCAAGGTGAAGCACTGTTTAAGATACTTATCGAAGCCCTGATTATGGCCGATATATACTCTATAATCATATTATCACCCCTATTTCATTTTCCCTTTTAGTTCTTCAACAGCTTGTCCTATCTCTAATTCTATATTTTTTCTACTAAGCCTTGTTATTCTCTTTTCTTCATTTATAATCATTGTTCCGCTAAATATCATGCCGTATTTTGCAATATAATCCATATCTTTTCCTGTTTGGTACAGTTTTACTTCAACCAAGTCCCCGTATTTTGATGCCACATCCTGGACATTTCTCCCTATGGAGTCACAGCTAGGTCAAGTATTAATAAATTCGACTAATATTCTACTCATTTTCATCACACTTTCTTTAAATATACGTATTTCTTCTGATAGTATTATATATTCAAAAGCTTACAATGTAAAATTAGATTTATCTATATGATAAGGTTTATGATAAGTATTTCTTATAGATAAAGTAATTACTTAGTTATTTCACATTAAACTTCCTTGACTCATTTTTATAATTCATAGGTCTTTCACTTTTTCTCCATTATGCTATACTCTTATATTGAGGAGGGATATTATGATTAATTGCCCGAAATGTAATGGTGAGTATGGATATGAAGATGGAAATGGGTATTCTTGTCCTGAATGTGGACACTTCTGGACTGATCTATGTCTGGAAGAAGAAAAGGTAATGGATGCGGTTGGTAATGAACTTCAAGATGGTGATGATGTAACCCTCGTCCAAGATGTCAAACTAGGTAAACAGGTACTTAAGAGAGGAACCAAGGCAAAATCTATAAGGATTATCGAGCCGGTTGACGGTCACGATCTTGAAGGTAAAATTGACGGTGTTGGAAATCTCTATTTGAAATCTTCAATCGTAAAAAAACTATAAAAATAAAGGGGCTGCATCTAAACGACCCCTCAAACTAAAAAGACCAATCTAAATGAAAAGGACCTACCTAAATAACAGGTCCTTTTTTAGTACAATAATCCACACCAAAAAACCAAAAATTAAGGGGGTCAGGCTTCCATTATTTTATTTTTTGCATGATTATCCCTATATTTGCATACACTTCACTAATGTTAACATCTATTACAAGACATTGTCTATGTTTGCCTTCTTCAAATTAGATGTATTTTTATGTATAAAATGCGATATTTAAAAGCCTGACCCCATTCTAACGTTGATATCTAGACGTTTTCTAAAACCGAAAAATGTATAGTTCGCTATTTAATCGGCTTTGTTTTTTTGTGTTTTCCTATATTTATAAAAAGAAGGTAGTGCATCAGAATTTAGTTTATTCTGACGCACTACCTTTATTTATTAGTTTTTTTGGGATTTTAATATTCTTTCATTGCATCTTCAATTATAGAGTCTTCTACGAAGTAAGGAAGTGTTATATGGTCTTGTCCTTCCATTACTTTATTGTACTCGATTGAAGTTTCGATTGCGTTTTCGTTTCTTGCCCATGCACGTCTTGCAACTCCACCCATAACGTCCCATGGCATAGCTGATTTAAGGATTTCATCTATTCTTTCAGATCCGTCCAGTACACAACCGAACCCTCCGTTTATAGATTTACCAATTCCTACTCCACCGCCATTGTGTAATGCTACAAGGCTCATACCTCTTGCTGCATTTCCTGCAAAGATTTGAGTAGCTTGGTCAGCCATTATATTTGATCCGTCTTTGATATTGGATGTTTCTCTAAATGGTGAGTCGGTTCCGCCTGTGTCGTGGTGGTCTCTACCTAACATGACAGGTCCTATTTCTCCATTTCTTACCATTTCATTGAATTTAAGCGCTATATCTCTTCTACCGAATGCATCAGAGTACAGGATTCTTGCTTGAGTTCCAACTACAAGTGCATTTTTCTCTGCATCTCTAATCCAAATCCAGTTATCTCTGTCTTGATATCTTCTATCAGGGTCTATACATTCCATAGCTGCTGCATCAGTCTTTCTAAGGTCTTCAACATCTCCGCTTAGGCATACCCATCTGAACGGACCGTATCCAAAGTCGAATAGTCTAGGTCCTAAAATGTCTTCTACATAAGATGGCCAAATAAATCCGTCTTTTTCGTCGATTCCGTTTTTGGAAATCTCTTTAACGCCTGCATCGTAGATTGCTTTCATAAATGAGTTACCATAATCGAAGAAATAAGTTCCTGCTGCAGTAAGTTTTTGAATTACATGGAAGTGAGTAACCAGTGATTTATTGACAAGTTCAACAAATTTTTCATGGTCTTCAGCAAGAAGTCTTGTTCTCTCTTCAAAGGTAATACCTACCGGACAATAACCTCCAGTATATGGTTCGTGGCATGATGTTTGGTCTGATAATAGGTCGATGTGGATATTATTATCTACTGCATATTGTAGTAGGTCTACTACATTTCCGTGATAAGCTATTGCTCTAGGTTCTTTTTTATCCATTGATTCTTGAGCCAATTTGTATGCTTCTTCACAGCTGTCAACTACATCGGTTACCCAACCTTGTGTATATCTGGTATCTATTCTGGACTTGTCAACTTCAGCTATAATTGAAACTCCACCTGCAATTATACAAGCTTTACCTTGAGCTCCACTCATTCCACCAAGTCCTGATGTAACGAATAGTCTTCCTGCAAGATCACCCTCATTAGGAATACCAAGTACAAGTCTACCTGCGTTTAATAATGTATTATATGTTCCGTGAACTATACCTTGAGGTCCAATATACATCCAGCCACCTGCTGTCATTTGTCCGTAGTTTGCGACTCCAAGTGCAGAAGCTCTGTTAAAGTCTTCAAGGTTGTCAAACATACCGATCATTAGACCATTTGTAATAATTACTCTTGGAGCTTCAGGTTTAGAATGGAATAATCCTACCGGATGTCCTGAATATATTACTAGAGTCATGTTTTGATCCAGTACTTCCAAGTATTTTTTAATTAGTGTGTACTGCATCCAGTTTTGACAAACCGCACCTGTTTCTCCATAAGTGATTAGTTCGTATGGGTAAAGAGCTACGTCAAAGTCAAGGTTATTGTCAATCATTACTTGGAATGCTTTACCTTCTGTACAATTGCTCTTGTATTCGTCGATTGGTTTTCCTTTTAGTTCTCCATGTGGTCTGTATCTATATCCATAGATTTTACCATGTTCTTTTAATTCTGCTAGGAATTCTTTAGCCATAAATTCATGATGCTGCTCAGGGATGTATCTTAAGGCATTTCTAAGTGCTAATTCTACTTCTTCTTTTCTAAGTTTCGCTTCTCTTTTAGGAGCTCTTCTTATTCCTTCCTTGAAAGTAGGATACTCCGGTAGTTCATCGTCAAGTTTAATTTTCATTGCTGCTTTAATATCTGGGTTTTGAATCATTTTGTACCTCTTTAAATTTTTATTATTTTATTATCTAAAGAAAATCATTATTATCGGCATGGTGATTATTATAGAAAGAATTACCCTCTCTACCCATATAATGATATAGTCTCTCATCTTTAGTGGTATTTCAGTAGCCATCATACATGGTATTGATGCCGAGAAGAACAGTATTTCCGATATACATACTACCGCTACTAAAAATCTTGTGGCAAATCCGCTCTCAGCTACAAATGCTGCAGGTAAGAACATCTCTGCTATACTGGTTGATAGAGCAGTCGCTACTTGCATTGCATCTGGAATTCTAAACAATGCCAATATCGGATAGAAAATCAATCCAACTACTTTGAAAATAGGTGTATAATGTGCCAGGATAAGGCCCAAGGTTCCTATTGCAAGCAGTGATGGTGCAAGTCCTATGGCCAACTTAAATCCGTCAACTAAATTTCTTTTCGTATTTTCTAAAAGTCCAGGTGCATTTGCACTTACATCAAGTGCCGTATCAAGAGCTACAGTAAACTTATTACCCTTTACATCTTGTTCTACCTCACCCATTTTACCTAGGTAAAATTCATCCGGTTTATTTCTTAATGGATAGATTCTGGCTGTTATCGCTGATACTAGGAATGTTACGAATACTGTTATAAAGAAGTAAGTAGTCCACATATCCATAAGTCCTAGAGTCTTTGCTACTATTATCATAAAAGTAGCTGATACAGTAGAGAATCCGGTGGCTATAATCGCCGCTTCTTTTGCCGTATACTTCCCTTCGGTATAAACCCTATTGGTTATAAGTAGTGCTATTGAGTAAGATCCTACGAAGGATGCTACAGCGTCTATCGCAGACCTACCCGGAGTCTTCCAGATTGGAATCATTATAGGTCTCATAAATACACCTACAAATTCCATTAGTCCATAGCTAACTATCAGTGCAAGAAATATAGATCCTATGGGTACAATAGTCGTTACGGGAACTACTATCTTCCCATAAATAAATGGTATCATTCCCGGTGCCATCAAGGATGCCGGACCTATTTCAAAAACAGCCATAATTACAAAAGGTATTGCCAGTAAATTTATAATAGAAAATACCTTTTTCATAGTTGTCTTCTTCCAGCTACCATTTACAAATGGCAGTATTACTCCAATAAATACAAGTACGAGTCCGTATACCTTGGTATAATACGGTATCTTTTGAATAAAGTTTACCAGGTGATCCAGTGGTATACTACTCTTTTCGATAGTAATAGGGATAAAGAACATAAAAATCCCAATTGCTGAAAATAGTAGAAATCTCGTTAGCGCTTGATTTCTTCCCATTTTTCTTGGTGTGTTCGTTTCCATGCAAATCTCCTTCCTCGTTTACAATTCTTTTGTTATATTTAAAGCAAGAATGATACCAAGTTTTTAAAACCCACAAAATAGCCAATTATCTAAAAATGATGAATTAAATTTAGCAAAAGTGTAGATTTTTCTACAGTAATATTCCTGCATCATATATATATGAAATTTATATCATTTATTATGTAAACGTTATCAGTAATTAAGCCATTTACCAAAACTAATATTCTTAGTTTAATAATTTCTTAAAAAAAGCATAGGTGTAGACTATTATACACTATGTACAATTTTCTACACCTCCTCCGGTTTTTCTATCTTATACTTCTTCATTCTATAAAGTAAATTTTGTCTTATTAGCCCCAGTTTCTTACTGGTTCTAGTTATATTATATGAATTTTCTTCGAGTGCCTTTAGAATTATTCTTCTTTCGAACTCTTCAACTCTTGTTATTAAATCATCAGTACTACTTTCTTCAGTTGCTAAACTTCCCAGTATTCTCTTCCTTAAATACTTCGGTATATGATCAATAGTCAGATATCTCTCTTCAGCATTCGCCGCTATGAGCATATTTTCTACTAAATTCTCAAGTTCTCTGATATTTCCATTCCAAGCATAATTTGTTAGAATTTTTCTAAGTTCATCGTCAACACCTATTATTTTCTTCCCCATCAGCGAAGAGTATCTTTTTAGAAAATACTCCAACAATAATATTATATCACTCTTTCTGTCCCTAAGAGCAGGAATGTGAAGATTAAATCCTGCTAATCTATAATATAAATCCTCTCGGATTATTCCCTCTTTAATGGCTTCAAAAGGATTTTGATTCATCGCAGAGATAACTCTGGCTTTTAGTTCATAGGATTTTGAATCTCCAAGCCTTGTTACTCTTCTCTCTTGTAGTACTCTAAGGAGCTTAACTTGAAGGGTTATGGGCATAGAATTAATTTCATCTAGAAAAAGAGTTCCTTCTCCTACTTCTTCAAAAATCCCAACATGATCGACCGCACCCGTATATGCACCTTTTACAGTTCCGAACAATATACTTTCAAGTAGGTTTTCCGGTATGGCCGAACAGTTAACACCTATAAATCTTTCTTTTGACCTCTTGCCATGATTATGAATACTTTGAGCAAGTACTTCTTTTCCGGTACCGGTCTCTCCATGTATAAGGATATTATTGTCCATCCAAGAAATAGTCTGAGCTTCATTTATTAAACTCTTTATTATTTCAGACTCTCCTATAAAATCAGAAAAACCATAAGTTGTGCCATTATCAGAATATGTCCTACCGGTTTGAAGATTGTAATTTACATTATGAAGTCTTTTAACCTCTGTTGCCTTCCTAAGCCTTTCATGAATAACCTCTTCATTTGCCGAAACAGTTACAACTCCGATTATCTCTCCATTTGAAAAGATTGGATAGGTACTGTAATTGGTATAGAGCGGTTCTCCATCGACTAGAGTATGCGCAGAATACATATTCTCAAGTGCTTTACCGGATTTGAATACATGTCTATGTTCAGAAGCGGAATCGTCTTCATAACCGTATGCATCCCAAAGATACTTCCCAATCATATCTTCACGAGTCATATTCTCAAGCTTTTCCATTGCAGAATTATAGACGATAATCTTACCTTCTTTGTCGCTTATCATAAGACCGTCATTGAGTTTATCAATAACCCCCATCAACAGCTCCCTAACCCTTTTAGCATCGCTGTCCTTAACAGGAAATACCTCAAAACGATTCTTCTCAAGCTCATTTATAAAATAAATACTGTCAAAACCGCCAATAGAAATAAGCCTCTCCCCTCTTAAAATGGCAGCAGCTAAACTTTTATTCAATTCACTTGTAAGATTATCGACCGTTCCGTCGAGCACTATCAATTCATCCTCTTTTATCTCAACTATAAACGACTCATTAATCCTCTTCTTCATAAAAGCCACCCATTTTCGATATAACTTCTAATTTCCAGCCTCCAAATCTAAAACCACAATTATATTATATCACAACCCCTTTCCCTAAAGCATCTCCCATGCTTGTTTAATATATTAATCGAAACTCCATATTTGTTTAATATATCGAAGGGGGTCAGGCTTCCATTATTTTATTTTTTGCATGTTTTTGCTCTCTCGCGCATACTATTTGTATTATTGGATAGCTATACAACGCCATTTTATGCATTTCCCCAATGTGTTTCAGTGTATATTTATTTATAAAATACACATTTTAAAAGCCTGACCCCATTTAATTGCATTTAATTGTTGGTATTTACCGTTTTATCACTTTGAGAATATGTATATTGTAGATATAGTTATCGTTTAGTTGGGTATATCTTTGGTTTTTATTGTATAATATAGATGAGGTGATTATATGCGTAGAAAAGATCGTGAAATGGACGAAAAGTTTGCTATTGATGTTATAGATAATTCCGCGTTTGGCGTTATGGGTTTGGTGTCAGATGGGATTCCTTATACTGTTGTTCTATCGATTGTCAGGGTTGATGATAGGCTCTATTTTCATAGTGCAACATCGGGTAAGAAAGTGGATTTAATCGCTCAAAATGAGGTAGTTTCCGTTAGTTTTGTTTCAAAAGCTAAGGTGCCTTCCCTATTCAGCAGAGAAGAGATTATAGATTTGGTAAATGAAGGTGATTTTAGAGCTATTGGTTCCAAGGTTTATACTACTGAGTATGAATCCGCTCATGTTATGGGTAGGATTTCAATGGTTACAGATGCTGTAGAAAAGTCCGATGCTCTGATCGCAATTTGTAAAAAGTATACTCCCGAAGTATATGATTTAGCTGCACCTTTTATTTCAAATAGCAATCATAGAACTTTGGTTTTTCGTATAGATATAGATGAAATACATGGTAAGAGGAAGGCATTTAATACTAGTGGAGAGGAGCTTAAGTGGGGAGCTGACGATGATAGATCTTAAGACTTTAAATTGTAAGCTGTTTAACGGTTTAAGTGATGACGAGTTTAAACTGATAGAATTGAATTCAAATTTAAGAGTTTTTGATTTTAATAATGGTGAGAATGTTTTCGTGGCAGGTGATGAGCCTGAGTTTTTATTCGTTTTGATAGAGGGCTCGGTAACCATTGAAAAAACCGATATCAATGGTAAGAGGACAATTGTAAACACTTTTACGAATCGTGGAACTGTTTTTGGAGAGGTTTATTTGTATTTAAGGGAAAGGTCTTATGATTATACCTGCCATTCTATACAAGCTTCTAAGGTTTTAGCAATTCCGAAGGAATTTATTATCAGTTTAAGAACGGAAGATTTTGAATCTTATAGCATAATCGTTCAAAACATGCTCGAAATCCTTTCTGAGAAAGCATTTCACTTAAATCAAAAACTTCTGATTCACAGCAGTTTTTCTCTAAGACAAAAGATTTCCAATTATCTCTTACAGGTTTCAGGAAATTCTGACATTATAAAGCTCGTATTCAACAGAGAAGAGTTGGCCCAGTATATTGGAACTACAAGACCCTCTCTATCCAGAGAGCTTATGAATATGGAAGAAGAGAATATAATCAGTGTAGATAAGGACACAATTCATATATTAAATAGAGATTATTTAGAAGGTATTATTTAGTTACGTAACATTGGTTACCGATTTATTTTCTTATACAGTTTATAATATAGACAAATAAATAATTTGGGGGTATGTTATGGAGCAAATGTTTTGTTATCAGTGCCAAGAAACAGTACAAAATAAAGGATGTACTGTAAAAGGAGTATGTGGTAAAACTCCTCAAGTCGCGAAAATCCAAGATCTATTGGTATATGTTACCAAAGGATTAGCAAATGTTCTTGTTCAAATGAGAAATGAAGGACTTGAAGTATCTAAAGAATTAAATCATACTGTAACTTTTAACCTATTTACTACTATTACGAATGCCAACTTTGATGATGATGCATTGATGGAAAGAGTGCATTATACTATAGATTTAAAAGATAAGCTCATGGCTGAATTAAAAGATGTCTCTTCGCTCAGCGAAGCTGCTAAGTATAGCGAAAAGGATACCGAAAAACTTTTAGAAAAAGCTGAAGTTGTGGGTGTTCTTTCTACTGAAAATGAAGATGTCAGAAGTTTAAGAGAGCTTACGGTATACGGAGTAAAAGGTCTATCAGCTTACACAAAACACGCAAATGTATTACTAAAGGACGATGACGAGGTCGATCTATTTATCCAAGAAGCATTGGTGAAAACAATGGACGACAGCCTAACTGTAGATGAACTTGTACAGCTTGTTTTAGATACAGGTGCTGCAGGCGTTAAAGGTATGGCTCTATTAGATGAAGCCAATACTTCTACTTATGGTCATCCTGAAATCACCGAAGTTAATATCGGCGTAAGAAATAACCCTGGTATCTTAATCTCCGGTCACGATTTAAGGGATATGGAAATGCTACTGGCTCAAACGGAAGGAACAGGTGTAGATGTTTATACTCACTCAGAAATGCTTCCTGCAAATTACTATCCTGCTTTTAAAAAGTACGAACACTTTGTAGGTAACTATGGTAATGCGTGGTGGAAACAAAGAGATGAGTTTGAATCATTTAATGGACCGATTCTAATGACTACGAACTGTATCGTTCCTCCAAAGGATTCCTATGTAGATAAATTGTATACAACAGGTGCTGCAGGATATCCCGGTTGTAAACATATACCTGGTGAGATTGGACAGCCAAAAGATTTTTCAGAAATCATCGAACACGCTAAAAGATGTGATGCTCCGACTGAAATTGAAACTGGGAAGCATTATCGGTGGTTTTGCTCATGAGCAGGTATTCAAGCTTGCCGATGCTGTCGTAGAAGCAGTAAAATCAGGTGCGATAAAGAAATTTGTAGTCATGGGTGGATGCGACGGTAGACAAAAAGATAGAGATTACTACGAGGATTTTGCAAAAGCACTTCCAAAGGATTCTGTTATCTTAACTGCCGGATGTGCAAAATACAGATACAATAAACTAAATCTTGGCGATATCTCAGGTATTCCTAGAGTACTTGATGCCGGACAATGTAATGATTCTTATTCTTTGGCCGTTATCGCTCTTAAACTAAAAGAAATATTTGAACTTGAAGATATCAACGATCTACCTATAATTTATAATATTGCATGGTATGAGCAAAAAGCTGTAATAGTTCTACTTGCATTACTATCTCTAGGTGTTAAGAATATCCATTTAGGACCTACACTACCGGCTTTTATTTCTCCTAACGTCGCTAAAGTACTTGTTGAGAATTTCGGAATTTCCAATATATCAACTGTTGAAGAAGATATTAACGAGTTCTTCCCTGAGTTACAAGAAGCAAACGGCAAAATTATTGGTTCAACTTTAATCGGAGATATCTTGAGACTTAGACCGGATAAAGTAGATGTATTGCTTTCAATGGGAATGCACTGTTTAGGATGTCCTTCCTCCCAAATGGAGACTATCGCAGAAGCTTGTATGGTGCACAATGTTGACCTGGATACAATCTTGGAAAAACTGAATTCTTAAGGATATATAGATGAAATCAATTGAGATTTTAAATGAAGAGCATCAAAATATCCTCAAACTTATTAAAATAATGAGACAAATGTGTATTGATGTATTAAATGGCGGACATTTCAATACGGGGGATTTAATCCTTGCATCTGAATTTATAAGTGGCTATGGCGATGCTATTCACCACTCCAAAGAAGAAGAGATACTATTCAAATCCATGCTCGATAATTTAGGACCTCTTGCAGAAAAATTGATTAGTACGGGTATGATGATTGAGCACGATTTGGGTAGATACTATAATATGTCTTTAAAGAAGGCCATTGCAGATTATGATAGCAATCCAAGTTCTGAAAATGCACTGGATATTATCACCTATATTATGGCGTATTCTGACTTGTTAAAAAGGCATATAGAGAAAGAAGATACCGCTGTTTATCCATTTGCTCAAAGAAGTTTAAGTGAGGATGCAAAAACGGATATAGAAGAACAATCGGCTAAGCTTGACGATAGCCAGGTTGAAGATAAAGAAAAATTTTTGAAAATCTTAGACAAATTAAGTGCTAGAATAAAGTAAACTTCGGTTTTTCCGAAGTTTACTTTTTGACTTTTAAAAATGTTTGAATAATGAGCTTTTGTGGTATAATATAATATTGAGTGGTTATTTTATTTGCAATAAAATTACGACTCGTTTGGGTATGTAAGGGGTGATGTACTATTAACAGAAATAATCAATCTTTGATTTTGGAAGGCAACATGACTAAAGCAATCATGAACCTAGCTTTCCCGTTGATGATAAATAATCTTATTCAAACATTATACAATATGGTTGACGGTATATGGCTCGGACGTCTAGGTGCAACAGAATTTGCAGCTACGACTTTTGTGTCGCCGGTAATATTTTTATTTATTACAGTCGGTTCCGGACTCTCTGCAGCAGGAACGACTATCATGTCTCAAATGCTTGGCTCAGGCAAGAAGAAAGAAGCCAGTGGTTATGTTTTTCAGTTATTTGTAATCGGTCTGGTTTTATCTTGTGCAGTATCCGTTTTGGGTTTTGCCCTATCACCTTTTGTTGTACGAGGAATGGGTGCAACAGGTGAACTAGCAAGTTTTAGTACTACTTATCTGTCTATTACTTTTCTGGGGTATCCTCCGGTGCTGATAGCTTTTGCTATGGCAGCAGTAATGCAGTCTCAAGGAAATACCAAAGCAATAACTATTGCAAGCGGTCTTTCATCCATTGTAAACATTATTCTAGATCCAATTTTCATTTTTGAAAAGATACCTTTAATCGGTACACCAGGTTTAAACTTAGGAGTCGCCGGAGCTGCATTGGCGACCATTATCTCACAATATGTAATGATGCTAATCGGAATATGGATTGTAACTCATTATAATGGTGATATAGAAGTTAAAATTAAAGGTCAAAAAATCGATAAAGAAAAGATTAAACATTTGATCAAAATTGGTATTCCGAGTATAATCGGTCAATCAAGCGCTTCGATAGGCTTCATAGTGCTCAATGTATTTATCACAGCATATGGAACTGCAGTTCTGGCAGCTTATGGAGTAGTGAACCGAATCACTTCACTATTGATGATGCCTACCATGGGTATAGGAGCAGCTATACCTGCAATAATAGGCCAAAATATGGGAGCAAAAAACTATGATAGGGTAAGGGAGTGTTTTAATAAATCTCATATTATAAGTTTTGTAGTCTCAACTGCCGGTGCATTTTTAATGTATTTCATGGCAAAACCTATGATAATGATATTTATTAGAGCGGATGAAATTGCAGCCTTGATGCCCGATGCAATGGAATACATTATCTACTCCCTATTCATAATGCCGATGATGGGTGGATTCAGCGTATTCCACGGTTTCTTCCAAGGTACTGGACATACCGAATACGGCATGAAGATGTCCATGTATAGACTATGGCTAATAAGATTACCTATGATTTTCGTCCTCCAAAGAGTGACAAACCTAGGGGCTTCAGGTATCTGGATTTCCATGCTCCTAAGTAATCTATTCGTAAATATATATGCTTATTATCACTATAAAAAGGATAATTGGATGGTGCAAGTTGTTTAATGCCAATAAAAAGGTAGCGAATCTGAATTATTATTTTATTCCGATTCACTACCTTTTTTAGGAGTCTAAACTAATGTTTTTATAAACAATAATTCTATTTAAGTATTTCAAAGCCGGTCAGTTTTTTGGAGATGTTTTCGTAGTCATCGTCAAATTCTCTCTGAAGTCCAAAGAAAAGACCGTTTTTGTCTTCGGAGTTGTCGCTTATTCCGTATATTCTAAAACCTTTAATCATCATAGAATTGTATATGGGATCTCCTTCATGAGTGAGGGCTATCCATGTTCCAATTGATGTAATATTTTCTCTTTTTTGGGTATCTTTTAGCTGTGAAATGAACAGGTTTTTTTCGATATCATCTGGAGTTTTTCCGTTTAAATCAACGAGAAAAGATCCGTCATGTCCTAGGTATTCTGTGTATTCGCCGCTTTTATATTTCTCTTTTACTTTGGCTAACTGTTCTTCCATTCTTTTATAATCTTCACCAAAGAATGTCTTCCATCCGTCAGGGTCTGTATATACTCCAAATCCATATTCAACTTCACTGCCTTCACCCCAGCTTGCATGGATTTTTATTACTCTAAACTCTTTTCCGGGAGCATGCAGTTCAGTTGATGATATGGCCATAAGACTTGGATGATTTCCTAGTTTAAATTGGACCACACCATCTTCACGAATCTCAGCTTCTCTATAAAAAGATGTTCCTCTTATACCTTGTCCGTCTGTACCGGTTGCGGTTATTAGACTATCTTCAATAGATATCTTAGAAGGAGCGGTACTTGGGTCTTTAAATTGCAATACTATATCTGTGTCTTTGACAATACGTATAGATTTCGTTTTATCTTCAAGTACGATTTGCTCCATCGACATTCTATCGTATGTGGCACCAGCCCAAGTATCTTTCGCAGCAACAGCCATCATTCCTGCAGTCTCGTCGTAATACTTTACCATTAGTTCGGGTGGTTCTTCAGGAGGATTATTGTCGTTTAGTTTAATTTCCTGATTCGCTATATCCTCATCAGTTTCTACTATTTTAAATAAAGCTCCTTTATCATTTATAGTATTGGGATCAGGATTCTCTTTTACTGTAGGCTCTTCCGGTTCTATTACATCCTCGTGTTCCACAACGATTTCCGTTTTTTGCGAGCTAACTTCGCAATCAGTTCCGTCACCTCATCCATTAGGAGCAGGCTCATTATTTTTAGCACAGCCAACAAATATCGCCAAAACGCCAATTAAAAATAGTATTCCCAGTTTTCGTTTCACTTTTACTACCTCCTTTATATCTATTTACTACCCCATTTACAATAAAACGTTTAATCTCTGTTTATGTGACAAATCGCAATATTATTTCAAATATTTCCCCTAAACAATATAGTTTTTTCCAAAATATCGGTTAAAAAAGCCCATAGTTGTGCTATAGGCTCTTAAAGTGTCAAACTTCAATTAAATTATTTATTATCTTGCATGGAAATATAGATATCCTACTGTAGGCGTTATTCCCTTGTGTTGGAAAAGTTCCGATAGTGTAACCAATTGGAAGCCTTTTTCTACCAATTTCGGAATAACCATCTCTGAAGCTGTTGCAGTGGGTTCGTGAATATCATGCATCAGTATGATATCACCATCTTGAACATTATTCATGATGATATTATAGATAGAGTTTGGATTTCTACTTTCCCAGTCCCTGGTGTCTACTGACCAGTTTACCAAGGGCAGAAAAACAGCATCTCTTACATTTTGATTTACAGCACCATAGGTCGGTCTGGCAAGCTTCGGATATATTCCGGTTGCATTATATACAGCATCTTGAGTCCTAGATATCTGTGATTGAATGGCTGCATATCCAAGTCTTGTCAAGTCGGGATGTCCATAGCTATGATTGCCTATTTCATGACCTTCCGCTATTTGTCTTTGTAAAATGGCTTCTCTGGATGGGATTCTGTCACCTAAAACAAAAAATGTAGCTTTCGCATTATTTTGCTTTAATACATTTAAAATTCTTTCTGTTGTCCCAAAATTTGGACCATCATCATAAGTCACTGCAATCATTGGTTTACTTGGATCTATAGCACCGGGCTCCGGTTCAGGCTCCGGTTCGGGCTCTGGCTCCGGTTCAGGCTCAGGAATAGGTTCCTTTGCTTCAAGCACATCGTCTGCCAGCGCATTTATACCGCCTATAAGGGTTACACCCGCTTTCTTCTCTTCAATAAAAGATTTTACATTTTCTTTCAGATGAGTAGATTGTGACAGTAAAATATTTAAGTTTCTAACAAATGCGTAGCTTGCAACTGTAAAAGCATCTACAAATTCATAACCGTTAACTAGTACTACATCCTTCGCATCTCTTTGTTCTTTGTTTAGTTTGGCTATTTCTAAAGCTGTGTCCAGCCTATCACTGCCACTTATTCTGGAATTTGCACCTATTGTATTATATACCTCTTCTGATACCGAATTGACTCCGCCCAATACTACCTTTTCTTCGGATAATCCAATTACTTTATCAGATGGTTTATTAATGTCTATAATTAATAGTGGAATTTCGTCTCCTCTATATGCACTTGACGATACGGCATCAGGAATATTTGCAGTTATAGCAACTTTTTTAATCGCTTTAAGTGATTTGATTTCATCCAAAATCAGTTCCGAGGTCTCATATCTATCCTTACCGCCAATTCGTTTTACCACAAGTCCGAGGCTGTTTATCTTATCCTCTATTACCTGTTCAATAGTACTCGTACCACCTAGTACTATGGCTTCAGAAGCTCCAAGTCTTAGGATTTCTGTGCTGCTTACCTCCGGTAATGAATCTTTTTCGGTCAACAGTATTGGTGCTTTCAATATATTGGCTAAAGTTGAAGCTGCCAGTGCATCTACATAATTACGACCATTTGCAATTATTACTACTTTTGATTTATCATATGTTTTTTGAGATATGTTTACAGCTGTCTCGTATCTATTTGATCCTGCTATTCTAGTTATATCAGCACTAGCAATTATCGAACTCATAGTTAAAGTTAGAGCTATTGCCAATGCCATCATCTTTTTTAACATGTGTTCCTCCCATTTACTTTCATTCTTTAATTATACACGAAATCCGTATATTTTTCACGTATCTTACAATTCCTTAAGATTCTTTAGCTTTAAGCTTTAAAATAATACTTACGGCAAGCTTAACAGTATCTTTAAAATCTTGTAGTGATGCATAGGAATAATGGGAATGAATGTACCTACTGGGTATGCCTATTACTAAGCATGGAATCCCTAAGTTTTCAACATGAACAATTCCTGCATTTGTACCGCTACCTTTTCTTACTGCATGCTGTAGTTTAATACCAAGCTCAGCAGCAGATTCTTTAGCAAGTTTGATCAAACTTTCGTCAGAAATATATGAGCCGTCGTAGTGCCTGATTTGAGATCCCCCTCCCATCCTACATTGAATGGCATAATCAGGGACATAGAGGTCATCCGATGGAGATCCTTCGAACATGATGGCGTATTTAGGATTTACTTTCCGAGCGGTAATCTTCGCACCTCTTCCGCCGACTTCTTCTTGCACAGCTATCGCTCCAACTACCCCTTCCGAACTTTCGATTTCTCCAAGTGCTTTCATAGTCTCTACAACAGCAGCACAACCCAATCGATTATCAAAGGCTTTGCCCATCATCACACCGGTACTTGCGTTAAATTCAAATTTAACTGCCGGAACAATTGGATTTCCGACTTCTATTCCAAGATCAGCCAGTTCAGATTTGGTATATCCACCGAGGTCAATTCTCATTTCATCTATGGTTGGGGTTTTACCCCTCTCTTCATCTGTCATAAAATGTACGGGTTTGGTAACTACAATACCTTTATGGTATCCTTCATTTCCTCTTACATATACAGCCTGAGCAGAAACTGCACTGTCCACCCATCCTCCAAGAGGCAAAAAGGAAATTAATCCATTATCTTCAATAAATCTAACGATAAATCCCACTTCATCTGAATGTGCATCAAGCATAACCAGATTTTCAGACTCTTCGTTCAGATTAATATAAGCATTCTTTAAAACATCTGTTTGGTAGCTAAAATCACCAATATACTTTTCAATAACCGAATTGACTTCATCTTCAAAGCCCGGAGCCCCCATAGCATCACTGAGTTCTCCTATTAATGATAATTTTTCTGTTTCGCTCACTATTTCCCTCCGCTATTTTTGTCGAATTTATAAACATGTCCAACTTCCGTTGCCTTTATCTCCAAACCACTGTCATACATAGGTATTGGAATAAACTTAAATCTTGATATTCGATGTAAACTATCTATCTTTTCCTTAGTATCCATATCCTCGATTACACCTTCTCTAAGATATTTATTTAAAACTTCATATGTGAAACCTAAGACATCTTCGTCGGTCTTCCCGGTCAAGCCGTCAGCAGGTGGTTTGACCAAATATTTTTCTTCTATTCCGAGATATCTGCCAACTTGTATTACTTCATCTGATGTCAAGGTCGCCAGAGGCGAAAAAGCTCCTGCTGTATCTCCGTAAACAGTAGCATACCCAACCCAGTCTTCTGAAAGATTGGAGGTGTTTATAACCAAGGCACTATCCAGTGATTGTGCGTAGGCATAGAGCGTCGTCATCCTTATTCTAGGAGGAATATTTAATTTAGTTTGTTTTGATATCTCAAGTCCGGTATTTTTAACTCCTAACTCCACAGACTTTACAGTCTCAGCAATATTTATAATATGGTAGTTAATTCCAAAAGCTTCGCAAATTTCGATAGCTTCCAGAAAGATCTTCTTGATTACCGTTTGGCAGTATCAATCCATGAACATTTTCCGGTCCAATTGCAAGTGCACATAGAGATGCTGTAACCGTGCTATCCTTCCCTCCGGATATTCCAATAACCGCCTTTTTTGCAGATATATTCTTCATATTCGTTTTAATCCAGTAGATTATCCCTGAAGAGATTTCAGTTAACTGCTCATTTGTCAGTTTCATTTTTCCACCTCTACTTTTATATTCTTTATACCTGTAGAACCAAAGTATTAACAAAGATATTATATCATAATAAACAAGCGATAGTCACATTATCTAATTTATTACAAATTTGTAAACTTGACCTTAATTAGTGTTTTTTGGGGTATAATAGATTATAATAGAAATAATGGAAATTTATGATATGGAGGAAATAAGATGACAGAAATAATTGGACTGATAATAATCCTTGCCGGGGTTTTTCTAGTTTTTTCTCAAACAGGACTATTTAACTTATTTAGTGAAGTACTTGCTTTTTGGCCAATAGTCGTAAGTATTATAGGGATGGTTAGACTGGTAAGAGGTCAAGGTCAAAAATTGATTAATATACTGATGATTCCAACAGGCTTTTTTCTAGCATTTGTCGGCTATTTCTCCGGCTTTAGAGAAACCTTGCCATTTGCATGGGGAGTCCTCCTTATGTTATTGGGACTTGCAATGATAATCAATAGGAACTCAAAAAACACTACCAATAGCGCGGAAATAGAAAAAGGTCAAGAAGCCTATACATTTGAATTCGACAATGACCCTGAATCATTGGACTCTAAATGGTCTGAGTTAACGAAGGATGAAGCATGGGATTTTAATGATAATGATACTAATCAAGAAGAAAAGGAATCAGTATTTGAAAAGCCCAAGAAAAAAGTTAAACAAATGATAAATAAGGGCAAGCATTTTAATCCTTCCAATCAAGGATGGGTATCCGGTGAAGTACCTGAAGGAGCTTATGACAGAAATAAAAAATCCATCTTTGTCGATAATATCTCGTACACAAATGTAAACTCTGACAAATTAAGGGGCTTTAAAGTAAACAAGGACGATAAAATTGATAAGAGCTATATATTCAGTACCGAAAAAGGGATTTATAATTCCAATCATTTTATAGGAGGAAGAGTAAGCTCAGTCTTTTCAGATGCGTGGCTTGATCTTTCAAGGGTTGAGCCGCATATGCAGGATGTAAGATTGAACGTAAATGTGTTCTTCTCAACTCTTAATATCAGAGTTCCCAATAACTGGGTTATTTACATGTCCGGTAACACATTCTTTGGCGATAGTAATATTCCAACTGAAACAGCCAAAGATCCGAAGTATAGACTTTTCATAGACAATAATGTAACCTTTGGTTCCTTAAATGTAGAATACAGAAAATAAATGTCTTAACTATAAAAGAAGCTATCACGGCTTCTTTTAATTTTGTACTATTTTCTACATAATCTCTCCACAAATAAAGTTTAAAATGTATTTGAATAAAAAAGGAGTGATTCTATTGAAGAGTAAAAAAACTATATTAATAGCTTCTGTAGCTGCACTGGTCTTGGCATTCACAGCTTGCCAAAATCAACCTAAAACAGATCAAAAAGCTGCAGAGTCTAAAACTGATATTAAACAAGTTCAAACCAAAGATGAGATTAAAGATAACGCAAAAGAAGAAAAAGATATACAAGATAAAAAAGAAAATGAAGTAGTAAAAAGCGATAACCCAAAAGCATCTGAATTCGCCGAGAAGGTTTTTGAGAAAGTAAAAAATCACTGGCCACATATGAACAAAATTTGGCCTACTTATGATTATACCAAGCATAATCTAATACTATTCCATCTGGATGAAAATGGCGAACCGACAGATGCATGGAAGATAAATGTAAAGGGAATAAATAAACTACAAGCATCAGAATACGATAAGATAGACTACCCGCAAGTGGACGGATACTCAAATCTTGATTATCAAGGAAGTAAATCTATTGCCATGAGTTTTGATGAAGAAAGTCTGAAAGATGTAGACAAGAGTGCAAATACACTCCATGTAACCGCAAGTCATGAATTGGTACATTTCTATTATCAAGGAAAATTAGAAGTAGGTGGAACCAGAACCCAACCATACCCTGTCGAGAAAACACCGAGACAGTACAGATATATGGTCATGAAAAATCTCGAAGATGCATATAAGAATCCAAAAAACAAAGAAAAAGCATTGGCCCAGGCAAAATACTGGTACGAGAAATGGAAGACAGAGTTTCCAAATGAATATAATGATATAAGATCCACGGATATAGCTGAAGGTACTGCTAAATATACGGAGTACTTAAGCGAAATAGTAAATGACAAAACAGGCAAAGAAGACGTAAAAAAAGCTGTTCTTAAGCTTATTAATATCGACAGAGAATTCCTTTCAGCAGATTCCGAAAGTTATGAGATGGGAGCATTTTCAGCACTGCTTTTAGATGAACAAAACCCCAATTGGAAGAATAATTTCTATGAAAGCAATACTACTTTAGAAGAATTACTTCTAAAGGATGTCAAAGCTGTAGAAGAAAAAATGAATCCTGAAATAGAGAAAAAAATAAATGAAAATATAGAGTCTTTCAATGTCGACGTAAAGAAAAACCTAGAAAATATAACTAAAGTTTATGAAGACAAAAATATCCCGTATTTAAAAATCGACAAAAGTGAATCCACTGCCAGCTTTAGCTCAGAAGGAGTTTTTAAATACAAGGACCATGAAGTTGCAAGTAAATATTCTGCAGCATTCGGCGTAAAAGATAAAACCATTAAGATAAACAAATTAAGTTCCATAGAAGAGTTTGATGACACGAATGAGTATGTAATAATTCCACTTACTATGGAGCATAGCGTCAAAAATGGTGTGCTCACAGTTAAATCTAATGAGCTCGAAGTGAATGGAGTAGAAGTTAAAACCGAAAAAGACAGTGAAGGCAGAACCATATACAGTGTTAAAGTAGACAAATAAGACTTTTCTAAAAATAAAAAATATCCGGTCATAGCCCGGATATTTTTTATTTCTATTAAATTACAAAAACTGATAATATCTGATTTTAGAATCCATTTAAGATTAATTCTCAAGGCGGCTTTGTTTATCAGCATTTTCTAATATTTTAACAATATCTTCATACTCATGCTTGGATTTTTCCATATCTCCGAAGCCGGAAATTTTTTGGCGTATTTTCCCGAATTCTGTGTCCTTTTCCTCTATTCTTCTCTCCATCTTCATTCTGTTTACTTCACCATATCTAAAACCTATGGTTGTTGAATGAGAGAAAATGATTTTAGAAAATTCATCTAAATTCTCATTATTACAGAGAATTCTAACCGATATTCCCGGTCTGTTCTTTTTCATTTGAACAGGTGTATAACAGATATCTAAAGCACCTTCTTCAAGGACCTTATCCATAAAATAACCGAGTTCTTCTCCAGTCATATCATCGACTTCGAACTCAAGTTTTAGAATAGAGCTAGAGTTTTTTTTTACATCTCCGGCACTGATTCTTAAGATATTGGGGATTTCTAGATTTCTCTTTCCGGCTCCATATCCAATTCTCTCTACAGTCATGCCTTCCGGAATATCCATGTATTCATCTACAATTGCCGCCAATATTGCAGCACCGGTTGGAGTTGTGAGTTCAGCTTTGATGCCCTTGGAAAAAACCGGAATCCCGGCATCTTTAATTATTTCAAGTGTTGCCGGTGCAGGAAGCGGCATCATACCATGGGCACATTTCACAAAACCATTTCCTACATGTACTTTGGAAGAATAGATTTTCTCAGGAGCTATCGCATCAATTAATATGGCAGTCCCTACAATGTCAACTATGCTGTCAATTGCACCAACTTCGTGGAAATGCAATTCTTCGAAACTCTTGTTGTGGATTGTACTCTCCGCAGCAGCAACAAAATTAAACATCTTCTTGGACAGTGCTTTAACACCCTCGTTTAATTCTGAATCATCTATGATTTTTTCAATATCAAAAAGGTTCCTATGAACATGGTCGTGGTGATGATGATCGTGAACATGGTCGTGATGGTGGTGGGTATGCCCATGCTCGTGATCATGTTCATGATGGTGGTGTCCATGCTCATGGTCATGTTCATGATAATGATCATGATTGTGGTCATGTTCATGCTTATGTTCGTGATGCTCATGATGTCCATGATGATTATGGTCATGATGATGTCCATGGTTGTGGTCGTGTTCATGATTATGATGGTGAATATCTTCTACAGATACTCCTCCGCTCGTTACATCAAAATATGATGCTGAAATTCCTAATTTGTCAGTTTTTTCAAGACTGATTTCAAATTCGTCCAGCTTAAGTTTCTTTAATTCGTTTTTTAAATACTCAAAATCTACGATTCCAAGTTCCAATAATGCTGCAATGGTCATATTTCCACTAATTCCCGAAAAACAATCAAAATATAAGATCATACTATCCTCCTTGTTTTGGTTAGTCTTTATATGTTTTTTAAATCAGTTCATAGTTCCGATTTTGTTTTTTTAATCTGAATACGGATATTTTAATTAAAATCCGGTAGTTTCATTAAAAAGCTATTTTTCTCCCTTGTTTATCATTGATGCCAAGTATCCCGCACCAAATCCATTATCTATATTTACTACACTTACCCCGGTAGCACAAGAGTTAAGCATAGTCAAAAGTGCTGCAACTCCCCCAAAACTTGCACCATATCCAACTGAGGTCGGCACTGCTATTACGGGTACTGAAGCAAGTCCGGCTATGGCACTCGGAAGTGCTCCGTCCATTCCGGCTACGGCAATAATTACCTTGGCTTCATGTATCCTGTGATAATTTGACAATAGTCTATGAATACCGGCAACACCTACATCATAAACTCTGTCTACTTTGTTACCAAAAAACTCAGCGGTAAGAGCCGCTTCCTCAGCAACCGGTATGTCCGAAGTTCCGCCTGTTGCCACTACGATATTTCCTATGGCTTTATTTTCAGTCTTTCGTATCATTCCCAGTCTTGCAATCTCATTGTATTCAAGTTCTCCAAACTTCTCATGAAGTTTGACAAAGACTTCTTTCTGAAGTCTGGTGAGTAGGATATCAGTGCTGTCATTAGAGTTCATATGCTCAAGGATGCCTAGTATCTGTTCAAAGGATTTTCCTTCAGAATAGATGACCTCCGGATAGCCAACCCTAAGTGATCTGTGATTGTCAATCTTCGCATACCCAATATCTTCATAAGGTAAAAATTTTAATTCTTTGATTGCCTCATCTACAGACTTCTCTCCATCTCTAACCGATTCCATTAACTTCTTAATCATATTTTCGTTCATATTTTTCTCCATCCATTTTTTATCCGACTAGTTATATTTGTTTAACTCTATCATTACTCTTATTATAGACTATAATAGAGGATTAATATATAATAATTCTATCATTATATTACAATTAGTAAACCATTTTGACACGAAATGAAAGGGAAATCTTATGTCATATTTTGCGGTTAAGATGATTGCCATAATCACAATGTTTATAGATCATATTGGAGTTGTTGTAGGCAGCTCGGGACTTGGCATGATTACATATAATAATACATTTGTACTCAGAACTATTGGAAGAATTGCTCTACCTATTTTTGCTTACAATATTATAAACGGATGGAATCATACCAAATATAAGCCTAATTATATATATAGACTTATTCTTTTTGCATGCATATCCCAAATTCCATTCTCACTCGTTGTAAATCCAATAAACTATGCCATAAAGTTTGATACAATTAGTGCTTTTACAGCTCTTAATTTCGACACAATGCCTATTAATTTTTGGATTATTGCTTTAGTATTCTTGGCATCTCATATAATTATGTATAAAAACTCCGACCCGAAAATGACAATAGCACTACTGATCGCCACATTATTTACACTTATATCAGTTAGAACTGATGCCGGATTATTATACACGAATCCATATAAATTAAATGTATTCTATACCCTTGGTACCGCTGCTTATATTTTTGGTGAACTTGAAGCTTTTAGAAATTCATCAAAAGATAGTATTCCACTTATTAGGATTTTAAGAGTGTTGTCGATATTCACGATAGCTTTTCTATTTTGTTCATTTTCAGATTATTCATTTATGGGCTTATTTTTAATCCTAGCTATTTATGCTGCAAGGAACAATAAATTGTTACAGCTTACAATTATTGCATTTTGGTGTATCTTAATTTATAAAACTTCTATGTATTTTCTCACAAGTGCTCTTTTATCGGTTTTGGTAATCTATCTTTACAATGGTAAAAAGGGTTATAGCAATAAGTATTTGCAAATCTTAACCTATATATTCTACCCGCTTCACCTTAGTATTTTGGGTTTAATAGTCTTGTTTAAGTAAACAAAAGGAGATCTTCTGATCTCCTTTTATAGTATGACTTTTTCAATTTCTATATATTCACCCAAGTTCAATATCGCAACTGTTTTTTTCCTGTCATAATCCCTGGGTATTGTCGGACTGCCGGGATTTAAAAACACTATTCCATTATGTCTATCTTCGTTATAAAAATGGGTATGTCCATAGAGGACCAGGTCAGCTTCTTCTTGCATTGCCCATTCTGTCAGTCTCGTAAGATTAAATCCCACTGCTTGTCTATGTCCATGAACTGCTAAAATTCGAAACCTGCCTTCATTGAATACCAAACGCTCTTGAACTGCCCCAAAGGAATAGTAGTCATTGTTTCCAAGCACTGATAAGACCTTGATTCCGGTAATTTCCGATATATAATCAGCATCTTCTGCATGATCTCCTAAATGAATCATATAATCCAAACCGTGAAGGTTTTGGATGAGATTTACTACATTTCTGTATTCTCCATGAGTGTCACTTACTACAAGTATCTTCTTCATTTTTTTCTACCCCGATTCTCTCAAGTAAGTCTTTTAGCTGCTCCAGCGCAAGAGCTCTATGACTGATTCTATTCTTGGTATCTGAATCCAATTCAGCAAAAGTTTTATCGTATCCTTCAGGTATGAAGATTGGATCATAGCCAAAACCAAATTCTCCTCTTTCAGAAGTACTGATCGTACCCTCACACACTCCAAGCGCTTCGTGTTCATTACCTTCTCTATCAAGTATGACTATTGAGGTTATGAATCTTGCCGATCTCTCGCCAGCTTCTACACCTTGCATATCCTCAAGTAGTTTTATCCTGTTATCAGCATAACCGGCATGATCTCCGGCATATCTTGCCGTATGAACGCCCGGAAGTCCTGAAAGTGAGTCGACATAAAGTCCGGTATCATCTGCCAGCACTATATCGGCATCGCATCTATTAAGTATTGCTTTGGCTTTTAGAATGGCATTTCCCTTTAAAGTATCAGCATCTTCTACTACTTCAAGTTCACTCAATCCTACTTGATCCTTGGATAGAATCTTAAGTTTTAAATCTTTAAGTATACTTTTTATTTCCGCTACCTTGTCTTGGTTTCCAGTAGCTATTACCAGTGTTTTCACGCTTTTTTAGCTCCTCTAAAATATCCTCCGGTTATCGGATCTACAGTTGAGGTCATCATAAATGCTTTTTTATCATGACCGGAAATTATTTCTTTTAATCTCTTAAAGTCCTTTCGCTTGATGATTATAATCAGATAATCTCTCATCATGCTTCTTCCCTGTCCTTCAACTACTGTAACTCCAAAACCATTTTCTCTAATCTCAGATATCAATTCATCATTATCTGAATCTCTTAAAACTACATTGACAGCAAGTTCTCCAAGTGCAAGTTTTTCTTCTATCATAAGTCCTACAAAGTTACCGGCTGCAAATCCAAGTCCATAAAATACAATCTTCATTGGATCATCAAGATCTGTTACAATCTTTCCAAGTACTACTACATATACTATGGCTTCGAAGAAACCAATAACCATAACTATCAGTTTTCTTCCCTGAATCATAAATATAGTTCTCACTGTGGTGAGTCCAACATCGCAAATCCTTGCGAAAAATATCAGTAAATAAATTATAATATTGGGCATAATTACTCCTTATTTTAAAGTCCGAGTTATGGTTTTAATGTGTTCTGAGTCTTTTAATATATCCACCAAGTGCGTTTACAGGCGCAACCGAAACAAATGCATCTTCGGCACCATGTGAAATGATTCTTTTGAAGTTAATCAAATCTTTTCTATGAAGTGATACGATTAAAACATCTCTTGGACCTTTCTTTCCATCCCCGTTTAAAACAGTTACTCCGAGTCCCTCTTCTCTAATCGTCTTAATCAATTCATCATTATCAATGCCCTGTAAAATCACTGTAGCAGCAAGATTTCCGAGGCCTATTTTTTGTTCAAGCATTACGGCAAACATACAACCCGCACCATATCCCAGTCCATATACTACTAGAATTACCGGATTATCAACTTGTCCAATTATCTTAATGACTATCAGAGCAAACAAACTTGCTTCAAAAAAACCAAAGAAGGAAGAAATCAGTTTTCTTCCTTGCAGTGAATAAATCGTCCTAAAAGAAACTATCATGGAACTGATAACCCTTACAACAAATATTAAAAGTATATTTAAGACATGTTCCATCTTATGCTTCCAATCTTTCGAGAAGAAGTTTATTGAATACTTGCGGATTTCCCTTACCTTTACTAGCTTTCATGCATTGTCCGACCAAGTATCCGAGAGCTCTGTCTTTACCGGCTCTATAATCGATAATCGACTGCTCATTCTGATCAAGTACTTCCTCTACTATTGCTTCCAAATACGACTCATCTGAAATCTGAATAAGTCCTCTATCCCTTATCAACTTCTCAGCATCTTCACCGCTGTCAAATACTTCTCTAAGAAGTTTTTTACCAGTATTGGTGTTTATTTTTGACTCCAGCACGTATTTTATAATAACTGCCAGATTTTCTGCACTGAGCGTCATCTCAGAAGGATCTATTTCCTTTTCGTTAATGAGTCTTAAGACATCTGAGATTATCCAATTGCTTACAGCTTTTGAGTCTCCGACTTTTTCATAAACCGATTCAAATAACGAAGAAATATCCGCATTTCTGGATAGAATGTCGGCATCGTATTCAGACAGTTTATATGTTTCTATAAATCTTAAGGCTTTGGCAGCGGGAAGTTCCGGAAGAGATTTAGCAATTTTTTCCACATAAGACAATTCCAGATTGATTGCAGGTAGATCTCCTTCAATGGTGTATCTGTAATCCGCTCCCTGCTCTTTCATCCTCATTAACTGAGTTTCTCCAAGTAAGTCATCCCATCTTCTGGTTTGTTTGTTTTCAACTACTCCTGCTTCGAGAAGTTCTCTTTGTCTCACTTGCTCAAATTCTATCGCCTTTACGACTGCTCTGAACGAGTTCATGTTTTTTATTTCGGCAATACCGGTTTTATTTCCTGTTTCATCATCTACCATATTGATGTTAACATCGCATCTCAAGGAACCTTCTTCCATCTTGACATCTGATACACCGATATACTTCAGTATCTCTCTAAGTGAATTTAGGAAAAGATATGCCTCTTCAGCGGTTTCCATATCCGGTCTGCTTACGATTTCAATTAGAGGTACTCCCGATCTGTCGTAGTCCATTAGAGTATGTCCCGTTTCCGTGTGAACAGACTTTCCGGTATCTTCTTCTATATGAACTCTTTCTATTCTAATTTTCTTCTTGTAATCACCTGTATTGACTTCTATATATCCATCTCTGCAAAGAGGTTCTTTATCTTGAGATATTTGAAATCCTTTGACAAGGTCAGGATAAAAATACTTTTTCCTGTCCATTTTAGAGTGGAGGTTGATATTGCAATTTAGTGCCAATCCAGCTTTAATGGCATATTCCAGTGCTTGTTTGTTTAAAAGTGGCAAGGTACCTGGATGTCCTAAACAAATCTCACAAACATTTGTATTTGGAGGTGCTCCGAAGACATTCTTACATCCACAGAACATTTTTGTTTCAGTTGAAAGCTCAACATGTATTTCAAGTCCTATTAATGTTTTTATGCTCATTATTTAACCTCCTTATAAAATTTGTCTGCTATATTGAGTAATAGTTCATCTTCAAATCTATCGGCTATTAGCTGTACAGATCCCCCAAGTCCTTCATTCATAGGTATGGAAATCGCACAACTGCCTGTTAAATTTACTATTACATGATAATCCCCGCTGTTAAATGCTTCAACAGATCCTTTCTCTCCACCAAGTTTTGCAGGTAGATCAGGTGTTGAAGGTGTTAATATCAGGTCATAATCTTTAAATATGCTCGCCAGTTCATTTTTAATTTTAGTTCTTACTTTTATAGCTCTTTCATATATTTCTCTTTCGAATTCAGAGCCCAGGTAGTACATACCTATTGCGATTCTTCTTTGAACTTCTTCACCAAATCCTTCACTACGCGTCTTAACATACAATTCTTCGACACCTTCATAGTCTTCTGCTATATACCCGTATCTAATACCGTCAAATTTTGAAAGATTACTACTTGCCTCCGCAGTATTTATTACAGAGTAAGTAGGCGAAAAATATTCGCGGTTTTCAAATTTTATCTCCGTCAATTCAGCTCCGAGCTTAATAAAAGTATTGATGGCTTCGTTATAATCGTTTAATACTTTCTCATCTATATTGAATTGTTCAAAATCATATACATATGCGATTTTTATTCCGCGCAGATCTTCTCTATCCTCTAATTCCAAGTTCATTTCCTGCTTCATGGAAGTCGGGTCCTTTTGGTCATGTCCACCGATTACATTAATGGTATTCACTATATCTTCGACGGAGCCTCCAAAGATTCCAACTTGATCCAGTGAGTTTGCAAGTGATACTACTCCATATCTTGAAATACTTCCATAGCTCGGTAGGTAGCCCAGTAAGGAACAATAGCTTGCCGGTTGTCTAACTGAACCGCCGGTATCACTGCCAAGAGATACTACACTATAGCCCAGTTTTTGAGCTGCAGCAGCTCCTGAAGATGATCCACCGGGTATAAGAGTGTTGTCAATAGGATTGTTGACAGGACCAAAGTAGGATGTCTCTGAGCTTCCCACCCATTGCAAATTCGTCCATATTTGTCTTACCTATTATAATTGCATCAGCGTCCATAAGTTTTTTCACAATGGTTGCATCATAGCTTGGTATATAGTTCTCAAGCATTTTTGATGCACATGTAGTTTTAAGACCTTCTGTCATTATATTGTCTTTTAAGCTTACTGCTACTCCAAATAATTCTCCCGGTTCTTCATTGTTTTTTAACTTATCATCCAGTACAGCAGCCCTTTTAAGTGCTTCTTCTGTATTAACGGTTATAAAGGTATTGCATTTATCAGCTTCAATTTTTCCAAGGAGTTCTTTTGTATGGTCGAGGACGGTTATTTCACCATTAATAAATCTCTCTTTTAAATTTCTAATTATCATATATTCCTCCTAATCCAAAACTCTTTGCAATCTGAAGTATCCGTATTCTCTATCATTGGCATAGGATAGGGCTTTCTCTCTATCCATTCCTCCGACTGGAACATCTTCTCTAAAATATGCTTCGTTTTCTGTATTAATACATGTTCCCTCAAGTCCTTCAACATCCGCCTTGAATAGAATGCTATTGTATTCAATCAGCTTAGAGAACTTTTCTGTAATTTCATCCAGTTTATTCTCATCTAATTTTATATGAGCATCTTTATAGATACTCTTTACCTTGTCTTTATTAATCATATATTCGCTCCTCTGAAGTATACAGTACTTTTAATCAGTCTATTTTTAGTTCATCTATCTATTTTATCATGTTTTTAATAAATTCTTCAAGTTCTGATTCTCTAATTATCTTTGTACCCAGAGTTTCAGCTTGAGTTAATTTACTTCCGGGGTCTGTACCCACTATTACATAGTCGGTGTTCTTTGATACCGATGAACTGACTTTTGCACCTGCATTCATTAAAATCTCTTGAAGTTCTTTTCTCTTATAGTTTTCAAAGCTTCCCGTAATAACAAATCTCTTATCGGTAATTTCAGTCTCGGTGACTTCCCTACCACCTTCGAAAACAATGCCATGATTAATAAGGTCGGACAATGCAGTTTTTATTTCATCATCATGGAAGAATTCTACAATGCTTGCGGCGATTATTTCTCCAACATCCGGAACTTCCAATAGTTCTGATTCAGTAGCATTTGTAATTGCTTCAAGGCTTCCAAATTTTTCTTCCAAATCCATGGAGGTCTTGATACCGACATTTGGAATTCCAAGTGCATAAATAAATGATGCCAATTTTACACGCTTGCTCTTTTCGATGGCATTTAAGAGATTTCCGGCTCTTTTTTCTTTAAAGCCCTCCAACTTTAAAAGACTTTCTTCTTTTAGTTCATATATATCCGTTATCTTATTTACATCCAGTTCTTCGATTAGTTTTTCAACTGTTTTCTCACTTAAGCCTTCGATATCCATCGCATCTCTTGAAGCAAAATGAGTAAGCCTTGATATCATCTGAGGTTTACATGAAATAGAATTGGGACAAAATATATGGACTCCGTCTTGAATGAGTTCGCTATTACATGATGGACAGTGGTCAGGCTTTTGAATTGTTTCAGTTATGACATCCGGATCGGGAACTACTCCTAGTATCTCAGGTATTACATCTCCCGACCTTCTTATCAAAACTCTCGATCCAAGACTTAGGTCTTTCCTCTGTATATCGTCGTAATTATTAAGAGTGGCTCTTCTGACGGTAACCCCGCCAATATCAACGGCATCGACAATTGCTGAAGGTGTAACTTTCCCTGTTCTACCCACATTCCAGATTACTTCTCTCAGTATAGTCGTATACTCCTCAGCTTCAAACTTATAGGCAATTGCCCATCTGGGCGCTCTATTTGTATAGCCGAGTATTTCCCTGGTTCTCATATCATTTATCTTAATGACCATACCATCAGTCAAAACGTCGATATGCTTTCTAAGGTCCGATATCCTAGCTATTTCACTCTCAATCTCATCTATATTATTTACTACGGGTCTGTAATTATATACCTTAAATCTATTGTCTACTAAGAAACTGAGCATCTCTTCTTGTGAGTGAAATTCTCTACCTTCTATATATCCCACATTATAAAAATAAGCATCCAGTTTTCTACTCTCTGTAACTGCCGGATTTAGATTTCTTAATGCTCCAGCAGCTGCATTTCTTGCATTTTTAAGTGGTACTTCCGCAGATTCATTGTATTTTTCGAGCTGAGATAATGGCATTACTCCCTCACCCTGTACTTCCATAAGTCCGGGATAATCTATTCTTAGTGGGATGGATCTTATGGTTTTAATCTGAGGTAATATTTCCTCGCCCGTTATACCATTGCCCCTGGTTGAAGCATTTATTAAAATTCCGCCATTATAAGTCAGGTTTACTGTTAGTCCGTCAAACTTATACTCTAGTACATACTCAGGTTTAGGAAGTTTTTCTTCAGAGCTACTATTATAGTCGGCAATTAGTCTTTCAGTTCTGATAATCCAGCTCTCAAGCTCCGGCAGACTTTGTGCTTTATCCAAGCTATAGAGAGATGCTATATGTGTATGCCTTTGGAAACCAGGCAGAATTTGGGCACCTACCCTACCGGTTGGCGAATCAGTGTCAGCATAACCTCTTTCTCTTTCCAGTTCTACCAACTCATCGTATAGTCTGTCATATTCGGCATCCGATACAATCGGTTCATCCAGAGTATAATAGTGATAATTTAGTTCATTTATTCTATTTTTTAATTCTTCTATTCTGGTCATTATTTTACCCTTTCAAGTGGTGCTAGGTCACTTCTCAGCTTTTTTATTCCCATATTTTCAAAAGAAATCATAAGTTCACTTGTATTATCATCTTTTTTGTTTACATTAATTATAGTTCCAATTCCAAATTTTTTATGTTTTACTTTCTCACCCATGACATATTCTTCCTTGGTAGCCTTTTTTAGATTCTCTCTTCTCGATTCAATATCGTATTTAAGGTAGTTTTTATCCCAGTTTACATCCTCGCCCGTTTCCTTATAGGTTTCGACAACTGAACCGGAATACTTGTTTCTAAGTATATTCTCTACCTCTTCAATACTGTCTCCAAGTTCTTCCACAAATCTTGATTTCTTGGACGGTATTATCTGTCCAAAACTTCTTCTTATCGTCGTAGACGTAAGGTAGAGGTTGTCTTTTGCTCTTGTAAGCGCTACATAAAACAGTCTTCTCTCTTCTTCTACATTGTCCTCATCAATTGAAAATTTGCTCGGGAAAAGTCCTTCTTCCACACCTGTTAAGAATATGGTCTTATACTCCAGCCCCTTTGCTGCATGTATTGTCATCAAGTTGATACCTGACATAGCAGCATCAGTCTTGTCTACATCCGACATGAGTGAAACTGAAGCTAGATAGTCTTCTAAATCCGCATCAGGATTCTCAGCTTGATAACTTGCTATAGATGATACAAAACTTTCGATATTTTCAAGTCTGGTTCTAGATTCAACTGTGCCTTCATTTTTTAGATCTCCCGGAATTCCGGTTAAATTCACTATCTCATGAACGGCTTCAGATAAGCTCTTTTCATCAAGTAGCTCTATCGATTTACTAATGATCTTTTTAAATTCCAATAATCCGCTTGCAGCCTTGCCGCCAAGTATAACTTCAGATCCATTTGTCATAATATACTGTACAATCGACATGCTGTTATTTAATGCAGCATCTTCAAGCTTTCCAAGACCCGCTGCCCCTATACCTCTTTTAGGCTCATTTATTATCCTCTTTAATGAGATGTCATCCATTGGATTGACTATTATCCTTAAATACGCCAATAGATCTTTAATCTCTTTTCGCTCGTAGAACTTGAGTCCCCCGACTACGACATAAGGTATCTGTGCATGAACCAAAGCTTCCTCAAATTGTCTCGACTGCGCATTCGTCCTGTATAGGATTGCCATTTCACTCAATTTCTCACCATTATAAACCAAATGGTCAATCCACTCAACTACTGCCCTTGCCTCTCCATCTTCGCTATTAACTTCCTTGTATATCGGTTTTTGTCCACCGGTTCTGGAAGTCCATAGGTTCTTGTCTTTTCTCTGTTCATTATTTTTAATTACTTTGTTTGCAGCATCCAAAATGCCTGAGGTAGATCTATAGTTTTCTTCAAGAAGAACTACCTTTGCACCGGGAAAATCTTCCTCAAAATCCAGTATATTTGAAATATCTGCGCCTCTCCAGCCATAGATTGACTGATCTCCATCTCCAACTACACATACATTTTCATGATAACCGGAGAATAATTTTACCATCTCATATTGGGATTTATTTGTATCCTGATATTCGTCTACAAATACATATTTGAACTTTCTTTGGAAGTATGAAAGTGTATCATCATCGCAGTTTAAGAGTTCTATTGCCTTAATTATAAGGTCATCAAAGTCAAAAGAATTATACTCTTTTTTCTTTTTTTCATATAACTCGTATATATCTGCAATTTTCCTATTCATGAAGTCGTCGCCATAGACTTCCCAATAATTCTCAGGAGATACCCCTTCGGTCTTTGCTTTTGAAATATTTGCAATTGCTGTTGAATACTTAATTACTTTGTCACTTAAATTTATTTCAGAATATATTTCTTTTAATAATGATCTTTGATCATCTCTATCATAAATCGTAAAATTATTTGTATATCCTATTTTTTCTGCATTTATTCTTAAAATCCTAACAGCAATGGAGTGAAAGGTACCTATCCACATGCTGTCGATTGGTCTATTTAAAAGTTTTTGAACTCTTTCTTTCATTTCCTGAGCTGCCTTATTGGTGAAGGTGATTGCAAGTATGCTTCCGCTATCCACTCCAAGTTCATCAATAAGATAAGCTATCTTCGTAGTTAAAACTCTTGTTTTCCCACTTCCGGCTCCTGCCAATATCAACATCGGACCTTCAGTGTTAGATACGGCTTCCAGCTGTCTGTTATTTAAATTACTAAGCATTATTTCCCCTTTTCCGCTTGCTTTTCAGAATAAAAAAAGCAAAACTCTAAATCTTTTATGTCTTATATTTCTGTATTCTTCCCTATCTATTATAGAGTAGTTTGAGTAATATTAAAAGGACCCATACAGGCCCTTTAATCTAAGCAAAGTATTTCTCTTCATAGACTTCAAAAAGAAATGTATTTTCCTTGTATATGTGTAAAAATAAATCTTTCACTAATTCTCTAAACTCACTCATCATTAGATTGAAAAGTTCAGACTTTTTATGAACTATATTAAAATCATCTGTCAATACAATTAGTCTTGATACATACTCACCGATTATACTATGCACTTCTTCCGAATGTCTTATAGCATCCAAGATTCTCTTACTATATACTCCGGTCAACGCCGAAAGCTTAATTGCCGGGAAGATATCAACTTCTTCCTCAGCAAAATGTATTTGAATTTCAGCTTTTATATCGATAAATATATCCGCAATCTCTTTCATTAGTTCGGTATTCTCTAATTCGGGATCCTCTTGAAGTTCTGGAATAATTGTACCTAAATCTTTTAATACTCTATTTGTGAAACTATGATGGACTTCTAGGATATGGTCTATCATTTCAGGTATATCAAAGTCTTCCAACCCTTCTGGAAACCTGTCGGGATTTTCAAAAGAATCAATATAAGTCTCTAATTCTTGTATGGTCTCGTTGACCGGAAGCCCCCTCTTTTGTATTGCATCCTTCAACATAGTATTTTTCATACTCGAATAATCTATATTATTTAATCTAAAAAAGTTTATACTTATTGGATGTTTTTCGATTATCTTCTTTAGTTTCAAATTGCTCATATGCTTCCTATCTTTAATAAATATTTTCTAAATTTAGTTTTCTATCTTTTGTTATAAACAGAGTCCGGATACTCAGCTCTTGGACCGCCAATTAGTTTAGGTCTGGACTTAAGTGCGGTTACATGAGCCATCCCTATTTCTTTTATCTCAAGTCTTACAGGTATTTGAACGTATTTCACATGCATTCCTATTGATGTATCACCTATATCCAGTCCTGCTTTTGCGACTACATGTTCTATCATGACCGGGTCTTCAGCCAATTCATAAGCAGCCATACTGCATGCTCCTCCGGCATGAAGCGCAGGCTTTACAGTTACTTCCTCGTATCCATATGCTTCTTGAGCTTCCCTTTCGATTACAAGTGATCTGTTGATGTGCTCACATCCTTGTACTGCAAGATAGATACCTCTAGGTTTTAGTACTTCCAGTAGTCCTTTTACTATGGCATATCCGATATCTTCACTGGAGCTTTTTCCTATTTTCATCCCCTGTACTTCACTCGTACTTGCTCCAAGCACAAAAATGTCTCCTTCACTGAGTTTTGCATATTCGAGCAGCTCTTCAGCTGCTAATTTTACTCTATTTTTAATTTCTTCCATTTTACACCTCCAGGTGGTGGTTTAGTATTTTCCTACGTCTACCCAGTTTTTAAAACCGGATGTCTTTTCTAGTTCTTCCAAACTCAATTCTATGGTAGTATTATCTGTTCCGCAAGCAGGAAATACAGTCTCGAATCTCCTTAGCGAATTATCTAAATAAACTTCAACTCCATCTTTTATGGCAAATGGACATACTCCGCCTACATTATGACCTACAAGCTCTAACAGCTCTGTCGGACTAAGCATCTTGGCTTTCGATTTAAACTCATCTTTAAATTTTCTATTGTCTATTCTAACATCGCCTGCAGCAACGACCAGTACAGGTGTTGAGTTCACCATAAAAGCCAATGTCTTTGCTATTCTTTCTGGTTCACAACCTGCCGCTTCGGCTGCCAGTTCTACTGTAGCTGTGGAAGTATCAAATTCCATTATTCTATCACTTAAGCCGAATTGTCCTAAGTAGTTTTTAACTCTCTCTAATGACAATGTACTCACCTTAACCTTTTTCATCTATATTTTCATATTTAGAATTGATTTTTTTCATTTCGTAATTTATAATACTCGTATCGGGGTGTGGCGCAGCTTGGTAGCGCGCATCGTTCGGGACGATGAGGCCGTAGGTTCAAATCCTATCACCCCGACCATATTACATAATTAAAAACAGCATAGGCTGTTTTTTTATTACAGTTTAGGGTATAAATAGAAGTGATTCTTTCTTTTACAATAAAATCTATACACTTATTATAGCATATTGTGATGTATTTTTTTATATGGATATGTATTCTTTAAATAAAATGAGGTGGTTTATATAAATATTAAGAAAATATCTAATTTAAGTTTTATGATTGGTCTAGGTCTTGGTTCCTATGCACTATATAGGCTGGTATACAATTATTTTACCCTTCCCAAAGGAGTCTGCCCTCTTAACTCAGGAAGACCTTATGCATTAGCAGCTCTGGTTTTTATAGGAGTATCAGTACTCTTGGACTTAAAGAAAGATACAAAGAAAACAGAATAATTAAGCAAATAAAAAGGAATCGAAATGATTCCTTTTTAAATTAACTCTACTTTTATTTTTTCATAAATATCTTTAAAATCGCTAAGAGCTATATGTCCTGTAGTAATCTGCATCGCATTTAAGACTCCACAGGTCATTGCCGTCTTTAATATTTCAACATTGTCCAAACCTCTACTATATGCATGAATAAATCCGGCTACAGTAGCATCTCCACTTCCTACAGACGAAACTACTCTGACCTTCGGTGTATAGGCTCTGTAGAGTTCGTTTCCAAATCTTGCTATCGCACCTTCTTCGCCCAAACTCACGAGTATATTTGGAAGTTTTCCCAGCACTCCTTCTTTTAGGCTTGCTCCAACTCTATTAGTATCCGAACCGACTCTCTTTCCCAAGAATGATTCCAATTCTTCCAGATTGGGTTTTATCATAAATGGTAATGAGTCTGATTTTAATACTTCGCTAAGTGCTTCCCCCGAAGTGTCCAAGACGGCTTTTGCACCCTTCGAATTAACTATTTTTATAATCTGTGCATAATAATCGGCATTTAAACCGGGAGCTAATCCACCTGACATAGATACAATCATATCACTTTCGATTATCTTTTCAAGTTTTTCTAAAAGTGCAGCACTTTCAGCATCACTTATTCGAGGTCCGGCTTCTAGTATTTCAGTTTGTTTTTCATCGTAGATTATTGCTATACAATTTCTGGACGCTTCTTTTATTTCTACAAAATCGGATTTTATTTCTCTTTGTTTGAGTTCATCGGAAATGAATTCTCCGTTTCTACCGCCGAGAAAACCCGTTGCAATGACTTCATCTCCCAGTATTTTTAGTACTTTGGAGACATTTAAACCCTTACCACCTGCCGTCTTACTTAACTTCTGTGTTCTATTGATTGCATCTTCTCTAAATTCATCAAGAAAATAGGACATGTCAATCGACGGATTTGCAGTGATTGTAAGTATCATTTTAATCTCTCCTTAATGAGACATTGAGTTCTGTCTCTTTGTTAAAGAATTGCATTTTTTCAGAGTCAATATACAGTTTTATTTTCTCCCCTGTTATTACCGGATTATCGGAATTAACCTTTACTACCAGTCTTGTATTGTCTATATTTATATACAGATATTTCTCAGAGCCTAGCATTTCCATCAAGTCAACTTCACCTTCAAATTCAATTGAATTCAGCTTCATTTCATCATAGATATGTTCCGGTCTGATTCCAAGTACTAAATCCACTCCCAGCATTTCCCTCTCTTCCAGTAGTTTACCTATACCCACCGGATTTTCCGCTACGTTTCCAAAGATATTTACAGTGTATTTATCATTTTCTTTTTCAACGACGGTGTCTATAAAGTTCATCTGAGGTGAGCCTATAAATCCTGCTACAAACATATTTGTAGGATAGAAATAGACATCATGTGGTGTATCTACTTGCTGAATTATACCGTCTTTCATAATAACTATTCTATCCCCCATGGTCATGGCCTCGGTCTGATCATGGGTTACATAAATAAATGTAGTAGCCAACTTCTTGTGAAGTTTTATGATTTCCGACCTGGTCTGTACTCTCAGTTTTGCATCTAAATTGGATAGTGGTTCATCCATTAAAAATACTTTTGGCTTTCTAACTATTGCTCTTCCAAGTGCGACCCTCTGTCTTTGTCCACCTGACAGAGCTTTTGGTTTTCTATCCAAGTACTCAGTTAGTCCAAGTATTTCTGCAGCTTCATTGACCTTTTCATCGATTTCAGCTTTTGGCATCTTCCTTAACTTAAGTGCATAGGACATATTCTCTTTTACAGTCATATGAGGATAGAGTGCATAGTTTTGAAACACCATTGCAATATCCCTGTCTTTTGGTTCTACATCATTTACTAATCTGTCTCCAATATATATTTCTCCACTGGTTATGGATTCAAGTCCCGCCACCATTCTAAGTGTTGTAGACTTTCCACAGCCTGAAGGTCCTACGAAGACGATGAATTCTTCGTCTTGTATTTCCAGATTAAAATCCTCTACAGCTGTGACATTACCATCATAGACTTTATATACATTTTTTAAGCTTAATTTTGACATTCTATCACCTTATTTAAATTCTCTAAAAGTTCCACGCTTACAGTATTGCCATCAAGTACATATGCAAATAGTGCAGCTCCTCTTGCAGGTGTCGTCTTCTGTTCTTCCAAAATAAATCTTCCGTCTTTTTCTAATAACTCTTCCAGTGGGTCCAGTATTAAACTGCCAACTTTAAACACACCGCCTGATACGGAAACATATATCTTGTTTTCAAAGGATAGTTGGTTAGCTATTGCATATGCCATAAGATATAGTTCATAAGCAGCCTCTCTATAGGCATTAATTGCCGAAACATCTCCCTCGAGTGCGGCTCTATATAGAAGTTTTGCCAAATCCGCAATCGAAGTTCTGTCCTTTTTCAGCTCATCCTGTACATATGAGATAATTGAAAAATCGGTCTCGAGTTTTAGTTCTCTTTTAACTATATCATATAGTATATCTCTCTGTATACGTCCATCGGATTGTTTTGCAAATAGCTCTATCATGTATTTGCCGAGCCAGTATGCCGACCCTTCATCTCCACAGAAATCTCCCCAGCCTCCGGCTCGTATTTCCTTGCCTTCATCATCTCTTCCGTAGCCGATGGAGCCTGTACCGGCTACAATATTAATTCCGCTTTGACAGGCAAGTCCCCCTGCCCATCCTGCAACACAGTCATTACCGACTGTGAATCTATCGCTTTTTAAAAGTTCGGTTAGAGTCTCATCCACGTATTCGATTATTTCCTCAAATTCACCATAGCCGGGTATTCCGGCAAAGGTATAGGATATATCTGAGCTATCGATACCAGCTGCATTTATACAAGCTTCTATACCTTCACTTAATCTTAGCTTAAACTCCTCACCACTAATTTGCATCAAATGTGTTGTTCCTGTCTTATGAGTTTTAATTACATGTCCTAACTCATCTATAATCGTGTATTCGGTGCTCGTTCCTCCACCGTCAATTCCTAAATAATATTTCATCTATCTAAATTTCCTATTATAGATATAAAGCAAAGCTATAAAGGTTAAAAGTGAGAGTAATTGCAATGTCAAGCCTTTATAACCCCTTATACCATGACCTAGAAACTGGATATAAATAGCTAAAATGAAAACTATAGCCATTAGAACACCTTTTAATCTCTGCTTTTTGTATACGTCCATTTTAATCCTCCAATATCCATTTCATCTCCGATGGTTGAAGTGTGATTTCAAATGATTTGTTCTTGCCATATACTTTAGTCTGTACCAATTCATCAGAATTATTTATAGCTGCGAATTCAGGTCTGTCTGTGAATCCAAGAACTTCAACTCTATAATCTTCCGCATAAAATACATTTAACTCATCCTCTTTATGTGCTACATAATGTATAGCTCTTTTTAAGAGTCTGGTGTTTTTAAGACTGTATGGAAGTCCCGTTATATAAAATGATCTTCCTTTTCCATAATCCCTTGCAGCTATATTGACTTGATCATTTGTATATGAAAGTATCTCTGTTTTTTCATCCAAAGCGTAGATATTGTCTTTTCCCTCACCAAAGTCGAACTCATCAATACCTTTTGTAATAAAATGAGATTCAACTTCTGACATAAAGTACTTATTGGTACTTTGAGAAAATCCTATTTCCTTATCTACTCCCAGTACATCTGACATTTGGAAAAATGTACCGTTTTTAGAGTATGCACTTGGTTCACCTACACCGATAAAACCTCCGCCATCATATACGAATTGTCTTAAATTCTCTTGAACCACAGGATCTAAAAACTCACTTCCCCCGCTGAATGCAGTATATGCATCACCGGCATTTATTATTACATCGATGGATTCGTCTATACCGTTTCTGATATCATTAAAGTCAATAAATTCAACATCTACATCCATACCGCTGAGTGCTTCGGTTATCCCCTGGTATGAGTAGGAAAGTTTATACCTTTTGCCATGTGCAACGACATATGGCATCCAGGTTCTAATCTTACCCCAAGCATTAAGAACTGCTACTTTCGCACTCTTGTAGCTCTTACCATTTTCTACTTTCTCGTGTATCTCTCTAAACTCATCGGCAACCTTTTCTATATAGTCGATAAATTTTGGAAACTTATATGCAAGCGAAGGATATCCTCCATATCCTATTCTATCCAGCGGTTTTCTTACCAATGCTCTCCTGGCTTTTGTCCAATTATCGACAGCTTCGATACAAGGATCATTTCCTTCATAGAATGTATCCGGGAAGAAGTACGGCAAGAATCTTCCTTCTGTAAACTCCAGTCCTTCAATATCCGAAATTACTCTTAAGGTTACTCCATCTCCTACAGATCCTGCTACTCCATCCAGTCCTATATTTTTAAAATACTCACCATATGGTTCAGTTCCTATCCAGTTATCACCTAGGAACATTATCGCTTTTTTACCTGCTTCATGTACTAAATCCACTAGGACTTTTGCTCTGTCGGTGACAAATTTTTGCTGAAATTCCATAAAGTCCAAGAACTTTTTCGTAGGAACTCTGAAAATTGAATTATAATAACCTTCGTCTACGAAGTCCTCAGGGCTAAGTCTATATCCATACTCTTTTTCAAATTCCAGTATCGCCTCAGGTGAAACCGATCCGGTATAGCCAAACCACTCTACAAACTTTTCAAGACCAAGCTGATTGAATACGAGCGTAAAGTGATAGAAAAAAGTAGTAAATCTTACAACATCTGTCTTGGGATTTTCTTTAAGCCATTTTGTCAGTGCAGTTTTTGCATACTCCCAAGATTTTTTATATCTTATATCAAATGGGATATCTCTTTCGACACCTTTCCAATCATTTGTTATATAATTATACATCTGAGTCGGATCCCAGATTGCATAAGCTAAAAAGTTTAGAGTATAAACATGGTAGGGCACGGCTTTATTAAGTTTAACTGTATGGTTTTCAGTATCGTATTCCCAATCTTTGACGGGAACTACTTCACCTGTAGTTCTATCTATAACTTCCCACCATGTCTTGGGATCATTATCGTAATCCGGTTTGATTTGCTTATCAAAATAGCCGGACATAAAATCGATTATAAGAGTGTCTTCTGTAGCTGTTATTCTATCACTCATCAAATAAAAATGTTGACACTCGTTCAGGTTTTCTCTTGCAAAATCATTATGACCTCTTGCAACAAAATACTTGGTGTATATCGTAGCATCAAGATCTTTAACTTCCTCTGGAAGTTCCGTTCCATCCGCATCACGTATGGCATCCGCCTTCCATCTTTCCATAAGCTCTATGGTTTCCTTTAAAAAATTTTCTTCTCCGGGTAATGTCAATCTGCCGCCTTTATTCTTTATATCCATTTCATACCTCTTTTAAATTTATATTCATTATTAAATCTAACCCTTGTCTCCCCCAACCATCATGGCATCTGTGAGCCTTCTTTGAACCATCATGTAGAGTATAAGTGTCGGTAACATTACTATGACCAGCCCTGCATACATGGGTCCGTAATTTGCCGCTGCTCTCTGTGATTGCATTAGGCTTACCAGTCCTACCGGTAGCGTCTTTTTGGTGTCAGTCAATAAGGTCAATGCCATAATATATTCATTCCAAAATGCTAAAAAATTGAATAGTATTATCGTAATGATTGACGGTTTTGCCATAGGTACCATTATGTCCACCATGGTTTTAAAGTATCCTGCACCGTCTATATAAGCCGCTTCTTCATATGTTTTAGATATGGATCTGAAGTAATTGCTCAATAGATATACCGTGAAAGGTATGGCGGTAGCTGCGTATATCGTTGCCAAAACAAATAAGTTATTTGTAAATATAGGTTTACCAATCTTTCTGTTCCATGCCAAAAGCATTAGAAATATGGGTATAACAATATACGAAATATTTACAAAAAGCCCTGATTTTAAATATCTCGTTAAAAACTTCCTGCCTTTAAACTCCATTCTCGACAGAACATAGGCACATGGAATCGATACTACTAATAGTATGATAAGTCCCAGTGATGTAGTTATAACGGAGTTAAAGAAATAATCTCCCATACCTGCATCTCTCCAAGCTTTAAGATAATTCGACCACATAATGCTTGCAGGTAGTGTCCACGGATTGCCCTGGAATTCACTATTGGCCTTAAGCGATGCCATAAAGACCCATGATACCGGAACAATTATTGAAATAGCGAGAATTATGAGGCAAAGGTAAATAAATGCTTTATATAATCTGCCGGTTTCTTTATTCATAACAACCTCTTTTCTAGTTCCTTAAACAAAATTATTAAGTCATTCTAATACTGAATTGTATCTCTCTTCGTAACAAGATTTATAAGAGCTGAAAGCCCAAACGAAAAGATAAATACTACCACACCTAACGCCAAACCATATCCATAGCTTGAGTTATTGTATGCTTGATTGTACATATAGCTTAAAAATACATGGCTTGCACCATCAGGGCCACCTTGAGTCATTATATTAACCAATTGAAATGAAATATTGATATTTGATATGACATAAAATGTAAGTGTGGTTCTGACAGTATCCCAGGAAAGCGGCAAGGTGATATCTATAAATTGTCTAAACCTTCCTGCTCCATCAATTCCCGATGCTTCATATATATGGTTTGGGATTTGCGCCATTGAAGACATATACATGACCATATAGTAGCCAATTGCCTGCCAAATCAAAGCAAAGGCAATTGAATATACTACCAGTTTTTGATTTCCGGTGAACTGTATATTGGTCCATGTATCCGGTCTGAACAGTCTAAACAATCCATTTAATAGTCCTCTTTGCGGTTCATAGATAGCAGAGAATATCGACGCTATTACTGAGACCGAGAGGATATTCGGTATATAGAAAATTATTCTAAAGAAATTTTGTCCCTTGACCTTTTCTCTAGTGAGAACTGCTGCAAAAAATATTGCAAGTGTCATAGTTACAAGCGTGACTACCACTATTAGAAAAATCGAGTTTTGGAATGACTTTATAAAATTTGCATCTTTAAATAATATTTTAAAATTATTTAATCCGACAAAGCTCTTATTAGCCGAAAGACCACCCCATTTATATAAGCTCATCATAAAGATACTTATTGTGGGATATACCATAAATACGGTAAATAAAACGAATGCCGGTAATAAGCAAGCAATTATAAATCTTCTCTTTCTCTTACTTCTCATTTAGATCATCCTTTTCTGATAAAGAAAACGGTGAGAAGATTCCCACCGTTTTTGGTTTCTAGTGTATTACTGTAATTCTGCAGATATTTTTTCCGCTGCTCCTACAACTTCGGCTTGCCATTCTTCTACAGTTTTTTGCTCCTGACATAACTGAGTTAATAGTTTCGTAAAGAGCTGCCTTCATATCTACCCCTTCAACCGGTGGTGCTGCTACAAATCCGCCCATAGCGGCTTTTGCTCCATCTGCATAGATTGAATAGATTTCTTTATTTCCCGGATCAGTTATCATTTCTTCTGCACCTTTAACAGGTTGAACTGCTCCACCATTTTCAAAGAAAGCTTTAACCGCAACATCTGAGTAAAGGAATGCTACGAATTCTTTAGCTAGATCCTTTTCTTTTGCATCCTTAGGAATAAAGCATTGTTCGAAGAATGTGAACGCATATCTGTCTCCACCTTCCTTAACTGCAGGAAGTGCCATAAAACCCCACTCGAATCCTTCAGGTGTAGTTTCCTTCATCTCTTCAGGTAACCAGAAACCATTAGGAATGAATAATGCTTTTCCGTCTATAACAGCTTGTTGGTTGTTTTTGAAACCATCTTTAATATTGGTGTTTGATACTGTATCTTCTTGTAAATAAGGAGCTATCTTGCCAACTAAATTGAACATTTCAGTTGCTTGCTCGCCTTTCCAAGACTCTACATCAAAGCTCATAGCTTTATTAAAGAAATCAGGCCCACCTACCTCATTCATAAGTGCAGGCACGAATGAGTCAAAATATCCGGCTGTTGGATAAGTAAATAGTGCTGTTCCGTCAGCTTTTGCCTTTTCGCCTAGTTCAAAGAACTCGTCGAATGTAGTTGGTAATTCATATCCACCATCTGCAAACTTAGCTTTATCGTAGAAAAGTCCGCATGGTGTATAGAATAATGGTGCTAAGTATGTCTTTCCATCTGAGTATGGATTGGTATTATTTGTGTCTAAAAATCCCGGTACAATTTTATCTTTAACCGGTTTGTCTTCTCCCAGTGGTACTTTGTCGAATACATCGGTAATATCTTCAACTGATTGTTCCTTTATCATGGTTTCAGTTATTCCACCTTCACCACCGATTGCCATATAGATGATATCAGGTGAGTTTCCAGCTTGGATTTGAGGTCTGATTACTTCAGCTATATTCTTTTCAAATGTCGCTTCAATTTTCGCGCCTGTTAACTCTTCGAAAGCCGATATAACTTTTTTCCAACCTTCAGTTCCGTAACCACCGTCTAAACCTGCGATTTTAAGAGTTTTCCCTTCGAAAGGCTTATCTCCTGAAGTTTCTTCTTTTGCGTCTTCTTTTTTATCTTCCTTCGGTTCTTCTTTTACATCAGTTTTTTCTTCAACCTTTTCCGGCTCTTTCTTATCAGCTTCTTGTTTAGGTCCACAAGCAACTACAAAAATCATCATCAGTGCCAAGAATAAGGCTAAAAATCTTTTAGTATTTTTCATTTTACCCTCCTGTATTTGTTTTTAGATTTTCCAGATTAGAAATTTCCTTTACATATTCTTGTAATTCTCAACTTTATTATATGTAAAACGTTTTCTATGCCTCTATTATATACTTTGATACTTCTTAATAATATAATTATATTGACTTATCTTGTAACTTTATTGCATTTTGCTATAATATATATAGTTATTTTTAAAAATCTCTTGAGAATTAATCGTTTATTCATATATTTATTATCATAAAAGAGGAGTGCATTTTTTGAAAGCATTAATTAATTTTACCGAAATGGAGACCAATGTACATAAATTGGGATTAAAACTATTATATATCAAATCATACACAGCAGAAGACGACCTTCATTCACTTCTACACTACCATCCCTTTATGGAAATATTTTATGTAGTAAAAGGCAGTGGAACTTTTTTGTTCGAGAGTAAAGAAGTACCAATAAGTAAAGGCGATTTACTTATGATAAACTCCAATCTTAAACATACCGAAACGGTAGATGAAACAAATAATCTGGAATACATAGTCATTGGTGTTGAAGGTATGTCTATTATGCCATACCCTAAAAATGAATTGATCATAGACGAGGATAGTCCCTATGATTTAATCATTCAGCTCAATTTCTTCAAAAAGAATTTTCTCCACAAAACTGATGATATAGAAAAACCTATACTTTACCTTCTACAAGAACAAAATGAAAAGAAAAGTAATTATTTGGAATTTTCTCAAAACTTACTCGAGATTTTGGTTCTCAATATCCTAAGGAACTCTAATACCGGAATAGTTATTAAATCGGACGACAAAAGCAATAGGGAACTGGAGTATATTAAGAGTTTTATAGATATTCATTATTCAAGAGATCTTAATCTGGATGAACTGTCTTCTATGGTATTTGTAAACAAGTACTTTTTAATTAGGGAATTCAAGAAGACATATGGCGATACTCCAATGAACTATCTAAAAAACAAGAGAATAGAGGTTGCAAAAGATCTACTTAAAAACACGGATCATTATATAAAGGAGATAGCTTCAATTGTGGGATTTAATTCTCAATCTCATTTTAGTAGAGTATTTTTGCAAGCTACCGGCTACAAACCGCAAGAATACAGAACGATTCAAACTTCCAAATAAAAAAGGTGAGCATTTCGCTCACCTTTTTTCATTATTTATTTAGACATTTTCTTATCGACAAATCGACCAACTCATCCATGGCATCCACTGTTTTATCGATATACTTTGTACTATACTCTATAGATGAAAGCTCAGTACAAGCTAAGATAATACCGTCAGCTTCTTTAGTTCTTATCATCTCTTCAATCAATTCATCTATGACAGGTTGAACGACTATATTTGTCGATTTAACCTGATAGATAACTTCCATTACTCTTTCTTGTCTCTTCTCATCCAGTTCATAGTACTCCAAGCCTGACTTCTTAAACTGCTCCTTATATACTCCTGACTTTATAGTACCATTTGTGCCTAGTACTGCAATCTTCGATCCAAATCCGAATTTAGATTCAGCTTTTTCTACGGCAGTTTCAACCATATTTAAGACTTCTATATTTGTCATATTGGCTACATCGTCATAGAAGTAATGAAAAGTATTACATGGTATTGCTATATAGCTGCATCCTGCAGCTTCAAATAGTCTTAAATCTCTTTTCACAGCTTCAAATAATTCCTCACTGTCACCATTTAAGATTACCGATGTCCTGTCTGGCATGGAAGCATGACTTAGTATTATGGTATCTATATGTTCTTGATCGGAGTTAGCCGGGGTCTTCTTTACGATTCTTTCATAAAAGCATACCGTGGCATATGGCCCCATTCCTCCTAGTATCCCTAGCTTCATCTGTTTAATTAACCTCGCTAAGTTCTCCTTCAGATTTTGCTACTACTACTGCACAAGCAGCATCACCGGTTACGTTTACAGAAGTTCTTATCATGTCAAGGATTCTATCAACTCCGGCAATAAGTGCTATCCCTTCTAATGGCAATCCTGTACTTTGAAGTACTAGAGTCAGCATTATCATACCGGCACCGGGAACTCCCGCCGTTCCAATAGAAGCCAGTGTCGCCGTAAGTACGATTCCGAGTTGTTGTCCTATGCTTAGGTCAATTCCGAATACTTGAGCTATAAACAATGCACTTACTCCCTGATAGATTGCAGTTCCGTCCATATTAATAGTAGCTCCAAGAGGTAGTACGAAACTCGCTACAGGCTTGGATACTCCAAGATTATCTTCACAACATTTCATGGTAACAGGAAGGGTTCCTGAACTGCTTGATGTCGTGAATGCAAGTATCGATGCCGGGCTTATTCCTTTGAAGAATTTTATCGGACTCATTCCCCCTAAGAACTGTACCGATGCGGAATAGATAACTCCTGCGTGTATGAAACTTGCAACATACGCTATGATAATCAGTCTCAATAAGGACTGTAGAATTCCAGCTCCATGTTCAGCAATTACCGGTACGATTAATGCGAATACACCTATAGGAGCAAGTCTCATTATTGCACCTGTGATAACATACATGGTTTCAGCCAATGAATCAAATACTTGAAACAGTATTTTGCCCTTCTCACCCAATACGAGGATTCCTGATCCAAGTATTATTGCAAATGCTATGATTTGGAGCATATTTCCTTCTACGATAGCTTTAAGTGGATTAGCCGGTATAATTCCAAGTAGTGTTTCTACAACACTTGGTGCTTCTTTAACTTCCACTACTAATTCTTCTGTTGGCAGTACATAACCTCCTCCGACATTGAAAACATTGGCCATTATTAGTCCAAGGCTTACTGCAAAGGCTGTAGTTATTAAGTAAAATGCCAGTGTCTTTCCTCCAAGTCTACCTAGTTGTTTAACATCATTAAGGTTTCCGACACCTGTAATCAATGATGAGAATACAAGTGGTACAATGATTAATTTGATCAGATTTAAGAACAGTGTTCCAAATGGCTTTATGTAGTTAACTGCTATATCGGGATTTCCTCTAAGCATAAGTCCTACGATAACTCCAAGAACAAGTGCAATTAAAATCTGAACAGGTAATGATAATTTCTTCATATACTCTCCTCCTTTTCATTGAATTAATCGTATCATACCGAACGAATTAATGCAATAACTTAGTGAAGTGATTTTTGTTTAAATTAAAACAGCTCTCTTCCTGAAGAAAAGAGCTGCATTTTAAATTTAGAAAGCCACCTTAAATGCTAATGCTACAATACATAATATTATTGCAAGCGGTGTATAGAAGTATCTACCTAAATTATACCAAACATCACCATATATTTTGGAAGATGAGGTATTGATTTCATCCATTAGTTCATCCTTCTTAAGAATCCAGAACCATGAAATCGCACCAAGTGTAGCTCCCAGTGGAATTATATAGATAGAAACTATATCCATCCAAGGACCCCATTTTACTATGGCTTCCATATTAACCCCAATACCAAATGTTATAACACCAAGAATAACCAGTGTAACTTTTCTTGTCAGTTTAGGTATCTTATGCATAAGTGATTCGGCAACAACCTCAAACATATTTTGTAGTGATGAAACACCACCGAATACTACTGCTGTAAACAGAATTATCGCAAATATTCTTCCACCAGGCATATCTTGTAGAATGGTTGGAAGTGTAACAAATAACAGTCCAGGTCCTCTTGCTTGGTCTAGACCATAGGAGAATAATGCAGGTACCATTACAAATGCAGCTACCATAGCGGCAATTGTATCAAATATAGCAGTCTTCTTGGCGCCATCGATTATATCTTCCTTCTTAGAAAGATAAGCACCACACACAATCATACCGGAACCGGTAATAGAAAGTGAGAAGAATGCCTGCCCCATTGCCGATACTAAAGTCTGAGGTTTCATTATCTCTGCCCAATCAGGTTTAAACATAAATGCATAACCATTAATAGCATTAGGAAGGAATGCAACTCTTATAGCTAAAATAATAAATAATACGAAGAATAGCGGCATCATAAATTTATTAGCTTTTTCAATAGAATCAGCACCTGTGATACAAGTAAGTAATGTTACAACGACTATGATTATGTGGTATGGAATAACAGAATAATTTACAAGTGCAAAACTTTCAAACCATGGCCCCGGATTAACGGTCATCAAACTTCCTGTTATCGCTTGGAACAGTGCTTTAAGTACATAGGATATGATACAAGCATAACCGATTGCTATACACATTGATCCTGCTAGCGGTAACCATCCTACGATTTTACCTGCACCTTCCATTCCCCTACTCTTCCATGCATACTCATATGCACCGAGTGTACCTGTGTTTGCTCTACGTCCTATCGCATATTCTGCTGATAGTCCAATATAACCAAAAACGATGATAAAGAATAGATAAGCTATTAAGAACGCTCCTCCACCCTCTGTTGTCAGCTTGTATGGAAAACCCCAAACGTTTGCCATACCTACAGCCGATCCAACTGCTGTTAGAATAAATCCCCATTTGGATTTAAACTTTTTAGTATTGTCCATTTTCGCCTCCAATTTTTTATTCTTAAAATGACCCTGTCATTAAAAGTTCAATAAATCTGATAACGTTTACATAGAAGATAAAAAAATAAATTTGCGTAATGCATTATGCATCGCTAGTTAGTACAATAATACACTATAACATATACTTTTGTCAACTAAAATTTACTATAAAAAAACAAAAAAGCTCATAATGAAAAATCATCTGAGCTTTAATACATCGTTTTCAATGTTAAATAATTTCTAAAATATCGGCACTATAGATTCGCCTCATACCTTTATCATCTACTATAATCAAACTGTTGTCGATTTCAACTGAATGAATGAGAACTGTAGAACACAATCCGTTTTCTAAAACTCTACATCTTTTGCCTATGATGATGCTCTTTTGTAACAATTCATCATAATAATAATTGGGATCGGTTTCAAAGTTCTCTAAAACTTCAGTAAAAATCTCTACAAGCGACTGTTCAACCTCTTTTAAATCTATTTGCTTATTTAAGACAATGGACATTGAAGTAGATATATCTTTTATCTCTTCAGGGAAGTCCGTTGGGTTTTGGTTTACATTTAATCCTATGCCCACTACTACATGGGAAGGAGCTCCGGATAAAATAGAGGATTCACAGAGTATCCCACAAATCTTTTTCCCGGATATCAGGATATCATTTGGCCATTTTATTCGGGATTCTATTCCATACCCCTGTAAAAGTTTTGTAACTGCTATGGCAGCGATGGATGTATACGCGGAAATAATCTTAAGATTGGGATTTTTTACCAAAAAGCTTATTGCAAGCCCGCTCCCTGCTGCAGTGTGCCAAACTCTATCTCCCTTTCCCTTCCCTTTAATTTGATTATAGGTGCTGATGACAAACTCTCTATCAGTTTTATTCACTAACTCTTTTGCAGTATCATTGGTCGATTCCAACGAATCAAAATAGTATGTTTTAAACCTCTTCTTCATGACGTCTTTCTCTTATAAAAGAAGTTACTTCAGGCATCAGTTCATCACTGATTACTTTTAAAAAGTATTCCAGCTTTTCTATATCCTCTTCATTAAATCTCTCTTTGAATCTTGAAATAACTTGATCTACATATTCATTTTTTATTTTTAGATAATCGTAAAATCTATCGGTCAATTCAAGATAGTATTCCCTTTTATCTGCATCCGACTGAACTTTTACAACATATCCTTTTTTTACTAAACTAGCTACTTTATACGCAGCATTAGGTTGTGAAATATTTAAGAATAAGGCTAACTCATTTATGGTAGGTCTCTCCAAGGCATAGATTACCTCTACACAAAATGTTTCAAGTGCACTTAGAGATGCATCTCTATATTCAAAGCCACTGAAGATACTTCGATAAAAATTTAGTTTAAATTTCTCATATACTTCTTCAAATAATTCTTCTAGCATAATTGCCCCCTAAATGATTGTTGTATATAGCACGTTATATATACAATAATCATATTACATCTTCCCTTAGTCTGCAATATAGAACATCAATTCACATTCACATGCAATCTCGCCATCAACGGTGGCGACTCCATTACCTACTCCAATACTGCCTCGTCTTTTAATAATTTCCGTATTCAGTACCAGAGTATCTCCCGGCACGACTTGTCTTTTAAATCTCGCCTTATTTATTCCGGCAAAAAGGGGTGTTTTTCCCTTGAGCTCGTCCAATGTCAAGATTGCAATTGCACCAACCTGTGCAAGGGCCTCAATTATTAACACACCGGGCATGACCGGCATATCGGGATAATGACCGGCAAAGTATGGCTCCACATAAGAAACCGCCTTCTTCCCAATGGCAAACTCGCCCGGTGAATAATCCTCAACTACATCTACTAATAAAAACGGATGTCTATGAGGGATGATTTCTTTGATTTGATTGATATCCAGTTTCATTATTCCTCCCATTTCTTCATAATAATAGATATATTATGACCGCCAAATCCCAGTGAATTGCTTACAGCATATTTAATACTCATATCAACTGCACTGTTAACAACTATATCCAGGTCGCATTCTGGATCGTCTTTTTGATGATTAACCGTTGGTGGAATGAAAGCATTTTGAAGTGCCAATACCGTTATCAATCCCTCTATGGCTCCTGCCGCTCCAAGTAGATGTCCTGTCATGGACTTGGTTGAAGATATTTTAATCTTCTCAGCATGGTCCTTAAAGGCCAGCTTTATTGCTCTAGTTTCACAGATATCATTAAGTGGTGTTGAGGTCCCGTGTGCATTTATATAATCTATACTGTCATATGTGATGCCCGCATCCTCGATGGCATTTGTCATGGCTTTTGCGGCCCATGTGCCTTCTTCATTCGGTGCAGTGATATGGCTTGCATCACTCGTATATCCTACTCCTACGACTTCAGCATATATCTTGGCTCCTCTTTTTAAAGCATGATCGAGTTCTTCAAGTACCATAACTGCCGATCCTTCTCCCATGACAAATCCGTTTCTATCCAGGTCGAATGGTATGGAAGCCCTGTTCTTATCAGTTGAATTTGATAGTGCCTTCATCGCAGTAAATCCACCTACTCCAAGAGCTGTTATACTGGCTTCTGTTCCTCCCGCAAAAGAAATATCTGCATATCCGTCTCTAATACTTCTGAATGCATCGCCTAGAGCATTGGTTCCGCCTGCACAGGCAGTTACCGGGCAGAAAGATGCACCATTTATTCCAAGAGCTATGGATAACTGTGCACTGCTCATATTGGAGATTGCCATCGGAGTAAAAAATGGAGAAATTCTATCGAATCCCCTATCCAATCCCCTGATCATTTCTTTTTCTATGGTCTCCAGTCCCCCAATTCCACTGGATAAGTGAACAGTGACTCTATCATTGTTCTGGATATCTTCAGCACTCAGTCCGCTGTCAGCATAAGCTTTTTTACCGGCAACTATGGCAAAAGCAGTTACCCTGTCCATTCTCTTTAGTTCTTTTACACCTATATATTCTTTGAATGGAAAATCCCTTACCTCGCAGGCAAGTTTAACTTCTCTGCCAGTAGTGTCATAATGAGTGATTTCATCTACTGAGCAGTAACCCTTTTTAAGATTTTGTAATATCTCATCCAATTCCGAACCGATGGGACTAACAGCTCCCATTCCCGTTACTACTACTCTTCTTTTCATTATATATTCATACCCCCATCAACGCTGATTATTTGACCGGTTATATAGCCCGATTCCTCTGAAGCCAAGAATAATGCCAGATTTGCGACATCTTCAACTTCTCCAAGTTTGCCTAGCGGTATCTGCGTAAGCAGTGATTCAACTACATTTTCAGGAAGTACATCAGTCATATCGGTCTTAATAAATCCGGGAGCAATCGCATTTACAAGCACAGATCTGGAGGCAAGTTCTTTGGCTAATGATTTAGTCATTGCTATTACCCCGCCCTTTGCAGCAGCATAATTGATTTGACCTGCATTACCTCTTAAGCCCACTATGGAAGAAATATTTATTATCCTTCCGATTCTTTGTTTCATCATTATTCGGGCGCTTGCCTTCATGACGTTGAAAACTCCCTTAAGGTTTACTTCTATAACTTTATCGAAGTCTTCTTCGCTCATTTTTATTATCAATCCATCTCTTGTAATACCGGCATTGTTTACAACCACATCTATTGAGCCGTATTTTTCCATTGCAGTGTCCATTAGAGATTTTACATATTCCGATGAAGATACATCACCAGAAGACAGTACATAGTCACAGTTACGGTCACTAAATACACTTTCGGATTCCGCATCCCATTTCATATCATTTAAAACCAATGCAAAACCGGCATCAGCCAGTTTCAGTGCTATGCTTCTACCAATGCCTTTAGCTGCACCGGTGATTATAGCAGTTTTCATTTCTTTCATATAATAAACTCCTTATCTAGTCTTTCAATTGATTCCATAGTATTTAGAGCTATGACTTTAATACTTCTATCTATACGCTTAATAAATCCTTTAAAAATATCATTGTATCCTATCTCAAAGAAAGTATTTACTCCCATATCCATCATTTTCCTAAGTGATTTTTCAAAATAGGTGGTATGATTAGCTTGTTCGGAAAGTAGCTTTACAAATGATTCATTATTTCTAAAGCCTCCCGTTCTATTAAATACTATCGGAGTTTTCTCTTCTTTAAATTCGTATTCAGACAATTTCCGAACTAATTTTTCTGCAGCATCGTCCATTATCGAGGTATGAAAAGCTCCCTCGACTTCAAGAGGTACTATTCTAAGCTTTCCTACACCTGAAAAATAGTCCATAACTTCGTTGATATTCTCCTTTTTTATCCCTACGACAACTTGTTTTGGACAGTTTAGATTGGCGATTTCAATGAAGATTTCTCTATTTCTTAGCTCTAATATATGCTCCGAAATCTCACCTTCATCCAGTCCAAGCAGTGCAATCAGTGTAGATGGCTGAGCACTACAACAGTCTGACATATATTTAGCTCTGTTTTCTATGATTTCCATAACTTCAGGAGGGCTCAATACACCGGCTGCAGTCAGCCCTGAAAATTCACCGAGGCTAAGTCCTGCAATATAGTCGTACTTTACTCCCATTTCTTTAAGGAGTTCTAATACTGCAATATGAAAAGCTACCAATACCGGTTGAGTGTAAATTGTCTGTTTAAGTGTATTTTCATCGGCTCCAAAAGATATATCTCTTATATCAAAATCGAGTTTTAGTGAATCGTAAAATTTCCTTACACTCTCACTGCCTTTATATAAGTCGTATCCCATATTGGGTCTTTGACTGCCCTGTCCTGAAAAAAGTATTCCCAGTTTCATAGATTTCCTCCCATTACATTTTCCAAAACTTCTTTAACTGAAATTATTGATTTTATCTCGTCGACCCTGCTACCGCAAAAAACCAGTCCGTTTCCGACATCTCCGTTTGCAGTTTGAATTAATTTTTCACTTATGCAAAAATCAGTAGTCTTCGGATTACATGGTTTGAGGCAATTTATACACCTGGAAGGTGCAATTCTTCCGTCCTCTAGATCCTTTATGAGCTTATTATTTATAGCTCTTCCGTATATGCCGACAGGTGATTTAATTATTACCAGATCCTCGGAGGATGAGTCCACTATCAACTGCTTCATATTTTCATGAGCATCGGCTTCGGTAGTAGTTAAAAATCTGGTACCGATCTGTAGACCGGTAGCACCGAGTGAGCGATATAGATTTAAATCCTCATTATCCATTACAGATCCTGCAACAAATAGTGGTATCTTAACTCCATGACTGACTTCGTATTCCTTTAGATATTCCACAACTTCAACAGTTAAGTCTTCTAAATTGTGAACCGGATCGTCGAGCTCTTGAAGTGAAAATCCAAGATGACCACCTGCTCCTCTTCCTTCCAAGATGACAAAGTCCGGAAGAGTTTCAAATCTTCTAAGCCAGGTTCTGCATATGAGATCCAAAGCTCTTTTACCGGATACTATTGGCGCAAGCAGTTTTCCATTGATGTTTTTTTCAGGCAATTTAAGCGGTAGACCAGCACCTACTATCACCGCATCTGCTTCACTGTCCATAATTTCTTCTATCAATGCATCGTAATCTGTAGCTACAGACATCATATTTACGGCAATTAGTCCCTTACCTTTTGAGATCTCTTTGGCTTTTGCAAGTTCTTTTCTATATGCTCTGATATTTGCTTCAAGTGGCTTCTTCCAAAAGTCTTCTTCTTTAAAACCTATATCCACCATTGATATCGTGCCCATTGCTCCGAATGAAGCTACAGTACCTGCCAGTCTACCAAGAGATACTCCTACTCCCATTCCGCCCTGGATTATTGGTAGTTCAAGTGTCCTGTCCTTAATTTTAATATCCATTTGTAAACTTTTCCTTTTCAATTAGATAATCATCATAGAGATCTTTCATAAGTTCGGCAACTGTTTTTTCTCTATCGAGCTGTGCTACAGTAAGTCCCGCCATCAGTGAACCTGTCGATACATCCCCTTCGCGTACTGCTCTACGCAGTGCTCCAAGTGTAAACTTCTCCAGCTGAAACTTATCCCAGCCCAGGCATTCTTTTTCAGTATATTCCCTACTCATTTCATTTCTTAAAAGTCTTATAGGTATTCCAATATTCATTCCTATAATTGTAACATTTGTATCAGTAGCTTTAATGACTTTATCCTTATAAGCTTGGTGTATCGGACATTCTTTAGTTGCTAGAAAAGCAGTGCCTATCTGGAAGCCAATAGCCCCCATTATTTCACAAGCCAGCATTTGAATCCCCGATGCAATCCCTCCTGCTGCAATTACGGGTATTTTTAATCTCTTTACAGTTTGAGGTAGAAGAGTCAAGGTCGTCATATGCCCAATATGACCTCCGGCTTCCATCCCTTCAGCTATAACGGCATCAACACCCAGCCTTTCCATCCTGACTCCAAGGGTGGGATTTGGAATTACCGGTATTACAATCATTCCGGATGCTTTCCAGTCCTTAATATATTTAGCAGGATTTCCCGCTCCCGTCGTCACTATCGGGATATTCTTCTTTATCATAAGTTCTGCCATCTCATCCACATCGGGATGCAGTAGCATTAGATTGACTCCGAAGGGTTTATCTGTAAGTGATTTTGCTTTGTCTATATTTTCTTCAAGTTCAGCAACAGACATTCCACCTGAACCTATTAGACCCAAACCTCCAGCTTCAGATACCGCTGCAGCAAATTCTCCCGTTGCAATATTGGCCATTCCGCCTTGTATAAAGGGGTATTTAATCCCCAGCATTTCTTGTAATTTCATTTTCCACCTACCATGTTATCAAGGTTGAACAGTAACTAAGTCCTGCTCCAAAACCAACGAAAAGTATTTTATCACCTTGCTTTAAAATACCTTCTCTATTCATCTCATCAAGTGCTATCGGTATGGTCGCAGCACTGGTATTTGCATACTTCGAAAGATTCATGTAGAATCTGTCTATATCGAGTTTTAACACCTTGGACACATGCTCTATAATCCTCTTATTCGCTTGATGCAGAACTATATGATCAATATCATCTATATCTATCTTATAATTTTCAAGTAAACGGTTTATAGTCAATGGAACCGATCTGACAGCAAATCTGAATACTTCCTTACCGTTCATCGTCACATAGTCAGGATGATTGCCGGTATTTTTAGCATGCATCATCAAACTTTCGTAACCTTCGACAACCCCAAAGTCAAAATACTGATCATCATCCGTTTTCTCGACAACTACAGCACCTGCTCCATCTCCAAATAATACGGCAGTAGATCTGTCTTCCATATTTAAATGCTTGGATATTACTTCTGAACTTATTACAAGTCCCAGTTCTCCATGCTTTAAAATACCTTCTGCAACTCTTAAAGCACCGCAAAAACCTGAACAGGCCATATTTATATCGAGTGAAAAAACCTCTTCAGCTAAACCCAATCTATTATGGATTAAGGAAGACATATTGGGCATAACTATATCCGGAGTAAAGCTGGCCGTTATTATGGCTTTGATATTGCCGGTATCGACTATATCCTTTAAGGCTTCAGCAGCAGCATGATATGCTAAATCCGAAGTATCCTCATTTTCCACATACCTTCTTTCGGCGATGCCGGTTCTCTTTTGAATCCACTCGTCGCTCGTATCCATAATTTTTTCTAAATCTGTATTTTTAACTATTTTCTGCGGAAGGTAACTCCCGGTAGAAATAATCTTTAAACCCATTATTACCTCCCTATATTTCTAAATCTGTTTATTCTTTTATCTACTAATTCACTTCCATCTTCACTGCATAATTCTCGGATTGAGGTGGATAGTAGTTCTTTAATTCTATCGAAAACCGGTGCATAATTTCCACTATTGAAATCTTCATTTTCTTCAATTATTTCATCGATTATCCCAAATTCTTTTAAATCAAACGAGGTTAACTTCATTAAATCACTCGCTCTTTCTACTTGAGATTTATCTTTCCATAGTATCGAAGAAAAACCTTCGGGTGATAATATTGAATAAACTGCGTTTTCAAGCATATAGATGCGATCGCCCATCGAAATGGCAAGTGCGCCGCCCGAACCTCCTTCACCTGTAACTATACAGATGGTGGGTACTTTTACCGCTTGCATCTCCATAATTAGCCTTGCGATGGCCTCTCCTTGCCCTCGTTCTTCAGCACCAATCCCGGGATAAGCTCCGGGAGTATCGACAAAGGTGATTATGGGACGATTAAACTTCTCAGCCTGTTTCATAAGTCTCATAGCTTTTCTATACCCTTCAGGATTAGTCATTCCGAAGTTGGCTTTTATACTGTCTTCAAAAGTGTGGGCTTTCCCACCGGCAATAAAAGTAATTGGCATATCCTCAAACTTTGCGATTCCTCCATATATGGATGCATCATCTGCAAATTGTCGGTCACCACTTAAGATTATTATGTCCTCAAATAAGTAGTTAACAAAGTCCATTGGCTTTGCTCTACCAACATCTCTGGCTTTTTGTACTCTTTCCCAAGGCGTTATCATATACCACACCCCACTTTTTGTTGATGCATCTCCATTAATTTTTCAATAGTCTTTCGAAGATCTCTCCTGCTTACTACCATATCTATAAAACCCGATTCACAAACGAATTCGGAAGTTTGAAATCCAACCGGCAACTCTTCACCTATGGTCTCTTTTATAACTCTTGGTCCCGCAAATCCTATAAGCGCACCCGGTTCTGCAATATTGATATCACCCATTAATGCAAAACTGGCACTTACTCCTCCTGTCGTCGGATGTGTGAGTAGTGAAAGGTAAAAAAGTTTTTTATCGTAAAATCTCTTAATTGCTCCCATGGTCTTTGCCATTTGCATAAGAGAAAAGATCCCCTCTTGCATCCTTGCTCCGCCACTAGCAGAAATCCCAAGTATGGGCAGTTTATTTTCAGTAGCGTATTCAAATGCTTTGGTTACCTGTTCGCCTACATAAGAGCCCATTGAACCCATAAGAAATACAGGGTCCAGTGCGAAGAAACAAACTTTATCGTCTCCGATCATGCCCACACCCCATTTTACTGCTTCATCTGTCCCGGTAGACTCTTTGAGTTGTTCAAGTTTCTCTAAGTAACCGGGATAGTCTATTCTATTTTTATATTCGACCTTATCCTGTTTTAATTCATAGTCGTCAAACAAATAATCAAGCCGCTTTTTAAGAGGCATTCTCAAATGGAAACCGCATTTTGGACAAAGGTGCAGATTATCTTCCACCATTCCTGCAATTAAAATATCCTTGCATGATGAACACTTAATAAAGTAATCACTCGGAAGCTCTTTCCTGTTTTCCCATTTAAGTTTATCTCTATTCTTTTTTATTATTTCTATAAGTTTTTTTCTATCGTGAAATCTATCTCTCATCAGTTTCCTCTATTTGGTTTATCCATTCTATAATTTCATCATGATACTTAGGAATGAATCCCGTATCATAATCACCTCGTATAAACTCGCCTACATGAAGAATACTGTATTGATATGCTAAATTCGTATTTATACCATAGATAATCGTCTCTTCTATAGCTCTTCTCATCTTTCTTATCGCTTCGAGCCTGGTTGCACCTTTTACGATAATCTTACCGAGCATTGAGTCATAATAAGGCGAAATTGTAACTCCATTAAATAAATAGGTGTCAAATCTGGTATTGAATCCACCCGGCCCAAAGAAAAACTCTATGGTCCCGGTAGAAGGCATGAAATTTTGAACGGGATCTTCACTATTTACCCTTACTTCTATAGCATATCCATCCAGTTTGATATCTTCCTGTCTAAATCCAAGTTTTAAACCTGCTGCAATTCTAAGCTGCTCTTTCACCAGGTCAACTCCTGCAATCATCTCGGTTACGGGATGTTCTACTTGCAGCCTCGTATTCATCTCAATAAAATAATAATTACCCTCTCTGTCTAAAATGAATTCCACAGTTCCGGCATTTTGATAATTAGAAGCTATTGCTGCTTTGATTGCAGCTTCCACCCATTTCTGCTCTAAGTTCCTCGGTCATGCCCTTTGCCGGAGATTCTTCAATAAGTTTTTGATTTCTCCTCTGTATGGAGCAATGTCTCTCCCCAAGATGAATGGTATTTCCAAAATTATCCCTTAAAATTTGAAATTCTATATGCTTAGGATCCATTACGAGTTTTTCTATATACACTCCATCCGAACCGAAAGATGCTGCTGCCTCTTGTTTGGCTGACAGATATCCTTCTTCCAATTCCTCTTCGCTGTAGATTCTCCTCATACCTTTCCCACCGCCACCTCTTGACGCTTTTACAAGTATTGGATATCCTATCTCTCTAGCGATTTTTTTTGCTTCTTCAATCGTATCCACTTCTGAATCAGAGCCCGGTACTACAGGTACTCCATTTGCAATCATCATCTCTCTGGCCTTAGCTTTATCTCCCATGTCCATAATGGTTTGAGCGGAAGGACCGATGAATTTTATATCTAAATCTTCGAGCACCTTTACGAATTCAGGATTTTCAGATAAAAATCCGTAGCCGGGATGAAGAGCATCACAGCCCGTCTCTGCAGCTACGGTTACAATTGAAGGTATATTTAAATATGAGTCACTTGCTCTGGCAGGTCCTATACAATAAGAATAATCGGACAGTTTTACATGTAACTGGTCCTTATCCTCTGTGGAATGAACGGTTACAGTTTCTATCCCCAGCTCCTTGCAAGCTCTGATAACTCTTAAAGCTATCTCTCCCCGGTTTGCTATCAATACTTTCTTAAACATCTTCAGCCTCTATTTCTACAACTCTGTCTCCAAATTGAACCAATTCTCCATTTTTCGGAAATATATTTACAACTCTTCCGGAGACCGGAGATTTGATTTCATTTATCATCTTCATTGCCTCGAGTATGAAAAGTACTTGACCTTTTTGTACATAATCTCCAATCTCTATGAAAGGATCACTTTCCGGTGAAGGTGCTCTATAAAAAGAAGCGACTAAAGGCGCTTCTACATAGAAATTTTCACTTTGTACACTTTCACTTTCTTCAGGCTTAAAATCATATACTATGTTTTCAACCGCTGAATCGCCAAGCTTTACAATCTTGGTCTTCTTTTTAAGACTCAATTCAAAGCCTTCATCTTTTAAATCGAGGACTGTGAGAGACGATTTGTCAAATTCCCTTAATAATTCAATAATATCCTCTTTTTTCATAATGGCCTACTTATTGTCGATATAATTTACAACGTCTTCTACTGTTACAAGACCTGCAAACTCTTCATCTTCGATAGTAATTCCAAACTCGTCTTCAAGTGCCATTGAAAGTTCTACAGCATCCAGTGAATCTGCACCCAAATCCTCAATCAGCTTTGATTCCGGTTTAACCTCTTCTGCATTTACCCCTAAGTTCTCAACTATTATTTCTACAACTTTATCAAATGTCATTTTAATCTCTCCTTTAATTATACTTAAATATTTTATATAAATATTTTTATATAAATTATTTTAAGTAAATTTTATACTTATTAATAATCTTTGTCAACTCTTAAAAGTATTTTTGCTAATATTATTAAAATAATTACTTATTTTCAGCAATATATAACTTTACATTCTTATTTTTCCAATAAAAAAACGGCATTTAGGGGCTCTTAATTAGGGATTTATTTCCTTAAAATTTAATCGGCATGAAGGTATTAACCTTTGTGCCGATTTTTATATGTCAATTTTCCCTATAAAGTTCCAATAAATCCAAATGGTTTGTTTCTTTAAATTTGTACCTGGAACTTTTTCTGATTGCTCTACATAAATCTTGTCTACAAAAGTTCTAATTATTTCTGGATCAAGTGCCTTAATATCCGTGTACTTTCTAACAAGTTTTAGGAATGATTCCACATTAAGTTCTTCTTCCTGCGATTTTGTAATAGTTTCTTCAAGTTCAGCTATTCTTTTTTGAAGTAGATTTTCTTCTTCATCATAAGCTTTAGCCATTTTCTCAAATCTTTGGTCAGATATTTTACCTTCCAAGTTGTCTTCATATAGGTTTTGAACGATAGAGTCGAGTTTGTCAATTCTGTTTTTAGAATCTTCTAATTCCTTTTTCTGACTTCTTAATACTTGATTTAACTCGCTGGTTTTCTTTTTTAAAACTAAATCTACAAATTCTTGCTCATGTTCTTTTGCAAAGGCTGTAACTTTTCTAATTTCTCTAAGAAGAATTTCTTCAGCAGGAAAGTTATGGCGTAAAATTTCTTTCGCTCACTAAGTAATTAAAAGTCCCGTCATGGTCTATTCAGTTGTCAAAGAACAATTATTTGAAAGGGATTTTCTTTACATCTTCCTGTTTGCCATAAATAGGTCATATCTCTTACAAAAGTAAAGGAGGTCAAACTCCCCTTCACTTTATATAAGGAAAGTTTGACCCCTTTGGTTACCGAAGTTTATAGATCCTCGATAAACTTTTTCAGTTTCTCAAGGATTTTATTTCTTCTCTTGATTAAAGCCGGATGTGTAATACTTTTTAATCTTGCTACTGATCGAAGCGTTTCGTCATTAAAGTACAAACGCTCAATGATGTCCCTTTCTTCATCTTTTAATCTTGATATAGCTTTCCTGACTGCCTCAATCATCAGCTGCGTTTCAACAATCTTTTCTACATTAACACTTTCATCAACGATATTGTCTACATAATGTCCATCATGATCCAATGATGAAAAAAAGAGCAAGTGGTTTTTCTTGTCCACCTGCTCTAAATACTTTTCGTGTTCTTTTTCCCGCCAGTAGACTTTGTATATTTTCTCACTCACCTTAACTGCTTTTCCAGCAATATAAAGGTAATATTCCTTTTTATCCATTGTGTATTCCTCCCTTTTATGTTCTCTGTTTTTGCTTTTTGAGAATAAAAAAGGAGGACTTCTACACTTAGGCGTAAAATGTCCTCTCGTCTTAACAACTAATGTTTTATATGATTTTTTATTTTGTTGTTTTTGGTAAAGTTTTATTGCTATGTGTAAGCAATTCAAAACATAAAAAAGGATGAATGTATCTTATGTGAATAACAGAATTTCGTGTTCCCATTATTTATCCCCCCATTACTTAACTACATATTCCCCCTCCTGAAATATTGATAAAATTAAAGTTGCATATTTTATATAATCTACAAATCCATCTCTTTTGTTAATTGCCTGTTTGCAAATATAAAACCAACTAAACATAGTAAACAAAGCAAAGATATAGAGCCATATATTTCTATTGTTTTAAATGTACCTGTGATTAACATTGAGCGTATACTGTTAATAACATGAGTAAAAGGATTCAAGTTTATGACTACCTTTAAAATTCCGCTAATTTCATCAACTGGAAATAAAGCTGAACTAAGAAAAAATATTGGTAATACAATCGCATTCATCACTGTTTCATACATCATTTCATTGGGAAGTATCAAACTTATTCCATAAGAAATACAAGCCATGAAAAATGCTGTTAAGAATATTAAAGAAAAGATAATCAATGTATTTGTAAATCCGCTAAATACCTTAGCTGAAAACAATAGACTTATGATTGCCATAATGCCCACTTCAAAAAAGGTACATACAACAGCTTCTAATATTTGTCCTAATATAATAGAACTTCTATTGACAGGTGCAATTAAAATTCGATAAAAACTTCCATCGGATTTCATCATATAATTCATAATCCCACTACTTCCACAAACGGAAAAACTTACAAGAATAATCAATCCGGGAAAAATATATGAAGTATAATTTTCTATTCCGGTATTTTTCATAGTTTTCCCTGCAACTGCACTATATATAACAAGCCAGAGAATTGGTTGCAAAATGGTGATTATCACAGTTAAGGCATTGTGATAACGCCATTTTATGTTCTTCTTCAATATTGCTAAAACAGTCAAATTTAGCCCTCCTTTCGATCCGTTAATCGTAAAAATACATCTTCTAAAGTGGGGTCAGATATTTCAATGCCTTTAAAATCAATTTTGCTATTCAGCAAGAACTTATTTATTTCAATAAAATCCTGTTTACTGGAAGCCGTTTCGATTAAAATAGAATTATTTTTTAAGTTATAATCTTTTTTCGGTAAATGTTTTTTTAATATTGCAAAACTCACTTTCGCTTGATTTCTATCTGCAAACAAAATTCTAATTGTCTTTTGATTGATAAATTCCCTTAATTCAAGAGGAGAGCCTTGAATGACTTCTTTTCCATCTTTCATAATGCAAATTGTGTCGCTTAGACTGTCTGCTTCCTCTAAATAGTGAGTTGTTAAAAAAATTGTAGTGCCGAAATTATCACGGATCTTTTTCAACATTTGCCACATTGCCATTCGGGATTGTATATCCATCCCAACAGTAGGTTCATCTAAAAATAATATTTTAGGATTGGACATCATATTGAGTGCAATATCCAAGCGACGTTTGATTCCGCCTGAATAAGAGGAAACAGGATATTTTAAATATTGGCTTAACTCAAATTCAACAATCAACTTTTCCATTCTTTTCTTGGCTTCATCTTTAGAAATCCCATATAAACCAGATTGAAACATCATATTCTCTCTTAAAGACAAATGCTTATCAATGGAAATTCTTTGTGCTACACAAGCTATATTATTACGGACTTTATTAGGGGAGACGATATTATTGCCTAAAATGGTTATTTCTCCTGTATCAGCTTTTAGATAAGTAGTGAGAATACCGATTAAAGTTGATTTTCCAGCCCCGTTTTGACCTAATAGCGAAAATATTTCACCCGTCTTTACCGATAGACTGATTCCATCTAATGCTTGAACTCCATTTTTATAAGTTTTTTTTACGTTTACTACATCAATGACAAACATATTATTCCACCTTTATTGGGAATTGAATTTCTGTAATATATTTATCAGGGTTTCCTTTAAGAAACATTCCCGGTCCTTTAATAAAGACTTCTCTAAAAGGACTGCAAAGCTCAATTCCATTTTCAGCAGCATATTTATCAATCACTTCATATGCTTTGTTTAGTGTTTCATAAGACCCTACATGAATGAGGCAAATCGCTTTTATACGTGGGATTTCCTTTATTTCTACACCATTTCCGACAGGCGTTTCATTGGTAGGAACGCATAATTCTATCTCCCCGATTTTTGTTTCAGGGTTCATCGCGATATAATTAAAAAATGGTGCTCCGTTGGATTTCCCACGAATTGACTTAAATACATTAGGAAATACTTTATTCGCTTCTGTGGCAACACCTTTATATCTCATATATGCGATTCTAACTGGCTCAATATCTTTAATTTCAATTTGATAATCCATTATTTTTCCTCCTCTTTTATTGCAATCCATACTTCGGAATGTCCTATTGTCAGCTTTTCATCATGAATTGGATAGACTTCAATATCAGGCAATCCCGCATATTCATAACCTGAAAACGGCAACCACTCTGTATAAAAGCGTCTAAAAACATTCTGAACATTTTCCTTTAAATAACCGTCATTTTCAAAAACGACCCATGTACTTGCAGGTATTTCATATTCAAACATACCTGCTGGAATTTCCTTATTTGTAGCAGAAGCAATATAATAGAATATATCTTTAGGATTTTTATAGGCACTGATACCTAATATACCTTTAGGCTCTTGATTGGAAAGTTCACATATTGTCTGAAATTCTTCTGTGGATAATGCTTTATCCCAAAACAGTGGAATAGATTTTAAATTTTCCTCCACATCCTCTGACAACTGTGTCCTTATCCCAACAATGCGTATTGCTTCTTTCTTTTCAATATGATATGTCATAGCATTTCCTCCTGTTACCTTGACTGAAAATTTTATAGCCGGATAAGCATTTAATTTACTTCCGATGTTCTTAGCTTCAAAAGGAGCTATTCCATGAACACTCTGAAATGCACGATTAAATGATGTCGGCGATGAATAACCATATTTAAGTGCAACATCTATCACTTTTTGTTCCGTTCGTTGTAGCTCAAATCCTGCTTGCGTCATTCTTCTACGACGGATATATTCGGACAAAGAAACTCCTGCTACATAAGAAAAAATCCTTTGAAAATAAAAAGTTGAACAGCAGGCTATCCTTGCAACTTCATCATATGAAATTTCTTCTTGTAAATTTTCTTCAATATACGCTATGGCATTACTTAAATTTTCTAACCATTTCACAGCTTTACCTCCTTCATAAATAGGATACATTTTCTTGAAATTATATTCCTCGCTTTTTATGTTATCTTTTGTAAACAAGTTTAATTGAATAAAAAATTTATGGCAATGAATTAAAATTTCTTATTTATGTGTTATAATAAAAATATAAATTTGATATATGCTTAATGCTTGCTACCATAATCATTCTTTTGTAGCAAGCACAGTAAGTGTACGGACACTTACGAAAAAATTGACGAAGCAGCCCTTTGGGATCTGCTTCTTTTTTTATCAATTTTTAGCTTGTTAGGGAGAACCCTAAGACCCCGAAATACATTCAAAGGAGGAACTACCTATGGTAAATAGAGTACGAAACGAAAGACTTGAAATTAAACTAACAAAAGAAGAAAAGGCTCTTTTTGAGGAGAAAAGAAAACTTTCAAAGCGCAGAAACATGAGCCATTTTATCCGCAAATGCGTTTTGGAAAAGGAGATTTATCAAGTAGATTTAGAACCTTTCCGAGATTTACAAGGCTTACTTTCCAATGCTACAAACAACATCAACCAGATTGCAAAACGAGTAAATTCGACAGGTGTAATCTATAAGGATGATATAAATGATATGAAAAAACAAATTGAACATTTCTCAAAAGAGCTATGGCAAATTCATTCACTGCTGCTTAACAGGACTTCCGGAGGTGATTAGTTTTTATGGCTATTACAAAAATACATCCAATAAAATCGACTCTTAATCTTGCAATCGAGTACATTGTAAATGGAGATAAAACAGACGAGCAGCTTTTAATCAGCACTCATAAATGCCACGAATCAACTGCTCACACTCAATTTTTAAGGACACGAAATGATGCAGGAACAAAAGGAACTGTTCTTGCAAGACATCTCATTCAATCCTTTTTACCGGGAGAAGCTACGCCTGAAATGGCACACCAAATCGGTATGGAGCTATGTAAAAAGATACTCAAAGACGAGTACGAATTTGTCTTATCTACTCACATAGATAAAGGGCATATTCACAATCACATCATCTTTAATAATGTAAATATGGTAACAGGTAGGTGCTACCAGTCTAATAAAAAAAGCTATCATAAAATCCGTTATCAAAGCGATAAGCTATGCAAAGAAAACAACCTATCCGTCATTGACGAGTTTTACGAAAGCTATAAGAAAAAATATAAGACTAACGGTAAGTCTTGGTATGAAAACGAACAGGTAAAGCGTGGTACTTCTTGGAAAAGCAGGCTTCAATTTGACATTGACAGAATAATAAAACAGTCTAAGGATTGGGGTGAGTTTCTAAAAAAGATGGCTGATCTTGACTATAAAATTAAGTATGGCAAACACATCGCTTTTAAGCCGAAAGATAAGCCAAGATTTACAAGAGCTAAAACAATCGGAGAAGATTATACTGAAGAAAGATTAAAAGAACGCATTGCAGAAAGAGTATCTATTAAAACCCCTGCTGTCAAAAAACGCATCGGCAAGGTTATTGATATAAACACCAATACAAAGGTAAAGGAAAGCAAAGGCTATGAATATTGGGCAACCAAACATAACCTCAATACAATGGCTGAGTCTGTTATCTTTCTTAGAGAACAAGGCATTAAATCCGTTAAGCAGCTTGATGATTACATCCAGAAAGCAGCCGATGAAAGACAAGATTTACAGGATAAAATCAAGGCTATTGATAAAGAAATGCAGGAGCTTTCTGCCGCTATGGAACAAGTTCATACAGTAAAAAAATACAGACAATACTACAAGGAATATAAGGCTAATCCGTCTGATAAGGTATTTTTTGAAGAATACAAAGCTCAGATTACCCTATATGAAAATGCCCTTTCCGAGCTTAAAAAATCCTATTCAAAGCTCCCAAATTCGAATGATATTTTAGCTGAACTTGATAAATTGCAAGAAAAAAAGAATACCCTTATGCAAGAGTATTCGGCTCTATAATTTATAGTGTTGGTGAAGAAATATTAGTTTCTTTGCTGGCACTATTTTCTTTTTAAAAAATAAAGACATAGTGACCAATTTCCTTTATAATTTAATCACTACAACAAAAAAATAAGGAGGCCACTATGTCTATTAGTAATTATATCTTAAATTTATTAGATTTAAAAGATGAAAATATTGAGATTTTTGAAAATGTCGAGAAGATTAAAAAGAAGAATATCTCTTACAATTTGATTTTTGGCCGGCTTACCTATAATGCTTCTGTTTGTCCCGTTTGTGGTAACGTGCATAGCCCAAGCATTATTAAACACGGCACTAAGTCTTCTGATATTAAACTTCTTCCTTTTAATGGCGAACCTACTTTCTTGAGACTTAAAAAGCAGAGATTTTTATGTAAGGAGTGTAATTCTACTTTTATAGCTGAAACTGATATTGTTAAAAAGAATTGTTTTATTTCTAATAGAGTAAAAGCTCATATTACAACTAATTTGACCATGAAAGTAAGTGAAAAAGATGGGCTCTATAATTTATAGTGTTGGTGAAGAAATATTAGTTTCTTTGCTGGCACTATTTTCTTTTTAAAAAATAAAGACATAGTGACCAATTTCCTTTATAATTTAATCACTACAACAAAAAAATAAGGAGGCCACTATGTCTATTAGTAATTATATCTTAAATTTATTAGATTTAAAAGATGAAAATATTGAGATTTTTGAAAATGTCGAGAAGATTAAAAAGAAGAATATCTCTTACAATTTGATTTTTGGCCGGCTTACCTATAATGCTTCTGTTTGTCCCGTTTGTGGTAACGTGCATAGCCCAAGCATTATTAAACACGGCACTAAGTCTTCTGATATTAAACTTCTTCCTTTTAATGGCGAACCTACTTTCTTGAGACTTAAAAAGCAGAGATTTTTATGTAAGGAGTGTAATTCTACTTTTATAGCTGAAACTGATATTGTTAAAAAGAATTGTTTTATTTCTAATAGAGTAAAAGCTCATATTACAACTAATTTGACCATGAAAGTAAGTGAAAAAGATATTGCTAATTTACATTATGTTTCTCATTCTACGGTGTCTAAATGTGTAGATCAAGCTTTTGAACAGTTTAAGCCTAATTATCAGTTTTTACCAGAACATTTATGTTTTGATGAGTTTAAATCCACAAAAACCGCTAAAGGATCTATGAGCTTTATTTTCTGTGATGCTATTACTCATGATATTATCGATATTGTTGAAAACAGGCAATTACACTATCTTAAACGCTATTTTTCTAGGTTTAGTGAATGTGCTAGAGAATCAGTTAAAAGTATATGTATAGACATGTATCAGCCATACATTAGTCTAATTTCTGATCTTTTCCCTAATGCTAAGATAGTATTTGATAAGTTCCATATAGTTAACCACTTATCTAGAGCATTGAACAAAACAAGAATAGAAGTTATGAATAGTTTTTCTAAGTATTCTATGGAATACAAAAGGTTAAAAAGGTATTGGAAGCTGATACAAAAGCCTTATTTAAAGCTTAATTCTACACGTTTTAGAAAGTGGATACATTTTGAAAGATGGAAAAGTGCTAGAGATGTAGTTATGGATAGTATTAGTGTCAACAAAACACTTCTAAATACTTATGATTGTTATCAGATTCTTTTAAAGGATGTAGAAAACGGAGATATTGCCTCCTTAAAGGCACATTTAGAATATTATTCAGATGAGGTATCAGATGCTATGAAAACTAGTATTAACACGCTTTTAAAGGACTTTGAGTACGTAAAAAATTGCTTAGAAGTCAATGTTACAAATGGATGTTTAGAAGGTATTAATAATTTTATTAAGTGTTTAAAAAGAGTTGCTTTCGGATACAGGTCGTACTATCATTTTAGGAATCGAATATTAATTTGCAAGAAAATGATAGTACCAAAAGACACTGTAAGTGTAAAAAAACGTCAGGCAGCTAACGCTGCCTGACATTAATAGTTTGTGATTAATTTATATACCAACACTATTTGACAAAGAACCCAAAAAGTTGGTTTTAGGTCCAACTTTTTGGGGTCAGTTCATTTAAAGTAAGCTCTTTTTGAAATTAATTCTTTCTTCTTCGCTTCAAGTCCGCGAACACAATTCCCATTGCTGCTAATACCATAGTTCCTATGTGTAATCCATATCCTTCAACTAAAGTAAAAGGATTTGTTTCTACTGGGTCTATTGGTTTTATTGGTTTCTCTGGACTTGGTGTTGGTTCAACTGGATCTTCTGGTTTGTCCGGTGTTGGATCTATTGGATCTACTGGTTTATCCGGTACTTTAGTGTTTATAATGTCATATCCACTGTAAGTTGCAGTATATCCAGTTGGTACAACTTCTTCTACTCTGTAGCTATAAGTCTTTCCATCTGCATCCTTTGTCATTACCTCTCCAAAGTCATAAGCCCAGTTGTTATCCTTGGTTACTGTTAATTCTTTTACTTCTCCAGTTGTTTCATTTATTAACTTAACAACTATTGAAGCAGGTCTTGTTGCTTCTGTGTCTCCAACCCATTTCTTAATACCATTAATATTTGTATATTCTGGTGTGCCTGGTGTTGGATCTTCTGGAGTCTTTGTATTAGTAATGTCATATCCACTGTAAGTTGCAGTGTATCCAGTTGGTACAACTTCTTCTACTCTGTAGCTATAAGTCTTTCCATCTGCATCTTTTGTCATTACCTCTCCAAAGTCATAAGCCCAGTTGTTATCCTTGGTTACTGTTAATTCTTTTACCTCTCCAGTTGTTTCATTTATTAACTTAACAACTATTGAAGCAGGTCTTGTTGCTTCTGTGTCTCCAACCCATTTCTTAATACCATTAATATTAGTATATTCTGGTGTGCCTGGTGTTGAATCTTCTGGAGTCTTTGTATTAGTAATGTCATATCCACTGTAAGTTGCAGTGTATCCAGTTGGTACAACTTCTTCTACTCTGTAGCTATAAGTCTTTCCATCTGCATCTTTTGTCATTACCTCTCCAAAGTCATAAGCCCAGTTGTTATCCTTGGTTACTGTTAATTCTTTTACTTCTCCAGTTGTTTCATTTATTAACTTAACAACTATTGAAGCAGGTCTTGTTGCTTCTGTGTCTCCAACCCATTTCTTAATACCATTAATATTTGTATATTCTGGTGTGCCTGGTGTTGGATCTTCTGGAGTCTTTGTATTAGTAATGTCATATCCACTATAAGTTGCAGTGTATCCAGCTGGTACAACTTCTTCTACTCTGTAGCTGTAAGTCTTTCCATCTGCATCCTTTGTCATTACCTCTCCAAAGTCATAAGCCCAGTTGTTATCCTTGGTTACTGTTAATTCTTTTACTTCTCCAGTTGTTTCATTTATTAACTTAACAACTATTGAAGCAGGTCTTGTTGCTTCTGTATCTCCAACCCAAGTCTTAATACCGTTAATATTAGTATATTCTGGTGTTGGTGGTACTTCTACCTTTTCATTTGTTACTGTTATTGCTACAGGCTTAGATGGATCTGTAGTATCTGGAACTGTAAAGTCATATCTGTTATCAACTGCTGGATCCTTATATCCGTTTGGAGCATTAGTTTCTGTGAAGTAATAACTTCCAGCTTTAAGTCCTCCAACTACGATTAATCCATTTGCATCTGTTGTATACTCTCCAATTAGAACATCTCCATCTGCGTTTACTTCTCCTACTGCCATTGGACTTACATCCGCTGCTGTCGTATTTGCAGTATTAAGATCAGCAATTTCAGTTTCTAAATCTGCAATCTTTGTTTCTAATGCTGTTGTATCAACTGTAGTACCAGCTTTCAAGCTATCAAGTTCGCTTTGAGCCTCATTAATATCACTATTAATTTGTGCAAGCTCACTATCAATATCTTGTATTACTTCTAGTGGTGTATCAGCTGTTACAGCATCCTTTTCAGCTTCAAGATCCGCATTTGTTGCATTAGCTGCACTATCAATATCTTGTTCTGTTGCTGCTAGTGTATCAGCTGTTACAGCATCCTTTTGAGCTTCAAGATCCGCTTTTGTTGCATTAGCTGTTACTAGATAAGCTTCAAGCTCTTGTATTCTAGCATCATTATTTGTGCTATTTGCAGCTGCAAGTTCTGCCTTAGCAGCTTCAAGCTCTGCATTTAGATTTTCTAATTCTACTGTAGTAGTATTTGTTCCATCTGCAGCCTTTGCCCAAAGTTCGAATACCGCTCCTGGAAGAACTTCACTTGTTACGCTATCAAGTTTTTGTAGAACTACACCATATTCAGTTTCAGGAATATTTACAAATACTGATCCACAAGGAAGAGTTCCCTTAACTGATCCATATCCTTCTACCTTAGTTTCTTCTACAGTGTATTCTATCTTATTGCCTGATTCATCAAATACTGGTAAATCAGTAAATACCTTAGTGTCATTACCTGTAATTGTGAAAGTTTCTAAAACTTCTCCATTTGCATATAAAGTGAATTCTGCAACATACTTACCTTGTTCTGGGCTAGTTCCATCAGGAGTTCCTTCTGGAATATCAGTCCAAATCTTTTGAACTTCAAAGTTTCTAACACTAGGTGTTACATTTACTGTATTAGAATTATTTTCTGGTCCATCATTAATTGATAATGTCGCAGTGTTTGGAACTACTTGTTTAATGTAGCCACTTAAATCTGCACCTGTCTTTATCTTAGCATTTATTGATAAAGTAATTTCTTTACCAACTAATTCATCAAGTCCATCTTTAATGTCTAATACTACCTTTGAAGTCGTAGCATCGACATCTGGAGTTAATGTGTCAACAACATCATTATTGACTTTAACTTCACAGCTTATTACTTCTAATACATCTTCTAAATCATCACTTAAAGTAAATCTTGTAGCTCCAACTGGAACTGTTGATTTTATATTATAAGTGAATACTTCTTCTAAGCTTGAAAGAATTTCATTTTCTTTACCATTAACATCCTTAACAACCTTTGGAGTTTCAGTTGGTGGTGTTACTGGTACTTCTTCTGTTTCTTTTGTTGTGTTTGTATCATCGTTTAAAGTTAGAGTTGCCTTATTTGGTACTGTGTTGTTTGTGTATCCGCTTAAGTCTGCTCCATCTTTAATTACTGCTGTTATTGCTAGATTTATTCTCTTTCCTGCTAAATCTGCAAATCCTTCTGTAATGTCTAATGATACTTTACTTGTTGCATCATCTAATACTACTTTTCCATTTAATGCATCGTTTGGTATTCCTGCTACTGTAACTTTTGTTCCTGTTACTTCTAATACGTCTTCTAAATCATCTGTTAGATTTAGTTTTGTATATCCTGTTACGTTGCTTGGAACGTCTACCCATACGTTGTATGTGAAGCTTTGATCTATTGATCCTAAGTTTTCACTTGCCTTACCATTTACATCTTTATGAGGTGTTGGAGTATCTCCTGGTGGAGTTACTGTTACTTCATTTGATGTTTTTGGTGTTCCATTAAATGTTAATGTTGCATTATTTGGTACTACTTGGTTTACATATGCGCTTAGATCTGCATCTGCTTTTATGCTTGATGTTATTTCTAAGCTTATTGTTTTTCCTGCGTAGTCTGCAAAGTTACTTGTGATGTCTATTGATACTTTTTGTCCATCTATTGTTGGAACAAGGTTTGTATCTTCTACTCCATCTACTTTTACTATTGCTTTTTCTGCTGCTAGCACGTCTACTAGAGTATCTTCTAACTTAATTTGAGTGTATCCATTTACGTTAGTTGGTACTGTTGTGTTTACGTTGAAGATGAATTTTTCATCTTTTGCTAACAGATTTAAGTTTCCTTTTGTTGTACCTGTTCCATCTAACTTACTTACTGTTTTTTCTACAGGTGGTTCGTTAGGATTTGGTGGTGTTACTGGTACTTCTTCTGTTTCTTTTGTTGTGTTTGTATCATCGTTTAAAGTTAGAGTTGCCTTATTTGGTACTGTGTTGTTTGTGTATCCGCTTAAGTCTGCTCCGTCTTTAATTACTGCTGTTATTGCTAGATTTATTCTCTTTCCTGCTAAATCTGCAAATCCTTCTGTAATGTCTAATGATACTTTACTTGTTGCATCATCTAATACTACTTTTCCATTTAATGCATCGTTTGGTATTCCTGCTACTGTAACTTTTGTTCCTGTTACTTCTAATACGTCTTCTAAATCATCTGTTAGGTTTAGTTTTGTATATCCTGTTACGTTGCTTGGAACGTCTACCCATACGTTGTATGTGAAGCTTTGATCTATTGATCCTAAGTTTTCACTTTCCTTACCATTTACATCTTTATGAGGTGTTGGTACTTCTCCTGGTGGAGTTACTGTTACTTCATTTGATGTTTTTGGTGTTCCATTAAATGTTAATGTTGCATTATTTGGTACTACTTGGTTTACATATGCGCTTAGATCTGCATCTGCTTTTATGCTTGATGTTATTTCTAAGCTTATTGTTTTTCCTGCGTAGTCTGCAAAGTTACTTGTGATGTCTATTGATACTTTTTGTCCATCTATTGTTGGAACAAGGTTTGTATCTTCTACTCCATCTACTTTTACTATTGCTTTTTCTGCTGCTAGCACGTCTACTAGAGTATCTTCTAACTTAATTTGAGTGTATCCATTTACGTTAGTTGGTACTGTTGTGTTTACGTTGAAGATGAATTTTTCATCTTTTGCTAACAGATTTAAGTTTCCTTTTGTTGTACCTGTTCCATCTAACTTACTTACTGTTTTTTCTACAGGTGGTTCGTTAGGATTTGGTGGTGTTACTGGTACTTCTTCTGTTTCTTTTGTTGTGTTTGTATCATCGTTTAAAGTTAGAGTTGCCTTATTTGGTACTGTGTTGTTTGTGTATCCGCTTAAGTCTGCTCCGTCTTTAATTACTGCTGTTATTGCTAGATTTATTCTCTTTCCTGCTAAATCTGCAAATCCTTCTGTAATGTCTAATGATACTTTACTTGTTGCATCATCTAATACTACTTTTCCATTTAATACATCGTTTGGTATTCCTGCTACTGTAACTTTTGTTCCTGTTACTTCTAATACGTCTTCTAAATCATCTGTTAGGTTTAGTTTTGTATATCCTGTTACGTTGCTTGGAACGTCTACCCATACGTTGTATGTGAAGCTTTGATCTATTGATCCTAAGTTTTCACTTGCCTTACCATTTACATCTTTATGAGGTGTTGGAGTATCTCCTGGTGGAGTTACTGTTACTTCATTTGATGTTACTGGTCCGTTACCAATATCTAGGTCAGCTGTGTTTCCAACTATTGCATTTGGATGAGCTTTCAAGAATTCTTCAAGATTAGTAATTGTCGCATCAAAGGTTAAGACAACGACTTTACCTTTCAGACCTTGAACTTTAGTTGGGTTGTTGTAGTTGAAGGTAATTAAGTTGTTTTCAAGTGTAAACTCAATATCTTCAACTTGATCACCTAATTTAACTTCTTGACCGTCTAGAGTTACTTTTACTGAGTTAGGATCAACTGTTAATTGTTCATCTACTTGGTCAGTAATTGTTAATTTAGTCCAACCATTTGTATCTTCTGTTGGAACCGTCACTGTATAAGTGAACTTTTCATCAACAGTACTTAGGTCGACATGGCTTAGATCTTTTTGATCTTCGTCACTTACAGTTTTAACTGGTTCTGGTGTTCCTGGTGTTACGTTGTTCCAAGTTAGAGCAATTGATTGAGTTTGATCTGCACTAATTGTAAATGTTATTGGCTTATCATTAATCATCAATCCAACTGGAGCTTCACTTTCTACAAAGTAGTAGTTACCTGCGTCAAGTCCTGTTACAGAAATTTGTTTTCCTGCTGAAGCTGTATATTCTGATTCAGTTTCAGAGAACGGAATCTCAACATCTACACCAGTGGTTGGATAAGCTGGCATATCTCCTACTTGTTTGTAAAGCTTAAACTTAGCTGCTTGATCTCCACTTAATGGTTCACCGTTTGCCAACTTAGTTAAGATAACATCTCCCTTAGGTGGTGTCACAGTAACTTCATTAGATGGTATAACCTCGCCATCATCATTAAGTTTTAAAGTAGCCTTATTAGGAACTTTATTATCAGTATATGCAGACAGATCTGCTCCATCTTTAATATTAGCTTTGATTTCTACTCGAATGGTCTTGCCCGCAAGTCTATCAAAGGCAGAACCAAAGATTGATGTCAAGAATCCACTATTGATAGTTAAGCTTACTTCTTGTTTTTCTGCATCATCTGCATCTTGTACAAGCTTAACTTCTTTAGTTAAATTCTCATCTTCTTGCTCATCTACATAAACTGTAATCTTATCTCTTGAAGTAGTTAATACTTTTTCAAGTGTATCTGTCATCACTAACTTATTAAAGCCAGTTACATTTGTTGGAATAGTGTACTTAACATTGTAAACAAATTCTTCTCCAATGCTTGCAAGATCTTCATGTGTCTTTGCATTTACTGTTTTCACAGGTGTTGGCGTATCTCCTGGTGGAGTTACTGTTACCTCGTTAGAATCTTTTGGCTTATCATTAAAGGTTAAGGTCGCCTTGTTTGGTATAGCTGACTCGCCATAAGCATAGGCAATTTGATCCATAGTTACAGAATCTTTAATCTTAGCCTTGATGACTAGGGTAATAGTCTTACCTGCATAGTCTGCAAAGTTTTCTGTAATTGTTAGACTTACCTTATTGCCGTCTACTTGAGCTGCAGGTCCCGCATAAGTTCCACTGCTCAATTCAACGCTTGGTTCTCCAACAATTTCTAATACTGATTCTAAAGTATCTTCTACAATAATATTCTTGTAGCCTTCAACGTTATTTGGAACGTCTACAGAAACCTTGTAAGTGAATGGTGTTTCTTTTGTCTTTAGAAGTAAGTCTTCTTTTGTCGCATCACTTATAAGAGCATCTGTTGTTTCAACTGTCTTTTCAACGGTAGGTTCCTCTCCTGGAGGAGTGATATTCACAGTATTAGAAGTCTTAGGATCGTTGTTGATTGATAATGTTGCTTCGTTTGGTACAACAACATCTGTTGATCCTTCAGCAATATAAGCCTTTAATTGTTCATCCGTTGTGTCAGCCTTAATATTTGCATCAATACTAATTCTTACTGTCTTGCCTGCTAGAGCTTTGAAGTCAAAGTTTGCTGTTTCTGGGATTTCAAACTTCACTTCTTGTCCATTTACAGTCAAGTAGTCTTCCTTGTATTGAGCATTCACAATATCGTTGATATAAACTGTAACTCTGTCTTTGTTTGTTTCCAATACATCTTTCAATGTATCTGTTATTACAAATGACTTAAAGCCGTTTGTATTGACTGGAACTTCGACACGAACGTCATAGAAGAAGTTTTGGTCTTTCTTGCCAAGGGTCAATTGGTCTTTACCATTTACTGTCTTCACTGGTGTTGGAGTTGTTCCTGGAGGTGTTACTGTAACTTCATTTGATTCCATAGGTTTATCGTTGAAGTTTAGAGTTGCCTTGTTAGGAACTTGTTCTCCTTGATACTTAGTTAAGTCTGCATCAGCCTTGATATTAGCTTCAATTTCAAGGGTTACAGTCTTACCTGCATAATCTTTGATAACTGATGACAAGTCTAAGCTTACAGTATTTGTCGCTTCATCAACTTTTGCTTGTGGACCTTCATAGTTTGAGGCATCACTTAATAGAACTTGCACAGTGCCTATTTTCAGCACGCTCTCAAGTTTGTCTTCGATTATGAACTCAGTGAATCCATTTGTATTTGTTGGTACTTGAACATTTACAAAATATTTGTAAGTTTCGTCTTTAGCTGCCAAGTTTAGATTTTCAGAAGTCTTATCTGAACCATCTTCCTTAGCAACTTCTTTGTTGATCTTTGGTTCCTCATCATTTGGAGGTGTTACAGGTACATCTTCTGTATCAAAGGATTGGTCTGGATTATCTCCAACTACCAATGTTGCCTTGTTTGGAACTGTATTATTTTCGTAGCCTGATAAATCAGCTCCGTCTTTAATATTTGCTCCAATGGATACTTCAATGTGTTTACCTGCATAATTTTTTAATTGTTCTACTGGAATATCTAATACTACAGTGTTATCGTCAGAGCCTTCAACCTTGTCATTTACTCCAAGGCTAACCATTCCTTTAAGTGTAGTATCTACATTTCCATTTACTCTTACAACAATTCTATCTAGAGCTGTTTCTAATACATTTTCTAAGTTATCTGATAATACATACTTAGTAAATGTAGATACATCTGCTGGTACATTTGCGTTGATGTGGTAGGTGAATTTTTGATCTAGTGAACCTAGGTTCTTAGATTTATCACCATCAACGTCTTTCACAGGTGTTGGATCTTCTCCAGGAGGAGTTACCTTAGCTGTATCTGTAATATCTTTTGTTGGGTCGTTTTGATATGACAATTTAGCTGTATTTGGTAATACACCATCTACAAGGTAATCTGCCAAGTTCATACCTGTGTTAATTGTTGCTGGAACTGTTACTTTAATTACTGTTCCTGCATACTTGTTAGCTTCTGCTGCTCCTACAATTTGTAGGCTTACTTTTTGGCCAACTGTTGTTAAATTACCTGCTGCTGATGTTGTTAATGCGTCATCCTTAACTCCATCTTTTGTTACTTCTACTGTTGCTGCTTCTAACTTAAAGATATTTAGGAAAGTATCTTCTAATACTATCTTAGTAATATCTTTTGTGTTCATTGGAACAGTGATGTCCATAGTGTAAGTTAATTGTTCATCTAAGCCTTCAATCTTAATTTCATCTGCTGGAGTATCGTTTGTTCCTGCTACAGCACCTTTTACCTTCTTGTCTAATGTTGGTTCTTCTCCAGGAGGAGTTACTAGTACTTCATTAGAGTCTGTTGGCTTATCGTTAAATGTTAATGTTGCTTTGTTTGGTACAGAGCCTGTCAAGTACTTGCTTAGGTCTGCTCCATCTTTAATGTTGGCATTAATTACCATTGTGATAGTCTTGCCAGCATATTTTGTGAAGTCTACTGTCGGATCTGTTGTCTTGTTAAGTTCTAAGCTTACTACATTTCCATTTGTCGTTGCTTTTAATGTAGTATCTTCCACTCCATTTACTAGTATCTTAACTGTTCCAACTTGAAGTACGTCTTCTAGTGTATCTTCAATCTTAATTTGATTGTATTCTGCTACATTAGTTGGTACTTTTACATCTACATGATAGATATATGGTGTTGTTAATGTTGCTAGTGTCAATGGATCTCTAGACACGTTGTCGTCAGCTGTTCCAACTTTCTTTTCGATTGTTGGTACTTCATCATTTGGTGGTATCACTGGAACATTATCTGTATCCTTAGCTGGATTATCGTTTAATGTTAAGCTTGCCTTGTTTGGAATTTCATTGTTTGCATATCCAGATAGGTCAGCGTCCTCTTTAACCTTAGCTGTTATTTCAAGGTTAATTCTCTTGCCAGCTAGCTTGTCAAATCCACTTGTAATATCTAATGTTACTACGTTTGTTCCATCTGTTGTTACTTGTACTGCACTTGTTAAAGTAGAATCTTCAACGCCTGCTACTGAAACTTTTGTTGAAACAACGTCTAATACGTCTTCAAGGTCGTCTGTTAGGTTTAACTTAGTGTATCCAGTTACGTTTGTTGGAATATCAGCCCAAACATTGTAAGTGAATTCTTGAGTCTTACTTATTAGACTATCCTTTGGCTTTCCGTTTACGTCCTTCTTAGGATCTGGTGTTGTTCCTGGAGGTGTTACTGTAACTTCGTTTGATTCCATTGGTTTATCGTTGAAGTTTAAAGTAGCCTTGTTTGGAACTTTTTCGCCAGTGTATGCTGATAAATCTGCATCTGCCTTGATATTAGCATTAATTTCAAGGGTTACTGTCTTGCCCGCATAGTCCTTTATTACACTGCTTAGGTCTAAGCTTACGGTATTTGTTGCTGTGTCTGTTGTTGGTTGTGGGCCAGCATAAGTTGAACCGTCACTTAATACAACTTTAGTTGATACTATGTCTAGTACACTTTCAAGTTTATCTTCAATTACAAACTTAACAAATCCGTTTGTGTTTACTGGAACTGTTGCGTTTACATAGTATTTATATTCTTCTGTCTTGCTTCCTAAGTCAAGATTTCCATCTGTCTTGTTTGTTCCGTCTAGTTTAGAAACTTCCTTCTTGATTGTTGGTTCTTCATCATTTGGAGGAGTTACTGGAACTTCATTTGTATCCATATCATCGTAAGGATTGTCTGTGATTGATAAGGTTGCTTTGTTTGGAACTGTGTTGTTAGTGTACTTGCTTAGGTCTGCGTCTTTTGCTACATTGGCGTCTATTGAGATTTCAATATATTTTCCTCTGTAGTTTAGAAGAGTATCTAATGGAATATTTAGAGTAACAATGTTCTTGTCTGTTCCATTTTCTGTAACAGTTACTAAGTCAGTTAATTCTGTTGATTCTGTTCCATTTACTTTTACTATTATTGTGCCTGGTACCAATACGTCTTCTAAGTTATCCACCAATACATACTTAGTGAACTTAGAAATGTCTGATGGTACTGTTGCTCCAACATGGTAAGTGAATACTTGGTCTTTTGCTCCAAGAACTAAACCATCTTTTCCGTTTACATCCTTCTTAGGTGTTGGATCTTCTCCCGGAGGTGTTACCTTTGCTGTATCGTCAATGTCCTTTGTTGGGTCATTAGTGTAGGACAAGGTCGCTGTATTTGGTAATGCACCTGCTACTAGATAGTCTGCTAGGTTCTTAGTTGTGTCGATAGTAGCATCAATAGTTACAACAATCTTAGTGCCTGCAAATTGGTCCGCATCTGCATCTTTAACTAACAATTCTAGTAATTGTCCGTCAACTTTTACTACATCAGTAATGTCATTAATAGCTGTTGTTAATTCTGCATTATCTGTTCCGTCAAGATTTACAACCTTCACTGTAGGAGTGGTTCCTAGCTTAAAGATTGGTAGGAAGGTATCCGTTAAATGAATCTTAGTAATGTCTTTGGTGTTGGCTGGAACGGTAATGTCCATTGTATAGGTTAGTTTTTCATCTAAGCCTTGAATAGTAATCTCGTCTTCACCATTGACCTTCTTATCAAGTCCTGGATTTTCTCCTGGTGGAGTTACCGTTACATTGTTAGAAGTAGATGATTCGTTGCCAACTGTTATCTTAGCTTCGTTTCCTACTACCGCATCTGGGTGAGCTGCTAGGAAGGCTTTGATATCAGTAATCTTAGCATTAAAGGTCAATACTACAGTCTTTCCTAATAGAGCCTTCGCTTTTTCTGCTGTGTCTAACTTAAAGGTAATCACATTGTCTGCATCAAGAGTTAAGCTTGCATCGTCTTGTGCAGCGATTGTATATTCCTTGGTGTCAATGACAACTTTAACACTGTCTTCATCTACGGTTAGAGCCTTGTCTACTGGGTCAGTTAAAGTAAAGTCTGTCCATCCGTCTACCTTGGTTACTGGTACTTCTACCTCGTAAGTGAATGATTCATCCACTGTAGTTAAGTCTACATGGTCAAGGTTATTTTGGTCTGAATCCGTTACATCTTTCTTAGGTGTCGGGATTTCAGATTTCTTGTTATCAACTGTTAGAGTCTCAAAATCTTCTAAACCAGTAGTTGTAGCTACCCCATTCTCTATTGTAATCGTAAATTCTTTATTGCCTTCACTGATTACAAAACCATTTGGAGCTACTGTTTCTTTAAAGTAGTATTCTCCATCAGCTAAGTTTTTAACTGTAATTTGGTCTTTTCCACCAACTTTTGTAGTTGAGTAAGTGCCAATTAGAGTATCCTCTGTAGCTGGATCCACTGCCTTCTTGTAAAGTTCAAAGGTTGCAGAAGTTCCAGCTGGAAGAGCCTCCCCTTCGGCTGTCTTAGTTAAGGTTACTTCACCAAGAACTGGTTTTACATCGACCTTGTTGGAAGATGTTGGGCCGTTGCCTACTTCTAGGTTAGCTGCGTTGCCTACAATTGCATCTGGGTGAGCCTTAATAAATTCTTCTGGTGTAACTTTGATCTTAGCTGTGAAGCTTAGAACAACATCTTGATTTTCTAAGTTCTTAATTTCAGCTGGATCAGTTACCTTGAAGGTAATTAGGTTATCTACAACATCAAATTGTGATGCGATCCCAGGTGCTGTCGGTGTATATTCTGTTGTTCCTACTGTTACTTTTACTGAACCGTCAACTATTTCTAGTGTTGAATCTACTGGGTCAGTTAGAGTGAATTCTGTCCAACCTGCTGTTGAGCCAACTGGAATACTTACTTCATAGTTAAATGGCTTATCAAAACCTGATAGGTCTAATTGGTCAATACTTAAAGTATCTTCTCCTACCTCCTTTTCAGGTGTTGGGGTTGTTGACTTAACGTTGTTAACTGTAAAGTTTTGTCCTTCTTGACCTTCAGGAGTGTAAGTGAAGTTGTTTCCTGCTACTGCTTGGATTGTAGTTGTTCCATCGTCAGCAGTTACAGCTTCAATAGTAAATTCTCTTGCTGTTTGGTCTAATACAAAGCCTGCTGGTGCAGTAATTTCCTTAAAGTAGTAGTTTCCTAGTTCAAGGTCTTTTACTGTGATTGATGCATCTACGCCAGTTGCGTATGAGCCTATCTTTGTATCTTCTGTAGCTGGCGCAACTGCAACTTTGTAAAGTTCAAAGACTGCTGCAGTTCCTGATGGTAATGCTGCACCATCTGCTAATTTATTAAGTGTTACTTCGCCTGTCTTTGGTCCTACTTTTGTAGTGTTTGAAGTTACTTCTGGTTCACCATTAAACATCAAGGAAGCATTGTTTGGAATCATAGATTCTTTAAATTCTGCCTTGATTTGGTCAATAGTTACGCCGGCCTTAATCTTAGCCTGGAAGGTCATTACTACATCCTTGCCAGCTGTGTCAAACATAGCTTTAAGATCCGCATCGTTTGCTGTATAAACTACAGAGGTCGTTTCATCTGCATTTACTACATGAGTTACTGTTGCGTTAGCATTTTCTCCACCAATAGTTACAGTAACTGGTTCCACAACTTCTAAGAACTTGTGAAGGTTATCTGTTAAGACAAATTCTGTTGGTACTTCTTTGATTTGTGTACCAGGGATTGTAATTACATATTCATGGACTTGATCCATAACATCAAGAAGTTTTTCTTCTGCCTTATCCACTGTCTTTTCTGGGGTTGGCACATCACCCTTGGTGTTGTTCCAGGTTAAGGATTTAGCTATAGTTTGGTCTGCTTCAATTGTAAATTCAATTGGTGTAGCATCCAGTACATAGCCTGCTGGAGCTTTAGTTTCCTTAAAGTAATAGGATCCAGCTTCTAAGCCATTAACTGTAATTTGATTATTTGTTGCGTTAACTTCAGCTGTATAAATTGGTGCTTCTACAGTTCCTCCTAGGGCTACTTGAGTGTCATCTTTTTCTCCATTTTCAGCACTATCAACTAAGCCTACGACCTTGTAAAGTTCGAAGCTTGCCGTTTGTTCATCTGTTAATTCTTTTCCATCTACCAACTTAGTTAATATTACATCACCCTTAGATGGAGTTACATAAACTTCATCCGTTGTTTTTTCTGGACTATCATTAAGTTTTAATTTCGCAGTATTTGGAATCTTGCCATCATTTTCAGCGTAAGCAGATAAGTCTGCATCAGCTTTAATATTAGCTTTGATTTCTACACGGATAGTTTTTCCTGCTAGGTCTTCAAAGGCATTGCCAAACAAGAAGGTTGCAAATCCTTTTGTTGTTTCTAACTTAATAGTTTGTCCTTCTGTAGCAGGATCTGCTGGTTCTGTTACTGTTATTGCATTTGTTAGATTATCATCTTTCTTATCATCTACATAAACAGTAATTCTATCTTTAGCTGTAACCAACACTTTTTCCAAGGTATCTGTCATCACTAATTTTTCAAAGCCAGTTACATTGGTTGGAATGGTGTATCTTACATTGTAGATAAATTCATCCTTGATGTTTCCTAACTTAATGTCTGTTTGAGCGTTAACATCTTTTGTTGGAGTTGGTGTATCTCCTGGTGGTGTTACGCCAACTTCGTTGGAGTCTTTTGGATCTCCATTAAATGTTAATGTTGCCTTGTTAGGAATTGTTGAGTTTCCATAGTTGTGAGCAATTTGGTCCATAGTTACAGAGTCTTTTATCTTAGCATTAATTACTAGGGTTATTGTCTTGCCTGCGTAATCTGCAAAGCCTTCTGTAATATCAAGGGTCAACTTATTAGTGTCAGTCGTATCTGTTACAACTTTCCCTGTTAAAGTATCGTCCTTTGTTCCATCTACTTGTACTTCATATGAAGATACTTCAAGTACATCTTCTAGGTTATCTTCTAACTTAATAGACTTGTAGCCTTCTACATTGCTTGGAACAGTTACATTAACCTTATAAGTGAATGGTGTTTCTTTTGCTTTTAGTAAAGCTGCTTCCTTAGTAGCTGCTACATCTGTAGTTTCTACTGTCTTTTCTACTGTAGGCTCATCTCCTGGTGGAGTTACGTTAACCTTGTTCGAAGTCTTAGTAGTGTCGTTAATCTTCAAGTCTGCTGTATTTGGAACAACTACTTCTGTTGATGGATCCACAATATACTTAGCTAGGTCTGCATCTGTTACTGTAGACTTGAAGTTTGCTTCTATAGATAATCTTACTGTCTTACCAGCAAGTGACTTAAAGTCAAAGTCTGGGTCAATATTAGTATTATCAATATCTAAAGCAATAACTTGTTTTCCATCAACATCAGTTGTACTTGTTACATATTGTTTCAAATCAGCGTTTACTAGGTCATTTACATATACTGTTACCTTAGATAAATCAGTTGGTGTTTCAAGAACACTTTCTAACTTATCTGTAATTGTAAACGATTCATATCCTGTAACATTTGTAGGAACTATTGCCCTTACATCGTAAGTGAATGTTTGGTCTTTGGTTCCAAGTTTTAATGGTGTTGATCCTTCTTTTGTTTGATCGTCTCCATTAATGGTCTTAATTGGACCTGGAATTTCTCCTGGTGGAGTTACCGTTACTTCATTGGAATCCTTAGGTCCATTTCCTACATCTAGGCTAGCTGTATTTCCTACAATCGCATTTGGATGGGCTTCTAAGAACTTAGCTAGATCTGTAATGGTAGCATCAAAGGTTAGAACGACAGTCTTTCCAAGTAAAGCTTTGGCCTTGGTTGGGTTGGTGTAGCTAAAGGTAATCTTATTAGATTGCTCAACTGTAAAGACTTCTCCTTCTTCTAAGGATGTTTCATCATATTTGTAAGTCTTATCGACTGTTCCATCAGCATTTTTGATTTCAACTTTTACATTTTCAACTTTAAGTTGACCATCAACTGAGTCAGTAAGTTCAAACTTAGTCCAACCATCTACCTTAGTTACAGGTACTTCTACCTTGTAGGTGAAGGTCTTTTCAATAGCTGATAGATCTAAATGTTTATCTGATTCATTAATAACTGTACCATCCTCAGCCTTTTCTCCTACTGATTTCTTAGGATCAGGTGTAGTAGAAGTGGTGTTGTCTACAGTAAAGCCAGTGAAATTATCTCCTGCAACGACTTCTATTGTCTTACCATCTTCTCCTAACTTCACTTCAAATTCTCTTGGAGTAGTATCTAATACATATCCCTCTGGAGCTTGGGTTTCTACAAAGTAGTATTTGCCTACGCCTAAGCCTGAAACTGTAAGTTTGCCATTTAAGGTTGTGTAAGAATTTAACTTTTCATCATTTAAAGTATCTGGTTTATCTCCTACTTGCTTGTAAAGGTCAAAGCTTGCAGCCATATTTGATGGAAGTTCTTTACCATCTATTGTTTTTGTTAAAGTTACTTTACCAAATGGAACTTCTACATTGGCGTCATCTGTTAGCTTAGGCTCATCATTCACCTTAAGTTCTGCTGTATTTGGAAGTTGTCCTTCTACTAAGAAGCTTGAAATATCCTTAGCAGGGTCAATATAGGCTGTAATTGTTAGAGTAATCTTCTTACCTGCATACTTAGCAATCTTGTCTGCACCCTCGATAGTGGCAGTTACTGTTGAGCCATTTTGAGCGACTTCAACTAAGCCATCAGTATCGTCATTGTCATTGACTCTTACTGTAGCCTTTATATTCTTTTCATTTGTTTTATCAGTGATAAATATTTCTTTCAGAGTATCGGAAATTTCAAACTTATTGTAGCCTGCCACATTTATTGGAACTGTTGCATCCACTGTATAGGTAATCGGCTGTGTTAAGTCTGTAATGACTTCAATATCTGTATCTTTTCCTTCTTTTCCGTTAACTTTCTTATCAATTGTTGGCTCATCTGGCGGAGTGACTGTTACAGTTGATTCATCCCCAGGCTCGTTATTTAAAACATACTGAGCCGTATTTGGAACTTGTGTTTTGCCACTTGTTTCGTCCTTATATGGAGCTAAGTCATCTGCTGTAAGTCCAGTTTTCAGACTAGCATCAAATTCCATAACAATAGTCTTGTTTACAAGTTTTGTAAAGTCATAGCCGTCTACAAATTTAGCTTCGATTAGTCCATCATCAGTAGCAGTTGATGCTGTATGAGTTAGGATATAGTCTGCTCCTTCCACTAAAGGAGTAATGACTCCCTTGTCATCAACATAGGTTAACTTAATAGCTCCTGGCACTTCCAAGACTTTAGCATAGGTGTCTTTTATAGACAGGCTAGCATAGCCTAATACAGATTCTGGAACCTTTGTGTCTACCTTATAAGAGAATACTTGATTTACACTGGTTAAGTCTAGATGTTCTTTTTCTTCAACTGTCTTCGTGGTTTCTGGTGTACCTGGTTCTTCTGGCACTACATAAACTGTATTGGAATCTGCTGGTGTGTCGTTAATGGTTAACTTAGCTGTATTTGGAATACCTGCTGTATTTTCTGGAATAGTTACATAATCCATTAAATCTTTCAGCGTCTTTCCATCAGCCACTTTCGCTTTAAAAGTCAACTTAACCGTTCTGTTTTCAATTTGATTAAAGGCAGCAATTCTATCTGCATCTGTTGCGGCAGATTTATCAATAGTAAACTTAATCGTTTTTCCTTCTACGGTAACACTTCCTAAAGACTTAATATCTTTACCATCAGCTGTAATTGTGGCTGAATCAGCTACAATTTCTAATAAGTCGTTAACAGTATCTTCTAAAACAAAAGTCTTATATCCTTCCACAGAAGTAATCGGTACTTCAACCGTATACTCAAAGTCTTTTGTTAAAGATTCAAGAGTATATGACTCTCCACCATTTACTTTCTTTTCAGGAGTTGGCGTTTCTGTCTTCTTATCTTCTACAGTTAATACTTGAACTGTCTTTTCAACTGTTTCTGTAGCTTCTGGATCTGTTTCTTGTCTGGTTTCTGTTGTTAGAGGCACTTCAACATTGGCAGTATCTCCTTCTGCCACATACTTGCTATAAACTTTAACATTTCCATCATTATCTACTACAAGGGTATATTCGGTTTCATTTACTAAATATCCCGCTGGAGCTTTAATTTCCTTCAGTTTATAAGTTGTATTCGGTTGTAAGTCAGAAAGATATACTTCCCCATTTTCTCCAGTTGTGATGGTTCTTACGATATTTTCGCCATTGGCATTGGTGTAGGTTAAGTTAAAGACTGCCCCAACTACTGCTACTGGAGTTTCTGAGTCATCCACTTTTTTCAATATAGTACTATTATTCGTATTACGCTTATTGGTTACTTCGATTGTATTGGTTAAAATATTTGGATAATAAATACTATTAGTTTCTACCTCTTCGTAGCTTGATGAGTAGCCATCCACTGGATGCTCAACAATATAATAATTATATAGGTTACCCTCTTCATCATATCGATAGAGATCTTCTCCCCAGAACTCTCCAGGGAATTGACCACGTTGGATTTCGATGGTGTACTGACCTGTTGTATCGTTTTTAGCCTTATTGTTGAAGTCAGCATCAAGGCTATCTCTTTCGTCACCTTCATCAGGTGTAAGATCTTCGTCAGTTAAGTCAAAACCTTTGCTAAAATCCACCTTATCCGGCTCACCCTTAACAATGATTCTCTGAATTGTCATTGTTAAAGCATCAGGTCTCATCTTATCTTGGTTATCATTGTCGTCCCAAATTTTATTGACCGGTACTCGAACTAATCGTCTGTTGGAGATCAATGCAGGATCTTCACCAGTCCCATCATAGGTGTATTCTTGACCATACTCAGCTGCAATAGTTGGGTCTTTAAGGATATCCTCATAGTTGGAAATACCCTTAATCTTAACAGCCTTCTTGGTTATCTCATTTCCGTCAGCATCTGTTTCAGGATTTCCATCAATATCTACTGGGACATCCACCCCTACCTCTACAACATATGCAGGATAGGTAGCAACGTATAGACCATCATGTGGTTGGCCATTTTCATCATAATATCCCGCCGGAACTCTAACCTCTTCAAGAATGTATTTGCCAGGAGCTAATTGATCTTCAATGGTGAAGAAACCATAACTATCAGAAGATAGATAAATCTTTTCTCCGTTGATAACTGGACCTGTTTCATCACCAAGTTTGTATTGTTTCAACATAAATTGCCCGAAGGCTAAACCGTGCTCTCCAAGGTCGTCCACTTTCTTGAAGGTAATGCCATAGACTTCTGGTGGTGTCACTGTGGCAGAACTTTCTACCTTATGACTATCATTCACAAGTAAGCTAGCTGTATTAAGAATCTTTCCATTGACTAAGGTCATCGTCGATTTATTCTTGTGGGCTGGATTGATTGCCACAGGAATCGTCAGTCGAATGACTTTTCCTTCAATGGCTTTAATGGTATCCTCACCCGTAATATCCAGTTCAACTTCATAGCCTTCTGTTTCTGGGTTCAGGCCTCTAGTAAATGAAATTCCTGCATAGGATGGGTCATCAGATTCGGCTTGGAAATTAGCTCCTTGGCCTGTACCAATTTCCATGTCTACGCTGGCACTATCTTTGATAATCAAATCTATCGGCAGAATATCAGTGAAATTCAATTTGCTGATTTCCGTCACATCATCTGGCATGACTATGTCAATCACATACTCAAAATCAGAAGCCAAAGTTGGAACGTCGTAGTGGCTGTTGGCATCGTGAATTTTTGCGGTAGTCGGCGTTTCACCTGCTGCAACTTCTGGATCTTTTAATGCATCAGGATTTCCGTCGGTGTAACCTCTTACCATCTTATTCAATTCAGGTAAGTGAGGTTTCGGGTCGACGATTTCGCCTAAGGCCTGTACTGGAATTCCTTGAGAAGAATCCCAGCTATGGGTAGGTTCATCTGGATAGGTTATATCACCATTCTCTCCCTTTTCGCCACGATACATCTTATAAGTGACTGTATATTCTTCAACGGTTCCTACATGGCCAAACTCTAGTTTGAAGTAGATATCATCTGCTATTAGGTAACCCTCCGGAGATCTGGTTTCTCTTAGGAAATACTCTCCCCCTTCAATTAATGGAACTATAACTTCTCCATATTTATTAGTTGTGATTTCTTCGCGAATTTTTTCTTCTGTACCCGCATTTAATCGATAGACATCAAAAGTCGCACTTTGTCCCTCTGGCAATGGCAGGGTTGTACCTTCTGTTTCTCCTTCTAATCTCTTAGTAAATTTAACAGAAACTAAATCACTATACGATCTAACTTCATTGGTTTCAATGCGGTTCTCAGGTTTATCGTTTAAGGTAAAGAAAGCTGTGTTTGGAGCATATCCTGTGTTACCAGTAACATATCCATCTCTCTTTAACAATTCAACTAATCTAGCCGTCGAAACTACAACCTTGGCATCAAACTCAAAGCGAAGGGTTGAATTTTCAAAACTAGGAATGACCGGTTCCGTTGTTCCCGGTTTTACCTCTAAGTTTTTAAAGGTAATGGTTCGTGAGTCTGGACTTAAAGTTCTTCTAAACCAGTTAGATACGTCCTGATTCGTTCCGTCCTCTTTAACCAAGGTCACTCTTGAACTATTTTGTATCACCGCTGCAACTTCATGGACTGTATCTTCCACTAGGATTTTGTTAATATCAGCAGTTCCTTTAATCGGAACATTAATAGTATAGGTAACTGGATTATTGATTAAATCGTTATGATAATTGTCAACATTCTTATCTACAGTTTCATGGGCTCCTCTAATTTTTTCTCAGGAATTGGTTCTTTGTAGTTATAGAATACATAGCCTTCTTGTCCAGTCTCAGTTCCAGTCGAATCAGTAACCTTCGCTTTATTAAAGCGATTTGGAATTAGATTGATGGCCCCATCCTTTTCGACATTCACCTGAACGGTTCCTGAGTTTACGATATAGTCTTCGGATACTTCGGTTTGTTTCTCTGAGATATAGTAAATTGTTCCATTAGAAAGTTCCCCAAAGTTTATAAAGCCATTTTTATCGGATTCATAATCACCAATGACATTATTATTTTTATCCCATAGAGTAAAGGTCGTTCCTTCAATTGGTTGATTTGTATCTCCGTCTTTCTTAATAATCGCGAACGGCGTGAACCTCAATTGGTTTTCTAAATCCATAGACAAACTTTCGTCTACATCAGTAGTTACAGGGTTATCTTGTTTAGGAACTAAGTCATAGTTAGGAATCGGATCTTCTTTGACATAGTAAATATACTCTTCACCTGATGGAGCATATTGCATCAGTGTTTTGTTAAATTTGTCTACTTTAAATAGGTAAGACCAAGGAAGATTTTGATAGGCTGTTGAATCTACAGTGACTTTTGCACTATTAACTTCTTCTTCTATACCATTTAGGCCAATCTTTCTGAAAAGTCTGACGGTAATTTCTTGAGGACGAGTGTCTTTTGAGTTGTCATCATCTCCCGTCCACGTTTTACTACCTCCACGTTGAACCGGCCTGTTATTAATAAGATTTTCTGTATCTGTAATTATGTTACCGTCTGGAGTTTTAAAGATAACTGCTCCGGGGTCTCCATCCTTAAGACTCGCATCATTACTTACGATAACCTCTACATAATCATATAAAGGTACTGTTCCAGCTGGTCTTAAAGTTTCCTTTAAAACATAGGTCCCGGCAGGCACATTGGCAAAGGAAATTTTCCCTGTTACTGAATTAGAAGAAGCCCTGTAAGGTTGATTAGTGAAAGGATTCAAAGCAGGGTTAATATCAACACTTGTTGTACCATCGTCCGCTTTATTCACTTTATAAAGGGCAAATTCTGCTCCTCCAAGAATTCCCAAGCCAAGTTTTTTGGTAAAGTTTAAATTTCTAAGGATGGTAGGTTTAATTCTAACAGTTGAGTTTTCAGAATGATCTCCATAGCTTAGGGTTGCTGTATTAGGTATGGTTCCATCAGGCTCCATAAAATACTTAATATTGCCATCTGCATCCGTGTATGTGGCTTCCATTAAATTTGTTCCTGGTTTTACAGAGGTCTTCACTTGGATTCTGATAATTGCATCAGCAAAGTCGCTTAGGTCTATATTTGCTGGCACCACCAATTTAATTGCATTTGGATTTGGAGGTGTTCCAACAGGTTTATAGAAGTTATCTGCAATTCCATGATTTGGTGTAAACGGTCCATAATCACCATTTGCGTCTTTTGTCGATACCAAGAATTCGATGGATTTTACATCAAAAATCGAAGGTACATTATCAATGACTGTATATTCAAAAGTGTTGTCTGGTGTTGCAGGCATTTTAATATCAACAGCATACTCCCAAACTTCCCCTATACCAATCGGCAAGGTTTCCCCTGAGTAAGCTAATCTTTCAGTATTAGTTGTTGAACGAATTTGTTTTGAAATTGTAGGGGTTTCAGCCTTTATGTTGGTGGCTTCCACATCAGTTGCCGTAATGGTTCCACCGGTACCTGGAATCGTAAATTCACCAAAGATACCACTTTCTTTAGCGTAACCAATTGGAGCAGAGGTTTCGATTAAGTAGTAGGTTCCAGTATCTAAATTATCAATAATGGTCTTATTTGGCCCTGTTACTGTAACAGACTGTACTAATTCGTCCGGAGTATTCACTGTGTCTGGTTTTAAGGCTCCAGATTCGTAGGTATCTATTGCACCTACAACCTTGTAAAGGTTGAATCCGGCGGTTATCCCCTCTGGTAAGGGAACTCGATTTGTATTGTTTGTATCATCAGCAATAAACTTAGCCAGAGAAACCGAACCCTTACTTACTTGGATTTTCGTTTCGTTAGTAGTTTTTGGTGTTCCATTTACAGCAAAATCTGCCTTATTAGGAATAATACCGTCTGGATATTTCTTAAATACTTCTTCTAAGTCTACACCAACCTTGGCTTTGAATTCAAAAACTAAGGTCTTATCCTTCAGTTGGTCAATATTTTGTGTAATAGAATAGGTTATCTCACCATTTGAAATCCCGCCCACACCTTCAACTTTCGTATTCGGGTCTTCGGCCGTATATACCTTGAAAGTATTAGGGTCTGGTACTAATAGGGTGTCCATTTGGTCGAAGAAGGTAAGCTCTGTAAAGGCTTCTGTAGAGCCAATAGGGACTTGGACCTTATAGGTCACTTCCTCCTCAAGTTTAGAAAGTTTTAAAGCAGGATCTGCTGTTGTACCTTCATGTTTTTTGTATGTGTCGTCAGCTGCCGTTGAAACTTTTACAAGTTTTTCAGGCTGCGGGGTTTCAGGTTTAGTATTTTCCACATCAAAAGGAGAGGTAACTATTGCATCACCTGTGGCATTGTCTTTAATTGTTACTTTATTTTGCTTGTCAACTGTAAGGGTCCAAGTTTTATTTACAGGTAAATATCCGCTCGGAGCTCCTGTTTCCTTTATGGTGTAGGTACGGCCTGGGATTAGATTTTCAAATTTAACCAAACCGTCGCCCCCAGAAAGAGTTGTCGAAACTTCAACTCCAGGCTCACCACCTGTAATGTCTGTTAAGGTAAATTTTGCACCTGAAAGAGGTTTATTTTCTGTATCAGAAATCTTTTCCACTTTATTCAAGCTTACATTTGGCAATGGGATGATAGCCGTTACTTTATTAGATTCTTTGACATACTTATCATTAATCTTATAAGAAGATATGTTGTGAATCTGAAGGGTCTTACTTATATCATCATATTTTTTAGACAAGTCTGCATTGTCCTTTACCTTCACAGGAAACTCAACAAAGAGCTGTTTTTCCGATAAGGTTGAGAATATAGCAGGGTCTTCTATAGTTACAGACAAGGTATGGTTCCCGCTAGCTGAATTGTAATCAATTGATACAGCAGGTAAAGTTAAGTCAGTTCTATCACCTGTATTTGGATCAACATAGTAGACCTTGATGTTATCTCCGTCAGTCTTACCAATAGTTTCATCTAAGGTATCACTGATTACTAAGGTTTCATAGGTTGTGGTATCGAAAGGCATATCGAGACGAATACGGTAATTATAAGCTTCTTGGGCATTATCAAGAATAGCAGAATAATCAGACCAATATTCTCCTGCATTTGTCTTTTGAATTTGTTTAGCAATATTTGGCTCTTGGAAAACTGGTGGAACGGCACGTACTGTATTAGACATAGTTGCCTTGCCATCGATTAAGAGTTCGGAGGTATTCGGAATCCCCTTCATACCGGCCTGGTCGCCTCCAATAGGCTCACGCATCGCTTCTATCAGGGCATCGGACACACCCTCTTTGATTTTAACTTTAACGACTAAGACATAATCTTTGCCTACATAGCCTCCGTATGGGAAGGTCTGTGTTCCAATGGTTCCAGGTTTTTCAGGTAAGGTATAAGTGATAACATTGTCTGTACTTATTGTTACATTAGGAACATTTGTCAAGTCACCAGACTCACTCCCTTCACCCATTTCCGCTATTAATGTTTGAGTATTGTTTGGTGTTGCTCCTGAAATAGCATCGGCTTCAGCAGCAGTATTTCCCGCTATTAAAAACACATCCACAATATCAAGATTTGGATCAATCTTATCTTGAATGACAAGAGTATCTTTAGCATCTTGTAATTTATCAGTAAAAGTATACTTGGTATCAAAGTAGAAATAATCTCTTCTCTTCTTAAGTTCCTTGTAATTAGTCCCGCCTCTATCATAATCCTCTTTATCTTCAGTAATAATCTTATTTAAAGAGATTTCACAGTCGGTTTTTGTGTTAGTTGAAAGATAAGGTAGGTCTTCTCCTTCAATACTTCCAATAGCTACATCTTTTCCTTCAAAGGTCATGGTAAGATTAACGGGATTAAAGGTTTTATTTGTGTCTGTATATCCTTTATATTCAGACTCAGACATATGGTAGGTGATTTTATATGATCCCGGCTTCATATCTTCAAAGTCCAGATACAACTTTTGTGGATCAGTAACAGTTTGAGCACCTGGTTTGACAGTTACCCATCCCCCAGTTGCGGTTGCGTCTTTTCTTTGAAGGGTATAGTTGCTAGCATTAGTATCTACTCCCAGAGTACTTGCAATGGTTACATTGTCTAAAACAGATGCGGCTGCTTTTTTAAAGGCTTTAGTTAATCGAGAAGTAAAGTCCTGAATGTTGCTGGATGTAATAAAAAAGTCATTGTTGCCTCCTGCCATATCTAAAAGCGCAGCATCAATTTTTGGTTTCATATAAGTGTCGTATCCACTTCCATAACCACCATTAGTACCATCGATTCTACCTGAACTTGTTCTGTCTTCCCAGAAAGCCGACACAAAAGTGGCAGCAGATTGCCCTACTCCGCCTGTTGTTCTTATTCCTGATGCAAGTCGTTTTTGCGCATCAAGCATTACTTTATAGGCTTCTGTTCTTAGATAGTTTGGGTAATAGAATGCCCCATCAGGATTTTCTCGTTCGTCTGACCAAACATAAGAAAGATTCGCATCTCCGCCTTTATAAGTTGTGTAGTCAGTAAACCAGTAAGTTGTTCCGCCAGTTGGCACAGCATAATAACCGCTTCCTGATGGTCCTTGTGTGCCAACTGGGGTAGATGAATAAGTATATCCACTCGGTTTGTAGTATCCTGTATATGGCCCATAATAATATCCGTTGTAGATTTCATAATATCTGCCATATTTATAGTCAACATTATCATATCGAACATAATTTGTTCCCGGAATTACATTACCAGTAGCTCCTGGTTTGTATGCACTAGAGATATTCAATAGATTTTGGGATTCTGTCGGAAGGTTATTCCACTTAGCAGTATTTGCAGCACCATCGGTAATCAGTATATAAACTGTTTTTCTTTGTCGGTCATAAGTTGTAGTCCCATTTGTAACCTTATATGTTGCCTTATTATAATTTGCAGTATTGGGTGTGGCTGCCTCATATCTTTTTTTTGCCTCCACCATTCCATCCACTGTTGGTGTAGCACCAGCTACCTTTGTACTTGTATAATTCGTGGTTACCCAATCGGTAATCTCTTTGGCATTTGTAGAAAGACCAGTATCTTGAATCTTATAACCATAATCATAGTTTGAACCCGTGTTATAAGTTGCGGTCCCTGATCCAGAAATAAAGGCTCCTCCCTGACTTCCTTGATATGTCACAATCATAGCTCTGTCTTTGGGAGAACCGTCAATATCAGTCCCAAAGTTGAGAGAGTTCACCATATTTTTGATCTCGGTACCAACGGTCGCAATGGTCCCTTCAAAGGACCCAGAAAAGTCTTGAATAAAGACAACGTCCACATAGGTAGAGGGTTCCGGCCAGTCAAAGGTAATTTCACCAGTGATATTTCTCTTACATAGTTTATCGTAGCCCTCATCAAGTGAGACTTTATGGGTTACATTTTGGAAAGACCCATAGGTTTTTGGTCCTACTTTCACTGAAATAGGATTACCATCTTTATCTGTAGCCACCACTTCTACTTTATCTGTATTCTCAGTAATTCCATCAGCCAGAGGGCGTACAAGATTACGTAAATTATCTAGCAAGCCTCCTGAGTTTTCTGCTGCATGGGCTGTTTCCACAAATGCTGACTTAAGTCCTTCAATTGGAACACCTCCTAGTAGCAATATCATGGCTAGTATAAAAGACAATAGTCTTTTAAAAAGTTTCTTTTCCATTTTACTCTCCTTTTTTAATAATTTTTATGTGAATAGATGTGTTTTTGTTTTTAATTCTTTTTCGCTACATCTTCATTACAAAAAAGAAATTTTTATTTTTTGTGTTTAAGATCTCTCCATTACGGCTTCGCTTTCAGTCGAGATGACTATAAGTCTTCTATCTTTTCTATTGCTTGGATAACTAATCTTCTATTATTATCAAAACAAGTTGATAGGGTTAAAAGTTTTTTGTTTTCTATGTTTTCGTCTGATAGCTGTGTTTCTATCATGTTGTCATCTATATATTTACCTACAAATTCTATAAATTCCTGATTGTTATTAAAGTTTCTTTCCCTATATGGTTCTTCTGGGCTAGCATAAAAAACATTTTTAACTTCATAACTTTTAAAACCTCCTAACGTATACAAGTTTATTTCTTTATGACTTTCGTAAAATTCTTGGTCCATATATTTTAATAGTTCATGGAATATTGTCTTTGCTTGTCTTATGTTATGGCCGTAAATCACTGAGTTTTTGTCTGTAAAATCTTTCTGATTTCTAGAGTCTAAATATACTTCCCCAAATTCATGGTAGTTTCCATTTTTGTCATGGTTTAAGTAAAATTGATTGTCTTCTCCTTGTACTATTTCATAAAGGATATTTGTCTTTGGTATCTCTATTATCCCTATTACTGATGGAGTTTTTTTTCGAATTTTTTCTACTTGATTTATGGCTGCTTGGTTTCTTTTTTTTATCCAATTTTCTCCTTCTGGCTTAGCTAGGTCGATTCCTATTTCTTTAGCTGTTTCTTTTAGGGAGACTTGGATTTCTGTTTGAACTTTTTCTTGTCTAGCAAGATATTCCCTATCGTCTATTTTTCTTTTTATGAAAAATCCTATTAAGACTAGTAAGACTGCTAGTAAGATGATTTCTATTCCTAGCCAAAGTCTACTTTTGCTCATTTATTATTCCTTCTAGCTTTTCTTTATAGGCTTCTACTGCCTTTTCAAAGTCACTTTCAGGTGTTGATCCTACTTCTATAGGATGGATTTCATACCCTTCCTTGTCTAAGTATAGGGTGGTTGGTGTTGAGCTTATTTTGTCTGAGTATTTTTCTAAAAAATCTATAGTCAGTTTATAATTGTTAAAAGTCAGATTTAAGTCTTGTATTTTTCCTAATATGGAATTATTGTCTTCTGCATAGGCTAAGCCTATAAAGTTTATATCTTGAAATTCTTTGTGTACTGCTTCCATAATTTTTAATTCTTCTTCACATGGTGGGCAGGATGGCTGCCATATGGATACTATGTTTATATCTTTCGTCAATAGGTCTGGGCCTAGTAACTTATCTGTTTCTAGGTCTTGGCCTTCTATTTCATATTTTTGTGAGTTTTTTTCTTCACTTGACATGCTTTCTGTTTTCGTTGTTTCTTCTGTAACTTTTTCTGAAGTTTGATTTTCATTTTTAGTACATCCGATTAAAACTATTGATGTAGCTATTAATAATAGTACAGTTGTTGTAATTTTATTTCCCATAATATATCTCCTTTTTTTGATCCTACTTATCCATACTTATTATAGCACAAATTGACTGCTATGTGTACGTCTTGCTAGGTCTTTTACCTAGTTTTTTGCAATCCCCACTGCCTCTTTGTTGGCACTTTCCACTTTTTCCAGATTATCATTCTTAATCTTGTTCTAAGGTGGGCGTCTATATCTCTTAGGGCTGTTTTCATGTTTCCTATGAGAAAGTAGTTTATCCATCCCCTAGTCACTTGATTTATTTTCTTTAGCCTTGTTATGAAATCTATTGATCTCTTTTTCATTGTCAGTTCTTTTAATTTTGATTTAAATTTCTTTACTGAGTCTTGGTATGGCCTGGTTTCCATGTTGAGCTTTTAAAGCCATACCAGAATCCGAATCCTAGATATTTTAATTTACTTGGTTTTGTTATTTGACTTTTCTCTGCATTTACTTTTAAGCATAGTTTTCTTTCTATCTAGTTTGTTACTGAATACATCACTCTATTTGCTGCTGATTTGCTTTTAACCGTTATAATACAGTCATCTGCATATCTTACAAAGTTTAATCCTCTTAATTCTAGTTCTTTGTCTAGTTCATTTAGCATGATGATGCTTAAGAGTGGTGAGAGGTTTCCTCCTTGTGGTGTACCTTCTTTTGATGGTTCGTATTGTCCTTTGTTCATGATTCCTGCTTGGAGGAATTTCCTTATCAATGATTCTGTTTCTGGGTCGTTGATATGTTCATGAACTAGGCTCATTAATTTGTCTTGTGGTACTTTGTCGAAAAACTTGTCCAACGATCTAAAAATATCATCGGTATACAAAATATTTTTATATACCCGACGTAAATTCCATCTTTTACTAGAATACCTTTTTTTATATTTATTACAAAATTTCCAGTATTCCAATCTATATTAGCTCCGCCAAACTCAATAGCTAACACCCCTAATTCAGTACTAGAAATGATATTTTCAAATTTAGCTTCCCCATTGTGCATATAAGTAGGTAACCTAATGAAGTTATACATCTCAGATTGCCTATTATAAAAATAATCAAAATTCATTCCTACCTCCTCTCTTTAAAATAAAAAAAGAGCAGCCTTATTTAAGCTACTCTTGTAGAAAGTATAAAATGGGTTTTATCTTATTATATTTTTCTTTGTGTCTCCTCATATCAGTTGCAAAACTACTCTTACGTCCATGTAGTTTTTTTGAGTCTTTTTGACGTATCCTTCTTCATCTTTATCAAAGACAAAATGCTTATAAAACTGCTTAAAATGCAGGATTTCTATATTTACATCTTTTGTAGTAACGCTATAGTCTCCACATGGCTAGAGAATGGTTAATGGATAACATGAGAATAGTTGCAATCTTTGATTTACCAGCTGGAGTTTTTGCTGAAACTGGAGTTAATACAACATTAATAGTTGCATATAAACCTTCAAAAAGTAGATTATCTGAACTTCAAAATAAAAACTACGAAGTTTTTTTAAAAAATATTGAGAATGTTGGATATGAGGTAAAAACAAAAAAAAAGGGTTAAAGTTTTTGAGCCTGTCTATGATATTGATTACGATAATTTTCAAGTAATAATGGACGAAAATGGAAGTCCATTATTAGATGAAGATTTTACAGAAACAGTTAAAGAATTTAAACAATGGGCTTTAAGTCAAGAAACAGAATCAATAGATCTTTTCGTAAAGGAAAAATAATATGAAATATGTAGATTCTCCCAAAACAGTAAAATATTGTGAAATAATTGAAAATAAGTCAAGCCTTTCATCATCACAATATAAAAAAACACTTCAAAGCACAACTAAAATGATTCCTCTTAAAAATTTTTTAGAAGAGCCCCTTACAAATAAGTTTTTAGGTAGTGAAATAGGATCAGAAAACTATGTAAAAAAATCAACACATTATTTCATGAGAACAAAAGCACTAAAAAATTACTCAAGTATCTTGAATTTTTCTAAAGAATCCTTAATTCCTATGAAGCCTGATTGTTTTTTAGGAAATGGATTAAGAAAAGGAGATTTACTTATCTCAAAAGATAGCAATATTGGAGAAATAGCAATTTCTCAAGGAGATTTTCCTAACATAATGTGTTCAGGAGCCATTTATAAGTTGCCCATCAAGGAAGAATATTCAAAATATATATTTGCACTTATAAAGCATCAAATGTTTAGAGAGCAACTAGATATATTAGTACCTAAAGGTGCAACTATTAGACATGCGAGAACATTATTTCTTGATTGTCTTATACCAGTTCCTTCAAAAAAAGATTTAGAACTAATTAATCTTCTAGTAGATTGTATTTTAAAAATAGAAATTAAAATTGATGAATTATTTAATAAAACTCTTCAGAGTATAAGTGAAGAGTTGAGAAATGAAACGCTTAACCATAAATATTCTATTAATTTTACTAAATACTCTGAAATAAAAAAAGCTGGTAGGTTAGATACTGGTCTTTATAGTCATAAATATGTGTCAGTAATATCAGATATAAAAAATTATAAACATGGTTACGCCACTGTTGAAGAGTTGGGATTTAAATTATCTAGAGGCCAAAATTTGCAAGTATCTAATATAGGTAAAAGTATATATAGTGATGAATATCACGACAATTTCTATACTTTAATTTTACCTAAGTACCTTTCTCAGTATGGTACTGTAAATAATTCATCATATTTAGGAAATATGAATAAATTAAAGACGCTTGAAAAAGGTGATATTATCTTTGGTGCTGAGGGGTTTGAAAAAGGAAGATCATTTGTAGTTATTGATAACATGGAAAACACCATTACTAATATTCACGGAATAACTATAAAGCAAAAAAAACACGACCTAAATAAAGGAATTTTCGTAAAACAAATTTTAGATTACTATAGAAGCAATGGTATTTTTGATACTATATCAGTGGGAGGAAATGGTGGTAGTATGGCTCAAGCATATTGGGACTATATTTTATTTCCTTTATTTCCTGATAATATTATTAAAGAAATTGCATCTAATTATTACAATGATTTTTACAAATTGAAGTTAGATAATCAAACTATTACTGAGCTTATTAACTCTCCTATTAAGTTTGCGGAGTATTTGAAATCTGGAATTATGAACTTAGATATTCTTTCAAAACATTTAAAGAATATGTTGAATAAATATATAAATCAAACATTTTTTAGTTGCTATTAGTTTTAAATTTGCGTTCATACTAATAAATTTAGTGGGTTTGTTCTATTATAAAAAGGTATTAAAAAGGCTATGAGTAATCTAAAACTCATAGCCTTTTATCTTGCCACCTAAAGACTTATCAAATCAGTTTTCTAAAACCCCTAATTCAACGAGCCTTTCTGCCGTTTTTTATTATTTACCGACTAAACCGTAAGCGTCCTCGTCTATTACCAATACCACATTATTGTGTATGTGTAGCATAGATGCAGGGAATTTAGTATCCAATCTGTCCCCTTCGATTAATTCTTTTACCGCTTTTTGCTTTTTAGCTCCGGATGCAAGGATAAGTATTACCTCTGCATTAAGGATATCCTTAATTCCCATAGAGATTGCTCTTTTTGGTACATCTTCTTCATTTTCAAAGAATCTGGAATTAGCCTTAACTGTATCTTCAGTAAGCTCAACTATTGAAGTTCTAAGATTTAACTTAAAAGCAGGCTCATTAAATGCGATATGTCCATTTTCTCCAATGCCCAGTATTTGTATATCTCTTCTACCTACATAGTCTAATTTTTCATTGTAGTCTCTAACTGCTTCGTCCAGCTTATCCTCAGATCCGCTTGGAATATGGATATTTTCTTTTCTGATATTTATTTTGTCAAAAAAGTTTTTTTGCATATAGTAATGATAGCTCTGTGGGTTTTCAGGATCAATTCCCACATACTCGTCAAGGTTTACTGTTTCAGCATTTAAGAAGTTGATGTCATTACTCTCATACATTTTTACCAGCTCTTTATAAAGTCCTTCAGGTGATGAGCCTGTAGCCAGTCCTAATTTAGGTCTATAGTATCTGCCGATAACGTCTTTTACGACCATCGCAGCTTTCTTTGACATCTCCTCATAGTTCTTACATACGATTATTTTCATTTTGTTCCTCCATTGTATATTCTATCTTGATAAATTATAGTCAGATACATTTATAGTATTACTACACTTACATATTATATTTTAAACTAAAATAGCCGGTTATGCAATATTTTTACATCATATACCGGCTACTGGACTCTTGTTTTAGATTTACACTTTAGTTTTTATTGTAATAATTCCACGCATCTCTGATAATTTCATCCAGGGAAGAGTGCTTGGGTTCCCAACCTAAAACCTGTTGAGCTTTTTCACTTGAAGCGATAAGTACTTCAGGATCGCCTGCTCTTCTTTCTGCTTCTACAGATGGTATCGGATGAGATGTTACTGCTCTTGCGGTATCTATTACTTCCTGAACTGAAAATCCGCTACCGTTTCCAAGGTTAAATACATCACTTCCATTACCGTCTAGAAGATACTTAAGTGCCAGATAATGAGCTGATGCAAGGTCCTGGACATGTATATAATCCCTGATAGCCGTTCCGTCAGGTGTATTATAATCGGTTCCAAAAATACTGATATTCTCCCTTACTCCAAGCGGTACTTGAAGTATGAGTGGTATTAAATGAGTTTCGGGATTATGTCTCTCTCCCAGACTCATATCTTTAGAAGCACCTGCTGCATTAAAGTATCTAAGTGCAACATATTTCATTCCATAGGCGGTATCAAACCACTTCATCATTTTTTCCATTGCAAGTTTTGTTTCGCCATATGGATTGGTCGGTTCGGTTTTGTCCGACTCTTTTATCGGTACGCTTTCCGGTTCGCCATAAGTGGCAGCTGTTGACGAAAATACTATATTATCTACTTCAGCAGCCTGCATCGCTTTTAAGAGAGACAAGGTTCCCACTACATTGTTATCATAGTATTCATAGGGTTTCACCATGCTCACTCCTACGAGTGAATAAGCTGCAAAGTGGATTACACCTACGATATCATGTGATTTCATGACATCTATAAGAGCATCTGTATCCCTTATATCGAGTTCATAAAATGCATCTGCTATAACGCTATCTCTGTATCCGGTCTCCAAATTGTCGACTACGATTACTTCTTCACCTAATTCTTTTAAATACTTACATACATGACTTCCTATATAACCGGCTCCTCCGGTAACTAGTATTCCCATCTTTCAACCTCCAATTCACAGGGTCCGGATCCGATGACAGTCTCATAGAAGTCTACTTCAAGTCCGGTTTCTTCTTTATATAGTCTTCCTGCCGTCTTTTTAAATTCATCAAGTTCATCTTTTTTTACAAGAGCAATACCGCAGCCACCAAAACCTGCACCTGTCATCCTTGCTCCAAATGCTCCGGCTTTTCTGGCAGCAGCCGTAATAGCATCAAGATGATCCCCGGTTACTTCATAATCATATTTCAATGAGTAATGGGATTCGTTTAACAGATTTCCCAGTGCTTCCATATTAGAATTTTTAATTGCTTCAATGGCTTTTTGAACTCTTGCATTTTCTGTTACAGCATGTCTTACTCTTCTTCTCTCATTCTCTAAATCCAGAACACTAAGCGCATCCTCAAGATTTTCTTCAGTTAAGTCACAAAGATTTTCGATTTCAAATTTGGGTTTAAGTTTGACAAGTGCTGACTCACACTCGGCCCTTCTCTCATTGTATTTAGAATCCACCAGCCTTCTGCCCTTATTAGTATTTAATATGACCAGCACGGAATCTCCTAAATCTGCATCCACGTATTCATAGTCAAGGGTTCCTGTCTTTAATAAAATGGCACTCCCACTACTACCCATAGCTATTGCAAATTGATCCATAATACCTGAGTTAAGTCCAATGAAGTCATTCTCTGTTTTCATCCCTAAAACTGCAAGGTCTTTCATGGAAATTTCCGAATTATTGTATAGATCATTTATAATCTTACCTATGAGTATTTCCAGTGAAGCAGATGATGACAGTCCGGCGCCGGTTGGTATATTTCCATAGATTATGCCTTCCAAACCGCCTACTTCATAACCCGATTCAGAAATTGCATTTATCATACCAAGTGTGTAGTTTATCCATTTATTATTAGGATTAAATTCGGAACCTATAAGCACTTCCTTGTAATACTGAGCATTGTATGATCTCAATCTGATTACATCACGCACCGCCGGTTTAACCAGCGCATAAGTGCCGATTTCTATAGCACATGGCAGTACATTCCCTCCATTGTAGTCAATATGTTCACCTATTATATTGATTCTACTTGGAGAAAAAAACAGTCTGTAGTCAGCCTTACCAAAGTTTAGGATGGCTCTGTCTTTCATTTTTTTGTATTCTTCTTTAGTGAGTTTCATTAAATCTTTCGACCGCCTCTCTCAGTTCACCGGCTGTTTGTTCTGAAACCCTGGGATTACCGTAAGCTCCAGCAGCCGTCTCGCTTGAAGCATTCCATTTTATGCTATGCTCTCCACGAAGTGGCGGGAAGAATTTAACATGAAAACGGAAAAAGTCTTCTGCATCGGAATACTCTTCACTGTTTACCGGTGCATTGTATATTCCCATCATGTATGGAAAGTCTCTATTGAAAAGAATATCATATGATCCGACTATTGTCTTTAGAATATCTGCAAAGTCTTTTATATGTTCACTTTTAAAGTCTTTGAATGAACTTAATTTGCATTTATTGAAGATATAGATACCATATGGGTACTGAGCAAAAAATGGGATAAAAGCTGTAAAGGTTTCATTCTCATATACCAATCTGTCTTTAAATCTTATCTCCTCAGCCAACATATCATCATATAGATTGGACTTATTATTTTCATAATAGCTCTGAGCATTTTTCAGTTCTATATCTACCATCTTAGGCATAAATGAATAGCCATATATTTGCCCATGAGGATGCGGCATGGTCGTTCCGACCTCGGCACCTCTGTTCTCGAACGGAAACACGTATTTTATCTTGGAATCTTCAGAAATTTCAGTAAATCTGTCAATCCAAAGTTTTACCAGTTTTATTAAATGCTCCTCACTAAGCTCCCATAATTTACCATTATGATCGGGAGAGTATAGTATGACATCGCATTTTCCATAGGATTCCTTAGTATGATAAGGACCTCCGGCTACATCGTCTTGTTGTGGAGGATTTGTCGAAAGCATCGGGAAGTCATTGTCATATTTATACACATCGTATTCATCAGGAACTTTTCCTGATCCAGGGCAAAACGGACAATAATCCTTTGGCATATTAGGCCTTTTATCTCTACTGCCCGCAACCATAGTATAATCGTCAAGTAGTGGATTGTATCTTAACTCCGCCATTTACTTCATCCTCTCTATTATAATTTTAATTTCCCATCTATCGTATTCATTTGCCTCTATGGGCTTTAAACCGTTATTTACTGCCCTATCCAAACTATCGTAAAAACCGTTGCTTGGTTCCAGTGCCACATTATAATCACCTTTAAAACCGCCTTTCGTTAACCAAACACCAAAAAAAGGCTGCTTTTCAAAATCAAAAACCAGCTTGTATCTTAGACCTAAACTCGGATGATAAATCGCCGCTTCCGACCTGTCCAATGCTTCATTATTGTAAAACTTATAGGCTCCATTGTCCGGGTATTCGGCAATTTTTGTAATATTAAATCTGTATTTTAGGTCATTATGAACATTAAGTGCATCATGTCTTGAATAGGGAAGTTCGATTCTGGTATCTTTTTCGATATTTAAAAGTCCATGATGAGCCCATAGATAATGCATTGCCTGATCACTTGTATTATGGACTTCGTACTCTAATTTTATTTCATCACCTTCAAGTGAAATTTTCCTCATAAAAGTAAATCCCAAGCTCTTTGAGCTCGTTTTGGATATGATCACATTATCATCTTTTATATTTTCCCAGTTTGCAGACCAAATATCACCATGATCTGGAAGTTTTATTCCCCTATAGACACAATCATCTATCGTTGGGAAGCATTCATCAATTCCCGAGGTATCATAGATAGAAAAATCTGAACCATACTCGGGTTTCTTGTATTCTTTCAATTCATTTTGGAAGACAAATTCAAAATCCGTCTTTTTATCTTTAATTGAAATAATTTTTGCCCCGAAGTCATCGAGTAACTCCAGGGAAAGATTATTATTTTCTAATTTTATAGTGTTCACTATCTCACCTATTTTTTCTTTAAGTACTTTCTAACGTCGATAGCTACGGCTACGATTATTATTAAACCTCTGATTATAAATTGGATATATGGATTTACTCCAAGGTAGTTTAGTCCATAAGTTATAAACTGCAGAATTGTTACACCGATAAGAATGCCCGGTATTGTTCCGACTCCTCCTGAAAAAGATACCCCTCCAACAACGCAGGCGGAGATTGCATCAAGCTCATATGAGAATCCTGTAGCTGCAGTAACCGAACCTATACGGCCTGCCTCTAAAAATCCTGCTATACCGTAAAGTACTCCGGACAATAAATAAATCAGCATTATGTTCTTAACAAGGTTGACCCCGGATACTTCAGCAGCTTCCGGATTTCCTCCTATAGCGAACATATTTTTACCAAGCTCGGTTTTATTCCAAATTAACCAAACGACTACGGCTGTAATCATTAAGAACCAGACTAGATTGGGAATTTTTAAGAATGAACCTTGAGCCAGCATTTTATACTTGTCTTGCAATGTTCCTATCGGCTGAGCTCCCTTAGCTTGAGAGTCTATATAAATTTGAATAAGTCCAAAAGCAATTAACTGGGTTCCAAGTGTTACTATAAAAGCATGGATTTTAAGAACTGCAACACCAAATCCATTTATTAATGCAAATACAACAGCAACTGCAATAGCAATTAATAGAGGTATTAGCATATTAAGCTCCGGTAAATTAGGATACATTCGGGATCCGTATTGCAAACTCTGTAATAATGATGCCGATATAGCTGCAGATAGACCCAATATCCTTCCTGCAGATAAGTCTGTACCCTGCAATACTATTAAGCCTGCAAGCCCAAGCGCCATTATTCCTCTGGTTGAGGCTTGAGTTAATATATTTGTAAAGTTTTTTACAGATAAAAATGACGGTTCATAAGCAATCATACCTACAATCATTATGCCTAGGATAAAATAAAGTGCGTAATTAAGTAAAAATTCCTTAGTTCTCTCATTTCGTTTTATCTTGTCTATATCTGTGTGAGTATTCTTTTCGTTCATTTTCGCCTCCTATAGATATTTACTAGCGAGGTGCATTATCTTCTCTTGATTCAGATTTGCTACATCCTCTATACCAGCAACTCTTCCATCACTCATAACCATAATCCTGTCACATATACCTAGTAGTTCGGGTAGTTCGGATGAAACCATGATTACACCTTTACCATTGTTGACAAGATCCAGTATCAATTTATAGATTTCATATTTAGCTCCTACGTCTATCCCCCTGGTAGGCTCATCCAATAGCAGTATTTCAGGATCCGTTAATAACCATCTACCAATGATTACCTTTTGCTGATTACCGCCTGATAATGATTTTATATGAGTCTTTTGAGATGGAGTTCTTACATTCATACTCTGGATAACCCAGTCTGTACTTTTCTTCACCTTGCTATCACTAATAAATCCGGATACCTTATGATTTTTCAAGCTCGATACTGTGGAGTTTGCCGCAATGTTTAACATTGGAAATATCCCCGTTGCTCTTCTCTCTTCCGTTAACAGCGCAAATCCATTGTTGATTGATTCTCTAGGATTTTTATTGGTTAATTTCTTACCATGAAGTAAAATTTCACCCGATTCAGATTTATTGACACCGAATATAGTCTCCAATAGTTCTGTACGGCGTGAACCGACCAAACCTGCAACACCTAAAATTTCACCTTTTCTAAGTGAGAAAGATACATCCTGTATCGATGGTTGATATTTTGCAGTAAGATTCTTAACTTCTAATATAGTTTCGGAAGGCTTATTGGTTTTCTCAGGAAATCTATCTGTAAGCTCCCTTCCAACCATCAGTGCTATTATCTTATTGTTGTCTAAGTTTTCAGCTCTTTCGGTGGCGACCCATTGTCCGTCTCTAAATACGGTAATATCGTCCGATATTCTAAGTATTTCTTCCATTTTATGTGAGATATAGACGATGCCCATACCTCTATCTCTTAACATATTTATAACATCAAATAATATCTCTACTTCTTGCTCCGTAAGTGAGCTCGTCGGTTCGTCTAAAACAAGAATTTTTGCATTATAGGAAACAGCTTTTGCTATCTCCGCCATCTGCCTTTGTGAAACCGATAATTTATCCATCCTGGTTCTTGGATTGATATTTAATCCTAAATCCTTAAATGCCTCTTCCGTAAATTCATACATCTTCTTATGGTCAATCAGCATACCTTTTTTAGGAAATCTCCCAAGCATCATATTTTCAGCAACAGATCTCTTCATAACTTGGTTTAACTCTTGATGAACCATTGAAACTCCATTTTCCAGTGCTTGTTTAGGATTCTCAAATCTAACTTTCTCCCCTTGAAGAAATATTTCTCCTTCATCTTCCATATAAATCCCGAATAGACATTTCATCAATGTGGATTTACCGGCACCGTTTTCCCCCATCAAGGAGTGTACTGTTCCTGGTCTTACTCTAAATTGTACTTTGTCTAGAGCTTTAACCCCCGGGAAACCCTTTGATATCCCTTTCATCTCAAGTAAATAATTAGATTCACTCAGTTTGATCACCCCTTCTATGTAATATTAATTTTTGAGGTCGCCGTTTTGGCGACCTCTTAAATTAAAATTATTTTGCTTCGTATGGTAGATATGGAATTCTGACAGCTATTCCACTCTCGTCATATTTATAATCTGTACCTTCGATAAACTCTTTTCCTTCTAGAGAGTTCATAGTCATTAGATGCATTGCTTTAGCCATTGCATCAGGATCTTGTTTAACTGTTCCTGTCATAGCTAAATCGTTAATAACTTTTTGAGCTTCTTCAGTAGCATCAACACCAAATACTCCAACATATTTAGCTGGATCTATCTTACCGTCAACTACTTGATTTAAGCCTGCAGCTTGAAGAGCAGTTAGTGCACCTATAGCCATACCGTCATTGTTTGCTATAACAACGTCGATATTATCAAGGTCTTTTGCAAGCCATGATTCCATTGCAGTTAGAGCTTTTGCATTGTCCCAGTCAGCGATTTGTTCAGCAATCTTATTTACTTCGATTCCTGCTTTTTCTAATTCTTCTACTGAATACTTACTTCTTGCAACTGCTTCAGCATTTTCTATACCACCATGAAGTAATACATAGTCAAGTTTACCATTGCCATTTCTGTCATGGTTTCCTTCTTCCCAGTAAGCTTTAATAAGCTGACCTTGTAGAACACCGGCTTCTTCGATTTTAGTACCTACGAATCTAGCTTTATCGTATGATTTATAAACATTTCCGTCGGTAGGCTCTCTATTGAAGAATATTATAGGTATTCCGGCAGCCTTTGCTTTATCTATTACGATATCCGCAGCTCCGAAGTCAACTATATTTACTACTAGAACATTAGCGCCTTTTTGGATAGCTACGTCAATTTGGTCATTTTGCTTAGCTTGGTCGTTTTGTCCATCGTATTCTGTTAATTCTACATTTGCATCGCCTTTAACCAATTCAGTGAAAGCATTTCTTACAGTTGAGATATAAGTATCGCCATAGTTATAGTAGAAAACTGATACGTTTTTCTTGTCGCCTGCTGGCTCTTCTTTTTTATCTTCTTCTTTAGGTTCTTCTTTCTTATCTTCTTTTACATCTTCTTTCTTTTCTTCAGTCTTTGCATCATCTTTAGCCGGCTGCTCTTTTGGAGTACAACCTGCAAAAACTGATAGTAACATGACTAGTACTAATAATAATGATACTACTCTTTTGTTAAACATATATTAAAACCCCCTTATTATTTTAATGGATAAGATACTTAGTCTATTAAAACACCTCGTTTTACTCCATTAATATAGTAGTTATAATATCAAAACCTCTTAATCCTGTCAATACATACGTTTTCATAAGCTCTTGGCAGATATAGTATTTATCCGATTTTTAAAAACTTTCTCAATATATGTAAAACAAAAGTTAAGATACCACTACTATAATAAGGCATAAAGAATGCTCCTCTACGCCATTGACTGGTATTAAATCATACTCTTGCGTCGATATTGAAATTCATATTAATAAGAGTAACTTAGTTCCTGCACCTTCGGCTCTATAAAATTCCTATATATGGAGCCATATTTTTCAAATCTCGACGCCTTTGGTATTAGTGCAATGCAGTCCGGTTTACCGACAGCCGTTAGAATAGCCCCTGTAACCTCTATATTTCCCTTTTTGATAATTGGATTACCCTCGAGCATAAGCACACCTCTTATTTCTATATCAGAATCTATTACGGTATCTTCATCCATTTTTATTAACCCCGATAGAATCAAAGTACTATCCGATGAATAAACGGTATGAGGTCCTATTACAAGTCCGCTGTACGTATTTTTGTCTATGATGGTCCAATCTTCAGGTTTGTTTTCTGATTTATCATCGACTTCATCTTTAGTTTCTTCTGACTCTTCAGAACTTTCATCATTCTCATATATTATTTCAGTTTCTTCCTCTTCTATAGGATTCTTTTGATCTATCTCTTCCTCGTTTACAGATTCATCTCTAGCCTCATCGTCTCTGGTTTCATCATTAGATTTAGTGCTAGCAACTACGTCCATATTATCTTCAGCATCATTTTCAGAATCATCATTTTTTATATCCTCTGCCCCTATTTCGTCCTCAGTGAGATCAATTTCTCCTTCGACTTCTTCGTCATCTTCGGTATAGACCCTATAGGCAAGTTTACCATCTTTTTGAGTGAATATTCTCTTAATGCCATCTTCCAAAAATAAAACATCTTCTATATACTTGTCGATGTAACCTGCTTTTTGAAGATTATCGTATTCTTCGGCATTATCCTCTATATCGATTAAAAGACTATCGTCATAATACAAGTCATTAAATAACTTTATCGATCCCTTATTTTCATAGACAATGCCATCATAATAATTTTTAAACTCAAAATCTAAGTATCCTTCCGTATTTTTAGTATATTTTACATCATATTTTTCTTGACCTTCAAATATAGGGTCTATGGATGCTTCTAGCTTCCACTCTTTTCCTGAATTTATCCTACTCGCTCTTGTAATGTTATCATCAATCAATCCGGAGCTTATCAAATGATCAATTGCCAAATAGGCATTTGACTCTGTTAGATATTTTTGGTTTATATAGTCTTCTGAATAAACTACGATTCTGTTTTTATTTATGACAGCTTCAGTTATGGATACTACGACCATAAATAGTAGTGCTATCGCAAATATCGCATAGACATAGATATATCCTCTTTTTTTCATGGACTATCAACCCTTTGTGCATAGATCTGTGTTGTATACAAATCCTTCTTCGAATTATTGACTTCAACTACCAAATCTATCAGTTTAGATTCCGTATTTAAGCGTGAACCGTCGATTGATACTACATTTTCTATTATGGAATTAACACCCTTGTCTTTCAGGCTTTTAAAAGATATCTTTTTGGGATCACTTTCAGCTGTATTGAAAGCTATTCTCCAGATATTGGAATCCTTGTAAGCATAGTATACGTACTTATAGTTGGATCCGTCCATTATCCTCAATACAAATCCTAAATTACAGCTATAATTCTCATTTAAAATAAATTCGCTACTATCATAAACGACTTCAGATTTAATTACATCGTCATTGATAAGTCCAAATAGATGTATTCCCGAGTAGATATTATCATTTACCGTATATGAATATTCCAGATTTTTAAAACTAAAGTCTACGAGCATCGAAAAAACACCGATTAATATACTCGCTATAAAGACGGTTACAATTAATTCAATTAGCGTAAATCCCCTTTTCGTTTGGCAGTGCCAGCTTGGTTTTAAACTCTTTTTCATCATCTATTATCCTCACTTCGACAATTGTAAATCTTCCGCTCACTTCTTCCTCAACCTGATATTCCAAATCTTCTGGTATATTCAACTTTGTATCTATACCGGTAAAATGTTTGGATTTAAAATTCTCCATTATTGCCTGTGCATAGTAGGCATTTTTAATATCATTTGATTTATCATTTCTCTTATTATGATTAATGTAAATTGCAGGAAGCAAATATACCACTACAATTGCAAGTATTGAGAGGGCTATTATTGCTTCGAGTAAGGTAAATGCAGGTCTCTTCATTATCTTTCACCTCTTATATACACCTTTCCACTTGCAACGCCTATGGTCACCGTATAGTATTTTTTCTTTCCCTTATATTCTATCCTTCCACCTTTATTGGGCATCCCGTCGTTCTTAAAATGAAGTTGTTCATCATAATATGTGGTATTTACTCTGCTTAATTTTTCTAATTCTACTTTTTTTACTTCTTTATTTGTTTTTTCACCGGCTTGAAAAATTTTATAGCCATTAAAATCCGTAACCACAACTTGGAATTCTACATTTGATTTGGACACTATCGCCAAATTACGGGCATATTTAATATCATTTACAATTGCGCGAAATTCAGCTCTCTCCTTGATTTCATCAATGGCTCCGACTTTGAGGATGGCAATGGAAAAAACTATAGCTATAATAGCTATCGTGGAAATTAATTCCAGATATGTAAATGCTCTTTTCATTATATCCACCTCATCAACTTTAAAATGGCATTCCCATAATTGACGATAAGAAAATAAGACGCAAGTATAAATGGCAGAAAGGCAATCTTATTCTTTCTACCAGCACCTTTAAATATTAAAACAGGTATGTAGAGAGCTGCAGCCCAAAAGGACATAAATATCAACATGATTCCATTTAGAAAATCAAAAAAACTTAGAAGGGATATAAATACCAATAGATCTCCCTCTCCTATCGGTGTATTTTCAAGTCTTCTAAATTTTAAAAACAGCAAGAATAAAAGCATCTGCATAATTCCCACGACCGGATTAAACTCACCTATGATAAATTTATAAAATAATGCAGCACCTGCCATTATAAATAGGACTATAAGATGTGAATCGTATATGGTATTGGAGTTTAAGTCAGTTAAGACCAAAATATATAGTACCGAAAATATCACCATATACTCTATAGTAAGTAAGCTTGGTCCAAGATTGTATAGCCCGATAACATATGCTACCGGAACAATCAGTTCAGAAATAAATACATCGAAAGGTATTTTTTTATTACAAAAACTGCATCTGCCTCTTTGAAATATATAGCTAAATATGGGAATCAGAGAGTAGATTTTAAGTCTTTTATTGCAATACATACAATGCGAAGGAGGGGCAATTATAGATATGCCCCTTAGTTTCCTGTTCGCAACTAGATTAAGGAATGAACCCATTATCATTCCGAAAATAAAAATTAAGTGATACATATTTTTACCTATAATTAACCATCAGTTCCTGGATTGGTATTTCCTTCACTTGACTCATCTTCCCCAGGTGTAACGGTAATCTCCCCTTTATCAGAGATTGTCACTTTATAATCTCCACTTTTTAAAGGATTTTTTGGCCATTTATCGATATATTTTTCCCAATTCTTTGACTCTACATCCCATACTACTCCATCTTTAGGATTACCCTCGTCAGCTAAATATGTAGTAGCTGCAGATTTAAGCACCCTGACATTCGCAATATGTGCAGTCTCCCTAGCTTTTTGCCTTGAATTTACAAATTTGGGCAGCGCTATTGCCGCAAGCAGCGCCAGAATGGCAATGACAATTACGAGTTCGACGAGTGTAAATCCTCTCTTCTTTCCTTTTCTAATTAACAATTGTTTCCTCCTTCATAATTTATTTTAAAGATTTCTCTTTAAATCAAAAATCAACAAATGTAACCAAATCAAACATAGGAATGGCAATGGATAGTACGATAAATCCGACTATGAGCGCCATAATCAGAATCATTATCGGTTCAAAAATCGATATAAGTGCATTCATGGAATCGTTCAGCTCTGATTCATAATAAAGGGCTGTCTTTTCCATTACTTTATCGAGATTTCCGGTTTCTTCTCCAATTTTTAGCATTGATATAAATAGAGCCGGAAAGAAACTATCCACCGAAAAACTTTCGTTTAACGTACTCCCGCATGTAATTGCTGTAATTACATTTTCGTAAATTTTATAGATATATGTATTTGATGTACTGTTTTTAATTATTTTTAAGATCTCCAGAACTGGTACACCGCAGCCACTCAGTATTGAAAAGTTTGCAGCAGCATTGGTCACGGTCCGGTATTTAATATACCTTCCGATTACGGGCAGCTTTAAAGCAGTTATGTCTACTATGTATTTAAATCTCGCATTTTTCTTATACAATAGATAAATTCCTATGTTAAATACTATAAAACCAAATAATATAATCAAGCCGTGACTTGAAAGCAGCTTACTTATTGCAATAAGTAACCTAGTTGATTTAGGCAGTATTCTGTCCGAGCTTTCGAACAGATTGAGAAAGATTGGAAATACATAGGTCAAGACAAATCCCAATACTATTATCGAAGTAATCATTAGGATTGCAGGATAGATCAAAGCACTTTTGATTTTCCTATTATTTTCCGCCTTTTTAATATAGAATTCTGACATCATGGACAGAACCATATCAAGACTTCCACTCATTTCTCCTGCATTTATCATTGCCGAGAGTAATTTTTTATTGTCGAAATCTTCTTTCGATACGGCTTCTGAGAACGATAGCCCCGATCTTACTTCAATCAATAATCTGTCTACGATTTTTTTCAGTTTAGAACTTATCGATTGTTTTGAAACTATTTCAAGCGCATTATGTATACTGATACCGGCAGATATCATTACTGATAATTGATTTAAAAGCATACCTATACTTCTGGTATCAGGTTTAAAACTTATATCTTGATTTAGAAAACTAACCGTCTTTCTTAATAGATTGGATTTGTCCATTACATTCTCCTAAATTGTAAGCATGTCTTAAGACATCGTCTATATAAAGTTCCCCTTTGATAACTCTGGATAATCCGTCATAGACTAAGGATTTAATCCCCTTCTCTTCTCCGATTTTTCTAAGAGTATTTATATCCGATTTATTCTTAATTGCATCTATAAAATCTTCATCTATCTCAAAAACTTCTGAGATTACTTGCCTTCCTCTAAATCCATTCGTACAATGTTCGCAGCCCATAGGAGCTTTTAAATTGATATTTTCAGCATCTCCAATAACAGATTTAATAATACTTAATTGCGAAATATTAGGTTCCATTTTGACCGAGCAATGTGGACATAATCTTTTAACGAGTCTTTGTGACTGAACACCTGCCAGCGCAGATGCTATAAGGTATGGTTCTATTCCCATATCTAAAAGTCTGATTATCGCTGAGTAAGAGTCCATGGTATGTAGTGAGCTGAGGAGTAGATGCCCTGTAATCGCTGCTCTAATCGCAATTTCAGCCGTCTTTGTATCCCTTATTTCTCCGACCATAATTATATCGGGATCTGATCTGAGCATAGATCTTAATCCGATACTAAAATCCATTCCGGCCTTCTCGTTAACTTGGGTCTGATTTATTCCCTTTATTTTAAATTCAACGGGATCTTCAATGGTTATGATATTGGCTTCTTCATTATTTAGTTCTCGTATTAATGCATATAATGTCGTCGACTTACCACAGCCGGTAGGTCCCGTACTTATAAGCATTCCACTTGATTTACTTAAGATACCCTTTAAGGTATTGTAGTTTTCTTCTGAAAACCCAAATTTATCAAGTCTCATATCATATCTGGTGCTGTTTAGTATTCTGATAACGGCTTTTTCTCCGTGTATCACAGGCGTAATAGCTACTCTTAGATCAGTATCTTTCGAGTCATTCCATGAAATTCGACCGTCTTGTGGAAGTCTTCTTTCAGCTATGTCGAGATTTGAAAGTATCTTTATTCTGGTAATAATTTCAGATTGTCTTTCAGAAGGAATATCGCATATTTTTATTAGATCTCCATCTATACGGAATCTTATCCTGGTAGTTTCACTCTCTGGTTCTATATGTATGTCCGATGCCTCTACTTCTATGGCTTCGTTTATTATTTCTTCAATAAGTTGTGATACTTCAAGATATTTTATTTTTTCGTCTTTGCTCTTCACTTTAATCACCTGCCAATAATAGTATACCCTACCCATCAATTGGTAAAACAGTTTAATCATCAATTAACAAAATATTCCTTAATAACTTAAATATTTTGTTCTTAAACTTCACTATATCTATTATTGACGATATAATTATACCCCCATTTATATATTTAATTAATATAATCTATTACAGGGTATATATAATACAATAAGAGTGATATACTTTTATTAATCAGTTTAATTAAGTGTTTTTATGTCTAAGGATGGTGGAAATATGAGTTATGTAGAAATGATCGATTCTTCCAAGTTTTATAAAATGGGAGACCTTGGGATTATAGCTAACAATAAAATCAACTTTAAAATAGAAAAAGGCGAACTCGTAGTTATCGTAGGTCCCTCAGGTGCAGGTAAATCGACTGTACTGAATATACTTGGAGGGATGGATAAAAATGACGAAGGCAGTGTTATAGTTGACGGGAAAAATATCTCTAAATTAAACGAGCATGATTTGACTACGTATAGACGTTATGATGTGGGTTTTGTATTTCAGTTCTATAATTTGGTTCCAAATTTAACAGCAAAGGAAAATGTAGAGCTTGCATCTCAAATAGTACCTGATGCACTCAATGTAGACGAGGTCATGGAAAAGGTTGGATTGGAGCACAGAAAAGATAATTTCCCCGCACAATTATCGGGAGGAGAACAGCAAAGGGTGGCTATTGCCAGAGCTTTGGCTAAAAACCCAAAATTGCTGCTATGCGACGAGCCGACAGGAGCTCTTGATTACAAGACAGGTAAATCAATTCTAAAACTATTACAAAACACTTGCAGAGAAACAGGAACAACCGTAATTATAATTACACATAATCAAGCAATCACACCAATTGCCGATAGGATTATAGAAATAAACGATGCCAGAGTCAGAAATATTACAGTAAATGAAAGGCCTGTATCAATAGACGAGATAGAATGGTAGGATATTATGAAGAAATCAGCTCTTAACAAAGATATAATTAAAGAGTTTTTTAAATCACGGTCCAGAGTACTTTCCATTATTGCTATGGTCGCTCTTGGCGCGCTTGCAGTTATTGGTTTGACTGTAACCGGTCCGACTATGAGAGAGACTATTGAAAAAAGACTGGTCGATTATAATATTTCCGACCTGATTGTGCAATCCACTTACGGACTGGATTATGAAGATCGTGCAGCAATCGATAGAACCAAGGGTTTTAAAAAAGTCGAATATGGTTATCAGCAGGATATTGTAATAAAAGGCACTGACAATCTCATCAGGTTGGAATCGATTGGTGAGACAATGCCTAAATATAAGGTAGTGGAGGGAAGACTCCCGGATAAGATTGGTGAGCTCGCAATAGATGCTCACCTGCCGGATGAATCCATCAAAGTCGGACAGACGATAGGTGTTCTTAAGGGAAATACTGACCCGATTAAAGACGAACTTAAAACCGATGTTTTTAAAATTGTAGGCAAGGTGGAATCACCTGAATACATCAATATAAATATTAAAGGCAGAAGCAGTTATGGTAAGGGACAGTTAGATGGATTTGCAATTGCTATCGAAGAAAACTTTGATCTTGAAGTTTTCACAATAGCCAGAATACTACTTGATGAAACCTCAAATTTATATAAATATACGAGTGAATATAATAGTATATCAGAAAAATATAAAAGTGATCTCACATCTAATTTAGAAGATCGTCCAGAAAAAAGACTGGCGAAAATAAAAGATGATGCAGAAAAAGAGATTAAAGATGCTCAAGAAAAAATCGACGATGCGAAAACCGAGATCTCCGATGCAGAAAAGAAACTGAAAGATGCCAGAGCCGAGCTTGATGATGCTCTCGTAAAGTACTATGACGGTAAGGAAGAATACGAAAGAGAAACTACCAAGGCTAAGAATGATATAGATAAAGCCAGAGTCGAACTGGCAGATGCCAAGAAAAAGCTGGATGATGGTCGTAAAGAGTACAATGATGGTGTCGAGAAGTTTAACAAAGAAATAGGCGATGCCGAGAAGAAAATCGAGGATGCAAAAAAAGAGCTCGCCGATGCAAAAATAAAACTGGATGACGGTTATGAAGAGTACGAAAAAGGTTTAAGTGAATACAATGACGAAATCTCAAAAGCTGAAACTAAATTAAATGATGCAAAAAAAGAACTGGATGATGCCAGAAAAAAACTTGATGACGGATGGAAAGAATATAATGACGGAGTAGAAGAATTCGAAAGGGAAATTGCAAAAGCCGAGAATGATATCATAGATGCAGAAAACCAACTTGACGATGCTAGAAAAAAACTCGATGATGGTTATCGTAGAATCGAATCTGAAGAACAAAAACTTAAAGCCGGTTGGGACGAATATAATTCAGGACTTGCAGAACTTGAAGCACAAAGACCGGCACTGGAAGCTGCAAAGGCACAGCTGGATGCCGCTCAGGCTCAAATTGACATGGGCTATCAAGAACTTAATTCCAATGAACAAGCCTTAATTGTTCAAAAAAATCAGTTGGAACAAGCAAAGGCAGGCATTGAACAGCAAATTCAGCATCAGCAAGCGATTATCGATAATCCTGAATCGACACCGGAAGAAATAGCTGCAGCTCAAGCTGCTCTTATCGCACTTCAAGCACAATTAGCCGAGATAAATGGCGGTTTAGCGGATGTTGAAACCGGTCTGGCTCAAATAGCTCTTTTAGACCAAAGCCAAGCTGACCTCAATCGTAAGAAAGAGGAGTTTAATGTCGGATACCAGCAATTCTTGGCTGCCGAGCAACAATTAATCTCAGCTAAAGCTAAGCTGGAAGCAGGAGAAATAGAAATTGCAAAAGCAAAAAATGAATTAAATGTTGGGGAATTTGAGTATTCTCAGGGTCTTAAAAAGCTGGAGGAAGGTAAAAACACTCTTGCTTCCGAAAAAATAAATGGCAAACAAAAGCTAAATGATGCACTTAATGAACTTGACGATGGAGAAGTCAAATATAGTGACGGAAAGGCCGAATACGACAAAGGCCTTGAGGAATTCAATGAAGAAAAGGCCAAGGGAGAAAAGAAACTTGCAGATGCAAAAATAGAACTGGATGATGGCCAAAAAGAATACGATGACGGTCTTAAAGAGTTAGTAGAAGCAGAAGAAAAATTAGCCTCCGAAAAGAGCAAAGGTGAAAAAGAGCTAAAGGATGCTCTGGACGAATTAAATGATGGAGAGAAAAAATACACTGACGGATTAAAAGAACTGGAGGACGGTATTGCTGAATACAATAGCGAGGTTGCAAAAGGAAGAGCTGAACTTGAAGATGCTTACAATAAGATTTTAGACGGTGAAGAAGAATATAAAGATGGATTAAAGGAATTTAAAGACAAGACTAAGGATGCCGATGCTAAAATCTCCGATGGAGAAACTGAAATAGCCGATGCAAGAAAAGATCTGGCAAAATTGAAGTTACCTAAGTATTTCGTTACGGGTATTAATGATAATGTGGGAATATATACCTACATAGGCAACTCCAGAAGAATGGATATGCTGGCACTCATATTCCCTATTTTCTTCTATGCTATTGCAATGCTGGTCACCGTAACGACGATGTCCAGAATGGTAGAAGAGCAGCGAACTCAAATAGGCACATTGAAGTCATTAGGATATAGTACCGGCAGCATACAAAAGAAATTCCTAATCTATGGTGCACTGCCTGCTACATTGGGTGCAATAATAGGAATAGTCTTTGGACATACTCTTCTTGCCGAGATGATTTTCAAAGCTTATTCGACCGGTTTCGTAGTCGGTGAGATGCAGCTGAAACCTTATCCACAGTTTGTAATACTTGCATTTACTGTTTCCGTTTCACTTATAGTCCTTACTTCCCTATTTACTACCAATAGGACATTGAAACATAATGCAGCTCAATTACTAAGACCTAAGACGCCAAAGAGCGGAACCAGAATTTTCCTTGAAAGGATTAAACCTATTTGGAATAGGTTGTCATTCTTATACAAAGTAACTGCAAGAAATATATTCAGATACAAGGCCAGAATGACGATGACGATAATTGGAGTTGCAGGTTGTACAGCACTCTTATTTATGGGATTCGGGATCAAGGATTCCATCACGCAGATAAAACCTCTTCAATACAATGAAATCATCCACTATAATTTGGCTCCGATAATCGATGATGAAGCTGATAAAGCTGATATTGATAAGGTAAATGAAATTCTGAAAACAGATGATAATATAGATAAACATACTGATGTACGCTATGAATCCGGACTTGTCGAACTTACAGGAAGACCGGATCAGGAAGTCAGTATCATAACTGTATTTGACGATATCGCATTTAAGGAATTCGTAAGTTTACGGAACAGAAAAGACGGAAAACCTATTTCTCTAAGTAGTAGTGAGATAGTACTTACCGAAAAACTCGCTAAGCTGCTAAAGCTAAAAGTTGGAGATGACTTTTCATTAGAAGATAAGGATAATGACATCAGGAAGTTAAAAGTAGGTGCCATAACCGAAAACTATGTTAACCATGGAATCTACCTAACTCCTAAAGCTTACAAAGAAATCTTTGGGAAAGATTCAGAAATGAACGCAAAACTTCTTATCATGAATAATAAGAACAGTACAAACGAAAAGGTAATCACTGAACTCGTTTCAAAGCTCATGTCACAAAAAGCTGTACTGTCAATTGTCGATATGACTAGGGTGAATTACCAGATAGGAGAACTTTTAAATTCACTGAATCTAATTGTATTGGTACTCATCGCCATATCCTCAACGCTGGCCATAGTTGTACTTTATAATCTTACCAATATAAATGTAAGCGAGAGAATAAGAGAGCTTTCAACGATAAAAGTCCTCGGATTCTACTCAATGGAAGTAACCTCATATGTGTATAGAGAAACCTTCTTCTTAACAATTATAGGTATAATCGGTGGCTACCTGGCCGGTCATATTCTCCATTGGTTTATAATTAATGCATTGGTACCTGAAAATATTATGATGTCGCCAAGAGTTCTGCTTTCTAATTATTTAGTCTCAGCACTTATAACCTTGGTATTGTCAATAATAGTAATGTTTTTGATGCATAGAAAACTAAGGAAAGTTGACATGGTAGAAGCATTGAAAGCTATCGAATAATTGTAAATTGAGTCGTTAAATCGTTCCACATATTCTAAAGGACCCATCGAAAAGATGGGTCCTTTTTTACATAAAAATGAATGATGCAAACTTAAAATTTTCAAGTAAATACGTAAAAACCTTAAAATAACTAATCATTAGACTTAGATATACTAGCCTTTCCTAATATAATTGTATGCTTCAATGCCGGCTAGCGTTCCATCAGAAACAGCAGTAGATATTTGCCTCATCTCTTTTACATTAATATCTCCACATGAATATACTCCCGGAATGCTCGTCCTTATACCATCTGATTTTATATAACCGTCTTCCATTTCAAGTAAATCAATAAATAAACTGCTATTAGGAGTCTGTCCTATATATGCGAAAACGAGATATGGACCATCGGCATATTGTTTAACCTTACCCGTAACTATATCGATTATATTGACTTCCGTTATTTCATCTTTATCGACTTTCAAACTTTCAAGCTCTGAAGATGTATGGACTATAAACTTATCATTGTTTTCAATCTGTTCTTTAAATTCATGAATTGTAAGTAGTGCGTTTTGATTTTGTACAATATGAACTCTCCTTGCGTATCTTGCCAGACTTATTGCTTCCTTACAAGCCCCATCGCTTCCTCCTAGCACAAAAACTTCCTTATCTTTTGCATCAGCAATTTTCTCATAGACATTGGGCTTGATTAAATATCCATCTGTTTTATCAATTGGTGGTAATTTTGGCTCAGAACCTGTAGCGATGATGATAGTTTTTGCTTCATACTTTGAATTAGAAGTATAAACGGTCTTTATTTCACCTTCCAATTCAACCTTTTCCACTTTTTCAAATATTACTTTGGTATCATTTGAGTTTAGCTGTTCTTCAAGCTTTATTCCAAAACTCTCACCTGACTCATCTGTATCCAAACCGGGATAATGGCTCACTATTGTAGTCAAAGTTATCAGACCTCCTATCCTGTTCTTTTCAAATAGAAGTACTTCTAAACCTCTGGCTCTTGCATAATTGGCAGCGGCTACCCCAGCGGGTCCTCCACCTATAATTATTACATCTATCATTTCTTCAATCCTCCGAATTTTATTAAGTTAGACATTGGTAACCAGTTTTATTTTATCATATTTGGGATTTTTATTTCAATATTTATGAATAGTGGATTACGGCTTTACGCTTTTACATGCTTATGCTATAATGTATCGAAGTGTTGCGATATTTTGTTCTAAGGGAGTGATTTGTTTGGAAAAGAGAATTATTAGATTATTTATCGGTACCATAGTCCTATTAATGTCAGGACTTATGTACGCTTGGTCAGTTTTATCAATTCCGATAAAGCTCGATTTGCCGAGTATTAATCAAGGTCAAATATCATTGGTATTTTCATTTGCAATGGCTTCATTTTGTCTAGGTGGATTAGCTAATGGACTATTAAAAATATTAGGACGAGGAAAAATTTCAATATTTCTGGCGACGATATTGATGCCCTTAGGCTACATAATAAGTTCGTTATCAACAGACATTACCCAAATTACAGTAGGCTATGGAATTCTCGTAGGTTTTTCAGTCGGTATTGTATATGCTTACATACTGAGCAATATTACCTGCTTATTTCCCGGAAAACAAGGTATCATCTCCGGTATTTTGCTATTCGGTTTCGGTATGAGCAGTTTGGTTTTTGGACCGATTTATACTAAATTGGTAGCTGGTAGTCCGGATTTGTGGAGAACACTATTCAGATATTATGGAGTGATAATGCTGGCAGTACTATTTCTATCAGCCATTTTTATTCCCGATCAAAATCCGAAAAAAGATAATATAGAAGATAGTACATCGACCAGACCAAGTTCCATGGTAGGTACGAGTGCATTTTGGATTATATTTCTGTTTTGCTTAATAGCATCGGGCACAGGTTTAGCCATAATATCTCAAGGAGCCAATATAGTAAGCACAAGCATTAGAAATATTTCTCCGGAAAAAATAGCATTATATATCGGAATTATATCCATCTCAAATGGATTCGGAAGAATTCTGGTAGGTCATCTTTTTGATACATTGGGATATCTTTTCAGCATGAGATTTATTACAATTACAGCATTATTATCACAGCTATTACTCATACTCAATACGTCCATCGGATCAAATACCTTAATACTTATAGCTTTTATACTACTTGGAATATCGTATGGAGGAGCACCAAGCTTCAACTCTGCAATAGCAATAAAACTATTTGGTCAAAGATACTACTCCATAAACCTTTCACTGCTGAACTTACAGCTCTTAATAGCATCTACATTCAGCACTATTTCCGGCAATCTTTTCGATAAATACAACTCCTATCTCCCGACATTTTATTTATCCATAGGAGCAGTATTAATTGCCTTTATTCTGATATATTTCATGCAAAAAAGTGTGGAAACAATAGAAAAGTCAGTCGAAAAAAACATAAGGCATAAACAGGCTCAAAAAGCCTAAAATCTAAATCAAAGTCTTATTTCAATCAATAATTATTTTTTATATTAGGATTCTGACTCGCTTCATTATAAAAAAGAATGCCCGAATTATTTATTCGGGCATTCCTAGGAATTGTTTAAGGTCATTTATTTGTCTGTTTCCTTGATTTATTCCAAGTTGGTACATTTCTTCCAATTTTTTTATGTCTTTTTCCCTATTGTCGATTGGCATTGAATCCGGATAGATTACAAATGCTTTGTTCTCTCTTTCCAGTTGTTTGATGTATTCCATTGTTTTGTTGTATTCAATGTATCTGTTCATTATAGTTTCCAATGTCTTTGGATAGCTTTTAAATAGTCTTTTTAATATTCTCTTTCTGTTTGGAGGTCCTTTTATATATCCTTTTTCTCTGGTTAAAACTATTACAAATTTCTCAAATCCCCTATTCATGGCAGCATCTAGCGCTATTCCACATTGGATTCCTCCATCTATATACATTTCACCTTTTACTTTTGTCGGAGGCATAAAAATCGGAAGGCTGGAACTGGCTCTGACCATCAGCATGAGGTCTTCCATTTTCTCAACATCTTTTCTGGACCAGTATACCAATTCAGATCTATCCATATTAAAGGCCCCGATGTCAAAATCAGCCTCATTATTTAGGAAGTTTTCAAAATTATATGGCAGTGTACTTCCGGGCAGGCAGGATTCACAATAGATGTACTGGGCATTGAAAAAACCCTTGCCTCTTAAGAAAGTCCTCCAGCCACCAAATTCAGGATCTTTTACAAAGTCTACGAATGAGGCTTTGGTTCTCTTTTTGTCTCTAGATAGATAATTGAGTGTACAGCTTGAACCTGCAGAGATTCCGGCAATATAGTTGAAGTATAATTCATTTTCTAAAAGTGTATTTACTATTCCTGAGGTAAAGCTTGCTCTCATTCCTCCACCTTCAAATATCAATGCCGTATCAAATATATTACTCTTTAATTCCATAATATCACCATTTCTATATTCATAATTTTTCAGCTCTACAATTTTTTTAATATTGCACTCTATATTATAACAGATTAATAAATCCTTTTAGTAATTGTATTGAGTTTGATTATTAAACTTTTTCATTTCCGAGCTTACATTTTTATATTATAACAGATGTTCTTTACAACTTAAACTTTTGAATTTTATTAACAAAAAAAGAACCCAAGTAAAATCACTCTTACTTGAGTCCTTGTGTTTTAGTACTAGAATAGATCTCCAACAATCGGTTCTACTGCTGAATAGATTTTTCCTGAAACTACCAGTTCTGTAACTGCTTCAATGTCTATATTCATAATTCTGTCTTTGTCATAGAAAGTAACTGCATCTCTAACTAGTTCATAAGCTTTTTCAGTACCTGCTCCAAGTTTTTTCTTGCCTCTTAAATCGATAGCTTGGCAAGCACAAAGTATTTCCATTGCGATAACTCTACTAGCATTGTATAGTATTTCACTTGCTTGTCTAGCTGCTATGGTTCCCATAGATACATGGTCTTCTTGGTTCGCAGATGACGGAATAGAGTCAACACTTGCAGGATGTGCCAGTACCTTGTTTTCAGATACAAGCGCAGCTGCTGCATATTGAACAATCATAAATCCTGAGTTTAATCCACCTTTTTCAATCAAGAATGCAGGTAGACCACCGCTTAATGCAGGGTTAACTAATCTTTCAAGTCTTCTTTCTGAAATATTAGCTAATTCTGAAATACCTATTTTTAGGTAGTCAAATATTTGAGCCATTGGTTCTCCGTGGAAGTTTCCACCTGAGATAACTCTATCTTCTTCTACTAATATAATAGGGTTGTCTGTTACAGCATTCATTTCAAGTTCAACTTTTTCTTTTACATAACTCATATTGTCATGACATGCTCCATGAACTTGAGGTGCACATCTAAGTGAGTATGCGTCTTGAACTCTAATTTCGCCTTGTCTTGTAGTCATTTCGCTACCTTCAAGGATTTTTAGAACAAATTCAGCAGTCTTAATTTGACCATTTTGTCTTCTAATGATATGAGTCATAGGCTCAAAAGCATCTGTAATACCATTAAGTGCTTCCATGGTTAAACCAAGGGAAATATTGGCAGTTTTATACAGGTTGATTGCATCGTAAAGTGCATGTGCTCCAACTGAAGTCATAACCTGAGTACCATTTATAAGAGCAAGGCCTTCTTTGGAAGTAAGATGGATAGGTTCCATTCCTGCTGCTTTAAGAGCGTCTAATCCACTCATTCTCTCACCTTTATAAATTGCCTCACCTTCACCCAGCATTACTAGAACCATGTGTGCCAATGGAGCTAAGTCTCCACTTGAACCGAGAGATCCTTTTTCAGGTATAATTGGATGTATGCCATTGTTCAACATATTAATCAGCTGCTGAATGGTTGACATCCTGATTCCGGAATACCCTCTTGATAGTGCATTAATACGTAGAAGCATAACTCCTCTTACTACGTCTTCAGGTAGTGGATTACCTACACCACATGCATGGCTTACTATTAGATTTGTCTGAAGATCTACAGCATCATCTTTAGAGATAATGACCTTGCTAAACTCTCCAAAACCTGTAGTAATTCCATACTCTACCTTATCTTGCGCTACATACCTGTCAACCAGCTCTCTAGCCTTGTTGACCCTTTCAACTGCTTCCTCAGTAAGTTCAACCTCACCATATCCTCTGGTAATTTTAATAAAATCTTCTAATACCAGACCTTCGCCATTTAATTTGAACTTTGGCATACTTCCAACCTCCTAATTTAGTTTAATCTTTCGTATATAATTTTTAGAAGAGCTTCTCTCTTTTCATACATTTTCTTAATTAGGGCATCCATCTCTTCTTTTGTTTTGTCGATATATTCTTGGTCTTTCATAGCTTGTAGGTTTATCAATACATTATAAACAGCACCTTCAAGCCCTGAGCTAGCCATTAAAATACCAACACCTATGTCACTAACTGCACCTTTTGTACCATATTTTGCAAATGCTTCTTGTAATTCAATTACTTCCATACAAGCATCTGCACATCTCTTAGGTACTTCCAATGCAATTTTATAACCTTCTTGTACCGCTGCCATTCTTGCTTCTTTTTGTTCTTCGGTATCTTTCGGCATTGCAAAAGCTTCCATTACCTTATCAAAAGCATTCGCATCCTTATCAACGATCTCTTCCAATTCTTTCTTTAAAGCTTCCAGTTTCTCAGAATTTTCTTTTAATAGATTCTGAGTTTCTTCAGGTAGTTCTTTAAAAGCTTTCTTGTTAAAAGTTAAGCTTCCTACCATTCTTGATAGAGCTGCACCTATAGTTCCTGCAAGTGCTGAGACAGATCCTCCGCCCGGTACAGGTTCATTACTGTCTACAATCTCCACAAAGTCATGCACCGTTTTCTTAATTAACATCAAATCTCCTCCTTTAATTTATATCAAAAGCAAGAGTTTTGTCATAGACTAATTCTCCCGCCTTGATTACCTTCTCAACCAGATTAACCGCAATAGTATATGAAAGATGTTTATAGCTTGGAGCATTTAGTATTATTACATCACCTATTTTCCCTATTTCTAAACTTCCTCTGTCACTCGTCATATCAAGAGCAGCCGCACCGTTTAAAGTCAGGGCAGTGATAGTTTCCTCAACGCTCATTTTCATGTATATTGTAGCTAGTGCAATCATTAACGGAATCGAATTTGTATGGCAACTTCCAGGATTAAAATCAGATCCGAGTGCCACTGCCGCTCCATTGTCAATCATAAACCTAGCCCTAGCATAAGGTTCTTTTAAACTGAAAGCAGTTGATGGTAATAATGTCATTACAGTTCCAGCTTCAATCATATCTTTAATTCCCTGATCAGAAGCCTTCAACAAGTGATCTGCACTAACCGTTTTAAGTTCTGCAGCCAGTTCACTTCCACCTAATTGAACTATCTCATCAGCATGCATTTTAAGCTTAAATCCTTTTTCCTTAGCAGCTAATAGTAGTCTTCTGGAGTCCTCGATTTCAAAAACATTTTTCTCAGTGAAAATATCACAGAATACCGCTTTACCAACAGCAGTATCGAGTCCTTTTTCTATAATGAAGTCTACAAACTCACTAGTCCTGCCTTTATACTCTTCGGGAATATCATGTGCAGCCATATAAGTCTTTACTATATCTATAGGATGCTCTTTGTTTAAATCCTCCATTACATCTAACTGTTTAAGTTCAGTTTCTATATCGAGTCCATAACCCGACTTACCTTCAACAGTAGTAACTCCGAATGAAAGCATGGAATTAAGTCTCTGTCTACCGGTATTCATAAGTTGGTCATGGCTTTCTTCATGAGTTGCCTTAACGGTACTCTTAATACCTCCACCGGCATTCATAATTTCCATATAACTTACGCCCATAAGCCTTTTGTTAAATTCATCATCTCTATAACCGCCGAACACAAAATGAGTATGAGAATCCACAAAACCCGGCATTATGGTCTTTCCTGTTGCATCTATTACTTCGTAATTAACCTCATCGACGCCATTTAATACATCAGAAGTCTTTCCGACCTTAACAATCTTGCCATCCTCGATAATAAGAGCAGCATCTTCGATGACTAAAAGCTCAGACATCTCACTTCCGCATCTTTTAGAATCTCCAACAGGTGTTGCCAATTGTGTAGCATTCTTAATAATTATATTACTCAAAGTTCCACCTCTCTATCTATAAAATCGTATTGAAAAATTTATAACTCTCTTCGATCTTCCAGTGCTTTATATAAAGTCTCAGAATCAAAATACTCAATATTTCCACCTATTGGGATTCCACTTGCAATTCTGGTTACTTTTACATTTTTATCCTTCAGTAATTCCGCCAGAAATAGTGTAGTCATCTCACCTTCAATAGTTGGACTTATCGCCAATATAACCTCTTCAAATTCGCCACTATCCACTCTTTCAAGTAAACTATCGAGATTTATATTGTCTGCTTGAACATCATTCAATGGTGAAATAAGGCCATTTAAAACATGATATACACCCCTATACTCTTTTGATTTCTCTATGGCTATCAGATTAGGTGTATCTTCAACCACGCATACAATCCTGTTATTTCTCCTGTCATTAGAGCATATATCACAAATTTCCTTATCGGTTAAATTACCGCATTTATTACATTTGTGTACCTTTGTCTTAATATCGGATAGAGCTTGTCTTAACTCTTCTATCTCTTCGAGATCGCTAGAAACTAATTTTAAAGCCAATCTTTCTGCGGATCTTCTTCCTATGGAAGGAAGCTTAGACAGTTTTCCTATAAGCCTTTCTATTGGCTCGGGATATAAGTCCATAATCTATTTAGAATCCTGGAATATTAAGACCACCGGTGAACTTGCTCATCTCTTTTTCTGATATCTCGGTAATCTCTCTAAGTGCTTCATTTACAGCTGCAACAATCATATCTTCAACCATCTCAGCATCTTCAGGATCTAGTATTTCCGGATTTATTTTAATGCTCACAAGTTCTTTCTTCCCATTTACAGTAGCCTCTACCATACCGCCACCTGAGCTGGCAGAAATTTCTTTCTCCTCCAGCATCTTTTGAGTTTCTTCCAATTGTTTTTGCATCTTTTGCATTTGTTTCATCATATTGCCCATATTTCCTCCACCACGTGGAAATCCGCCTCTTGCCATAATATCCTCCTTTAATTTTGTCTTTTTCTTTAAATTTTTTCTACATTGTCTTTACCGAATAAATCTACAATCAGTTGAAAAGTCTCGTCTATTTCCTCTTCAGACTTGTCTTCTAAATTCGATTCGGTAGTTATAATAATTTCATAATTTTTATTGTAATACTTATTAAGCCCTTCTTTTAATTCATCCTTTAAGGATTCAGCCTTTTTATAAGCTATCGTTTGATCCTTTGGTAGATAAAGCGTTAATTTATTTTTAGAAACATCTATAGGTTTAAGATCATTTATCCAAAACTCCCAAAATGGATTTGCCTTTGTTACTGTAGATACGAAACTATTCCAACCTTCGATTACTGTTTCGAGTTCTTCGCTGGTTGGGTTTAAAGCTTCAGCCTTCGTCTCGGGCTTTTCTCCATCTTCCTTTAATTCAGGAATCACTATAGCTTCCGGTTTTTCTACTGCGCTCGGTTCAGTTGGTTTGGTTTCGGCCTTAGAATCTGAATCAGTTTTAGCTTCTTTTATAGTCTCAGGCTTAGGCTCAGTTTTAGCTTCTGTTTTGGTCTCCTGCTCTATAAGCTCTTTCTTCAGTTCAGTCAAAGTAGCCTTATTCTCCGATTTACTAGGTACGGTAGGCTTATTTTCTCCTGCATCTGAACTTACATAAGTTATTCGTCCACCTTTTTTCAGTTCAGAAATCTCCTTTTCAAGCTTTTCAATTCTTGAAAGCAAATTCTTGCGATCAACTTGTTCAATTAGTTTTACTATAGTTATTTGCGAAATAATTTTAGTAAGCTCGCTTTTTCTCATTTGTGAAGATGCATCTAAAATAATTTCTATAGAATCTACAATTCTGGACAATTCTATTTTTTTAGATTGCTGAGAGTATTTATTTATAGACTCATCATCATATCCGGTAAGTCTACCTGGAACAGTTTTTGATAGTAAAAGATTCCTATAATGCTCTAAAAGCGACGAGATAAACTCACCCGAATCTATGCCCGAATCAAAAATTAATTCCAAAGTCGAAAGTGACTCAATTTCATTCTCGTTTATTATATTTTCAACAAGTTCAAAAACAGTATCCGACTTGACAGTTCCGATAATGGAAGATACCAAATCCGAACTGATATGGTCTTCAGATGATGCGAGCACCTGATCCAAAATACTATGAGCATCTCTCATGGCTCCATCTGCAGACCTTGCAATCATTTCAATCGCTTCGTCATCTATTTTTATATTTAAATCTTCAGTTATAAGCTTGATACTCTTTGAAATACCTGCTCTGTCAATCCTGTTGAAGTCAAACCTCTGACATCTTGAAAGAATAGTTTGAGGTACCTTCTCCAGCTCAGTTGTTGCGAGTATAAAAATCAGATGTGAAGGTGGTTCTTCCATGATTTTCAGGAGTGCATTAAAACCCTCATTGGTAATCATATGCGCCTCATCTATTATATACACTTTGTACTTTAAAAGTGCAGGCGGATATATTACTTTATCTCTTAAATCTCTAATATCATCGATTCTTCTATTTGATGCAGCATCCATCTCCACTACATCCATCGTAGTCTCGTTTAAAATGGATTTACAATTCGCACATTCATTGCAAGGGTTTCCGTCTTTGGGATTCAAACAATTCACTGCTCTGGCTAAGATTTTAGCACAGCTGGTTTTACCAGTTCCTCTTGTTCCGGAAAAAATATAAGCGTGTCCAAGTTGCTTATTCATAACTTGATTCTTTAAAACACCGACTATCTCCGACTGACTAATGACTTCATCAAAAGTCTTAGGTCTATATTTTCTATAAATAGCTTGATACAACTTAGCACCTCCCTCATCCTTTATAAGTATATCATATTAGAAATTAAATATGAACAACATCTCTCTATCATGGTAGAGAGGTCTATGAAATCGTTATCAGCATTCGGTAATGATGTTTCTGTAATTCAGTTATTATCTAATTTAATATGTTTTAACAATACAATTATTTGTATTATTATTTAGTATTGTTCATTGAAAAACTTATTTCTTAAAATACAAAATGTTTGATTATGTCTAATTCATCGCATTTGTATTTTAAGCTGTCGATTTTATTTAATATTCTTTATACTTTTTTACCTTATTTAAAAAACTTAAATTCTTTGTGGAATTTTTTGTAATCTTATGATAGAATAAAGAAAACGTATCCACATACGTTAAAATTTAAGGAGGTTATTATATGTTAACTAATCCAGTAGTTGTTTCCGTAGTAGTTATGACAGTACTTGCATTATTAAAAGTAAACATCTTGATTGCAATATTTATAGCAGCAATCGTAGCAGGTTTAACAGCGGGAATGCCTATATTTACAACTATGTCCACACTAATAGGTGGAATGGGCGGAAACTCAGAAACGGCACTTTCATACATAATGCTTGGTGCCTTGGCAACGGCAATAAGCCATACGGGAATTGCAGATTTCTTAATCAAGGGAATGAGTAATGCGTTTGCAGATAGAAAGAAATTATTCGTATTGATAATCGCAGCTATCGCATCTCTATCACAAAACTTATTACCTGTACACATTGCATTTATTCCAATTCTTATCCCACCTCTTCTAGGTCTTATGAATAAGATGAAAGTTGACAGAAGAGCGGTGGCTTGTGCGCTAACATTTGGTCTTAAGTTCCCATATGTTGTTCTATCCGTTGGATTTGGAGCCATCTTCCACAAAATCATAATAGCTGGTTTGGTCGATAATGGTGTTGAAGCAAACATATCACAGGTTATGCCTGCAATGATAATTCCGGGTTTAGGTATGGTTGTCGGTCTGATAATCGCAATATTCTTCACTTATAGAAAAGACAGAACATATGCTGATAAACCTGTTGGTGGCGTGGATGCAGTTCCTGAAACACATTCTACCAAATTTACAATGGCACATTGGGGTGCATTGGCAGGAGCAGTAGTTGCATTTGCAATTCAAATCATATTCGTTAAAATGGACTGGGGCGGAGGACTTCCTCTTGGAGCACTTGCAGCACTAATCGTAATGATGTTATTCAGATCATTCACTTTCAAAGATATGGATGATATGATGAACGGTGGTATTAAACTGATGGGCTTTATAGCATTTGTAATGCTTATAGCAGCAGGATATGGAGCTGTACTTAGAGAAACAGGCGCTGTAAAAGAGCTAGTTGAAGCATCTGCAAGTATTTTAGGTGGTAGTAAATTAATATCAGCATTCGTAATGCTATTAATTGGATTGCTTGTAACTATGGGTATCGGATCTTCATTCAGTACAATTCCAATTATCGCAACACTATTTGTTCCACTTGGTGTTGAACTGGGATTCTCACCTGCAGCAATTATCGCACTTGTAGGAACAGCAGGAGCACTTGGAGATGCAGGATCACCGGCATCTGACTCTACACTTGGACCTACATCAGGACTTAATGCAGATGGACAACACGATCATATTTGGGATACATGTGTACCGACATTCATACACTTCAATATTCCACTTATAATCTTCGGTGTTATAGCCGCATTGATATTGTAATAAAAATAATCCGGTTGCATATCGCAACCGGATTTTTATTTTCTTAAGATTCAAGCTTCATATCTCCAAATGCTATCATCCCTTTTTTCCTCATATATTCAGATACTATAAACGATATAACAGCAGGTCCAATAAAATGAAGCACTGCAATTTTTATTATTACATCAGGTGAACTTCCCATTGTATCGACCATTGCAAACTGTCCAACAAGTCCACTTGTACCCATCCCTGCTCCTATACTGATGGACTCCATCTTAAATACAACCGTTGAAACCGGTCCGAGAACTGCCGATGAAATAATTGCCGGTAGCCAGATAATCGGTTTTTTTATGATATTGGGAACCTGAAGCATACTCGTACCGATTCCTTGAGCCAATAATCCTCCAAACTTATTCTCTCTATAAGAAGCTATTGCAAAACCTATCATATTTGCACAGCATCCCACCGTAGCAGCACCAGCTGCCAAACCACTCAGATTTAGAGATATTGCAATTGCTGCCGAAGAAATCGGTAGTGTCAATATCATCCCCATCAATACAGAAACTGCAATCCCCATTGGAATCGGCTTAAGTTCTGTTGCCTTATTGATTATTTGTCCCAAACCATTCATAACCTCACTCATAATAGGTGAAATGAAATAACCTGCCAAGCCTCCGACAATAATCGTTGCAAATGGTACTAAAACTATATCGACTTTAGTTTTTCCGGAAATAAATTTACCTACTTCTGCAGCTATAAGCGCAGCTATAAATGCACCTACGGGCTCACCAATACCTGCCATAAATGCTCCTTCAGCAGTTACACTGACAGTTCCAGCTCCTATCGCACCTACGGCAGCTGAACTCATTACGACAAGTGGTTGAGCTCCTATTATGTACGCAACACCTACACCAATTGCAGGTCCCATCATTCGCTGAGCCACATTCCCTATAGTTATTAATAACTCAAAATCTAAAAGAACACCTACTTGTTTGATAATCAAACCGATTAATAGCGACGAGAACAGTCCCCATGCCATACCGTTTAAAACTTTTGTAATATAACTTCTTACTCTCATTTTACTCCCTCCCAACTTTACATAACTCATATTGTAACACAGATTATACAATAGATAAATTATATTTTTGATTTTTTTGTCATTAAATTGGAATTTCCTTTCAATTTACCATACTAATTCAAGAAATTTTATTGATTCCCATTAAAAACCTTAAATTTAAACATTTATTATAAGTTTTATACTATGTCATCCTCCACAATTATATAGCTATTTTAAAATAAAATCCATGATATTTAATCGAATAGTAAAAAGTATCTCGTAACTAAATTTTTTATAATTTATATAAATCCCATTCCCTATTTTTAGTCATTCTCAATACTGACATCGATTCTCCAGCTTGACAGTATGAGCTATTTCTACTATAATAATATTTCGTAAACCTTTTATGGAGAGTTGGCCGAGTGGTCGAAGGCGCACGACTGGAAATCGTGTAAACGTTCAAAGCGTTTCGAGGGTTCAAATCCCTTGCTCTCCGCCATCCGTACTAGATGGGGAACTAGCGGTGCCCTGTAACCTGCAATCCGCTACAGCAGGATCGATGCCCGGTCTCGACTAATAAGCGTTTCGGTCTGCCCTGGGAAAGTGGTGTTGACGAATGGGTCTTACGCAACAGGAATCTATGAACCTCGTCAGGTCCGGGAGGAAGCAGCGATAAGTAGACACTCTTGTGTGCCGTGAGGTCGCCTGTTTCGAGCTAACTCCCCAGGTTACGCGGGGTTCTTATTTGGCAAAACCGGGTGTACGGTACATATTAAATAACAAGACAAAACCGAGAAATATACATTTCTCGGTTTTGTCTTTCCCCAGTATTCCAACGTTAAAACGGGGTCAGGCTTCTATTTCTACTATTTTTTGTATGAATATACCATCATTTACAACGTCTGTTTTAATCGTGATCTATATTATAGCCATTATGCCTATTATATATTATACACGCATAGGTATATGTATGCAAAAAATAAAATAATAAAGGCCTGACCCCCTTTTTTTAGAGTAAAATGCTTATATTTAAGTTTGGTATATTTTTATGTTATAAATTAATTAAACCAAAAAAGGGCCTATCATCAAGACAGGTCCTTTTGGATTTAAGGAGCTATTTTGCGATAGTCCCTTTAATTTCTTATTTTATTTTTAAGTCGAGAGCATTGTAAATAGATGCTGAAATCGAATTATTTCCACCTAGTACAATTATATTAGATGGTTTCACAGAATTCAAATACGCATCAACTGCCGGAGATAGTGATTTAGAATCGGATAATAGTATGGTTCCACCGTATTTAGCTGCAAGTGGTGCACCTACTAGTGAATCAGGGAAATCATATCCATAAGCTACTATAAATACCTTATTATTAGGGAATAATTTTTTAGAAACTTCAATTCCCGTATCTATTCTGTCACGTCCACTAATTCTTGAAACAGTAACTCCGTTTTGTCTAAGTTTATCTCCTATGGGGCCGCTAACTGAATTGGAGCCACCTATTATTATTACTTCAGAAGCAGAATTTAATCTCTTTTCAGTTTTAGCATCCAAAGTCTTTCCGTCTGTCAACATTATCGGAATCTTGGTCAGTGCAGAATAAGCTGAAACTGATAGAGCATCAGCAAACACATTTCCATTGGCAAGTATGAATCGATTCTTGTTTCCGGTTCTGTCAGCAATCAAATTGGCAGTCTCGTATCTATTCTGACCGGCAATCCTAACTGCACTAATTTTGCCAACACCGTCACCACCTAGTGCAATGATTTCATTCATAACATTTTGAGAAATAACACCGGCTCCACCAATTATATAAACGCTATTTGCTTTCAATCTAAGTATCTCTGTTTTGACTTCAGGATTTAGTGCATCTCTACCATTTAACAGTATCGGAATGTATGAATCCCCTCTCCTACTAAATGATGCTGCAACCAACGCATCTGCAAAATTTGTAGACGAAGCAATGATTACCTCATTTGACTTGTCTACCAGTTCCTTGCTTACCCTGGTAGCAGTTGTAATTCTATTAGTACCAAAAAGTCTTTGAATAGTTCTTGGAACAGGCGGATATACAGGTGCTTCCGGTTTTGTAGGGTCTTTTGGTTCAACCGGTTTCGGCAAATCAGGCTTTAAAAGCTCTTTTGGAATTTCCGGCTTAACATTTGGTCCAGGTATTGGATCTACACCATCAACTAGTGCAGTTGTTAGATCATACATCATGATGGCCGTTTCCCAACCATATGTCTTGCTCGGAGCCCATTTTGCTCCTAAATCTTCAACATATGGAGCTTTCCCGTATATTGACGGAAAATGTCTTGGGTCCGGAGTCTTATCTGCATCATAAGGAAAATCAGGATGTCCGGCATAAAGAGCTAGATGATGAACTTGAGCAGTAATGCCCTCGTTCCAATCCTTAAACTTTTTATGAGCTTGTTTATCAGTATCTGATCCTCCAACAGTTATCTTCAGTCCACAAGGATTAAAGTGATCCTTAGATACTACTCCTGTAAACTTAAAAAAGTTAGTTTCCTTAGCAGACTGAGCATAAGTTACAGCAGGATCAATTCCATACTTTACGGATATATCATAGAATGTCTTAGCTTCCTTGATAAAATCAAGATCAGCCTTCTTAGCTTTAGCCCATGCTTCCCATCTGTTTTACAGTTGTAGTAGGTTTGCCAATAATAGGAGTTTTAGCCTCGTCTGCCATAACCGGAACTGCTCCCAGTAATAGCATCAACGCAAGCATTATACTAAAAATTCTCTTCAAATTATCACCTCATTTAGATTGTCCCACACTTCCACATCCTCCCAAACGAAAAACTGTGGGAATTTTCATCTGCCGGCGAATAAACCGGCTGTATCATGCAAAATCCAAGTTTCAATTTCACATAAGATTGTGAAAATCATCAAATAGATAATGTTTATTTGATAATTTTCTCTAGTCTTCCCTATATTATATCTAAATTGCACTTATGTGGCAAACCTAGTTCAGCTTAATAGAGCTTAACTGTTTTGAACAAAACACTTGTAAAAATATTTTTACAAACAAAGCAAATCTTTTTGCTATAGCAAAATATTTTTACATTAATTAGACTTTTCTAAAAATTGCTTCCTAAAGGATAAATCTGCATTTTTAGCCATTCAAGTGTTAATTTATTTTTGGCACCCTAATTGCTTTATACTAAGACAAGAAAAATTTGAAAGGAGATATTGATATGGTACAACAAGTTTCTGATCTTGAAAGAATTAAATATTTGGAAAATGGAGAAAAGGCAAAACCAGTATTTTCCAAGGAGGAAATGGGTAATAGAGTTGATAAATTAAGAGCATATATGGCCGAAAAAGATATAGATGCAATATTATTTAACTCTTATCAAAATATCTGTTATTACAGTGAGTATCTATATACAGCTTTCGGTAGACATTATGGTTTAGTTGTAACCCAGGATAAACACGTAACTGTCTCCGCTAATATTGACGGAGGTATGCCTTGGAGAAGAAGTTATCAAGATAATATAGTTTATACCGACTGGAAGAGAGATAATTACTACTATGCAGTTAAAACTATCCTCGATGAAGCCGGAATAAAAAAAGGTCGCTTGGGAATTGAATTTGACGAAGTGAGTCTGGAGTTTAGAGACCTTATACAAGCTGCATTTCCTGATTTTGAACTAGTAAATGTAGCGTATGATGTAATGAAATTCAGGATGATAAAGTCTCAGGAAGAAATCGATTTTATAAAAGCCGGTGCACATGTCTGTGATATTGGTGGCTATGCTGTAGTAGATGCAATAGTTGAAGGTGTACCTGAGTACGAAGTGGCTTTGGCAGGTACTCAAGCTATGACTAGAAAAATCGCAGAACTATATCCTCAAGTAGATCTAAGGGATACTTGGATTTGGTTCCAATCAGGTGTCAATACAGATGGTGCACATAACTGGGCAACTACTAAAAAAGTACAAAAAGGCGAAATCTTAAGTCATAACTCCTTCTCGATGATAGCAGGGTATTATACAGCACTGGAAAGAACTATGTTCCTAGACCATGTCGACGATGCCTCTCTTAAACTTTGGGAAATAAACGTAGAAGTCCATGAAAGAGGACTTGAGCTTATAAAACCGGGAGTTCGTTGTATGGATATATGTGCAGAACTAAATGATATATTTAGAAAATACGGACTTTTGGCAAACAGATCGTTTGGTTATGGACATTCTTTCGGTGTTCTATCACATTATTACGGAAGAGAAGCCGGACTTGAATTAAGAGAAGATATAGAAACAGTATTAGAACCGGGAATGGTCATTTCTATGGAACCAATGATTATGATACCGGAAGGACAACCGGGAGCAGGAGGATATAGGGAGCATGACATCCTTGTAATTAACTACGACGGTACTGTTGAAAATATTACGAAGTTCCCTTATGGTCCAAAACACAATATTATCAAAAAGTAGTTATATTGATTAATAGCCGGATAGGTATATGAAGGATCTCTCTTCAAAAGAATAAACTGTGGATAATGAATATCGATTAAAAACACTATCCGGCTTTTCCTTATTAGGAGGTAAGGTATGAAGACTTGGGTTATTATGATGGGCTTACAGGCACTTACTACCATTATTTCATTAGTGGCAATTCTTATCTATATGCGAAAGCCCGAAGAGGAAGGTGATAGTTAATGGACTTGAGAATTTGGTCAATTATTATGTTTGTAAGCTTTCTACTTATTATGGGTGTTTTAGCTATTCGATCTGGAAAAGTTAATTTAGAAGGCGATGGAAATCTGGATGAGGAGTATTACCTTGGTGGTAGAGGAACAGGTCCGATATTATTAGCATTTTCTTATGTTACCGGATCGGTTTCAGCAGCTGCTTTTATGGGTGAACCGGGTATGATGAGTCAAATTGGATGGCCATACTACTGGATTGTAATATCAATAATCCCTGGAATGATCTTCCCGGCAATACTACTAATGAAAAAACTTAGAAAACACTCAGAAGAATTAGGCTCACTAACAATTCCACAATATTTAGGACAGTCCTATGATTCAGACGCTTTGAGGGTTATCATAGCTTTGTTTATAAGTATTTTCTATATTTTCCCATTAGTTGCTCAGTTTAAAGGAGCAGCAATACTACTAGAACAATTTACAAATATCCCATTCGTTTGGGGAGTACTTATCTTCACAGGATTAATTGCGATATACTGTGCAACAGGTGGTTTAAGATCAGCAATTTGGACATCTGTTATACAAGGTGTTCCGATGTTTTTTATAGCGATAGCTCTCGTGTGGTTGTCATTAAAAGTTGTAGGTGGTTTTAATGGAATTGAAGCGAGTTTAGCAGAAATAAATCCCAGCATGCTCAATATAGTTCAGGAAAGAGCACCCGGAGCGATGTTTCCAATAGAGGGTGTCATCGGAGTCTTTGCTTACTGGTTAATAATGTTTGTCGCTCAGCCATATCTATGTTCGAGGTTCATGAGCATAAAGGATACAAAACCAAAAACCATTGGTATTTTCCTAATAACTACCTTGATATTGACAATAGTATATAATACATTGTATTTATCCGGTCTTGCAGGACGAATTATCTATCCTAACATAGAAGGTGACTATATCACATCTCAGCTTGCAATAGACTATCTACCTACCTTTTTTGCAGCTTTTATGATGATTGGTATCTTTGGAGCAATGATGTCTACGACTCAATCAATGATACTTGTAATCGCACAAGCCATTGCAAATGACATCTACCTTAAGACGATTAATCCAAAAGCAAGCGATAAAACCGTTGTAAACCTGACTAGACTCGCAATATTTGCTGTATCAGGTGTTTGCTTCATACTTACCGTTGTTAGGACACCTAAGTTCTTGTCGGTATTTTTCTACTTAGGATTAAGTGGTATTGGAGCCTGTATTGCCGTACCGTTAATTGCGGTGATTCTATGGAGTAAAGCTAAAAAACAAGGAGCTCTTGCAGCAGCAATAGTGGGACCGATTGCATATACAATTTTCAATCAATTTATGCATATTAATTTATGGTTCTCCTCTTTTCTCGCAGTAATTATATCCGGTATACTGTTAATTAGTATATCTCTATATATAAACGCAAAAGAAAACAATGTAAAAACTGCAGAACTATTAGAATAACAAAAGAGTATAGATAAAAAAACCTGAATGCCAGATTTTATTACATTCAGGTTTTAAATATTCAGTTTTCTTATTCTATAAGTCAAAGTTTGCCTACTTAAACCCAATTCCTTAGCAGTCTTTGCAACATTTCCGTTATTGGAGTTCAATTTTTCTATAATTATTTTTCTTTCTATATCACCTAAATAATCATCTATTTTAATCGTATCAGGAACTTTAATTTCACTCTTAGAGAGTATACTATTGACTCCATCTGAGACCTTTTCTGTTAAAAAATGAGGTAAATCGCTATATCTGATCATTCTATTATCGTTGGCCATTATGCAGCTATGTTCTACGGCATGTTCTAACTCCCTTACATTACCCGGCCAATTATAGGCTTTAAAAACCTCTATAACCTCGTTCTCAAATCCTGGAATCTTTTTGTGGTATTTTTCATTATGAACATTAATAAAGTTGTCCAATAATACCAGTATATCTTCTCTTCTTTCTCTAAGTGGAGGGATGATTACTGAAACAACTCCCAATCTATAGTATAAATCTCTCCTTAAGAGGTTTTTTTCAATCGCTTCCATAGGATGGATATTCAAAGCTGAAAGTATTCTAAATGTAATCTTTTCTTCTTTTGTTTCACCGACTCTTCTGATTTTTCCGGTTTCTACTGCTCTTAAAATCTTCGCTTGTAAATCTAAACTCATCGAGTTTAATTCATCCAAAAACAAAGTCCCATCCTTTGCTTCCTCAAATAGACCCGTCGTATTCTCAGCCCCTGTAAAAGCCCCTTTTGATGTTCCGAATAAAAGAGATTCAAGTAAATTATCGGGGATTGCAGCACAATTAATTGGTACAAACCTCCCCTTTGCTCCACTTGCATTATGTATACTTTGAGCAAATAATTCTTTGCCTGTTCCTGTTTCACCGTATATCAATACATTTGATTTGGTTTCTGCTGCAGTTTTTGCATTGTTAATTGCATTTAAAAAATTTTCATCATTTCCTATCAAATCTTCGAAATGGAATACCGGTTTTTCTTTTATCTCTTCAATCGCTTTAGGTTCATGTCTGTGAAAGACATCCATAATCTTATAAAACTTGGAAATATCTTTAGTAATAGTGATAACTCCAACCATATGATCTTCTTGTATTAAAGGATAGGATGAGGATATGGTAAGAACATTCTTGCCGAAAATTGTCGTATAATTTTGGACCATATTTTCTACAGCTCGACCACTTTTTAAACATTCCATCGTAGCACTATTGTATCTCTCAGAAACATAGACATGATCAATTGTCTTGCCAATCACGTCCTCACGTTTTACACCATCAAGTATTTCAGATGCTTCATTAAATAGGAGAATCCTTTTGTCCATATCTACAACTAGGATGCAATCATCTATAAGGTCAAACATCTGGACATAAGCATCCGCAAACTCCATATTAACTACATTTATATAATTCATATTCATACCTCTTCTGTCGTTAAAACAATCCTATAACTCAGGATGGATAGATAAAATCCACACATATTTCCAACAAATACTATACTGATTGATTATTCCCTACTATAATATCTTTAATGCTTCAAATTCTGAATATCCTAGTTCGAGCAATCCTACATTTTATTATATCATATTAATTTAATCAGTTATATTTATTTGTTTCAAAAAATAGAACATAGTAGCGACATAGAAATGTCGCTTTTTTCTTTTAAAGGCTCCATTTGACGACGGAGCTGTCAACTGGCTTGACTGAGGGAGAGATATACAAAGAAGCATTTGGAAAATTCAACTTTTATATTTTAAACTCACTACGAATTCTACACCACTACATAACTCCTCAATTAAGACCATGAAAGAGGTAGAAGAAGTGCCATCACTTCCACGTTTGTTTCCATGACTAATTTAATTATATACATTTTTAACCGGAGGTATTTCAATGTGGCTAAGGTAATTGCAGCCTAGGCTTTTCTCTCCCTCCGAATTTGTTTCACAAATCCACCTCCCTCGTCAGAGGGAGGCTCTCAAAGAGTTCACAATTATACCATGAAAAGGTAGAGGCAAAAATGGAGCTAGAGGCAGCTCCTCTACCTTTAAGTAAAAGTAATTGCTACCTAAGTTTTCTGTCGCTCAGAGTCGTTTTCGCGACCCACCTCGTCAGATGGAGGCTCTCAAAGAGCTCAATATTAACAGTGGTAAGTGATTAATTTCAAGTATTGTAATTTACTTTGCTAACAGTTAAAGAGCCGTCGCCGGCTCTTTTTTACTGGTTTTCTTCCATTGATTTGTATTTCTTATATCTTTTTACTGCGCATTCTCTTCCCTTTCTAAATAGTTCTTCGGCGTTTTCGGGGAAGGTACGTCTTAGTGAAGCGTATCTGGTTTCTCCGCTTAGGAACTCTTCGAAGTCCAAGGTCGGTTCTTTTGAGTCTATCTTAAGTGGTTTCTCCTCTTCAGGATTATATCTGTAAAGAATCCAGTAGCCGGAGTCCACCGCTCTTTTCATTTCAGTTTGGACTTTGTCCATACCTAGTCTAAGTCCATGAGCAATACATGGAGCATATGCGATAATGACAGAGGGTCCTTTGTAATTCACAGCTTCTTTCATAGCTTTTAGTAATTGATTGTAATCTGCTCCCATGGAAACTTGCGCAATGTATGCATTGCCATAAGTCATAAGCATTGCCGCAAGATCCTTCTTAGGACTTTCCTTACCGGAGGACGCAAATTGAGCAACGGCTCCGATTGGAGTGGCTTTTGAACTCTGACCACCGGTATTAGAATAGACTTCAGTGTCCACGATTAGAACATTGATATCTACACCGCTTGCCACTACATGATCAAGTCCTCCAAAGCCTATATCGTAAGCCCATCCGTCTCCACCAAACATCCAAAAGCTTTTCTTTGCTAATTGATCTTTGTATTTTAAAATATTCAGTGCGTCTTCTGAACCGTTCTTTTCGAGTGCATGTATTAATTCGTCGCTTAGTCTTCTCGAATTGTCAAAATCTTCATAAGCTTCAATCCAAGCACCTCCTGCTGCTTTTAGTTCTAAATCCTCTGTACTCTCTGTGAGTTTTTCAACTCTAATCTTCTGTGCCTCTCTCTGTTTTCCTACTGATAAGAGCATTCCTAAACTGAACTCGGCATTGTTTTCAAAGAGCGAGTTAGACCATGCAGGTCCATGTCCTCTTTCATTTGTAGTATATGGAATTCCGGGCATCGCCGATCCCCAAGCTTGACTGCATCCCGTTGCATTCGCCCAGTAAATTCTGTCTCCAAATAACTGAGTTAATAATTTTGCATATGGAGTCTCCCCACATCCGGCACATGCTGCCGAGAATTCCAATAGAGGCTGCCTAAACTGTGAACCCTTGATACTATATGGATTAAATAAATCCCCTTTATTCTTAACAGTTTGAACATAGTTCCAAGGAATTAACTTCTCTTCATTCAAGTCGGCCGGAACCATTTCAAGTGCTTTTTCTTTTGCAGGACATGAATGTGCACAAGAGCCGCATCCCGTACAATCATATGCTGATACTTGTAATGTATAATTAAGCCCCTTTGCGCTGGACCCTACCGCCGGAATATATTCAATAGAAGCTGGTGCATTGGAACTTTCTTCATCGTCTAATAAATACGGTCTTATTGCTGCATGAGGACATACCATAGAGCATCTATTACACTGGATGCAATTCTCCGGTATCCATTTAGGTATATGAGTTGCAATACCACGTTTTTCATAAGCGGTTAAACCCATTTCGAACCTTCCATCCTCATAGCCTTTAAATGCACTAACAGGCATATCGTCTCCTTTTTGTCTATTTAAAGGTATGAGCATTTTATCTACTATCTCGGGGTTGTGGCTTGGTGACTCACTTGCTTCTATATTTTTAATATCATTTTCAGAAAATTCTATCTTTACAATTTCAGAAATTCCTGCATCTACAGCAGCACAGTTTTTATTAACAACTTCATCTCCCTTGCTGAAATAGGTCTTTTTAATTGCATCTTTTATCTCTTTGGTTGCAAGCTCTATGGGAATTATCTCCATTAGAGCAAAGAAAGCAGCTTGTAGGACAGTATTTATAAACCCGCCAAGACCAAGCTTTTCCGCTATCTCAACCGCATTGATGGAATAAACAGAAATTTCTTTATCTATAATCCTTCTTTTTTCCTCTTCGGAGAGTTTTGATTTCAATTCTTCAGGACTCATGCCGGTATTAAATAGAAGAGTTCCACCATCCTTTACATCATCGACAATATCGTATTGTCCTATATAGGATTGATTATGACAAGCGACAAAGTCGGCACTCTTTACATAGTATGATCCTCTGATTTTATTCTTACTGAATTTAAGATGTGACTTTGTGACTCCATAGGATTTCTTTGCATCAAATTCAAAATAAGCTTGTGCATATAAATCCGTGGTCTCGTTTATTATTTGAACGGTATTTTTATTTGCTCCGACCGTTCCATCACCGCCAAGCCCCCAAAACTTACAACTTACCATATCTGGATCCAGTGCAGCTTTAAGCTCAACTGATTCCAGTGATTTATTGCTTACATCGTCAATTATTCCAATTGTAAAGTCTCTTTTGGGATTATCCTCCATAAGATTTTTATAAGCCGCGATTATCTGTCCGGGGTCAGTGTCTTTTGAGCTAAGACCGTATCTGCCCCCGATTATATACATGTCTTTTTCAAGATTGTTAAAAGCTGTACATACATCACTGTAAAGGGATTCTCCTCCTGCTCCCATCTCTTTGTATCTGTCCAGTACCGCAATTCTCTTTACGGTCTTAGGTATGGCATCTATAAGATGTTTTGCAGAAAAAGGTCTAAATAGATGTACCTGAACAAATCCCACCTTTTGTCCAAGATTATTGAGATAATCGACCGCCTCTTCTATGGCTCCGGAAGCTGACCCCATGGCTATAAGTATATATTCAGCATCCTCACTTCCATAATAGTTAAACAATTTATATTCTCTACCGGTAATTTTAAAAATCCTGTCCATATAGGACTGAACTATATCCGGTAAATCATCGTAAAAGGCATTATTCGCCTCTCTGATTTGAAAATAGATATCAGGATTTTGAACTGTCGCTCTAATCTTTGGTCTTTCAGGATTTAAGCTTGAATTTCTAAATTCTTCGAGTGCTTCCCAGTCCAACATTTCCCTAAGTTCAGAATCTTCCATCAATTCAATTTTTGCAAGCTCATGAGATGTCCTAAATCCATCAAAAAAATGCATAAAGGGAATCCGTCCGCTTAAACTGGATAGATGTGCGATTGCCGCCATATCAGCAGCTTCTTGTACCGAGCCGCTTGATAGCATTGCATATCCGGTCTGTTTACAATTCATGACATCCGAGTGATCCCCGAAAATACTCAAGGCATGAGTACCTACAGTTCTGGACGCAATATGGATGACTCCGGGTAGTCTCTCCCCTGATATCCTGTGCATTACAGGAATCATTAGTAGTAGTCCTTGGCTCGAAGTATATGTCGTTGCAAGAGCTCCCGTTTGCAGTGCACCATGTACGGTTGCAATTGCTCCGGCTTCAGACTGCATCTCAACCAAGCTCACTTCTTGACCAAATAAGTTTTTCCTTCCTCTTGCAGACCAGCTGTCTGTATGCCCCGCCATCGGGGATGAAGGTGTGATCGGGTAAATCGCAGCAACTTCCGTAAATCTATACGCTATTTCCGCTGCTGCTTCGTTCCCATCCATAGTTACTGTTTTTCTCACCATCTCTAATCTCCTAACTCTCCGTTTAAATATGCTTCGGCATTTTCTCTCATCTTGTACTTCATAATCTTACCAGCTGCATTCATAGGGAATGACTTTAAGAATACCACATGTTTCGGTACTTTATGCCTGGACATATTGCCTTTGATATATTCCTTCATTTCTCTCTCATTCATCTCTTCACCGTCTTTTAGTATGACGCAGGCCATGATTTCTTCACCGTATTTTTTGTTCGGCACTCCTATGACTTGAACATCCTTTATCTTAGGATGTGTATAAATGAATTCCTCTATCTCCTTAGGGTAGATATTTTCTCCACCTCTTATTATCATATCTTTTAATCTGCCTGTAATATTAAAGTTTCCTTCCTCATTCATACATGCCAGATCTCCCGAATGAAGCCATCCTTCAGAATCCACTGCATCATGTGTTTCCTCCGGCATTTTATAGTATCCCTTCATCGTATTATATCCTCTTGAACAAAACTCGCCATTGACTCCCGGCCCTACCTCTTCTCCGGTTTCAGGATCTATAATCTTGCATTCCACATGAGGTAGCGGATGACCTACCGTTTCTACCCTTGCATCCAGTGGATCGTCCCAATTAGACATGGTAGATCCCGGCGAAGATTCCGTCTGTCCATAGACACTTACGATTCCTCTCATATTCATACCATCCGGTTGCGCAACCTTTCTCATAAGGTCAGCCGGACAGCCGGCTCCTGCCATTATCCCCGTACGTACATTCGAAAAATCTGTCTTTGCATAGTCCTCATGGTTGAACATCGCTATAAACATAGTCGGGACTCCATGGAAAACTGTGATTCTCTCCAAATTGATACAAGCAAGTGAGGCTTTTGCAGAGAAATACGGCAGTGGACATATTGTAGCTCCATGAGTCATGGCTGCAGTCATTGCAAGCACCATCCCGAAACAATGGAACATCGGAACTTGAATCATAAGCCTGTCTGCTGTCGACAAATCCATCCTGTCGCCTATAGACTTTCCATTATTTATTATATTGTAATGAGTAAGCATTACCCCTTTAGGAAAACCTGTAGTCCCGGAAGTATACTGCATATTACATACATCATCAGGCTTAACTGCTGCCGCTCTCCTATGCACCTCTTCAACTGGTACTTCTGTAGCTTTATTCATAGCTTCTCTGAACTCTAAACATCCCGGCATTTCAAACCCAACTGTTATGATATTTCTCAAGAACGGAAGTTTCTTGGAATGCAGTCTTCTACCCTTGGTCGTACCTTTCAGTTCCGGACAAAGTTCCATCATTATTTCCTTATAATTGGAATCCAAACAGGATTCTATCATAATAAGTGTATGGGTATCCGATTGTCTAAGAAGGTATTCCGCTTCTCTTATCTTGTACGCAGTGTTTACCGTTACCAACACTGCTCCTATTTTTGTAGTAGCCCAAAAAGCTATAAACCACTCCGGGACATTTGTAGCCCAAGCGGCAACTTTACTGCCCGGTTGTACTCCCATAGCGATTAGAGACCTTGCAAAAGTATCGACATCATCCCTGAACTCACTATAAGTCCTCGTATAATCCAGAGTTGTGTATTTAACTGCATACTGATCCGGAAACTCATCTACTACTCGGTCAAGCACTTCAGAAAAAGTCTCTTCAATCAATACATCTTTTTCCCAAATATATTGACCCTCGTGATTATAATTATAGTATAACTCTTTCTTTCTGATTCTCGGACTGCTGAATCGATGCATATAGTTTACATAATGTGGAAAGATGACTTCCATATCTTGCAAATCCGGCATCCACTCAGGTTCCCATTCAATCGATATAAATCCGTCATAATTTATTGAAGTTATGGCTTCCATCATCTCTCTAATTGGAAGGGAACCTTCGCCTATAATATTGTAATTGTCCTTGTCATCAGAGTCTTTTATATGGACATGCTTCACATATGCTCCAAGGTTTTTAATCGTATCAGATGCAGATTCTCCCGCATATCGGAACGGATGATGCATATCCCAAAGAACAGCTATTTCATCTGAAGCAAAAGTATTTAGCAAGTCTCTAAGTTTAAATGTATCTGCATAAATCCCCTTGGTTTTAATTAGTATCATAACCTTGTTTTCTCTGGCTATTGGCGTCAGTCTGCTTAAGGTTCTATGAACCGTCTCTTCATCAGAATTCCTAGCCAGTACGCTTATATACGGCACCCTACTGTTAGATGCAATCTTAATCAGTTTTACAATATCCTCAAAAGTATCTTCACTTCCATCAGATAAATCAAAGGAGCTGTCAAAGCAGGCTATCTTTAATCCGACTTCATATAGTTTTCTAACTGTTGCAGCGGTATTTATTTCATTGAAAGGACCGCTTTTATCTAAAAGCTCTGGCCTTTCGTTTATATTATGGATCTCGATCCCATTAAACTTCATATCAAGAGCAGTTTGAACGAATTGTTCAAAGCTCAAATCCCATCCTCTTGTAGAAAAACTTAAATTCATGCTTCCAACTCCTCATAAGCTATTTTATTCAAAGCATTTATATAAGCTCTAATGCTTGCACCTACAATATCGGTAGATATCCCGTGTCCGGAATAAACCCTACCATTCGACCTGAGTTTAACTACTGTTTCACCCATGGCCTCCCTGCCTTGTGTAACTGCCTGAATTTGAAAATCATCAAGCTCATAATGAGTACCGATAATATTTTCTATGGCCAAAAATGCTGCATCTATAGGACCATCTCCAATACTGATACCTTCCAGCACTTCTTCACCTTTAGTTAATTTCAAATGAGCCATTGCAGTAATGATATTTCCAGTATTGATTACATAAGAGTGCACTGTATAAGTCGGAGGAACCTGCATCGCAACAGATGCAACTATCGAATCCAGTTCCTTTCTACCTACTGTTCCTTTTTTATTCGCAATCCTTTGAAATGCCTCATATACTTTCACTTCATCATCTTCAGACAGTTCATAACCCATGGTCTTGGCAACTTTGGCTACCGCAGATTGACTGTCATGAGCACTTAGAATAAACGACTCTTCTCCATGATCTTGTACTCCCATATCAAATGGAGAATGAACGCTTCTATTAGTCTCACAAATCCATTTAATCTGATTTAAAACTCTATTTATTTCAGTGTATCTTATATCTGAAACTACCCCAAGAACATGCCCCTTGCTCGAAATAACTTTTGCAACATTTTCAAGAGAAATACTGTTCACATTATACGTGGACGCTTTTATCTCTCTAACTCCGGCTTTGATAGCTGCAATTGCGGAAGAGTCAGCCATCGCAATCTCGTTGGCGCATGCAACTCCTATTCTTACCCCACCAATTCCAGTAACCACTTTTTTAATCTTATTAATAAATACTTCAAACTCATCAGGAAGCATCGTTCCTGCAGTATCACATATGGTAATGATATTAGCCCCTGCATCTATAGCCGTCTCGATTGCCTGCTTTAAAAATGCAAGATCACTCCTGCTCGCATCGTCTGCAATAAATTCAACTTCATTGCAATAGCTGCGGCATTTTTTTACAGAATTTTCTATGCACTCTAAAATCTCTTCCGGTTTCATTTGTGTTAAATACTCCATCTGAACTATGCTAACCGGTGCAGGTACTTGCAGTCTAGGAAATCTCGCTCCTTTAAGAACCTCCCAAGTCGAATCTATCTTCTCTCCAACTAAATCCACGGGAACTGCCACTACACTGTTTCTAACAGCTGAAGCAATTGATTTTACGAGCAAGCTATCTACTTTCTTATTCCTTAATTCATCCAGTTCAATAACGGAAACATCCAGTTTATCCAGTAGTTTTGAAAGCTCAATTTTCTCCTTGAAACTAAGGCTAAAATCTCTCGAAATACTTGCCTCTTTAATTGTCACATCACTTATGTACACTCTTTCCATCATAAACCCTCCATTTTTGTAATAAAAAAATCCCTAGAGCAAAATGCTCAGGGACGAAATTATCGCGGTACCACCCTTATTATTCAATTCTCACGAAATTGAATCACTCTCGAACTCTAACAAGTTCACAGCCGATTACGGGGCGACCGGGTTAAACTCAAAGCCTTCGTAAAACCAACTCCGGAATTAGACTGATGATTATTTTCGGTATCGACTCACACCAAATGCCGACTCTCTGAAACTCTCCAATAATATCATAGCTCCTTCAAAGTATTTTAATATTGAATTATGAGAATTTTACCATATATTAAAATAATATGCAAGCACTTTAATGTGATTAGAGATAAAAGCTTTGAAGTGTAATTTTAGTAAACCTAAAAAAACATCATATAGCTTCATCCATACCAAATTATCGTACAGGTTTATAGGCGTATTGCCTTGATATCCTGCGCTCAGGTTCGATATCAAATAGATAAAGAACTACTAAAAACAACCATTCTAAAGGTTTCATCAAAAGATAAACAGTATCGGCTCTCCAAGGTGAATTAATATGTCTTGATATAGGATAGCCGTATTTATCGTAAAAATCCCTTATAGCTTTATGAAACTTTGGCAGCTTTTCTTCCAATAATTGTTCAAAGGCATTGGCAATACACAATTGTCGATTCACAAGTATTGTCTCCCCACCTCTTGTGCCCGGCCTAAGTGGTTTGACTAGTCTAGGATGACCGGCAACTGCGACAGTGCATAGATAATGTTGATCGAACATTTCATTAGGTGGTGCTATTTTTTGAGATAAATTCCAATCTGCTGTCTCGGTCCAAACTCTATAAAAACTGTCCGGTCTTTGTCCGATTATTATTGAAATCATAATTACGATTCCCAGTAATGGCAGTGTAAAAATAAAAGCAATCAGAGGCCAGTTTAAAGAATTTTTTAGTAATGCATTAACTTTTCCCTTCCATGTATTTGGATTCTCCATCACTTCCACTTCAGATTTATCCAATGGCTCTTCCATTTTTTCTTGGTCATTCCATTCAATAATAACCTCTTTGATCACTTTAATTAAGATTAAAACAAAATTAAATGGCGCAAGTGCAAGTAATGGATCGGATGTAACGGTTCCAAAAACTTGAAGTATCCACATTACACATATTCCGATTCCCAAGTAAAGACTTGAAATACAAATCACAGCAAAAAGTGGAGGTGTCTCTTTTATGGACTTGATTCTAAGGTAAATATAAGCTCCCAAAGCCATGACCACCGGAATTATAAATCCAGGCAAATATTCTATGGATAGCATAAAATGCTTTTCATTATTTTTGAGCACTGTGTCCCAAGGTACAAATCTAATATCCATTAAACTCATGTATAGGCCGGTAAACACAGTTCCAAGTATTATAGTTACTACATCTATCTTTTTCCCCGCCAGCTTTATCCTTTTATCGTTAGTTCTCATAAATAAAAAGACTATATTCAGCAAAGTAAGAATTCCCGGATATACAAAAAACCCCAAAATTAGAGCTCCAAAAAATATCCCCTGAGGCATCTCTTTAATCGTTCCACTTCCATCGGCTATAAAAATATATGTTGCAAATAATAGCATCAGGATTATGCTAATTCCCAGCGAGTAGAGAATCGGTAGTTTATATAATCTATCAATATATTTTTTGAATTTATCCTTCATTTCACTTACCTTCCAGTTTTAATATTAGAATTATACTACTTTTCATTGCTCTCCAATGCAATATCACACATCCCATTTAGTGAGCGATCATCGATTCTTATGATTTTGCGAATGTAGGATATTGTTCAACTATTTTAATTGCAACTTCTCTATCCATATTTGGGGTTAATAAAACAAATTCTATGATTTCATCTTTCGACAGGTTTCCAATATAATAATTTTCAATGCCTTTTTAACTTCTTCCACAGATATTAGTGTTTTAACGATATTTTCACTCCATTTTTTATTATTGCCAAATTATATTATCTTTCTCCGTTTAGCCTCTTCTATCAATTTTGGCTGAATCAATGGATATGTCCAATTTTCTACAAGATTGGTAGTTATGATTATTTTTTCAATTTCACTGCGTAGTTCTTCCTCAAACTCAATAATATCTGCAGTATAAAGCATCCCATATGTTTCTTGCCCATTGAAATTATTTGCAGAAGTAACTGAGTAGACACAAACTGGCTTTATGCTATATTCAATAGCACCCGTTTCTTCATATAATTCTCGTTTTGCCGTGTCTATTATTTGCTCTCCACTTTCTCGGTGTCCACCGGGAATTTCATACGTGTTTCGTTCTTTGTGTTTGCAAAAAACCCATTGATTGTTTTTTTTTGCTATGATAACAGCAAATTTCAATAAACTATCATCAATTGCATCATAAAATTTGACTTCTGTCACTTTCAACATCCACCTTCCAAATAAGAATAACTTGAAATTCTTGATCTTGATTTTCCTTTATAATAACTGATTTACACCATTAGTAGACTTTATCGACTAGTTTTAATCCTTTAAAATATTTTTTTCCATTCTATAACAAATAAGTATCATTCCTAAAATTGAAGGTATTAAAATAATAAAAATACCAGTAAAATAGTTATATAGATTAAAAACTTCTCCTAATATCATTGTAATCAACGTAATAATTATTCCTATAATTCCTAACTTAATACCGGATTTATTCCAATAGATATTTCCATTGGTCCAATTAGATTCACTTTTAACAAGTCTTGGAAGAGCATAATGAGACAAACCTCTATACTTATAAGAAGAGAATCTTTCTCTTCCTCTTTTAAATTCTTCTCTAATTTTCTTAGGTGGATATGGTTTTGGATTATTTAAACTATTATAATTAACGAAAATGATTAAAATATATATACCTAGAAATACTAAATATAAATTCTTACTCATAAAACGCCTCCTATTTATATAGATATTTGTGATTAAACAATACTTGATTATGATACAACCACTTATTTTCAAAACAACTTCGCAAACGGGGTCAGGCCTGACTTAATTGACTTTTCGTATTTTTATCCACTTTCCCCTAGTATCTTATCGGTTTCCATATTTTAATTATTCTATTGTTTCTACATTTATTAATTATGTATTATAGTCTTGTTACTTTTTTATCTAACAATTTCATTACTGATATCTCTATTAGCTTCTATATTCATTTATTATACACCCTCTATGAATTCCTTAAAACTACCCTCATTTAAAAGAAATGAAAAAGAGGCTTTGAGCCTCTCTACATACTAACTACTTCGTAGTCTTCCTGTATGTACTTTTTCATTCCCGCATGTCCGTTCATATCAGATAGTTCGGGAATTCCTGCTTTAACACAATCCTCATAGACTTCCATTACCTTTGAGCATGCTACGCAAAAACCAGCGATAAGTCCTGCATTTTTTGCTTTGTTGTAGATTGGATTGTTTTCACTTTCAAAAACCGGAATCAGCTTTACAGAAGCTCCTTCAAAGATAATCTTAGCTTCCATCCCCGACTCATTCATGTCCAGTGCATTTAAGAGTATATGATTAAAGCACATTTTTTCACCCGTCATTCCGTAAAACAATACTTTTTTCATTCAATCATCTCCCTTTTATTATGTTTCTACGATATTTATATACCCATTATATCGATTCCCTATCAGAAGCAATTTAAACTTGGCTATAATCCTAATTTTAAAACGAAATAATAAGCACATTCTAAATCTTATCTTGCAAAATAAAAGCGAGACCATTAAAGATCCCGCTTTTATAGTATGAACAATTACATCTTATTAATTACTCCTGCAAATAGCACATCTCCTCTATCTGAGGTAATCAGATAAATAAATGGTCTATCTAGATTCAGTACCAACTCTTCTTCTGAGTCCGGTGCTGAAGTAACGCCTACACCTCCACTTACAGCTGCTGCTTTAGCACCTTCTTCGTTCATTATAACCTTGGCTTTTTGTAAAACCTTCCCTATCGAAAATGCTTGCTCATCGTTTTTAAAAGCTTTCGAGTAATCGGCATTGGCTCCAAGGATATCCGTCAATTCCAAGTCTTCCATGAGATTTTTAAAACCACTTTCAACCTCCAGTTTAGGCAGATTAATAGTAAGTTTCCCTGCAATAAACTCAATCTTTAGATAATCCGAAATAAAGTTTTCATCTTCCAAAAGTTTCTTTGGAGTTGTCTCACCCTTCGGTAATATGAAGTAAACACTTCCATTTTCCATTCGCATTAAAGCCGAGTCGTATTCATCACCTTTAAAGAAAATTCCCTTGTCCTGTATTTGGGTCATAAATTCCGTTTCGGATTCACTACCGTCTAAATTGTGGAATTTTTCTTTAAAGTTGTTTTCTTCTTCAAACTTCTCTTGCCACTTGGATTCAAAGTAAACGGCATTGAGTAATACTGAAACTACATCATCTCCGCCAAACATTTCTTTTGAATCGTATTCAATCATATTATTCGTAGTTTTTAATGCCCAATTATCTATGTCACTATATGCTCCATCACTCGTAAAATCAGTAGCAAATGCATAGGCATAAAACTTCTCTTTCAATAGATTCAAATACTCCGGATTTGCATTTTCTTTGTATTTATTGTCTATCCAATAAGAATTGTTCACAAATAGTCCATCGTTCATTTTTTCTGTACGTGTGAATTTTTTAAGCGAATCCGCTAAATCAAAATCTTTAACATTTAGAAACTCATTTATTTTTTCTAACGTCTCACCATCTGTCATCTCTCTAATCATAGAGAGTGCATAATATAATGATATAGGTGAGTATATCTCATTTTCTTCAGAATCTTTTAGTAGTTTGGATACAGATTTAGATGAAAATTCGTTAATCGCCTTGGTTAATTCATATGGATATGGATCATCCTCACCTTTGATTTCATCTGGCTTAACCAGAGCCTCAGAAGCTTCCGGAGTAAATTCACCATCCCCGATATCAGGTTTGTTTTCGTCTGTTTTTTCTTTATTCTTATCTTCTATATCAGGTGTTTCAGTTTTTGGCTTCTCTTGGTTTTCATCTGTCTTAGGTTCTTCCTGACTCTCATCGGTTTTCGGTTTTTCTTGGTCTTGCATCGGTGTACAAGCTGCAAACAACATCGCTCCGGCAATAATAAATGCCAAGAGTTTGAAACCTTTTTTATTACTCATATTCTTCTCCTTTTTTGCTTTTAATACATATATTAAGAGTATTGTTAGCCGTCTTTTGCCATTTGTATTAGCAGATCCTTCATTTATTTTTTTACCCATTCATAAAGAACTGGAATCAATTAATGGCAATCATCAACTTTAGAGTCAATCTGCTTCTGTTCATAAAAAAAGCAGATACTATTATCTACTCTATTAATAAAACGTATGTATAATGATTTTGTGACAGATCTTTATAATTATCGTGTAAAGCGTTCGTAATGATAATAAGAAGATTCAATTTTAAATAACGTAACGATTGAAAGAAAATGAATTCAAACTTATAACAAATAAAAAAACTGCCCTAAAACTAAGAAATTAGCTAAGAACAGTTTTTGGTATTTGTTTTATATATACAAAAATCTAGTTTTTACCATTTAGTGATATATAAGCCTGGTATGTGTTTTCAGTAATATATGAAATTGTTGTCTTTTCATATCCTCTATATAGGCTTACAAACTCATCATTAAATGGATTCAACCACTTTTCGTCTATGCCTTCAAATCCATGTATAACTCCATACAGAGTACCAATCTGACCAGCATTACAATCTACATCCTGTCCACACATTGAAATTATATTCATGCATTTATTGAAGTCTTCTTCTGCATAATATAATGCTATAACTTCAGCTGCCGCATTTGGGTATGCGTGTATCCAGTTATATCTACGATATTTTTCTTCACATTCTCTCCATGCAGGCTCCCATTCATTGTATTCAAGGCATTTATCATAAGCAAACTTAACCACTGAGTAGTATTCACTGTCTGTTGGCAATAAATCGATTGATTTCTTGAGGATACTTCTTATACTTGTATCTGTCCATGATAAAGAGACCAGTATCGCATTGAATACTTCCCCAATAATACCATTATTAATGTGTGATATTGAACCATCCATCCATGCCAAATATGCTGCATATTCAGGATTACCGGGAGCTACTAGTCCGCATACAGCCCCTCTCATTTGCGCTCCAATCCATTCATTCCATGGGTTATTCAGTCTTGCACTTTCCGGAGGAAATATCCCCCTTTTTAAATTCAGCATTGCAATTTCTTCAGCTGACCAAGTATATGCAATATTAGCAATCCATTCTAGTGCTATATCATCGGCAGTTAAATTTTTACCTTTCTTAATTGCAGCATCTATAAATGCTAGTTCAAACAAAATATCGTCATTATGTGTAGATGGTTGTCTCAAGTATTCAGTGACCTCACCAAATCTTTCCCTAATGTTATCTGTCGTATAACCTTCTAACATAGTTCCAATTGCTCCCCCGGCAATTTGTGCACTCCATGCAGCATGAAGCTTTGAAATCAGACGGTCTTTGCTCATTTCAATTAATTGTGGTGCAGGAAATTCTACATTTTCTTTATATTGCTCAAAGTCATGATATTGAGTGTAATTCCAATAGTCAGACTTTAAGTTTTTTGGTGCTTCTGAAAGTAATTTAAAGATTAAAGCATAATTCTTTAAAAAAGTAGCATTATCATTTGTTTCATATGCAATTTGTGTTGGTACTATAAGTTTCTCCGCCTCATCTACATTATATCCTTTATTTTCAGTAGCTTGAATAGCACCTATAAGAACATGATCAGGCGCCATAGATCCAGGTACTTCTGCAAACCACCTTTGTCTTAAATGGTTAATTTCAACATCTCCTAGATTTACATATCCTTGAACCCATTCTGCTTCTTCTTCACTCTGCAATCTAGGCTTTGAGGAGTTAATCATTTCTATTGCAATTTGACGAGCTGTTTTATCCTTGAATAATTCTGACTTTTTTGTCATTTATTTGATCTCCTTTATTTTCTTGTTTTTCATATCAATATATGAGTATATAGTTATAACTATTATTGTCATAATATAAGGTATCGCTTGGACTAATCTGGCTGGTAAATTCATCCCCTGTAATCTAATGGCGAAAGAGTCAACGGCACCAAACAAAAGAGAAGACAGTAAAACCCCTAGTGGATTGCCTCTCCCCATTCCTTCTGCTGCCATCCCGATAAAACCTCTACCTGCTACCATGTCTCTTGTAAAGTTTGAAATATATGACATGGACATAAATACGCCACCAAGCCCAGCTATAGAACCGGCTATACAAGCTGAGATGTACTTTGTTTTAATAACATTTATTCCTACTGAACTGGCTGCACCGGGATTCTTTCCAACTGCCCTTATTCGCAACCCCAAAGGCGTCTTGTATAGAAACACATAAGTCAACAAGACCATTAATAATCCAATATATGTTAACAAGCTATGACCTGATAGTATTTCACCTATTAATGGTATGTCCTTTATCAACGGAATATTTATAATCGGCACAGTTGGACTAGGTAAATTTTGTGAAGAACCTTTTTCTCCTGCTAAAAGATACAACAGAAATACAGTAGATCCACTTGCAAATGTATTTACAGATATCCCTGCAAGGATATCATTGGCTTTCATTTTGTTTGTTAAAAACACATATAACGCGCTGAAGAATGCTCCACAAAGCATCCCGGCTAGAATTCCTCCAATAAAACTTTTCGTATAATGCGCACCAATAACTCCAATTAGAGATGACATAAGCATCAAACCTTCTGTTCCAATTGCATCAACACCACCTTTATAGAACATTAAGCAAGCAAACGAAGCAAAAAGTATAGGAGTTGTTACTCTTATGGCGGTGAAAATATAATCCGTACTAAGTAGTATATTAAAAATTTTTTCCATAACCTATACCTCCTTTTCCATCCTCTGAATCTCTTGCATCATTACTCTCTTTCTATAACCACTTAGTAATGCTTGTGCAGAAATAAATATTATCATTATAGCTTGAATAATTTGAACTATCTCAAATGGGATATCGCTTTGTCTCGCCATAATGTCAGCTCCTATTTTTAAATAGGCAAAGAATAAAGCAGCAAAAGGTACGTTTTTAGGATTATTAACAGCAATAATAGCTATGGGAATCCCATCCCATCCATACCCTGTAAGCCCTCCAAACTGGAATCTATTATACATTCCGAACAACTCAACAGAACCGCCTAGTCCGGCGATAAATCCTCCTATTAATTGTGTAGCTAATATAATCTTCGAACTATTAATACCTACATATTCCGACATTTTTTTATTTGATCCAACAAGATTTGTACTTATACCGAATGGTGTTTTTTTAAGGACAATCCACGCTAAGAGAATTGCTAGAATCGCAATAATAAGTCCGAAGTGAATTCTCGTCCCAGATATTATTTTCGGTAAAGAAACACCATTTTGAAATTTATACGTATACGGCGAATTCACATTTGGATCTAGAAAAAATTCATGAATGAAAAACAACCCAATATTTAAACAAACAAAATTTAACATTAAAGAAGTAACTATTTCATTTGCATTAAATTTCACCTTCAAGAATCCAGGTATAACCGTAATTATCGCACCAATAATCCCAGCCAATAAAAATGATATTAAAATAGATATTATTGGTGGAGTTTTTAACGTAATACCTAGCATCGCAGCAATTACTGCTCCAGAAAATATAGCACCTTCTGCAGACAAGTTAAATAGTCCTGTCTTAAATAAAAATATTATCGATAATCCGGAAAACATTAATGGTATCATCAGTTCTATGATGTTTCCTAATCGTCTAACAGATGAAAGAGGACCCAATATAAAACTGCTAATTGCAACACTAGGATTATCACTAACCACTAATATTATCAAAAATACAATACTCAGTGATATTCCGATGGCAAACAACATTCTCATTAATTCCATATGTTTAACTTTACTCTTCATACATATCACTCTCCAAATGCTGTTTCTTTACTCCTAACATATAAAGTCCTAATTCTTCTTCACTCAACCTAATCGAATTATCAAGTATGGCTACAATTTTCCCTTTAAGCATTACTAAAACAGTATCACTCAATGCTAATAATTCATTTAAGTCTGCGGATATTAGAAGCACAGACTTTCCTTTATCTCGGAAATCTATTAGTTCATTCCAAATAAATTCCTGTGCTCCAACATCTATACCACGAGTTGGTTGGTTTGCAATTAGTATTTTAGGATCAGAAGATAATTCTCTTGCAACTACTACTTTTTGCATATTTCCACCTGAAAGCATGCGAAATTCTTGATCTTGATTTAATGATGTAATATTATACTTATCTATCAAAGCATCAGAATCTTTTCTAATTTTCTCAAAATCTAAAAATGAAGATTTTTTATAAATCTTTTTCTTGATTTTATCAGCTATTAAATTCTCCCAAATTGATTGAGATGCTGCAGAACCAGTTTTTATCCTATCTTCAGGTATATATCCAAGTCCTAGACCTCTTCTTTCCTTTATCGATAAGTTTTGAATTTCAGTCTGTCCCAATTTTATACTGCCATTATTAGCTTTAATTAAACCAAATATAGTATCTGCCAACTCTGATTGTCCATTTCCTTCAACACCGGCTATTCCAAGTATTTCATTATCTCTAATACTAAACGAAACTGAATCTACAACTTTAGCTCCTTGCTCATCATATACGCTCACATCTTCCAAATTCATAGTAACATCACCAAATTCCTTGGATTTCTTATCTATATTCAAGAAGACATCACGCCCTACCATCATTTTTGAAATACTTTCAGGAGTAGCACCTTCAACTTCTATTGTTCCAATTTCTCTTCCTTTTCTTAAAACAGTAATTCTATCACATATCTTCATAACTTCTTGAATTTTATGAGTAATAAATATTATAGTATAACCATTTTCCTTTAATAACTTTAATTGTTGAAATAGCTCCTCAGTTTCTTGTGGTGTTAGTACTGCAGTTGGCTCGTCAAGAATAACTAATTCTGATCCTCTTGTAAGAACTTTTAATATCTCTACCTTTTGCTTTTGACTTACAGATAAATCTCCAACAGTATCTAAAGGATTCACTCCAAGATTAAATTGTTTAGCATATTTGTTAACCAATTCTATTGCCGACTCTTGGTCTATAAAAACTCCTGATTTCGGTTCCATACCCAAAATTACATTTTCAAACACAGTCAAATCATCAACCAACATAAAATGCTGATTAACCATTCCAATTCCTAAATTAATGGCCTGAGCAGGCCCATTAATGACAACTTCTTTATCTTTGAATATAATTTTTCCTTCATCAGGTAATTCTAACCCAAAAAGAATTTTCATTAATGTACTCTTGCCTGCTCCATTTTCTCCCATTAAAGCATGAATCTCGCCTTTTTCGATTATTAAACTTATATTTTTATTAGCATATACACCATTTGAGTATATTTTTGAAATTCCTGTCATTTCTAAAATATTTGTCATATATACCTCCATAATAATGGTTACTTGGTATTATGGTTTTACTGAGTTAACTATTTTGTCTACTTCACTCTGTTCTACTCCCAAAGCTGTTGAAACCTTTATCTTTCCATTAATAATATCATCACTTGCTTCAGATACTTTGTCTCTAATTTCTTGAGGTACATTTTTTTCATAATAATTATTTACAACTATACCTGTAGACTTTTCTTTAACACCTAATACTTCAGTAGTTCCATATTTATCTTCACCTTTACCAACTTTTTCAGCATATCTAAATAAGGATTCCCCAACTTCTTTGATAACTGAGGTTAAAATTACATTGGCTTTCTTTTCATCAGTTTCACCTAATAATGTTGCTTGATCAGAGTCTACTCCAATTATATATTTGTTTTGTTCAGCTGCAGCTTCTACAACTCCTAGACCAGCGGTCATAGCAGCAGGAAATATAATGTCGACCCCTTGATTAAACTGAGCATTTGCTAACTCTTTAGCTTTTGCTGTATCAACCCAACTACCAACATAAGAAACATATACCTTTATGTCAGGCACTACAGATTTTGCCCCTTCAATATATCCAACTAAAAAATCACTTATAATTGGTCCACTATCCCCACCTATAAAACCTATTTTTTTATCCGGATTCGCATATTCCATATCAGAAGTAGTGACTAATGCAGCAAGCACTCCTCCTAAATATGAGCCTTCATTTTGTTTGTATGCAATAGCATATACATTGTCAAATGATCCTTCCTCTATAGAGGCATCAAACAAAACATACTTCTGATTTGGATATCGTCCGGCTAACTCCTCTACAATTTCTTGAGTTCCAGAACCATTTAAAAATATTGCTGTATACTCTCCACTTTCTGATAAATCTAGAATGGTAGGTTCCCATTTAGTTTGATCTCTACCTATTTCCATAATTTTCGTTTTATATCCAAGCTCTTCAGCAATTCTTTTTGTTCCTTCAGCAGCTGAATCGTTAAATGACTTATCGCCAAGTTGATCGGTTACTACAAAAACAAAGCTAGGTGTTTTTTTATCTGACGAATCTGCACCATTGTCATCTTTTTTTCCATTGTTATTGTTCCCAGTACATGCACTGAACAACATAACTAAAACCATAATTATTGATATTGCTAATATACTTCTTCTTTTCATTTTACCCTCCTATTAAAACGTTTTAATATAATAACTCACTAATCTTATTTAACTTCATTTTTAAATGGCAATGAATCTATTGCTCCTTCTCTAGTTACAGTTATTGCTGCCACTTTAGTTGCAAACTTCATAGCTTCTTCTATTCTGTATCCATTAGCTAGACTGGATACTAATCCACCAATATAAGAATCTCCTGCTGCAGTAGTGTCTATAGCTTCTACTTCTTCGCTTTCAACCTTTATTTCTACTGAACCATTTACTAATAATGACCCTTCTTTCCCAAGTGTTATCAATACATTTTTACAACCTTTTTGGAGTAATTTACTTGCTAACAAACTCATATTTGATTCACTTAATTCTTCCCCCGTTAAAAGTGATAATTCTGTCTCATTTGGAATTAGATAATCAATCAAATTTAAGTACTTATCATCGAAATCAATGTTTGCAGGTGCCGGATTTAAAACTGTAATAATATTTTTTTCTTTGCAAATCTCTAGAGTTTTATAAACAACCTCGAGAGGTGTTTCAAGCTGCATTACACAGTATCTTATATTTTCAAACATCTCTAAATTTCTCTTGATATCATTAGGTCTTATCGCGAAATTAGCTCCGGGATAAACTACAATACTATTATTACCTTTGGAATCCAAGTATATTGATGCCATTCCCGTAGGTGAATCAGTTATTATGATTCCATTTACGTCTACTCCTTCGCTTTCCAATCCTTTTAAAATATCACATCCTTTCTCATCCTTCCCTACAGCTCCAATCATCCTAACTGTACTGCCAAGCCTAGACATTGCTACTGCTTGATTCTGACCTTTTCCTCCCCTACTAGTTTTTAACATATCTGCTAGTATTGTTTCCCCAGGTTGCGGGAGATGATCAACAGATAATGTAGTATCCATATTTAGACTTCCAACAACTAATATGCTCAGTATCATCACCTCTTTCTAAGCTAACCAATCTTTCCTGTCGTTTCCCTTAAAACTAATTTAGGTTTAACTAATACTTTTCTCTCATTTACCTTCCTTCCTTTTATTAAATCTAACAAGATATTAGTTGCACTTATTCCTATTTGCTTTGAGAATTGATCTATAGTGGTTAATGATGGATCAGTGAAAGCTGTCATAAGCAAATTATCGTATCCAATAATAGAGTAGTCTTTTAATAGACTTTTACCACCTTCTTTCAATGCTCTTATTGCTCCATAAGCCGACAAATCATTAAATGCAAATATTCCTGTTATATCTTCATTTGCTAAAACTTTTCCACATTCGTAACCGCCATCAAAAGAATAGTTTCCAAATAAAATATACTTTGTATCCAAATAGATGTCGTTTTCCATACATGCTTTTAAAAACCCTGATAATCTACGACTAGAATTGGGCGTCTCTTCAGGACCTGCAATACATGCAAGTTTTTTATGTCCAAGTGATATTAAATGCTTCCCTGCTATATATCCACCTTCTTTACTATCGCCGGTTACAATATAGGCATCTTTATCTTCAGAAAATCCAGGTTCATCTAGATATACTATTTTAATGTTCCTAGACCTTTTATATGCATCAGTAATAGTAGATTCACGAGAAATTATTAAAGCTCCTTCAATTAGTCCATTTTCTAATACTTCTAACCAACTGCTATTTTTCGTAGTCTCGTTGTTTGTATTAATTAAAAAAAGGTTAAATCCTCTGCTTTCTGCTACTTCACTTACCGCTTTAGCTATCTCGGGATAAAAAGGGTTAGTTATATCAGGCACAATTAATGCTATTGAGTTTGATTGCCTCATCACTAAGTTTCTAGCTATCCTATTTGGAACATAATTCAATCTCTTTGCGGTTTCAAATACCTTATTTTTTGTTTTATCACTAATGGGATAATCCGATTCATTAAGCACCATAGAAACAGTTGTAATTGAAACTCCTGCTTCTCTTGCTACATCTTTTATAGTAATAGCCATATTATCCCCCCGTAATTAAAACGTTTTAATTAATGAAATTATATCCTATCAGCCTTAGTGTGTCAATTAATATCGTTATTTTTACATAAATCTATGCTACTGAAAATAAACACTTTAATATAATAATTCTATGATTAGTCATTATGTTTTAATAAACTCAATGAGTTTTCTGATATTCTATATTATAAAAATAAATTAAGCGCTTATAGTTAAAAGTTTGTATTCTTTATATTTATAACTATTGCAGTTATTTACAGTATCACTTTATCCTAATAATTTTAACAGTTTTGATAGATGAAATATTCTAGATATAGAAAAAAGAGACATATATTCACTACAGTATTATTTGCCACCAATTTAGAATTCACTTAGCATATAAATGGTCTTTAATCTTAAAATCCAATTAAAAAGCAAAAGATAATTCTCTAAGACAAACATCATCTTTTGCTTTTAGTATTTTCTAAATATATACCTTAATTCGGTTATCTTTCAAGCATCTCCATAACCCTATTCCTCTGCTCCATAGTCCAACCCATAAGACCTCCTGTATGGATAAATAGGATATTTTTGGCAGTTCTTAAATCTCCCTCTTTTATCTCATTATAACAGCCCTTAAAGGCTTTTCCGGTATAGCATGGGTCGAAGATAATTCCTTCGCTTTGGGCGACCTCTACGAGGAATTTTAGTTCTTCATCGGTGCTCTTTGCGTATCCTTCTCCGATGTATTTATCATTGATTACAATATTTTTGCCTAGATAATCATCATCTGCATCCATACCATCCATATTTTTAAGGATGTCTGTAATCTGCTCCTTAAATTCCTCTGAAGAGTCACTTACCGATATTCCGTAGACAAGTTTTTCCGATTTATTTAAATAGTTCCCAAGCCATAGACCTGCATATGTTCCTCCAGAACCAACGCTTAGGACAATTGCATCGAAGATGATGCCCAGTTCTTTTTCCTGGTTGAGGATTTCTTCAAAGCACTCGAGATAACCAAGTGAACCGACTGCATTTGAAGCTCCAACCGGTATTAAATAGGCTTTTCCGCCTGTGCTTTCTATCCTCTCACTTATCTCGTTCATTTTATCTTCTCTCGAGTCTTCCGGCTTTATTAGATTGACATTCGCACCGAGTACATAATCCAAGAAAAGATTCCCCTCGATTTGTTCAGGTTCTTCACCTCGGATGACTAGTTCACATTTTAGTCCGTATTTGGCACATGCTGCAGCAGTTGCTCTACAGTGATTGGACTGGGTCGCACCGGCCGTTATAATAGTGTCACATCCTGTTTTTACGGCTTCAGCCAAAGCGTATTCAAGCTTCCTGATTTTATTTCCCGAGTACTCTGTCCCTGTAAAATCATCTCTTTTTACATATAGATTTGTGTCCAGTTCATTCGAAATCTTCTCAAGTTTTTCTATTCTGGTCGGTAAGTTTGCTATTTTAAGTTTTTCCATTACACCACCTCATTAAAATCCTATATTTATTTTATCAAATGATGAGATATTTAGCTAATATACTGAAAATGCTACTCATTCTATGATATACTCCTGAGTTTATCACTTTTAAAATACAACGAAGGCTAGAAACTTGTAATTTCCAAGCTTCTAGCCATGTTTTTATCTCCAATCCTTTGTTGTACACCAACCTCTCCCGAATTGTTTCAACTTCTCTAACTTCACAATCTGTTGCTTCCAATCTATCTTTAGTTTTTCTAGTATTTTAAGCCAATCTTCATTACCATATACTTTCATGTATCCTTGACCCAATTCATCTGTCAGCGCACTTTTTAATGAATCAACTATTCTTGATACACTCCATTCTCCATCTAATAAATATTGTACGATTCGAAGGAGCACCAATGCGATAAAGCAAGTTAGAAAGTGTGCTTCAATATGATTTTTTTCTGTTACATACACCGGTCGGGTTTTAAGTTCTGTCTTTGTGATTCTAAAGCACTCTTCTATTTTGTAGAGCTGACGGTAGTTCGCCATCATTTCCTCATCACTCATCTTTAACTCGCTGGTTACCAGAACGTTGATTCCATCAAATTGTGCATCAAAATCAACCAATTCATAATCTATTCCTATGAAAGGATGCAATACTTGTCGCTCTCCAGTTTGTTTATCTACTACATATTGCTCAAGATACTTCTTTCCGCCTTTTTTACAAGTCATACGATATCTTTCTGGATCTCGTAGAGAAGCTGCATAAGCAAGTGCTCCATCTCTTCGGATTTTCTCTCGTTTAGCATAGGCTTCACTCCAAGTAACTAGAACTTTCTCCTTCACTACAACTCCATTTCCAAGGTTTCTTTCTCGAATAGTACTCTTTTTTGCGAAGGTTTGTCGATTGTTGTATTCCCAACCTTCTGGTTTTAGTATGAACTCCTGTATATCTTTAGGTGCACCTCGCTTGCCTCGATGTTTTTGGGAGAACAGCCAACCATCTCCTCGTTCGTAAATCGCCAATACGTTTTTCTTACTGTTCATTGCCTTATCCGCTACGCTGACTAATCTTTCAATCCCAAACTGTTTTTTCACTCGTTCTGCTGAAGGTAGATAGGTAATCGGATTGGTATGGTTTCCAGGGAACAGTTCATATGAAATAGGGATGGAGTTTTGATCCATGAACAGTCCCATTTGAACAATAGGATTTGGTCTTCGTTCTTTACTTGGACCACGCTTACGCATTCCTACTTCCTGTATCTCTCCATCTTCATCCAGTACATCTGGATCATCAAGATCTGTTTCATAGTAGTAGTTGGTGACATCGTAGTATACAAGCGTAGCAGTACGTCCTATGGTTTGAGTAATCTGTTGATGCATGGTAAGGAGCAGCTCATCTTTACACATGGCAAATACATCTAAAGCTCTATCCATATCATTCGAAGATATTTTCCAATCCCCAAAAAGTTCATCTTGGTTCATACGTGCTTTGGTTTTACTTCCAGGATCTAAAATACGCTGGTAAACCAGAAGTTTCAAGATTTTGGTTGGATCAAACTTGAACCTTCGACCTTGACAGCCAACTCTTAGAGTTTCTTCGACTTTCAAAAGACGAAGAAGATCATCTAAAAACATCCATCCATAATTTTTGAGAGAATTCGAAATGGGAGAATCTAATTGAAATGGGATATTTATTACTTTTTCAATTTTCTCTGAAAGAAGTCCCTCTTTCGCTTGACGTCTTAATCTTTCAAATGCACCAGGCTCATTACGCTCCAACACCTCCAGTTGACCATAGCTTTTGAGCGTTCTTTGACGAACTTTATCCTTGTCCCGGTATCCTTCTACGAGATAGACGTATTCTTTTCCTTCTCTATTTTTTCGTTTAATAATATATGCCATAATATAATTATACCACAAACAACCGTATACAACAAGCATAAAAATAGAAAAACCGTGATAAATCGCTTTAATTTAGCGAATCACGGTTATTATTTTCTAAGAGAAGTGATAAACTCGGGTGTAAAATCATCTCTTTTTACATATAGATTTGTGTCCAGTTCATTCGAAATCTTCTCAAGTTTTTCTATTCTGGTCGGTAAGTTTGCTATTTTAAGTTTTTCCATTACACCACCTCATTAAAATCCTATATTTATTTTATCAAATGATGAGATATTTAGCTAATATACTGAAAATGCTACTCATTCTATGATATACTAACAGAAAACATAGTAAAACGGAGGTATTTATGAAACTGTTTATTTCTGTCGACATGGAAGGTATTGCAGGAATTGTAAGTAATTATGAGGAGTTCAACGAGAGGGATTTATACAGGGATTCTATAATGTTCCAGTTAAAATCCATAGTTAATGGCATTCAAGCATCTGAACTCAATAATGAGATAGAAGAAATAACTATTTGTGATTCACATTTCGAAGGGAAATCTATAGTCTATAGGGATGTATCCAAGCTCGATGACAGGATTAGATTAATCTCCGGATCTCCGAGAAAAACCTTTATGGTTTCTACCATTGACAATAGCTATGCCGGGGTTATCTTTGTTGGATATCATGCTGGAGCCGGGACTTTACATGGAAATATGGAGCATAGTTTTTACGGAAAAGTTGTACATCACATATATGTAAACGAAATTCCTGTGAATGAATCCATGGTCAATGCAATACATAGTAAAGACAATGGCGTACCCGTTATTCTTATAGCCGGTGACGATAAACTTAAAGAACAGCTCGACAATCTTGGCTTTTTAATCGATGTACCTTATATCATTACAAAAGAATCTATTTCAAGATTTGCAGCCAAATACAAAGCAAGAAAAGCGTTGAAAAAGGAGAGCATAGAAAAGTCCAAATGGGCAGTGGAGAATATTTCCGAAATAAATCTCATCGACATAAATGCGCCATACAATTTGAGAATTGAGTTTAATAAAACTATCATGGCGGACTATGTGGAATTAATTCCGGGTGTCGAGAGAATAGATGCTTACAATATTGGATTTGAGTGTTCTAATTCTATGGACTTAATATGTGCGATTTCCGCATTTACACGATTGGCGGGAACAGCAGAATAAGCGGTGATTGATGTGCGTGAAACAAATGATTATATAAGAGGAATAAAAGACGGCATTCCAATATTTCTGGGTTATCTTGCCGTGTCCTTCAGCTTTGGTATTCAAGCTAGAAAAATGGGCTTAAACCTTGCACAGTCGGGTATACTATCTGCCAGCAATGTCACTTCAGCAGGACAGTTTGCTGGACTGAAGATGATGTTTTCAGGAGCAACTCTACTCGAGCTTGCAATTGCTCAGCTCATAATTAACTCGAGATACATCCTGATGTCAGGAGCATTATCCCAAAAAATATCTACCGATGAAAGCATGCTTAACAGGCTAGTAATGGCTCATGGAATTACCGATGAAATCTTTGCACTTTCAATAGCAGAAGTCGGTGTCCTTAAACCCGTGTATTTTTATGGACTTATGACCTCAGCAATACCGGGATGGATACTGGGAACGATCCTTGGAGTTATTTCAGGAAATCTTCTCCCTGAGCCGATGCTAGATGCACTGGGGATTGCTCTATATGGGATGCTCATAGCGATAATCATCCCTCCTGCAAAGCAAAACCGCACAATAGCTGCGCTTGTTATAATATCTATGGTATCTTCCTATTTATTTACCAAGCTGCCGGTATTAAACACATTATCGCCTGCTATGATTATCATTATCTTAACTATTGTAATAACTTCCATAGCAGCATACTTCTTCCCTATCCCGGAGGCAGACCATGAGTAATCCATATATGAATATTGCGGTAATGGCCATTGTAACCTATGTAATAAGAGCGCTTCCGCTTACCTTGATCAGAAAACAAATAGACAGTAGCTTTGTAAAATCATTTTTATACTATGTACCATTTGTAACTTTGAGTTTACTTGTGTTTCCATCAATACTCTATTCAACCAGTTCGATTTACTCAGCTATTGCAGGCTTCGCCGTAGCAGTGATTCTCGCTTATCGTGAGAAGAAATTGATCGTAGTCTCCATGGTGGCTGTCTTGGTTGTATATATTGTCGGGATATTAATCTAATACTATTTTAAATTAATGAGGAGCTGTAATTATACAGCTCCTTTACTATGTTTTAGATTTTCAGAGATGTTGGAGGTAGCGACGAAAAGATGTCGCTTTTTGTACATCTCTCCCTCAGTCAGCAGAGCTGACAGCTCCCTCGTCAGATGGAGCCAATAAAAGCCAAATACTTAAACCATAAAACTATGGTTAGTTGAACAATAATTGCCGAGAGATTAGTTTTTGAGAGCCTCCATCTGACGAGGGAGGTGGGTCGCCAAAGCGACTCGGAGGGAGAGATACAAAGAAAGGAATTCGAAGAATTCTACTTCTATATTCCAAATCCACAACCACACCCAACTTATAAATCCACCACATTCCCTACAAATACAATCTCTTGCGTATTAAGTGTAATTAAAAATAAAAATGGTCTATTTAAATTCAGTGTCATTTTATCTTCACTCGGTTTTTCCTCGGCTTTATCCGAAATTTCAGTTACGGCAGCAGCTTTTGCACCTTCTTCATTTACTATTATTTTTGCTTTTTGGGCAATTTTACTTATAAAACCGTCCATATTTGTAGTAAAAGCATGGCTTAAATCTGCACCCTGTCCTAGAGTCTCTGTTAAATCCAAATCTCTTAAAAGCTCGTCATAAGAACTTTCAATCTCAAATTTTGGAAGATTAATTGTTAATTCCCCAGATTTCATAACTACATTTATATAATCGGTCAAGAAATCCTCATTGGACAAAAGTTCCTGGGGTGAGCTTCCCTCACTTGGTAAGATAAAGTGTATGCTTCCGTTTTTCATTAACAGTTGAGCTGCTTTATAACTATCACCCTCATAAAAGTAACCGTCTTCCGTAGTCTGAGTCATGAATTCTGTATCCGGATTGTCTTTGCTTACTCCATAAAAAGTATCTATATAATTGTTACTTTCTTCAAATTTTTCAATCCAGGTAGATTCATAATATACTGCATTAAGTAGAACGGATTTAAGATCGATATCTTTTAATGTTTCTTTTGAATTGAGTTTTATCATCCCTTTTGTGGTCTTAAGCGCCCAATTATCAATGTCCTCATAGGAATCATCGTCATTAAAGTCCGTGGCAAATACATGTGCATAAAAATTATCGTTTAAGATTTTTAGATACTCAGGATTTAAATCATCCTTGAACACACCATCTACCCAATAAGAATTGGTAACCACAAGACCGTCTTTTGCATGCTCATTCTCTACCAGATTTTTTATAGCATTCGCCAGATTGATATCTCCTACATTTAAGAATTCATCAAGCTTTAACTTAGTTTCGCCATCCGCCATTTCTCTTAGCATAGATAATGCAATGTATAGAGAAATTGGAGAGTATACGCTGTTTTTCTTAGAATCCTTCAATAAGATGGAGCTGGTCTGAGAAGAAAATCCATTGACAATTTCTGTGAGTTCATGTGTGGGGAAAATCCTCACGTTTTCTAATCTCAACAGGTTCTGTTAAAAGTTCTGAAGCTTTTAGTTTTTCATCCATTAATTCTTCAGACTCCTCGTCTTGCTTATCTTCTCTGACAGAGACTTCTGATTCTTGTTTTTTATCTTCCATCTTCTCTCCAGCAGGTACACATGCTGTTAAAAGCATTGTAAATGCAAGAACAATCGTTATGATTTTCAATGCAATATCTTTCATTTAAATCTCCCTCATACTATTTAAACCTACTACTTAAAACTTGACGACCTTTCCTGTGAAGATTATTTCTCCTCCGTTTAAAGTTATAAGAAAAATAAAAGGTTTATCAAATTTTATTTCGAGTTCGTCGCCTATAGGCATGGACTCTTCTACTACTTCAGCTGTAACGGCTGCAGCTTTGGCACCTTCTTCATAAACTTCCACTTTGGCTACTTGTATAATGCCACTGACTGCAAATCCTTCTCCCCCGGTTTTAAAGGCTCTGCTAAGGTTAGGAGCAGCAGCCTCCCCGACTATATCTGAAAGCCCTAAAAGGTCCAATAAATTTTTCAGCTCACTTTCAACCTCGTACTTTGGAATAGAAATATTAAGTACTCCATTAGTCCTTTCGGCTGACATATACTCATTGAAGAAATTTTCATTTTCCAATAATTGATCCACTGTTTTATCGTTTTTAGGTAAAATAAAATGCATTGATCCATTTTTCATACTAAGCGTAGCTGCATCATAATCCTCGCCTACCGTAAATTCACCTTTTTCTATCATTTGGAACATATACTCTATTTCACTTACCTGTCCATCAATCCCGTAAAACTTGTCTTTATAGTTATTATCCTTATTAAATTGATTTTCCCAATTAGACTGGAAGAAAACAGCATTTAATAGTACGGAAACTATATTTGGACTTTGAAATAAGTCTTTTGAATTATAATCGATCATATCATTGGTCGCAATTTTAGCCCAATTATCGATATCATTATAAGCACCTTCATTCGTAAAATCAGTTGCAAATGCATATGCATAAAAATGCTCTTTAAGTACATTTAGAAAATTAGGACTTGTATTATCTGCATGATTTAAGGATACCCAGTACGAGTTATTTATCTGTAGTCCATTTAGTGCTTTTTCATTTTCCATTATTTTTTGAAGTTCTGCTGCAAGTTCAATATTTTCTGCTCCCATATATTGACTTAGTTTAGTAAGAGTTTCTCCATCTGCCATCTCTCTTAACATTGCAGTTGCATAATACACGGATATTGGTGAATATACCATATTTTTATTATCACTTTTCAAGACAATCGACGAAGTCTTGGAAGAAAAAGTATTCAGTATATTTTTAATATCTTCCGAAGTATCATTTTTTACCGATTTTACATCATTTGGCTTTGCCAGTACTTTTGAGATCTCAAGCTTTAAATCTGAAGTCTCCCCTTTGGATTCATTCTCTACCTTACCCGGCATACATGCTGTAAGCATTAAAATCGCAATCAGCATAATCGACACAATCTTAATTATTTTCTTGGTTT